>NZ_JAENII010000005.1 GCF_016595525.1 Haloferula rosea
GCGGAGCGCCTGGCGAAGGCGGGGCTGGAGTGGATGAGATTGCCGCTGAAAGCGAAGGATCTGGTGGGGCGTGGCCGCTGGCTCGATGAGAAGGCGGTGCTGGCGAGTCTGATCCGGGCGCGGACAGGAGTGCGGAATGCCTGGGTGGCGGATCGCCTCGGAATGGGGATGGAGGGAAATGTGACACGGGCCGTGAGGCGAGTCAGGGAAGAGAAAAGGCTGGGAAGAATGTTGAAGGATTGCGAGCGAATGCTTGAAAAACGGGACTGACCCCAATGGCCGCAGATGTTACCCTGGATGGTTCGGGGTCCTCTGATCCTGATGGTTCGATTGTTTCCTATGCCTGGACCTTCGACAATGGAATCGGTGCTGCAACCACCAGTAACCCCACCCTTAGTTTCCCAGTTGGCACTACCAACGGTGTTCTCGTTGTGACTGATGACCAGTCCAATCTTTCCCCTCCGGCCTCGTTTGAGGTTACGGTCACTGCATCTGCGCCGGACCCATTGGAGGCTTTCGAGAACACTATCGCAGGTCAGGCTCCGACACTCACTGGTTCAGACGCTGAGCCTACGGCGATCCCTTTCAACGATGGTGTCGAGAATTTGCTGAAGTATGCCTTCAACATGAACCTCGGTGGGCCCGATGTCACCACCATGGTCCCCGGCGGATCCTCAGGCTTGCCGCTGGGGCGACTGGTGAGTGTCGATGGCCAAAGCTATTGGAGGGTGGAGTTTGTGCGGCGCAGGAGTAGCGGGTTGATCTACTCGCCGGAGAAGTCCTCGACGCTGGAACCAGGATCCTTCACATCACTCACCGGGGCTGTGTCAGTTGATGACCTTGGCGGAACTTGGGAACGGGTGACGATCGATGAGCCCTGCAACACAAGTGCTGATACCAGATGCTTCACTCGTGTGGCAGTGACCCTGCCCTAGTTGGCTAACCGCCAAGGTTTTTCCATCTCTCTATGAACCAACGGCCTTGGAATCCTTTCGGGGTCAGTTCGAAATGGCTATGTAAGGGATCTGAAAGGGGTCAGTTACGGTGATGGAATCAAGGGGTATATTCGGGATATTTCGGGTTGAGGTTGATGCTGGAGATGGCGGGTTGGATCAAAGAGTTTTCCGGATCTGAGGACACCGAAGATCAGGTGAAGAAGCTTGGTGGTATGAGCCGGGCACATGGGTTACACGTTGACCGGGGACATGGGTGACAGATCAGGGTGATGAATGCCCTGGGAAACCGAGTCACCAATGTGCCCGGCTCATACCACCCAATGGCGAGACCCCAATGGCGACGACCCCAATGGCGACCCCAATGGGGCCCCACTGGCAGGTGGGCCCAACCGTGCTCTTGGGGCAGCGCCATTCGGGTCTGAGTGGCTATTCTTTGGGAAGCGTTGGAGGGTTTGTTAGAAGGCGGGCTGCCAGGTTTCGCCGGCCTTCAATTGCTTCTGTTGGGAATCCTTACCGGAGCGGATGACGAGCTTGCCGTCATGGGTTGCGGTGATGGAGACCTGATCGGGTGCTCCGTCTTTCCACGAGAGATCGACGATGAATCCGCCCCGGGCGCGGAGGCCGCTGAATGAGCCATCGGGCCAGTCGGTGGGGAGGGCGGGAAGGAGGTCGATCTCGCCACCGTCATCCCGGTAGTGGCTCTGCATGAGCATTTCGGCGATGCCGGCACAGCCGCCGAAGTTGCCATCGATCTGGAAGGGTGGGTGGACGTCGAGCAGGTTCGGGTTGGTACCTTCCTTGAGAAGGTTACGCACCATGAGGTAGGCGTGGTCGCCATCGTGGATGCGGGCCCAGAAGTTGATCTTCCATCCCATCGACCAGCCGGTGGCGCCGTCGCCCCGCTGGATCAGCGTGGTCTTCGCGGCGTCGGCGAGCTCGGGGGTGTGGACCGGGCTGATCTGGCTGCCGGGGTAGAGCCCGAAGAGGTGGTTGATGTGGCGGTGCTTGTCGTTGGGGTTGTCGATGTCCTCGTACCATTCCTGGAGCTGGCCGTGCTTGCCGACCCGGTATTTGACGAGCTTGCCGAGGGTGGTCTTCCAGCGTTCGACGCGTGGGCCGGACTCACCGATGGATTCGGCGGCGGCGATGGCATTCTTCAGTGTCTCGCGGGCCATGGCGATGTCGGCGGTGGCGCCGAGGGAGATCGGGCCGTGCTCGGGAGACCAGCTGGGGGTGCTGGAGAGTTCGCCGGACGGGAGTTCGAAAAGGAAGTCGGCGACGAAGTCGGCGCTGCCGGAGAGGATGGGCCAAGTACGATTTTTCAAGTAGTTCTGGTCGAGTCCGAACGCATATTGCTCGAAGGCGTGGGTGCTGAGCCACGGACCGCCGAGGGGGAAGTAGGCCCAGTAGCGCGGGCGGTTCTTGCCCGGGTGGGGGACGGTGTATCCCCACAGGTTGCCTGACAGGTGGGCGGTCCACCCTGCGGCGTCATTGTAGGCGCGGGCGGTGATGGCGCCGGGTTTCCGCATGGAGTCGATGTAGTCGACGAGGGGTTCCTGGCATTCGAGCAGGTTGCAGGGCCCGCTGGGCCAGTAGTTCATCTGCAGGTTGATGTTCAGGTGGTAGTCGCTGTTCCATGCGGGGATGGTTTCATTGCACCAGATGCCCTGGAGGTTGGCGGGCAGGCCACCCGGACGGGAACTGCCGATGAGGAGGTAGCGACCGAACTGGAAATACAGCTCTTCGAGGTCGTGGTCGGCCTGCGACTTGTTGAGCTTCATGCGCTCATCGAGTGGGAGCTTGAGGGTTTTCTCGGCGGTGGTTCCGAGGTCGAGGCTGACGCGACCATGCAGGTCCGTGTGGTCCTTGATGTGGCGTTTCCTGAGCTGGTCGAAGCCGGTGCTCATGGCCTTGCCCAGGCGGGCGGCATTCGGTCCCGCGGGGTGCTTGCCGCGGTAGTGCGGGTAGCTCTGGGCGTAGTCGGTCCCTGCCACGAGGATGAAGGTGGCGGTGTCGGCTCCCTTGACCTGGATGCCCTTGGTGCTGGCGGTCACCGATCCGCCTTCATGAAGGACGCCGATGCGGGCATCCAGCTGCAGGCCATTGTTCTCGACCTTACCGGCGGCGATGAAGATGCCGTCTTCGGCGCTGGTGTGGATCGAGTGGGGGGTGAAGAAGCTGAGGGAGAGGTCTTGCTTGGCGGGCTGATCGGCTCCGAAACGGAATACGAGGGCGCGGTCGGGATTCGAGCAGAAGGCGGTTCGTTCGAAGCGGGTGCCATCGTGGGTGTAGCTGACGGTGTGGACTCCGGTGGAAAGATCGAGTTGGCGGCGATAGTCCATGGCCGGGTCGAAAGCCGGGTGCCCGGTTTCGATGAGGAGCTCGCCGAAGGTCTGGTAGCGACCGAAGTTCTTGTCGGCGATGTCGCGGTCGTCGTGGCCGAGTCCGCGGAGATGTTCGGTGCTCAGGTCCTGGGCCTTCTTGATGCTGGCCTTGTCCCCCTTGAGGAGCAGGGCACGGATTTCGGGAAGGTGCTTGTGGGCGTCGTGATGGTTCTGGTCGGCGATGAATCCTTCCGATCCGGGGCCGCCGCTCCACAGGCTGTGCTCGTTGAACTGGATGCGTTCGCGGCTGACGTCGCCGTAGATCATCGCGCCGATGAAGCCGTTGCCGAGCGGGAGGCAGTATTTTTCCCAGGCCTGATCCGGGTTCGGCTTGTGGGTGCGCTTGGGGTTCTCGACGGTCCAGCTCTGGAGCGGGCTTTTCACGCCATAGGCCTCGGCCGGCCGATCAAACCACATCAGGAGTTCGGAGGCTCCGGCTGAGGATCCCCAGCTCGAAACGGCGGCGATGGCGTAAAAGCAAAGTTTATTCATGAGTTGATGCGCTTTAATACGTGTGATGCGGGCGTTTCTGACGATGAAATCGGAAAATTTTCTACAGGTCGTGGCTGGTGTTTGGCGGGTTGAGGAGGATTCGTGGGCTTTGGTTGCTTTGACTTCGACATTTGAAGTGGGTCGGATAGACCGTCGCGCGTGACGTTGAAAATGAACTTCGAGGGAGTCCGGATTGCCGGATTGGTGTTGGCCAAGGTGGGAAACCCGTCGCGTGACGAAGCGCTGCAGACTTCCAAGCAGGTCCTGAAGGTGGAGGACGAGGATCAAGGGATGTTGTCGTCGATTTTCCTGCGCCCATTCAAGGGGCTGGGGATGCAGGGGCACCGCTTCCATCACCATACGTCGCTGGAGAAGCATGAGCTCAACGAGTGTGCGGATTCCATTCTGAAGGATGAGGCGACGTTGCTCGAGCGGGGTTGTGAAATCGCCAACCGTCTTTATTCGAAGTCCAACCACCCGAACATCAAGTCGGGGGACCTGTGCATTGCGCTGGTGGAGGGGATCGAAGTGGAGGGTGAGATGAAGAAGGCGATCTGCATCCTGAAGTCCGAGAGTGTCACGCCTTTCCTCAGCATTTCGTCCAAGGACGGCGACCTGCAGTTGCTCACCGAGCACGGCATCAATCCCGAGAAAATCGACAAGGGCTGCCTGATCGTCGATCACTTCCCGGCGAAAGGTTACTACGTGCTGACCTTTGATCGGGCGGGCTCCGAATCGCGTTTCTGGGTGCGGGATTTCCTGAGTGTGGTGCCGATCAGCGATGCCGCGCTGCTCAGCAAGAAGGTGGCGGAGATGGCGGTGGCTGCCGTGGCGACGACGGCCGGGGCATCGATGGAAGATGGTGGCGATGATTCTCCGCCGTGGGAGGCGAACCGGGCGGCGAGCGAGGCGCTGGGATACTTCAAGGACAACAAGAAGTTCAGTCTGGCGGAATTCGAGGAGCAGGCGCTGCGCACGCCGGAGGCCAAGGCGAAGTTCGCTGAGGAACGCCGGCGCATGGAGGAGGACGAAGGCGTCAAGATCGAGGATGAGTTCGATATCTCGCAGCGTGATGTCACCAAGGCGAAGAAGATGATGAAGTCGATCATGAAGCTCGACACCGGGGTGGAGCTGCGGCTTTCGCCGAAGGCGATCGAGCAGAAGGTGCCCGTCATCGAGAACGGCTACGACGAGGAGCGCGGGATGAAATTCGTGAAGATTTATTACAAGCGCGACCTGGCGAAGTGAGGCATCGGATCTGCGGGTGAGCCGCGATGACGCCAAGCCGCCGAGGCTTGGCGTTTGCATGTACGCGGGTGGGATCTGAACCTGCGAGGCAGGGCCGGGGTGGGGGGTGAGCGGTTGGCTTGTTCCGATTTTCCGTGCGTGATGGAGGATTGCGGCGTTTGTTCGGGGCGACCTGAGGCATGAGTGAACCCGAAGTCATCGATGTAGAAGTTGAGCAGCCGGTCGCGCCGGGTCTGCGCAAGGACCTGATGGTACTGATGAAGGTGCGTCTGAACGTGTTCGTGCTCATCACGACGTGCTTCGGCTACCTGCTGGCTTCGAAGGAGACGGGGTTCGATCTGTCGATCCTGATGCACACGCTGATCGGCACCGCGCTGGCGGCGTTCGGCTCGGCGGCCTTCAACCAGCTGATGGAGGTGGATCTGGATGCGCGGATGAAGCGGACGGCGGACCGACCGCTTCCTTCGCGCCGGATGGACCCCTTGTTTGCCTTCGGGGTGGGATGGATGCTTTCGGCGGCGGGGATCATTCACCTCGCGGTCAAGGTGGGGGCGCTGCCCTCGATCCTGGCGGCGGCGACGGTGGCCATTTACGTGTTCATCTACACGCCGCTGAAGCGGATGAGCAGCATCAACACGCTGGTGGGCGCGATCCCCGGGGCGATTCCACCAGTGATCGGCTGGACGGCGGTGGCGGGCCATGAACTCGATCAGGGTGCGGCCTTCCTCTTCACCTTTTTGTTCCTCTGGCAACTGCCGCACTTCGTGGCGATCAGCTGGCTGTGCCGGGAGGAATATGAGACGGCGGGCTATCGGATGTGGAGCAATGGTGATGTCAGCGGCAAGCGGAGCGGATTGCTGAGTGCGGTTTTTTCCCTGGTGCTGGCGGTGCTGCCGATCTGGCCGTGGCTGGCGGGGTGGACGCCGGGGGTGCCCGGCTACATCGCGCTGGGTGGCGGGGTGCTGCTTGGCTTGATGATGGCGGCGCTTTCCGGGCGTTTCATGCGCGATGGTGAGCGCAGTTCGTTCCGGCGGCTGTTCCTGTTTACGCTGCTCTATCTGCCGATCGAACTTGGATTGCTTGCCTTTGCGTGGGCCTAGGCTAGCGTCCGCGCCCTGATGAAGCGCTACCCGGCCCAAGACCTCGAGCCCGCCGTTCGCGATCCCAAGAAGTTGAGGCGAACCGCCTTGATTCTGATCGGGATCATGCTGGTTGGGGCGGTTTTCATCCTGATCGCCTACAATCGTGATGCGGCGCGGCGCGCGGAGGATACGCGCCCGGCCATCACGGGGCGTCTGAACAAGAACTTCAAGGTCTGGCGTCAGGACGAAACCGAAGCCGGGTTGCTCGACTTGCGCGGCGATGTGTTCGTGATCGTGCCGGTGGTTTTTTCCCAACCCGACTCGTGGGACACGACGCGTGAGGTGCTGCTCGAGCTGGAGAAGCGGTATGAGTCGCGCGACGACCTGCACATCGTGTGCGTGACCCAGGATCCGGAGAACGAGCCGCCGGAGTTGCTGGCGGAGGAGGCAAAGAAGCTGGGTGCGGAGTTGCCGAAGTGGTGGCTGGCGGGATCCCGCGAGGAGAGTGTGCACAAGTTTTTCAAGAACGTGCTGAAGGCGAACATCATGGCTCACCGGAAGGATGGTGAGATCGTTTATGATGCCAGCCTGGTGGTGATCGACCGGGACCGTCACATCCGCCAGCCGACGGTGAGGGCGAGGAAGGCATCCGGGAAGGAACTGAACTACCGGAACCGTGTGACCTTTGATTTCGAAGGGGCGGCGGAGTGGGATGAAAAAGGTCGTTCGGAAGGGCTTGAAAAATCCAATGTCGAGACGATGAAGGACTTGCTCTTTGTCACCATCGACGAGCTGTTGGCGCAACCCGTGACTCCTGACTGATGACCTCCAAGAAAAAGATCGTTGCCATCTACTCTTTTGTGTTTGTCGCCTCCGTGGCGATGATCCTGTTCTTCCGCACGCTGGCCCACGACGTGCCTGAGACCGATGGGCCGATCGCGACGGAGCTCGGCAAGGAGGAGGCGGAGAATTTCTTCCCGATCGAGGAGGACCTCGTCATGACCCGACAAGACGGCGAGGAGGTGAGGATGAGCGACCTGAAGGGCAAGGTCACCGTGCTGGCCCAATTCTTCGCAGTATGTCCGCACTGTGCGGTGCGGAATGGGGCGGAGCTCGGCGACATTTACGCGACCTTCAAGGATCATCCGGACTTCCGCATGGTGTGCATCAGCGTGGATCCGGAAACGGATGGAGTGGAGGAACTCGCAGCCTATGCCGAGGCGCTGAGTGCCGATCCGGAGGACTGGTGGTTCACGACCGCCGGGGACAAGCAGGCGACGCATGACTATCTGGAAAAGGAGCTCGGCTTCTTCAAGATCCGTGAGCGCCGTGATCCGGTGGACATCGCGTCGAACGGTCGCTTCGCCCATGACTTGGGCTTTCTGGTGATTGATCGGGATCACAATGTGATCGGGAAGTGGCCGTTGCCCGATCTGCGTAGCGATGAAGGAAAGCGCAACTTTCCCGGTGGCTACGAGCGCCAGAAGAAGGAGATGTATGACCGCCTGACGAAGGAGTTGGAAAATGAGTGACCGGAACGAGTGGCTGAGTCGGCCGGCCAATGAGGCCCTGTGGAAAAAACTGCGGGTGGTCGCGTGGGTGGTTTCGGCGGTGGTGCTGTTGCTGGTCGGCGCCATGCAGAGGATCCGGATCGATCTGCCGGAAGGATGGGACACTTCGATGCTGCCACCCTTCCATGCGTCGGTGAATGCCCTCGGGGCTCTCGTTCTCGTGGTGGCACTGGTGTTTATCAAAATGGGCCGTGTGGGGCTGCACCGCGCCGCGATGATGGTGGCAATGGTCCTGTCGGTCTTCTTCCTGCTCTCGTATGTGGCCTATCACATCACGAATGATCCCACGGAATATGCGGGCGAAGGTCCGATCCGAACGGTGTATTTCATCCTTCTCATCACCCACATTGTGTCGGCGGCGGTGAGCTTTCCCTTCATTCTCTTCACCTTCATCGCGGCGTGGACGAATCGCTTCGATGCGCATCGCCGGTTGGCACGCTGGGTCTTCCCGCTGTGGCTGTATGTGGCGGTGACCGGGCCGGTCTGCTACCTGATGCTGCGGCCCTATTATGCGTAAAGTGCAGCATGGAATGGGCATTTGGCTTCGTGCTTGAGTTGCCGCTGCGGATGCCGATGGTGGCGTTGTGAATCGATTGATCCTCAGTGCTCTCGGTGTCCTCGTCGCCCCGCTCGTGGCGGAAACGCATGGCCCCATCGTCCAGTGGTATCGCAGCCCGTCGACCTCGGCGGCCCTGCTCTGGATCGAGCATGAGGCGGTGGCGGCGAAGCCGGGAGCGTGGGCGGTCGGGCAGGCGGGCTTCGGCTACGGTGACGATGACGACAAGACGGTGCTGCAGGGGATGAAGGGGAAGTATCGCTCGGTGTTTCTGCGCAAGAGCCTCGAACTGAAATCGATCCCGAAGGACGCGAAGCTGTTGGTTCGCGGCTATTATGATGACGGCTTGATCGTGTATCTGAATGGCAAGGAGGTCGTGCGGCAGCGGGTCGAGGGCGAGGGGAATGTGGTCCAGCGCGTCGACGACCATGAAGCGACCAAGTGGGAACGGTTTGATGTGGGAGCGGCGGACGGTTTGCTCAAGGCGGGGAAGAATGTGATCGCAGTGGAGTGCCACAACAAGGGGCTGAACAGTTCCGACCTGTCGGTTGATGTTTCGTTGGTGCTGGTGGCGGGAGGCAAGCGCAAGGTGCTGCTCCAGCCGGGGAGTCGTTGGGAGTATCTCTACGGCGCGGTGCCCGGAGATGGCTGGAAGATGCGGGCGGGTGAAATCGGGGTTGACCCAAGTGCGGATTTGCCGGAGGCCCAGAAATTGAAATTCCGCCCGAAAGGGGCGGGTGATTGGGTGACCAGGGAATCCGAGCGGCGCTTGTTCGGGGATTCCGGGGCGTGGGTTCATTCGGTGGATCTGGATGGGTTGCAGCCTGCCTCTTCATACGAATTCGAGCTTGAGGGGGGCTCGAAGGGATGGTTCCAGACGGCGCCCACCGAGGTGCCGGACGGGACGAGTTTCGTCACGGGGGGTGATATGATGCACACCGTCGAACTGCTCGATGCGATGAATCGCCGGGCGGGCAAGGAGGACCCCATGTTCGCATTGTTGGGTGGAGATCTGGCCTACGCCAACGGGCTGTCGGCCAGTCGCTGGTATCAGTGGGTGGACAGTTGGACGCGGGAAGCCGTGGCACCCGATGGGCGGATGATCCCCATGGTGGTGGCAATCGGGAATCACGAGGTGAAGGGCATGGCCTATGCGCCGAAGAACCCGCCTCCAACAAGCGAAGCTCCGTATTTCTACAGTTTGTTCAAACTGCCGGAGGGGGTGAGCAACTACAGTCTGGATTTCGGCAAGAGCCTGAGTCTGGTGATGCTCGACTCCGGGCATACCCAGTCGATTTCGTCGCAAACCGACTGGCTGCGTGAAACCCTGCAGGCACGGCAGGGTGCGAAGCGGACGTATGTCTGCTACCATCGGCCGGCCTGGGGAACCGGGGTGAAGCCGGATGCGGTGGATGTGCAGGACGAGTGGGGACCCCTCTTTGAACAGTATGGGGTGGATGCGGTGTTTGAGAATGACCACCACGTTTACAAGCGCACGAAGCCGCTGCTGGCGGGCAAGGTTGATGAGTCGAACGGAATTCCCTACATTGGAGATGGCGCCTGGGGCGTCAATGTCCGGGTGATTCCCGCAGAAGAGTTGAAGAAGCGCGATTGGCTGGCGCATCAGGCACCGAAGAACCACCTGATCCGCGTGACGATGAACGCGGACGGGGCGACCTACGATGCGATGACCGCGGCGGGTGAGATCTTCGATACCTTCGAGTATGGCTATCGCAAGTAGGCTCGCAGGATGCGGCAATCTTCACTTGGCGGGATGGGGTGTCGGGGGCAGAGTCCCGGCGTTCGAGCAACCATGAAGATACTGAGCTTTCGAGATACCGGCTATGAGCGGTTTGTGGCGGGACTGAATCGCCGGGCGATCCCCGGGGATGATGTCCGCGAGGTGGTTGGTGGAATCATCGACGAGGTGTCGAAGCGCGGCGACAAGGCGCTGGTCGACTACGCCGAACGATTTGATCGGGTGAAACTCAAGCCGAGCGAGCTTTTCGTGACGGCCGATGAGATCGCGGTCGCGCGGAAGCTGGTGGCTCCGAGCACCAAGCGTGCGGTGGCAGCCAGCCTGAAGAACATCACCGAGTTCGCGAAGCGCAGCATGCGCAAGGACTGGTCCTATCGGAATGCGGAAGGAGCCCGGGTGGGCGAACGTTTCACACCATTCGACCGGGTGGGCGTTTATGTTCCCGGCGGTAAGGCTCCTTTGGTTTCCACGGCGCTGATGACGGCCGGGTTCGCGAAGGCGGCGAAGGTGCCCGAGGTGCTGGGCGCGACTCCTTGTGGTCCCGATGGCACGGTGAACCCGGAGCTTCTCTATGCACTGTCTGCGGCGGGGGTGAGCGAAATCATCAAGGTCGGCGGCGCCCAAGCGATTGCCGCCATGGCCCTGGGGACGAAGACGATTCGCCCGGTGGACCGGATTTTCGGCCCGGGCAACCGGTTCGTCGTCGAAGCGAAGCGACAACTGGTGGGTGCGGTGTCGATTGATCTGCTGCCGGGGCCCAGCGAGGTGCTGGTGATTGCGGACAAGACCGGCAATCCGGATTTCATTGCGGCGGATCTCCTTGCTCAAGCGGAGCACGGAGGTGACAGCGTGATCGGTTTCCTGACGAACTCGAAGGCGCTCATCGGTAAGGTCGAGCGGGCGATCGAGCGTCAACTGAAGACCCTTTCGCGGGCGGACTACATTCGTGAAGTCCTCGACAAGGGGGCTTTCACCCTGCTGGTGAAGAAATTCGAGGATGCGATTGAGATCTGCAATGCTTTCGCTCCCGAGCACTTGTCACTCGTCTGTGAGGACGAGAACGGCTGGCTGAAGAAGGTGCGCACGGCGGGAGCCATCTACCTAGGTCCCCTCTCTGCGGTGGCGGTCGGCGACTTCCTAGCCGGGCCGAGCCACACGCTGCCTACGGGTGGGGCGGGGCGCTCATTCTCCGGTCTGCGTGCCGATCAGTTCCAACGCCGCACCAGTGTGGTGAAACTCACTGCCAAGGCGGTGAAGAACTCGCTTGAGACGGTGGAGGAATTTGCCCGGATCGAGGGCCTCGACGCCCACGGGCGGTCGGTGTCGATCCGTGTGGAAGGGTGAATGCGAGCGGAAGCTTGCATTCCCGTGGGAAGGGTTTAGGCCATGCGGTTATGATGCGAGCATGGATCCTGTGTTGGATGGTCGGTCTGCTGACACTGTCGGTCGACGCCGACGAAAAGCGAATCGATCAGGTATTTCCAAAGCTGACGCTGCACGAAATGCTCTCTTTGATCGCCAAGCTGGAGAAGAAACCGGTCATCGTCGAGGATCCGAGTGTGCTCCTGATTGTCAGCTCCCTCATGCTTCCCGAGGCTACAGAAGAGGAGACCCTGAAGGTCCTGCACGCCTTGTTGCTTCTGAATGGTTTTGAACTGGAAGAACGCGGTGCAGAGCTGCACCTCATGCGCGTGTTATCGGACAAGCAATGCACTTCGGTGATGCGTTCGCTGGGGGTGGAAGGCGAGTTTCCGAACCAGTCCGAACGTCCCCTCCCGAGGCCCCGTGTCGTGCGTGGCAGGGGTGGAGCGAACGACTTGCCTGCCAACCGAGTCATCGTGCGCGAAAAGGAGTAGATTTGCTCTTAGTTTCTACTCCGTCAGCGCCTTGACGATGGTTCCCACGTTGTAGTCGACCATGGAGATGTAGTTGTCGGCAGTGGTGCCATCGGCGATGAGCGGGGGGGCGAGACGGATGCCGGTATCGGCGGTGAGTGCTTCGAGGATTTTCGGGTTGCTGCTTTTTTCCGGGAAGATGGCGGGCACCTTGTCCTTTTTCAGACGCGCGATGAGTTTGGCGAGGGATCCCGCATCCGGCATCTGTTCGCGGTTGATTCCTTGTACGGGAATCGCCGTAAATCCGAAGTCGCGGCAGAAGTAGGCGAAGGCGGCGTGGGCGGTGGGAAGGATGCGCAGGTCGCGGGGAACGCGGGCCAGGGAGCGTTTGGTACGCTTTTCGAGGGCGTCGAGCTCGGCGCGGTAGAGTTGGGCATTGTTGCGGTAGAACTCGGCACCGGCTGGATCGGCCTCGGCGAAGGCCTGGGCGGTGAGGTTGGTCGCCCGGCGGAAGGCATCGATGGAGTGCCACCAGTGGGGGTCGAGGCCGTGGCTGTGATCGCCATGGTGGGCGTGGTCAGGATGATCGCAGCCTCCCTCGAGAGCGGGCAGTGAGTTGCCGATTTCAATGAGCTTGGTGGTCGGCGGGAGGAGCGAGCGAAGTGCGGGTAGGTAACTTTCGAGGCCCATGCCGGAGGCGAGGCAGAGATCGACATCTCCTGCGGCCCGAATCTGCTGAGGGGTGGGCTCGAAATGGTGGGGATCGGAATTTTTCTCGACCAGTTCGACCACCGTGACCCGGGAACCGCCGACCTGCCCGGCAAGGTCGGCGAGAAGGGGGTGCAAGGTGGCAACCTTCAGCTCGGCGGCAACGGCCCAGGAGGAGAAGGCAAGGAAGAGTGTGGCGAGACGCATGGCCGGAAGATGCGCAGGATGAACTCAAATGCAAGTGAATTGCGTTTGCAGAACTTGTGCGTTGGGGTTTTTGGCGGTAGGGGAAGCCATGGATATTGTTTTGGCATCGGGGTCTCCGCGTCGGCGTGAGTTGCTGGCGGGTGCTGGTGTGGAGTTCGAGGTCAGGCCGTCTCCGGCGGAAGAAATCCACGATGCCTCGCTGGATCCTGCGGTGCTGTGCGAGCGGAATGCGGAGCTCAAGGCCCGGGCGGTGGTGGTTCCGGGAGCGGCGGTGATCGGTGCAGACACCTTGGTTTTCATCGACGGCGAGCCGCTTGGCAAACCGAAGGACCTGGATGAGGCCAGGGCGATGCTGCGTCGGCTTTCAGGGAGGGAGCATGCGGTCTGCACGGGGGTTTGTGTGGTCGGGCCCGATGGTGGGGCGGAGGCGTTTCACGAGATCACGACGGTCCGGTTCCGGGAGCTTTCGGAGGAAGTGATCGAGGACTATTTTTCGAAGGTGAACCCGCTGGACAAGGCGGGTTCGTATGGGATTCAGGAGCATGGGGAGATGCTGGTGGAGGGGATTTCCGGTGGCTTCGACAACGTGATGGGGCTGCCGGTGGCGGCGGTTCTCGAGCGCCTCAAGGCTTGCGGGGGCGAGCAGTTCTGATTGGATTGGGGCATGAGTCTTCCCCGTCGTTACCCGGTGCTTTTCAACCCCAAGGCGCGCAGCCAACGGGGGCGTCGTGCGCTGGAGTTCCTGATGGACAATGCCGCGGGGCTGGCGCTTTACGCGACCCGGTCGATCGAGGAGGCGCAGGAGTTGTCGGCTGGGTTCGCCGAGGCGGGTGAGCCGGTGGTGGTGGCGGCCGGTGGCGACGGCACCCTGAATGCCGTGGTCAAGGGCTTGGCCGGATCTCAAACGGCGCTCGGCGTACTTCCGACGGGCACGATGAATGTGTTCGCCCGTGAGCTGGGCATTCCCTATGACCATCTCGAGCGTGCTTTCGAGGTGATCCTCGAGGGCAATGTGAAGGAGGTGGATCTGTTTGAGGCGAATGGCACGCCCTTCGTCCAGATGGCGGGTTTCGGGTTTGACGCGGCGGTCATCGAAGAGACGACCTGGGAGAGCAAGAAGGTGCTCGGACCTCTCGCCTATCTGCTGTCGGCGGTGAAGGTTCTTGGTGAATCACCACCGAAGATGGTGGTGGAGACCGGAGACGGACGCCGGGAGGAAGGCGCCGTGGTGCTGGCGGGGAACGGGTCCTTGTACGGCGGACAGATCAAGTTGTTCCATCGCGCGGACAACCAGGACAGCAAGCTGGATGTCCTCATTTTCAAGGAGGCCGGATACAAGCTGGTCCGTGACTCACTGCGTGGTCTGGCTCTCGGTGCGATTGATTTTGATCAGTCGACGGTGTCGTACATCCAGGCTGAGTCCTTGCGGGTGACCGCGGATCGCGAGGTGCCGCTGGAGGTCGATGGTGAGCTGGTCGGGCGCACCAACGAGGTGGTGTTCAGCGACGACAAGCCGGAGAAGCTGCGGGTGCTGGCACCACGTGAGCCGATCGGCACCCGGTTTGAGGAAGCCCTGAAATCCATGATGGCATGGACCAAAAACGTCGTAGCACCCCAGGATTGAAGAAGGGCGGCAAACACGCCTGGAAAAGGCGTGTGGGCATCGCGCTGATCTCGATCGGTGTGGTGGGCCTGCTCGCGGTGGTGTGGCCGAATGTGGCCGCGGTGATTGCCGGTTCGGGGAAGCTATTCGACCGGGTGTCCGAGGTGCCGGGTGACCGGGTGGGTCTGGTCTTCGGCTGCGACGACCGGATTCAAGGGCGCGAGAATCTGTATTTCCGCTATCGGATCGATGCGGCGGTCGAGCTGTGGGATGCCGGGAAGCTGCGCTGCATCATTGTGTCGGGAGACAACCGGACGAAGTATTACAACGAACCGGAGAGCATGCGCCGGGCCTTGATCGAGCGGGGTGTGCCGGGGGAGTTGGTGGTCTGTGACTACGCCGGTCTCCGTACTTTGGACTCGGTGGTGCGCGCCAAGGAGATTTTCGGGGTGGATGAGGTGACTTTCATCACCCAGCGATTCCAGAACGAACGGGCGGCCTATCTGGCGAAGGCGAACGATCTGGATTTCGTCGGCTACAATGCCAAGGACGTGGACGGGCAGGGCGGGCTGAAGACGAAGCTCCGGGAGGTTGCCGCGCGGGTGAAGATGTGGCTGGACGTCAGGATCCTGCGGACCCGGCCGAAGCATCTGGGGGAGCCGGAACGCTTGCCGGTCTGACGGGCGGGCGTGTCGTCAACCGCCTGCGGCGATGGTGACGATCTCGATGCGGTCGCCGTCGCTGACGCGGGTGGTTTCATGCGCCCCGGGAAGGATGGGCTCCTGATTCAACTCCACGACGACGGGTTTCCCGGCCATGCCGAGGTCGCTGAGGAGGGCGGTCAGGGTGGGCTCGGTGGCGTCGAATTCCCGGGCTTCGCCATTGATGGTGAGGGTCATGGGTCGGGGTCAGTGGGAGAGAATGGCTTCGTCCCAGTCCTTCCAGACCGGGTCGAGTTTCTTGGAGCGCAGCATTTCCGCGATCTCGGCGGCGGAGCGGGTGTCGTCGATCTTGAACTGCTCGGTGGCGCGCTCACAGCCGGTGCTCTGTTCCATTTCGACGCGGCGGCCGCGGACGGTGAGGTGGAGGTCGTCGTGGCCGGCACCGGTGTAGCCGCCGGGCTCGGTGCGGGCGCCTGCGGACATCATGGTGATGCCGAGTGGGGCGAGGGCATTGCGCAGGGGGGCGGGCTCACGGGTGGAGAGGACGATGCCGACCTGGGGGAAACAGAGGCGGAAGGCGGCGACGAGCTGGACGAGTGCGCGGTCGGACAGCAGGCGATCGGGATCCGGCTCGTATTCGTAATTCCCGGCGTAGGGGCGCATGCGTGGGAAGGCGACGGTGAACTGGGCCTTCCAGCAATGCTTGTAGAGATACTCGAGGTGGGCGGCGAGGGAGAGTGCTTCATGGCGCCAGTCGGCGAGGCCGAACAGGGCGCCGATGCCAATCCGTCTGAAGCCGCCGTTGTAGGCGCGCTCGGGGCAGTCGAGTCGCCAATCGAAGTTCTTCTTTGGCCCGGCGGTGTGGAGCTCGGTGTAGGTTTCCCGGTGGTAGGTTTCCTGGTAGACGATGAGGCCCTCGGCGCCGTGTTCAACGATTTCGGCGTATTGGGGGTCCTCCATCGGGCCGACTTCGATGCCCAGCGTGGGAATGAAGCTCTTGAGGGCGTCGAGGCATTCCTGGAGGTAGCCTTCCGAGACGAATTTCGGGTGTTCCCCTGCGACGAGGAGGATGTTTCTGAAGCCGAGGTCGTGGAGGTGTCGGGCTTCGCGGACGACCTGATCGACGGTCAGGGTGGTCCGGAGAATCGCGTTATCGCGGGAAAAACCGCAGTATTTGCAGTTGTTCACGCATTCGTTCGAGAGATAGAGCGGGGCGAAGATCCGCATGGTGCGGCCGAAGTGCCGGCGGGTGATTTCCTGGGACTGGTGGGCCATCCCTTCGAGTTGGGAATCGCTGCACGGAGCGATCAGGCGCTGGAACCGGCGGAGTAGCGGCGAGGGCGTGGCGAGGGATTCCTGAAACTGGTTGGAGAAGGTGGCCATGGAGCGGCGGGAGCATGGAGCGGTCCGGCGGGCAGGTCAAAATGCGATTCGCACGATCGGTGACTTCATGGGAAATCCACGGGGGAGGGCTTGCCAAGCGGGTCTAGCGGGTCTTTTCTGGCGGAGTAACCCATGAGTGAGCGGATCGAGTGCAAACCCACGCAGTGGTTCCTTTTGAGGGCCGCGGCGATGCTGCTGATGTTCGGCATTTTTGCCGGCATGTTTTTCAAGGACGGCAAATGGGGGTATCGCGAAAAGAACGTGTCGTACTACACGTGGCGCGCGGTCGAGGAAGCGGCAGCCAAGTTCGGCGAGGAGCAGTCGAAGATGACCCCGGCCGAGTGGAAGGAATACGCGGAGAGCCAGACGCTCGATTTGCCCGAGGATCGCAGCATCCTTCCTGTTGGGACACCGGAGAGCCTGCCGTGGCCCGCGCTGTTGGCCGACTATGACGTCATGAAGGAGGGAATGGCGAATCCCAAGAAACTCCTTTTCGACCGCTACCGCGACGAGGTGGGAATGAAATACGACGCCCCTGACAAGGACTTTACGGCGGGCAAGATCTTCGAGCAGTGGGTGGTGTTCTGGATTTGCCTGGTGCTGACGCTGGGAGCTCTGATTGTGCTGCTGCGGACGATTTCGCGGAAGATGGTGCTTCATGGCACGACCTTCCAACCTGCCGGTGGCAAGCCGGTCGATATCGAGGATCTGGTGCGTCTGGACCTGCGGCGTTGGGACCGGAAGGGTCTGGCATTTGCGTGGGCCAGATCGGGGAACGGGCCGGAGAGGAAGATCCGCATCGACGGGCTGACCTACGGTGGATTCAAGAAAGAGGAGGGCGAGCCGGCTGAGAAATTGATGGAAGGCCTGAAGGCCGGCTTCAGCGGGGAACTCATCGAGTACGAGAGCGAGGAGGAGTCGGCGGAGGCGCCGGAGGCTGCTGGAAGCTGAAGTTCACGGCCCGGGTGGGTCCCGGAGCGCGGCTTCTGCCACTTTTCGGGGTTGCCAAGATCGGCCCCCATCGCGTAAGCCGTTGCCAACGCAATTACCCCTGCAACATTTATGTCAGACAAGACCATCGAAGAGCGTGTAAAGGACATCATCGTCGACCAACTCGGCGTCAACGCAGACCAAGTGAATCCGGACGCCAAGTTCATTGAGGACCTCGGCGCTGATTCGCTCGACACGGTTGAGCTCGTGATGGCTTTCGAAGAAGAGTTCGAAATCGAAGTGCCGGACGAAGAAGCTGAGAAGCTGACTTCCGTGGGTGACGTGAACGCGTATGTGACCAAGGCACTCGGCTGATCCGACCGACGGATTGATTTTTTCAACGGGCGGTCCCCATTTCCGGGTCCGCCCGTTTTCTTTGCAGTCCTCTGGTTCTGGAGGAGACTGAAGCCATGCATTCACCCGACGACGTACAGTATGCGATGGAGACCACCCGGGTCCTGCTGGAGCCGGACCGGCGCATCGATACCTTTGGGGACACCAACTTCGAGTTCCTGCTCCTCAGCGAGCTGATGGACGATGCTGGGAAGATCCGGGTCAGAACGGGGGGCGTGGAAGCGATGCGTCCCCGTTTGGTCAAGCCGGATGGCATGGCCGACATCGAGCTCGAGGGATTCGGTGAGGAAGCTCGTGAGCGTTTCGATCGTCTGGTGGCCCATATGCGGCAGCAGGGTCAGGAACTGGCTTTCCTGAATTACGGGTTCCGATTCAAGCGTGGCGACGTGCGTGAGGAACTCGTGCATGACTCGCTTGTGGCCGTCCGGGACCGGGTGCTGGAGGAGGCCCGAGAGGTCGGGAATCCGGCCCAGGTCATCATCGAAGGCGTGGATGACGCGTGGGAGGTCTCGATCTTCAAGTTTACTCTGGAAATGATCCACCAGTCGGTGCCGATCAATCGATTCGACTTCCAGCGGCGGGGGCTTCTCTGAATGATGGAGCGCAGATGAGCCTTTGGACCCTGATCCGGATCGTGGCCGGTCTTGTGGTGGTGGCGGTGATCATTTTCACCGCCCTGATGGTTCGCCATGTGCGCGAGGAACCGCTTGGTGGGTGGTTTTCGCAGGTGATACCGGTGGATTTCGAGGCCCAGCCGATGTTGGCGCTTCCCGCGGCGGAGGGTGATCTGCCGGAGATTGACCCGGGGGCCAAGGTGTTTGAGAAGGGGCGTGAGTTGGTTGCCGTCGGCGACTTGGTCGGGGCGAGAGACCGCTTCCGGACCGTGGTCAGCATCTATCCGCGCTCGAAGGCTGCGCCTGAAGCACGCCGGATCGTCGGGGAAATGAATCTGGATGACCTGCTTTCAACCCGTCGGATGGAGAACAAGGTGGTGCACGAGGTGGTCCGGGGTGATTCGTATCTGGGCATTGCCGGCAAGCACGACACGAGCCTGGACCTGATCATGCATTTCAACGGGCTGATGGACCTCAAGTCGTTGCAGCCCGGGGATGAATTGATCGTGATGCCGCTGAATTTCCGCATCCTCGTCGAGCCAAAGAAGGAACTTCTGTCGCTCTGGGACGGAGGGCGGTTCATCAAGGCCTATCCCTTGTTGGCTGTCGTGGGAGCCCCGGGAGGGGACCAGAAAACCAAGATCAACGGGAAAAGCGCGGTGAGGGACGGGAGACGCTACCCTCCGGCCTCCGAGGGCTACCGGGGAGCGTCCAAGGTTCTCACGGTCGAGCGGATGCCGCTCCTGATTGCCGCACTGCCGGAAGAGACGGCTGTTGACGAACTGGCGAGGGGTTTCTACCTCGCCCCCGAAGACATGGAGGAACTCGCTCTCCTGACAAGAACAGGGAATGAGGTGGAAATCCGCTCGTCCGCCCGATAGAGTCCCGCCAGCCGCCCTACCGAACCGATGCAGTTGCTCGAATTTGAAAAGCCAATCGTTGAACTCGAACGCGAGTTGGAGAAGCTCCGCGCCAAGGCGGACTCACAGGATATCGACATGTCCGGTGAAATCTCTACGATGGAAGCCAAGCTCGCGGAGACGAAGCGCGAGATCTATCAGAACCTGACTCCGTGGCAGCGCGTGCAGATCGCCCGACATACCCAGCGCCCGTTCATGCTCGATTACCTCGCGCATGCGTTCACGGATTTCTACGAACTGCATGGTGACCGTCATGTGGGCGACGATCACGCGATGCCGGGTGGATTCGCCCATATCGGCGGTCGCAGTGTGGTTGTGATCGGCCATCAGAAGGGCCGCGATACGAAGGAGAACCTGAAGCGCAACTTCGGCAGCGCCCACCCGGAAGGCTATCGGAAGTCGTTGCGGCTGATGAAGCTGGCCGAGAAATTCAACCTGCCGGTGATCGCGATGATCGACACGCCGGGCGCCTATCCGGGGATTGGTGCGGAGGAGCGCAACATCGCCGAGGCGATTGCCTTCAACCTGCGTGAGATGATGCTGCTCAAGGTGCCGGTCGTGGCCGTCGTCCTCGGTGAGGGTGGATCCGGTGGGGCGCTGGGCATCGGTGTCGCCGATCGGGTGCTGATGCTGGAGAATGCCTATTATTCGGTCATCAGCCCGGAAGGGTGCGCTGCGATCCTGTGGAAGCACCGCAAGCACGCTCCGGAGGCAGCCGAGGCCATGAAACTTTCCGCTCCCGATCTGCTCAAGCTCGAGTTGATCGATGCGGTGATCCCAGAACCGGAGGGCGGTGCCCACCAGAACCACGAGTTGGCCGCGCTGGGTTTGCAGCAGGCCATTCTGGCACAGCTGGAAGAACTCGAAGCCCTGCCGGTTTCCAAGCTGCTTGATCAAAGATACGAGAAGTATCGTAAGTTCGGCGAATGGGCCGAACAGCTCGGTGAAGCTGCTGAGTGAGCGGGCGGCGCCGGGTGGTGATTCAGCTGGTCTTCCCTGTCCGGATGGTCGCTGAAAAGAAAACACCCCGTGGCATGATGATGCCAGGGGGTGATGAAAAAGCCTGTTGGGTTCAGGTCGATCCGGCTCAGGAGCGGCTTGCGTAGCCGGAGCGATAGCCTCGAGCGAAGGCGTCCTTCGTCGAGGAGTTGTACATGGTGCTGTACTTGCCGAAGTTGTTCTGGCGTCCTGACTTGGCGTCCTTGCGGCCCATCATGACCCCTTGGTCAAAGGCTTTGCGTTCGGAGTCGTTCGAAGCTTCGTTGAGCACGGCAGCGGTCGCGACGGCCCCGCAGGAGCTGAATGGGATGGTGGCGCAAGTGAGTGAGAGTGCGAGGAGGGCGAGTTTCAGTTTCATGGATGTATTGTCTTTCAGGTTGGGTCGATGGCTCTGGGAGAATCGGTTTTTCGGGGCTCATCGGAAATGCCCCATGGAAACGGTCAAGCCTTCCAGGATGCCTGGTGGGGCGGGCGCCGTCGGATGGACCATCGTAGGCTTTAGTGGATAGGATCTGAGGGTTGCTGACTCAAGCCTGAATCCGGGCGCTGCAGCCGTCGCCTGGGAGGTGGGGCTTGGTTCAGAGCTTCGCCGCCCAGAGGGCCGAGTGGATCTTGAAGTCGATCAGAGTGCCCTCGGATCCCTTGTCTTGGAGCCATTGGCGGACCTGGCTGAGTGGCACGTGATGGAGTTGAATGTCCTCGTTGCCGACGCCTCCGCCTTCGCCGGTGCGGGTCAGGCCGGTGGCCTGATAGATGTGGGTGACCTCGCTGGTCATGCCGGCGGAGGTGGGGGAACTCAGAAGGAGGGTGACGGATTCGGCCGAGTAGCCGGTCTCCTCGAGCAGCTCCCGACGGGCGGTTTCGGCGAGATCTTCACCGTGGAATTCCTCCTCATCGCCAACGAGGCCAGCGGGGATTTCGATGACGCGACGTTGGAGGGGAATGCGGAATTGCTCAACCAGCAGGAGCTCGTCATCGGGAGTGATGGCCAGAATGCCGACGGCGGCCTCCGAATTCGGGCGCTGGACGTAGTCCCAGTGACCGTTGCGGCGGACGCTGAGCCAGCGTGTTTCAAACAGGATTTCGCTCATTCGGTCTAAGAATCGTTGGCTTGGAGACGTAAAAGGAGGCAGTTTCACCCGCGCCCGATGTCCCGACACGATTTCCAGATTCCCGTCAGCTTCAAGCACCGCGTTTGTTTCACGCGCGAGGCGTTCGCGACGGGCAATGCCCTGCTCGCGGATTTGTTGAGCGAGGGGGGTGGCCGAAGGGTGCTGGTTCTCGTCGAGGAAGCCGTGGCGGAAGCGTGGCCTGAGCTGTCGAAGCAGGTGGAAGGTTACTTCGCGGACCTCGGCTTCGATTGGCGTGGGTTGACGGTGCTTCCGGGCGGTGAGGAGGTGAAAGTGGACGATGCCTTGGTCAACCGGGTGTGGGAGATCATCGATCGTCAGCACATCGATCGCCATTCCTATGTGATCACGATCGGTGGTGGCGCGTTTCTCGATGCGACGGGGTATGCGGTGGCGACGGCTCACCGCGGTGTGCGGCTGGTGCGTTTCCCGACGACCACGCTTTCGCAGGACGACAGTGGGGTCGGGGTGAAGTGCGCGATCAATGGATTCGGCAAGAAGAACTGGATTGGTGCATTCGCGGTTCCCTATGCGGTGGTGAACGATTTCGAGTTCTTGCAGAGCCAGGATGAAACGACCTGCCGCGATGGGCTGATCGAGGCGGTGAAGGTTTCGCTGGTGAAGGACGGGGAGTTCTTTTCGTGGATCCAGTCGAAGGTGGAGGATCTGGCCGAATTGGAACGGGAGGCTCTCGAGGAGTGTGTGCAGCGTTCGGCGCTTGCCCACGCCACCCACATCGCGCAAGGCGGAGATCCTTTTGAAACGGGAAGCAGTCGCCCCTTGGACTTCGGTCACTGGGCGGCGCACAAGCTCGAGCAGCTGAGTGGCTTCAGTGTGAGCCATGCGCAGGCGGTGTCGATCGGCCTGGCTCTGGATACGCTGTATTCAGCGCGTTGCGGATTGCTTCGTGAGTGTGATGCCGAGCGGGTGATGGATGTGCTCGATGGTCTCGGAATGCCGATCTGGCATGACGACATGGACCAGCGGGATGCCTCCGGGCGGCGATTGATTCATGAGGGGCTTGAGGAATTCCGCGAGCATCTCGGGGGGGAGTTGACGGTGCTTCTGCTGCGTGAGCTCGGTCGGGGGCAGGACGTGCACCATCTGGATGAGGGTCTGGTCGATGCGTGTCTGGATGACTTGAAACGCAGGCATCGAATCCGTCACGCGGAGGATGGTGAGGAAGTGGAAAGCGCGGACGCCTCGTAGTTCCGTTCTGTGGAGGGGGAGGTGCGGTCCGCTGGAGTGGCGGACCGGTTCAATCGTCCCGGCCCGGGCCTTTGCGGAGTTGCTTCTTTTTGGAGAGCAATCGTTTGTCGGCGATCGATCGTTGTTTGGAGCGTCTTGATCGCCGGCGTTTCTGACGGCGGATTTTTTCAATCTCCTGCTGCCGTTTGGAAGCCTTGCCGAGGCGTCGTTCGTCGAGTTCGTCGCAGAGTTCCTTGCGCGCGTGATAGCGGTTGGTTTCGCGTGAGCGCGACGACTGGTTCTTGATCTCGATCCCGGTTGGTTCGTGCTTCAGATAGACGCAGCTGTGGGTCTTGTTGATCTTCTGTCCGCCGGCTCCGGAGCCGAGGATGAACTTTTCGACGAGATCGGCCTCAAGGATTCCCATCCGGGCCATCCTTGCTTCGAGAGAGGCTTGTTTCTCGGCGCTGATCACGACCGAACATCGAATACCGAAGGTCGCGCGTCCAACTTCGAATGAGGCGGGCTATGCCGAGTGGACCCGCGAGACGTAGGCTTTGGCCGCGGAGACGATCTGCGGGGCGATATCGGCTTCAGGCCGGGCAAAGGGAGGGACGAACCACGGGTAGGAGCCGATCAGGTCGGTGATCACGGCGACTTCGCCGTCACAGGTAGCGTCGCCGCAGCCGATGCCGATGGTGGGCACTTCGATTGCCTGGCTCAGGTCGCGGGCGGTGTCGGCCACCACGCTTTCGAGCACAATGGCGAAGACACCAGCCTCGATGAGCGCCTTGGCACCTTCGTGAAGTGCCTCCGCCTGCTCCGGGGTCTTGCCCTTCTTTTTGTAGCCACCTTCCTCGATGACGCGCTGGGGGAGCATGCCGAGGTGACCACAAACGGGGATGCCGGCTGCGGTGATGGCCTTTACTTTTTCGGCTTGTCGGATGCCGCCTTCGAGTTTGACGGCATCGGCCCCGGCAGCGACGAGTCGCTTGGCGGACTCGAGGGCGGTGGCGGGATCCGGATAGCTGTCGATGGGGAGGTCGCCGAGGACGAGTGCCTTGGGCTGGGCCCGTGCGACGGCGGCGGTGTGATGGAGCATGTGCTCGAGGGTGACATGGGTGGTGTCGGGAAAGCCGAGCACGACCATGCCGAGGGAGTCGCCGACCAGCATCAGATCGACCCCGGCTTCGTCGAGGAGCCGGGCGGTCGGGTAGTCGTATGCGGTGAGTGCGGCGATGGGTTCGCCGGACTTTCGAGCCCTGAGGGCGCTGGCTTTTTCTGAGCCGGTCACGCGGGGAGATTGGAGGGGAATGGAGGGGGCGGCAAGGCGGAGGGTGATCCAACTACCAGCGGCTGTGCTGTTTTTCGAGTGGGGCTTCGCTCGAGGGAAGGGTGGTCAGCAGGTGCCGGGTGGTTTGGGATTGGCCGGGAATGATCAGGTCGGGCCGGATTTCAGCCAGCGGCTCGAGGACGAATCGTCGCTGGGCGAGACGCGGATGGGGCAGCTCGAGCTGCGGGAGGTGGATCTGCTGATCGCCGAAGTAGAGCAGGTCGAGATCGAGCGTGCGTGGGGCGTTCGGGGTGCCGTCGCGCACCCTGCCGAGGGCGAGTTCGATCGACTGGGTGTGAGCGAGGAGTTCGCTGGGGCTGCCCGGGTAGCTGAACTCGACCACGGTATTCAGGAAGTCCGGGGAGTCGTCCGGGCAGGCGACCGGTGCGGTCTGATAGATGGAGGCCTGCAGGAAGGCATCGCCGGGAAGGGCGAGTTGCTGGAGCCGATCGCGCGCCGCCTGCAGGTGGGCGAGGCGGTCCCCGAGGTTCGAGCCCAGTGCGATGGCGGTGCGGCAGGCCATGGATGATGGGGCGGGTTGAAAACCCGCGTTCCTGAGTGGGGTGCAGCCTACTGGAGACCCAGGACGTCCTGCATGTCGTAAAGACCGGCGGGCTTGTCGGTGAGCCAGACGGCGGCTTGGACCGCGCCGGCGGCGAAGGTCATGCGGGAAGATGCCTTGTGGGTGAGTTCCACGCGTTCGCCGTCGGCGGCGAACATGACGGTGTGGTCGCCGACGACATCGCCACCACGGAGGGTGTGCATGCCGATCTCGCGTTGGGTGCGGGCTCCGGTGAGTCCGACACGGCCGTGTTTGATGTCGTCCTCGTAGTTGGTGCCCGTTTCCTCATTGAGGATCTCAAGGAGGCGCCGTGCGGTGCCGGAGGGGGCATCGATCTTGTGGCGGTGGTGCATTTCGGTCACCTCGATGTCGAAGCGCTCCTGCTTGAGAACCTGGGCGGCCTTGCGGGTGAGCCAGAACAGGGTGTTGACGCCGATCGAGTAGTTCGGCGCAAAGACGATGGGCAGGGTCTTCGAGGCTTCGACGATGGCGGCACGTTCCTCGTCGCTGTGACCGGTGGTGCCGATGACCAGGCGTGTGTTGGTCTTCAGCGCCTCGGCGAGAACTTCGCCGGTGAACGAGTGGATGGTGAAGTCGATGACGGTGTCCGCTGGAGCCATGGCAGCGGCGAGGTCTTCACCGGCGTCGTGAGTCGAAGCGAGGGCCGCGTCGGGATTCTCTTCGACGGCTTGAATGATGGTCTGGCCCATGCGGCCGGACTTTCCTGTGACGAGAATTTGGTTCATGGATCAAAGAAGGGAAAAATCTTCGAGGAGGGTGGTCAACTCGGCGCGCTGAGGCTCGCTGAGCGGCACCATGGGCAAGCGGATTTCGTTGGTGCAGTGGCCCTGGAGGGCGACGGCTTCCTTGATCGGCACGGGGTTGACTTCCAGCGACATGAGTCCGCGGAAAAGCGGGTAGTATTGCTTCTGCAGGGCGAGAGCTTCGTCGTAGGAACCGTTCAGGCAGGCGCGGACGAGGCGGGCCATAATGTCAGGAATGATGTTGGCTGCGACGGAGACGAGTCCCGTCGCTCCGCATGCCATGAAGGGCAGGGTCAACGGGTCATCCCCGGAAAGGATGGCAAAATCCTCGGGGAGGGCCTGGGCCAGTTGGTTGACACGATCGACCGAGCCGCCGGCTTCCTTGATGGCGGTCACGTTTTCGCAGTCGGTGGCCAGTCGGACGGCCGTCTCGATGCTGATCTCGATGACCGAGCGCCCCGGAATGCTGTAGAGCATGATGGGCAGGCTGGTGGCATCGGCCACGGCCTTGAAGTGCTGGTAGAGACCTTCCTGGGAAGGCTTGTTGTAGTAGGGGCAGACCTGCAGGGATCCGGTGGCGCCGGCTCTTTCGGCGGCCTGGGTCAGCTCGATCGCTTCGGCGGTGGCATTGGCGCCGGTGCCGGCGACGACCTGACAGCGACCCGCCGCGTATTCGATCGCCAGCTTGATGACCTCGATGTGTTCATCGGATCGGAGGGTGGGGGACTCGCCGGTGGTGCCGACGGGGACGATGCCATCGACGCCGGCTTCGATCTGGCGTTCGACCAGGGCCTGGAAGGCGGTGCGGTCGATTTCGCCGTCGCGGAACGGAGTGATGAGGGCGGTGTAGGTGCCACGGAAGCTCATGGCCGGGGAGGATGTACGGCTCCGGGCATTTGTCCAATCCTGCTTTGCTGCAGGTTCGGGCTCAGCCCTTCAATTCGTCGCGTGCCTCATCGACCTTCTTTTTGAAGGCCTTGGTGGCGTCGCGGTTGGCCTCGAGTTCGCTTCGCCCCGCTTTCGCGATGACTCCTTCGAGCTCAGGGTCGAAGACGTAGAAGGTCACCGAAGCGCCACCGGGAGAATTCTTCACCTGCTGGTGGACTGAGGCGGGGATGTCCTTGCCCGAGCGAGCCTGGGGGACGCGCATGAAGACCATCACGCAATCCGATTTGATCGCCTTGGTTCCGTTTTCCATGGCGGCGGCACAGCGAGGACAGCCGTCGTCTCCCTTGACCGCGACGGCGATCAATTTCTTCGCCTTACGGGCCTTTTCCTGCGCTTCCGCAAATTCGTCGGACTCCATGAATCCACGAGGGGCGTCACCGGCAATGGCAGTTCCGATGACGAATGCGGTGAGGAAGAGACCGATGAGCTTTTTCATGATGCTGAAGGATGGGAGATCGCCGAATCGGCGACAAGCTCCAACCGCTGCGTGGATCAGAGCTCGATGTCGCCTTCGAAGACGAAGTCGGCCGGGCCGGTGAGGGTGACCTTGGCAAAGGAATTCTCGCCGGTTTTTTCGAAGCCGATCTCGAGGGTGTCGCCACCTTTGACGTCGACCTTGATCGGGGAAGGCGCTCCGTCGTTCAGGTGGTGCATCAGGGCGCAGGCGACCATGCCGGTGCCGCAGGCCAGCGTCTCATCCTCGACCCCGCGCTCGTAGGTGCGGATGGCGATGTGGCCGGGGTCGAGCACTTGGGCGAAATTGGCGTTCGTTCCTTTCGGCGCGAAGCGCTCGTGGTAGCGGATGGCTGCACCATTCCGGACCACATCGGTGGCTGCCAGGTCGTCGACGAAGGCAACAACGTGAGGGACTCCGGTATTCACTGAGTGGAGGGTGGCATCGAGGCCGTCGACCGAGGCACCAGTGTCCATCACGAGGTCGAAGGGATCGGACATGGCGATGCGGACGTTCTCCTCGACGTTCTCGGCGGCGAGGGTGCCGGCGATGGTTTCGAAGGTGACCTGATCGGGCTCGCCCTCCATCAGGGCGGAGGTGAAGCGCCCGAAGCAGCGTGCTCCGTTGCCGCACATCTCGGCTTCACCGCCGTCGGCATTGTAGTAGCGGAACTTGAAGTCGGCCCCGTGCTCGGCTGGCTCGACGGCAAGCAAGCCGTCGGCTCCGACACCGCGGTGGCGGTCGCAGATGAACTCGATCTGCTCGGGGGTCAGCTTGAGTGAGAGGTCACGGTTGTCGACGACGACGAAATCGTTGCCGGCGCCGTTCATCTTGTAGAAGTGGAGAAGCATGGTCGGGGAAAGCTAGGGCTGGAGG
This sequence comes from Haloferula rosea, assembly GCF_016595525.1. Taxonomy (GTDB): domain Bacteria; phylum Verrucomicrobiota; class Verrucomicrobiia; order Verrucomicrobiales; family Akkermansiaceae; genus Haloferula; species Haloferula rosea. Next base: position 27,579 of record NZ_JAENII010000005.1, read on the forward strand.
CGCTGGGGTCAATGAGGGGTGTCAGGCGGACTTGGTGGCCTCGATCAGCGGGGTGATGAATTCGCGCACGGCATCTGCGGCACGTTCGGGGTTCAGCTCGATCTGCTTGACGATGGCGGAGCCCACGATCACTCCGTCGCCGGCCTTGGCGACCATCGATGCCTGTTCCGGGTTGCTGATGCCGAATCCAACGCAGATGGGGGTTTGGGTGTGAGGGGTGATGCGTGCCACCTGGGCGGCGATGTCGTCCGAAGGAGCGCCATGACCTCCGGTGACACCAGTACGGGAAAGGGCGTAGATGAAGCCCTCGGCATCCTTGGCGAGAAGCTCGACCCGTTCCTGCGGGGTGGTGGGCGCGATCAAGCGGATGTGATGGAGGCCTTCACCCTTGGCGAGGTCCTTGTTGGCGGCGGCTTCCTCGGGTGGCAGGTCGAGCAGCAGGATGCCGTCAGCCCCGGCTGCGGCCGCGTCCTTGTGGAAGGATTCGAAGCCGTAGGTGAAGACGGGATTCAGGTAGGTGAAGAGCACGATGGGGGTCTCGTGGGTCTTTCTGAATTCGCGGATGAGGTCGAGGCTGCGCGCGGTATTCATGCCCGCCTTGAGGGCGCGGTCCGCGGCCATCTGGTTGACGATGCCATCGGCAAGCGGGTCGGAGAACGGAAGACCGAGCTCGATCACGTCGGCGCCGGCATCGGCGATCGTGCGGATCACTTCGAGTGAGACATCGAACGATGGGTCACCGGCGGCGACGTAGGCGACGAAGGCTTTCTCCTGCTTGGAGCGGAGCTGTTGGAAGACGGCATCGATTCGATTCATGGCGGCGGCGCTTGATAGGCGCGGCGGCGGGGTTTTGCAACCGTGCGTCTCGTTCCCGACCGGGTGGGGCAGATCGGCTTCATTCACTCTTTGGCCACGAAGCAGGTGCCGATCTCGGCCTTGTGGGCTTCGTCGGGGATGCGGAAGTGATCGGCAGGGAAGGCTCCCGGGACTTTTGCGGAGGTAAGGCTCAGCGAGAACTGCCCGGAGCTCTTCAGGCGATCTTCCTCCTGCACCCAGCTGGTGTTCCTCAGGTTCGTCCAATGGATCCGGAGGGGGAGCAGGTAGTGGTCGACAAACCGGGGGCCGATTTCGCGAAGCCCGTTGTGATTCGAGACTTCGGTGCTGAGGCTGAAGACAATGCTCCGTTGGCGGGTAGGGTCCTTGGGGTTGTCTGGATTGCGGTCGGCGGGTGGACCGGCATTGAGCATCTGGTAGATGGCGGTCATCGCGGTGGGCTCCTTGATGAGGGTGAATTCGACCCGGGGCTGGGTGAAGGTTTTCCCCGCGACCGAGAATGAGGCGGACCGGGCGGGGAATCGGAACGAGTCGGATGCCGGAGCGCCTCTCACCGTGTCGGTGAATGCCTCATGTTTCTTGGATTCATCGATCGAAGCGAACCGTTGCAGCGGGACCAGTCCGGTGCCGCCCCAGCGGCCGAAGTAGCGGCGGGATTTCCGGATGCACGAATACGCCTGATCCTTCAGGTCGAAGATGAGGCTGGAGGCCAGCTGCGGGCAATCGACCCGGCCGAGGGAGCCCTCGGTGGTGATGATGAACTCGTAGTCGTCGCCGTGTTGGGTCTTGAGTTGATAGTGCAACTCGAGCCTTTCAGGGGTGGCGGCGGCCCCTGAGCAGCCGTGGGCGAAGTGGTAGGTGGCTTGGTCTTCCTCGGTGAGCGAGGAAACATCCAGGGGGCGGGTTTTCCCGGAATTGTCCCGGAGGGATGGCTCGCCCGTGCGGTCGAAGCTCAGTTTCCCTTCGAAGGAGGAGCCATCGGCGAAGTGCCATGGGCGGGATGGGGTGGTGCTGGAGCGGAAATCGAGGGGCAGCTCGATGCGTCCCGCTGTCTGGGCGTTGACCGGGGGTGCTTTCCTGAAAACGGCCGGTTTGAAAAGCGGGTCGTCTGTGGGTGGAGTGCGGCGTTTGCCTTCAGTCGCGAACAGGTAGGGCTTGGCGATCACGACGGTGTCCCATTCCTTGGGGTCGACGTAGAGTTTCGCCTCATTGTCGCCGACGAAATCGGGGAGGCCGTCGAGGTTCTCGGGGATGATCTTGTAGCTGTCCATCGATGACGACAGCGATCTCCCCATCGATTTGGGAGGTCGGCGTTTGTCGATCTCGATGCGCACCTTCTTCCGGCACCCCCACAGGTGGAGGACGGCGTCGCCATTCGGCTCGACGGACTCGACTGCGGCGCAGGCGCGATAGCGTCGACCCGACTCGTAGATCATCGACAAGCGAAGGACGACGGCATTCATGTCGCTGGCGTACTGGTGCAGCCTGGCAGGGCTGAAATCCGTGTCTTCCCGGACGACGATGGTGGCCTTGTCCTTCAGGTGTTCTTCGAAGTATTCCTCAAGGCCTTCGCGGAGTTTTTCGACGTCGATGACGCTGCCTCCGGTCCGGATTTTGCAGTAGCGGGCGAGGCGTTCGTGGGCCCATTCCAAGCGTTCATCGAAGTCGCCTTCTCGGGGGATCGGGAGGACTTTTTCGGTGTCCCACCAGCCGATGAACTGCCAGAAGGGATCGACGAGTTCGTCGGATTTCCGCGAGCCGACCGCTTCCGGCGTGGTGGGCATGATGGTGCTCCGCGGCATGGGCGGTGGGTTCTTGAATCCGTCGAGATTGTTTTCCCCGGCCTCGGCAGGCTGGTCTGCAGCGGGTTCTCGCGAGGAGGGACGGCTGTCGAGGATCAGCTGGCGATCGGGGTCACTCAGATTGGCAAGCGCGATGGTGAAGACCTTGCCGGTATTGGATGCGATTTGAGCGCTCTTCTCATCGGTGGTGACCTGGAGGAAGATGCCACGGAAGGTCTTGCCGTTCTTGCCGGTCCAGATTCGTTCCTCCCGAAGGTTGTCGCCGTGGGCGACGATGATGCAGAGCAGGAGCGCGGCGAGCGTTTTGAGATTCATGGGGCTGGGAAACCGGGTTAGCGGGAGGCTTTCTCCGAGAGCATGAGGGGATCGAGTGGAGGAGGAGAGGGTTTGCCTTCCTCGGCGAATGCGTAGGGGCGCAGGGTGTAGATGCCGTCCCATTGCTCCGGGATCAGGAGGAACTGCACCGAGTCCTCCTTCATGCGCTCGGGCAGGTCCTCTTGGTTCTGCACTTTGATTTCGTAGGAGGTTCTGGGGATGGTCTGGCCGCCGATGGTGACGTCGGTGGGGTCCTCTTCGAGAACGGTGATCTTGCCGATGAAACGTTGGCCCCATGTGTGGAAGACGATGGTGCCATCCGGGCTGGCGGAGATCAGGGCGACCCAGTGGCCGGAGTCGTGGCGGGGTCCCCGGCGAATGCTCATGCCGAGCATGGTGGCATTGGCGCCCACCGTGTAGCGGGCCAGATTTTGCGGGCGAATGTCGTAGTCTGCCTTGAAGCGCAGGGTGGCGGTGTCTTCGAGCCGCTTTTCGAAGTATTCAGTGAATCCCTCTTTGGCTTCCTGAAGGCTGGTGCCGCTGGTGTTTCGGGTGCCGCAGTGGCGCGCCATTTGGCTGTGGATCCACTCGGCCTTGTCTTCGAAGTCACCGCGTTTCGGGATCTCCAGGTAGCCTTCGGTGTCCCACCAGAGGACGAAGTTGCAGAAGGCACTCGGCACGCAGTCGCTGGCCTTCTGGCCGAAGTCGCCTTGGGAAATGATGGGGATCTTGCTGCGATCGATGGTGTGGGGCTTGAACTTTCCGGAGCTCTCCCAGGTGGGGAGTGCGGCGGGACCATCTTCGTCGTTCTTGGGGCTGGATTGCTCGAGGATGAAGCGCTGATCGGCCTCGGAGAGGTTATGGATGCCGATCTTGTAGGCTTTGCCCGAGGTGGAGATAATCTCCACTTGCTCGTCGAGGATCCGGGCGAGCTGGCCGCGGAAGGAGCGCCCGTTCTTGCCGGTCCACGTGCGGACGTCGTCGGGTGGGGCGGCGTGCAGCACGCCCGCGAGGGCGAGAATCCATGGTAGGACGGCGGATTTCATCCGGTTAGAAAGCAGAATTCGGGACCGGGAATCAAGTGATCTGAAAGGGAATGGCATGATTTGGCCCGTCGGCGCCGTTTGCTCAGGCTCCGGGGGCTTGTGAAAACTTTCACAAACCGCTTGAGGATGGCGCGGGTGGAGGACATGGTCCCGCCGCCCGCCATGGAAACCGAGAACGGACAGATTACCCACACCGCCTACGATTCGAAGATCGAGGGCAACGTGATTTTTACTCGTGTGGACGCCGCAATGAATTGGATGCGGAAGAACTCGCTATGGCCGATGCCGATGGGTCTTGCCTGCTGCGCGATCGAGATGATGGCGACGGCGTGTTCGCGCTTTGACCTCTCTCGCTTCGGCATGGAGGTGATGCGCTTTTCCCCACGTCAGGCGGACGTGATGATCGTCTCCGGCACGGTGACCTACAAGATGGCCCTCGCGGTGAAGCGGATCTGGGACCAGATGCCTGAGCCGAAGTGGTGCATTGCGATGGGCGCCTGTGCGTCGAGTGGTGGCATGTATCGCAGCTACGCGGTGCTGCAAGGAATCGACCAGTTGATCCCGGTGGATGTTTACATTTCCGGCTGCCCGCCGCGTCCTGAAGCTCTGATCGAAGGGTTGATGAAGGTGCAGGCGAAGATCGAGGGCGTGGAAGCCCTGTCCGAGCAGAAAAAGGAATTTTTCGAAGAGCTTTCCTCCTGAGAACGATGTCAGCGGTGAACGATATTGAAGCGATTCAAGCCAAGTGGGCGGATGCCGTGGTTGGCACCAAGGAATTCCGCGGTGAGCACACGGTCAGCGTGAAATTGGACTCGTTGTTGGAGATCCTCACCCATGCACGGAAGGAACTCGGCTATGATTTCCTGCTCGATATCTCGAGCTTGGATCATTTCGGTCAGGATCCGCGTTTTGAGATGGTTTACGAGTTGGCGACGGCGGATGACTCGAAGCACCTGCGTGTGAAGGCGAAGGTCGGCGAAGAGGAAGAGGTTCCCAGCGCAACCGGACTTTGGTCGGCTGCCGATTGGCACGAGCGCGAGGTTTACGACATGATGGGAATCCGGTTTTCCGGTCACCCCAACATGAAGCGCATTCTGATGTGGGAAGGGTATCCATTCTACCCCCTGAGGAAGGATTTCCCGCTGGCTGGCAGACCCAGTGAAATGCCCGACGTGGCGTTCACCGGGGTGGCACCCCTTGAGGGCGGCCCATTCGTGACCAGCCCGGGAGAAGGTGATCCTGTGACGCGCGAGCCCCGGTCGAGGGAGTTCGAGTGACTCGGGCAGGACTGCCCATGCTGTGTGAATTCCCGACGAATCACGGGTTTTTGCGTTCGGGTATCGCTTTGAGTGGATTGAATGCCTTCGTGAAGGATGCTTTCAGGATTGCTCCGATGCGATCGGGTGCCATCACCTCGGAAGGAGGCCCATGTTGATCCATCGAGCGAGAGATCTGGTTACGGCTCGCGTGACCCTGATTCTGGCAACGCTACTCCTTGTCGTCCATGGGGTGGTTGAAGTCTGCGGCGGCCCCGAAGGAGTCTCCGCATGGTATTTGACCTTCGGGTTGAGCCGCGAGGGGTTGTTGCAGGGGCAGGTCTGGCAGCTGTTCACCTATGGCTTTCTGCATGGCGACTGGCTGCACCTGGGCCTGAATTTGCTGGCGTTGCTGGCCGTTGGTGCCCGGTTGGAGCGGATCGGCGGGCCTGAGATGGTGCTCAAGACCGTGGCAGTCGGTTTGCTCGGTGGTGGCGTTTTTCACGTAGCACTCTCGGGGTCGGATTCCCAAGTGCTGGTGGGGGTTTCGGGAGCGGTTTTCGCGGGAGTTCTGTGTTTGAGTGGCATTTCGCCGGGGTCCCGCATGTGGCCGCTGCCGATCTCGGGAAAAAATTTCGGCTATGGGGTGCTGATTGCGTCCGCAGTGCTTGCCAGTTTGAATCCACGGCTACGCCTGGGTGATTGGTCGGATTGGGGTCGACAGCTCGATGACCTGGGTGGCGGCTTGGTGTTCAGCACCTCCCATGCCTGCCACTTGGGTGGAGCCTTGGCCGGACTGGTCGCAGCGCACCGGTTGCTGCGACCCCGCGTGTCTCTGGCACAGTTGCAGGCCGACCGCCGCCGCCGGGAAGGCCCGTGTGGCTGATCCGTCCAAGGGTGTCCGGGCTGGGCTCAGCGGCGCTGTCCCCGACCGCTCTGGGGCTTCACGTTCTGCAGGCCTGCGGCTGGATTCCCACGCGGCGATGACCACGGCTTGGCAGCAGGTGCCGGAGGACGGCTTGGCGCTTGGGGTTGTGCCTGGGTCCGGTTGCTGGCGGGTGGGGTCGAGCGGGTCGCAACCGGTTGGTTGTATCCCGGTCTTGTGGTTTTCACGGAAGGTCGGGAGGGTTGACGGGGTTGCTGAGTGGCTTGTGGGCGGTTGCGGCCCGAGGACTGGATCTGTGGTCGGGTCGGTTGCGGGCTCGAGAATCCGGGCTGGACGGAACTCTGAGTGGGGCGGCCGCGACGCACGATATTGCCGGATGCTGGCTGAGTCGGCTGAGTCGGGCGATATGCCCCGTTGTTTCCCCGCGAAGGCTGAGTCCGATTGTTTGCGAAGGTGGCTGCCTGACGGGCGCGTTGTTCCTGCCATTTGTGGGCGGTCTCACTGCGCTTTTCCTGAACGTTTCGGGCCCAGGCGTGATTCTTTGCCCGCAGGAGGGCCATCCGGTCCTTGTAGCGGTCAATCTGATGGTTGTTCACGCCGCGGGGTGGAGGGCACGCTCCACGTCCGTTCCAGCCGTAGGGATGGGGGACATGGGCAACGGGACGCGGGCAATAGCCACGCGGATAGTATCCGTTGAGCCAGGGGTCGTAGTAGCAATGGCGGGTCCGGTCGTAGTAGCAGCGGACACTGCTGTCGTAGAACCAGCGGTCGCTGCTGGTGTAAATGAACGAGGTTCCGGCGCCGGAGAACCCGTAGCTGTCCGAGTAGCCGGAATTGTAACCGCTGTCGTATCCCCCCGGGTAGTAGCAGGAGGCGAGGGACGTCGCGGCCAAGGCGGCGAGCGCCAGTCGTCGAAAGTGAATCGTCATGCGGGTATGACGAAGGATCCGGAGAATCATTCAATCGGATTGGGCAAACCGTCTTTCATCAAATGTCGGCATTCGGGCGCGAGGGCGTTGACAGTCGGAGGATAGCTTCGTTTTCTGAGTGCCCATTGAGCGCACAAAATTCGATACTTGTCACAGGTGGAGCGGGCTACATCGGTTCCCACACGGTCCGGCTTCTGGCTTCCCAGGGTCGCAAGGTGGTGGTTCTCGACAGTTTGGTATTCGGCCACGAGGGCGCGATTGTCGATGAAGGTGTGGAACTGGTCGTGGGCGAGGTGGGAGACCGGGAACTGGTGGACCGCCTGTTCACCGAGCACAAGTTCGACGCGGTGGTGCACTTTGCGGCCTTTGCCTATGTGGGTGAATCCGTGACGGACCCTCTCAAATATTATCGGAACAACACCGCCGAGCCCCTGACCCTCCTCGAGGTCATGCAGAAGCATGGCTGCAAGACCTTCGTCTTTTCCTCCACCTGCGCCACCTATGGCGTGCCGGAATCCGTGCCGATCGTGGAAAGCAATCCACAGGACCCGATCAATCCCTACGGACGGTCGAAGTTGATGGTGGAGTGGATCCTGCGCGACTGCGACTCGGCGTGGGGTCTCAAGAGTGCTTGCCTGCGCTACTTCAATGCGAGTGGCTCCTCGGCGGACGGAAAAATTGGCGAGGATCATGATCCGGAGACGCACCTGATCCCTCGTGTTCTGATGGCCATTACGGGGGAAATCTCCCATTTGGATGTCTTCGGAACGGATTATCCGACTCCGGACGGCACCTGCATCCGGGATTACATCCACGTCGAGGATCTGGCTTCAGCGCATGCGAAAGCGATCGACCATCTCGCCGCCGGAGGCGATTCCGTTCGCTGCAACCTCGGCACCGGTGTTGGTGTTTCGGTAAAGCAGATCATTCAGGCAGCTGAAGAGGTTACCGGCAAGGAGGTCCCGATCAAGTATGGACCCCGGCGTGAGGGAGATCCCCCGCAATTGCTCGCCGATCCTAGCTACGCCAAGGAAAAACTGGGCTGGGAGGCCCAGTTCAAGGACGTCCATGACATGGTCCGATCGGCGTGGTCATGGATGAGTGGCCCGCAGAAGGGACGATACGAAAAATAGCTCCTGATCGGTAATTGCGTTGTAATCACCTTACGGCTTGATGCCGATCCCTTTGTAGGCTTTCTTAAACAAAACTCAACGAACGTTCATGCAATCAAATACCCATCGACAACCCCGAGCCTTCACCCTGGTGGAGTTGCTGGTCGTCACCCTCATCATCAGCATCCTTCTTACGGTTGGCTCGGTTGCCTTCAAGGGAGCCGGCGGTAAAGGAGTCACATCCGCTCTGGCGACGACGGAAGCGCTTTTTGACGAAGCTCGATCCATTGCGGTCGGCAAGGGAACCCGAGCCCGGGTTCTGGTCGATGTCGACGATGTGAACTCGGACACGTATCTTCGCCGTGTGGTTGTAGCTTTCGAGGAACTCGACGATGAAGGCAATCCGGTCACCAATTCGTGGGAACTGGTCGGACGTGGATACTCGCTGCCCGACAGGACCTACTTCAGTCGACAATACAGCAAGCGGAACCATGAAGGTGGCTCCGGTGATTTGCAGGAGATGACCTTGGTGGGTGTCAGCGGTCTCTACGACGGCAGATACCTCTACTACGAATTCAATTCCGAAGGGATCTGCACGACCGGACTCAACAACAGCGGAGATTATACGGGTCCGAGCTTCGTGCTCGGCAACGGTATCCGCCCGAAGGGCCAGGACCCGAAGACTGCAGGTGATGGCAAGCGTGACTTCGGTGGCTTTGTGATCTGGCGGAATGGTTCCACCTCGATCTTCCGCAGCCCCGACCAAATCCTCGGTGGCGCGACACCAACCACTTTCTAATTCTCATGAAGACTCAATCAAGCATGCGCACGAACAGGGGCTTTACCCTGATGGAAACCGTGATCGCGATTGGCGTGCTCGCGGTTCTATTGACTGCCTTCCTCGCCGTGTTTGCTCCTGCGGCGCAGGGGATCCGGAAAGCCATCAGTGTGCAGGAGGCGGATCGCCTCGCCTACACGCTCGAACGTGAACTCGTCACCTTGCGGAGTGGTGATTCCGATGACTACAAGACTGGATTCGAGAAGGCTTACGAGTGGATCATTGACTCGAACGATTCATCCAAGGCGCTGCTGATCTATCAGTATCGTGGTGATCCGAATTCACTCCGTTCCGATGGGACGATGGAGCCCTACACCGGAAATGGTGTGGCGGGGCAGGATTTCATCGTTCAGCCAGTGGTTCGCCCGAAGGATTCAACCGAGTTGGAAGACGACTTGAAAGCCATTGAAGGACGGGTTTACACCGTTCAGATGACCCAACTGGTGTTCAATGGCGGCCAGTTGGCAAAGGGGACTGCAGGAGAGATCGTCGACCCGACGCCGGGTGATGGAGATTCCGGCGGCGGATCCGGTGTCGATGGCTACCCGGAAGCCGTGATTGCCTTCGCTGCCGAGTTCTATGCCGTTCCCAACTCCTCCTATTCCTACATCACCACGAAGATAAATGCGGCGACTTTCGCCAACGCGAAGCCCATCTTCACGCGCAACCTGGCCGTTCGTCGCTAAATCACCACGCTTATGAAAACCCTTTCTGCAACTCATCCCCGCCGTCGGGCCGGTGGTTTCACCCTCATCGAGTTGATGGTGGCCATGGGCATTACGGCAATCATCGTAGGTGTCTTGGTGACGATCACCGGTGTGGCCACGGACACGTGGACGCGCAGTCGCTCCGAGATCCGTGCTTCCCGCCAGGCGAAGGCCATGATCGAGACGATGGCGAAGGACTTCGAGTCCTTGGTCTCCCGCCGCGGTAACAACTTCGAATGGCTCCACTCCGAGATCGTCAGTGACGGCAACTTCCCGAAGGTGTCCGAGCGGCAGGGTGGTGCCTCTGCAGCGGCGAAGGTGACTTTCCTGACCGCCGCCACCGACCGCTACCTGGGTCAGGTCGGGGATTCCCAGTTCGACAAGGGGGGCGACATCTCCTGCGTCTCCTACAGCCTGAAGTATCGCGATCCCATCGAGGGTGGAACCGGTGGCAAGAATTCGACTTTTGTGCTCTACCGTTCGCTGGTGAATCCAGACAAGACCTTCACCGATCTCCTCGGGCAGGAAGATCTGGATCAGGCATTCAGCGGCTACGAATCGGCGGTCGATGATCAGGAGAACTTCATCTGTGAAAACGTCCACCAGTTTACCCTGACCTATCTGGTCGAGGTGACGAAGGAAGCATCGGGTGGAGGAACGACCCAGGAAGTCGTCCGCGTGACCCTCGGGAGCAGCAGCCCATCCGGGGAATTCAGCATCACCGGTAATGGTCTGGACACGAATTTGACATCGACCGGGGTCAGCCTGGACGAGATCAAGGCAGGCCGTTTGACAGGCGTGGAGATCAGCATTTCGGTGATCTCGGATGCGGGACTTGCCCGCATGGGATCGACTGGAAATGGTTTGAACGAGAAGGACTACGCCCGCCAGGTCTACCACTACTCGCGGATCGTCGAGGTCCCGGGAATGTGACAATCGGCCCCCTACTTTGAGGGGGCGTTTTTCAAACCTCCGATCTCAGGATCGGAGGTATTCGATTGCTTCGCGCAGGTGTTCGATGGTGACGTCCTTCGATAGGAAGGCGTCGCCGGCATCGCGGAGCAGCACGAATCGAATTTGACCGGATTGGAATTTCTTGTCGCGTGCCAGACGGTCGAGAACCGTTTCGGTGGTGATGGCATCGGGAAGCTGGACCGGCAGGTGGTATTGCTTGAGCAGATCTTCGATTTCCTGCGCCTTGGCAGCCGGTAGATCGCTCAGTTTTTTGCTCAGAAAGAGGGCGGCTCGAAGACCCAGTGAAATGGCTTCGCCATGAAGCATCTCACCGTAAGGAACGGCGGCTTCGATGCCATGGCCGATGGTGTGGCCGAAGTTGAGCAGCGCGCGGGTCCCGAGTGTTTCCAGTTCGTCCTCTTCGACGATGCGTGCCTTGATGGCGATGTTCCGAGCGATCAGTTCGGCGGGGACCTGTCGGTTGTCCGGGTCCAGAGCGGCCAGCTCGCCGATCATGGCGGCATCGCGGATGGCGGCGTGCTTGATCGCCTCGGCGAAGCCTTCGTGGAACTCCCTGGGAGGAAGGGTTGTCAGTGTGTCTGGATCAACCAGAACGAGGCTGGGCTGGTGGAATGCACCGACGAGGTTCTTTCCTTCCGGGAGATTGATTCCGGTTTTGCCGCCAACGGATGAGTCGACCTGGGCAACGATCGTGGTGGGGATCTGCACGAAGGGGATGCCCCGGAAGAAGCTCGCGGCGACGAAGCCGGCCAAGTCTCCGATCACGCCTCCGCCGAGGGCGACGATGAAGGACGACCGATCATGGCGTTCCGCCGCGAGTTCGCTGCACAGCTTGCCAAGTTGGGTGAAGCACTTGGAGGATTCTCCCGCCGGGACGATGTGGCGGGTGCTCTCGATGCCGGCGGCCGTGAGGGAGGCGATCAGGGTGTCGCCATGGTGTGGATCGACGTTGGAGTCCGAAATGACGGCGGCACGCTTTCCTGAGTGCAAGGGGGCGATGGCTTCTCCAGCTCGGACAAGTAGCCCGTTTTCCACCATGACCTGATAGGCCCGGTCGGCGAGATCGACATGAACGGTCGGCATGCGCGGAGAGTTGAGAGAGTGGCTCCGGGATGCCAGTGAAAAGATGACGACGTGTCATCTCAACCGTGCCGCAGACGATGCCAGCGGGAGGTGTCGGGATGGGTCAGGTGGCTGAGCGGAAGGTCGGATAATCCAAATTCCTGCACGATGTCCTCGAGGACGACAAGTGACGCGACGGTGTCGAAGAGCGCGTCGTGCCACGTTTTATCCTCGATCATCCCGGCGATGCGATCGCTCAGCCCGCGGGAGTCACAAATCGCGGACAGGGAGTGATCTTTGAGCTCCGGCCATGCGGAGCGGGCAAGGAGCAGGGTGTCGACCCAGGGCCCGAATCCATGACCGGGAAAGGCGCGGAGAAACCGCTTCTCGGTGCCTTTTCCATGAGCGACGACGACGCTCTGGCCGAGGTAGCGTTTCACGGTCGGCCAGAGTTCCAATAGCCGGGGGGCCCCGACCACGTCTTCGTCGGTGATGCCGTGGACCTTCCGGGCCGACCAGGTGATCGGGGCGTCGCTTGCGAGAAATGAGACGAAGGGGGCCTGATGGCCCTCCGAGCATGACCACCAGGCGAGACCAATCTGAACCGGAACGTCGGTGCGACCGCGGCTTGCTCCGGCAGACTCGAAGTCGATGCCCGCGAAACGAAAGTCGCGGATGGGGCAGTCTGACGGCTGGACGGGCATGAGGTGGCGCGAGGATGGGGGACTTGCCGGGAATCTCAAGCTTGCCATTGGGGCGGGGGTCACTGAAGTTCCGGCGCCCGATGTCCGACAGGAAGACACCGCTTTGGCTTTGGCCGAACCTGCTGAGCCTCGACGCCCCGCTGGTGGCTGTCGCATGGCTCTACATGTTTGCGCAGGCGTGGCAGGTGAACTACCTGCCGTGGCAGGCCTACCTTGCCCTCGGGCTGGGCGTGTGGGTGATCTACGTGCTGGACCGGTTGTTGGATCGGCAGGTTCGAAATCCGGGAGACCCTCTCATTGGTGACCGCCACGACTTTCACGCGAAGTATCAGACGGCCTTTCTTGTCGGTGTGGTGGGGGCTCTGGCATCCATCGTGGCGATCGTACTGACGGTGTTGCCGGTGGAGTTGCTGGTTTCCTATTCCGGTCCGGCGGTTGGCCTGGTCATTGCCTTCTTCGGAATGGTGCTCACCTCGGCGCAGAGCCAGGAGGTGCCGTATATGCGGAATCTGGTCGCTGGCCTGGCGTTCGGCTACGGCACGGCGATGATGGCCCACATTTATGTGCCGACGCAGGGCATGTATTCCCTCTTGTTCTCTCGGGAAATGCTTGGCTTCGCCATCTTGTGTGTCCTGAACATCACCGCGATCCACCTGTGGGAGCATTCGAGGATGTCGGATGATCCTGAGCAAAAGGCGGCCGATGAGATGACGCTGACCTTTCCTCTGCTCGTCGTCGCAGGGGTTTCCCTGGTCTTCGCTTATCAGGATAACCCGGGAATCTTCTCGGACGGAGCCGATGGAACCGAGCATCGTCCGTTTTTCTATGCCATCCTCGTGGCCGCGGCGTTGCTGCAGGTCATCAACCGGACGAGGAGCCGGTTCTCACTGGATGCCCAGCGGACTTTGGCGGATGGTGCGATGATCGCCCCCTTGCCGCTGTTTGTGATATTCGCGGCAGGCTGAGCTTGCCCGGATTCATGGGGCTGCCTACCGTCCCGCCTCTCATGAGTAAGGCGCTTTCAGTCCGTAGACCCGCCCTCCTTTTCCTTGGTGCGCCCGGATCCGGCAAGGGAACCCAGGGGAAGATCCTGGGTGCGATCCCTCGCTTTTTCCACTGTGCCTGTGGGGATGTCTTCCGATCGCTCGACACCCGGACCTCGATCGGCCAGCGCTTTGTCGAGTACTCGAGCCGCGGTGATCTGGTCCCCGACGAATTAACCGTCGAGCTGTGGAAGGCGCAGGTGGACAACTGGGCGGACTCCCACGTTTACAAGCCGGACATCGACTTCCTGGTGCTTGATGGCATCCCTCGCAATGTCGAGCAGGCGAAGATGCTGGAGGAGTTCCTTGAAGTGCATCAGGTCTTCCATTTGTCGTGTCCCGAGCGGAGCGAGCTTGCGCGCAGGATGCGGAAGCGTGCGCTGAAGGATAACCGCCTGGACGATGCGAATGAGACGGTGATCCAGAACCGGATTGCACTCTATGAGGCGGAGACCAAGCCGATTCTCGAGCATTACCCGGACGACATCATCACCGAGATCGATGCCACCAAACAACCGGTCGAGGTGCTCGGCGACATCATCCAACGGGTGATCGAGCTACCGGCCTATGCCGAGTTCGCGAGGGAAAAGGTGTGATGGAGACGGAGAGGATTATTTTTCTTGGAACGGGGGATATTGCCATCCCGTCATTCGAATGGTTGATCGAGTCGGGCAGGGTGCCCGTCGCTCTGGTGACCCAGCCAGATCGGCCAGCGGGGAGGCGTCGGCAGATGAAGGCACCGAGGATCAAGGAGATTGCTCTGGCACATGGCATCGAGGTGCTGCAACCCGAACGGGTCAGGGAAAGTGGCTTTCTTGACGAACTGGAAGGCCTGGCTCCCGACCTGATGGTGGTCATGGCCTATGGCCAGATCCTGCCGCAGAGGCTGATCGAGATGGCGCCGCTGGGATGTGTGAACCTTCACGCGTCCCTGCTTCCCAAGTATCGAGGTGCGGCGTGCATTCAGGCGGCGATTGATGCCGGGGATGCCTCCACGGGGGTCACCCTGATGCATGTGGTCAAGCAACTGGATGCCGGCGACGTGATCGTGGCATGTGAGACTCCGATCCGGGCGACCGATACGGGTGGCTCGATTCACGACCGCTTGGCGGAGGTGGCGGTGGACGCTTTAAAGGCAGGTTTGCCGGGATTGCTCGACGGTTCGGCGGAGCGGCGATCGCAGGCGGAGATGGGCGAGATCAGCCATGTGCCGAAGCTTGGTCGGGACGATGGTCGGCTGGATTGGTCGTGGTCGGCTGCGCGGATCGAACGACGGCTGCGTGCCTACGACCCATGGCCGGGTTGTTGGGCGGAATACGACGATTCCGGGACCATGCGACGAATCAAGATCTTCCCGGTGGCGGAACTCGTCGAACTGCATGCCGAGGCAGGGTCGATCCATGAGCTGGATGGCCGTTTGTGTGTCGCTTGTGGCGATGGGGGACTGGCGCTCGCGGAGGTTCAGCCGGACGGGTCGCGGCGCATGGCGGCGGGCGACTGGTGGCGTGGGATGAGGGGTGACGGGCCGAAAGGTCTCCATTGATTGCCAGCCCCCAACCTGTCAGGGTCCTCCAATCGATGAAGTTGCTCGCCTGTCTTCTGCTCCTCTGTGCTCCGGCATTTGCAACGACCCTGTCGTTGGTCTCCGTGTTTGAACCGATCAGTCTGCACGGCACCGATGTGGACGATGCGGTCAGCAAGTCGGGTGAGACCCTGCAGGCGGCGGTGGTGGCACGACCGATGGTTCTGAGCGGGGCACTGCCCGAAACGCTGGTGGAAGCCGTGAGGTCGCCGCATCGAATGCCTTCGAACGACCCCAATTACACGGTCGAGGAAGTGAACCTGCTTGAGCTGTGCCGGATCGGGCTGACGGCCGAGATGGAAGATGGTTGGTTGGAGGTTCGACTGGATGTGTCCAAGAGAGCCATTCCCGAGGAGGTCAAATTGACGATCCGGCAGGTGCTGGAACTTGGGTTTCGAGCGGTTCGTTCCACCCTCGAGCTCTACCAGAAGCCGCAGCATGAAGCACTTAAGGTGCGCTTGCGTGTGGCGGGCACGGATGAGGGAACGGCCTCGTTGAAGGATCTTGATGCCGAGTTTGAATTGGAGGGCTCCTGACCGGCTTTTGCCTTTGCAAGTCGAGGTCGCTGCTGCTTGGATCAAGCCATTCACATGACGAGTGCCAAGAAGCTTTCCTCCAAACGACGGGTCATCCTGAAACTGAGTGGCGAAGCACTCCGTGAGGCGGGCAGCAAGGACAACATTTCGCCTGAGATCGTGGATCGGATGGCGTGTGAGGTGAAGGCCGCCATGGACACCGGCAAGGTGGAGTTGGGGGTGGTTGTCGGTGGAGGGAATTTCTGGCGTGGAGCCTCTGCGAGTGCGCGCGGTATGGACCGTGCCACCGCCGATTACGTCGGCATGCTGGCGACGGTCATGAATGCTCTCGCTCTGCAGGGTGCTCTCGAAGAGAAGGGAGTCCCGACCATCGTGCAGTCGGCCATCGAGATGAAGAATGTCGCGGAGACCTTCATCCGCCGTAAGGCATCCCGGCAGCTCGCCAATGGTCATGTGGTGATTTTCGCAGCCGGCACGGGAAGCCCGTTCTTTTCCACCGATACGACCGCGGCCCTTCGCGCCAGCGAGATGGGTGCCGATCAAGTGCTCAAGGCGACGATGGTCGACGGAGTCTATGATTCCGACCCGAAGAAGAACCCCGATGCGAAGCGCTACGATCGTGTGAGCTTCCAGGAGTGCATCAGCAGGCAGCTGCAGGTGATGGACTCCACGGCGTTCAGCCTGTGCATGGACAACAAGATTCCCATCATCGTGTTTGATCTTGAGAAGCCCGGCAATGTGACTGCGGCACTTCTTGGGGAAGACATTGGAACCGTCGTAGACTCGGGCGACGCCTGAGAGCCTCCTCCTCATTCAACCGAACAAAGCCATGGACCCAGCAGAATCACTCCTTGAGACCGAAGATACGATGCAGAAAACCGTCGAGCATCTCGGCCACGAATTTGCCTCTGTCAGGACGGGGAAAGCCTCTCCTTCGCTGATCGAGAATCTCGATGTGTTCGTCCACAGCTACGGCAGCCAGATGAAGCTCAAGCAGCTTGCCGTGATCAGCACGCCGGAGCCACGCATGCTGTCGGTCTCACCATTCGACCCATCGACCACGCCTGAGATCGAGAAGGCCATCCGTGAATCGAAGCTGGGCCTCAATCCGGCCGCGGCGGAGCGCTCGATTCGGGTGCCCATCCCCGAGCTGTCCGAGGAACGACGCAAGGAGATGGTCAAGATGGTGAAGCAGCTCGGTGAGGAAGCCAAAGTCCGGATCCGTGCGATCCGAAAGGAGGGTATGGACGCCGCCAAGAAGATGAAGGCCGACAATGTCCTCACCGAAGATGGTCAGAAGGACCACGAGTCCGAAGTCCAGAAGCTGACCGATCGTTTCGTCAAGGAGATCGACACGATCAGCGCCGCCAAGGAAGCGGAAGTGATGAAGGTCTGAGCCGGGAGGTGGAAAGCCTTTTTCCGTCGGGGTGGTTCATCCGCTGTTGATCCTCACGATCATCGGGCTTGTCGGTTGGCTTAAGTAGCCAAGGACTCTCGAGGTCTGTTTGTGATCCGGCTTCGACGGCCCCTTTGATGTCTCGATGATTCGAGCCGCAGTGCCTTCCGCTACGACGAGCACGGTAGATGAGCCGGTCGCTCGTTGTGGCACCGGGCCGTGGGTGTTTCCACGGCAGGTGGGTGCGATGCTGGTGAAGATCGAATCCACCCGGGGACCGCGGATCCGTCGATTGAACCCAGTCCTGAATTACTCGTTCGTGTCGGGATAGGATCCGAGGATCTTCACCATTGAGCAGTGTTTCTCGAGGGCACCAAGCGCTTCCTTGAGGGCATCGTCATCGCAATGGCCGGCGAGGTCGACGTAGAACACATATTCCCAGTCCTTCCGTTTGGATGGGCGGGACTCGATCTTCGACATGTTGATGTCGAAGTGCTCGAAGGCCTGCAGCGCGCGGACCAGTGATCCGGGTCGGTCATGGATGGCGAAGAGCAGGGAAGTCCGGTCGTCACCCGTCGGTGGACAGGTCTTCTCTCCGATGACCAGAAAGCGGGTCGTATTGGTGGCCCGGTCCTGGATGCACTCCTCGAGCATGGTCAGGCCGTGCAGTTCGGCTGCAAGCTTGCCTCCCATGGCGGCGGCCCCTTCGCCCGCCTTGTCGCGTGCGATCTCCGCGGCGCGGGTCGTCGAGGAGACCTCGACCAAATCGGCATCGGGGAAGTTCTGAAGGATCCAGCTACGGCACTGACCGAAGACCTGGGGATGGGAATAGAGCGTTCGGATTTCTTCACGTGGGATCGAGGCCATCAGGCCGTTTTCGATCCGCAGGAGGATCTGGGCACAGATCTGGAGCGGCGAGTCGACGAAAAGGTCGAGGGTGTGCGACACCGCACCTTCGGTCGAATTCTCGATGGGAACCACGCCATAGTCGGCCTTGCGGCGGCTGACCTGATCGAAGACTTCGGCAAAATTCGGTTGAGCACTGTAGGCGACCGAGTGACCGAATTTCTTGATCGCGGCCTGATGCGTCCAGGTGCCTTCAGGGCCGAGGTAGGCGATTTGAAGATCATCCTCGAGAGCGAGAGCCGCGGACATGATCTCGCGGTAGATGGCGCGAATCGATTTTTCCGGAAGCCGACCCTCGTTCATCTCGACGAGCTTGCGAAGCAAGGCTTCCTCGCGCTCCGGAGCGTAGATCTGGAGGCCGTCGCGTTTTTTGACCACGCCCACTTCATGGACGAGGTCGGCTCGTTGGCTGAGGAGGTCGAGCAATTGGCGGTCGATCTTGTCGATGCCGATGCGAATGTCGTCGAGGTTCACGATTGGATGGGATCAGCAGAGGGTTCTTCCCCGGAGGTTTCCTCGGCAGCGGTGTCGTCAGCTGGCGGGGTCTCGATGGATGCTTCCGATTCGGTCGAGGACTCCTCGGCCTCGGTGGTTTTGGCTCCAGTGGCGGCGAGAGCGAGTTGTTCTTCCGGGCTGGCCTCAGCGGATTCTTCCTCCGGTTCAGGGAGTTTGACACGCCGAAGCTCATCGGAATTCGGCAGGTCCTCGATCGAGCGGATGCCGAAATGCTCGTAGAACACCTCGGTGGTCTCGTAGAGCAGTGGGCGCCCGGGGAGTTCGGCCCGGCCCCCGATGCGGACGAGTTCGCGGTCGAGGAGTTTTTGGAGCATGCCGTCGCACGAGACCCCGCGGACGGCTTCGATGGCGGCCTTGGTGATGGGTTGGCGGTAGGCGATGATGGCGAGCGTCTCCATGGCGGGAGCGCTCAACCTCTCCGGACGTCGGCCAGGGAAGAGCTGCTTGATGAACTCGCCGTAGTCGGTGCGGGTAAAGATTCTCCAGCCCTTCGCGCGCTCCGTCAGGTTGAATGCCCGACCGGTCGCGTCGTATTCCGCGTTGAGCTTGGCGATCGCGGCAATGACCTGATCTGGAGTGACTTCTGCGTAAGAGAGGAGCCACTCAGGGAGTTCAGCCGGGCTTTCCCCATCCTCAATGGCCGCAGCGCGGGCATCCTCGGCTTCGGCGACGCGGGACCGGATCAGTCGGGCGAGGTCTTCGCTGCTCAGCGCCTCGTCGGAGGCGGTGACCAGAGCTTCAATGATTGAGGCGAGTTCCATGACAGGGCGCGCAGCTTAGGCAAGACGCCCGCCAGTTCAAGCGTGCTGCGTGATTGGGACGAAGATCGGCAAAGGTCGATGAAATTTCAACTTGCAGGCGAGGGTATGAGGCGCTAATCGACCGCGCCCCGGTTGTTTCTTCGCTAGAGGAAGTGCCGGGAAACCTAGCTTCCAATTCCTCAATCCATGGCTGCAAAAAAGAAGACCGCTAAGAAGGCGGTGAAGAAATCCACCGCCAAGAAGGTAGCCAAGAAGGCAGCCAAAAAAGCCCCCGCGAAGAAAGCTCCGGCCAAGAAGGCCCCCGCGAAGAAGGCCCCCGCCAAGAAAGCAGCGAAGAAGGCGCCCGCCAAGAAAGTGGCCGTGAAGAAGGTGGTGGCCAAGAAAGAGGAAGCCCCTGCAAAACCCGTCAAACTGACCGCATTTGCCCTGAAACAACGTCAGCGTCTCCTCGATCTGCGCGATGAACTGGTGGATGCCATGTCCGGTGTGACCGGTGAAATCCGCAGCGCAGCCGATGGCAGTGACGCTTCGGGCAGTGGGATGCACCAGGGAGACGCGGGAAGCGATGCCTATGACCGCGATTTCGCTCTGAGTGTGCTGGCCAAGGAGCAGGACGCCCTTTACGAGATCGAGCAGGCCCTGCGGCGGATCGAGCGCGGTGTTTACGGCGTTTGCGAGATGTCCGGAGCCAAGATTCCCCAAGCGCGCCTCGAGGCCATTCCATTCGCCCGCCTGACCGTCGATTGTCAGGAGAAATGGGAGAAGGAATACGGCAATCAGCGCTTCCGACTGCCCAGCGAAGTGGGCTTCAGCAATGGCCGTCTGACCGATGATGAAGAATCTGGTCCGGTTTCGCTTGACGGCTCCGACGATTGAATTAGGCTCCGCGCCCCAACTTTCCGACCCGTTTTCCATGCCACGCGACATCATCATCCTCGAATGCACCGAAGCACGCGCTGAGGGCAAATCGCCGTCCCGTTACGTGACGACACGCAACAAAAAGAGCCTTCGGACGCCTGGTCGTTTGGAGAAGGTCAAATTCAATCCAGCGCTGAAACGTCGTACGATTCACCGCGAACTCCGCTAATCATCATGTCCGAACCGAAGACCGTTGAACGCCGGATCGCCTTCCGTAAGGCGAACCGCACCATGCCCCGCCGTCGCCTCGACATTCCTGTCGACAAGGTGACCTACACACATCCGGAGATCCTTTCGAAGTTCACCTCGGACACGGGCAAGATCCTTCCTCGTCGCGTGACCGGCGTTTCCGCCAAGCTTCACCGCAAGATCACTCGGGAAATCAAGCGCGCCCGCGCTGTGAACCTGATGCAGTAATCCCGCGGGTTACGAACCTTTTAGGAAGGCCTGCCCGTATTTGCGCGGCAGGCCTTTTTTATGCACAGCGATGAAGGAGCTCAAGGACACGCAGAATGAACGGGACGACCGCCAGCTTCCGATTGATCGGGTTGGTGTGAAGGGACTGCGTTTCCCGGTCGAAGTCCGGGACAAGGATGAATCGGTCCAGCGGACGATTGCGACCGTCGCCCTGGCGGTCGATCTGCCGGAGCACTACAAGGGCACGCACATGAGTCGCTTTGTGGAGGCGCTCAATGCCCATGGCAGCTGCCTCGATGTGCGCTCCATGGCAGGACTGCCTCGGGAGCTTCTGGAGCGTCTCGACGCGGGGAAGGCGCACGTGGAGTTCGAATTTCCCTTCTTTCGCTCGAAGGCGGCTCCGGTGACCGGGAAGCCCGGTTTGCTGGACTACGAGGTGCGTTTCGAGGTGGAGGCAAGCAAGGGTGGAGGATTGGACTTCGTGGTCACGGTCATGGTGCCGGTCGCCACACTGTGCCCCTGCTCGAAAGAGATCAGCGACCGTGGTGCCCACAATCAACGTGGGATCGTCACCTACTCGGTGCGCTCGCGTGAGCCGATTTGGATCGAGGATTTGATCGAACTGGTCGAGCGCTCGGCCAGCTGTGAACTCTACAGCCTGCTCAAGCGTCCGGATGAGAAGGCAGTCACCGAGCGTGCCTACGACAATCCGGTTTTCGTCGAGGATCTGGTGCGCAACGTGGCGTCACGATCGAACAGCCACGACGACATCACGTGGTATCGGGTCGAAGCGGAGAATTTCGAGTCGATCCACAATCATCAGGCCTATGCCGTGATTGAGAAACACGTCGAGAAACCGGCTTCTTGAGGGGCGGGAATCGGCGTCGTTTCGCGTCGATTCCGCTTGCAAAACTTCACCTCTTGCCACGGTGGACGGGACGCGTTTAGAAGTGCGCTTCACCCATGACTGAAGCGACTTCTTCCGCCCATCTCGACATCATTGCCCAAGAGTCGGGCATTCCACTTTCATCGGTTTCCTCAACCGCCAAGCTGCTTGCCGAGGGGGCTACGGTTCCCTTCATTTCCCGCTACCGGAAGGAAGCGACGGGGTCCCTTGATGAGGTTCAGATCCAGACGGTTCGCGACCGGATGGTGCAGCTGGCGGAGCTCGATACCCGTCGGGGTTCGATCCTCAAGTCGCTCGAAGAACGGAATCTGCTTTCTCCCGAGCTGAAGAAGAAGGTGCTCGCGGCGAAGACGATGAGTGCCCTTGAGGATGTTTTCGCGCCCTATCGCCCGAAGCGACAAACAAGGGCGACGAAAGCCAGGGAGAAGGGCCTGGAGCCCTTGTCCGTCTGGTTGCTTGAGAATCAGGATGCGGATCCGTCGGAGAAAGCTGCTGAGTTCGTGGATGCGGCGAAGGAGGTCAATGACAAGGATGAGGCGCTTGCAGGTGCCCGTGACATCATCGCTGAGCAGGTCGCTGATGATGCGGACCTCCGCGGACGAACGCGGACGATCTACGAGGAGGAGGCCGTCGTTTCATCCCGTGTCATGTATGGCAAGGATGAGGACAAGGAGGCGGCTCGGTTCCGCGACTACTTCGAATGGAGTGAACCCCTCAAGGCCATTCCTTCCCACCGCATGATGGCGATTCGCCGTGGCGAGAAGGAAGGCTTCCTCATCATGCGGATCGAGGTGCCGCTCGAACGGGTGGCTACCCCGGCGGTGGGCGATTGGGTCAAGGGAGCTGGTGGTGCTGCCGAGCAGGTGAGGATGGCCGTCGAAGACGGGTGCAAGAGGTTGCTGATGCCTTCGATGGAGACCGAGATGCGTCTGAAGGGGAAGAAGGCTGCGGACGAGACTGCCATCCAGGTGTTTGCGGACAACCTGCGCGAGCTGCTGCTTGCCTCGCCGCTCGGCCGCAAGAGAACGCTGGCCATTGATCCGGCATTCCGGACGGGGTGCAAGACGGTGGTGCTCGATGCCCAAGGGCAGTTGTTGCATCATACCGTGCTGCACGCGACCGCAGGCTCGAGTTCGCAGCAGTACGAAGCGGCGGTTGAGCTGGCGGGATTGATCAAGAAATATCGCATCGAGGCGGTGGCGATCGGCAATGGCACCGCGAGCCGTGAGACCGAGACCTTCGTGCGGAAGCTCAAACTGCCTGCTTCGATTCCCGTTCTCATGGTCAATGAGAGTGGGGCATCAGTGTATTCTGCGTCCGAGGCGGCACGTGAGGAATTCCCCAATGAGGATGTCACCGTGCGTGGCGCGGTCAGCATCGGTCGCCGGCTGATGGATCCATTGGCCGAGCTGGTCAAGATCGACCCCAAGGCGATCGGTGTGGGACAATACCAGCACGATGTCGACCAGCGCGCCTTGAAGCGGAGTCTGGATGATACCGTGGAAAGCTGCGTGAACGGGGTGGGTGTCGAGCTGAATACCGCTTCCAAGCAGCTGCTGGCCTATGTTTCGGGGCTGAATGACAGTCTGGCGGCGAACATCGTCGAGTGGCGATCGAAGAACGGCCCGTTTGAGTCACGGGCGCAGCTGAAGGAGGTCTCTCGATTGGGAGAGAAGGCATTCGAACAGGCGGCCGGGTTCCTCAGGATTCGCGAAGCGGCGAACCCGCTGGATGCTTCCGCCGTGCACCCGGAACGGTACTCCCTGGTCGAGCGCATGGCCTCGGACCTGGGCTGTGGTGTCGATGAGTTGATGCGGGACCCGGCGCGCCGGAAGAAGATCGATCTCCGACAGTATGCCGATGACGAGGTCGGGCTGCCGACGCTCAAGGACATCATGGCCGAGCTGGACAAGCCGGGCCGCGATCCGCGGAAAGCCTTCGAGGTCTTCTCGTTTGCCGAAGGCATTGAGAAACCATCCGATTTGACCCAAGGGCTGAAGCTTCCCGGGATCGTGACCAACGTCACCGCGTTCGGGGCATTCGTCGACGTCGGGGTCCACCAGGACGGTCTCGTTCACATCAGCCAGCTCTCGGACCAGTTCGTTTCGGATCCCAATGATGTGGTGAAGGTCGGTCAGAAGGTGAACGTCACGGTCATGGAGGTCGATATGGCGCGCAATCGGATCTCACTCTCGATGAAGTCGGCTCCGGATCTCGGGGGCGGGACCCCGCGTCGTGGTCAAGGCGGTGGCGGTGGGCACGACCGTCGTCCGGCACAGCGCCGCGATCGTCGTGAAGCGCGTCCCTCTTCCGGCGGAAACGATTGGTTCAGTCAGGCGTTGAACCAGGCGAAGAAGAAGTAGTCCGTGGAAGTGGAGACTTCGGGGTTTCTTGGATACGCGGGGTTTCAGGCCAGCGGTTCAGCCCGGCGCTGTCGTTTCTCGAACAACTGCGTTTCCCGATAGCCGGCGCTCTTGGCGATGGCGATGGCCTCGGGGAAGTCGCGGGCCACTTCGTCCGGGGCATGGGCGTCGGAGGAAATCACCATGGGGATGCCGGCTGCGGCAGCGAGCTCGAGAAACAACGGTTCGGGATAGGCCTCCGCGCATGGCTTGTGGCGACCTGCGGTGTTGAGCTCAATGGCGGTGCCCTGGTCCGCGATCGCCTCAATGCACGGCTCGTAGAAACGTCGTAGATCGCCCTCGGGGCGGTACGAGAACTTCTTGATGAGATCGGGGTGTCCCAGGATGTCGAACAGCCCACTGCGGGCCATCGAGGTGTAGCTCTTCCAGTAGTGGGACCAGACCGCTTCCACATCACATTCGGCCCAACGCCCCAGCCAGGCCGGGTTGTCGAAATCCCAGTCGTCGAGGTAGTGGACCGATCCAATCAGATAGTCCCATGGGTATCGCTGGGCGAGGGATTCGATCCATCCTTCGCATCCGGTCAACCAATCGCATTCGAGGCCGGCGCGAATGGATAGACGTCCCGCCGCATGGCGCTCAGCTCGCTGGATCCAATCAAAGTAATCGGGGAGTTGAGCCTCCAACATGCGCCAGTCATCGAAGGGCTCGGGGTGAGCCGGGGCGTGATCCGAGATGCCGTATTCGGTCAAGCCGGCTCGGATCGCGGCATCGACGTAATCCTCGGGTTCTCCCTCGGCGTGTTGGCACAGCGGCGTGTGGGTGTGATAGTCTGCAGGCAAGATCGTGTTTCGGGTTGCGGGTCGAAGCTCGGGCGACATAGGATACAGCATGGTCGCACGACGCTGCGGCATTCTCGACGATGGACGAATCTAGCCAAGCTCAAGCTGCAGCCCGTTTTATCGACCCTCTTGTGGAGAAGCTTCGGCGGCATCCCAAGCGTGTCGTTTTCACCGAAGGGGAGGACATCCGCGTGTTGAGGGTCGCCGAGCGCCTGGTGAAGCTTGAAGCAGTCGTGCCCATCCTTCTTGGATCCCGTGAGCGGATCGTGGCGCTGGCGGAAGCGGAAGGGGTGAGTCTTCAGTTCGTGAAGGTCCTCGAGCCGGAGAAATCCTCGGACTTCGATTTGTTCTGTCGGCGCTATGCGAAGATCGAGCGCTACCGGAAAGGGCGTGACGTGGATGCTGCGGCGCTCGTCAAATTGCCCCATTACTTCGGAGCCCTGATGGTCCAGTATGGTCAGGCCGACGCCTTGGTGGGCGGGAATCAGGCGGTTCCCGCCTTGCTGTTTCGGGCACTCCAGCAGGCCATCAAGCCGATGCCGGGCATCCAGAAAATGTTCGGGGTCACGGTCCTGTCCGCTCCGCATCTGGATCATTTCGGTGGCGATGGGCTGCTTCTTCTCGCCGACTGCGGTCTCATTCCCGAGCCTTCGGTGGAAGAGTTGGCTCAGATCGCGGTGGAGACCGGGCGATTGGCGCAGCACTTCCTCGGGCGTCAGCCCCAGGTGGCCTTCCTCAGTCACTCTACCAAAGGTTCTTCGCCAAGTGATTCTTCGAAACGGGTGGCTGCGGCTGTCGGACTGGCCCGTGAGAAGGTCTTGGCCCCCGGGTTGGATCTGATGATTCGAGGTGAACTTCAAGCGGATGTGGCTCTCGATCCTGCGGCAGCTGAAGTGAAGATTCCGGACTCCAAGGTCCGAAAATCAGCGGACGTGCTGGTGTTTCCGAACCTCGACTCGGCGCACATCGCGATGAAGTTGCTGCAGCACTGCGGTGGGGCCCGAAACTACGGGCAGTTCCTGGTGGGGCTGGCACGACCCGCGGCGCAGGTCCCGCGGACGGCTTCCGAAGACACGATTTTCGGAACAGCTGCTGCAGTCGCCGTCGAGGCGATCAAGTATCACGAGCTGTATCCGGACGGAGAAGTCTGAAGCCAATTCAGAAGGGGACGGGAACGAGGCTCTCCACCAGCTCCTCCATCAAATCGCCATCAACTCCGTCGCCGCGGAAGGCGAGGGCCATCGCCAGTTCCTCCGTCGTTCGCACGAGGAGCTCACCGGGTGTCGCAGCACGTCGGCACAGGGTCTGAATCTCCTTCGGGTAACGCCGGATGCGGTGTTCGAAGTCCCTTGGGCGGAGTACCTCACCCCCATGTTCCGGATCCAGGATGACCGGACCATCCGGTCCGTCCACCCTCAGGAAGAAGGTGCCGGGAAGGCTCAAGCCGTCCGCCTCGATGCGGAGTCGACGAAGGACGAGCAGGATGACCACGCCCGCACCAAGGGGGCAGGTGCTTCCACCGGCAGCCACCCGCGCCAGGTCGAGAAATTCGGGTTGGAGGTCAGTCCGGGTTTCGCACTTCAATGGATTGCCCTTCAGCAGATACTGACAGAGCTCCATGGTGTTGCGTCCTTCAGTCATTGCCTCGGTTTCCTCGGCGAGGAGGTCCAAGGCATCGCCGAGAGGTTGGCGGACGGTGGTACCGTCGTGGAGGTAGTCGGAGAGCACCCGGAACAGGGACTCGACTCGGTCCCAGTCATCGGCCAACCCATTGATGCCATTGGAGGGGACGACCCATTCGCGGCGCAAGCGTTCACGGCGTGCCGAGCGGAGGAGGTCGGAGAGAACCTTCAGGTCTGCGTCCGAGGCCGGGTAGGAGGTCTGGGTGAGAAGTTCGCTGACATCACCCTCAAAGACTTCCAGCGCTTCTGCGAGTGATTGCCGAACCTCAGGGGTTTCATCGTCGATCAATCTCAGCAGGGTCGACAGCGTGTCTGCGGTTGGAAGCAGGGTGGGCATCGGTGCGGATCGAAGTGTGAATGCCGCGGAGAAATGGTGCGCGATACTGGGATCGAACCAGTGACCCCCTCCGTGTCAGGGAGGTGCTCTACCGCTGAGCTAACCGCGCTTTAGGGCCTGATGAGGCAGGTGCCCCGGGCAGGTGCGGGAAATTAGGGAGCAGGCCGGATCGATGCAATGCTTTTTCCGCGGAAAAAGCAGCGCTCTGTCTGAGGCTGGGATCGGGCTGTATGAAAGTGGAAGACCGGGCACGAAAAAGAGGCGGAGGAACTGGTCCTCCGCCTCTTAAAACGTCAACTCAACACGCACAGGCGATCACCTTGGTGACGCAGCTGGTGCGGGGGGTTGGGAAATGTTACTTGCGGCGCGCGCGCTTCTTGGTCGCCTTCTTGGCGGACTTTTTCTTCGCGACCTTTTTCTTCGAAGCTTTCTTGGCGACCTTTTTCTTGGCTGCCTTCTTCTTCGACGCCTTCTTCGCTACCTTTTTCTTGGCGGCTTTCTTGGCTGCCTTTTTCTTGGTAGCCTTCTTGGCTGACTTCTTCTTGGCGGCTTTCTTTGCCGTCTTTTTCTTCGTCGCCTTCTTCGCTACCTTTTTCTTGGCGGCTTTCTTGGCTACCTTCTTCTTGGTGGCCTTCTTGGCGGACTTTTTCTTCGCGACCTTTTTACGGGTCACCTTTTTGGCGGCGCGTTTCACGGATTTTTTCCGTGCGGCCTTCTTGGTGGATTTCTTTGCAGCCATGGCTTTGTGTCGTTTGAGTTCGCGTTCGATGTTTGATTTCTCTTCCGGTGTGAGATTGCCGGCGGAGAGGAGTGCGAGGATCGCCTCAGCCAGGCGGCCCCCGAAAGCGTTGGTCAGGAAATCGGATGTCGCCTTGCCAGCGATCTCTTCCTGGGAGTGTGATGCTTCGTAGACGTGTGCCCGTCCGAACCGTGTCCGCTTGACGAGCTTCTTTCGTTCGAGGCTCTGCATCACCGAGAGCACCGTGGTGTAGGCTCGGTCTTTGCCGTCGGGCAGTGCTTCTAGTACTGCGCCTACCGTGGATGGACCTTCGTGCCACAGCACGGAGAGTGCCTGTAGTTCGAGGTTGGAGGGTTGGGTTGCCTTGGCCATGAGGGGGTGTAATTCAAATTACACGCATCATGAAGCTGATAGTGGCATGTCGCGTCAAGAACAAATTCAGCTTTGTTAAGAAAACGAACCTCCGGTGTTAGTCCGGAATCCAATGAGGAAGCTCAAAGTACGATGTCTATCGTAAAACGATCAGTGGCCGTTACCGTCCACTTCGGGACGCTTGAAGCCGGGGGCGATGCCCTTGACTTCCGACCACAACGACGGGTCGGACGGATGTCCGTTGAAGCGGATGGTCCCGTCCAGTTCGACGAGGACCATGGTCGGTGCCGCCTGGATCCGAAGTGTCCGGGAGAGTGGGGATGTGTCGTGGTCGATCAGCCAGCTTCCCGTCAGTCCGGGAGTCGCTTCGAGGATGGCGCGGGTGTCGGCGATGGCCTCGGGCATGGATTCACCAATGATGGTGACGACCGCAATGCCCGCCTGTTCCAATGCTTTGGCACTCGCCGTGAAGTCCGGAAGACTTTCCTCACATTCGCGGCTCCAGGGAGAAAAGAAGTGGAGGAGGACGGCTTTCCGATCCTTGGCCAGGGACTGCAGTAGCGCGGTCTCGCCGTTGAGGTCCTGCACGGAGAGGCTGAAGTCGACCTTCACCTTTTTCATGGCCTCTTCGAGACGGAGGCGTTCGATGTGTGGGGCGAAGGCGGCACCCTGTTGCGGGCTCAGCCAGAAAGCTTCGGTGATGTGCTTCTTGAAACCGTCGCGGTCCTTTTCTTCGAGGGCCTTGATCGCGCGGACGTATTCGAGGATGGCGAACCAGTCTTCCTCGACGGCAAAGATCTGGGATTCGGAGAGCTTGAAGTTTTTTGCCTGCGCCTCGAGTTCCGGAAGCATGGCGGCGAGCTTGTCATCCTCGCGTCGGTCGACGTGATAGAGGAAGCGTGCTTCGAGGATGGCCTGTTCGGTGGCACCCAGTTTCCGCGCTGCTTCGATGCGTTCGTCCAGCGCTCCGGGAGATTCCCGTTCCGAAAGCATGTCCTGCAGCGCCTGATCAAGCCTGCTCGGCAGCTGGGATTCGTCCTGCCCGAAGGCGGGAGCGACGAAGAATCCGGCAACGAGCAGGCTGATCAGAAGGGGGCGTCGCATGAGACCGAGGGGTCGAGCTCAGGGAGCCGGGATGTTGATCGTTTGGCCGAGGCGCACGTTGTTGTCGTCCGCAGCCATGCCGTTCGCGGCGCGGATGGCATCGACGGTGACGTTGTATTTCCGGCTCAAGCCCCAGAGCGTATCGCCTTTGGCCACAGTGTGGGTCGAGGCCACGGCAGGTGGAGGGGTCGGTGCGGTCGGTGTGGCGGTCGCGGGTGCCGTCTCTTCGTAGGCCGCGCTACCGTAGGTCGGATTGGATGCCGGCGGGTTCACATCCTGATAGGGGGCGGACTCGTAGCCGCCTGCATCAGGGACACCATAGGGGTCCGAGGTGTCATAGTCTTCGTCGCCTCCACCCAGCCCACAGGACGGGAAGATGATGAGGGCGGACAAGCCGAGAAGGTAGGTAGGTTTGAACATGATGATCTAGGGGTGGAAGGTTCGTCTCCGATAAAGATGGATTCAACGCGTATCGCAATCACTAACGCCGCAGAGGGGCCCATTTATTCAAGATAGCCGAAAGAAATCTTCCGCGGTCGCGGTGGTGTGCCCTGCAAGGTCGGCGACAGTTTCGCCCCGGGCTTCGGCCAATTTCTCCGCGACCACCCTGACCAAGGCCGGTTCATTTCTGCTGCCGCGATGTGGGTGGGGGGCGAGGTAGGGGGAGTCGGTCTCGACCATGAAGGTGCCGGTCGGGAGGTCGGCAGCGACGTCCAGCACGTCCTTCGCATTCTTGAAGGTGGCGACCCCACCGAAGGACACCAGTCCTCCGAGGTCGATCACCCGCCGGGCATTCTCCCGGGTGCTGATGAAGCAGTGGAAGACCGCGCGGGCGTGGTGGGCGTGCTTGCGGTAAATGGCGAGTGCCTCCTCAAAGGAGGCGGAACCTGTGCGATCGCGGGTGTGAATGACCACATTCAGGCCCGCTTCAGCAGCGAGCGTGAAATGCTGATCGAGCATCAACTTCTGCCGATCCCGAAAAGTTTCCTCGCTCCATGTCCCGGGTGCGGGATGAAAGTAATCCAGGCCCGTCTCTCCGATGCCGCAAACGCGGGGGTCGGTGAGGTGGGAGCGGAGTTGGTCGACGGCATCGTCCGGTGCCTCGTGGACATCGCATGGATGGATGCCGATGCAGGACCTGACGGAAGGGTGGTCCCGGCAGATCGAGAGATTCGTTTCCAGGTCTCCCAGGCAGGTTGCCAATGTGACCAAGCGGGTGACGCCCGACGCCATCGCATCGGCGATCAGGGTGGGGAGTTCGTCTGCGGGGAATTTGTGCGAGGCGAGGTGACAATGGGAGTCGGTCAACATGGGGAGAGGGGAGTTCGATCTCAGTGCTGCATGTAGGTCCGTGGACGATAGACGAATGCGAACGGGATGAACAGGATGGCGGTGACTGCCATCAGTTTGGTGAAGAACCAGAAGTAGGCTGCGCCTTCAAGCCGGGTTCCTCCCCCGACCTGGTAGCTGATCTTGGTGGCCGAAACCTCATCCTGGTTCTGGACTCCATGGCGATCGAGCCATGGAGAGGATGGACGGAAGGCGTCCATCCACGACTTGGCGGGAGGAGCGGAGGGAGGGGTGATGGTTAGTTCGGCCACCTGATCCCACTGGGTGCCAGCGGTCTTGTCGGGGCCGGCGCTACGGACCTGGAGCTTCTTGGCACTGATGATCCGGTATTCGATCGGATTTCCCCAAGGATCCGTGCCGAGGTCGCCGACCTGTTCAGGGGAAGGGGCCAGAGTTTCGTTTTCTCCGGTCGCAGCCATGCGTTGAAGGACGAGTGCTTCGACCTTCTCAGCAGGAGACTTCAGGATGTTCTCCACGGGCAGTTCGATCTCGTCCAGTTCGCCGTTCTTCAGGCGGGCCATGAAATCGTCTTCGGTGCCGGTTACTCCGTCGAACCCGGGAAGGGCGATGCTTCGAGGTGACTGCTCCCATCCGGGTTCAAGCTTGGCCACTGCTGCTTCGAGCTGGGCTTGAGCGGGTTCGGGAATCTGGATGTAGCCATTGATCAGGCCGGTGATGGCATTGCCGATCGATACCGAGACCAGGAAGAATGCCATGATGAGGGATTTGATGCGTCGCGGTGCCTGCGTGTAGGAGAATTCGAGGCAGACGATGGAGATGAGGATCTCCGCGGCCGTGAAGATGAGGTAGGAGAGAAGCTGCCAGCCGACGCTGGGAGTCTCGCCGCGGTCGATGGCTTCCTGGGCCCAGGCCAGCACGGCGAAGGAGACGACCATCAGGGCGAGTCCGGTGCCGATCTTCCGGAGCGGGGTGAAATTGATGAAGCGGTTCACCGTCGGATAGATGACGAGGGTGAAGAGGGGGATGAAGATGAGGATCAGGAAGGGATTGAAGGCCTGGATCTGGGACGGGAGGACTTCGATGCCGAGGATGTTCAGATCCATCTTCTCCGCCTGGAACACCAGACTCGAGGCGGTCTGGTCGAAGAGGCACCAGAAGATCGCGACGAAGAGGTAGAGCGGCGTGAGCTTGCCGACCGCTTTCAGACCTTCGGCGCTGAAGAGTTCACGCAGGAACTCGCCGGGGTTGGCGGGGACGTGAATGAAACGTCGTCGGCCCATCCAGAAGAACAGGGTGGCGAGTGCCATGAGGACTCCCGGGATGCCGAACGCCCAGTGGGGTCCGTACCATTTCAGGACCCATGGGATGAGTAGGTTGGAGACGATCGCGCCGGCATTGATGGAGAAGTAGAAAATGTTGAAGATGCGGGTGAGCAGGTGCTGGTTGCTCTTGCCGAACTGATCTCCGACGTGGGCGGAGACGCAGGGCTTGATGCCCCCTGCTCCGAGGGCGATGAGCCCGAGTCCGCTGAGGAGCCAGACCTCGACCATGCCTCCGACGCCCATCATGGCCAGACTCAGGTGGCCGAGGCAGTAGACGATGGAGAGGGTGATGATGGTACGATACTTTCCGTAGAAAAGGTCGGCGAGGAAGGCTCCGAGGATGGGGGTGAGGTAGACGGCCGAGTTGAAGTAGGAGACGTAGGAGGTGGCCGCCGCTTCGTTCAGGTTGTCTCCGCCCAGGGCGACGAGGTAGTTGGCGAGGAAGATCGCGAGAGCGGCCTTCATGCCGTAGAACGAAAAGCGTTCGGCCGCTTCGTTCGAAATGATGAAGGGAATGCCTGAGGGCATCCCCTTGGTTTCGGTCGGGGTGGTGCGATAGGAAGTGGCCATGGTGATGGAGTCTTGGGGGCTAGAGGGGACGGGATCCGGAGGACGGATGGGGTCGGAATGAAGTCGAGAGCGCTGTGGCGAGGGCGATGGAAGTGGCGGATGCCAGGCTCGACCAGAAAACGATGGCTCCGTAGGGGCTGCCGGCGCAGCGATTGAAAACGACGTGGCCCAGATCGTGGGCGAGGCCGCCACGCAGGGCGTTGACCGAGTAGGCCGCACCCAGTCCACCGATGAGGGCGAGCCACTTGGGCATCGGTTTCCTGCCGACGTGAAGGATGAGCAGGATGCCGGCCACGAGGGTCGTCATGGCGGGGCCTGCCGCCAGTCTGGCCGAGATTTCCGTGAGGGAACTGGGGCTGAATGCCACACCGAATTCCTCGGAAAGTCCGAGGATGCCGAGCGTATGCATGATGAGGCAGCCGATGCCGAGCACCATGGAGGAGCCGAGCAAGAGGATCGGCGTTTTCCTTAACGTTCCCGGGGACGGCTGTTTCATGAACCTACCATCGGACCGCCGCAGCGGCCCAGGTCAGGCCGGCACCAAACACGACGAGCACGACGTGATCGCCTTTTTTGATCGCTCCGGTCCGGTTGGCTTCATCCAGTGCGATGGCAACCGCGGCTGCCGAGGTGTTCCCGTAGTGCTGGAGGTTGGTGAAGACGCGTTCCTTCGGCACCGAAAGCCGATCAGCGATGGCATCGATGATCCGCAGGTTCGCCTGATGGGGAACGACGAGGGCGATGTCTTCCGGTTTGAGGCCGGATCTCTCGATGACCTTTTCGGCGGATTGGCGCATCCGGGTCACGGCATGCTTGAAGACTTCCTTGCCGAGCATGGCCAGGGTGGCGAGGCGCTTGTCGGCATTCTCGATGGTGATCGGGCAGGCGGATCCACCTCCGGGAATGTTGAGAAGGTGGGTCTGACGACCGTCGGTCCCCATTTCCGTGGCGAGAATCTCACCGTCGTCCGGCCCGGCCTTGCGCAAGACGGCGGCACCGGCACCGTCGCCGAACAGAACGCAGGTCGTACGGTCTTCCCAGTTGATGAATGAGGACAGCTTCTCCGCGCCGATGATCAGGGCGTTGGAAAAGGCTCCATCCGAGATGAGCCGCTTGGCGATCTTCATGGAATAGAGAAAACCCGAGCAGGCGGCGGAGATGTCGAACGCGACGGCTCCTTGGGCACCGATGTGCTGCTGGACGTAGCAGGCGGTGGCCGGGGTGAGGGTGTCGGGGGTGATGGTGGCGACGATGATGAGTTCGACGTCAGCGGCATCGATCCCTGCTTGTTCGAGCGCCTTCTCGCCGGCCTTGGCTGCCATGTGCGAGGTGAATTCACCGTCGGCGGCGATGCGGCGTTCGCGGATTCCGGTGCGGGTGACGATCCATTCGTCATCCGTATCCACGATCTTCTCAAGGTCGGCATTCGTCAGGATCTTCTCGGGAAGATAGCTACCTGTGCCTGCAATGCAGACGGGAATGGCTGAGTGGTCGGCGTCGCTCATTGGCGGGGAATTTGGAGCGGAGACGCGGCGAGGGCAAGGGTGGAGACGGAGGGTCGGCGGGAACTCCTGAAATTCCCAACTTCCCAAACAAAAACCCCACGGCCAAGAGGACACGTGGGGCGTTTGCAGGGGGTCGGTGAAATGGCTCGAAGGCCCAGATCCGGGTCTTCAGAGATTGGCGAGGATGGCATCGGCCATCTCCTTGGTGCCGACCTTTTTTTCGCTCGCTGCGCCGGTTGCGATGTCACCGGTGCGGTAGCCGTCGTCGATGGCCTTGGCCACGGCGTCCTCGATGGCCTGGGCGGCGTCGGCCTCGCCGAGCGAGAAGCGCAGGAGCATGGCGACGGAGAGGATCTGGGCGATGGGGTTGGCAATGCCCTGACCGGCGATGTCGGGGGCCGAGCCACCGGATGGTTCGTACATGCCGAAGTAGAGGTCGCTGCCTTCTTTCTTGGACCCGAGGGAGGCGGAAGGGAGCATGCCGAGGGAGCCGGAGATCATGGCCATCTCGTCGGATAGGATGTCGCCGAAAAGGTTCTCGGTGACCAGGACGTCGAAGGAATCCGGGCGGCGGCAAAGCTGCATGGCGGCGTTGTCGACGTAGAGGTGCTCGAGTTCGACTTCCGGGTAATCCTTGGCGACTTCGGTGGCGACCTCACGCCAGAGGACGGAGGAGGCGAGCACGTTCGCCTTGTCGACGGAGACGAGGCGTTTTCCTCGACCCATCGCGGCGGTGAAGGCGACATGGAGGATGCGCTCGATCTCGCTGCGCTTGTAGATCATGGTGTCGAAGGCGACGGTTTCGCCATCGCGCTCCTCGCGACCTTTCGGGCTACCGAAGTAGACACCTCCGGTGAGCTCGCGGACGCAGAGCACGTCGAAGCCGTTCGGGATGAGCTCGTTCTTCACCGGGGAGGCGTGGGTGAGTGAGGGAAGGCAAACACCGGGCCGCAGGTTGGCGAACAGGCCGAAGTGCTTGCGCAGGGGGAGGAGTGCGCCGCGCTCGGGCTGGGTGTCGGGCGGCAGGTTTTCCCATTTCGGGCCACCGACCGAGCCGAACAGGATGCCATCGCTGGCTTCGCAGGCGGAAATCGTGGCGTCCGGAAGTGGGTGGCCGCCATCGTCGATGGCTGCGCCGCCGACGAGTGCCTCGGAGCGTTCGGTGGTGAATCCGAATTTGGACTCCACGGCGTCGAGCACGCGGAGGGATTCGGTCATGACTTCCGGGCCGATGCCGTCGCCGGCGAGGACTGCGATGCGATGCGTTCGAGACATGCGGGGAAGAAACCAGAGGGGTGAAAGCGGATGCCAGAGAAAAAGGCGCGGGTGACGGGAATAGCGGAGGAGGGTTTGGAAAACGAACGCGGATTTCCAGTTGGCAAGCAGGGGAAAGAGGCCAGTCTGCCGGGAATGGATTTGTTACCCCACCTCGGTTGGCTGGTGCTCGGCCTTGCATTGCTGTCGTTCGGCGCGGACTGGCTGGTGAAGGGAGCCTCGGAGATGGCGGTGAAGATGGGCATCACGCCGCTGGTCGTGGGCCTGACGGTGGTGGCCTTCGGGACCAGCGCGCCGGAGTTGATCGTCAGCCTGAAGGCGAACCTCCAGCCTGACTCCGCGGCAGACCTGGCGGTCGGAAACATTGTGGGTTCCAATGTTTGCAATATCGCGCTCCTGCTGGGGCTGGCCGCCCTGATCCGGCCCTTCGTGGTTCACAGCCAAGTGGTGAAGCGTGAGTTGCCCATTCTCCTGGTGGTGACGGGTGGATTCGTCTGGATGATCTGGAACTACGAGCTCACCCGGGTGGAAGGGTTGATCATGGCTTCGGCGATCGTGGTTTATGTGGTTGTCAGCATTCGCCTCGCCCGTGCCAATCCTGACGACCCGGCGGCTCCACATGATTTACCGATCGATGGCGCGGCGGCGGTATCGAGTTCGACGATGAAGAGCGTCGGCTGGGTGATTCTCGGGCTGCTCGGGTTGATTTTCGGAGCCGACCGCTTGGTGACGAGTGGTGTCGAACTGGCGACCCTATTCGGGGTTCCTCAGGTGGTGATCGGATTGACGCTGGTGGCGATCGGCACCTCACTTCCGGAGTTGGCGACGACGGTTGCCGCGGCGAGGAGGGGGGAGACTGACCTGATTGCCGGAAATCTGATCGGCTCGAACCTTTTCAATATCCTCGTCGTCATGGGCATCACTTCGGCCGTGAAGCCCATATCGCTGAAGGTGCTGAACTGGGTGGATCTGGCCGTGATGAGTGGATTCACCTTGCTCCTCGTTCCCTTCCTGATGCGTGGGCGGCGACTGAACCGGATCGAAGGAAGCGTGATGGTCGTCGGCTACTTCGTCTACTGCATCTACTTGGTGAAACCGGAGTGGCTGGGGATCTCCCCTCCGAGTGTCATGGGGCCGGAGTGATGCTGAAGGCGTGGAGGAAGTTCACGCCATCGATCTGAGGGATGGAATTCCACCCCTGTCCATCGCTCCATCCGGCGAGAGGGCTTCGGAAATCGAGGTTGAGCTGGTGGGTGGTTCGGTTGGCGGGGCCACCGCTTCCGTCGAGCGCGAAGTTGATCCGAAGCAGGGGGAGGTAGAATGCTTGGCTGGCGGAGCTGATGAAGTCACCGGTCTGGGGAGCCAGGTCGGTCACGGAGAAGGATGTCATGGCGCCTGAATCACCGTCGCTGTCCGTCCAGGTCCCGCCACCCGCGCCGTCGGGTGCCAGTGTCAGACTTGAACCCGACCTCGTGGTGAAGGTGATGGTGGAACCTGTGCCGAGCACCGCTGGCTCGGGGTTCTCGAGTGCCGAGTAGTCGACCACGGCCAGACGGGTGAAGAACCGGTTCGCGGTCAGTCCCGTGGTGGTGAAGGTGTAGCCGGGAAAGGTGTCGGCACTGAGGATGTTCCGGAATGCCGTCCACGATGCCAGGTCGAAGGAGTAGCTGTAGATGTAGTCGTGCTTGGCTTGCCGGTTGAAGGTTACGACGAAGGTGCTCGCGGCCGAGTTCCTGCTGGGGATGGGGTTGACCGCACGGATGGTGTGCAACTCGAGCGCCGGGTCGTGGAGGTCGAAGCCGGCCAGCGATGGCCCGCTGATGGTCACGGAGTCCATCGTGATGGGAGTGATCGGCTTGTCACTGCCGTCGGTGGGGTAGATCGAGGAGTTGGTGAAACCATCGATGATGTCCCGACCTGCGATGATCTCACCGAAGACCGAGTGCTTGTCATCGAGAAATGGGGTCGCGGTCAGGGTGATGAAAAACTGGGAGTTGCCGGTGCCCGGAAAGCTGCTTTTCGCCATCGACAGCATGTAGCGTCCGGAGTGTCTCAGATCCGGATGGAACTCGTCCTGAATGTTGCAGCCCGAGCCTGTGAAGCCGCTGCCATCCGATGAGCCCCCCTGAATGACGAAATTGTGGACCAGGCGGTGGAAGATGCGTCCGTCGTAGTAGGGGGTGTCCACCATGACCTCGTTGGTCTCGACGTCGATCCACGCGCGTTCACCAGTGGCAAGTCCGATGAAATTCGCACAGGTGCGTGGAGCCTTGTCGTAGTCCAAGCGTGCCCGGACGGTGCCGATCGGATTGCCCCCCTGGGAGATCTGGATGTCGGCGTGGATTTGGGAATGCAGCGTGCTACTCAGGGCGACAAAGGCACAAGCGGTGATCCGACGGAGGTGTGACACGGCAGGAATTCACCGTGTCGCGACAAATTTGAAAAGTCGCAATATCTCCCGGAGTGCGTCAGGCGGGCTCGGCCTCGGCTCCGCTGTCGGTGAGTTCGTCGTCGGGCATCTTGTCGACGGCCTTGATCTTGCGTTCCCAGAAGTAGCGGCGCAGGAGGACCTTGACGGCGGCCGTCAGTGGGACGGCAAGCAGTGCTCCGACGAAGCCTCCGAGGATGAGCGACCAGAAGATCATCGAGAAGATCACGGTCATCGGGTGGAGCCCGACCGAGTCGCCAACGATCTTGGGTGCGGTGATGATGGAATTGATCTGCTGGGCGATGAAGAAAATCACGCCGACGCCAGCCACGTAGGCCCATGGGTTGTCGCCGAGGAAAGTCTGGTTCTCAGGAACTGAGAAATGGAAGTAGGCGATGATGCATGCGGGAATCAGGGTGATGATGTTGCCCACGAAGGGGATGATTCCGACGATGGCCATCAGCAGGCCAATCAGCATGCTGAGGGGGAGTCCGAAGAGCCAAAGACCGATGGCGATGAAGATGCCGTCGATGAAGGCCACGAGCACCTGGCCGCGGAAGAAGGAAATCAGGTAGCCATTGACCTCGGTGAGCGTCTCGACCAGCTCTGTCTTGAAGCGGGAGGCCTTGAGCGGGACGTATTCGTGCCAGTGCTCCTTGATGGCGGCGCTCTCCTTCAGGAAGAAGAACAGGTAGATGGGAACCATCATGAAACCGATGATCAGGCCGATGTAGCCAAATACCTTGGTGGTGCCGCCCTCGATCCAACCGAGCACTTCGTCCTGAAACCCGAGCAGGGTGCTCCAGAGCTTGGTCTGGTAGATCTCGATGTGGGGGTTCTTCAGTTCCTTGTTCTCAAACGCAAGGTCAAGGGCGTCGCTGAGTTCCTCGCCGCGCAGGGCATTCGGATTCTCCAGATCGTCCGGGGCGGAGAGCAGGGGGTCGATCATGGGCTGGGTCCATGGTCGGGTGTTTCGTTCCTTGATGAGGATGTCGATGACGGCCTGGTCGGCCGAACGCTTTTCTCCATTCTCCACCTGGCTGGCCTTCTGGCGCCTGAACTCGGCGATCTGGGAGCCGACGAGGGGGATCATGATGGAGATCAGGATCGCTGCGAGCAGGGTGAACAGACCGAAGGTGCTGATGACCGCGCGCATGCGCGAGAGTCCGCGCTTCTGGAACCAAACGACGACAGGGTCGAGCAGGTAGGCGACGATGCCGGCGACGGCGAGAGGGACGACGACGGGTTGGAGGAAGCCGAGGACCGAGCCGGTCAGATAGATGAAGCCGGTCAGCAGGGCTCCGAGCACCAGGATCGAGAAGCCGGTCGCAGCATTCCAGAGGGTCCGGACTTGGAAGTGGGTCGGGTAGGTTCGCATGGTCGCGGATTGGGTCTAGCAGAGATCATGCCCCCTCGTGGATGGAAAAGTCACCCGAGTTTGGAGCTGTCGCGGCGCTGGAGAATCCGGAGTCGTCCGGCTTCCCGCTACTCGCTGACCTTGTCGAGGATGCCGTTGACGAAGCGACCGGAGTCGGTGGTGCCGAACTTCTTGGCCAATTCGATGGCCTCGTTGATGGCGACCGGCTTGGGCACGTTGGGATTGTGTCGGATTTCCCAGGTGGCCAGGCGGAGGATGGCCCGGTCAATCGGGTCGATCCGCTCGGGTGCGAAGTTGTCGACGATCTGCTCCAGCGCCCCATCGATGGCTTCCCGTTCGCTGAGCACTGCGTCGACAACCTGATCGGTCTCGATCCGCAACGCTTCCATGTCGGCACGCGAATCGCGGATCTTCTTGAGCTCCGCGTGGTCCGGGAAGTCCTCCGGTCGCTCGATCATGCGGAGGCGGTCCGAGATGCGCTCGAGACGGTGGATGCTTCCGAGGATGGGTTCCAGCTGCGGGCGCAGCTTGGGCAGGTCCTCGGTGGAGCGGATGAATTCCGTGCGGGCTGCGGTAAGGTCGCGATTCAGGCTGAATAGATCCTCGAAGCTGTCGGAGAAACGGCGGCTGATGGCGTCGTCGTCACCCTCCTTGTTGAGCCGGGAGAGCTTGACGATGACGTCGGTCCAGCGGTCCTCGAGGTCGGTGATCCGCTCGAGCAGACGGGCGGTCGGTTCCAGGTCTTCGGATGAACGGAGTGCCGCTTGGGCGATGGGAAGTCGCTTGAGATACTCCGCGTGGCGGTTTTCCCGACCGAGGTTGAGGTGCTGGATGGTCTTCCAGGTGGCGAGCACGAGTGCCTTGCGATCGGACTCGGTGATGAACTGCCAGAAGGGCTCGCGCAGGGACGCGGGGGATGCTCCGCCTTCGAGGTCGGAGCAATAGAGGAATTGCACCACGGATTCGCGGATCTGCCGGCGACTTGGCATCTCAGGATTTCACTGGGGTGCTTCCGTCTAGCGGCATGGTGCGGTCGAGCTCCATGAAGACATCGACCATGGCGGCGGCGGCACGCGCGGCTTCCTTGCCGCGATTCAGGTTGGCACCGATGCAGCGGGCGTAGGCCTGCTTTTCGTCTTCGAGGAGAAGGACTTCATTGATGACCGGAACGCAGGTGGAAACCGCGAGGTTCTGGAGGGCGTCGGTGACCGAGCGCGCGACCAGGTCGGCGTGGGCGGTGGCGCCCTTGAGGATGACGCCGAGGGCGATCACGCAGGCGGGTTTCTGGCGTTGGAGCACGGCGGCGGCGGCGACGGGAACTTCAAAAGCTCCCGGAACGCGGACCAAATCGATGCGGGTCGATGGCATCAATTCACCGATCTCCTCGACAACATTATCGACGAGGGCATCGGCGAACTGCTCGTTGTATTTGGCCGCAACGATGCAGACACGGACCCGGGGTCCGATCATTCTGGGCTTGGGCGGTAGCGCCGTGGACATGCTCGTGGATATGGGCGGAGGTGGTGGAAAAGTCAACCGATGGCAGCAGTTCGCTGCCGGGTTTTTCCAAGGCGGGCCAAGCGCGGTTCAAATCTTGTGGCCCATGCGGTCGCGCTTGGTTTCGAGGTAGCGCTCGTTGTGGGGGTTCGAGGGCAGGCTGATGGGCAGCTGCTCGACGATTTCCAGACCGTATCCTTCCAGTCCGACGACCTTCTTCGGGTTGTTGGTCAGCAGTCGGATCTTCCCCACTCCAAGATC
Organism: Haloferula rosea; assembly: GCF_016595525.1. Lineage (GTDB taxonomy): Bacteria > Verrucomicrobiota > Verrucomicrobiia > Verrucomicrobiales > Akkermansiaceae > Haloferula > Haloferula rosea. The sequence continues at coordinate 68,013 of NZ_JAENII010000005.1, forward strand.
CTGGAGGATCTGGGCGCCCATGCCGTAGTCGCGCAGGTCGGCGGAGAAACCGAGCTTTTCGTTCGCCTCGATCGTGTCGAGGCCCTGCTCCTGAAGCTTGTAGGCGTGGATCTTCCCGGCGAGTCCGATGCCGCGGCCTTCCTGGCGGAGGTAAAGGAGCACGCCGCCTTCTTTCGAGATCCTCTCAAGCGCGGCGTCGAGCTGGCCACCGCAGTCGCAGCGCTTCGACATGAAGACATCGCCGGTGAGGCATTCCGAGTGCACGCGGACGAGGATCGGCTCATCCTTGGAAATCTCACCCCGGCTGAGGGCAAGGTGGTGGGAGCCGTCGGTTTCGATCCGGTAGAGGTGACAGTCGAACTCACCATGATCGGTGGGCAGCTTGATGGTCTCTTCGCGTTCGACGAGTTTCTCCTTCTTCCTGCGGTATTCGATCAGCTGGGCGATGGTGCAGGCCTTGAGCTGGTGGGTCTTCTGGAAGTCTCCCAATTCGCCGACGCGGGCCATGGTGCCGTCGTCGTTCATGATCTCGCAGATCACGCCGGCGGGTGGTTGTCCGGCGAGGCGTGCGAGGTCGATGGCGGCCTCGGTGTGGCCGGCCCGGCGCAGTGTTCCACCCGGCATGGCTTGGAGGGGGAAGACGTGGCCGGGTTGGACGAGGTCGTTGGCGGTGCTTTCCGGATTGGCGAGAATCTGAATGCAGCGGGCGCGGTCCGCGGCGGAGATCCCGGTGGTGATGCCGGTGGCGGCATCGACCGAAATGGTGAAGGCGGTCTTCATGCCCTCGCGGTTGCGGCGGGTCATGGGGGGAAGGTCGAGTTCCTCGGCGCGCTCCGCCGTGATCGGGGCGCAGATGAGGCCGCGGCCGTGGACGGCCATCAGGGACACGATCTCCGGGGTGCAGAGGGACGCGGCGGCGACCAGATCGGCCTCGTTCTCGCGCTCAGGGTCGTCGGCAACGATCACCGCCCGTCCGGCGGCGATGTCGGCGATGATTTCGTCAATGGGGCTGAAGTCGAGTGCGGTGGCCATCTGGGTGCCGGAGGCTCGTCTCTGGGACGCCTGCGGTCAAGGGGAAGGGCGCCGTGGTCGGCAGATGGCCTGCAGCCTGCTGGTCCGCCACACGGGGTGCGGCGGACCGGATGCCGATCAAATTTCGGTCAGGCCCTGCTCGCCGATCTCGGCGGCCAGCTCGTTGAACTCGGCCAGCTCGGCAGCGGTGAAGTGGAGTCCGCCTGCCTCGTCGGAGCGCTTGCGTGCTTCCGCCTCGAATTGACCGGGGAGGATGCACTTTTCGTTGCCGTGGCCGAGGATGTCCTGAACCACCTTCGTGAGGTTGGCCTTCTGGTCGCGTCCCTTGGCGAAATCGCCGCCGGAGATGGCGTCCGGGTGGATGACCTGGAAGTAGAAGGTCGTGGAGGTTTTCTCGTCGGCGGGAGCCTCGGCCTTGCGGCCGCGGATGGTGGGCAGGGAACCGCCGATCAGCGCGCCGTAGAGTTCGTTGAGCAGGCACATCGAGTATCCCTTGTGGGCACCGAAGGGGAGGAGGGCGGCGACTTCGTTGGGATCGGTGGTCGGGTTGCCGTTGGCATCGACGGCGGCGCCCGGAGGAAGCTCCTTGCCTTCGCGCTTGAGTGCCTGCACGCGCCCCATGGCCACGGTGGAGGTGGCCCAGTCGATGGTCAGCGGGAAACCTACGGCATCCATCGTAGGAAAGCCCCATGAGTGGGGGTTGGTGCCGAGGGTTGGGAACTTGCCGCCGAAGGGAACCACTTCAGCGAGGGCCGAGGTGCAGTTCGTGTAGGCGATGTAGCCGCGTTCTGCGGCGGCCATGACGTAGCCGCCACCCCAGAGGTAGTGGAAGGCGTTGTCGACGGAGACCTGGCCGATGCCGAACTCATCGGCAAGCTCGATGCAGCGATCGATCGCGCGGTAGGCGACCGACTGGCCGAGCTTGCGGTTGGCGTTCCAAGTCTCGGAGGCCTTGAACGGGCTGTCGATCACTTCGATTTCCGCACTCGGGACACAGCCACCGGCGGCGGACCCGAACAGATGGTCGAGGTGCAGGGCTTTCAGGGCGTGGTGGGTGCGGATGCCGTGGCGGGCGGCCTCGGCTGCAAGACGGGCTCCTTCGGCCGACTCATCCTCCGAAAAACCGCGTTGGCGGTAGGCGGCGGAAACTAGACGGTCGTGGTCGGCGCGGGAGACGGTGAGGAACTCGGACATGGTTGGGCCGAGTCATGCAACGAGGCTGTATGACAAATCAAGGGCCGATCTCGAATAAGCGACGAAAAACCCCGCCACTCCAAGGGAAACGGGCGTATCGAAGGCTACTGAGGTGCAGAATATTTTGGCTCTGTTAACTACCCTTAAGCACAAGATGAAGCGCCTTAATGTGGAAAATGATACCACATGTGGTGTTTTTGCGCTCCGAGGCTTTTCCCGTCGGGTGGCTCGCCTAGGCTGCGGTTTTGCCGGATCCCTCCCGGTTCACCTCTAACCCACCTCCTGTCGATGTATCTAAAATCTCTCGATATCCATGGCTTCAAGTCCTTTGCGGACAAGACGCACCTGGAGTTTCACGAAGGCGTAACCGGCATTGTCGGTCCCAATGGCTGCGGCAAATCCAATGTGGTCGATGCGATCCGCTGGGTGCTCGGCGAAACCTCCGCCAAGGCACTGCGTGGCGGGGAAATGGCCGACGTGATTTTCAGCGGCACGGAGCGACGCAAGCCACTCGGCATGGCCGAGGTGACTCTGACCATGGCGGACTGCGAGGAGTCGCTCGGGGTGGACTACAATGAAGTCGCCATCACGCGCCGGGTGTTCCGCGACGGCAAATCGGAGTATCGGCTCAATGGCACGCTGTGCCGTTTGAAGGACATTCACAACCTGTTCATGGATACCGGGATCGGCCGCACAGCCTACTCGATCATGGCGCAGGGTCAGATTGACCAGATCCTCTCGTCGAAGCCGGAAGAACGCCGGGCGGTGTTCGAGGAGGCGGCCGGCATCACGAAGTACAAGCGGGAGAAAAAGGACGCACTGCGCAAGCTGGACTACACGGAAGCGAACCTTCTGCGTGTGAGCGATGTGCTCGCCGAGCAGGAGCGCCGGATGAATTCGCTCAAGCGGCAGGTCTCGAAGGCGCGTCGCTACAAGGCACTTTCGGAAGACGTTCGGGTGCTCGATACCCATCTGGCGCACAAGCGTTATGTGGAGTTCGGCGCGGAGCGCGACGAGTTGAAGACATCGATCCGATCACTGGAGGCCACCGAGTGCGAGTTGGAGCGCTTGATGGAGCCGAAGGAGGAAGCAGTCGCTGATGCTCGTCTAACAGCACGGAATTTCGAAGGGGAACTGGCGGAGTTGCGCCAGGAGCTCAATGAGCACCGCAACCTGTTGGCCAGTGCGGAAGGCCGCATGGCTTTCAACAACGAGCGCCGTTCGGAACTCGAGGGTCGGGTCAGTCAGAACCGCGAGGAGATCGAAGCGACCAAGGAGAAGCTCGAGAAGCAGGAGTTCGACTTCGTTGCTGCGAACGAAGCCTTGGATCAGCTGGCTCGCCGGATCGCCGAAATGGAGATCCAGGTGGGTGAGCAGGAAGAGCGCACCAATCAGGCGCGCTCGCAGCGGGGTCACCTCGAAGCGCAACTTCGCGATGCGCGCTCGGAGGCGAACCGCACCCAGACGATGATCGCATCGATGCAGGCGAAGATCGAAAGCTCGCTTGCCCAGCTGGAGAACAGCCGCGAACGGGCCCGGCAGTTGGCCGACGAGGAGGAGCGGCTCAGCGTGGAGCTGGAAGAGGCGCGGAGTCAGTTCGAGCAAATCGTGGCTCAGCTCGAGGAGCAGGCGGCGAAGTCCGAGGAGCTGGAGGAGGCGTTTCAATCCGCCGAGCGTCAGTATCAACACAATCGGGGTGATCTCGATGCGGCGCGCACTGCGGCTGCGGAAGCTCACCGGACCTTGACCCAGCGTGCATCGCGTCTCGAGGTGCTCCGCCAGCTCGTGGCGAGTGGCGAGGGATTTGAAGCCGGAACCCGCAAGGTGCTCGACGGACTGGACGAACCGGATCGTTTCAAGCCGGGGATTCACGGCGTGCTGGCAGGCTTCCTCGATGCGGAGCAGAATAGCGCTCGAGCGATTGAAGCGGCCTTGGGCTCCCACCTTCAGGCCGTGCTGGTCGAGGATTCGGCGCTGGCCGAAGCGCTGATCGATCGACTCACCGAGAAGAAACTCGGGCACGCGGCTGTGCTGCCGAAGAATTTCGTCGAGACTTCCAGCGGCACCCAGATGGAAGCAGTTCCTGAGGGGGCCATCGGTTGGGCGCTCGACCGCGTGAAGGTCGATGACGGCGTGCGCAGTGTGATCGAACATCTCCTCGAGCGTGTGCTCGTGGTGCCGGATCTGGGTACGGCGCTGAAGCTGCGTGGCGACCATCCGGGTGTGACCTTTGCGACCCAGGGCGGCGAGCTTCTGGGTGCGGAAGGCGTGGTGCGTGGTGGTGCCGCGGGCAAGGGCAATGTCTCGGTGCTCGAGCGCCAGAACGAAGTCCGTGAGCTCGAAGGAGAGGTTGAGGCTCTCACCGAACAGGAAGAACAGGCGAAGGCCCGGGTGACGGAACTCGAAGAGGAGTTGGTGCGACTGCAGGAAGCCATGGAAGTGGCTCGCGAGCGCCAGCAACGCCACAAGGTGGAGCTGTCGACGCTGGACGGACAGCAGTCGCTGGCGAAGCGCGAAGTCGAAGGCGTGGAGAACAAGCTGGAGAGCGTGCGTTGGGAACGGGGTGACCTGGCCGAGCGCGAAGAGTCCGCCACCGAGGGACGCAGCACGCTTGAGGCCGAGCTGGCATCGGCGCGCGAACGGATGGAGGCCAGCGAGGCCGATCAGTCCCGTCTGCAGACCGAACTCGAGGGTGCGATCCGCGATGAGGCCGAGTTGGCGGAGACGCTGAACGAGATTCGTACGGCACTTGCCGTGGAACGACGGGCGAAGGAAGCGCAGGAGGAACAACAGCAGCCGATGGAGGCTCGTCTGGCGGAGCTGCGCGAGATCTCGATCAGGCGCGAGACCGAAATTGCCTCATTCCTCGAGCGTATCGAGAGTGCTGGTTCGGAGAACACTGAGTTGGCCGAACAGATCGAAACGCACCGGGCTGAATCGGAGGATCTGGAAACCGAGTTGGAATCCCGCGCTGGCCGCCGTGCCGAGTTGCTGGAAGCCATCGACCTTGCTGAAGGGGCTCTTTCGCAGGCGCGCAAGGAGTATGCCAAGGCATCCGAGCAGCGGGGCCGTGAAGAGGTGGCGATCACCAAGGTCGAACTGCGGCTGGAGAACCTGGTCAACGCGGTGCTGGAGCGCCACGACGTTGAGCTTGAGAAGTTCGAGCCGGATGCCCACGCCCTGCTGGTGTGCATCGATGCTCAGAAGAATGGCAGCGGCCGGGGCCGGACCCGTGTGGTGCAGGGTTCCGATTCCGAGGGTGAGGACGATGGTGAAGACGACGTGTCGGTGACTGTCGTCGACGCCGCGACGGACGAGATCGAGTTGCCTCCCGTGATGGAAGGGGAGCCGGATTGGGACTTCGTGGAAACCTGCGTGGCAGATTTGAAACGTCGCCTGGACTCGATGGGTCCTGTGAATGTGGACGCCATCGAGGAATATGAGGAGCTCGAGGCCCGCCACAACGATGTGCGGACCAACTACGAAGACCTCGTTTCCTCGAAGGAAGAGCTGCTTCAGGTCATCGAGCGCATCAACGAAGAGACCGAGCGTCGTTTCACCGAGACCTTCACGCAGGTTCGCAAGAACTTCCGCGATATGTTCAAGGAGCTCTTCGGTGAGAAGGGCAAGGCGGACCTCGAGTTGGTGGACGAGAGCGATCCGCTCGAGTCGGGCATCGACGTGATTGCCAAGCCGCCGGGCAAGAAGCTGCAATCCATCGCGCTGCTTTCGGGTGGTGAGCGATCGATGACCGCGGTCGCCCTGTTGTTCTCGATCTACATGATCAAGCCGAGTCCGTTCTGTGTGCTCGACGAGCTCGATGCGCCGCTGGACGAGTCGAACATTGGTCGCTTCGTCAAGGTGCTCGACCGCTTCGTCGGCAGCTCGCAGTTCATCATCGTGACCCACTCCAAGCGCACGATGAACCGTGCGGATGTGATGTATGGGGTGACGATGGAGGAGTTCGGTGTTTCCAAGCCGGTGGGCATGCGGATGACCGCCGCAAGCGACGAACAGAAGGGCGAAGCGAAGAGTGCCGCGCAGAAGGCGGCCCTCAGGCTGGATGCCTGAATTGGATTTCCGACAGGAGAGGGATGGGGGACGGTGGGATGTGGCCTGAGTGGGCCCGGTCGCCGTCCCCCAATTTTTTTTTGGCAGCTCAGCTCAGGAACGAGCAGACGTAGTGGCAGGCTTCGTCCTCGACCTTGATCGTGAAGCCCGAGTTGGCTGGAACGTCGAAGTGGGAGCCTGACTCCACATTCAGGGTTTCCTCGCTGTCGTCGAGGATGACCGTGCAACGGCCGCCGACGATGTCCATGCGCTCGGCGGCTTCGGTGCCGAAGTGGTAGCTGCCCGGGAGGATCACGCCGAGGGTCTTCTTTTCACCGGAGGCGGTGGTGATGGCGTGGGAGATGACTTTTCCGTCGAAGTAGATGTTCGCGAGGGCGGATGCGGTGACGTTGGTGAATTCCATGCGGAGCCCATAGTTGGGGGAGGTGCGATCGGCAAAGACAATTGTGGAGGGGGCGCGGGGTGTCTGGGGGGTAAACCCTTTGCAGACCGGCTGAGCTGGGTCAGGGTCCGCAGCTCATGGCGGCACTTGATCCAGACAGGGTGGCAGACAGGGACTCGAACGATGAGGTGCTCGGGGCGTTCCTCGATTTCATGATCGAGTCGGGGATCGAGCCGTATGACCATCAGGAGGAGGCGATTCTCGAGCTGTATGCGGGGAAGAACGTGATCCTCAACACGCCGACGGGATCGGGGAAGTCACTGGTTGCGCTGGCGCAGCAATTCAGGGCCGTGTGCCAGGGGCGTCGGTCCTATTACACGGTGCCGATCAAGGCGCTGGCCAACGAGAAGTTCCTGTCCCTGTGCAAGACCTTCGGCGCGGAGAAGGTGGGGATGATCACGGGGGATGCGACGGTGAATCCGAATGCGCCGGTGATCTGTTGTACGGCGGAAATCCTTTCGAACCTCGCGCTGCGCGAGGGTGCGTTGGCGGCGGTCGACGATGTGATCATGGACGAGTTCCACTACTACTCGGACCGTGAACGGGGGGTCGCGTGGCAGGTGCCCCTGCTGACCTTGCCCCAAGCTCAGTTTCTTCTGATGTCGGCGACCTTGGGTGAGACGATCTTCTTCGAGCGTGGGCTGACGGAACTGAACGGTCTGCCGACGGCCTTGGTGAAATCGGAGGAGCGTCCGGTGCCGCTGGAGTTCGACTACAGCACGACCGTGCTGGAGGAGAAGGTCGAGGAACTGGCCGAGGGAGGAAAAGCACCGATCTATCTGGTCCACTTCACACAGCGTTCCTGCGCTGAGACGGCACAGCGTCTGACGAGCAGGAATTTCTGCACCAAGGATGAGAAGGCGCAGATTGCCGAGGTGTTGGAGGATGCGGATTTCCGCAGTCCATATGGGAAGGAGATGAAGCGATTGCTCCGTCATGGTCTGGGTATCCACCATGCCGGTCTGCTGCCGAAGTACCGGGTGTTGGTCGAGAAGCTGGCGCAGCGCGGGCTGCTCAAGGTGATCTGCGGAACGGATACGCTCGGGGTGGGGGTGAATGTGCCGATCCGCACGGTGGTGTTCACCCAGCTCTTCAAGTACGGCGGTGAGAGTACGAAGATTCTCGCGGTGCGTGATTTCCGTCAGATCTGCGGGCGTGCGGGGCGGCGTGGATTTGATGACGTGGGCTATGTCGTGGCGCAGGCGCCGGAGCATGTGATCGAGAACCTGCGCGCCGAAGAGAAGGCGGCTGCGAAGGGAAAAAAGAGCAAGGCGATGAAAAAGAAGCCCCCGGAGAAGGGATTTGTGAACTGGGATGAGAAGACCTACCTCAAGCTCCAGAGCGCTCCGCCCGAGAAGCTGGTATCGAGTTTCCGGGTGAGCCACGGGATGCTGCTCGAAGTGCTGGGGCGGCGTGATCTCGACGGCTGCGCGGAAATGCGGCGGCTGATCAACGAGTGCCACGAGACGCCGAGCAAGAAGCGCGATCACCGACGGCGTGCCTTTGCCCTCTTCAAGGGGCTGGTCCAGGGTGGGGTGCTGACGATCGTGCCGAAGGAGGAGCGGGAAGGTCCATGGAAAGTGGAGCTCCATATCGACATGCAGGAGGATTTCTCGATGCACCAGGCGCTGGGCCTGTGGTTGCTGGATGCGATCCCGCAGCTCGAGGTGGAGGATGCGGAGTATCCGGTGAATCTGTTGTCACTGGTGGAAGCCATCCTTGAGGATCCGACGGCCGTGGTCCGCAAGCAGCTGGACAAGGCCAAGGGGGAGTTGCTTGCGGAACTCAAGGCGGATGGGGTCGAGTACGACGAGCGGATGGAGTTGCTGGAACAGGTGGAGATCCCCAAACCCGGGAAGGAATTCATCTATGCGACCTACAACGAGTTCGTGATCGAGCACCCATGGGCACGGGAGGCCGGGGTGCGGCCGAAGTCGATTGCCCGGGAGATGGTCGAGCGCCATGAGAGCTTCGAGGACTACGTGAAACGCTACGGCCTGGAGCGCAGTGAAGGGGTCCTGCTACGGCACCTGTCGGAGGTGTGGAAGGTGCTGGCGCAAACTGTCCCGCCGGCGGCGAAGACACCGGAGGTCGAGGAGATGGAAACCTTTCTCGAGAAGCTGGTGCGCGGGGTGGACTCCAGTCTCCTCGACGAGTGGCAGAAGCTCAGGGAACTGGAGGCCTCGCAATGAGTCAGCGGATGGGTCCCGTGTGGTGGGCGGCATCCCACGACTCGATCCCGATGGTTTTCAGGTAGGGCGCGGCGACTTCATCCTCACGGGGGGTGGCGAATGCCTTGTAGAGGTGCCAGATCGGTTTCTTTCCGTAAGGGTCGTCCTTGAAATCAGGGAACTTGCGGAGACCGATGCGGAGTCCTCCTTCGTGGCGGTTGTCGATCCAGTTGTGGTAGTGCCAGACTTCGATGGAGTCGATCTTCGCCATCTTCTTCCACGCGTAGGCCATGCCCGCCGCCTGTTCGGTCAGGTCCTTGGCCGAGTAGGTCGGTGAATTGAATCCGTTCTCGGTCAGGTGGATTGGACGAATTTGTCCCTGATAGAGGAAGCGTGGAAGCTTCATGTAGGCATCGAGGACTTCCAGGTTGTGTGGTGTGACCTTGTCGGTTTCGAATTCGAAGGTTGCCTGATGGTCCTTCCATGTCGTCGGAACCCGTAGACTCTGGGGATAGGGGTGGTAGGCAAGGGCCCACGGGAAGTCGCCCTCGACACGGCAGTAGGTGGCGAGGAGATCGAGCATCTGCTTGGAGCCATAGAAGCGGGGCGTGCCGGCCTTTGCCCAGTGGTGCGTCAGTGAAATGAATGGACGACTATGGGGGTCGTACTGGCGGGAGATGAGATCCACGAGCCGCATCGAGCGCTGATGGAGATCCATGAAGACAAGGGCGGGTTTCTCGCCGACGTTGGTCCACGTCCATGCGGCGTCGACCTCGTTGTGGATGATCCAGTGGTGGAGGCGGCCGTATTTGCCATCCGGGCGGGTCCAGCGCTCGGTCATCAGGTGGATGATGGCGCCGTAGATGCCGATGCCCTCTTCTGAAACGACGTCGGGGTGGGCGTAGGTGCCTTCCTTCACGGCGTCCGGGTGGCCCAGCTTGCGGACCACGGCATTGCCTCCGCGAGCGGGATTGGACACGAGCAGCACCCCGGAGACGACGGCCTTGTGTTTGGCGGCCTCGATGAGGGTTCTGTCGTAGCGCTGCAGAACCTGTTCGTTGGCGTGGTAGGTCCGGCCTTGCCACTGGAAGGGTCGGGTGTTCGGGCCGGCAGTGGGGGACAGCACGGTGTGAGCCAGGATGTTCACGGTGACGGCCGAGATGTCGAGTTCCTCGAGTTCGTTCGGCAGTCGTCCATGGCTCCAGCCGCCGAGGCCCTTCTTATGGCGCGGTTTTTCAGCGGCGAGCCCGGGACGGATGCAGGCGACCTTTTCCGCGTAGCGTGCGTGGGAAACCGGGGTGATGAGCTCCCCGTTCTTGCGAACCAGTTGCCAGCGCGACGTCAGTCGGTCGTAGTCCCGGTTCGATCTCTTGCGTTTCCGGGGTAGCTCGGTTTCGAACCGGCCGTCGTCGGCCGTCTGGATGGCGACGAGTGTTTCAAAGCAAGCGGGGTCCTCGATCAGGAGATCCATGGGGATGTCGGCAAGCATCAGCTCGCCTTCGCCTGCGGGTGCGCTTCCGCGAACGATCACGCTGCTTTCGGTCAATTCCACGGACTCGATGGTCGCCGGGAAGTCCAGGTTCAGGTAGTCGCGGAGGGCTTGTTCGGAAGAGGCAGAGGGCCGGGATGATTTGGCCTTGAAGTCGCCGGGGCGCTCGGCACGGATCTGCATGTTCCGGAGTTGGAGCACCCGGCCTGCGGGGAGGGGGAGATCCAGCCGAAGCGCGTTCCAGCCGGCTGGCAGGGGTTTGCCGGGCTGGCTCAGGCGCGCCACGTAGGGGGTCCATGCTTCGCTGTGGGTCAGCTCGGGGAGGTAGCGGGCGGTTCTCGGCTCAAAAGGTGGCCCGGGGAGGACGGCGTAGGTCGGCATCCCACCGACGCAGAAGTAGTCCATCGAGAGTACCAGGTTCTGGCCTTTCGCGGCTTGGCTGGGTGTTACGATGATCGAATGGGGGCCGGTGATTTCGATCATCCCCGCTTCGGTAATCTTGAATTGCTTGGTTCCCTCGACGGCGCTGCGCACATCGAGTGGGGCTCCAGCGGGTGCGGCAGTAGCCCCCAAAGTGAGAGCCGCGCTGAGGACGACGAGAAGGCGAGAGATTGACATGATGACTGGGTAGTAAAGGAAACGTTTCCTGATGGGCGATTCTACGGGGGGCTGGGTGGCCACATTTCATGAATCGTTCGGGTGGGGCATTCCGTGGTGGCTCCTAATTTTCAGGCTAGTGGACGCATGGCCCAAGAAAGTCCGGTGGCCAACCGTTCTGGGAGGGAATGATGCGGGTGGCGGCTAATCGACCCGCGGCACCCTTCGTACGGTTCGTGCGATTGGCGCAGCAATCGGGCATCAAGGATGTGACGCTCGCCGTCAGGGAGAGCTCCTGAGCGCCTCGATGATGGCACTTCTTGGAACGTCTACCAAACGCGCGCCCAGATTACCTTGAGGTAGCGGGATTCGGGGTAATTGGAGAGCGTCGGGTGATCGGGTCCGGGGCCGGTGCGGTCGAAGATCTGCAGGCGTCGACCGAGCTTGTGGACGGCGGTGGTCACGAGCTTCTCGAACTCGAACTCATTGAGCATGCCCGAGCATGAGCAGGTGACAAGGAAGCCCCCGGGTCGAACGAGTTGGGCGGCGAGCTTGTTGAGGTCGTGGTATTTGCCACGGCCTTTCTCGTCGTCCCTGCCGGTCACGAACTTCGGAGGGTCGGCGAGCACGAGGTCCCATTCGCGCCCGTTCTCCACCATGGTTCGGGCCCAGGTGAAGGCATCGGCGTGGGTGAACTTGATGCGCGTACCGTTGAGGTTGGCATTGCGTTGGGCCATGGCGATGGCCTTCTCGTCGAGATCGACCGCATGGATTTCCTTGGCTCCGGCCTTGGCGGCGTGGACGCTGAAGCCTCCTGAGTAGCAGCAAAGATCGAGCATGGACCTGCCGCTTGCCAGCTTGGCGAGTCGCAGTCGGTTGTCGCGCTGATCGCAGAAGAAGCCGGTCTTGTGGCCCTCGGCGAAGTCGATTTCGAAGGTGGCCCCATGTTCATCGATCTTCACTTTGCGGATCCCGGGAGTGGCGAGGGGGTGGGCCTGTTTGGTCGGGATGCACTCGATCCGAGCGAGCTTCGGATCGATCTGGATGTGGGTGCGCTCGGTGCCAAAGGCTTCGTGCAGGGCGGGGATCCAGGTGTCGAGCCGTTGCCAGGCGGCAAGGGTGGTGATTTCGAGTGAAAGGATGTCGCCGAAGCGATCCGCGACCAGGCCGGGCAGGCGGTCGGCATCGGCGTGGATGCAGCGGTATGCGGAGGTGTGTTCGCCCAAGTGGAAGATTCCTTTGCGAAGTTCGGCGGCATCGCGGATGGCATCGATGAAGAAATCCTCGTCGATCGGGTCCTTGCCGTGGCTGACGATGCGCAGCGGCATGTTTGAGCGGGGATTGAAGAATCCCCAACCGAAGGTCTCGCCCTGCTTGTCGAGCACCTCCACGAGGTCCCCGGGTTTGGCGTCGGGGGACACCTCGCCGATCATCTTCGGCCAGATGGACGGGTGGAAGGAAACGGTCTTGATCGAAACGGTCGGCACGCGGCGAGGATGAGCATCGATTTCCGAACATGAAACGCCGAAAACCGGCCGGGGGAGAATTCGCGGGCGAATTTGGAATGGCATATCTGCGGGGTGGGGTGTCTTCTAGTTCTCATGCAGAAGAAAAAGAAAATGTCCGGGTGTGGGATCGCCGCGCTGATCGGGGGCTTGCTGATCCTCGGAGTCATCGTGCTCGCGGTGTTCGGTTTCTACTGGATGTTCTCGGCGCGCAAGATGGAGGTGGAGGAGAAGGTCGCGATGGCCCAGTCGGCTGCGATCCGGGATTCCGCCATTGCCTCTCTCGATGAGGACGGACGGCTGCTCTACGACGAGTCGGACTGGCCGGTATTCGAGCCGCTGAAGCCGGGTGATGCAGTCTCACGGGACCACTATCTGATTTCGACCATCGACACGACGGCCACGGAATTGGCGAGGGAGAACTTTCGCGAGCGGGCAGATGGTGCCCCGGTGGCATGGACGATGAAACTCGAGGATGTGAGCTCTGGACCGGGCGATGAACTGGTGGCCGATTTCGTGATCACCTACGGCATTCGTCATCGCGGTGGCGGTGGCAGCTACAGTCAGCTCAATGTGACGGCGGTATTCGGTGAGGAGGAGCGGGAGTCGTTGCTGAAGCTCCGCCGCGGGAATTGGGTGACCGTCAACGGCACCCTGTCGCTATCGGGCAGGCAGCCGCGGATCCTCGATGCAAACATCGTGAAACCGGATGTGATCAACGAGAAGCAAGGGGAGTGAGGGCGCTGACTTCCGGGTGATTCCGATGATGTCATGGAAATGGTAGCCCTTCTGACGCTGATCGCTCTCCTGCAGCTCACGTCGTGTGTCCTCTACGGAGTCTATCTTTGTCGGTATGAGGACGATTTCCCTGGTCGGGTGGTCAACTTCTTCCTGATCACCATTCCAGGGCTCGGAATTCTGTTTTATCTTGTGGCCCGCTCGGGGTGTCGGAATCGCGCGTCGAAAGCGGTTTCCGAGCCGGGAGATGGATCGAGCGGATGGTAGTGCGATTTCTTAAATTACGGTGGATGTCGTAGTTTTTGTTCCGTTGGCTGCGGTGCTGATGGGTCAGGAGTTCGCAGCCAGTTCCTCGAGGGTTTCCCACCGATTGTAGAGTTCGGCGGCGCGGGTTTTGGCGGTGTCCAGTGCCTCGACGACCTTGGGGACCTCGTTGAAATTCTCCGCTTGGAATGCGGGGTCGTTGAGTTTGCTTTCGAGGGCTTCGACCTCGGCCTCGGCCTCCATGATGCGCTCTTCCATGCCTTTGAGTTCCTTGCGCTCGGCGAGGGTCAGCTTGCGCGGCTTTGCCTGGCGCGGCTGGGTGGCCTTGCGGCGGGCTTCCGCGTCGCGCGCGGCGGCTGCGGCTTGGATTCGCTCGGCGTTCTCCCGCTGCTGCCGCTTCTCGAGGTAATACGAGTAGTTGCCCGGAGTGATGTGCACGCCCGAGTCCTCGAAGGCGACGATTTGGTCGCAGACGCGGTCGAGGAAGTAGCGGTCGTGGGAGACGACCAGCACGCTGCCGGGGAAGTCTGCGAGGGCTTCCTCAAGCATGCGCAGCGAGGGGAGGTCCAGGTCGTTGGTGGGTTCGTCGAGGACGAGGAGGTTGCCGCCGGTCTTCAGGACCTTGGCGAGCATGAGCCGGGCACGCTCGCCACCGGAGAGGAGGTCGACCCGTTCATTGATCCGGTCATCGGAGAAAAGGAAGCGCCGAAGGTAGGCACGAGCTCCGAGGAGTTCGTTGCCGAAGTGGAGCTTTTCGTTGCCGTCGGCGACTTCATCGAGAAGCGATCCTGATCCATCGAGAACCATGCGGGTTTGGTCGATGTAGTTCACCTTCACCCGCTTTCCGAGAGTGGCTTTCCCTTCGCTGGGCTGGATCTGGTCGAGGCACAGCTTGAGGAGAGTGGTCTTGCCGACGCCGTTGCGTCCGACGATGCCCGTGCATTGGCCAGGGCGGAGTATGAGGTCGAGCTTGCGGAACAGCCAACGGGGCGACTGCTCGCTGCCGACGTTGACGCCGGCTTTCTCGAGTTCGACGACGGTATTGCCCAACTCCGGCGGCGGGGGGATGAGGAGGTCCATCTCGCGCTCTTCGGGAGGGGCTTCGATCCCATCGATCTCGTAGAACTTGTCGAGGCGATGGCGGGATTTGGTGGTGCGCGCCTTGACGCCGGCCCGCACCCACTCGAGCTCTTCGCGCAGGAAGCGCTGGCGTCGACGTTCCGTCTGGCTGGCGATCTGTTGGCGGATTGCCTTGGCCTCGAGGAAAGCGGTGTAGTTGCCCGGGTGGGAGAAGGCGGTGCCGTGATCGATCTCGACGATGCGGGTTGCGATGACATCGAGGAAATAGCGGTCGTGGGTGACGAAGATTACTGCGCCCGTGTAGGTTTTGAGGAAGTCCTCAAGCCAGCGGATGGAGTCGGCATCGAGGTGGTTGGTTGGCTCATCGAGCAGGAGCAGGTCGGGTTGGGATGCGAGCGCCCGGCACAGGGCGACGCGGCGTTTTTCTCCACCCGAGAGCGGGCCGGTTTCGGACTCGAGAGGTGGGGTGCCGAGTTTGTTGGCCAAGGACTGGATCCGGGCATCGAGGTTCCAGCCGTCGGCATGCTCGATGAGGTGGAGGAGTTCCGCGAGCTCGTCTTCGCTGCCGTCGCCTTCCTCGTATCTGCGGATGGCCTCGACGACATCGGCTGCTCCGGCGGCGATGTTTTCGTGGATGGATCGAGTCGGATCCAACTCGAACTCCTGGGGAAGGTATCCGACCCGCAACTGGCGGCGACGAGAGATGTCACCCGAGTCCGGGGCCGACTCTTCGGCGAGGATCTTGAGCAGGGAGGTCTTGCCGCATCCGTTGCGGCCGACCAGTCCGACCTTCTCTCCTGCCGAGACGGCCAGGGTGACACCATCGAGGAGGGTCTGGGGTCCGTAGGCGAGCCGGATTTCGTTGGCGGATAGGAGAGCGGACATGCGGGCGAGATCAACGGCCAGTGAGCGCTGCATTGCAACCCGCATCACTCCTGATCGGCCAACTTCAGGGCGCCGCGGGCGGCATGGGTGGCCGTGGCAAAGCATCCCTGAATGAGGTAGCCTCCGGTGGGTGCTTCCCAGTCGATCATTTCCCCGCATGCGTAGACGCCGGGAAGCCGGCGAAGCTGCAGGGAGTCGTCGAGCTCGCTCCAGGCGATGCCGCCCGCCGAGGAAATTGCCTCGTCGATGGGCCGCGGTCGGGTGAGCGGGATGACGAGTCCCTTCACGGCGCGGCAAAGGGTGTCCACATTGTCGAAGGGCCCGGCGACATGATCGAGGATCAGCGCGGCGTGGCGGGTGAGCTTCAGTCGCTCACATGCATTGTCGAGGAAGTCCTTCCGCACGCTCTCCATCTTGCGCAGCAGCCCCTCAAGGGGGACCTCCGGCTTCAGGTCGATCTCGATGACCGGTGCCGGCATCTCGCGAAGAAACGGACCAAGTTGATAGATGGCGCCTCCCTCGAAGCCATAGCGGGTGGGCATCAACTCGCCCTGGATCCGGATCGGGCCGGCCGACACGGCGAGGTTCTTCATCGGTTGGCCTTCGATGCGGCCGACGAGCTCCGCGGGCCAGTCGACTTCCCATCCGCAGTTGGCGGGTTGGAGCGGGGTGATGACGATGCCATGACTTTGCAGGAGCGAGGTCCACTTGCCGTCTGACCCGGTTTTCGACCACGAGGCACCACCCAGCGCGAGGATCGCGGCGTCGAAGACAAGTGGATCACCGTGGTTGAACTGGAGCGTGACCTGCTCGTTGGCATCGAGCGAGGTGAGGGTGTGGTTGACCTGAAATAGGACGCCTTGTTTGCGGAGTCTCTCCACCCACCTTCGCAGCAGGGGGGCGGCCTTCATTTCCTTCGGGTAGACGCGTCCGGTTCGTTGCTCGAAGGTTTCGATGCCGAGCTGGGCGGCCCAGTTGCGCAGGTCGGTCGGTGAGAACGAGCGAATGATCCGGGCAAAATGTTCGGCGGGCATGCCGGGGCCCGAGTAGCGGGTGACGAACTGATCGAGGTCCTCCCCGTGCGTGATGTTCAGCCCGCCGTAGCCTGCCACGAGGAGTTTGCGTCCCACCGATCGCTTGCCTTCAAACACGGTGACTTTGGCACCGCCAGCGGCACAAGCTTCTGCCGCACGAAGACCTGCAGGGCCTCCGCCGATGATGGCGATATTCGGAGATTCGGGCACCGGAGGAGGGTGCTGGTGACGGTCGCCGGGTTCAAGCCCGGGGGTCACAGGGAGAAGGGAAGCGGAAGAGCCTTCCTTCGGCTCATGGCTGGATGGCGCTATCAAGGCACGGCGACCACTTCCCAACCGGTCGATTGGAAGCCGGCGCTGGCGGCGGGGCTGAGTGAACCACCGAGGAGAAGGCGACGCTTGCCTGCGCCCAGGTCCTGTCGGCCTGCGAACTCGGCGACCTGGGCGGTCCAGAAGACTTCATCAACCGGTGCCGGAACTTCCATGACTCCATCCGCCGTGATGCCGGCCGGGAGACGACCGAAGACCTTGAGTTCCTGATAGGGGGCGAGGCGGTGCCGCTTGATGAGCTCTTCCAGCGCTTGGTTGAGAAACTCGACCTGGCGGACTTCCGCCAGTCCTTGGGCGATGCCGATGACCTCCGCCTTGGCGGGGCCGGCGGGCAGTTTCTTCAAGGACTCCACGATCGAGTGACGAAGCGAGATGGTCATGGCGGGGTTGAGGAGCACTTCATTGATCACCGTTTCCGAGACTCCCATGGCGACGAGCGCTTCGCGATCGCGCAGGTTGAGTTCGCCGGGCGTGGTGTCGTAGATGTCCTCGGGAAGGCCCACTGCCTTGGTGGCTGTCAGGGCGACGGAGGCTCCTCCTGATGCCGCGGCGGCTCCGACCCGAAGAGGAAGGCCGCCGGCGAAGAAGGCCCAGGTGACCTTTTCCATCTCGTCCTGAAGGCGCTGGTTATCCGAGTAGGGGTCGACCCCGAGTTGGCGGGCGGTGTCCAACTTGGCGAGATCGAACCCGGCAACGCTCTTGGCGGCTTCGCCGATGCCGCGTCCGGTGTCGGCAAGTGCCTCGCTGGTTTCTTCTTCACCGGACTCGTCGATCTTACGCCCGACCTTGCGCGCGGCGTTGCCGATCGAGTCACCCACTTTGCTGAAAAAATGGCCGACGGTTTTCGGTGCCTGTTTGATGGCTTCCTGGGGGTCGTCGACGATGTTCTTCACGGCATCAATCGGTGCCTCGACGGATTTCTTGAGTCCATCGGCGAAGAGGTCGCTCTTGCTGACGGCGGCCAGCTTGGCGATGGCGCCGAGTTCCTGGACTCTCTCTTCGAGTTGACGTCGGCCGACGCACTTGAACACGCCGAAGTCGGAATCGATGGTGTAGTGGGTGAGGTATCCATCGCTGGGCGCCATCTCACGGACCCGGTGGTGGGGGCCCTGAAGGAGTTCGGCGGGCAGGATTTGGGATGCCTGAAGGACCGGGGCCACTTCGAAGGCCTTCGCCTCCAGGGCGCTGGCGAAGGAGGTGAGGGCGACGCAGGCAAAGCCGGTCAGGATTGGTGTTTTCATGCCACCATGCATCGACCTTTCGCCTCATGGGTGTCAAGGGTGCAGACTCATTCTTCGCAGGGGCCGGACTCAATGGCTTTTGCCGCGAGCCTTCTGCACGCCCGTGACCACCAGCCATGCGATGGCCCCGGTGGCGAGTCCGACGACTCCGTTGAGTAGGGCTTCGGAGAGGGCGCTGAGGAAGGTGCCGACATCTTCGATGGCCCCGATCTTGTGGACCATGCCTTCGATGGAGTGATGCAGCCAAGGGAGACCGTGGGCAATGATGCCTCCACCGACGAGGAACATGGCAGCCGTGCCAACGATGGTCAGGCCCTTCATCAGGAAGGGTGCGAACCACAGGATGCCGCGGCCCATGGAGCGGGAGGCGGCCCCGGTTTTCTGGCTGAGATGAAGCCCGAGGTCATCGAGCTTCACGATCCCGGCGACCAGTCCATAGACCCCGGCGGTCATGACGACAGCGATGATGGACAGGACGAGGAGCTGGGTGGAGAAGGTCGAGTCGGCGACGATGCCCAGCGTGATGGCGATGATTTCGGCGGATAGGACGAAGTCCGTGCGAATGGCGCCCTTGACTTTGGCCTTCTCCGTGTCAACCGGGGCGGGTGGGGCAGCGAGTTCCTTCGCGACCTGCTCCGGCATCTTCTTACTGCGGTGGAAGAAGTGATGGATGAGCTTTTCGGTGCCCTCGAAGCACAGGTAGGTGCCGCCGACCATCAGGAGAGGTGTGATCAACCACGGGGCCACCGCGCTGATGCCGAGTGCAACCGGGACGAGGATGAGTTTGTTGACGAAGGATCCCTTGGCGACGGCCCAGACGACGGGCAGCTCCCTCTTGGCGACAACGCCGCTGACCTGTTGCGCATTGAGGGCGAGGTCGTCACCCAGCACACCGGCGGTCTTCGATGCCGCCGTCTTGGTCATGACCGACACGTCGTCAAGGATCGACGCGATGTCGTCTAACAGAGTCAGGAGACTTCCAAAGGCCATGATGGGTTGGGTGAGGAGAGGGACTCAGTCTTCGATCTCCTCGATCCAGATGTTCCGGAATCTCACCGGATTGCCGTGGTCCTGCAGGGCGATGGGTCCCTTGTCGCCGTGGGCCTTGTATTCGGAAACCGAGTGAGGTCCACGCCAGCCCGTGCCGCCGGAGAGTTCGACGTCATCATGGATGGTCACGCCGTTGTGGATGACGGTGAAGCGTGCCTTGCGGGTGACCTTTCCATCCTTGTCGAAGATGGGGCGGTGGAAGGTGATGTCGTAGGTCTGCCACTCTCCGGGTGGGCGGCTTGCATTCACCTTCGGGACGGCCCGGCCGTAGATCGCACCGCACTGTCCATCGGGGTAGGTCTGGTTCTCGTAGGAATCCAGGATCTGGACTTCATAGATGCCCATCAGGAAGAGCCCGCTGTTGCCACGTCCCTGGCCGGCACCCTTGACCTTCGCGGGAGTGGCGAACTCGAGATGAAGGCGGCAGGATCCGAACTCTTCCTTGGTTTGAATGTAGCCGGCGCCCTTGACCGACTCCATCGCGCCATCGACGAGCTTCCATTCCTTGTCGCCTTTCTTGGTCGGTACCCACTGCGCCATCGACTCGGCGGAGCCATCGAAGAGCACCTTGGCGGATGCCGGGGCCTTGGCCTTTTCCGCATCGTAGGGCGGAGGGGTGACGACCTTGGGTTGCGGTTGTTTGGCGGGGTCCGTCTCGTGGACCTTGATGCCGTCGATGAACATGTATTCGACCTTCTTGTCGTTCTCGATCCGGATCTCCTTCTTGATCACGGGTTCGGCCGACGCGCAGGTCAGCAGGGCGGTCGAAGTCAGGAGAATCCGCGTGGTAGTGAGCATGAACCATGTTTGCGGAAGGTGCGTGGGGAATCAAGGCTGGAGGACGGAAGCGGCCAGCGGGCGGGTTGGCCTTGTTTGTCCCGTGGTTTCGGCAATGGTCGCCGCATGAAGCCGTATGTGCAACTCGCCGAGGTCCGATTGGACGATGGTACCCTGTATTCGCTCCACCGACATGACGGCCGGTTCTATCTGAAGTACAACGGTCTGGAGCTGATGAGCACGTCGCTGACGTACTCCGAGCAGCAATTGGCGGATCTGGGTTGTCAGGCGATTGCGGAAGGGGCGCCGAAGCGTCCCGCCTGTCCGAGGGTGCTGATTGGTGGTCTCGGCATGGGGTTCACCCTGAAACGGGTGCTGGAGGTGGTGGGTCGTCCGGCTCACGTCGACGTCGCCGAGTTGGTTCCCGAAATCATCGAGTGGAATCGGACCTTCCTCGCCGAGCACAATGGTCCGCTCATGGATGACCCGAGGACCCACGTCCATCTGGCGGACCTCTACGACTGCCTGCCGAAGCGTCCGGAGGATCGCTACGACGCCATCCTCATCGATATCGATGACACCCCTGAGATGCTCATCACGGAGGACAACAGCAAGCTCTACACCCAGTCGTTTCTCGCCAAGTTGAAGGGCTCCCTGAACCCGGGTGGATGCCTCGCCTACTGGCTCGGCGCACCAATGCCGAAGTTCGTGAAGTCACTCATGAAGGCCGGGTTCCACGTGGAGGAGACCAAGACGAAGCCGCACGAACGGTCGAAGCAATTCCGCCACCGGATCTACGTGGCGCGGCCGAAGTAGGGGGCTCAGGCGGTTCGGAGTTTGCCGTAGGACATGCGGCGCCAGAGCCACTCGAGGGGGCCGAGTTTGAAGCGCTTCAGCCAGAGATGGGCGAATGCCATTTGCAGCCCGAAGATGGCGAGGGCAAGGACGAGGAGTTCGGCATGACCGAGCTTCTCGAAGAGCCCCAGCCCGGCCCCGGTGAAAAGGAGGTAGCCGATGAGCGATTGGGAAAGATAGAGGGTCAGGGCCATGCGGCCCGCCGGCGCGAAGGATGCCAGCCATCGTGGAGGGTGTTGCTTCTGGAGCAGTCGAATCACCAGGCACATGAAGCCGAATGCCATGAGAGGAGCACTGCATTCACCTAACAGGTATGCCCAGGCGGAATGGTGTCCGTCGTTGATGGCTGCGATGGAGGCGGGGGATCGGGTCAGCAGGAAGCCTGTCAGGATTCCAGTGAGTGCGCCCGTGAGGTAGTGTATGGGTGCCCACTTCATCTCGAAGAATCCGGTGCGAAGCAGGGCCATGCCGATGAGCATCAGGCCGCCGCAGAACTGAGCGAGGCCGAAGGGCAAGGCAAAGAACTGGAGGACTGCCGCGGTCTTGGCGTTGTGCAGGAACCACCCTTGCCACGGTCCGGTGACTGCTGCGATCTCCGCTTGGATGGCTTCGGGTCCGGGATACCAGAGCTCGTCAAGGTAATCGGCTGAATCCGGGAACTGACCGAGGAATTCGAACAGGAAGGTATTGAACAGGATCGAGCCGAGGATGGAAACGAGGCCGATGGCAACTTGAAGCCATACCCGGATCCGTCGCATCAGGTAAACGATGAACCCGGTGATGGCGTAGCTGAACAGGATGTCGCCGAACCAGAGGAAGTAGGCGTGCAGCAGTCCGATTCCAGCGAGGATGGCGTAGCGCTTGTAGAACTTGGGTGCACTGGAAAGCCCGGCTTCGTCCTCGCGGCGGGTGGACAGGATGATGCCGGCGCCGAAGAGCATGGCGAAGGTGCTGATGGCCCGTCCTGACACGAGGTAGTGGGTGAGTGACCACGCCGCGTGGTCGACCGGGTCCAGGGGGCCGGCATGAAACGGATTCTCGTAGGCTGCCTGCACCAACCCGAACGACTGGATGTTCATGAGCAGGATGCCGAGCACGGCCATGCCTCGCAGGATGTCCAAGCTTGCGATGCGGGCCGACGCCTTGGTCGGTTGCCGCCCCGGCATCGGAGGGGGTGCGGAAACCGCCGGGATGGCAGCGGGTGTTAGGGAGTCGTCGGGGATTCGGCAGGCTTGCGGCGGCATGGGGCCGCGACAAGCCGAATTGTTTCCGCGGCTGGATTGGTGGCGAGTGGTCGATCATGAGGGCTGGATTGTCGGGGGATGGCATCGCATGGTCCGTGCGATGCCGGACAGGGACAATCAGGCCAAGGGCTACGACCTCGTGGTGGCGGGTGGCGGAGCAGCGGGCTTCTTCGGAGCCATCACGTTTGCCGAACTGTCCCCGGGAGCCCGGGTGTTGGTCCTCGAGAAGAGCCGGGAGGTGCTGGGAAAGGTGAGGATTTCGGGTGGGGGTCGCTGCAACGTGACCCACGCCTGCTTTGATCCCCGGGAGTTGAGCCAATTTTATCCGCGGGGATCGAAACCATTGATCGGGCCCTTCCACCGCTGGGGTCCGAGCGACACGGTGGAGTGGTTCGAGGGCAGGGGAGTCCCGCTGAAAACGGAGTCGGACGGGCGGATGTTTCCGCAGTCGGACAGTTCCCAGAGCATCATCGATTGCCTGCTCGGGGCCGCCGAGGAAGCCCGGGTGGAGGTCAGGCGTTCATGCGGCGTGAAGACGGTGGAGAAGGATGGCGATGGCAGCTTCGTGATCCGGACGTCGAGCGATGAGGTCATCCGATCGAAGCAGTTGCTTCTCACGCTGGGAGGGACGAGAAACCGGATCGGGGCGGACTTGGCCGAGCAGTTCGGCCACCGGGTGCAGACGGCCGCACCTTCGCTCTTCACCTTCAAGATCGCGGATCCCCGCATCGACGGCCTGCAGGGGCTGGCGGTGAAGGATGCCGAGGTGTCGATTGTGGGGACCAAGTTGTGTGCCAGAGGGCCGGTGCTGGTGACGCATTGGGGGCTGAGCGGTCCCGGGATTCTCAAGGTCTCCGCGTGGGGGGCGCGGACGCTGCTTGAGCAGGACTACCGGTTTGAGGTGAAGGTCAATTGGACAGGTTCAATGGGCTACGAGGAAGTGGTGTCGCATTTCTCGAGCCTGCGCGGTGAGACCCGCAGGAAGATCATCAATGACGCGTGCTTCGGGATGCCATCCCGCCTGTGGAAACGATTGGTCGAGGGCGTGCTGGGCAGCGCCGAGGTAACGTGGCCTCATCTCACCAAAGATCATGCGAGGGAGTTGGCCCGGCAGTTGGTCGATGGCCGCTTCGAGGTGCACGGGAAGAGCATGAACAAGGATGAGTTCGTGACCTGTGGTGGGGTGGACCTGAGGGATGTGAATTTCAAGACGATGGAGAGCCGGATTGAGCCGGGCCTCTACTTCGCGGGTGAGGTGCTCGACATCGACGGGGTCACCGGTGGGTTCAATTTCCAGGCAGCGTGGACGACCAGCCGGATCGCCGGTGAGGCCATGGCGTCGAACTGGCCATGAGAGCAGGTTTGCGGTGCGGGGCTTGCCACGAGGAAGTGTCAGGGTGCAGGTTTCCGGAATGAGCGAACTGAAATGTCCCCTGTGTGAAATGGACGATGTCCTCGAGCATGCCGACAAATACGAATGCATGACCTGCGGGCACGAATGGGAAGCCGAGGCCAAGGACGAGGTGCGGGTGGTCAAGGATGCGCACGGCAACGTGCTGGCGGATGGTGATGTGATCGCGATGGTGAAGGACCTGAAGCTCAAGGGGAGTTCCCAGGTCCTCAAGGTGGGAACCAAGTCGAAGCCGATCCGTCTGGTCGATGGGGATCACGAAATCACCTGCAGGATGGAGGGCATGACGGTGGGGCTCAAAGCCTGTTTCGTGAAGAAGGTTTCCTGATGAAGGCGGTATCGGAAGCAGTGTCCGGGTTGGCGGCCTACCGTCGTGTGCCCGGTGTGTTGATCCGGCACGGTTTGTGGCCCTATCAGATGCTTCCTGCATTCATCAGCCTGCTGATGAGTGTTACCCTGTTCTTCGGCTTCTACCTGGCCGCGGATGGACTTGCCGGTTGGTTGGATGGCTTGATCCAGCTTGAGACCGCTTGGCTGGACAAGACGATCACCGTGTCGATGGCGGTGCTGACATTCCTGATCCTGCTGGCTGGGTTCATCTTTGTTCACAAGCACCTTGTTCTGATCGTGCTCTCCCCATTTCTCGGCAAGATCGCCGAGGAGACGGTCAAGGCGGTCAAGGGAGATGAGTATGCCCAGTCCGAGTTGACCTTCGGTCAGTCGCTGATGCGCAGCACGAAGGTCAACCTGCTGTATGTCATCCGCGAGCTGATCGCCAACGGGCTGTTTCTGGTCTGCGGCATCATCCCGGTCGTGGGGTCCATGATTTCGGCGGTGGGGATGTTTGTCAGCCAGTCGAAATTCCTCGGGTATGGTCTGATGGATTTCCCGCTGGAGCACCGTGGGCTGACCCTGAGGGAAAGTGATGCATTCGTGAAAGCCCGGACCCCCTTGTCGATCGGTTTGGGTGCGGGATACATGCTTCTGATGTTCATCCCCATCATCGGGTGGATGTTTGCTCCGACCTTCGGGACGGTGGCAGGGACGATCAAGGCTCTCGAGGAGCTCGACAAGGAGCGGACGGCTTGAGCTTGTATCGGTTCCGGGATTCCTCTAGCAGTAGTGAGCATCGTCCGATGGAGGTCGATGCATCCAATCCAACCCCCACACCAATATGCAACCCACCTTCGACCCCGCAATGAATCCTGAAGCCGTCGTCAGCCCGGTCCTGCTGGCGCTAACCGGCTTGCTCGGGCTTGGCGCTCTGGTCTGTTGGATTATCGAAGTCGTCACTGCCTTCAAGAAGGAGGAGAAGCCACTGATGGGAATCCTTTCCATCGTTCTCTGCTCTCTGGGTGGATTCGTGATCGGCTGGATCCACGCGAAGAAGTGGGGCATCACCAAGCTCATGGTCGGCTGGACGATCCTGGCAATCCTGGTCGGAGTTCTCTACGGGGTGCTGATCGCTTCGGCGAGTGCTGCGGTCGGCGATGAAATGCGTCGACAGTCGATGGAGATTCAATCCATCGAAATACCCGAGCTTGAAGCTCCCGCTCCCTGAGCGCGGCTACGGCTTGACGAGAGGTGAACGAGAAATCCGCGCCCCGGTCGACCGCGAGGTCGGCATGGGTCTGGCTCTTTGGGTGCGCAGCCTTGGGTCTTGCGCTCTGTCTGGTTCTCGGATGGTTGGGCCGCTTTCATTGGGCGGCTGAACTGTTTGTTCACTACCAGATCCAGTATGCCGTGGCTGCTGCGATCCTTGGAGCGGGGTTTGTCCTGCTGAAGTCGTGGCGAGGTGTGCTGGTCTGCGTGTTTTTGCTGATTTCTCCCGCGTGGAGAATCGGATCGCTTTATCGGGGAGGCCCCGCGGGTGATGGGGAGCAACAACTTCGAGTGGTCACTTACAACGTGCTCGGGGTGAACGATGGCCACGCTGCGGTGATCGACTGGCTGGGTCAGGTGGATGCCGATGTGATCTACCTGTGCGAAACCAATGATGGCTGGCTGCGGTCGTTGAGTGAACTGCACTCGCGCTACCCTCATCGGGTGGAGGAGGGCGGGCTGCTCAATCGGGGGTATTGCCTGCTCTCCCGCTTTCCCGTCGAGGAAGTCCGACAACTGCAAATGGACGGACCCATCGTGAAGGTGCGCTTGCTCACTCCGGGCGGGCATTTGACCGTGGTTGGCACCCACCCCATGCCGCCGACGAGGCGGAGGCTTGCCGCTCTCAACCGGGCCTGTCTGCGAGCGGCCATTCAGCAGGCTGTGGAGGCGGAGGATCCAGTCCTTCTGGTGGGTGATCTGAATGCGAGCCGCTGGGCTCATGCGCTCCGACCGCTGTTCGAGGCAGGTTTCCGGGACACCAGCGAGGGGTTTGGCTATCAGGCCACCTGGATGCGGCACACCGGAGTGCTGGCGATCCCGATCGACCATGTCTTTTCCCGGGGCCTGGGTGTTCCGGTGGATCGACGGGTCGGACCTGCCATGGGATCGGACCACTCTCCCGTCATCGTGGATTTTCCCGGATGGGGCGGGAATTCGTGAGAGATTCGATCATGGGATCCCGTTGATTGGCTCCGCTGTCGGGCCCGGGTGAAGATGACCACTGCTGGTTTTGACCGGTGGGGGCATTCCTCCTACCATGCGGCGTCGGCCGCGGCCTGACCCAGTCCATTGCCATGCAAGAACGAATCGACCAGACCTGCCAGAAGCTGCAAGGAATCCGTGAACGGCTCGCCGAGGTTGTGGTTGGCCAGGAGTCATTGGTCGATCGACTGTTGTTGGCCTTGCTGTGCGGTGGACACGTCCTGATCGAGGGGGTGCCGGGAGTGGCCAAGACTTTGACGGTGAATACTCTGGCTCAGGTGCTTCACGCGAGCTTCAGCAGGATTCAGTTCACCCCGGACCTGCTGCCGAGTGATCTGACTGGAACCCTGGTGTACGACCCGAAGAGTCATGAGTTTACTCCGGAGAAGGGGCCGGTTTTTGCCAACATCGTGCTCGCCGACGAGGTGAACCGCGCACCGGCGAAGGTGCAGAGTTCGCTGCTCGAGGCGATGCAGGAGAAGCAGGTCACACTAGGGAAGGAGACCTTTCCGTTACCTCATCCGTTTCTCGTTCTGGCGACGCAGAACCCGATCGAGCAGGAAGGCACCTATGCATTGCCGGAAGCGCAGGTCGACCGGTTCATGTTCAAGCTGAAGGTCGGTTACCCGACGATGGATGAAGAACACGAAGTCATGCGGCGGATGGCCCGTTCCAAACCGGTGCTGGACGTCGAGCCGATGGTGAACCTCGACGAGGTGGTGGAGATGCGTGCCCTGCTGGACGAGATCTACATCGATGAAGCGGTGGAGCGCTACATTCTCCGATTGGTCGATGCGACGCGGAATCCGTCGAACTACGGACTGGAGATCGACCGCTATGTCCGTTTCGGGGCGTCGCCACGTGCGACGATCTACCTTTCGCTGGCGGCGCGGGGAGAGGCGATGCTGAGGCGGCGCGACTACGTGACGCCGCAGGACGTGAAGTCGGTGGCTCCGGACATTCTCCGTCACCGTCTGGCAATCTCCTATCGGGCAGAAGCGGAAGGCCTCGGCTCGGATGCATTGATCCAGCAGATTCTCGGCAAAGTGCCCATTGAGTGATGGATGATATCGATCAGCGGTTGGACCGGTTGGAGTGGCGGTGTCGGCGTCCGGTCGAACACTTCCTGGCCGGTGCCTATCGCTCGGTGTTCAAGGGGAAGGGGATCGAGTTTGAGGATGTCCGGGTTTATGAACCCGGAGATGACGTTCGCAGCATGGACTGGAAGGTCACTGCGCGGACCGGGGTGCCTCATGTGAAGCGCTTCATCGAGGAGCGTGAGCAGTGCTTCCACCTGTTGGTGGATATTTCGGCATCGGTCATCAGCACGGCGGGCGGGGCGAAGCGGGAGATGATTGCAGAACTCGCATCGATGATCGCCCTGTCGGCGGTGGGAAACCACGACCGGGTGGGACTGGTGCTTTTCAGCGACCGGATCGAGCAGATCATCCGGCCTGCGAAGGGGCGCCTTCATGCGCGGCGGATCATGGAAGCCCTGCTTACGGTGGAAGCCAAGGGGCAGGGGACGAACCTTGGATTGGCGCTGAGTACGCTCGGGCAGCTGGCGGGGAAACCGTCGGTGGCGTTCGTGATTTCGGACTTTCTGGCCGATGATTACCTCGATGACCTTCAGGTGCTGGCATGGCAGCATGATCTGGTGGCGGTCAATGTGCTCGACCCTCATGAAATCGATCCGCCACGGCGGGGTCTGGTCCGGATCAGGGATGCTGAGGACGGTCGGGAGCGGGTGGTCGATTTCCGTGCGATGCATGCAGGCCGTGCCGGGGCACCGCGGAGGGAAATACTACAGGAACAGTTGATGGCCCGAGGCGTGGACCTGCTCGAGACAGCGGTCGGCGAGGATGCGGTTTCGGCGCTCTTGGACTTTTTCCATTCGCGGCAAAGGAGGGTCGCGGAGGAAACCGGCGGGTGATGAAGGCGCTGGGTCTGCTGGCTTCCGTGCTTCTCACTCTGGCCTGTCCAGAGTCCTTGGGGGCGCGCTTTGATGCCGCCTTCGACACGGAGGAGACGAAGCCGGGGGGGCTGGTGGTGCTCGAGTTGACCCAGACCGGCGATGTTCCCGAGAAGGTGGAGTGGAGCGTGCCGAGGCATGCGATGCTGAGACTGGTCGCTCGCGAGGAGATCCCGGTCAGAAAGAACGAAGACGATCTTTATGTGAGCGGGGAACGGTGGGTGTTGCAGGCCGTGCGATCGGGGAAGGTGGATCTCAAGGGGGTGGCGGTCCGTACCGAGGACGGGAAAGACTCCCGGTCCGTGGCTTTGCAGGATGTTTCCTTGGTGGTTTTGCCCTTTCCGATCGCTGCCACCAGCAACGAGCCCGAGGCTTGGCCGGATGAGGAGTCCGAGTCCACGGTGCCTCGGTGGGCAATCATTGTCGGGCTAGTAGGTCTTGTCCTTGCGGTCGGTTTCTGGTGGCTGAAGAAAAGGCCGGAAGGGAGCGGAGTGGATGAAGTGGCTTCGGCAGCATCCGAGGTGGATTTCGTGAGCAAGGTCCGTCGTGGTGAGGTGACGCGGAGTGAGTTGCAGGGGTATCTCCTACGCCATGGGGAGAGCTGTTCGCCGTCTTTGCGGCAGGCATTGGAGAAGGCGGCGTATGCCCGCAGTCTGGATGTGGAAAGCCTGCTCGGCCAACTCGACAAGGAGGTGGCTCGATGAGCTTGAACCAACCTTGGGTGCTGGTGTTGATCCCCGTGATCGGCTGGCTGCTGCTGCGCAAACGAAGCCACCAGTCGATCACCTTGGCGTCCACCGACCTCTGGCCCGGGCTGGGCGAGGGGCGAGCCCGATTTCTTCCGCTTCTCACGGTGCTCAAGTTGGTGGGCTTCTCCATGTTGGTGGTGGCGATCGCCCGGCCCCAGGCAGGGAGCACCCGGAGTTTCGAGTCGACGGAGGGGATCGCCATCGAGTTGTTGGTCGACATTTCCAGTAGCATGGATTTCCGGGTCGATCGGCCTGATGGTGAGCGGATGACCCGCATGGAGGTCGCCAAGGAGATCGTGGAACGCTTCGTGGCCGGAGACGGTGATCGGCTCGGTGGGCGGCCCCACGACTTGATTGGATTGATCACCTTCGCCCGCTACCCGGATACCCGAAGTCCGCTGACATCCGGGCACTCGGCACTGGTGCAAATCATCCGCGACCTCGAGATCCAGGACCGCCCGAATGAGGATGGCACGGCATACGGGGATGCCCTGGCTCTGGCAGCGGCCCGACTGAAACGCCTGGATGAACTGGAAGCCGATGATTCCACGTCGCTCGGTGGCGAACTCAAGAGCCGCGTTATCGTGCTGCTCACCGACGGTGAGAACAATTCGGGCCATCATCTTCCATTGGAGTCCGCGGCTTTGGCCAAGGAGTGGGGATGTCGGGTCTATGTGATCAGTCTCGGTCAGGACGAGGCGACCGAAGGTGGGATGGCCCCTGAACTCACGGCCGCGGAGCAGGTGCTTGAGCGGATCAGCGAGGAAACGGGTGGTTTGTTCCGCCAGGCCGGCGACTATGAGTCCCTGTTGTCGGTTTATGAGGAGATCGACGAGCTTGAAACCACCCGCATTGAAACACGAACCCATCAGATCGTGGCCGAGTGGTTCTGGCTTCCTCTTTCCGTGGCGCTGGCTTCGTTCGTCGTCTTGATCGTGGTGGAGACCACCTGGCTGAGAATCGTCCCCTGAACATGTCGTACTTCGTTTTCCAGTGGCCATGGATGCTCCTCCTTCTGGTGGGGTTGGTTCCGCTGTATTTGCTTGAGCGACGCTCTTCCGTCGAGAAGGAGGCGGTTCGCTCTGCTCTGGGGGCGGGTCCGGTCGCTGGTTCGGCGATCTCCGCACGCTTGCGCGGGCTGGCCATGGTTTGCCTGGTGCTGGCACTGGCAAGGCCCGGTTACGCTCCGGTTCGTCAGTCGGTCTCGACCGCCGGGCGTGACGTCGTGTTCGTGCTGGATGTGTCGCGGAGCATGTTGGCGGAGGATGTGCATCCATCCCGCCTTGAGAGCGCCAAGCAGGGCATCCGCGATTGCCTTGCCTCGCTCGACTCCGAGCGAGCGGGGTTGGTGGTATACGCCGGCAGCTCGAACATCGCTTGTCCTCTGACGAGGGACTCGAAGTTCGTTCGCTTCATGGTTGATCAGGCTCAACCGAGGTCGGTCGACTTCGGTGGAAGCTTTCTCCAGTCTGCGGTGGAGAAGGTGGTCGATCAGGTGTTCAGTGATGAACGCCGGGGTTTTCAGGACATGATCGTGCTGACCGACGGAGGTGACCATGGACCGGGAATGGACAAGGTCGCTGAGCTGCTGAACCAGCATGGGGTCGAGCTGCTGGTCGTGGGTCTGGGCGACGCGGACGTGGCAGCCAGGATTCCTGTGCTGGATGATGAGGGAAAAGCCGCTTATCTCGAACATGAGGGTGAGGTGGTGAGGACGAAGCTGGAGGATGAGTCGCTTCGTCAATTGTGCGGGTTGGTACGAGGTGGGCAGTATTTCGGGGCCGGCACTTCGCCGTTTCATCTGGGTGATGTGTATCGTGGTTTCAGTGAAGGGAAACCGACCGAAGGTCGGATCGGAGATGATGATTTCGTGGTTTACCGAGAGGGCGCCTACTGGCTCATGCCGATCGGATTGATCCTGCTGCTCCTGCCTGAATGGCGGGGCCGGGGTGCGTTGGTCGGAGGCATGGCCGCACTTCTGCTTTCCACTCCGCAGGTCCGAGGGGATGAAGCCGTTCCAGGAGAGTTTTCCGAAGCGGTCCGGCTCATGGATCTCGGGCGACCGGGCGAGGCGGTTCCGATCCTCGGAGAACTGGCGGCTCAGGATGGACTGACTCCGAGACAGCTTGGCGTGCTTGCATTCAACCGGGCCTTGGCGCTGACGCTGCAGCTTGAGAAGGACGCCGGCTTGCCAGCGCGGCAGCGGTTGGAGATGGCGCGGCAGGTGCAGGGAGATTTCCTTGATGCCATTCGGTTGGACCCGGGGCTGCAGCGGGCGGCCATGCGCTTGGATGAGGCCGCGGTGCTGGTGGCGGGGATCGAAGCCGAGGTCGCCGAGGAGGAACGACAGGATCAAGAGATCCAGGAGGCGCTGGCAGCATTGATCGAACGACTTGAGAAGCTGCTGGAAGGGCAGCAGAACTTGCTGGCCGATACACGGGCCCAAGGGCCCCCGGCGAGGGGGAGGGGAAATGCGGCCGCGGCACCGGTGCCCGCTGATGCAGTGGACCGTGCGCGCCAGGCCAGCTTGCGGCAGAAAAATTTGCGCATCGAGGCGGAATCGATCTCCAATGAGCTCAAGGAACTGGAAATCCAGCTGGCGGTTCCCGGAGCTCCCGGGGTGCTCGTACAACCGGTGAAGCTCATGTCGCAGGCGGTGAACGCTCAGCTGACCGTCGAGGACGGGCTCCGGGCATGGGAAGCCTGGCCGGCGACCCAACCTTTGCAACGAAGGTGCATTGAACTGATCGAGGAAGTGCTTTCGCTGCTCGCCAACAGCAGCTCGGATGAGTCCGAGGATGGAGAGTATGAGGACGAGGGCGACTACGAAGACTGGGATGAGTCGGCCGAAGGCGAAGGTGATCCAAGCTCGATGGCGATGGACGGGGACTTCAGTGCGGGGAACTCGACCCAGCCGCTTCCTCTTCCGAACTTGAGTGCGGAGGAGATTCTGAAGGAGGAGATTGGAAATCAGCAGTTTCGTCAGCAGCAGCGGGCGAAGGCGAATGCCGGGGAGGTGAAAAGAGATTGGTGATGAGGGTTCTCTGCATGGTTGCTTTCCTGATCTGCCACGCCTTTGCGGACGTGGAGCCTGTCGAACCGGTCATGAAGGTGCTCGGCAAGAGCTGGTTTGTGGGGGAAACGGTGGAGACCTCGTTCCAGCTCCCGGGCAAGGAGGAGCCCGAAGTCGAGTGGCCGGATGAGGGTGGGGATTTCCAGCTGGTGGATGTGGTGGTGGACTCCCCGGGTGATGATTCGGGCGCCTACCGGGTGAACATGCTCTGGGTGCCACGGCGGGTCGGCTTGCTGACCATCCCTTCGATCCCGTTCCTGATGGGTGAGGAAGTGGTGCAGTCACCCCAGAAGCAGATTGCCATCTCCGAACCGGTTGAAACCGACGAGATGTCACTCAGCCTGAATCCCGAGTGTCGCGAGATCTATGTCGGTCAACCGCTGCGCGTGGACATCGAATGGCGGAGCGACCTCCGGCTCGGGGCGCTGCGGGGGCTTCGCTTGCATCCATCCTTCTTCAATGATCCGCGGATTGAAGTCGTGGTCCCCCGGCCAACTTATCCGGATGACGAGCAGATCGGCCTGCCGGTCGGTGGACGACGCGTGATCGCCAGGAAAGCACCTGTCGGGGATGAGTCGGGTGGGTCGGAGCGATCCGTGGGTGTGATTCGGTTTTCCCTCTACCTGCGCTTTTCTGAGTCCGGAACCCTGAGTTTGGAGCCGGCGAAACTTGAATGTGCGAGGGTGCTCGAGAAGTGGTCGGATTTCACCAACTACGCTTCTTACTTCAACAACAGCCTGTTTGAACTTCCCGGTGACGATGTGCGCTACGAGCGCATCTACTGTCGCTCAGAGGCTCACGAGATCAAGGTGCTGCCGCTCCCTGAGGAAGGGCGCTTGGAAAGCTTCAGTGGCTTGTTTGAACCGGTGCGTATCGAGACTGAGGTCCAGCCCACGGCGGCCGAAGTGGGTCAGGTGATGAGCCTTCGGGTGCGGGTGTTCTCGGATGTGGACGGAGCTTTGTTGGAGATCCCTTCCTTCGGAAGTCAGCGCGGTCTGCGAAACCATTTCTGGGTGAGTCCTGATACCGCCACGAGATGGCAGGTGGATGGTCGCGAGTTCACGACCCGCTTCCGGGCTCTCACCACAGCGGTGAAGGCGGTGCCTCCACTGGAGTTCCAGGTCTTTGATCCGCAGTCGGGTCGCTATCGGTTGTTGAATACCGATCCGATTCCAGTGACGATCCGTTCCGGCGAGAACGGGGCGCATTTTGATGTGCGTTCGATTCCGGGGGCGGCCAATGTGCTGGTCGCCGAATCCGGCGGGGTCTGGGCGAACAAGCGATCAGGATTGATGAACGAGCTATTCGATACGTTGATTTCCATCCTGGTCGGTGGCTTCTGGCTTTGGGTGTTGTTCGGGCCTCTGCTTTTCCTCCTTTTACGCCCCCGGGTCATCGAGTGGAGAAGGCGATCGCTCGATCCGGCTCATGCCCGCCGGGTTGCGGCCTTGCGGAAGTTCCGGAAGCGGCCCGGTCTGGATATGTTCCGTGAGTATGTCGCCGAACTTCTCGACCGGGATGGCGAGGCGATGACGGGAGACGAAGTGGTCGGGGTGCTGCGAGGCGGAGGCGCGGATGAAGATTTGGTGGCTGATGTTTCGTCGGCCTTTGAAGAAGCGGACCTGAAGCGCTACGGCGGTTCGGATGATGCTCCGATGCGTGAACGGGATTGGGTTTCCCTGGCTTCACGGGTGCAGCGTCAGTTGCTCGTCGGGCTCCTCTTTTTTCTCGCGGTAGGCGGCCTTGGTCAGGTTCATGGTGGGGATTGGGATGATGCGGAAAAGTTGTTTGGTCAGGCGATTGAGATGCCGGTGGACGGCGATGCCCGGCCTGTTTTTGTCCAGGCGGCGCTGGCCTTTGAGCAATGTGCGAATGGCCATCGGCTTGAGGGATTGGCATGGACCAACGCGGGAAACGCGTGGTTCAAGGCGGGGGAGGTCGGACGTGCGATTGCCGCCTACCGGAGGGCCGGGATTCATCGACCCTTCGACGAGGAACTGCAGGAGAGCCTGGCGGCTGCGAGGGCGCTGTGTGTGGACGTGGTCCCGCCGGCGCCGGCGCCGGGATGGTTGCGCTGGCCGCTGTCCTGGCCCCTGAGATGGCAGCTTGCCACCGTGGCGCTGCTGTGGGTGTGCCTGTGGCTACTTCTGCTGGTGCGACTTCGCTTTCGCTGGAAAGGCATCAAGGTTGCCGGAGTGATCTTGTGGTCACTCCTTGGTGTTTTCGGCAGCTCTCTTCTAACAATGGTCATTCTCGATCAGGAGGATGGAGTGATCGTGGTCGAGGAGGTTCAGGGAAGGAAGGGTCCAGGGTATGGATATCAACCAGCCTACGAAACCGCCCTTCATCAAGGTTTGGAGTTCCGGCGTGGCGGACGGCGTGGTGATTGGGTCGAAGCGATTCTTCCCGACGGGAGTCATGCGTGGGTTCCGCGCGCATCGGTGGAACTCCTGCCCCGCTAACAGCCGGTGCCGGTCTTCAGGATCTGAATTTCAGGCTGGCGATCGACAGGACGCCGAGCAGCAGGATGCCACCACCGACCAGCGCGGCAATCCAGCCCCGTGAAACGGACGGACCGGCGGCTTGGGGAGGTGATGGAGTTTCCGTTTGGCTTGGTGCCTCCTCGGAAAGTGATGATGAGCTATCGGGTTTTTTCTCTTCTGGTGCATCCCAGTTCGTGGCGAAGAGCAAGTCGTAGGCTTTCGTTTCCTGGGTGGAGTCGACCAAGGCATCGCAGGCAGTGCGAAGTCGTTCGTGGGTCGTGACAGAAGCGGGCAGCGGCCCGGTCGTCCGGCCGTGGCCGAAGACAGGTACGAAAAGGGGGCCCGTAATGGGGCGTCGGTCAGGCCCCATCAGGATCTTGAGGAATGTCGTCTCCGCTGGGTCGTCACGTCGCACGCGCTCGATCAGGAATTCTGATGACTCGCCTGCCTCTGTGCGTGCAGCGTTGACCTTGTCCATGGAGGCCTGCAGCAATTCGAGCGCCTGTGCGTCCGCCGTGTTGTCTCCGGATTCGACAAGACACCATACGGCCGGGGCTCCTCTCATCAGTTCATCGGAAATCCTCTGGCGGACGGGGGAGTGCATGATCCGCTCGACCGTGCCCTTGCTTGCTCCAAAGACCCAAGGTGTGGCTCCGTCCCAGCTGGCGGGCGGGTGAAGCATCGCCGCAGGCCAGAATCGGACCTGGCCGATGTGCGGGATGGCCGATGGGTCTTGGGAATCCGAACTGCTGAGATCGACCATTTCGATGGTCAGGTTCGCAGACGGTGGGCGGGTCGTGATTTCCTTGGATAGCTTTGGGAGGAAATCCATCAACTCGCCGTCGAGTGGTTCTTGGTGGATGAT
Source organism: Haloferula rosea (assembly GCF_016595525.1). Classification (GTDB taxonomy): domain Bacteria; phylum Verrucomicrobiota; class Verrucomicrobiia; order Verrucomicrobiales; family Akkermansiaceae; genus Haloferula; species Haloferula rosea. The sequence continues at coordinate 103,151 of NZ_JAENII010000005.1, forward strand.
CTGGAGGTGGAAGGCACTTGCTCCACGAGTTTCCCGGTCAGGCCGGGTTTGAGGAGAGGTGTCTTCCGACCACAAGGGGCAGGCGAGGAGTCCGACCACGGTCAGGACCGGGCCGCGGATGGAGGTGTGGAGGCATCCCATGGCGTTCGATGAATCAGGGGTGCTGATCGACAAGCAGGTCTGCCACGGTATCGCGGGCTAGTTCGTTGTCATCCGTCACGAGGCTGACAAGGGACTCACCCTCTTGTCGGTGGAGGATATGCAGGCTCTTCACGTTGATGCCTGCATCCGAGAACCGGGCGGCGACGCGGGCGAGCGATCCGGGTTCATCCGGGGCGCGGATCAGCAACGCATCCTCGGTGACCGGAGCGTAGCCTGCGTCACGGAGAAGTTGCAGTGCTTCGTCATAGCGATCGACCACGATCCGGATGATCCCGAAGTCCTGGCCTTCCGCCTGATCGGCATCGAGTGAACGAATGTCGACACCGCCATCGCCTAACAGTCTGGTGAGAACGGCCAACTGTCCGGGCTGGTTGGCGAGGGGGAGCATGATTTTTTTCATGGGATCAGGAATGGTTGCGATTCATGTCAGCACAGTAGTCGGTTACAAACCGATCGATGGTTTGTTCTTCGACGTGGGCGAGGCAGACAATGTGGGCGATTTCGCGGTCCGGAGCCAGCGACCATCGCTTGATGAGGTCGTGGGAGGGGCGGGGAAACACGACAATGGGGGAGTTCTCATTGCGCCATGCCGAGACTCCCCGGGCTTTGAATGCGGCGATGGCGTAGTCGGATATCCGCAGGCTTGCGGTGACCGTGGCCCGGAGGCCGGGCTCACCCAGTTTGCGCAGGGCATACCACAACATCAGTGGGGCATGGGCATTTCGCGAGCCCGTGATGGTGGTGTCGTTCACTCCGACGTATTCGACGGCCCTTGCAATGCGGTCGACATGTTGGCGCCGTGCCATCGCCATTCCGCATGGAAGCGGGCAGCCAAGCCACTTGTGGCCGCTGACTGAAATACTGTCGATGCCTGCCTTGAAGTTCCACGGTGGAGGATTCTCCATGAAGGCGAGACCCATGCCATGAAGTGCCGCGTCGGCGTGGATGTAGCTTCGTGGGATGGCGAGATCCTTGAGGATGTCCTGAATGCGGTCGAGGTTGTCGATCGCCCCGGTCATGGTGGTGCCGATATTCGCGAAGATGATCGGTGGCCGGTGCCGGTTGATCTTGAGGGATTCCCGCAGGTCGTCGTAGTCCATCTCACCATTGTTCTGCGCCTTGAGCATGATGCTCGGCGTATGTTGCAGGCGGAGGATCTTCGGGACGCTGTAGTGGGTGTGCTCGGAGAAATATACCATTCCCTCGGGGTGGAGTTCCCGGGCAAGGTAGAGACCATACATGTTGCCTTCCGTGCCTCCGGACGTCACGTAACCCCAGTAGTCGTCTTCATCGGCTCCGGTCATCCAAGCGAAGGCGTCGATGACTTCACGTTCGAAATCGAGCGTGTTCAGTTGGGTGTGGCTGCTTTGAAAGGGGTCGCCGACGTTGTTGAGTGCGAATGCGAGGAACGGAGCGAGGTCGGAATAGTCAAACTTGAGGTTGGTGGGGTATCCGAGGAACGACTTCGAGGCTTCGGTGAACCGGGATTGGGCCTGATCAAGACGCGCGAAGTCGATGCCCTCGCTGAGCATGGAAGGCATACTGCGGCAAGCCTTGTCCGCCCGAGTATTCGTCATCATCGCCCGGTTGGGGGTGCTGGTTCAAACAAGGGTCGCAGGTGCGAATCGGATGAGTTCATGGGTCGCGCTTTTGCGCGGTGTCCCATGGCATGGCAACTCATAAAGTGGGGGCGGTTTCCAGGAGAGGATTGATTGGATCGATTCGTCAATCATTCGTCCGGTTTGAGCCTGTTTCTGGTGCGGGCGGGGAGTTCCCGGAAGACGCAATCGAAGGAGTGTCCAATGAGCTCGCTCACCAGGGTATCGGGCAGTGTTCCATCAAGGACGAGGGTGTTCCAGTGCTTCTTGTTCATGTGATAGCCCGGGAGAATGGCCGGATGCTCATCGCGGAGCTCCACCGCTCTCTCTGGATCACATTTCAGGTTCATGCGGACGGGGAATTCATCAGGGCTCATGGTCGCGAACATTTTCCCTGCGACCTTGTAGACGAGCACTTCGGGGCCGAACGGTGTTTCTTCCGTGGTCTCCGGGAAGCCGAGGAGGGTCTTGTGGATGGCCTCGATGTCGTTCATGGCCGAGGACCTTCCTGCATCCCGTCCGGGATTGGAAGAACCTTGTCCCACGCGCTCTGGATCCACGTGAGTCGGTCGTTCCTTTCAAGGGACAATCCCGGTGGATCGCGGGCGCCAGCGTGCCTGGTCAGGCTGCCAATGAAGCTGAAATTGTCGGAGCCCGTGTTTGGATCTGCCTATTGCATGTCCATCGGAGGAAGCACTCCAATGGACGTGTCATACTCGGGTGGTCCGAGTGGGTCACTGTAGGACTGCTCGGTCACATTGAGTGGTCGGAACTGCTCCGAATGGGTGTCGACACGGAACTGGAGCTCCATCAAATCGCGGTTGGTCTCAGCCACCTGATTGCGAAGCTCGCGGTTCATCGACACGAGTTCGGCGAGAAGCTGTTCGGTCTTGGTCGTCGGTGCGGCTTGAGGAGCATGCTGACCTTGTGTGCTTGCCGAGAGGATCGCCCGGGAGTTTGCCAGGGTTCCCTGAAGTGATTGGTTCTCCTGCTGCAGTCGGGCGATCATCGCCTCCGTATCGCCTGGCTGGGCAAGAGGGGCGATGGATGCAGGAGTCGGGTTTCCAGCCAGCTGGATGATCTGCTGGACAGAAGCAAAATGAGTGGTTGCGGCGCCCGCCATGATGGCAAGGGCAGCCCCACAGACGATCGGTACGATGGCAGGTTTCATGGGTCGGGTGTGGTGGACGCTGAATCGGTTGGGACGTGGTGGGGAAGCGAATCGAGAAGCTCGGAAAGGCGACGGGATGCAGAACCGAGTCGGCGGCTCTGTTCGTCGAGTTGGTGAATCGAGTCAGCAAGGACCGCTCCGATCGTTTGGGTCTGAGCGTAGCCTTCCGCTGCGTCGAAACCAGGTTCCGAGAGGGCAAAGATGCTTGAGCCATCCGCTGCGGGCACGAGCACATGGGGCCGGATGGACAAAACGAGTTCACTGCCGTTGGCGAGGAGGACCTTCTCGGAGAGCGGAGGGGCATCCTTGGGGTGTTCGAGTTCCCAGCCGGATGGTGGCGAAGTCAGAGGTTTGGCGGGGAATGGGGCAACGAGTCGGATCTGCTCTGCTTTGAAGGTGGAGGTGGTGGAACCTCCCTCGACCTCCACCCGAACTCCTTTGGATTCCTCCGGGTCCGTCTCTGCCGTGGCATTCGTTTCGACCACTTCGGCATCTTCGGGTGCCTGACCGGTCACCAGAACCGGTTCCGCTTCCGCGGTGTCCAGCTGGACGTCCTCGACCTCGATGAACTCGCTGTCCTCGAGGAGGGCGCTGAGTACCGGATCACGCTCGGCATCCTTGGGAGCGATGTCTTGAGCGCTCAGTGCGCCGGCGAGGATGATGTATGGGAAAAGCGATTTCATCGGGCGTCGATCTCGATGGCTTCGGTGGACTTGAGCGGGGCGTTGGTGGCGGTTCCGACTCCCTGATTCTCGGGGAGGGTCGGGCTATCCGCACGCAGGGTGGACTCAGGAATGGACTTGATGATGAGGGCGTCCCACTCGGAGATCAGGTGGACGGCTTCGTCGCGAAGCTCCCGTGACTTGAGTTGGTATTCATCGATCCGGGCAAGCAGTGAGCGCGCCTTGGAGACGTCTTCACGGGTCCAGCGGATACCTCCACTTTGGTAGAGCACGGGGACTTCAAGCGTGATTCTTCCGAGATCTTCTCCCGCCGGTCCCGTGGCACCCAGAACGTGTTGGATACGCAGGTTGGTTTCCTCGAATCCTGAGACGCTTGAGGTGGTTAGGGCCTGAGGTTCGACGGCGGCGGGGCGATTGATGGAATCACCTGGCAACGTGTCCGCCGGTACTGCGGCGATCTTCTCGGGGGCGTCCGCTTCTTTGGCTGCCGGTTGTTGGGGCTCCACGGCGAATCCAATCGGAGGAAGCGGAGCGGCCTGAATGACCGGCTTCGTGATGTAGAGTCCACAGAAGACGGCAGCCATGGCCGTGCTGGTGAGAAGTAGCCAGGGATAGGCTTTCTGACTGGCGCAGGAGTTTCTGCGCTGATTGGTCGCGGGTGCGGTCGGTCCGAGTTCGAGTGTGCGGGCCGAACCGATCCGCTTCCCTTCGGGGCGGGAAGTCTGCAGAGGTTCGGGATTGGTAGGCAGAGGACGCATGAGTGGTTCAGGGTGCCAGTTTGGCCGTTGGATCCGGTTCTGTTGGCTTCGGCGCCGGGACTGCCTTGGGTGGAGGGGCAACCACCGCGTAGGTGATGATGGTTTGATTGGAAACCCCGGGAAAGGTGGTGATGGTCAGAGTGTCAGCAGTCAGACGGAGTTGGCGGAACACGCCTCCCTTTTTTGATGTGGCCTGAACGCCGGGTACCACTTCAAGCGCCCCTCCGGAGCTCCTCTGGCGGCCGATGCCGTCGGACCGGTAGATCTGATATTCGCTGGCCTGATCTACGACGCCTTCCGTAGAGATTCGGACGCTGATGCCGTCTGTGAACGCACTCAGGCGCAGGGGCTTGATCGTCGTCGGGATGGTTTGTCCCGCGGACACCTTCACTCTGGAGCGGATGATGAAATCCCCGATGTGGCGGAACTCGGCCGCCAATGCATCGAGTGATACAAGGCTGCCGATCAGAACTGTGACCAAGAGTGCCTTCATTCGCCCACGTCCCAGAGTGAATCGTTCGGGTTGCCGGAAGGATCATAGATCCCGTTGCTACCATTGAGAATGACTGGGGGGGAGACTTTGACGTTGATCGACCGTTCGACGCCGTCGAGACCGGCCACTTTGGGGAAGGTCGAAGCGTTGTTGGGGAGATAGGGGCGGAGATCGGATTCCGTCAGGGAAGTGACCGGAGTAGTCGGATGGTCGGCCAGATAGGTGCGTTGGGCGACATAGACCGAACGGAGTGTTTCGGATGCGGATCGCCCGAGTTTCCAGTCGCCGACGGCGGTCGAGAAGTAGAGCCCCGTGGTCATCAACGCGACGAGCAGGAAGATCACCAAGGACATCTCAACAAGCGTGAAGCCTGGGGGACGGCATTGGGAACTTTGGCGGGGCAAATTCATGGACAGGTGGAATACTAGTTTGATTTATAGAACCTTAAAAGCAGGAAATCTTAAGGAATTAGCCTTGAAGAACCCGAATTGCATCGTCGAAGTTCTCGCGAAATGTGGGGTTCAGCCACAGTGATCGGAGTGCTGTGCCAACCGTGAATGCCCCAATGATGAAGAGAACCAACCAAGCGCACCACCAGGTCACGGATTTGCCTTCCGGCGCCAGATAGCGGACATACCAAGCTTTGCGGTCGACGACTCGGGTCGTGAACATCTGGTTATGTTCCTTGAGACTGTCGATGACCGCCATGGCCGATTTGGTGTCCCGCGCCACATAGCGGTGGCGGAATCGGGTGCCGGGTTTTTCGGGCAGGTCTTCCGCCTGAATGCCGGTCGGAATGAACTCCGGCGGGCGAAGGGAGTAGATGTGGGTTTCATGCACGAACTTCTCGCGCAGCCAACGATCGAAGCGTGTGAGTTGCATGACGGCGGTTTGGTTTGGAGGGGGAGTGGGTCAGACTCCGGCGTTCATCATCTTCGGACCCATGAGGAAGATTGGAAGGAATGTGCCGATGAAGACGGCGGCAATCAGACCGACAGCGATCAGCAGCACCAAGAAATTGACGGTGGCCGTAAAGGTGGCCATGTGGGTCTCCGCGTCCTCCTCATACATGGTGGTGAGCATTTCCAACTGGCTGTCCAAGGAGGCCGACTTTTCACCGATCGACATCATGTGGACCACCTGGGTGTCGACCGAGGTGTATTTCGAGAATGCGGTCGAGAGCGGGACACCGGAGTTCTCGTACTTGTCCGCCGCATCGCGGAGTTCCTTGTAGAACGGCGTGCCTTTCACGCTATTGGCCGAAACCCGGATCGATTTTGCCAGGTTGATTCCGTTCGAGTGGAGGAGTTTGATGGTGGAGAGGAAGGTCATTTGCCGGAGGCTCATGATCAGGAGGCGCAGGAGCCGCCATTTCGACATGGCGAGGCCAAGGATCATGTTGCGGATCTTCGAGGACTGCCAGATCACGACAATCAATCCGAGGATGATGGCCACAACAACAGGCCAGATCTTCTGGGTCGTGTGGGAGACTGCGAAAGAAATGGCGGTGAGTCCGTCCGGTTCCTGATTGACCGATCCGAGCATGTCTTCCACCTGGGGCACGATCTTGACTTGGGAGACAATGAATGCGCCGGTCAGGACCGAGATGACGACCGCAGGCATCATGGTGGCCTTGCGCATTGCTTTCGTGAAGTAGAGCTCGCTGGTGAATCTGCCGGCAAGCGCGCCGAATGCCTGGTGCAACTGTCCTGCATCGGAGCCCGCCTGGATCAGGCCGATGACCATGTCGTTGAACCGTCCGGTTCTACGGAATGCCTCGTGGACATTGATACCCGAAGCGATATCTTCCCGAATCTGGGTCAGGGTATCGACCATCACCTTGTTCGGGAGTCCTTGGCTGTAGTACTTGAGTGCGTCGGCGGTGTTGATCTGAGCGCGGAGCATTGAGCCAAGACCACGGAAAACTCCAATCAGTTCCTTCTTCTTGAACTGCTTGGTCTTCCCAACTCCAAAGAGGGTGAACTGCTTGGGCGCATCCTTTCCTTTCCCTTTTTGGGCGAGGGACTTGGCAGCAGGGGAGCTTGGTTTGGCGGTGGCAGTGGCGCTAGTCATCTGAGTAGGTCATGTCGATTACCTTGGAGACCGCGGCGAGGTCGGTCTTTCCTTCCTTGAGCAGGCGGAGGCCGCTCTTCCGGAGATTGGGCAGGACTCCTTCTTCCTGGATCTTCACTTCCAGCTCATAAGGTGAGATTTCGCCCTTCGACAACTGGTCGGAAACCTTGGGTGTGATCGGGATGATCTCGAGAATCGCCGTACGTCCGCTGTAGCCGGTGTTCCGGCACTCCGCGCACCCTTCCTGGGCGGCAGTGAAAACGGGGATGGTCGACCAACTTTCGTCGAGGCAGAAGACGCGGCGGTCTTTCTCGCTGACACCGCTCTGCTGCTCCTTGCAGTAGGGGCAGAGCACTTTGATCAAACGCTGGGCGCACGCCGCCTTGAGTGTTTGAGCGATCTTCCAGCGTTCGATTCCCAACTGCTCGAAACGTTCGATGATCTGGGAAGCCCGCGGGGTGTGGATCGTGGTGAGGACCTTGTGACCGGTAACCGCCGCTTCAATGGCGAGTTCGGCGGATTCGATGTCCCGCACCTCACCCATGAGGATGATATCGGGGTCACTCCGCATGAACGAGCTGATCATCGGCTTGAACTCAGCCGCGCTCTTCAAGTCGCAGTGGGTGATTCCGGCCACCTCATCCTCCACCGGGTTCTCGAGGGTGAGGATGTTGACCTCCGGGCGATTGAGTTCACGAAGAATGGCGTTCAGGGTCGTCGACTTGCCCGAACCGGTGGGACCACTCATCACGATGATCCCCGCGGGAACCTTCATGACCTTGTAGAGTTCGAATAGGGTCTCTTCGTCGAAGGCGAGGGTGCCCTTGCCAAGCGTCACGTTGATGTGCCCCTTGTCGAGGAGACGCATGGTGACGTGGTAGCCGCGGTAGGTCCGGTGGCGTTCGAAACGGATATCGATCGGCCGGTGGAAATAGGAGATCGTGAAACGTCCGGAGATGCCCGGTGTGGTATTCCGGATCTCGGTCGGCAGCTTCATGAGGTTGAGAAGGAAGGCGTCGAGCCGGTCCTTCAGCTTCATCGGGATCTCGACCTTCTGCTGCAGGTCGCCATCGACCCGGAAGGTGTAGTAGAACACTTCCTTCTCGACCTTGAAGTGGATGTCCGAAGCCCGGGTCTTGACGGCGTCCGCCATGATGGTGGCGACCAACTGCGCCATCGGCTCGGAGTAGTCGGTGGTGACGTCGAAGTCCCGGATCTCGTCCTCGTTGTCCTCAACGTCGTTGTCCTCAACGTCGATGGCTTCGAGGTCGGATCGGCTGGGGCCTGAGTTCGACGCGACCGATTCGATGGCGCGGCTGATTTCGGACGCCAGCGTGACGATTTTGACGATCTCAAGGTCGGGAAAACGCGGAGCGAGGTATTCGTCGGCGAGTGGGCTCCAAGGATTCGCGATGGCAACAATGAGTTTGTCACCGGAAGTGCAAATCGGGCTGAAGAAGCCGCGTGTCAGGGCGGTCGGGTCGCAATAGGTGTGCAGTGATGCATCACAGAACTCAGCGACCTTCGGAAAGAAGGGAAGGCCGTTGATTTGGGCGACCGCCGCCATGAAGCAGTTGCGGGTTACCCGGTTTCCGACCTGATCGTGGGGAAGTTCACCGTATTGTGGATCGTGACTTGCCAGCGCCTGCATGATGCGGCCGCTGATCATGTCGTTGAAGGTCATGCCATCAAAGTCGATCATAGTCCGTAGTGTTTGCGGCCAAGGAAGTTCCAGCTCTCGTAGTCGAGTCGAACCGCGGTGACGAAGGGTCGGATGGCGAAGCGGCGATTGACCGCTTGGAGAATCCGGTCCGACATGATGAGCGACGCGATGGGATTCAGCCCACCCGTGCCGATGGCGTCCGTGTCTTCAGCGAAGATCACCGGTGAGAGCAGCGCCTTGGAGAGTTCGTGCAACTGGGTGTAGGCTTCGTAAAAGGCGGATGGGGCGATCAGTTTGCCCGCGAAGGGAATCAGAGGGGGGGAAGGAGTGATCACGCTGGCGATGCCGTGCGAAATGCGAGCGACCTCAATCCCCATGCGCTCCTCTTCCGTACCCTGAAGTCGGGCGAGGATTTCGACGAGGTCAGCAGGTTGATCCGCCTCTACCTTCTGCTTGAAGCGAACCCTGAGTCGCTCGATTTCCTCGGTCGTAGCCAGACCTGATGCGGTGTATGCCTTGATGGTTTTCTCAAGGCATTCCTGAAGGCATGCATCGATCTCGTCCCCTGACTTGGGGGCGTTGGCTTCGGCCGCGAATGGTATCGAGCTACTCATGGAGTTCTTGGGATGGGCCTTTCAGCGGCGGCGAGCGCGGCTGAAGCGGGGCTTGTCGTCCGAGTAGGTGGAAGTGCTGACAGGAGCAGGGCTGTTCTTCGAAGTGCTCATCGGAGTGGTGGTCGTTCCCTGAAGCTCCTGCTCGGTCGGGTAGTAGGGGGCTTCCTCGGGTTTCAGTCCACGGATTCCCCGGCGGAAGTTCGCCTTGTGGGCAGGGCCCGGGTTGGTCGGGTCGACCCAATCGTGGTCGCGGGTCAGATTCAGATTGTTCTGAATCTTGTTCGAAAGGCGCCCGGTGGAACTCCGGCTTGTCGGGTCGTAAGAAGTAGGGGTCACGATGAAAACAAGGCTGGCCTGTTCCTTGGTCGTTTCCTGGCTCTTGAAGAAGAAGTTCAGCAGCGGGACGTCTCCGAGGATCGGCACCTTGTTGCCTCCGTCCTTTTCGACTTCACCATAGAATCCTCCGATCACGAGCGAGAAGCCGTCCGGAACGCGGGACATCGACTCGATCATCGATTCCGTGACACGCGGGTAGACGTTGCCGGTCTGGGCACTCTTGATTTCTTCCACGATCTGCGCGGACCGTGGACGAAGTTTCATGCGGACGGTTCCGTCCGGAAGCAGCGTGGGAGTGACAACCATCGAGATGCCGATCTCGCGGTGTTTGTCGGGGTTCTCACTGATGCTTGGATCCTCGGCGTCAATCTTGTAGCGGACTTCTTCACTGACACTGGAGACGTCACCGGTTCCCTGGTTGGTGGTGGTGATGATGGGAACGCGGTCAATGATGGAAATGGTGCCCTGTTCGTTGTCCTCGGTGATGAGGGTCGGGTTCGAGATCTGGGTGGTGGTGTTTCCTTCGGCGAGAGCGCGAAGGACACCCTGAAGCTGCACCGGGCTCAGTACGAGACTAGCAGTGGGATCAAAGGAGTAGCCGATGGCGCTGGCAGCATTGGGGACATCGGTGAACTCGTCGCCGATGCCGAACAGCGAGTTGAGGCTCTTGGCGATTTCAATGGTTGTGCCGGTTTCGCCGAGCGATGCGGACCAGTCGATACCCGTGCGTTCAGCAACAGAGCTGTTCACCCGAAGGATCTTGGTTTCGACGATGATCTGACCCTTGGGTTGGTCGATCTTCTGAAGGAGTCCGCGTGCCTGTTCGATCCGGTGGGCGGTGTCGATGATGATGACGGTGTTGGTCTTGGGTTCGAAGTTCACGATGCCCGTGCCCGGGCTGAGGACCGGTTTGATGAGGTCCTTGATCTGCTCCATGTCAGTGGGGCGGAGATAGCGAAGTTGATAGGTAAACTCCGAGCTTGGCAGCTGGCTCATTTGAGCGGGGCTCAGTGCGTAGACCGTGCTGCCTTTGGTGTAGAGCATGAGGCCATACATGAATGCCAGTTCCTCCATCTGTTGGAGCGGGTCTCCATCGTTCAAGTGACCCGTTACGCGGAATTCAGGAGTCGCGATCTTGGTGTTGTGGAAGTATTGCCGTCCTGCCTGCTTGGCGAGAAACTGAAAGATGTCATTCAGTGCCGCATCCTTGATCAGGTAGCCTTCATCCGACTCGAGGATAGGTTGTTCTGCTGCTGTCGCGGTGATTTCCTCGGATGGCGGTGCCACCGGGTCGACGCCGGGAGCCGTCTCGGTCATCGTCTCGTTGGGAAGACCGGCAGGTGGCGGCGGAGGTGGTAGATCCGGGATTCCTGCCGGTGGGGTTGGAGCCGGGTCGGCATCCGGAGCTGGAGGAGGAGGTGGGAGGTTTGGCAGGCCGTCATCCACTGCCGGAACTCCGTCGTTGGCGATCGGGGTCGCGTCGAGAGGAGCATCGAGTTCACCCTGACCCAAAGAGATAGGGGCGGAGAGCCCTAGTGAGAGAACAATAGTCGCTGAGAGATGTTTCATGATCCGTATGGTTTTTTATGTTAGCGGCTGGAAGACAGGGAGGTCCCGGCGCCTGAACCGGAGATGTCGATGGGAGCTTGGTCGTCTGGGGAAGTGATTCCACGCGGGCGGATGCTGCCGCCTCCTCCGCGTTGCATGCCGCCGGGAAGCAGTCGAAGCGAGTGCTCGGCGGTCTCGTTGGTCGTTCCGTGGCGGAACCGGACGCTGTCGGAATTCACCCCGACCACGTGGACGGAGATGATCTTCCCATTTCCGGTATTCAGTTTGATCTCGTCGCCTACGCGGAAGGACCGGCCATCAACCAGGAACGCCCCTTGGGATGGGATGATGGTGGTGATGCGGATGGCTTCCACGATATCTTCGAACGGGGTCACCGGGGCCGGCTTGTATTTCGGAATCTTGCGGGTAGGAGCTTTGGGAACCGGAGGTTTGTAGCTCGGATCCTGATGTCGTCCGAAGGGGTCCCGCTCGCGGGTCCGCATGCTGAAGGTGGACGAAATCGTCTGTAGGTAGGTTTCAAGGTCGATCCCGGCATAACGGGACGGCTCGTTGATCAACTCAGGATTGGTCTTCGCCACTACGGGTTGCTCGAACTCGGCGGTTGCGACTTCTTCTGGAGCAGGCGTGGCCTCTCCTCCGGTTGTTGGGGAATCCTCGAGTTCGGGTGTCAGGCTGCCGATCGATTGGGCGGAAACCGACAATGAAAGTCCAGCGAGCAGGAGAGTGGTTAGGTGTAGTTTCATTGTTCCCAGGCAGTGTAGGTGATCCTGAAGTTCAGGCTGTTGGAGCTGCTGCTCGGGTCCATTCGCAGCTCCTGGAGTTGGAGTTGTGGCATGCGGGTCTCAAGTTCGAGCAAGGCTCGTTGCATGGACCGGTAGGTTGCACGGAAACCGAGACGGACCTGGGCGGATTGCTGGGCCGAGGCGGCGGCGAATCCTCCGCGTGCGGTCGGGGTTTCCTGTTCGGTGAGCTGGAATTCCTTGGACGGAAGGCTGTCCTCGATCTTGCGCAGGGTGGACGTGACCGAACTGGCGGTTTCCCTGGCAAGCAGGGATTCCCACTGTGCGAAGTGTTCACGTTTGTTGTTGATCTCGGCCTCGAGGGCCAGCGCCTGAAGCTTGTTTTGCCTAAATCCCTTGAACTGGCTCCGCTTCGCCTCGAAGGAGGTCTGGATCTTGGATTTGGTCATGACGGCACCACCAATCACCACCAGACAAAGGATGATCGGCAGGGCAAACCCGAATAGGGCAATCGCTTGTCGGTAAAGGTTCATCGATTCAGGGAGCTGCGGTGACGTTCAGTGCGAGCGGGTCGTCCGCCTCGAATCGCTGGGTGATGGTCAATTCGAACTGATAGGGGTAGTGGGAGGGGTCGGTGACCACCATCGATTCAGGAGGCAGTGGCTTGTAAGCGCCGTTCTCCTGGGTCTTGACGTTGATGAAGACGCTTCGGGTGGGAAGGTCAGGTTGGAACGCCTGATTTCCGGTGACGCGGGCGATTTCCGAGAATGCGGAGGAGATTCCGTCCCTTGACCTCAGATCCGCGAGAGTCTCGAGGCTGTCCTCAAGGGCGAGACCGGTGAACCTCCACTGTTTGATGAACCCGATCCTCGCTTGTCCCGCGGTTTTCTCTGGCGTTGCGGTGTGGCTGTAACCGGTGATGATGAATCCACTGCGTTCCGGGAAGAAGCGGGATAGCATTTCCATGGAAGTCCAGCCTTTCGACCGGTCTTCAAGCAGGTTGTCCCAGTGAAGAATCCGTTGGCGCTCCTTGCCGAGTGCAGCGAGTCGATTGTTGAGCACGGTGGCTTCATTCGATTTGAAGGTCCACTCCGGTTGGCGGACCATGCCCAGAAGTCCGAGCCCGACCCAGAAAAGGGCGAGAATGGTCACTACGATGAGGCCATGTCTTGCATACTTGCTGGCACGTAGAAGTTTCATCTCGCTGCGCGACGGAAATGTTTCAGCGTTTACTGAATCCATCGGCAGGAAGTCCTGAAGCGCCCATCCATCGTTGCGCAGGGTGACGAAAGTATGGGCTTGGGCGAGTGGCGAATCGATCTCTTTCTTGTATTCGGTGGCGATCCGCATTTCCGGAGTCGAGCCTGCCAGCTTGTCATTGTGGTAGGGGGTCTTCGTCCAATCGATCTCGACGATTTCAGAGTGCTCGAAAACCTGTTCGAGATCCGAGGTCATCTGGGGGTCGGGTTCGCCTGCGAGTGGGAAGATCAGGATGTCAGGAGCCGACATCTCCATGGCAGCCGCGGTGGTGGCCGCTGCATGTCGGAGATTGGATGGTCGGCGCTGACCTCGATGCTGCAAGGTGCGCAGTAGTCTGAGGTCTCCGTGTTCATTGAAGAACGCCAGGACGGTAAACCGGGCATAGTTCAGGACCGTGAGGAACGACTTGCCGTTGCTGTTTGGTCTGAGTTCAGGAAGGGCAATGAGAGTGAGAAGGGGAGCGCTGACCGAAAGGGTCGCGACCGGGAAGTTTTTGGCGGCGCCATGGCTGCGCAAGGCATCAGCAAAGTCCGCGGCGTGTTTTGACAGCGTGACGGCCGTAGCGATGGTGTCGCTCCCTGCCGCAGGATAGGGGATCAGTCGCCAGGAATGGTCCTCGGCCGAGAGGGAGCCGTCGTCCAACACGGACTTCGGGTCCGTTTGGATCGCTTCCTGCAACTCGTTGAGAGCACCCGGATTGTCGAGCTCCGGTTTGATCTCGGTCGTCGCGAATTCGTCGGCGATATGGAGAATGATGCCGACGGACTTTGCATCGACCTGTTTTGCCAGGGTGATGACTTCTTCGGCGAAGTCGGGGACTCTTGATGGATCAAGAATCAGGTCCTCATCGATCTGCGGGCCAGGGGCCCAGGTGTCGGTGGGACGGTGGAAAGTGATGGACTCGACGCGGGTACCGTCGATGTGCAGATGCAGTTGGAACTCGTGGTCCAGCGGATTGTCATACCAGCCGTCATTCGAGGCACGGCTCGTGCCGCGCAGAATGGCAGAAGCCTGGCGGTAGCGCTGGAGCGGATTGAGCTCTGATGGATGTTGGTAGGCGACCAAGGTGGGACAGGGATGAAGGGTGCATGGGGGTGGGGGAGAGACGGGTGTCTGGGAAGGGGGAATGAGCCTCCCGCCTGGGTGGCGGGAGGCTTTGAGTGTGTTCCGGCTACAGGATGTGTATCCGGAAGACTGGGATTACCAACCCTGGAGGTCGTCCGGCACGTGGTTCTCAGAAGTGGCGAGCGAGCAGGTCATCGCAAGCGTGCCAACGGCTGGAGGTGTGATAGCACCGGTCAGATCGGTGTAGCTGCCGCCTGCTGGGCAGACAGGAGCAGTTTCGAGGAACTTGCCAGCTCCGACGAGTTCGCCTGCAGGAACCTGAGTGTTCGTGCCGTTCGGGATGTTGTACATGTTGGCGTACGAACGAACCGCTTGCTGAGCATTGCGGATGTTCATGATGCAACCTGCACGGTCGGAACCCTTCTTCCACGCACGAGCGCCGATGAAGAGGATGGAGATGAGCGAAAGGAGGACCAGAATGACAACAGTCAATTCAAGGAGGGTCATACCCTTTGCGCGCTTGGTGTTATTAGTCAGTTTCATGTGTTGGTGTGTGTTGGGTGTGTTTGTATGTGTGTTTTTCTAGCGGGAGATCTTGCGAACGAATCAGATGAGGTCTGTATCCTCTTCACGGTTCATTCGCGCGTTCTCGAGAGTGGTTTCGTCGATCAGGCCTTGGCGATGCAGTCGCTTCAGGTTGGTGTCCCATTCGATGTTTCCGGCGCGGCGGATGACATCTTCGAGAGAGCGGGCACCGCCGTCGTAGTTGCCGATGGCGCTGGAAACGGCGTCATCGTTGTTTTGAAGGAATTCGTAGGTCAGGACCCTGCGGTTGATGCCGTTGAGAAGTCCCTGGGAGTGAATGAAGACCAGGATCTCCGAAAGGCGGCTGAGGACGGCCGCGTGGCTTTCCCGAGGATAGAGCTCCAGGATCCGGCCGATGGTCTTGACCGCACCCGTCGTGTGGAGTGTCGAGAGCACGAGGTGACCTGTCTGGGCGGCCTCCATGCAGGTTTCCATGGCCTCACGATCCCGAATCTCACCGAGGAGAATGACGTGAGGTGCCTTCCGGAGCACGTCCTTGAGTCCCTGACGATAGGAGTGGACGTCCCGTCCGACTTCCTGTTGGGTGACGATGGACGGAGAGGCAGTCCGACGTCCGGGGAACTCGGGATCCTCCATGTCGTCGGGATACTGGTACTCGATCGGGTCCTCGACCGTGACGATATGCTTCATGTGATGGCGGCGAAGCCAATCGATCAAAGAAGCGAGGGTAGTGGATTTACCGGAACCGGTGGGGCCTGTGACGAGACAGAGGCCGGCGCGCTTCTGGACGGCTTGCCGGAGCACGGTGGTGGTGTCCGGATCGATGCCGAGGCTTTCGAGTTCCGGAATGAAATCGTTGAGGATACGGCAGGTAATGCCGAGGCCCGAGGAGCTCAAGTGGGCTTGGATCCGGAGGCGTCCGGACCGTTCACCATTGTCGCCCATGGGAATACCGTCACAGGAGAAGTCCGCGACCTTGCGCTCGGCGAAGTCCTTGATCGCGAAGTCGATCTTGTCCTGAACGCGGGTATCCATGCTCTCCTTCTCACCAAATCCATGGCTGCCACTTTCGCGGTTGGAGATGAGCTCCTTGAGGATCTCATCCATATGGGCGGGGGTCAGGATGCCGAGATGCTCCAGCTTCTCCACACCCTTGTTGGTGTGGATGTAGGCGGGGCGGTCAGCACGCATCTGAATGTCGGAGACGCGGAGTTCCTTGCAGACCCGGAAGATGACGCCCAGCAGTTCGTTTCCGGACATGCCTGGACGGAAATGCACCGGGGCACTCGGGGCACCTTGAGGTGTTCCCGGGAGGGGTGGTGGTGGAGGATTCTCCGGAACTGCCGTGAATACACTCATGATGCGTCCGCGGTTGAGGTTTGGTCCCTTTCCCTGCGGTTGATGGCCTCTTGGGCGCTATCTCGCAGCTTTACGGCAAATTTCGAGCGGGTCAGGATCTCCTCCTGACGCATCGACGAAAGGTTGGCGAAGGATCCGTCATTGATGAATGAATCCAGTAATTCGAAGTGGCGCTGGATGCAGAAGTCCATGGTCGCAAGTTGTTTGCGCATGGTGTCGAACGAATATTCGCCGTCGGTGGTGTTCAGCATGCGCTCCAACACGTTGTAGGCGGCGGAAGATGCGGTTAGGGCCGGACGGGGGTCGTTCTTCTCGGTCAGACAGTAGCGGATGGTGTAGTCCGCCAAGTTCTGGACCATCTCAAACACCTGCTCGTCAGGAAGGCCGTGGGTGCCGAGTTGGCGTTGGGTGATGAAGAGGTGGTAGCAGTTGTAGTTCGCGTAGTGCGACGGATCCAACTCGTAGGCGAAGCGGAGCTTTTTCTCGATCTCTTTGCGGAGGTAGAGCTTGTGTCCTTCGGTCGGCGCGTTCGGATTGGTTCTCTGTGAGACGGCGCTTTGCAGGCGGTCCAAAAGGGCGACCTGCTTGTTGTCTGCGTCGGCGTGCTTGTCGGTGCCGTGGTCATGTCCGCAACCGCCGCTACCGTCCTCATGGTCGGAATGATCGTGCTCGGCCACTTCGGGGGAGTGGTGATCATGGCCGCAGTCGCCATGATCGCAATCCGAGTGGTCGTGGTGATCATGCTCGGCTGTTTCCGGAGCGCTGTGGTGATCGTGATCGTGATCGCCGCATCCACCACAACCGCCTTCCGCGTGGTCATGGATTTCAAGCCCGCCATGCCAGTCGGCATCAATCGGCGTTTGAATGGCCATCGCGAGGACTTGTCCGTAGGGGCTGCGTTTGATTCCCAGCGGGTTGGGCTGGAATTCAAAGCCCCGTGTCTCGGAAAGCTTGGTGCCGGACAGCGTCCACAGTCCACCTCCGGCAAGTGCCAGGGCGAGGGTTGTGATCGTGGTGCGGGACAGCATGGTTCGTAGACGGGTGGGAAAACTCAGATCTCACTCAAGCGGCTGCCTTGACCCGGAAAATGGCTCGGGAGAGGGCTGCGTAGAGCAGGAAAATGCCGACAAAGTAGGCGAGAAGGGTGGGGAACTGGCTCCACTCGATGGCTCCCAACTTATAGCGGAGGCGCTCGGTGGGGTCGGCCAGGTGGTAGTGGGGTGAGGCGCTCCAGATCCACGCCAGCACGCTGTTGTGCTCGATGTGGAGTAGCATTTTCATGTAGCCGACGCCGTATAGCCCGTAGACGCAGATGCCTGCGGTGGTGAGGAAGCCGGTGATGCCTCCAAAGCGGGATGCCACTGCGATTGCCAGGGCGATGAGTGGCGCGATCACCACAACAAACAGGATGGCGTATTGCAGGTTGTTGGCGAGCCACATGCTGCGTTCGTCGGGTTTGGCGGGGCTTGCGGCGAAGATGGTGATCAGCGCTGCAGCGATGCCGAGTGGGGCGACGTAGACAAGAATGGCAGCCCAGATCTCAGCGAGTTGCCGGGTGGCTGAGAGGCCGGTGGTTTGAAAGTATTCACCGAGGCCGGAGCGGGAGAGGTTCTCACCCGCGCGGGCGGCGGCAAAGAATCCCCAGAGAATGGCGCTGAGCCAGGCCATGCTCCATGCTGCTTGAGCGAGTGCGGGCTTGGTGGCCCCCGGGTTCTCCGATGCGGAGGAGATCATCGGCAGGACGAAGGGCATGACAAGCACCAGGAAGGCGCTGATCAGCCAGGTTTTCTGGCGGAACAGGGTGGTCAGGGTGAGCTTGAAGAGTCGCATGGTCGGTTGGGAGGGTTAGTTCAATCGGCCTTTGAGTTCACTCCAGGTCTGTGAGGAATCGGTGACGTGTTCGATGGATTCGTCCTGAATCATCAGGGCGCTTGGGATTCCCATGGAATCGTAGTCCGGGTGGCAGCTCACAAGGCGCAGGGTTTGTTCCGAGCTTTCCTTCCAGAGTGCTTCAAATTGTTCGCGGGCGTAGGCATCCAAGCCGCTGAAGGGCTCATCAAGGAGGAGGACATTCGCGCTGCCTGGATCGATGGAGAACTCGGCAACGATCAGATTCGTCTTCCTGCGATTTCCTGTTGAAAGCTTGCCGTAGGGCTTCTTGACATCGAGTTCGATGCGCTCTGCCAGTGCTAGGGCGTCGGCCAGACGGCTCTTGTGGAGCATGGCCTTGAAAATGGCGACAGGCGGCAATTCACGGTCAAAAGCCAGGTTCTCCGGGATGTATTGAAGTTTGCCCCGGTGCTTCACTGTGCCGCTGAGGCTTTTCAAAGTGCGGGCAATCGTGCGGAGCAGAGTCGTCTTCCCGCGACCGTTCCGGGCCAGCAGGAAGTGGGTCCCATGGCTGAGTCGGATGGAGGAGTCGGTGCGAGCCAGCGGTTGGGTGTAACCGATGGAAAGATCTGCACTGAGTTCTAGTTGGGGAGTCGTCGTGGACATCGACGGGGAAATAGGTTGGCTGGGTTTTCTTTGAACAGAGGCAATTATTCAAGAAAAATTAAATAAATACTCCTTGGTTCGGCTCCATACCTAGGGTTCCAGGTATTCCTTGGCAATAAAATTTTTAGGTTTGTGTAACATTCCCCGCTCAAGGTTTTTAGGATTTGTTGAAATTCATGAGAATCAAAGTGTTAGGTTGCTCCTTTGGATTCGGATCTTTTGAGGCTTTTTGGTGAGATGGGGGGACGTCTGGTGCGTAAGTTTGCCCAGAATGGCTTTTCTTCGTGACGGCGGTGTGCGGGTTGTTACAAGTCCGCCATCAGCAGCGAGCGCATGGGTGGAAAACTGACCTATCAACAGGCGGGGGTGGACACGCGACGAGCGGCCGCCCTTGTTGGGGACATTCGGGGCCATGTGGCCAGAACACAGCAGCAACGGAAGTTGATGGGCGCCTTTGGGTTGTTCGCGGCGGCCTACGACCTGAGTGACTACCGGGAGCCTGTGATGGTGACCGGTTGCGACGGGGTCGGCACAAAATTGGAGCTACTCCTCGAGCGGGATCTGCTGGAAACGGCCGGCAAGGATCTCGTGGCGATGAGTGTGAACGACATCCTCACGACCGGAGGCGACCCTCTGTTGTTTCTGGATTACATCGGGATCGCCGCTCTGGATGAGGAGCGAATCACCCGCCTTATTTCGGGGATGGCCGATCATCTGGAGGCATGCAATTGCATCCTCGCTGGAGGGGAGACGGCCGAGATGCCGGGGATCGTCCCGGAGGATGTGATTGAGCTTTCAGGCTTCTGCATCGGCTGCGCCGAGAAATCCGACCTGATTGATCCCACCACGATTGCGCTTGGAGACGTGCTGGTCGGGTATGCTTCCGACAGTATCCACGCCAACGGATTCAGTCTGGTTCGCCGGGTGCTCAAGGAGTTCCCGGGTGAGCTCGAGGAGTCAGAACTGGATGCCTTGCTGCGTCCGACGCGTCTCTATCATGACGCCGTGAATGGTTTGAAGCAGGCCGGGGTGAAGCCCAAGGCCATGTCCCACATCACCGGCGGAGGGCTGCCGGAAAACCTCGAGCGATTGTTCCGCGGTTGCGGCGCGGACCTTGAGATCCCTCGCTGGGAACTGCCGGGCATCGAAAAACTGTTGAAGCATGTCGATGCCGAGGATCGCTTCCACACGTTCAACATGGGTATTGGCTGGGTCGCGATTGTGGCTCCAGAAGACGTCGATGCGGCCCTGCAGGCCGGGCCTGGCGGCGTGGTCATCGGCGAAATGGTTGAAACCGAAGGGGTTCGGGTGAAGGTCAGCGGCGAGTGATTGACTCATGAGTGACGACCTCAAGCATGAATGCGGGATCGCGGCGGTTCGATTGCGCAAGCCTCTGGAGTATTATCATGACCGCTACGGCACCGCGCTGTGGGGTTTCAACAAGTTGTTCCTCCTTATGGAGAAGCAACACAACCGTGGCCAGGACGGGATCGGCATCGGCTGCAACAAGCTGGGGATGCCGCTTGGAGATCCCTATGTTTTCCGGCGCCGAAGCAGTGAGCGGGACGCTCTGTCATCGATCTTCAGGAAGGAGATCAAGGGGTTCCATAAGATGGCGCGAAAGGGGCGCCTCGATCCGGCCAAGCCGGGCAGCGTCAAAGAGAATTTCGATTTTGGAGGAGAGGTGCTGATCGGTCACCTGCGCTACGGGACGTCGGGGGAGTTCGATGATGGTTCCTGTCATCCTTATCTGCGCCGCAGCAACTGGCCGACCCGGACGCTGATGGTGATGGGGAATTTCAACATGACCAACACGGGTGAGTTGAACCGGGTTCTGATTGAACGCGGACAGCACCCGGTCTTCGGCACGGACACTCAGACCGTCCTCGAGGAGATCGGATTCCATCTGGATGAGGCCCACACCGACATTTATCGACAGCTCCGCGATTCCGGGACATCGGGAACGACGATCCCCGATCTGATTTCCGAGCGCTTGGATATCGAAAACATCGTCAAGGAAGCGGCGGCGTCGTGGGACGGTGGGTATTCGATCTGCGGTGTGGTGGGAAATGGCGACATGTTCGTGATGCGTGACCCTCACGGGATCCGCCCGTGCCACATGCTCGTGACCGATGAGGTCATTGCCTTCGCGTCGGAGCGGGTGCCGCTGATGACGGTTTTCGAGGCCGAGGCGGATCAGGTGGTCGCGCTTGAGCCGGGTGGCATGGTCACGGTGAAATCCGACGGATCGATGCACGACGGGCAGTTCGCCGAAGCCGGTGAGTACAAGCCGTGTTCCTTCGAGCGGATCTACTTTTCCCGTGGCAACGACCCGGACATCTATCGCGAGCGCAAGGCGATGGGGGCGGCGCTGGTTCCCCAGGTGGTGGATGCGATCGGCGGCCAGACCGAGAAGGCCGTGTTTTCGTTCATTCCAAACACTGCCGAAACGGCCTGGTATGGTCTTATGGACGGTCTGCGGATGCATCGGCGCAAGAACGTGCGAGCCAAGTTGCTCGAAGCACTCGAAAGCGGGGATCTGGACGAAGACAAAGTCGATGATTTGATCCTGCGGAACTGGCCGCGTGGCGAGAAGATCGCGCACAAGGACATCAAGATGCGGACCTTCATTGCCCAGGAGAAGGGCCGTGATCAATTGGTCTCCCACGTCTATGACATCACCTACGGCATGGTCGAGGAAGGCGATGCCCTCGTGGCGCTTGACGACTCCATTGTCCGAGGAACGACGCTCAAGAAGTCGATCCTCAAGATTCTTTCGCGAACCTCACCGAGCAAGATTGTGGTTTGTTCGACGGCTCCACAGATCCGATATCCGGACTGCTATGGCATCGACATGTCCGAGATGGGCAAGTTCATCGCCTTCCAGGCGGCAGTGGCCCTCCTGCAACGCTCCGGTCGTCAGTCGGTGCTTGATGATGTTTACGAGGCTTGTCGTAGGGAGATCCGCAAGCCGGCCGGGGAGATGGAGAACTGCGTGAAAGGCGTTTACGCATCCTTCGCCCCTGAGGAGATCTCAGACGAGATCAGCCGGATGGTCACTCCCGAGGAGAACGAATGGAAGGGAGAGGTCCAGGTGATTTTCCAGACGATTGAAAATCTGCATGAGTCGATCAACGGGCCGTGCGGTGACTGGTATTTCACCGGGGACTACCCGACCCCGGGAGGGTATGCGACGGTGAATGCCGCCTACATCCGTTGGTATGACGGTGTCGGTGGTCGGAGTTACGATCTTCCCCTGTAGGAGCGATGAGCGGGGTTCTCGGGAGGGACGATCAGCCTGCTCGAGAAGACGCCGGGCGGAATCATCCAAGTGCTCCGCCATTCACTGCGGTTCTGTCGAAGTGGCTGATCATCAGTGTGCTCGTCGCTGCTTGTTCCTGTTTCGCCGTCTCCTGGGTGGCTCACGCGGTCGTTGACGATCTCGTCAACCTACTGGCTGCGTGGATCATGCAGATCCCCATCGTGGTTGGCGCTGCGTCAGTGCACTGGATGGGACTCGTGCTCGTGGGGTGCATGAATATCAGGATGATGCGCGCGTTCCAGTTGTGCTGGGGGGCGCTGGTCATCTTAGCCTTTCTTTTGGTCTATGCTGGTTCCCACCGCCTACGGGCGGACGTGGGCGTGTTTCTTTCTCCGGATATCCTTGGGGTCGTCCTATCGAACCTGAGACAAGTTCTCCCGGATATGGTCAAGGGGTATGGCGTCGATATCCTTCTTCTCGGAGCCATCTCCACGGGGTTGGCGCTCTGGTGCATGGGCACCGCGAAAGTGAAAAGGCTTTCGCTGATAGGAGTGGTCCTGCTTCCTGTGGCCTTGCTGGTTCTTCCTGTGTCGTTGGCAGTGACGTTCGCCTATGCCGAGGAGGAGAGGGGAAACCAAGCGGGATACCAGTATCTACCCACGACAAGTCTCGGTTGGTCGGTTGCTCGGAATGCTCTGGGGCGCGGTGGGCTGTCTTTTCAAGAAGCGACCACGCTGGATCTTGTTGAAGCCAAACCGTTGAACGCGTTTGTCGAAGCGCATCCGCTTCGCGATCGTCCACCGGTCTTTGTCATCATCCTTGAATCCGTCCCATGGGATCGTTTCGGATTTTTGGGTTCGGGCGGGAAGGATGTGACGCCTCAGATCGATGTCTTCTCTGAAGATTGCGTCGTGTTCCCGAGAACCTATGCGACGGCGAACCACTCGAACTACGCGCAGACAAGTATCCATTCGTCCCAGTATCCCATGCGTAGTGAGGCGCTGGATTCGTTTGAGGCGATCGACTATCCGACGACCTTGTTGAGTGATGTGCTTGGAGGCTACGGCTACCGGACCGGATTCTTCTCCGCGCAGAATGAGGACTGGCAGGGCATGAAGAACTTCATTTTTGCCAACTCCGGGTTTGATCGTTTCTTCCATTCGAAGAGTGTGACCGATGTGGAACTGGTCGAGGCCAAGTTGGAGGATTCGGTTGTGGTGGATGAGGTGCTTGAATTCCTGGCTTCCGGTGATGGGGTGTCGCCCGACTTCATCTACGTCAATCTGCAGAATACGCACTTTCCCTATGCCCCTCAAGAGGGTGCGGACCAAGTGTTCGAACCATGTTCGGTGGATGGCTTCGAGTTCAATTTCTTCCGCTACGACCAGCGCTTCAACGAACATGTGGAGAATCGCTTCGACAACGCATTGCGCAATGTGGACCGGCAGGTGGGTCGGCTTCTCGATGCCCTGAAAGAGGCGGGGATCTACGATGAAAGCCTGATCGCGATTTCCTCAGATCATGGAGAAGCCTTCTACGGAGCTGGATACCCCACGCATGGGACCACGCTCTACGATGATCAGATCAGGGTTGCGACGATGTTCAAGCTGCCTGGTGCGAAAGGTCGACGGGTGAGGGACGACATCGTCTCAGGCGTTGATCTCGCTCCTTCGGTGCTCGAAGGCCTGGGCTTGCCCAATCATCCCAATTTCCAAGGGCAGCAAGTGCTTGAGGCTCCGCGTGAAGGTCCTGTGTTCCTGCTGTCGCATGGAGTCCGGCCGATGTCTGGATTGGTTTCCAATGGATGGAAACTTGTCGTTCCAAAGCAGCAACGGCCGATCTTGACGCGTGTCGGCCTGCAGAATGACGAAGCGGAGAATCTGGCGCAGCAGTTTCCTGATGTCGTGAACGAGATGAAATTCAAACTCGATCGGTATGAAGGGAGGCAGAAGAGCTATTACCTTGGCCTCTCGTCACGCAAGCGGTCGAGTCATTACCCTCCGAAGCAGTAGTGCGCTCCCGCTTCGTCGTATCCGGGTGGGGTGTCAGGCATTCACTGTTCTGGGTTGGCTTGGTGTTCGGCTCTCGTGGTGAAGATGACGCCGGCGGGGAGGGTGGTCTTGAAATCAGCCAGTAGGGATTCGATCGCATCGGCTTGGTTCGGATGAGTCGCGTAGAAGCTGACCCTGCTTTGAGCCGGCGTGATGCGAGGCTTCGAAAGTCGCATCTCGGCCACCTTGACCCAGTGGGCAGGTTTCGCGGGGAAGGCCTCCTGATAGATGATGGCGAGTTGGGTGCCGTGCTGTTCGGTCAGGCGCTGCATCCAGTTCGGGTCGGTGCCAGTGGTCTGGGCAACGAGTGCTTCGTGAGATGCCAGCCCCCAGAGGTCGAGGACGTACTGATCGTTGCGGTAGGCGACCAGGCCGAGGTCGTTGACTGCGACGGGGCGCTGCCACCGTTCGGCGAGGAAGCGGTGCATCTGATACTGCTGCTCGTAGATGTTGTTGGCTGCGGTGGGGACCTGGAGTAGGCCGACCAAGTAAGGAAATGCGAGGACACCTGAGGCGACGAGGGCGAAGATTCCGGTTGAGAGCGGGAGTGAGCGCTTGCTGGTCGTGGCCGCCGCCAGCGCAAGTGCGAGAACGCCGAAGGCGACTGCGCCGCTCACGTATGCCTCATAGCGGTTGAACCAACCGAACTTGCCAACCAGCAGGTGCATCAGCCCGGCCGCGGCGACCCCGGCTGCAACCTTCGCCAGTCCATCAAAGGGTCGTCGGCAGCAGGCAAAGCCTAGCGCGACGAGAATCATCGATGCCACAGCCTGCCCGCGGGCAAGTTGCAGCGCCGAGGCGAGGTGGGCCCACATGCCACCCAGCAGCGAGTCACTTCCGGTTGGCCCGGTCATGGCGAGTTTGGCCTGAACGGAGTTCGGCAATGGTTCCAATCCGAGGGTGAGGAGGAAGACGGTGTAGCCCGCGATGGCGGTCAGCGCACATAGCCCAGCGATGAACGCGGGTTTCCAGTGGCGGGATAGCAGCAGGAAGCCACAGCCAGCGACCGTGAGCGCAAGGTTTTCATAGCGAACCAGTGGGCCGGCGATGAGGGCGGCCCAGTGCCACCACTCCAGCGGGCGTTCCCGGTTGGTTCCGCTGGCCACGTTGAGCATGGCGTCCACGACCACCACGGCGCAGAGAAGTTGAAGGGTATGTTCCATGCCGGTGAAGACCAGGCCGAGGGCATTGCCAGAAATCAGAACCGCAACGGCCAGAAGGGCACGGAAAATATGGCCTTTCGGGGAGTGGTCGGTCGGTGTCGGAGACAGTCGCCGGAACCGTCTGACGAGAACGAACCCGGTGATGGCACCGCAAAGCGCATTGAGAAGGAGAGGGGCGAGTTCGCCGCTGGCATGCCGGGCGAACGGAGCCAGAAGAAGTGGCCAGATCGCACTTGAGGATGGCGAACTGGGCTCGCCTGCATTGACGCCGTAGTGTCCCTGGCTGATCTGCTCAGCGAGCGCCAGGTGAATGTAGGGGTCATCCAGGGTGTAGATGAACGTGCCCTGATTCATGCTGAGGATCATCAGGTAGACACCGATGATTCCGAAAAACCACAGCCCCTGCACGATAAGGTGATCGAGTGGGGGTGTGTCTTGTTTGGTCTGGGTCATGACGGGTTCTTGAATGGGGAATGCCGGGCTCCTTGCGTGGCCGGGGGGCGATCAAAGGGATGTTTTGTGGAAGATCAGGCGAGGGAGATGTCGGATGATGTTCATGATGACCCACCACCATGATGGGAGATAGGCGACGGCCTTGCCCTTCCGAATCGCGCGCCATGCCAGATGGCCGACCTTTTCGGCAGAGGAAAACAGAGGCCCCTTCGGTAGGTCCGCAGCCATCGGGGTGTCGGTCATGCCCGGCTTGAGCAGGACGACCTTGACCGTGGGGGTTCCCGCAAACTGATGGCGCATGCCCCCCGTGAATGTGGCGAGCGCTGCCTTGGTGGATCCGTAGAGATAGTTTGATTGACGACCCCGGTCTCCGGCAACCGAGCCGATGACGGCCAGCGTGCCCTGCTGCTGATCCTCGAGGATCGAGGCGCACACCGACATGATCCGGGCGGGGCTGATGAAGTTGATGTCGATCTCGCGGCCGATCGCATGGCGATCCGCCAGGGTCTCGGCCTGATCCGGCAGCGATCCGTGGGCGATGTAGAAAAGATCCCATCGGGTGCCGTCCAACCGTTGCTTCCAATCCTCGTCAGGGTTCAGCAGATCGACCGTGGCGACGTCACATTCCGCGCCACGTTGGCGCAGGTCGTTGGCGATGGTCTCCAGTCGATCGTGATTCCTCCCCATCAGTAGGAAATGGGCGGGGCGCTCGGCGGCCAGTGCCCGCATCGTTTCGATGGCGATTGCGGAAGTGGCGCCGAAAACGGCGGCATGATAACGTTCGGTGCTCATGGGGTGGAGAATGTGAATTGGCGGTCGAGTCGGTATTTCCAGACGTAGCCGATGATCAGGCCGACGCCTCCGCCGACGTATTTCGCGGTCGTCCAGTTCGGGAAGCCGTGATGGAAGGCGATCTGGAGTCCCCAGAAGACTCCCGTCGTCAGCAGCCCTGTGGCGGCGTAGCGGAGGAAGCTCTTCCCGATGTCGGATGCATCCTTCAAATGATGGGCCTCGAACACATACTGCTTGTCTAGTAGATATTTGACGACCAGTCCCGCCCCGGTGCCGGCCATCAAGGCCGTCCAGAACCGGAAGGGGGTCGGGTCAATCCAACCAACCACGGCCTGGGTTGCCAGGTTTGCGGCGATCGCGATGGCGGCGAACAGACTGTAGATGACCGCAATCTTCATGAGTTCATCCGGTTCCAGAAGTCCGAGGTGAAGCCCGGGTCGACATGCGGGCGGAATGCGTCGAGGCGCGGAAATGAACGCTCGAAATCCGCCCGGCTCATGCGGGCGTCCTTGGCGGGGTAGAAGCGGCCTTGGGCTTGGCGCACGACGGCATCGAGTTCATCGAAGAGTTTGAGCGTGCTTGCGCCCTGATTGGCGAAGTCGAGTGCCAGCGTGATGCCGGGGGAGGGGAAGGACAACATCCCGGGCGAAGGAACGTCGCCGAATGTCTTCAGCACTGCCAGAAAGGAGCCTTGCCCGGACTTTGCGATGCGCTGGAGCATCTCGTTCATCGGTTCCGGGCCGGCTTCGAAGGGGGTGACGCATTGATACTGATAGAACCCCCGTTTGCCGTAGATCCGGCTCCAGCCCTGGACCGAGTCGAGCGGGTGGAAGAAAGGCGAATAGTGTTGTCGCAGTTCGTTGGTTTTGCCGAGGAAGCGGTGGTAGTAGGCGGTGTTGAATGCGTGGATGGAGAATCGATTGAGCGCGAAGTCCGGAAAGTCCAAGGGGATGGATGCTCCGCCGGTCTTGTGCGGTTCAAGATCACCGAACTTCGACCAGTTGCCGCGTATGTAGATCCCACGGCCGAGCGAGCGGCCTGAGGCGAGGCAGTCGATCCACGCCACCGTGTGTTCCCAGGACTCTGCGGAGTCCTTCGAGAGTTCCAGAAACTCATCCAACCCATTGAATCGGACCAGTTCGACGTCGAGCAAGGCTGAGTGGATCGGGACCAGCTGGAGTTCGGCCCAGGTGATCAATCCGGTCAGTCCGAGTCCGCCGATGGTTGCGGCGTGGAGTTCCGAGCCTTCCGGGCAGGTGTGGCGGCTGCCGTCCGAGCGAAGGAGTTCGAAACAAGGGACGTGATTGCCGAAGCATCCTGCCTGATGATGGTTCTTGCCGTGGACGTCGTTCGCAATGGCGCCACCCAGGGTGACCTGTCGGGTGCCCGGGGTGGTTGGCAGGAACCAGCCTTTGGGCACGGCAAAGCGTAAGATGGCATCGAGCGAGATTCCGCCTTCGGCGCGGAGCAGTCCGGTCGTGGTGTCGAAGGACAGGATGCGATCGAGAAAGCGCGTTTCGATCATGTGCCCACCATCAAGGAGGCATGAGTCCCCGTAGGAGCGACCCAGCCCGAAGGCGAGGTTGTTGGTTTCATGCAGGGAGATCTGGTCCGGCCAAGCGGGGGAGGCGACGTCTGCGGTGACGGGTCGGATCCGACCCCAGGAGTGCATCTGGCGGGTCGTGTTCATGCGGGCTTGGGAAGGGCGAAGAGAACGAAGGAGAGTCCAAGAAGTCCGAGGATCCATGTGCCCCGGTCCTTGAGCGCAAATACGACCGGGTCGTCGTGCATGAGTCCACGGTGGGTCAGGAACCAGATCCGAGTGATCCAGTAGAGGGCGATCACGCAGATGCCCCAGAACCACTGAGGGCGGACGTAGAGGGAAGTGACCTGCTCGCTGTTGGAATACAGTCCGAGAACGATGCAGGAGGCGACGCCTGCGGAGAGTCCGAGGCCCGACACGGTCGGAAAGTCCTCGCGGCTGTAGCCCCGGCCTTGAATTCCTTCGTCGCCGCGGTCGACCGTCATGCGGAGTTCCGTGTAGCGCTTGGCGGCGGCAAGAGAGAGGAAGAGGAGAAAGGTGAAGGCGAAGAGCCAGAACGACACGACCGCCTCCGAAATGATGATGCCTCCGACCACCCGGGAGAGGTAGAGCAAGGCAAGCATGAAGATGTCGGCAATGGCGACGCGCTTGAAATACAGCGAATACGACAGGGTGGTGGCTATGTAGGCCAGCAACAGGAGGCCGAATGTCGGGTCGAGGGCGAAACCTCCGAGTAGGCCGGCGCCGACGAGGGTGCAGGAGGCGAGGATGATGCGCTGGAGGCTGGTTTTGCCTGATGCCGCCAAGCGTTTCCGCTTCCGTGGGTGGGCCCGGTCGTATTCCAGATCGAGCAGGTCGTTCCACAGGTAGGTGCCCGAGGCACACAGACTCATGGCGAGAAAGGCGGCGAAGAGTCCGGCGAGTTCCCAGCCGGTGTGGAAGTGGTGCCCTGCAAGAAAGGGTAGGGCGATGAGGAGGTTCTTCGCCCACTGGTGGATCCGCAGGGCCTTCACCCAATCCGGCCAAGAGGTGGAATTGGTGCAGAAGGTACGATCGACGTCGTAGGTCCGCTCCGCCCACGCGAGACGTTGCTTCGAATGGAAGACGGGGACGGCCTTACGGGCGTGGTCCCAGATGGCGGTATCGCTGGAGGAGTCTCCTGCGTAATCGAATCCGTTTTCTCCAAATCGTTCGACCAGATAGAGGGCCTTTTTTTCGCCCTTGAGGTTCAAGGTGTCGTTCGACGCGATGATTTCATCGAAGGGGAAGAGGTCGCGAACCGGGCCGAGCGCTTCTTCGTGGGAAGCGGTGACGAGCAGGATCTGCCGTCCTGCAGCCTTCTCCTCCTTGAGCCAGGCTTCAATCTCCGTGTTGACCGGAGGGGCGTGTTCGGGAGGGTCGAGGGCACGGGCCAGTTCTCCCTTCAGGGTGGCTTTTCCGCGAGCGAGCCAAAGGGGAAGTCGCCATGCGCTCAGGGGCTTGTGGCGGAGGAGTCGCAGCACACCCTCGATCAGTAGATCCGAGCGGATGAAGGTTCCGTCGAGGTCCACGCAGAGCGGGACTTCGGTCGCCTTGCCATTCTGGTTGTCGGAACTCATGGAGCTTCGACTTCCTCCGAGAGTTTGGCACGCGCGTCTTTCAGCTGAGCCTCGAGTTGGGTGTTGTTCGGATAGATCTCCAGTCCCCGGACCAAGGTGTTGACCCGGTCGTGATGGCGCTTCGCGCGGTCGAACAGATCGGAGGCTTCGAGGATGGTTTGGAAGTGGAGCTTTGAATTGTGGTGTTTCAGGACTTCGATGAACTCGGCGAATGCCCGATCCGCCTGCGTCGGGTCCCTCGCGATCAGCCGGCCCAGATAGAAGTGGGTGATGAGCCTTGTTTCCTGGGTCAGGTGTCGCTTGTTTGCTGCGATCTGGAAGAGTGCGGCTGCTTCATCGAACTGGCCCTGGTCGTAGCGGAGTTGGCCGAGTGTGGTGAAGGGGAGTGCGAGTTCTTCGGTGTCCTGGAGGGTGCGTCCTGCGTAGTCTTCGGCCAGTTCGCGCTTGCCGATCTCGAGCATGGTTCCGGACAGGATCGCCTTCGAAAGGTACTGATAGGGCCGGGCTGCCGCGGTGTGCACGAGGATCATGACCGGGTTTCTCCACGCCTGCACCCAGCCTTGGAATGCGGTGAGATTCACGACCCGGCTCCCGGCGATGAGGAAGATGAGGGCCCACGCGAGACGCCTGGATCCCTGGGCGTGCCCACTGTTGGGACGGGTCACCTTGACCAGGCCTCGGAGGATGGCGACAGCTACGAGGGCTAGGCCGATGGCCGGGATGGGGATGTAGTAGTCTGCGTAGGGTGTGTTTTTCAGGGGGATGAAGTTGCTGGACGGGAAGCTGGCGATGAAAAACCACGCGAGCCCGAATATGACCAAGTTACCGGCTCTCCAGAATCGGATGCACAGGCAGGCTGCGCCGATCAGCAGGAGCCAGCAGAAGGGAAGGATGATGGCGGGGATGGACAGGTCCCAGAGGTAGCTGCCCAAGCATTCGAGCCGACCCCATGGAGCCAACCACATGAGAAAATGGGTCCAGAGAAAGTAGGGGGCTGAGGCGGAAACCTGCCAGGTTTCGATGTCCAGGGCATAACTCGGGTTGTCCGCCCTTGTTGCATCGGCCCCTTGCAGTCCCCGGATCAGAAGGTAGCAGATGACCAAGGCGGCAATTCCTGCGTAGCGAATCATCGCCCCCTTTTTGAAGAGTTCGCGTCCCCGATAGAGATCGAGGAGGACGACCAGCGGAGCAAGGGAAACGGCGGTCTCATACGAGCAGAGGGCGAGGGCGAAGAGAACGAAACTCAGGATTCCAAAGGAAGGGCTGCCGTTGGTTTCCCGCCACTTGTCCCATGCCCACAATCCGAACGTCATGGCTGCTGCGGCGACGCTGATGTTCAGGCAGCTGGCCCATGCTCCGATGGTCACATTCGATGCGGATAGGGCCCAGAGGGCAGCGGCGGCAAGACCCCACAGCGGATGACCGAGAAGCCTTTGGCAAAGGACGAATACGCCGACCGTGGCGAGAAGGTAGGCTGCGACGGTGGCCATGTGGTAGGCCGGGTGCATGGCGTCCGACTTGACCATGATGAAGAAGAACAGGTTCTTCACCGGGCGAAAGTAGGAGAAGGCGTCAGGTTGGAGGGCCTCGGTCCAATGTTCCATCTTGGTGACCTGATTGACCGAAAAGGTGTCGTCCGAAAACAAGGGGGCATGAAACAGCGGGGCAAACAGCGCCACCAGCAGTGCGCAAAGGGCAACGAGGCCGACAATCGCGATCCAGCGGGTAGCCGCGGGCACTTCAGTCGTTGGAGAGTCGGATTCTGCCATGGAGCTGCCAACTTCCATACAGGAACCTGATATTTTGGAAATGCTAAAGATCCTTGGAATTCGGGCTCAATGCGGCATGAAACCCATCCAATTCGGGGTTCCTGAGGATCGCTGTCGCCCTCCCGTGCGAGGAGTCTTGGCCCCAAGCGATGGCTCTAGTCCTCGTCTTCCTTCTGGAGTTCCTCGAGTTGTCGGCGTGCTCGCTCAGCGCGCAGTGTGCGGACGGTGCTGACAAGAACGACGAAGGCGATGACCAGAGCAGCTGCCTGATAGGGGGCGGCCGGAGCGTCCGGTTTGCCGAGCGCGAGTACGGCGGGAGCGCAGCGTGCGGCTCCGAGGAGGGCGAGCACTCCGGCTGCAA
The DNA here is from genome assembly GCF_016595525.1 of Haloferula rosea. Taxonomy (GTDB): domain Bacteria; phylum Verrucomicrobiota; class Verrucomicrobiia; order Verrucomicrobiales; family Akkermansiaceae; genus Haloferula; species Haloferula rosea. The sequence continues at coordinate 134,729 of NZ_JAENII010000005.1, forward strand.
TGAGCCCGTGCCAGTACCACTGTTTGCTGCCGGTGAAGAACCCGCAAATGATCCATGCGCCTCCGAGCGTGATGGCACCCTGGAACAAGGCCGGGTCTCCCAACTTCGATTCGGCGGCAAAACCGAGAACGGTGGTCATGATGCCGGCGGTAAATATCAGTCGTCTCATCGTCGTAGGTGGGTTCAGCGCCGTTCCAATGCCTCCTCAAGCTGGGTGTAGAGGTAGTGGAGTTGTCCCCCGTCCGTGGCCTGTCCGCCTCCGGGAAGAGTGACGTAGAGGGTGTCCATGGCGGCCCCCTTCTCGGTGCAGATGCGGGCGTGGACGGTATCGAGTCCTGCCTTGTTGATCGAGTGGAGCAGGTCGTGCAGCAGTCCGATCCGGTCGATCGCCTGGATCTCGACGGTGGTGCAGTTCGGCAGGATGTCGTTGGAGATGGTGGCACGCACGGGGAAGTCGATGCCTTGTTGCTCCCTCGGGCGCAGCAGGTTCTTCTTCGGCTTGAGGTAGGCGGAGGGGTCATAGCCATCCATGTTCCCGAGCTCGTAGAGGGTCTTGAGGAAGCGTTCGCGCAGCTTTGGATCCGTCACCGGCTGGAAGTCGGTGGTGCAGACGCGGAAGATGTCGACCACGACTCCGTCGGTCCGTGTGTGGAAATCGGCGGAGAGGATGTTGATGCCTTGGGCGGCAATGGCGCAGCAGACCTTCTCGAGGAAAAGCGGGCGGTCGCGCGAGGCGATGACCAGCTCGGTGTATCCCTGGTCCGTGAGGTCCGTGGCAAGTCCTGCACATTCGAAGGCGCCGTTCGACTTCGCTTCGCGTTCGAAGAATTGCCGGATCGTCTTGATGTGTCGAGGGATGCTGTTCGGATCCCGGAATCGGAAGTAGCTCGCGGGCATCCGCTCGAAGTGTTCTTCGATTTCCTGAGCGTAGGATTCGCCCAGCTTCTTGTGGGTCTTTTCCTTCAGCTCATCCTTTTCGGAAAGGACGGAGGCTTCGAACTTCTCGCGACCCTGGGTCAGGTACTGGCGGGCGGCCCGGTGCAGTTGGCGGTGGAGGGTTTCCTTCCAACTCGTCCACGAGTCGGGGGAGGTGGCATTCGAGTCCGCGTAGGTGAAGAGCATGAGGGCATCGAGCCGCTCCGGCGTCTTCATCAGCTCGGCAAATTCGGCGATCACTTCGGGGTCGTCGATGTTCTTGGTCGTCGCGTAGCGCCAGAAGGTCAGGTGGTGATCGACGAGGAACATGATCATCCGGCGTCGGGTTCCCCGGACCTGCAGGCGGTTGCAGAGGCGCTGGGCGAGCATGGCGGAGCCGTCGATGTGTTCGCGGACGTTTTCGGACCGGCCGGTATCGTGCAGGATGATCGCGAGGTAGAGCGGATAGGGGTCCTTGATGTTCAGCAGCAGGTCGCGGAACAGGGCTACGGAGGGATCCGGGTTGTCGACGAGGGCGTCGATGTGCTCAACGAAGCGCAGGGTGTGTTCGTCCGCGGTGTAGCGGTGGAAGAATTCATGCTGCACGAGGCAGTCGAGCGCGCCGAACTCGGGGAGGTATCGGCCGAGGAATCCGACCCGGTGCATGCGGCGCAGGACTTCGGCCACTTCGCCCTTGCGGCTGAGCATGGCTTCGAAGAGATCGCGGTTCACCTTCGAGTAGCGGAATGCCCGGTCGATGTCCTCCCAATGGGCCTTCACCAGTTTCCGCATGGGCGGGCTGAGCCTGAGATTCCGGCGTTGGGTGTGTTGGAACATCCGCATGAGTTGATGCGGGTCCCCTTTGAAGACGTCGTTGTTCTCGGCGTAGATGCGTCCATCCCGGGCGATGAAGCCATCGAAGCTCTCTTGCTTCTGTCTGCGCAGGGTGAGGAAGGAGACGAGCCCCTGATCGCGGCTTTCCTCCTCCTCGATCTCAAAGATCTCCATCAGCGAGTTGGTGTGCTGGTAGAGGTGGCGCGTGTGGGTGTAGTAGTCGCGCATGAAGGCCTCCGTGCGACGGAGGATGGAGCGCTGCGGATAGCGGAAGTTGGTGGCGACCACGCCCTGGAGGCGGAGTGTGAGTTGGTCGGATCCACGGCCGGCCTGGTAGTGGAGTTCGTTGCGGACGCGGTGGAGGAAGTCGTAGGCTTCCAAGATCTCGCGGTGGGCGGTGCGGGTCAGGAGGCGGGCGTCGACCAGCTTCTTCAGGTCGCGGATGCCCCGCTTGGCGTGGGCGACCCAGAGGATGTTGTGGTAGTCGCGCATGCCTCCGCATCCTTCCTTCACGTTGGGCTCCTGAAGGAAGACGGTCTTCGAGTATTTCTTGTGCCTTCCGCGGAGGTCGCGGCGGCGCAGATCGAAGAAGGCTTCCTGCTTCTTCGCGACGGCTTCCTTTTCGAAGCGCTTCCGCCAGGTGGAAAACAGGGTGCGGTCTCCGGTGATCCGGCGACCATCCATCATGGCGGTCTTGTTCTGTTGGTCGGACTTCGCCTGCTGCACGCACTCGGTGATCGACCGGCACGAGTGGCCGACCTTGAAGCCGACGTCCCAGAGGAGGTAGAGGACTTCCTGCACCACGGCTTCCAGATCCTTCGGCAGATTGTTGGAAGCCCGGGGGACGAGGAACAGGAGGTCGATGTCGGATCCTGGATTGAGCGTGCCGCGTCCATAGCCACCGATGGCCATCAGCGTCATGGCGGCCGGCGCCTTCCCCTTGCGCTTGGCGAGGGCGGTCTTGAAGACGGCACGAAGGACGACGTCGAGGAGTTCGGCCCGTGCCTTCGCGATCTCGAGACCGCCGCCACCGGCTCCATGGCGCAGTTTGATGCGGTGTTCCTCGATCTTCAGGAACCGCTTGTAGAGGGCGATGCGTTCAGCCTGCGAAAGGTGACCCTGGCTGGCGGGCTTGAGGGCTTTCTTGGCGTGGGCGGCGAGCGTCTTGAGGTGGGCGGACATCCGGGGGAAATGTCCATGGATGCCGCCTGCTTGTCGACCGATGAATGCGGCGAGATGGCCGGGGTGAGCAGCGGAGTCGGATTTTCAGTGCTGAGACGGGCCGGGGGGCGGGTTCAGTGGTTGAAGATGAACTCCTTGGAATTCAGGATGGCCCAGAAGATGTCGTCGAGGATCGCGCGGACTTCCTTCGGTTCGTCGCCGGCTTCCTTGATGAATTTCTCCAATTGGCCGCGCTCGTTTTCGGTTGGTTCGCGTCCGAGGGTCCGCAGGTAGAGGTGGTTGACAATCTCCATCGGGGGCATCTTCTTCTCGAGCCGTGAGCTGATGATGGTGCTGCGCTTGATGCGGTTGTGGGTCGCGTCCCCGTTGAGCAGGTGGAGGGCCTGGGACAGGTTCGGCTCCATCTTGACCTCGCATGAGCACACGGTGGCACGGGTGGCACGGCCGAAGGTGGTGAGGAAGTAGGACGAGGTGTTGCCGTCGGCGATCTGGACCGCCGATGCGCCGAGTGGCAGGCCCTTGAACTTGTTCGGGGTTTCGGTGGCTTGGGAAATGGAGTCGAGCAGGATCTCGGCGCGCATCCGGCGGATCAGCGCGTGGGAGAAGTTCGTTTCATCCGTCGCATTGGTTTCGTTGATCTTGGTCGCGAGTTGGTAGGTGCGCGAGTTGCAGATGTCGCGAACGATACTGCGAATGTCGTAGTTGGATTCGATGAAGTGCTTGGCAAGTGCATCGAGGAGGGCCGGATTCGAAGGAGGGTTGGAGATCCGGACGTCGTCGACGGGGTTGGTGATGCCGACGCCGAGGAAGTGGGCCCAGGTGATGTTGGCGACGTTGCGGGCGAACCACGGGTTCTCCGGTGAGGCGAGCCAGTCGGCCATGGCTTCACGGCGCGACTTGTCCTTCGGGAGTTCGTCGGGGGTCGGAGTCCCGAGGAACCGTGGCTTGGCGTTCTGCTTGGTGACGGGGTGCTGGACCTCGCCGCCGCCGTCGAAGATGATCCGTTCCCGGGGATCCTCGGCGCGTTTGCGTTTCACCTGGGCGAAGAACGAGGCGAAGCCGTAGTAGTCGTCCATCGTCCAGCGGTCGAAGGGGTGGTTGTGGCACTGGGCGCACTGAATCCGGGTCCCCATGAAGACCTGGGCGACGTTCTCGGTCAGTTTGAGGACGTCGGACTCGATCTGGAAGAAGTTGGTCGCGGGTGAATCGAAGGTGCCGCCTTCGGAGGAGAGCAGTTCCCGCGCGATCTCGTTGAACGGGGTGTTGGAGGCGATGCGGTCGCGAAGCCACCCGTAGTATCCGAGTGCCGCCTTGTAGGACACCTGGTTCTGGCCCTGATTGAAGGTGCGAATCTGCAGCAGTTCGGCCCACTTCATGACCCACATTTCGGTGAATTCCTTGCGGCCGATCAGGTCGTCGATCAAATGGGCGCGCTTGTCGGGCCGGGTGTCGGCGAGGAAGGCCGCGCGTTCATCCACGCTTGGCAGGCGGCCTATCACGTCGATGAAGAGACGCCGGACGAAGATTTCGTCGGTGCAGACGTCGGACGGGATGATGCGGAGTTTGTGGAGCTTTTCGTGGACGTGTTCGTCGATGTAGTTGAAGGCCTCGAGCTGGGGGCGGGTGTAGGGCAGGTCTTCGGGGATGACGATGGCCTGCGAGCCCTCGGTGAAGGTGTGGAAACGGGCGAGCAGGAAGGCTTCGCCGCGGTGCTTGGATTCCGCCACGCCGCTCAACTCGCCGATGGGCGCCGAGTTGTCGTTTGAGGTGGAGTAGGAGGAAAGCGTGGAGACATCGCGATCGGTGCCGTCCGAATAGGTGGCGCGGACGGTGAGCGGGATCTCGAGGTCGGGGCCTTTCATCACCAGTTGGGGCGGCTCGATGGTGATGCCGGTGGGCTCGGGGATTTCTCCCTCGTCGTATTTGGCACCTGCCTGGATCCATTTGAGCAGGGTGTCGTAGTTGGCGCTGTCCTTGTCGAAGAGTTTGCCGCCGGTGTGGGGGACGTCGCCGACCGACTTCGTGAGTAGCAGCGAGGTCTCGGGCAGGGCGAGATTGATGCGTCGGCCCGCCATTTCCCGCGTCAGCCGGAAGTGGTCACCTTCGGGGTCGAAACCGTAGAGGGTGAGGTGGAATCCATCCTGTCCTCGCGCCGATCCGTGGCAGGAGCCGGTGTTGCAACCCGATGAGGTCAGCACCGGCATGACATCGAGCTGGAAAGAAATGGGGCGAGCCTTGGTCGCGTCCTTGACGGTGACCGGGATTTCGGTGGTGAGTCCGCGGTATTCGATTTTCAGGGTGGTGGTGCCATCCTTCAGCGGGCGCAGGGTGGTGTCGCTGAGTGAGGCGAGCGAGGGGTCGGTCAGGGTGACTTTGGCTTGTCGGGTCACGTCATGGGTGGCGGCGTCCTTGAAGTGCGCGATGACGATCACGCGGTGAAAGTCGGCCGCGGTCTCGAGGGTGACTTGCTTCGGGTAGGCCTCGATGCGGTCGATGGACGGATCGATCGGGGCGTTCCACTCCGGCAGGGCGGTTTTGGGTCGCGGTGACATCGTGATGCCTTCCGGCCATGGGGCACCGGCTGAGACCCACGCCTTGAGGGCGTCGATCTGTTCCGGGTCGAGGGGGCCGCCCTTGGGAGGCATCAGGTCGTCGTGGTCTTCCTCGAGGCACACGCGCTCGATCAGCAGCGACTTTGCCGGGTCACCGGGAACCAGCGACGTGCCGGAGTCCCCTCCGGTGATCATTTCCTGCTTCGTGGTGAGGAGCAGGTCGCCCTTCGTCTTGCCGGGGTGGTGGCAGGACAGGCAGTGAGTTTCCAAAACCACGCGGGCAGGGAGGAAGGTATCTGCCGTGGCCGGTAGTGTCGCTGCCAGAATCAAGCTGATCCTCAAGGAAAAGGTCATGAAGTGTGGTTACGTGACGGACCGGAAGGGTGTTTCATTCGATGCGAAGTTGCTGCTGGGGGTGTCGGTCCGGACGGGTCGCCTGGCCCGTGGGGCATCCGTGGGGCAGGTGAGCTTTTGCTTTCGCGGGATCAGCGGGCGGGGAGGAATGGAGAACCCTTGCAACCGCGAAAGGAGCGTGAAATCTGAGGAGTGCGTGGGCGCCGTGCAGGATAAAGGCGTAGCCTGCTTTGGAGTGCGGTGGTCTGACACCGCTTTGCGTCCCCAGCATTCTCCAGTCCTGCTCGGATTCGTGACCGAGACGGTCATGCCACGTTGCATTCCCGACTCTGTTTTTGAAGAACTTCCAGTCGCGCGAGTTCCTTTAAACGGGTCGACATCGGTCTTCTCGATTCGACGCGGCTGGGCTGCTCCCAAAGCGGTGTCAGGCCACCGCACTGCAAAGTCTCGCTTCGCTCGACGGGACCTCGGACATCCGTGGGGCGAGTGAACTTTTGTGAGCTTTTGCTTTCGCCGAATCAGCCGGCGGGGCAGGAATGGGGGTGATGGATGGACGTGTGTTTTTGGGGTGGGACGAGCCGCTTTTGGAGCGGGTGCTGGAGTGGCTTTGGGAACGTCGGGAGGAGTTGCCGGGCATGACGGTGGTGGTGCCGACCGCTCAGGCCGGCCGGCGTTTGCGGGAAGGTCTGGCGGAGCGCGGTGGATGCCTGGCTCCGAAGGTCGAGACGCCGGGGTATTTCCTGCGCACGGAGAGCTGTGTCTCGGCAGATTCGCAGGCGGCTCCACCTTCGGCGGAGGTGCTTGCTTGGGTGGAGGTGCTGGAGGGAGTGGGGGATTGGTCGCGATTTGAGACGGTTTTTCCGATCGAGCCCGGAAAGGATGAAGCTACCGGGTGGGCGCTGCCGCTGGCGCGGTCCTTGATGGATTTGGAACGGGCGATGCAGGAGGCGGCGGTGACGCTGGAAGGGGCGGCACGACGACTGGAGAGCTCGATCGAGGCAGAGCGGTGGCAGGAACTTGCTGAGTTATGGCGGCTGAAGGAGAGCCTGCTCTCCGACTGGAAGATGGCCGGGCGCTCTCGTCTTTTGATGAGTCTGCTGCAGGAGCCGGTCGAGGGAAGGATCGTGCTGGCAGGGGTTCCGGATTTACCGGAGGCGGTGGTTCGACGTTTGGAAGGGGCCGATTGCACGGTGCTGGTGGGTGCGCCCGAAAGCGAGGTAGAGGGCTTGGATCATTTCGGCCGTCCGATCCCGGATGCCTGGTCCGAGCGTGAGCTTCCGTGGCCGATGAAAGGCGACGTGTGCCTGGCGGCCGATCCGCGGCAGCAGGCTGAGATGGCGGTCGAACGGGTGGCTCGGGAGCAAACCGAGTCGTCCGAGTTGGCGCTTGGCTCGGCCGACGACGAAACCGCGGACGAATTGGTGCGGGCCTTCGGTCGGCAGGGATGGATCGTGCACAATCCGGCGGGAGCCGGGGTCTCTCCGGCGCGGGCATGGTTGTCGGCGTGGAGGGGCTGGATTTCCAAGCCGGCGGTGGGTCAGGCCATCGACCTGCTCGGTCATCCGGGGACGGTCGGGATCGCGGGTGGCATGCGTGCTCAGCGGGTGACTGCGCTGTCGAAGGCGCGGGACCGCTGGTTGGTCCGCGATCGTGAGGACATCGTGCGTGCCGCTGCGTTGAGCGAACGAGACCGGGAATCCCTAGAGCAAGCGGCCGAGGTGTTGGAGAAGTTGGAGACCTCGCGGAGCCTCTTCCTGCGTCGTCCCTTTGGCCCCGCCATGTCGGACCTGCTTGGGCGGGTCGACCGCGAGGGCGCCTGGCAGGAGGTCGGGACGTGGCTGAGCGACATGGAAGGGGCGATGTCGCGGACCAAGCGGGATTCGGTCTTCTGGCTGGATCTGCTGATGAGCGAGTTGACCGATCCAACGAAGGAAGCTCCGGAGGGGCGGGCGGTCGATGTGCAAGGGTGGTTGGAGTTGCTTCATGAGCCCGGGGGCCACCTCGTCGTGTGTGGTTTGAACGAAGGTCGGGTGCCCTCGACGGCCGGTAGCGACGCCTGGCTATCCGATGGAGTTCGGCAATTGCTGGGTCTGACCACCGATGCCCGCCGCGCAGCTCGCGATGCCTATGTGTTCAGCGCGATCACTTGCTCCCGATCGGCGGGACGGGTGGATTTGCTCCTGGCCAAGTCGAGTGCCGATGGTGATGCCCTGTTGCCGTCGAGATTGTTGTTGGCAGCTCCGGCCGAGAAGCTTCCCGAACGGGTGAAGACGCTCTTCGCGGAGGTGGAACCGCCGGATGCCGGGATGAGTTGGACCCCGGACTGGAAATGGCAAGTGCCGGTCGTGGAACCTCCTGGCCGGCTCAGTGTCACCGCCTTCTCGGACTACCTGGCATGTCCGGTACGCTTCTATCTGAAGCATGTGGTTCGCATGTATGAAGGGGAACCCGAGCGGGTCGAATGGAACGCGCGCGATTTCGGCAACATCTGTCACAAGGTGTTGGAGAATTGGGCCAATGATGAGGAAGCCCGTGATTATTCGAAGTCGGAGGCACTGGAGAAGTGGCTGTTGGAGGATCTGGATCGGGTGGTCGCCGAGCGCTTTGGAAGCGAGGTTCCGCTGGCGGTGCGCATTCAGATCGAAGGTTTGAGGCAACGGCTCACGTGGTTTGCCCTCAAGCAGGCCTGCGAGCGCGCCAGTGGTTGGCGGGTGATTGCGGCCGAGGAGAAATTTGAGCGCGAGATGGATGGAGTCACGGTGGTCGGCACGGTGGATCGCATCGATGTGCATGAAGACGGTCGCAAACGAGTGGTGGACTACAAGACCTTCAATGAACTGAAGGATGTCGAGAAGAGTCACCGGCTGACGGTGACGGCGAGCACCCGCTTGCCGGCTCATCTGGAAGGTGTCGACGAGGTGCAGGTCGCCAATGCCAAAGGCAAACCGACCCGCTGGACGAATCTTCAGGTGCCCCTCTACTCGTGGGCCATCGATGACGTGACCGAGGCGGGATACTTCGTCCTCGGTGCCTCGGAGAATCAGGTCGGCCTGTCCTTGTGGAACGGATTCTCCGCCGATGACGAGGAATCGGCCGTGGCGTGTGCGCGCTGGGTCATCGGCCAGGTGAAGGCGGGCGTGTTCGATCCGCCGGCGGAAAAGGTTCTCTACGATGATTTCGAAGTGCTGGGCGTGGGGCGTCCACTCGGTGAGCTGTTGGCGAAAGGAGGGGTGAAATGAAAAAGGATATTCTGAGCAGGAACCTGATGATTCTCGCTTCGGCGGGATCGGGGAAAACCTATCAACTGGGCAACCGGGTGATCGGCAAGGTGGGGGCCGAGGAGGTGGATCCGGAGCGCATTGTTGCGCTGACTTTCACCCGCAAGGCAGCGGGGGAGTTTGCGGATTCAGTCCTTTCGAAGCTGGCGGAAGCATCGACTGACCCGAAGGACCGGGACCAGTTGTTCAAGGACCTGCGTCGAACGATTGATGTCGAGGCGACGCTGCAGAAGATCGTCCGTGCCTTGCCTCGATTCCAATTGGGGACGATGGACGGCTTCTTCGCCCGGATTGTACGGGGATTCCAGTATGAGTTGGGTCTGACGGGGGGGAAGTTCGATCTCGTTCAGGGACCGAAACTTGAGGCTGCAGTGAGTGACATCCTTTCCGGTCTGTTGGTCGATGCCTTGGAGGGTGGGGAGGCGGAAGAGTTTCTCCATGCCTTCAAACGGGCGACGATGGGTCGCGAGGAACGCCGCGTGGCGGATCTGCTGTCGGACTTTTTCAAGCAGTGGCAGGGGCTCTGGAAGAGCGGTCTGAAGTTGGATGGCATGGACGAGGTTTTTGGGGCGCTTCCCGCGGTGGAAGAGTGGGAGGAGAAGAAGCGCGGGTTCGCCCAATCCCTTCGCAAGACCGTGGGAGGGATCGAATGGACCCGGAAAGGCCAGGACAAGGCCTATGAGAAGTTGATCGATGCCTTTGAATTCCACACCATTGGCAGTGGTTCGCTGGGCAAGGCGGGCAAGATGTTTGAGGGTGTGTGCGAGTGGTCGCTGGGCGGTGGGTCGATGGTGCTCAAGCACTACAAGGAATTCACACCGGGCCCGGTTGCCGAAGATGTCTTCCGCAACATGCTGGACCTGCTCCGCGGCTGTGAAATGTCGGCCGCTGTGGAGAGGACGAAGGCCGTGGTCGATCTGGTGCGGCGATTCGACGACGAATGTGAGCGGAGGCTGCGCCGCAAGGGGATGCTTGGCTTTGACGACGTGAAGTTGCTGATGGGCGACTGGGTCAAGGATGAGGAAAAACGTCTTCGCCGGGAGGCAGTCGATTTTCGGCTCGATGCCCGCTATGATCACTGGTTGCTCGATGAGTTCCAGGACACCAGCCGCGCCGAGTGGCGTGGGATGGAACCCCTTCTCAATGAAGCCTTCTCTGACTTCGACAAGTCGGTCTTCATCGTCGGTGACACGAAGCAGGCGATCTACGGCTGGCGAGGTGGTGATGTGGCGCTCTTTGATGAGATCAAGGAACACTACGCGGGTCAGCTCGAAGTCGATTCCATGCCGGACTCATGGCGGTCGTGCGACGCGGTGCTCGATCTGGTGAACCAGGTTTGCGGCGACAAGCATTCCATCGGTGAACTCTTTGGCGACAGCTTGGCGACCCGATGGCCGTGGCAGGAGCACGTGGCGGCGAAGAAGGGCGTCACCGGGGAGTCCCGGGTCGAGGTGGTGGCCGGCAAGTCCGAAGAACGCTACGGGCGAGTGGTGGAGCTGCTTCACGAGTTGGGCATCGGAAAGAAGGACCTGAGCTGTGGGGTGTTGGTGCGCACCAATGCTCAGCTGACCTCCTTGGCTGAATTGCTGCGTGCCGAAGGTTTTGATGTGATCGAAGAAGGTTCGCGCAAGCCGACCTCGGATCACCCGGTGGGTGTTGCCATCCATCAGTTGATCGCGTGGCTGGCGGACCCATCGAACGATTTCGCCCGCAAGGTTCTGGCCATGTCTCCCCTCGAAGCGGTGCTCGAGCAGCGCTTCGAAGGCATCGCCCTCAAGGCGTGGGAACAGCTCCTTGCCCAAGCGGGAGCCGAAGGTTTCGCCACGATGGTCGAGTCGCTGCTTGAACCGGTCTGGGAGGAAATCTCGGAGTTTGGTCGTCGTCGTGCCGGCGATGTCATCGGTGCGCTGGCAGCCTTCGATGGCGGTGGTGGCGGCAGTGCGCGCGATGCCTTGCGCTGGATCACCGATTTGGAAATCCCGCAGAGTCCCGGCTCTGCAGCGGTGCAGGTCATGACCGTCCACAAGTCCAAGGGGCTTGGTTTCGACGTGGTGATCCTGCCGGAGATCGATGATGCCCAGGTGCCGAATGGTGGGCGGTTCCAGATTTCGCGGGGACCGAACTGGGTGCTTCAGAATCCTGCTTCCTGGGTGCGGGAGGCCTACCCGGTGCTCGCGGCGGAGGAGTCGAAGTGGGAAGAGGAACAACGCTATGAAGCGATGTGTGTGCTTTACGTCGCCCTGACCCGCGCCAAGCGGGGGCTGTATGTGCTCCTGCCCGAGGATAAGAAATCGCGTGACGATGGCTGGGCGTCTCCGGCAAATCTCGTTCGACGCGCTGTGGGTGCGGATGGGGAAGGTGAGGTCTTCGGCTCGGGCGATGCCGGCTGGTTGAATGAGGTCAAGGACCGCGTGGTGACTGAGGAGAGCGAGAATGTGGCGCTTGGCGCAGCCCTGCCGATGCGCGGGCGATCCACGCCCAGCGGGGCGAAGGCGGAAGCCAAGGGGGAGGTGGTTGATTCACCGACGGGCAAGAAATTCGGCAGCGAAGTGCATGAAGTCTTCGAGCAGGTCGGTTGGGTCGACGAAGCGACGCCGGGGCTCCCGGATACGGAGGCGGGCCAGTTGGTGAAGGAACTACTGGAGGTTCCGGACATCCGACAGGGATTCGAGCGCGCCGGGGGGGATTTGCAGCTGTATCGGGAGCAATCCGTCGAAGTGATCGATCAGGGGAAATGGCTGAGTGGCATTGTCGATCGCCTCGTGGTGGGTGAGGGACGCGTCGAGATCATCGATTTCAAGACCGATGCCGTGGACTCCGCGGAGGTGCTCGTCGAGCGCTACCGGGGGCAGATGGCGGCGTATCGGCGGGTCATGCAGAAGCTGTATCCTGATCATGAAATCTCGTGTCGGATACTGTCCACCAAGCTTGCGACATGGATTGATTGTTAGGTCGGTATTCTACAGGCAAGCAGACACGAAAAAGCCGGGGCGGTGAGGCCCCGGCTTTGTGAGATTCGTGGAGTGTTGGATTACTCCGGTTGGTCGATGTTGACCGCTGCGTATTCGCCGTCCTTCCGGCGATAGAGGATGGTCAGGCAATCACGCCGGGCACTCTTGTAGAGAACGAACGGACGGTCGGTGAGTTCGAGTTCCATGACGGCGTCTTCCTTGTACATGGTGCGCAGTTGGAAGCGGTCGTTGTGGACGATGAATGGCTCGGGGTCCTGCTCGGACTCCTCGGGGTGATCGAGCGCGGTTTCGTCGAAGTAGCTTTCGTCGAAATAGCGGATCGACTCGTTGCGATGCGGCCGCTTCTTCTTGAGGAGGCGGGTCTTCTGCTTGCGCATGCGACGGGCGATCTTGCTGATGGTCTCGTCGATGGCGGCATACATGTCCGGCCCTTCCGTGTGTGCTTCGATGACGATGTGGTTCGCGCAAAAGAGAAGAACTTCCGCGATGTGGCGGTTCTTCTGAACGTCGAGGATGGCCTTGGCTTCGATGATGCGTGGGTAGTCAAGGTGCAGCCCTTCGATCTTCTTCTGGGCGTAATCGCGCAATGAGTCGGTCACGGCTTCGTGACGGACAGTCACGGTGATGGGCAGGTTCACGTTTTCGGTTTGCATCGTATTTCTCCTTATTGGTTATGGTGATTGGATGATCGGTTTTATCCGCTCTATCCACTACGTAATCTGAACCAAGATCGGGAAGTGTGCCATGCTCTTCTTGATAAAAATGCGGCATCATTGATGCGGCAAGGGATGGAGCCGGCGAGGGTATTCACATCGTGGGGACGACTGCTAGGCGGAGCCCCTCAGCAGCTGGCCCAGCTGGTCCGAGTTCTCCGCGACCGTGTCGCCAAGACCGGTGGCGGAGTGGTAGCCCCAGGCGACTCCGATGAAGGGGATGTGTGCATTTTCTGCGGTCTGACGATCGACGTCGGAGTCGCCGATGAAGCGGGCGTCGGAGGGGGGGATCTCCCACTGATCGAGGAGAAAGCAGGCGGCATCCGGGGCTGGCTTGCGTGCGAAGCGCTCGGACTTCCCGAGGACTTGGGTGAAGATGTCTCCAGGGAAGAAGTGGTCGACGATTTCGCGAGTGAAGGCGTCGGGTTTGTTGGAAAGGATGGCGAGCTGGTGTCCGTCGAGGTGGAGGCTGTGGATCAGGGTGTCGATGCCCGGGTAGAGGTGGCTTCCGGCCTTCCACTGATCGGCATACTCGCGCTGGAATGCGGCGTCCAATTCGTGAGCGAGTGGGTCGGGTGAGCCGCTCGGCATGGCCTGGCGTGCGAGTTCGAGGGAGCCCTTGCCGATGAAGGTGGTGACCGCGGACTCGGGATGGGTGGGCAGGCCCAAGGATTCGAGGGCGCGGTTCAGAGCGGAGGCGATGCCGGCGAGTGAATCGACGAGCGTGCCGTCGAGGTCGAAGATGAGGTGCACGCGGAAGAATTGCCGAGCCGGACGGTGAGGTCCAACCCGGAGGGTGTCGTTCTTCCCGGAGATCGGCGACGGTCTCAGTAGACGATCAAGCTGACCAATTCCGCGTCAGAAAACTCCGAGGGATACTCGGCGGCGACCAGCAGGGCCTCGGAGCGCACGATATCGTCGAGGACTTCGAGGGATTCGGCAGCGGGAGTGACGACGACTTCGGGCGAAGTCACGCCAGTGGGCTGCTTCATGATGGCCATGGCGACGATGGCAGCCGTGGCGGCGGTGGTCAGGCCACCGAGCGAGAGAGGCAGTGCGAAACGCTTCCACCAGGGTTTTTCCTGCCCGGAGAGGCGCGCAGCACGGACGACGTCATCGACAAATCGAGGGCTCGCCTCTTTGCGGGGCGTTTGGCGCAGGAGGTCCCAGACGGGATCCTGATCGATGGGGTCTTGCTCGTGATTCATGGACGACAGGGGTGTGATCTGGCGTGGTAACCCGCGAGGGAGGAGAAAGTTGCGGGATTTCAGACCCCTCTTTTTTCTCCCCACAAGCGGACATGGAGACGATCGCAGAATCTCCACCCGCGGTCGAGGCAAAGGGCCGCGACTTCCTCTCCATGGCGGTCGAGCTCGGCAGGGGTCCTGCCTTCCGGCATGAGGAGAATCCGTTCGGCGGGGATCTGGAAGCGGGTGGCCAGTGCTTCGATCTCGTTGATTTCGTGGGACTTGCTGACGACGAACTTGAACCAGCTTTTCGTGCTGGCGGCGAAGTGGGTGAGCGGCTCGTCGACGATCCGGGTGGATTCCTCCATGCCGGAATTGGAGAGCTTGGGGGAAACGTTGAATTGATCGATCCGGGCCTCCATTTCCGGGGAGGGGAGTCGGGTGCCGTTGGTTTCGACCTCGAAGGTCCAGCTGGGGTCATCGGCGCGCAGCAGGTCGATGAGCCGGACCCAGTCGTCCTGCTGAAGAAGCGGTTCGCCCCCGGTCAGCACGACCCGCCGGGTCGGGTAGCGCTTGAGCTCCTCCGCGATCTCCTCGGGAGAAATTTCCAGTGTGACCTCGTCGCGCACGTATTTCCGGTAGCCCGGCGTGCCGTCCAGGTCATGGGGCCATGGGGTGCCCTCGAAGTTCCAGGTGTAGTCGGTATCGCACCAGCGGCAGTGGAGGTTGCAACGTGACGCTCGAACGAAGATGGCGGGCAGCCCGGCGGAGACGCCTTCCCCCTGAAGGGTGTGGAAGATTTCGGGGCCGTCGTTGAGCTTGGCGAGTTTCATGCGTAGTCGGGGGGGGAATTGCGAAGGTGGGAATCCGGATTGTCGAGGCAATTGGGATTTGATCTTCCCGAATGCTGACCGGAGTTTCACGGCATGAGCATCATCACGGGGCGGGGAGACAGCGGGGAGACCGATCTGTTGTTTGGGCGGAGGACTGCGAAGACCGGGAAACGCGTTGAAGCGCTCGGTGCTGTGGATGAATTGAATGCCGCCCTGGGCTTGGCTCGGTCAGCGGGTGCGGCGGCCGAGGTGGAGGAGGTGATTGATCGGGTGCAGGAGAAGCTGGTGGCCTTGATGGGAGTGCTGGCCTGCTTGCCAGAGGATGCGGAGAAATATCGGGAGAAGGGTTTTTCGCCTTTCGGCGACGAGGATGTGGCGTGGGTGGAAGCGAGAGCCAAGGAGTTCGAGGGCAAGGGCATCCGCTTCGAGGGTTGGGCACGTCCGGGGGTCGAGCATTCGGTGGCGCGAGCCGGATTGGATTTAGCGAGGGCGGTGGCGCGTCGAGCGGAGCGACGGGTGTGGGATCTGCACGAGTCGGGAGAAGGTCTGCCGGAGGCGGTTCGACTGTATTTCAACCGGGTGTCGGACCTTCTGTGGATCCTCGCCAGAGTGGACGACAGGGATTGAGCGGGAGGCCGTGCTGGGGCAAGGGGGGCAGGGCGGGTGCCTCGTCCTGATTTGTTGGAGGATGGTATCGAGTCCGTTCGTGGAGGCGGGGTGGATTGGATGGTGCGTGGGACCGGAGTATGGATGAGGGTGGGGTGCTGGCTCACCATGGTAACCGAGAAAACCCGGGTTTCGGAGTGGCTCATGCCCTTCTAATGAGTGCGAGGCATCCGGGGACCGAAAGGGTCGGAGCCAACCAACACTTGATTCATGAAATACGGGAATTTGATTTCACTGGGGTGCTGCCTGTCGGTGGGCCTGCTTCACGGGCAAGCGGCTGACAAGGCCGATGTGGAGATCTATCAGGAGGGTTGGATCGACCGGAACAAGAATGGCCAGAAGGATCCCTACGAGGACCCATCGATTCCCGTGGAGGAACGGGTGAAGGACCTCATCGGCCGGATGAACATGGATGAGAAGACCGCGCAGATGGGGACCATCTACGGTCACAAGCGGGTCCTGAAGGACACGCACCCGACGCCGAAGTGGAAGGAACGTGTTTGGAAGGACGGGATCGGGAACATCGACGAGCACTGCAACGGGGTTCGTGGCGTGATGGACATGACGGGGCATGAGGAGCACGCCGAGTTGCTCAATACGATCCAGAGGTGGTTCATTGAGGAAACCCGGCTGGGGATTCCGGTGGATTTCACCAACGAGGGGATCCGCGGGCTTTGCCATAGTCACGCGAGCAATTTCCCGACCCAGATTGGTGTCGGCGCGACCTGGGACCGCGACCTTGTCCGACGGATCGGCGAGATCACGGGGAAGGAAGCGAAGGCCTTGGGTTACTCCAACATCTACTCGCCCATTCTCGATGTGGTGCGGGATCCCCGGTGGGGACGTACGATCGAATGCTATGGTGAGTCGCCGTACCTCGTGGGTGAACTGGGATTGCAACAGGCACTCGGAATCCAGTCCCAGAATGTGGCGTCCACGGTGAAGCATTTCGCTGCCTACAGCACGCCGAATGGCGGGCGTGATGGTCATGCCCGGACGAATCCGCAGATTCCCTACCGTGACATGCATGAATTGCTGATGCATCCCTTCGAGAAGGTGATCAAGGAGGCGAAGCCGAAAGGAGCGATGAGTTCCTACAACACCTATGACGGGGTTCCAGTGAGCAGTAGTTCGTATTTCCTGATCGACCTGCTCCGCGGGGAATATGGTTTCAACGGCTATGTCGTGTCGGACAGTGGCGCGGTGTCGCGTCTGCACGCGCAGCACGAGGTGGCTGCCGACTTCGATGAAGCCGTGGTGCAGGCGGTGAATGCCGGCCTCAATGTGCGGACGAATTTCAAGAAGACGGAGGACTTCGTGCTGCCGCTGAGGAAGATGGTTGCCGAGGGGAGGATCACCGAGGAAACGATCGACTCGCGCGTAGCGGACGTGCTGCGGGTGAAGTTCGAGCTCGGGCTTTTCGACGAGCCATTCGTCGATCCGAAGGCCGCCCCGAAGGTGGTGTATACCCCCGAGCATGAGGCGGCCACTCTGGAGGCGGCGCGCAAGGCGATGGTGCTGCTGAAGAACGATGGTATCCTGCCGCTGGATCCGTCGGCCTACTCGAAAATCCTGGTGACTGGTCCGGCCGCCGACGATGTGGTTCCGATGATCAGCCGCTACGGTCCGGGCGCGTCCGACGTGATTTCCCCCTTTGTCGGCATTCGCGACTTCATCGGGGACCGTGCGGAGGTCAGCTACACCGAGGGCGTGTATTACCATGATCAACGTTTCCCGCTTTCCGGGATCCTGCCCGAGCCACCGGATGACGACGAGCAGGTGAAGCTCGACAAGGCGATCGAGATGGCGAAGGAGTCGGACCTGATCATCACGGTGCTTGGTGACAATCACGATACCTGCGGTGAGTCACGCTCACGCAGCGATCTCGACCTTCCCGGTCATCAGACCTTGCTTGTGCAGAAGATGGTGGAGACGGGAAAACCGGTGATCGTGGTGCTCATGCCCGGTCGGGCTGCTTCCATCAACTGGATCGATGCTCACGTGCCCGGGATTCTTTGTGCCTGGCACGGTGGGGAGAAGGTCGGACAAGCCATCGCCGAAACCCTGTTTGGAGAGAACAACCCTGGGGGGAAAATCCCGATCACGTTTCCAAAGTCGGTCGGCCAGATTCCGCTCGCATTTCCTCACCGCAACGGATCATGGGGCGGACAGAGCACCGGGCACGATCCGAATGGGTGGGGGACCACACGGGTGCTTGGTCCCCTCTATCACTTCGGGCACGGGCTGAGTTACACCACCTTCGAGTATGGCGACCTGAACATCGAGCCTGCCGAGCCGACAGCCGACGATGAGATCACGGTGACCTGCGAGGTGAGCAACACGGGCAAGCGGGCCGGCGATGCGGTGGTCCAACTCTATGTGAAGGATGTGGTCGCGACGGTTGCTCCCTTCGAACAACTGCTGCGCGGGTTCGAGCGGGTTTCATTGGAGGCAGGGAAAAGCAAGGTGGTGAGCTTCAAGCTGAAGCCGCGTCGGGACCTGAAGATGCTCAATCGCGCGAACGAATGGGTTGTGGAACCGGGCGACTTTGAGTTGATGGTCGGTGATGCCTCCGGTAGTGACGGCATCAGGAAAAAGGGGCGAGTTACGCTTCGTTGAGTCATGAAGTCTTCCAGCTCACAGTTTGTTCTCGGCCTACTCGTTGGCGCGTTGCTGTGCTGCCTGGGCTTTGCGTGGCTCGGCCAGGGTCGCGAGGATGAGGATGGCGCCCGCTCGGTGCGTGAGATTACCGTCGCTCACGGTCTCGCGGTGACGCACCCGGTGCACAAGGGCATCGAGGAGTTCGGTCGGGAGCTGACCAGGCTGTCCGGCGGCACCATGAAGGTGAATATCTTCCCCGGGGAGCAACTGGGGGACGAAACGGTGTGCCTCGAGAAGACACAGCAGGGTGAGATCGACGTGACGAAAGTCAGCTGTGCCCCGATCGGTAACTTTGTTTCCGTGTTCAAGCTGTTCAGTCTGCCCTACTTGTTTCGCGACGAGGGTCACTTCTGGCGGGTGCTGGATGGCGAGGTCGGATTGGACTTGTTGGACGCTCTGGGAGTGAACGACGAAGGTGGGCGGAGCGGGCTTGTCGGCCTGGCCTACTACGATGCGGGTAGTCGCAGTTTCTACGCAACCCGCCCGCTCACGGGTCCGGGGGATCTCGATGGATTGAAGATCCGGGTCCAGCAGGATCCCGTGGCCGAGGCGACGGTGAAGTCACTGGGTGGATCGGCCGTGACGATGTCGTTCGGGGAATTGTATACGTCGCTCAAGCAGGGCGGGGTCGACGGTGCTGAGAACAATCCGCCTAGCTTGTTGTCGAGTCGCCACTTCGAAGTCTGCAAGCACTACCTGTTGGACGAGCACTCCCGCATCCCGGATGTGCTCGTTGCCGGGGCGAAGTTCTGGGACAGCCTGAGTGAGCGCGAGCGGGAGTGGGTGGAGCAGGCATCCAAGCACTCGAGTGAGTTCCAGAGAGAACTGTGGGCGGAGGAGAACCAGAAGGCCCTCGATGAACTGGCGGCCGCTGGGGTGACCATCCGTGAAGCAAATGCCGAGGAGTTCCGCAAGCTGACCGCGGGGGTGGTCGGAACCTATGCGACCGGTGCACGCAAGGAGTTCGTCACCCGTATCGAGGGCGTGGAATGAAGTTTTTCGAACAGCTCCAGAAGGCCCTTGCGAAGACGCTCGGGGTGATCTGTGTGGTCGTGTTCTCGGTGTTGGTCATCGATGTGCTGTGGGCGGTCTTTGCGCGCGAAGTGCTGGATGCCCAGCCTGCCTGGACCGAGCAGTTGGCACGCTTGCTTCTCGTTTGGCTGGCGATCCTCGGTGGCGTGCTGGCCTACTCCGGCGACCGACATCTCGGCGTGGATGTGCTGGTGTCCCGGTTCCATCCGGCGAGCCGGCGACACGCTCATGTGATCGGCCATCTTTGCGTCTTCGGATTTTCGGTGGCGGTCCTGCTGGTCGGTGGAATCCACTTGTTCCGTGACCGCCTTGCATCCGGCCAGATGATGGCCACGCTCGGGATCAGCAAGGCGTGGTTCTATCTCGTGCTGCCTGTCGGTGGCGCGTTGATTTCGCTGCTTTCCATCGAGAAGATTCTGGCGCTCCTGTTGCCGGTGGACGGAAAGGGGGACGAATGAGTGTCGGTCTCGCGGTATTGCTGGTGTCCTTCGTGGTGCTCCTCATGCTCGAGGTGCCGGTGGCTTTCGTCATCGGTCTGGCCACCCTGCTGGGGGCGCTGGCTCTGGGGCGGGATGGATCACTCGTGAGTGTGGCGAGCGACATGGCCAACGGCTTGGACAGTTTCCCGCTGCTTGCGATCCCGTTCTTCATTCTGGCGGGGGAGTTGATGGCGACCGGCGGCTTGGCCCGCCGACTGATCGACTTTGCTTCGTCGATCGTGGGTCGGTTGCCGGGCGGCTTGTCCGTGGTCAATACCCTGACCTGCATGCTTTTCGGCGCGGTATCGGGATCGGCGACCGCGGCCATTTCCTCGGTGGGTGGAGCGCTGATCCCCGAGATGGAGAAGAAGGGATATCCGCGTGATTTCAGCGTGGCCCTCACGGCAACGGCGGCGACGACGGGATTGTTGATTCCGCCGAGCAACGTGATGATCGTGTATGCCTTGGTGGCGACCAACGTCTCGGTCGGCGCCCTGTTCCTCGCGGGCCTGGTGCCGGGCATGGTGACCGGGCTGGCGGTGATGGTGGTGGCGTTTCTGGTGAGCCGACGATTCAAGACAGCCTCCGACGGCGACGGTCCCGCGCCCCTCGTGGAAGTCCCGGCATTCTGGAGTTCTTTTTTCAGGGCCTTGCCCAGCCTTTCCATGCTGTTCCTGGTGGTCGGAGTGATCATTCAAGGGATCATGACCCCGACCGAGTCGTCGGCGATCGCCGTGCTGTGGTCCCTGATTCTGGTCTGCGTGTGCTACCGCGAGGTGAACTGGAGACAGCTTCCATCGATCCTGATCAGTTCGGCCCGGACGACCGGCATCGTTCTGTTGTTGATCGGAACGAGCGCGGCGATGAGCCGGCTTCTGACGATTGAACAGGTTCCGCAGGCGGCGGCAGCGGCGTTGCTGGCGGTTTCCGAGAACCCCTTGGTGGTCCTGATGCTGATCAATCTGGCTCTTCTGACCGTCGGCATCTTCATGGACATGACGCCCGCGATTCTCGTGTTCACCCCCATTTTCCTGCCGGTGGCGATCGGGATCGACATTCACGCCGTCCACTTTGGTGTCATCATGGTGGCGAACTTGTGCATCGGCTTGTGCACTCCACCGGTCGGATCCTGCCTGTTCCTCGGATGTGGTGTGGGAAAGGCAAAGATCGCCGGGGTCTCGAAGGCGATGATCCCATTCTACGCGGCGATGTTTGCAGCCCTGCTGTTGATCACCTACTGGGAGGATCTGGTGCTCTGGCTGCCGCGCGCGCTTGGTGAGCTGGATTGATCGGACTTCAAGGGGGGCGGTTCATGCGACCCGATCGATGTGAGGTGGATCGGCTTCAAGCCCGACCCCCAAGCATGGGTTTCTGGGGGCTTGTGTCCGTCTGGAGATGGGGATTTTCTTCTCGATGGTCCTTGAATCGAAATGTTCCGCTTTGCCGCGGCGCTCCAACATGCCCCGGAGCGATGCCTGGAAGCTGAAAAAGCAACAGAATCGGCTTTACAAGCGGGCTTTGGTCCCTATTTTCCGCGTCCCCACACGGGAATCACCATTTTTCGACCATGAAAGTTCTTTCTTCTCTTTCCTCCGCCAAGCGCCGCCACACTGACTGTCAGGTGGTTTCCCGCAAGGGCACGACTTACGTCATCTGCAAGACGAACCCGAAGTTCAAGGCCCGTCAGGGTGCGACCAAGGGCACGCGTCTTTCCAAGAAGGGCGTGAAGTAAGACATCCTGGTTTTTCATGACCTTGAAAGGCGGCCCTCGGGTCGCCTTTTTTGTGCTCGGATGGCCGCTGCGGTTACTTGGCGGCGAGCCATTCCAACACACGCCCGGCCGCCGCGAGCCCGAAGGTGGCTGTGACATGGGTGGCGGATCCGTAGCCGGCGTCACAACGAAGGCCGCCGGGAAGGTCTCCGGGGCGGTCCTGGCTGACGTCGCCATCACAGGTCGGATAGACCGGGGTTTCCTCGGAATAGACGGCCTCGATTCCGAAGTCGGGAACCTGACCACGTTCCGGCGCTTTCGGGAATCCGTAGTTGGTCCGCAGTTGTTTCCTGACGGCGGCCAGGAGCGAGTCCTTGCTGGTGTGTGCGAGGTCCGCGACGCGAATCCGGATGACGTCACGACGTCCCCCGGCAGCACCGGATGCGACGACCGGGATGCCCCTTTCATGGCAGGCGGCCAGCAGGTGGCACTTGGCACGGAGTGAGTCGATCGCATCGATGACCGCATCGGGTCGGGGAGTGAGGAGCTCGTCGGCGTTCCGCTCTGAGTAGAAGGATTGCACTTCGGTCACCTGAATGCCCGGTTGAATGAGTCGGAGGCGTTCGGCGAGCACTCCGGCTTTCGGTTTGCCGTAGGTGCCGTCGATGGCGTGGATCTGGCGATTGGTGTTGGTCACGCAGAGGTCGTCGGGATCGACCAGTGTCAGCTTGCCGATGCCCGAGCGCGCGAGGCTTTCCGCTGCCCACGATCCCACTCCACCAATTCCCACGACCACGACGCTGGATTGCTGGAATTTCTCGAACGCAGCGTTTCCATACAAACGCGCGATGCCGGACAGGCGATCGGTGACGGACATGGGGGGAGAATGAGTGCGCGGTCCGCTGAGTTGAAACCCAAAAAACTCGCTTGGGATGAGTCCGCTGGGCGATGGAACTCGCACTCAGGCGTCGAGCAGGTGCTGTCGCATGTTGGACAGGATCTCGGCGCAGCGGTCAGCGTCTCCTCCTTTGACTTCGGCGGTTGCCCAGCCGGTGAATCCGATCTCCTCCAACGCCTTGCGGACCTCTGGCCAATCGACATCGCCATCACCAATCTTGCAGAACCCTGCCTGAGTGCCCCAGTCCTTCACGTCGAGTTTCACAATGCGCCTTCCCAGCAGGCGGATCCAGTCGGCGGGTTTTCCGAAGCGCTGATGATTGCCAATGTCGAAGTATGATCCGACCCAGGGCGAATTGATTTCGTCGAGGTATTTGGCAAGCGATTCGGCGGATTGGCGGTTGCCGCCCTTCTCGTCGTAGAACATCCGGTTCCATACGTTCTCGATGAGGATGTGGATGCCTTTTGATGCGGCGAGCGGCAGGGCGGCACGGATCGATTCGATCGACCTCTTCCAGGCTTCCTCGTGGGTGGTGTGCTTGTCGACCACGCCAGGCACGAGCAGCACCGACGAGCCTCCAACCTGAGCGCATTCAGTGATGGCCGTGCGCAAGCCTTCCAGGGCCTTGGCCCGGATCTCTGCAGATGGGTCGGAGAGCCGGATTTTCCAGTGAATGGAATCGACCACCCCATGGATGGGAAGCCCGGTGGACCCGGAGGCTGAGAGAGCCTCCTTCTTGTTCTGACCCCCGGGAGAATCCAGTTCGATGCCGTCGTAGCCGAGTCCCTTAAGGATCGTGAACTTTTCTTCCAGGTTGGTCCCGAACTTGGCCATCCCCGCCTTGAGTGCGAGTTGGATCGTGGGTGATGGGGGCCCGTCCTCGTTCAAGCCGAAGGCGGTCGGCAGCAGGGCGCTGGAACCGAGCCCTGCAAGGAAATGTCTGCGCTGCATGGGGTGCATACGGCGCTTATGGATTCATTCCTTGCGGAAAAGTGACAGGGTCTATTGATCCCCTTGCTGGCGGTGTCGCTTGAACCTCGTCAGTGTTTCTGCACGCTCGGTCGAGTGATCAACGCAGGGAAGGGGGTAGCCCTTGGCTAGTGGCTCATTTCCCTCGGGAGGCGAGTGGAGCCGCTTGGCGGGGATGTCCTTGAGTTCCGGGATCCAGCGTTTGATGTACTTCCCATCCGGGTCATGCCTCTTCGACTGGGACCATGGGTTCTGGATCCTGAAGTAGGGGGCTGCATCCGCGCCGGTGCCGGCGGACCATTGCCAGCCGCCGTTGTTCGAAGCAATCTCGCCGTCCACCAGATGCTGCATGAAGAATGACTCACCCAGGCGCCAATCAATGTGCAGGTCCTTGGTGAGGAACATGGCGACGATCATCCGCACCCGATTGTGCATGAAACCGGTAGTGAGCAGTTCGCGAATGCCGGCGTCGACGATGGGGAAACCGGTCTCACCGCGCTTCCACGCTTCAAAGTCATCTCCGGGCTCATCCCAGGGCAGTCCCCGCCAATCGGCCATGAATTCCTGCTCAAGCACGTGCGGATAGTGATGAAGAATGGCCATGTAGAACTCCCTCCAAGCCAGTTCCTTGACGTAGGTTTGGAGGCTTTCCCTCGCCGATGGAGCAGCGGACTGCCTCGCCTTGTCCAGCTTCTGGTAGACCGTGCGGATCGAGATAAGGCCGAAGCGAAGATCTTGGGACAGGCGTGAGGTGCCGTCGGCGGACGGAACATCGCGCAGGTCGGCGTAGCTCTCCACCCGCTCGTTGATCAGGCGCTTGAGCCGGTCGTGGGCGGCCCGTTCACCGGCAGGGAGAATCGAGCAATCCTCAGGCAATTCGATGGACCAATGATCCAAGGATGGAAGGGGATCCGAGTCCAGGGAAGCGGGTGTCCGGAGTGCTTTGGGCTTGCCGCCGGGTTCCGGTTTGTCGCGACCCAGCCAGTTTTTGCTGTAGGGAGTGTAAACCCGATAGGGCTGGTCCGACTGAGTGAGGATCTCTTCGGCCGTGTGGAGGGTGTGATCGTGGAATCCCCGGCATTCGATTCCCCGCTCCTTGCAAGCATCCTGCAAGCGGTGTTCCGTTGCCTTCCCGAAGGGATCCGGGTCGCGGTTGAAAAAGATGGCGTTGGCTCCGGATTCCTCGGCGAGGGTCAGGAGCGCATCGACCGCTTCACCGCCGCGGACGATCAGTCGGCCGTCGATGGTTTCCAGGTTCCGGTTCAGCGATTTCAGCGATTCGCAGAGGAAGTGCTGGCGCTTGGCTCCGGTCCAGTTGTGGGAGCCCGACCAATCGCTAACGATATAGGCCGGGATGACAGGTCGTCTTTCCCTCGAGGCCTTTAGGAGACCTGTATTATCAAGGATTCGGAGGTCTCTGCGGAACCAATGGATGACGGGTGGGGTAGATGATGACATGGCCAGAAAAGCAAAAGACCGCACGGCCCCCCGCGATCGGGGGGCGTTCGTGCGGTGTGAATCGCAGGGGGGATCAGACGCTTCTCAGGAGTTTCTCGACCTTCCGAACGGTAGTATCGTTCAGTTTGCCGTTCACTCGACGAGAACGTGCAATGATCTCCTTGATGTCCTCAAGAGCCTGCTCGGCAGCTTCAAGAGCCTTCCGTCCTCCGCCGTATTGTTTGTCAGAAAAATACTTGGTGAAGGTGGCTCCTCCTCGGCTGATGCACAGGCGCCAGCCTTGGAAAGCAGTGCTTTCGTAGGTGAATCTTGTCAGATTCCGTTTGGATTTCATCGAACGCGTTGGTTTGGTTTTCCGGGGTGTCTTTCGTTTGCTAGTCGTTGTCTTCACATTGTAGGGTGGCACCTGTTGGGATGGTTGGCGAAGGATTTTTCATTGGGATTTGTTAGGGTTTTTACGCATCGCTTGTTGGGGCGCCGTGGAATCCCGGGCCGAGGGGAGCGCCAATCCTTTTGAACTCAATCGATCGACCTACCCGACCCGGTGCGCGGGGGATGGTGGGGAGGTGAAGGACAAGGGATCGCGGGCGATCGGAAAAATCGGGGGTTTTTGGCGAAATTTGCTTTGCCAACGGGCCTCGAACCCCTTTTAGTCCCCGCCCGCGCGAGCCTGCCGAACCGCCGTAGGTCCTCCGGGCACTCTGCTTCATTGCAGGACTGTCATGCTCGTCGGAGGGAAACCCGGCAAATCGAATCCAACCATGTCTGAATCCACGACCAAACTGTCTCGTTTCGAGATCCCGAATCGTCTCGTCCGCAACGAGGAAACCGCTACCGACGTTTTTGCTGAATTCACCGCCGAGCCATTCGAGCGGGGATACGGCCACACCCTCGGTAACTCCCTTCGCCGCGTCCTTCTCGGATCGCTGGAAGGTGCCGCCATCACGTCTGTGCGTATCGCCGGCGTTCAGCACGAATTTTCGAGCCTCCCTGGTGTGGTTGAAGATGTCACTGACATCATTCTCAACCTCAAGAAGGTGAAGTTCAAACACCACGACAAGGAGTCCCGCATCCTCACCATCAAGGTGGAGAAGGAAGGCGTGGTCACCGCGGGTGACATCAACGACGACAACATCTACGAAGTCGTCAACAAGGATCAGGTCATCTGCCACCTCGACAAGAAGGTGAAGTTCGACTGCGAGTTCGAAATCCGCGTCGGACGTGGGTTCTCCACCGGTGACGAGAACAAGCGTAAGGATCAGCCGATTGGCGTGATCGCGATCGACTCGATCTTCTCGCCCGTGACCCGTGTGAAGTATGCCGTGGACGCGACTCGTGTGGGTCAGATGACCGACTACGACAAGCTGGTCCTCGACATCTGGACCGACGGTCGCATCACTCCCCAGGACGCACTCCTTCAGGCGTCGGCCATCCTTCGTCACCACCTCGACGTGTTCGTCAACTACGACGAGAACGCCGTGGACTTCGAGGAAGCACCTGCGGAAGCAAGCGAAGAAAACGCTGCG
Organism: Haloferula rosea; assembly: GCF_016595525.1. Classification (GTDB taxonomy): domain Bacteria; phylum Verrucomicrobiota; class Verrucomicrobiia; order Verrucomicrobiales; family Akkermansiaceae; genus Haloferula; species Haloferula rosea. The sequence goes on from NZ_JAENII010000005.1 coordinate 160,949, forward strand.
CTGAAGAAACTTCTCAACATGTCGGTGAACGAGATCGAGCTTTCGGTCCGTGCCGCCAACTGCCTCAACAACGCCAACATCACATCCGTGGGTCAACTGGCGATGAAGACCGAGGCGGAAATGCTCAAGTACCGCAACTTCGGTAAGAAGTCGCTGAACGAGATCAAGGACAAGCTCTCCGAGCTTGGTCTGGGCCTCGGCATGTCGCTTGACCCATCACTTCTGACCGGCCCTGTTGCCGGTGGTGCGGCTCCACGCCTGGGCGTGGAAGATGAGGCCCCGGTGGGCCTTGCCGATCTGATCGCACAAAACCTCGACGACTAATCCTAAAGGGAGAATCCCAATGAGACACCGTAACAAAACTGCCAAGCTCAAGCGCACTGCCGAGCACCGCCGCTCGCTGCTTGCCAACCTTGCTTGCAGCCTGATCGAACACGGACGTATCCGTACGACCCTTGGCAAGGCCAAGGCTCTGCGTCCTGTGGCTGAAAAACTCGTGACCCTGGGCAAGCGTGGTGATCTTCACGCACGCCGTCAGGCCGTCGCATTCCTTCGCCACAAGGATGTCGCCAAGAAGCTTTTCGAGGAAGTTGCTCCTGCTGCAGCGGACCGTCCGGGTGGCTACTGCCGCATCACCAAGCTTGGTGCACGGATGACCGACGCGGCTCCGATGGCATTCATCGAGTGGGTTGATCTTCCTGCTGGCGACGAGGACATCGAAGCTGTCGACGCGGAAGCGGAGGAGACTCCAGCTGCCGAAGAGACTGCTGAGAAGGCTGAGGCCAAGGCCGAGTAATCGGACTGCCGATTCACGATTTACAAGCACCCGTGGGGAAACCCGCGGGTGCTTTTTTTCGTGAGGAGTCCGTGACCCGGGTGCCGACGGAGGTGTCCCGCCCAGACGGGTCTGTGGGGCGGAGTCCTCAGCTCCTCAATGGCCGGCGCAGTGGTCGCAGCGGACCCATCCGGAATCGCCGCTGGTGAAGAACTCCTTCTTCCAGATCGGCACGCGTGATTTCACCTCATCGATGATGTAGCGGCAGGCATCGAAAGCGGCATCGCGGTGGGCGGAGGAGACACAGACCACCACGGCGAGGCCGCCTATTTCGATGGGGCCCGTCCGATGGCTGCACACGGCGTGCAGCAGTTCGAACTTCTCGGTCGCTTCGGCAAGGATCCGGTGGCCCTCCTTCTCCGCCAGCAGTTGGTAGGCTTCGTATTCGAGGTGTTGGACTTCATGGCCTTCGTGATGGTTCCTGACCCATCCTTCGAAGCTGCAGAACCCGCCGGCAGCGGGGTCGAGCACCTGATCTCGCAGGGCGCTTGGATCGAGGGGGTCTGGTGTGATCGTGAACATGCGTCGGGAATGAACGGAGGGCGTTGATCAACCGCCTGCGACCGGCGGGATGAAGACGATTTCGTCGCCGTCCTGGATCGGGGTCGACCAGTCGCAGAAGTCGCCGTTGCGGGCGCATCTGAGGGCATCGAGATCAAGGGGCAGGCGATGTTTGAAGCGCAGCTCTTCGTAAAGGCCGGCGCAGCTGTGGGCCCAGGATTCAACCTCTTCCTCGTCGGTCCCTCGGGACTCCCGGAGTTTGGCAAAGTAGAGGGTGCGCACGGTTTTGCGGGCGCTGCCGTGGGTCAGCTTGGCGAATGCTTCGTCGAGGTCGGCGGGCGTATTGGCATTGTCGAGGGCCACCGGGTTGCCGAGCTCCAGCAGGGTTGGACTCAGCGACTCGAGAAAGTGGCGGGCACAAAAGTCCCCTGCGTCGAGCTTCGTCTGGGCCAAGGGGAGGCTGGAAGCCTCGTAGATGGCACAGAGGGGTTCCGGGCGTCCATCGATGCGATTCGGATAGGCGGTCGCCATGGCCGCGGGGTCACGGCCATCGAGCAGAGCAGCCAGAGTGGGGCGGTCGATCAGGAAATGGTCGCAGCCGAGAAGCAAGACGGGTTCGTCGGGGTGGCGCGCACAGAAGCTGGCGAGGGCGCCAAGCGGGCCGTCCCCGGGGTTGAGGTCGGGGAGGGTATGGGTGCCGTCGGGTGCGGTGTCAGGGTCGTTGGTGGAAAGGATGACATCCGGGACGACCGATCGAGCGAGGGCGAGGATGTGGTCGAGCTGACGGGTGCCGTCGGGGCGCTCGATGAGTGCCTTGTTCCGCCCCATGCGTTTGCTTTTACCGCCGGCGAGGATGAGAGACTTCATGGTGGGTCGCTGGAGTTTGAGGGGCGAGCTGAAGCTCGCGGTCCGGATGAAGGATTGGGCTGGGGGTTGAGGGGCGAGCTGAAGCTCGCGGTCCGGATGAAGGGTTGGGCTGGGGGTTGAGGGGCGAGCTGAAGCTCGCGGTCCGGATGAAGGGTTGGGCTGGGGGCTATGGCTCGGGGTCCGCTTGATAGTCGGATTTGCCGCCGGCTTTCTCAAGCAGCCGCAGATCGGTGATGGTGATGCCCTTGTCCAGCGCCTTGCACATGTCGTACAGCGTCAGGGCGGCGATGTTCACGCCGGTCAGGGCTTCCATCTCGACGCCCGTCTTTCCAGTGGTTTTCGCGGTGCATTGGATGGTCGCGGTCCGCCCTTCGAACTCGATGTTGATCTTGATGCTGTCCAGCGGCAGTGGGTGGCACAGCGGGATCAGGTTGCTGGTCTGCTTCGCGCCCATGACTCCTGCGAGGATGGCCGTTTGGAAGACGGGTCCTTTCTTCGAGACCAGGTCCTTGCCGTCGAACTGGGCGGCAACCGCCTCGTTGACATGGACTTTCGCTTCGGCGGTGGCGGTACGTGCCGTGACTTTCTTGGCCGACACATCGACCATGGACGCACGGTTGGCGTCGTCGATGTGGGACAGGGAATCCGGGTTCATGTTAGAGTGCGTAAGGATAGTAGGTGAGAGCCGCGCTTCTGGAAAAACTGCTGACGGGCGGGACTTCCAATACGCCGGTCGAAGGCGAGATCGAGATGTAGTCGCCCGAGTTCTGCGGCGGGTGAAGAGTGGTCTTCTTCCCCGTGGCGACGGCGACCGGTGCCAGCCAGGTCAGGTGTTCGAGTGGCTCAAGTGAATCCGGGGCCCGCAGGAGGCGGGTGGGGGGTGCCAGTCCCTGGAGTTGATGAAGTGCGGGACGGACGAAGCGCGCGAAGGTGGCGAGTGCCGAAACGGGATTGCCGGGAAGGGCGAAGACATCCGGTGGGCCGGGCCAGAAGGCCAGCGGTTTGCCGGGGCGTAGCGCGATTCCGTGGAAGGCGGGCTTTCCGAGACGGGCATCCAGCAGGCGGCGGACGAAGTCTTTTTTCCCCTTCGAGATGCCGCCGGAGATGATGAGCAGATCGACGGATTCCATGGCCTGCTCGAGGAGGGTGGTCAGGGCGTCTTCGTCATCGGGCCCATGCTGGTGGAAATTGAGGGGCAAGCCGAGCATGCTGATGAGAGCTGCAAGTGTCGGTCCATTCGACCTGCGGATCTGCCACGGTTTCGGGGTGGCGGCCGGGTGGATGGCCTCATCTCCGGTCGTCAGGATGCCGACGCGGGGAAGCCGTGGGACAGTCAGGCTGTTCTGGCCAACCGAGGCCGCAATCGCGACTTCCGGCGCACCCAGGGTGGTTCCGGCGGGGATGAGGATGTCACCCTCCTTGGCATCGGAACCAGCCTTATGAATGAACTGGCCGGGTTTGAAGCGCGAGGTGATGCGGGAATGGTCGTCGGCGAGGGATTCGTAGGGGACGACGGTGTCGCAGTCCTCCGGAACCATGGCTCCGGTCATGATTTCCCATGCTTGTCCGGCCTCCAGGGCATCCGGTGGCGGATCTCCCGCCGCATGAAGCCCGGCAATCTCGATCTTGTCCGGATTGATCGAAGAGGATGAAAACGCGATCCCGTCCATCATCGATCGGTCGTAGGGTGGGAGGCTCCGGTCGGCGAGGACGGGGGAGAGCAGGCGTCTTCCGATGGCGCGCGAGAGGGTTGCCCGTTCCGCAGGCAGGGTAGTCATGGATTCCCGAATGCAGGCATCCGCTTCGGCAACAGAGAGGAGATCGGCCACGGAGCGAGGATGGAGTCTCGGCGGGCTTTCGCCAAGCTTCCTCGTTCGTGGTGTGGATGGAAAACATGACGGGAATTCATTTCCCCGCTGACGGGTTCTCAGGCATGTTCATGGCCGTGAAGCGTCCCAACGATCGACTCGGCCGAAGCCTGAGGGATCTGCGCATCTCGGTGACGGATCGATGCAATTTCCGTTGTCGCTATTGCATGCCGATCGAGGAGTTCGGGCCGGACCATGAGTTCGTGCCCAGGGATGAGTTGCTCAGTTTCGAGGAGATTGTGCGTCTGGTCACGCTGAGTGTGCCATTGGGTGTGGGGAAGATCCGCCTGACCGGTGGTGAACCGCTGATGCGGCGGGGAATCGAAGACCTGGTGGCGATGCTCGCGGCGGTCGACGGGGTCGAGGATCTGGCGATGACGACCAATGGCGTGCTGCTCGCCCACCGCGCCGAAGAACTCGCTTTGGCCGGATTGAGCCGGGTGACCGTTAGTCTTGATGCCCTTGATCCCGAGCGGTTCGCCCGGATGAATGGGGTGGGAGCTAAGGTGGAGCGGGTGTTGGCTGGTGTGGAGAGTGCCCGGGCTTTCGGGCTTCCGGTGAAGGTGAATGCGGTCGTTCAGCGGGGTGTCAACGAGGAGGAGATCCTGCCGTTGGCACGATGGGCGAAGGAACAGCAGGTCGATCTACGATACATCGAGTACATGGACGTTGGAGAAACCAACGGCTGGGAGATGTCGCAGGTCGTCGGAGGGAGGGAGATCCTCCAAAAGCTGGCTGAGGAGTTTTCGTTGGAGCCCGTGGATCCTGCCTATCGGGGGGAAGTGGCCAAGCGGTGGCGCCATGCCGATGGGTCATCCGAGATTGGCGTGATCACCTCGGTGACCCAGCCATTCTGCGGGGATTGTCATCGGGCGAGGATTTCAGCCGAGGGGAAGATGTTTACCTGTCTCTTCGCCGGTGAAGGACACGATTTGCGGGGGCTTCTTCGAGGGGAGGCGGATGATGATCTGATCGCTGGCGCGATCGCCGGGATCTGGGGCCACCGGGATGACCGATACTCTGAACTGAGGGGGAAAGTCGTCCAGCCGAAGGCGGAGATGAGCTATCTGGGAGGGTAGGAACTGCTGGCGGCCGAGCGCTCGGGTCCGCGCTGCACCAGCCGACGATGGGGTCAGGAGGTCGGCTCCACTTCGACTGGTCCGCAAGAGAGTCTGCCGGACTCAAGGATGCGGCAGCGGAGGCCGCCATGTCCCTTCATGAGCTCTTCGGTGCCGGGTTTCCCGCATGCTTCATCCATCCAGTAGCACGGCCGGCATTCCTCGCTGCCTTCCAGAAGAATGCCGCCGATCCTGAATTGCCTGCCGATGAGTGTGTTGAGGTCGAGACCTTCGATGACGACATTGCGGCGGAATGCTTCCGCTGGCAGATCGCTCTTGCCCGCATGCTCGCGCACGGCCTCGATGATACGCACATCGATGAAGGTGATCTGGCCCTTGTAGTCGTCCTTCCAGTCGAAGAAGCGATCACCCTGGATGCCCCGGCCTGCGATCAACTCGATGCGTTCATGGCTCTCGATCGGGTGGGTTCCCGCGGGCTTGCCATGATGGCCATAGTAGTTGTGTCCGGGTGAAGTGAACAGGTGGTGAATGGTGGCCATCGTCGTTCTGGGTCGCTGATTCGACCGCGCGGATTTCCAGATGCGCGCCGGGTCGCTCCACGCTTTGTCGGTGAGGGCGGGCTGTCAAGGTCCCGAGCGGTTCCGTGTCAGACTTCCAGACGTGCGGCGCAGGCCTTGTAGTTCGGCTGGCGCGAGTGCTTGTCGAAGGACGGGTGAGTCAGCCGATTCACTTCCGGATAGTGCATGGGAAGGAACAGCTGGCCGGGTTGCACGGTGGGGGCGAGATAGGCGCTGGCCTTCATGGATCCGCGGCGGGATCGCACGGTGATGACCTGATTGTTCAGAATGCCCAGCCGTCGCGCGTCACGCGGATGGATCTCGACGTAGGCTTGGGCGGGATAGAGTTTCCTGAGGATGTCAGATTTCCCGGTCCGGGTCTGGGTGTGCCACTGGCTGCTGGTGCCCCGTCCGGTGAGCAGAGTGAAGGAGAACTCGTCATCGGTCGGTTCCGGGAGCGGGGCGGGAGCGGAGAAGAGCAGTCTTGCCTTGCCATCAGGGTGATAGAATTGGCCGCTCTCGAAGAGGCGACGTTCGGCGGAGGGGTGAGGATCCGCATCGGATTCCGGGTAGGGCCACTGGATGCCTCCGGACTCGTCCAGGTGGTCGTAGTCCCGGATGCCGGTGATGTCGCAGGGGCGGCCCTGGGTGAGATCCCGCAGCAACTTGAAGGCGGCCTCCGGATCGGTCCATTGCTGGAACATCCCGCCGCAGCCCCAGGACTGCGCGAGCAACCTGAAGATCCGGAAATCGGTGAGGGCCTGCCCCGGTGCCTTGCGAACCGGTCGGATGGGGGCGAGGCGTCGCTCGGAGTTGATCAAGCAGCCGGTCTTTTCCCCCCAGCCGGCGGCCGGGAGGTAGAGGTCCGCGATCTCGGCGGACTCGGTGGAGTGATACATGTCCTGCACTACGAGGAAATCGAGCTTTTCGCGCAGCGCGGAGAGGCGTCCGCTGTTGATCCACGAGTGGAAGGGGTTGGTGGCGACGACCCACAGCGCCTTGATCTTCCCGTCTTCCGCGGCGCGCAGGATCTCATCGTAGGCAAGGGAGGGATCCGAGGTGATCTGTTCGATCGGAATGCCCAGTCCCACCGACACCTTGTTCCGGTGGTCTTCGTTGGCGAAGTCGTGTCCTCCTACGAGGGATGTCGTATTGGAGAACAGACGCGATCCCATCGCGTTGCATTGGCCGGTGATGGAGTTGGCGCCGGTTCCCGGTTTGCCGATGTTGCCCGTGATCAGGGCGAGGTTGATCATTGCCTGAGCGGCCCGGACGCCTTCGTAGGACTGGTTGATTCCCATCGTCCACCACCAGGAGACGCGCTTGCCGGGCTCCGAAACGAGCCGCGCGACCTTCTCAATGGTGGCCGCTTCGAGTCCGGTCTGGTGGGCTGCCTGCTCGGGGGTGCGGTGTTGCACGAAGGCGGCGAAGTCGTCGAAGCCTTCCGTGTTTTTTATCGCATCGTAGTCGATCCGTCCGTCGCGGATGATGCAGTGGGCCAAGGCGTAGTAGAGGGCGAGGTCGCCCTTCGGCTTGATCGGCAGGTGAACGGTGGCGGCCTGCGCGGTTTCGGTGGCCCGGGGGTCGATGACGATGATCTCCGGACTGCGCTTGTTGCGCATGATGCGCTGCCATAGGATGGGGTGCGCGATGGCGAGGTTGGCGCCGCTGAGAATGATGACGTCGCTTTCTTCGAAGTCCGCATAGGTGTAGGGCGGGGCATCGAAGCCGAACGATTGTTTGTATGCGGTCACGGCAGTGGCCATGCACTGCCGTGTGTTGGCATCGCCGTGCAGGAAGCCCATGCCGGATTTCCAGAGCAGGCCGAGGAAGGCCATTTCTTCGAAAGGGATTTGTCCGGTGGAGAGGAATGCGGCGGCATCGCGCCCGTGTGTCTGTTGGATCCCTTTGAGGCGGTCGGTGAAGGTGGCGATGGCGGTGTTCCAATCGACGGGTTGTCTGCGACCGGTCGCAGGGTCCCGCAGGAGGGGGACGGTTCCGCGGTCGGTTGCGGTGAGTGGATCAAGGGCCTGCCAGCCTTTCGGACAAGCCATGCCGAGGTTGACCGGATAGTTCGCCTGGGGGCTCAGGTTGATCGCATTGCCTTCTTCATCGAGGTGGAGCTTCAGTTGGCACCCGGTTGCGCAGTAGCCGCAGATCGAGGTGGTGGTGGAGCTTGGGGTCAGTCGTGTCGGGACGTTGCCGAGTCCGAATGACCCCGGACTCTGGACGAGTTCGCGGGTGAGTGGCCCGGAGCTTTGCTTGAGAAGGGTCTCGATCATGGGCTCAGTGGGTGGGGTGGGCAGGGCCGAAGGTTCCGGGCATTTTGGGTGCCTGGACGGATTGGAAGAAGAGCTGGCGTTCGAGGATCTCGGATGCGAGCAGCAGCGGAAGGGCGAACCAGGGTGAGAAGATGACGGCTGCCATGGCGAGTGCGGCAAGGGCGAAGCGCCAGAAGGTGATGTTCCCGAGCGGTCCGAGTTGAAGGCGTGCGCTGTGGCGGAGTGGCGACCAATCGGTGTCGATGTCAGCGAGGCGCAGGACCCAGAGTTCCGGGAGGGTCTTGAAGGCGATGGCGGCGGCCGCGAACGGGCGAAGCAGCGGGAACTCGACGGATGCGCCGAGCAGGAGGAAGGCGAAGACCGTTCCGAAGAAGCGCGGAGCCGAAAGTGGGACGGCCCAGAGCGACCTACGGGTATCGGCGTAGATCATCACGCTGGTGAGAACGGCGAGCAGTCCGACGGGAAGGACCGAGGCCTGCACGAGGATGGAGACGTTTTCCTTGAACGGGAAATCGGGAAGCAATGGCAGCGCGCAGAGAACCAGTGGGATGGGTGCGAAGAGGGAAAAGGCAAGGATTTCGCGGGACAGCCAGCTGGTTCTCAGGCCGAGAAAGAACCTCCAGGCCTTGTGAGGTTGTCCGAGGTGGAAGACGGCGGCAATCATGCCGGCATTGAAGAGGAGGGTGCCAAGGTAGAGAGGAGCGCTCGATGCGGTGGGTTGAAAACCCGCGCTTCCGACGAGGCCAATGCCGACGTGGGTCAGGACGAGCATGAAGACGAGCGGCCAGTGGGCATGCTCGGGGGTCAGTTGGTCGCGATCTGCCGCAACGGCGGTCGTGGGGACCTTCCTGCCGACGTAGCGGGTGGTGGGGAAGGTGATGTTCGACGACGGCAGCCCGGATTGCGGGTTGGGAATCGTGGATTGAAAGAGGTTCTTCTCGTGCTCGGTCCGGCGGCGTTCCGGGATGGCCGGAATGTTGGTCGGGACCTTGATGATGCGGATGGCCTCGGTCGGGCATGCCTGGACACAGGCAGGGGCTTCGCCTTCGGCCAAACGTTGGTGGCACATGTCGCACTTGCGCACGATGCCACGTGCCTCCGAATACTTCGGGACGTCGAAGGGGCACTTCAGGATGCAGTAGGAGCAGCCGATGCACTGATCATCCAGATGGCGGACGATGCCGGTGTCTTCGTCCTTCTCATAGGCTCCTACCGGGCAGCCGTGCATGCACTCGGGCGACTCACAGTGGTGGCAGGCGGTGGTGACGGTCTGTTGCCATGACGGGGCGGCTTCACCTCCCAACAGGGCCCCGGTGTCACGCCACGATTCGTCGTCGTCGAGACCGTTGAGGTTGTGGCATGCCGAGACGCAGGCCTTGCATCCGGTGCATCGATCGAGGGAGACCTCGAAGGCGTATTGCTCATCCTTGCCCGGCTTGGTCAGTGGGATAAGGCTCCGGTAGTGATCGGCGAGATCCGGCTCGCGGTCGTGGACTTCCGCGAACTTCGCCGCCGGTGTCTGGAGTCGTCCTTGCTCCGCCAGCAGATCGTCAATCAGGGTCCGCACCTCGCGTGAGGGGGCGGAAACCGTTGGATCGGATGGTTGGAGATTGGAAACCAATGGATGGGGCGGGCTGGGAGGGGACTCGGAGGAATTCAGGCGGCTGCTTCGCCGGTCTTGGCTTCTTCGGTCAGCGATCGGATTTCCTCTGGCGTGAGGCGTCGGCTGAAGGCGGCGAATGATTCGTTGTCCTCGCGGTTGGCGAGGTAGGCACACAGCAGCTTTTCGACCAGCGGTTGGATCTCGGTGGCAGGGATCGACTTCCAGATTTCCCGGGCGATCGCCTGTTGGTCATCCACACCGCCGCCGAGGACGATGTTGTAGCCATCGAGCGACTCTCCGGATTCGCTTTTCACCTTGGTGCCCATCATGCCGATGTCGCCGATGTAGTGCTGGGCACATGAATGGTGGCAGCCGGTGAGGTGAATGTTGATCGGCTGGTCGAGGATCATCCGGTCGGCGAGGTGGTTGCCGAGATCGACGGCGTTGCCCTTGGTGTCAGCCGCGGCGTATTTGCATCCGCGGGAACCGGTGCAGGCGATGAGGCCCCCCTTGATCGTGCTGTTCTGGTGGCTGAGCCCGGTTGCCTGGATCGCGGTGAGTGCGTCTTGGAGTTTGTCGTCGGGAATGCCGGGAATGAGGAGATTCTGCCACACCGTGAGGCGGATCTCGCCCCGTCCGAACTCATCGGCGATGTCGGCAAGGGCGAGCATCTGGGGAACGGTCACGCGGCCGACCGGGGTGAGCACGCCGACGTAGTTCAGTCCGTCGGATTGCGGATGGATTCCCAGATAGCCCTGCTTGTCCTTGGGCTTGGCGGGTTCGCATTTCTCCAAGGGGAAGTAGCGCAGATCGAAGGTCATCTTCTTCTCTGTCTCGGCGAGGGTCTTGTCGAAGCCCCATTCGTCGACGAGGTACTTGAGGCGGGCCTTCTTGCGGTTGGTGCGGTCTCCGTTCTCGATGAAGACGCGCATCAGGGCGGCGGCGACCGGGATGGTTTCGGCGGGAGTCAGGAGCACGCCGCAGTCGGAAGCGAATTGCTCATGACCGGTGATGCCGCAGAGTTGCATGCGGAAGTAAACTCCGGGCTCCACGCCTTCATCGTTCTCGCCGACGCGCACGGCATAGAACCCGATGTCATTGGTGTCGGCGCAGGTGGAGATGCCGCCGCCGGAGTCGTAGGAGATGTTGAACTTACGAGGGAGGCCGTAGAGGTCACGGTTCTTGAGGATGTAGTAGTGCATCGCCCGCGCGTAGGGGAGCACATCGATGAGTTCATCCGGATCGAATCCGGTCGTCGGGGTGGCGGTGATGTTGCGCACGTTGTCGGCGCCCGACCCCTGGGAGGTGAGTCCGAGGTCAGCGAGCTTCATCAGCACGTTGGCGCAGTTTTTCGGCTCCAGCTCGCGGATCTGAAGGTTGGCGCGAGTGGTCAGATCGGCGTGGCCCGGTCCCCAGTCCTGAGCCATCTCGGCCAATCCACGAAACTGATAGGTGCTGAGGGCACCTCCGGCGATCCGGCAACGGAGCATGAAGCTATCCTGGGCCGGAGCGACGTAAAACAGGCCGTGGAACTTGTAGCGGAAGATGTCGCCGTCCTTGGGGAACTCGTTACGGAGGCCGTTGGTCATGATGGCGTCCCAGCAATCGAGGCCATTCTGTTCATGTTTGATGAGTTCCTCACGGGAGAGCTCGTCGACCGGCGTTCCATGGACCGTTTCTTCTTCCTCGTGAGTGAAGCGTCCCTCGGCATCCTGGCCGAGGTGAGGTAGATTCTGTCCTTGGTTCAGCCCGGAAATGAAGGCCTTGAGGTAAGTTTCCTGCTCGTTGGTGAATCCGCTGGTGCTCATGGCAGTTGGCATAGGTTGGCATGATCATGAGCAGACCCTGTGCAATCCGGGGGAGAACCCCTCATGGTCTCCTCCAAAGGGATCATTCAAATCATGAATTGGATTCATGGAGGTGTCTGAACTCCATGAATCCCACTCTGGTTTTAGGCCGCTGAGTGGGCCTGGTTATCTTTCTTCTTCTCACCCAAGCCGCAGAAGCCCATGAGGTTCTTTCGGTTGTGGATGCGGGTCTCGCCCTTGAGGTGGGCGCGTTGTTCAAGGAAGGCAAGGAGGTGCTCGCGATAGGAGAAGAAAGCGGGGTCGGAGAAGACTTCCTTGCGGTCCCGCGGTCGGGGGAAATCAATTTCCATGATTTCCCCCACGCCGGCTTTTGGTCCATTCGACATCATGACGCAGCGGTCGGCCATGAAGACGGCCTCATCGACGTCGTGGGTGACGATCATGGCGGTGAGTTTCTCGCGAGCGAGGATGTCGATGATGACATCCTGGAGTTCCATGCGGGTGAGTGAGTCGAGGCGGCCGAAGGGTTCGTCGAGCAGGAGCACCCGAGGTTGCAGGGCAATGGCGCGGGCGATGCCGACACGTTGTTGCATGCCGCCGGACATTTCCCGTGGGTATTTCTTCATGGCATCGCCAAGGCCAACCACGGAGAGGGCGTGCTCGACGATCTGCTTCTGGGTTGCCTTGTCGGCGTGAGGGTAGATGTTTTTCACGCCGAGCATGACATTGCCGTAGGCCGTCATCCAAGGCATCAGGCAAGGTGCCTGGAAGACCACGGCGCGGTCCGGTCCGGGGCCGTCGATCTCCTTGTTGCCGACGATGATGCCGCCGTCGGAGATCTCGTTCAGGCCGGCGAGCATGGTGAGGATGGTGGACTTGCCGCATCCCGAGTGGCCGATCAGTGAGATGAACTCGCCCTGGCGGATGTTCAGATTGAAGTCCTCGACGACGCGGAAGTCTTCGCCATAGGGGTTCGGGTATTCTTTGACGAGGTTGGAGATCTCGACGAAGCGCGTGTTTTCGTGACTGCTCATGGTGCTTTCGAGGCGGCTTGGTTCAAGCGGCCGATTTTGGTTTTCCCGGCTGAGAGTGGCGGTTCTTCAGGCGGGGTGTGGCGGTCGGAAGGGCGAAGTCCTTGGGGCGGATGTCGGGCATCGGGACGATGTCGTTCTTGCGCAGTCCCTTGGACTCTTCGTTGAGGTCCATCATGAACTGGGTGATCTCTGACTTGAGTCGCATGAACTCGGGGTGGTCATTGAGGGTGTGGCGGTCCCGCGGGCGTTCCATCCGAACTTCGAACTCATCGGCGAGCGTTGCCTTCGGTCCCATGGTCAGGGGGATGATCCGGTCGGCCATGAGCACGGCTTCGTCGACGTCATTGGTGATCATGACGACGGTGCGTTTGTCGGTTTCCCAGATGTTGAGAATTTGATCCTGGATCTCCGAGCGGGTCAGGGCGTCCAGCGCGGACAGGGGTTCATCAAGGAGGAGGATCTCCGGGTCGAGCGACAGGGTGCGGGCCAGCGAGGCGCGTTGGCGCATGCCGCCGGACAACTCGTGGGGTTTCTTGTCCGGGGCGTGGTCGAGTTTCACCATCTTGATGTAGTGGTGAATCTTGTCGGCCTTCTCGCTTTTCGAGAGTTCCGGGAAGACGCGGTCGACGGCGAGCTTGATGTTGTCGAAGACCGAGAGCCAGGGCAGCAGCGAGTAGTTCTGAAACATCAGTCCGCGGTCGGGGCCGGGGCCCTGCATGGGCTTGCCGTTCATGGTCACGCTGCCCGAGCTCGGTGCCTGGAGACCTGCGAGCAGCGACATGAGGGTCGACTTGCCGGCACCGGAGAACCCGATGATGGCGACGAACTCCTTTTCCTTCACGGAGAGGTTGATGTTGCTCAGGACTTCGGTGCGGCTGGAGGCGGGGCCGAAGCCGACGTTGACGTCCTTCAATTCGAGAAATGACATGAGCTGGATGGGTTGGAGTTGGGCGGGAGTGGATCAGACCCCGGCGGCACCGCCTTCAAAGGAGACGAGGCGTTGGAAGACGATCATGATCCGGTCGAGCAGCAGGCCGATGAAGCCGACGATGAAGACGACGACGACCATCTTGGCGAACGAGTCCGAAGCTCCGTTGTTGAACTGGTCCCAAACGAACTTGCCGATGCCTTCCGAAGAGGAAAGGAGCTCTGCGGCGATGAGGACCATCCAGCCGACACCGAGGGAGATGCGGAGGCCGGCAAAGATGAGCGGAAGGGCGGAAGGAATGACGATCTTGAAGAGGCGTGACCAGAAGCCGAGCTTGAGCACGCGTGCGACATTCATGTGGTCCTTGTCGATGCTGGCGACACCGAGCGCGGTATTGGCAAGCGTGGCCCACAGTGAGCAGAGGGCGACGGTGCAGGCGGATGCGATGAAGGCGGGGTTGATGTCATAGTTCTTGAGGAACCATGCGTCCTCCCACATCCAGTTCATGAGCGTGCTGTCTTCCGGGGCGGGCACGTAGGCGCTGGCGATGATCAGGCAGATCGGGAGCCAGACGATGGGGGACACGGGCTTGAAGATGGCGACGAATGGAGTCATCGCCGCCATGAAGGTGGAGTTCAGTCCGCAGAGGATGCCGATGGGAATGGCAATGGCGGAGCCGAGGAGGAAACCGGTGAAGACGCAGAGGATGCTGCGGCGGGTTTGATACCAGAGCGTCTTGGCTCCGGCATAGTCGGAGGTCTCGGTTTTGACGAGTCGGGCCTCATCCTTGGCGATGCCCCTGGCGGTCTTGAACGCGTCGGCACCGGTCAGGGTGGTCAGAGTGGCGAATTCCTCGCTCATCTCGACCTTGGCGCTGGCGACCTTCTCGCTGCGGTTGTCGCGGGTGAGCTGGTCGACCTTCTTCTGCAGGAACTGCAGTTCTTCAGCGGCCTGGGTTTGAGCGTAGAGGGCTTTGGCCACATCCTTCGATTTCTCATCGCGGATGTCATCGATTTCCGATTTCAGGGCGCGGACCTTGTCCTTTTCCTCATCGGTCTTGCTTACGTCATCTTTGACGGCGGCGAGGAAGGCTTCGTAGGCAGCAGTGTCTCCGGGCGTAAGGGCTTCCGACATTTCAGCAAGTGCGGCCTTGCGCGACGCTTGGGCCTCCTTGAACGCGGCGTCGGTCTTCTTGCGCTCCTCATCGAGTGGGGCGATCCGGGCCTCAATCTTCTCGGCATAGGCGGCCTTCGTGGTTTTTACGGCTTCGGTGGTCGACTCCACGATGGGTTCAATGGCGGCGATGAGCTTCTCCGTTACCTCGAGTTCCGAGATTCGTTCGTTGCCGCTCATGAGGTAAGCTTCCTCCTTGAGGGCCTCGTATTCCGCGAAGGTGTCGATGGCGGAGTAGGCGAGGAGGGTTTCTTTCGGCGACGGGAGGCGGCCGGACTTGGTGTGGATGTTGTCGGACGCCTGGTTCCACGCGAAGATGAAGATCAGGATCGCGATGATCGGAATGATGATCCACTGAACGATCTTCTTGATCTGGACGGCGGGTTCTTCGCCGTAGCAGAGACGGACGACCGGGGAGAGGAAGGTCAGTCCGGAGAAGTCGATCCCCTTGAGAATGGGGTACTTGATGGTTTTCAGGAAATTCATGGTCAGCTCAGGTCACCGTTTCTAAAGCGATTCGATGACCAAAACTGGCCGGAACTCATCTTCATCGATGAAGATGATTCATGCATTCGATGACCTCAGCTGAATCGGCGGGCGATCTCGTCATCGTGGGCGATGACTGCGATCATTGTAAGTCCTTTGCAACCAGAGGGTTCCAGTGGTGCGCTAAGACGCAAAGACCTTTGTCAGCAGCTTGATCGCCGCGACCAGCAGCACGATGGCGAGTAGCCTGCGGACGGTGCTGGATGAGAAGTGGTAGCTGCCCATGCGCGATCCGGCGAATCCGCCGACGAGGGCGAAGGGCAGGAGCGAGGCAAGGTGCCACGGGATGGGTTGCCCGGAGACGCTGAAGCCGATCAGGCCGCTGAGCGAGTTTCCTGCGATGAAGACGATGGAGGTGGCGGCGGCGGTCTTCGGGCCGGCCCATCTGGCCATGAGGAGAAGGGGGGTGAGGAAGATTCCTCCTCCGGTCCCGGTCAGTCCGGCGAGCAAACCCAACAGTGCGCCGACGGGAAGGCTGATCTTGATGGAGGGGGGTGTTGGTTCTTTCTCTGTGGATCCTGACGGGAGGAGAAAACGGATGGCGGAGAAGGCGAGGACGACACCGAGGATGAGGCTGAGCGGCTTTTGAGGAATCGCGATGATGCCTCCAAGAAACGCGAAGGGGATGGCTACCACGAGGAAGGGCCAGGTGAGCTTCCAGTTGAGGTGCTTTCCCCGGATGAAATGCCACACACCGAACACCGAGACGCCGAGATTCATCATGAGTGCGGCGGGGCGGATGTCCGGAACCGCGATGCCTGCCAGGGTCATGGCGGCGATGTAGCCGGAGGCTCCCGCGTGGCCGACACTCGAGTAGAGGAACGCGAGGGTGATGATGGCGGCATGCAGAATCCAGTCACTCACGGCAACAGGCTGCTATTCGGGGGTCACGGTGACGCCGATTTCCAACTTCTGGGCGCCGCCTCCGTAGACCGTTCCCCGGATCGGGCAGATGTCGTGGTAGTCGCGACCGCGGGCCACGCGGATGTGGTCGGTTTCAGGAATGGCGTCGTTGGTGGCGTCGAATTCCGCCCAGCCGAGCTCGGGGACGAACACCGCGATCCATGCATGCGAGGCGTCCGCACCGATCAAGCGGGGTTGTCCGGGAGGGGGTTCGGTGCGCAGGTAACCGGAGACGTAGCTGGCGGGCAGACCGATCGACCGGAGGCAAGAGATCTGGAAGTGGGCGAAGTCCTGGCAGACACCGGCGCGCTTCTCGAACACCTCCATGACCGGGGTGCTGACGGTGGTGGCGGATGGGTTGAACTCGAAGTCCGCGTGAATCCGGTGGGTCAAGTCGGTCACGCCCTCAAGGATGGGGGTTCCTGGACGGAACGACTTCAGGGTATAATCCGCGATGGTGGGATGCACCGTGCAAAGCGGCGATGGCGAAACGAATTCGGCGGCTTCCAGTGAGCCAGGGTCGGAAGGTTGGAGCATCCGGTCGCGGACCGATTCCCAGGCCGGGGAAAGATTGAGACTCAGATCTCGTGGTGGCTCGATGAGGACCTTGCAGTAGCTGTCGACGACCAATTCTTGGTGGGGGGTGGTGAGCGAGAAGAAGTGGGTGAAGTTGTTGAAATAGTCGCTGTGATCGCTGAGGATGTCCGGTGCGGGATTCACCAGGATTCTCGATGATATCCGGCGCTGCAGCGGGGAGTCCGACGGGGTCAACCGGGCGAGGTGGTGGGAGTATGAGACGTGGTCTTCATACACGTATCGCGTCCGGTGATGAATGCTGTAGAGCATGGGCGGAAATCAGGAGCGGGTGAAGGTGACGTGCGTGAAGAACTCCCAGCCCAGTTGTTCGGCGACATGAGGCAGTTCCTTGCGGAGGCTCGCGACGAATCGATGGAGTTCCTTGATGGATGAAGCTTCCGACTTCTTGTCTCCGGACTGCAGGAACTCGGTTTCCAGATAGTGTTGGGCCTTCAGGATGGTCCGGTGGGGAGGCCGTCTCAGGGTGTTTTCCGACGAGCGGGGCAGTTGGTCGAAGTCGCGGTTGAGATCCGTAAGCTGATAGATCAGTCCGCGTGGGTTGGCCGGGTCGAACAGGATCAGGTCGAGGGCAGGAAGCGCCTGCGGGGCGCCTTGGTAGCGGAACCGGTAGGTCAGCGTGCAGTCGATCACCGAGAGGATGGCGTCCAAGGTGCTGGACGAGAGTTCTGGATAGGTGGTCAGGGCATGGTCGACCATCGTGACGATCCACGAAGTGCGTTCGAGCTTCCTGCCGATATTGAGGAAATGCCAACCTTGGGTCCGCGTCAGGTTTTCCCGGCTGGTGCCGTTGAAGGCTGAGTGCAGCTGGATGGCCTGTTGGAGGGTGCTCCGGAACTCCGAGAGGGTCGTAGGAGGGGCATGGCGCCCGAGGTCATCGAGCAGGCAGATGATCCGCCATGTTTCATTCGACAGGCGTTCCCGGGACAGGGAGGCGAGATTCCGCAGTCGGTTGAGGTTGTCGGGCAGGGTGTCCAAGCCGCTGGAGGGTTCTCCGGGCCCGGAGTGGAAAAGCGGAACCAGGGCCTGGAAGATCTGTTCCCGATCGCTGGCCTGTTTGATGGCTTCGTGAATCTCGGCGTTGAGGTAGTCGAGACTTTCGAGGGATTGCAGCAGGGCGTGGATGCCGGGGGGGAAGGTTTCGTCGGATTCGGCGATGAGCGACTGGACGATCTCCAGCAGGACCCGGGAGGCACACTCGGCCCGTTCCGAGTAGCGTCCGATCCACAGCATGTTGTCGGCCGCCCGGCTTGAAAGGATTTCCTGGCCGCGCCGGATGGTGAGACGCGATGGGAGGTTCGATGCTTGGAGGGCAGGTTTCGGATTCCTCGAAATCACCCACAGGTCCTTGCTGCACGAGCTTTCGTGAAGCGACAGTCCGGGCAGGGTGTCCGCGGAGGCGGCGCTGCGGACCAGCCCACCGGGCATCACATGGTAGTCGGATCCGTCCGAAAAGAGGATCATCCGGATCGCCACGGGTCGGGCTTCGAGGCCTTGGCCGTTCCAGCAGGGTGCGCAGGAGAATGGCATCTCCTGCTGGATGACGTGCCGACCCGGTTGGCGGGCGATCTCCTGATTGAGTTCCTCCAACTGCGTGGGGGTGAGGTCCCGGGTCAGACGGGGGCGGAAGAGGTTTCGCGTGAAGGCGCTCTTGACGACGGCAGCCGGGTCGCCCGGCCGGATCGGATCCGACGGTTGACCTGTCCACCGGGTGTTGATGGACGGGATGAGGAGTTCCTCGCCGAGCAGGTCGCGCGAGATCTGCGGCAGGTAGGGAAGGAATGCGGGAGCCTCGGCGATGCCGGTGCCGGGCGGGTTGATCACCACGACCGAACCGGAGCGCATCGCCTGGAAGAGGCCGGGGATGCCATGGTTTCCCTGGCTGGGTGACTCGAGCGGGTCCGCTTCGTTCTCTGCCACCCTGCGGATGAGCACGTGGACGGGGCGGAGTCCGCTGACGGTCTTCAGGTAGAGCCTGTCGTTGCGGACCGTGAGCTCTTCGCCGATGGCCAGATTGATGCCGAGGTATCTGGAGAGGTAGGCATCCTCGAAGTAGGTCGGGTCGCCGGTGCCGGGCGAGAGCATGACGACATGCGGCGACTCGATGGCGGCGGGGGCCCTCTCGAACAAGGATTCCCGCAGCTTCTGGAAGTACGATGCAAGCCGTAGAAGGTGGAGCCGTTTGGTGGCCCCGGGAAAGACGTTGTTCAGGATGATCCGGTTCTCCAGCGCGAATCCCGCACCATTCGGGGTCTCGGTCCGGTCGGCGACGACTGTCCAGGAGCCGTCGGGGCTCCTCGCCAGATCGAGGGCGTAGAGGGAGAGCAGCGGCCCATTCGTCTCGGGGAGATTGCGGAGCGAGTGCTGGTAGTTCGGTTGGGAAAAGAGAAGAGCGGGCGGAATGGTTCCGTTCTGCAGCAGCTTGCGTGGGCCGTAGCAGTCGCGAAGAATCCCGTCCCAGAGTCGCGCGCGCTGGATGGCTGCGGTGCTCAGGCTTTCCCACTCGGCCTCGTCGAGGGCCAGCGGGATGGGGTCGAGCGCCCACCGTCGATCGCTGCTCGATTCACTCGAGAGCAGGTTGTAGGCGATACCATTCTCGTGAAGGAGGTCCTGACCACGCTTCCACGCGGTTTGGATGCCTTCGGATCCGAGGGGATTGAGTTCCGAGAAGACGGACTTCCAGGCACTTGAGTGGATCTCATCGAACCGGCCGGCCATGGGACGGTAGGATGAGAGCAGGGCAGCCGCGGGGTTCGGCGGCGGGCCGGATGACTGGGTCTGGCGCATTTCCGGGTACATCGATGTGCAATGACTCCCGTAGAGGTCCCGGGGCGGCGGGACTCTAGTGGCTGAATCGCTGCAGGTCTAGGGTCATCGGGTAGTCTTTGCTGGGAACCGCAGGCAGGGGTTCGATGCGTCCCGGCGTGCGGTTCAGAACGGTGAATCGTGAACGACGACGGCTCTCGGCGACGAAGGCGTTCAATGGGAAGTCCTCGAAGGATCGGCCGCCCGGGTGGGTGACGTGGTATTGGCAGCCGCCGACGGATCGCTGGTTCCATGAATCGACGAGGTCGAAGGTGAGTGGCGAGTCGATCGGCTTGGTCGGGTGGAGGGCGGAGTAGGGTGCCCATGCCCGGAAGCGGATGCCGGCGACAAACTCGCCCTGCCTGCCGGTCGGATGAAGCGGGACGCTGTGCCCGTTGCAGCACAGGATGTGGCGGGAATCGGTCAGGCCCTGCAGCTTGACCTGCACCCGCTCGACGGATGAGTCGACGTAGCGGGATGTTCCCCCGCTTCCCTGTTCCTCTCCGAGGACGTGCCATGGCTCGATGGCCTGCCGGAGTTCGAGGTGGAGGTTGCGGGTCTCCAGCTCGCCGATCAGGGGGAAGCGGAATTCATGGTGGGGCTCGAACCAGGCCGGGTCGAATGCCATGCCGTGTTCGTTGAGGTCGGTGATGATCTCGTTGAGGTCATCCTTGATGAAATGGGGAAGCATCCAGCGGTCGTGGATGGAGGTGCCCCAGCGGACGAGCTTCTGGGTGCACGGTTCATCCCAGAATCGCGCGATGAGTCCCCGGATGAGCAGTTGTTGCGCGAGCGACATGTCGGCGTGGGGCGGCATTTCGAATCCGCGCAATTCGACGAGACCGAGACGACCGGTCGAGCTGTCGGGACTGAACAGCTTGTCGATGCACAGCTCCACCCGGTGGGTGTTCCCGGTGAGGTCGACCATGTGGTTGCGCAGGACGCGGTCGATGATCCACTGCGTGTTCTCACGGGTGGTGTCGCCCTTCGGCACTGCATCGAGGGCGGTCTCCAGTTCGTAGAGCGTCTCGTTGCGGCTTTCATCGAGGCGGGGTGCCTGTGAGGTGGGGCCGATGAAGAGTCCGGAAAAGAGGTAGGAGAGGGAAGGGTGGTTGTTGAAGGTGCGGATCAGGGATGGGAGGAGATCGGGACGACGGAGGAAGGGGGACTCGAGCGGAGTCGAGCCGCCGACCACGATGTGGTTTCCGCCGCCGGTGCCGGAGTGGCGTCCATCCTGCATGAACTTCTCCGTGCCGAGTCCGATGCTACGGGCTTCCTCGTAGATGGCGCGGGTGCGGGAGGTGAGTTGGTTCCAATCCGATGATGGGTGGATGTTCACTTCGATGACGCCGGGGTCCGGTGTCACTGAGAACGAGGCGATCCGTGGGTCGGACGGTGGCTTGTAGCCCTCGATGCGGACCGGGGTGCCGAGGGACTTGGCGGATTCCTCGATGGCGGAGATGAGTTCCAGATAGTGGTCCGCCTTGACCAGGGGTGGCATGAAGACGTGGAGTCTTCCGTCGCGTGGTTCGACGCAGAGGCCGGTGCGGATCCGGCCTGAGGCGGATTCGCCGGGCTGCGGCTCGGCCAGGGCGTCGAGCTGTTGCTTGGAAATCGGGCGGTCACCGGGGCGGTCTCCGGCCTCGTGACCGGGGCTCTGTCCGCGAACCTGGGTGGAGTGGGTGCCCGTGCGACGGTGGGCCCCGGGTGGAAGGATGCGGTTTTCCGGGAATGGCTCGCGCGGGATGGCGGGATCGTAGGGTTCGAGGATGGGCTGGTCGGAGCGCTCGGCCCATGGGAGCCCGTCGATCGGAAGCCGGTAGCCCATCGGGTGGTTTCCGGGCGCCAGATAGAACTCCTCGTCGCGGGTGAACCACGGGCCGGTGAGCCATTCGTCCGGATGCGTTCCACGGGCGAGCGGAAGGAGGTAGCCGACCGCGGTGCCCAGCCCTTGATCGAAGACCTTGGCGATGGTTTTCCGTTCGAGTTCGTCATCGAGCCTCGGGTCGTCGACACTGACATTCATCGGCAGGCGACGTTCCTTCCACATGTAGTAGAAGATGTCTTCATAGGCGGCCCGGATGTGGTCGGTTGGGAGATCGAGGTTGGCCGCGAGTTCCTTGGCGAAGGCCTCCGCTTCGGCGGCGCCGAAGCCATAGTTCACCCGGTGGTTGGCAATGAGGTCGAGGTCGTTCCAGATGGGAATACCATCCGTCCGCCAGTAGGATGAATACGCCCAGCGAGGGAGGGGTTCACCCGGATACCATTTTCCCTGGCCGTGATGGAGAAAACCTCCAGGGGAGAACTTGTGGTGCAGTCTTCTGAGGAGTTGGTCGGCGTAGAGTTCTTTGGTCGGCCCCAGGGCATCGGTGTTCCATTCATCCGCATCCATGTCGGTGGCGGAAACGAAGGTGGGTTCACCTCCCATGGTGAGGCGGATGTCCGACTTGCGCAGGCGTTTGTCGATGGAGTGGCCGAGTCGGTCGATTTCCTCGGTCTGCTCTTCCGTGTAGGGCAGGGTGACGCGCGGGGTCTCCCGCACGCGGCGGACATGCATGTCGAACTCGAACTTGGTCTTGATCTTCTCCTGGGTCATCAGCGAGCCGCTGACCGGGGCGGAGTTCGAGTAGTGGGCGGTGGCGCTCAGTGGGATATGGCCTTCGCCGGTGAGGAGACCGGAGGTGGGGTCGAGCCCGACCCATCCCGCGCCGGGCAGATAGACCTCGGCCCAGGCATGCAGGTCGGTAAAGTCGTCGGACGGGCCTTCCGGACCTTCATCGATGGGTTTCTGGTCGGCTTTGAGCTGGATCAGGTATCCCGAGCAGAAGCGGGCGGCGATGCCGAAGCTGCGCATCACCTGGACCAGCAACCAAGCGGAGTCGCGGCACGACCCGGAGCCCAGCTCGAGGGTCTGTTCCGGTGACTGGACGCCCGGCTCCATGCGGATCTTGTAGCTCACGGCGTTGCCGACGGCCTGGTTGATGGCGACGAGAAAGTCATTCGTCGGCATCTCCTGCTTGGCGGGCAGGGATTCGAAGAATTTCCGGTAGCGTGGACCGTTGACCGTCTTGCGGAAGAATGGGGCGAGGTCGTCCTCGATCTCCTCGGGATAGGTGAAGGGCACCTTCTCGGCGTAGTCCTCGAGGAAGAAATCGAAGGGGTTGATCGTGGCAAGGTCGGCGATGAGGTCGACCTCGAACGAGAACTCGGTCACGGGCTCGGGGAAGACGATCCTTGCAAGGAAGTTGCCGTGGGGGTCCTGCTGCCAGTTGATGAAGTGCTTCTCCGGCGTGATCTTCAGCGAGTAGGCGGGTACGGCAGTGCGCGAGTGGGCCGCGGGCCGGAGCCGGATCGTTTGCGGGCCGAGCTGGACGGGCTTGGCGTATTGATAGGAGGTCCGGTGATGAAGCGAGCAGTGGATGGCCATGGGAGTGCGTCACTCCTAAGCTGGATTCGGGCCGAAATAGCAAGAAGCAGTATGGAAAAGTCTTCGTCCGGGTTCGTTGATCCGAGTGTGATGAGTCGAGTTGATGCCAGTAAGATCGTTGGTATGAGTTGGGCTCATTCTGGAGGGAGTGCGACCGCCGTGGACGCAAAACGGTCCGACCAGGAGCTGGTCGGACCGTGAAAGGATGGGGGGCGATCCCGGATCGAGGAATCACTCCGGATCCTTGTTCCCGATCTTGTGGCTGTTCAGATACTTGATCGGCTCCTTGCCGTCGTATTCCACGCCATCGATGAAGTCCTTGGTCGCCGGTTTGAAGCCGTCGGTCTCCCATGGGATGTCTTCCTTTTGGATCTTTTCTTCCTCAAGGAGCATCTTGGCGGCCGCGAGGTAGATGTCGGGCTTGTAGACTTCCTTGGCGGTTTCGAGATACCAGTCCTTGCTCTTGGCCTCGGTGATCTGGCCCCAGCGGCGCATTTGGGTCAGGAACCAGATGCCGTCGGAGTACCAGGGGTAGGTGCACTGGTGCTTAAAGAAGACGTTGAAGTCAGGCATGGTCCGCTTGTCGGTTTTCTGGAAAAGGAAGTAGCCGGTCATCGAGTTCTTGATGACGTCATAGTCGGCTCCAACGTAGTCCGGGCGGGAGAGGATGCGTGCGGCTTCCTCGCGGTTGACGAGTTCGCCGGCCTCATTGGTTTCGTCGAGCCATTGGCCGGCGAGGATGAGTGCTTTGGTGACGGCGAGGTAGGTCTGGGGGTTCTCGTCCGCCCATTCCTTGCTCACGCCGAAGACCTTTTCGGGGTTGTTCTTCCAGATGTCGTAGTTGGTGGTCACCGGGACACCGATGCCCTTGGCGACGGCCTGTTGGTTCCATGGTTCACCCACGCAGTAGCCCTGGATGTTGCCGGCTTCGAGAGTGGCGGGCATCATGGGTGGAGGGGTGACGGAGAGCTCGACTTCGGCATCGGTACGGCCACCGATGTCGGTCTTGGTATACATGCCGGGATGGATGCCAGCGGCAGCAAGCCAGTAGCGGATCTCGTAGTTATGGGTCGAGGTGGGGAACACCATGCCCATTTGAAGTTTCTCGCCGTCCTCGAGTTTCTCCTCGACGATGGGCTTCAGTGAGTCGGCAGTGATTGGATGGGGAGGCGTCGGGGAGTCGAGCTTCGCGTCGTTCTCCTGCATCTGGCTCCAGATGTCATTGGATACGGTGATGCCGTTGCCGTTCAGGTCCATGGTGAAGGCCGTGATGATGTGGGCCTTGGTCCCGAATCCGATGGTGGCGGCGATGGGCTGCCCGGAGAGCATGTGGGCGCCATCGAGTTCGCCGGAGATGACATTGTCGAGCAGGGTCTTCCAGTTGGGCTGGGCGATGACCTCGACCTGCAGGCCTTCATCCTCGAAGAAGCCTTTCTCCTTGGCGATGACGATGGGGGCGCAGTCGGTAAGCTTGATGAAGCCGAACTTCAGTTCGTCCTTTTCGACATCGAGTTGGTCGGCGTGGCAGAGGCCGACGGCGACGCTGGTGGCAAGTATGGTGTGCTTGAGTTGCATGGTTGGATGTGAGTGTTCGTTCCGTCTCCCATCGAGCGGATGGCATGCCATGTCTTGTCCTGGCTCATGAACGACGAAGCTGGATTTTCATCGCCCGGGTGAATGCTGCTAATGGTAGCGAAAGCAACTGGTTCCCAGTGTGGCGCGAGCGGGTGGATCCGGTCCGTTGAGAGGATGAATGGTCGGATTGCCCGGTGGTCATGAGTGAATGGCATCGACTGTTGCGCTCGTGATCCGTCCTGCTCATGGCACGGGTGCGGCTCTCCTGTCGAAACGCTGGGGTAAGAGATGCCGTCCCACTCGCGGGCCTGGGGATCTGCGACGGAGATAGCCTACGTGTTCCGCTTGTCCCGCCGGTTTCTTACTGGCTTGAGTGCCTGAATCGGCCGCCTCAGGCCGGGAGGAGCATCTTTTCCGAAGCGCGGAAGAGGTCCTGCCTGTAAAGGCGGGTGAGGGGAGGTGAGGTGGTCTCCGGAAGGAGTCCGGTGCCGCGCATGCCGGCAAGGAACCAGGATGCCTTTTCGGCGGTGGGTTGATTCAGGTCGTTGCCGTAGAAGAGGTGGAAGTCGCTGGCGTCGAGGTTGCCCCTGCCACTGACGAACGAGGGACCGAGGCTATTGAAAAGGGTGGCTTCCGAACAGCCGGTGTATTCCGGGCGGGCGAGGATGGACACCAGTTCATCGCGGAAATCCGGTTGCTGGCAGAGACGGCAGGCGTGCAGGAGTGCGGCGCCCATGGCGATCACGTCGTCCCGCTGTTCGTTCACCAGTTGTCCATCGACGATGAGGATTTTTTCGGGGTGGCCTGTCGACAGTTCCGAGGACGTCGCGGGGCACCAGCCGTAGTTCTTGAGGATCGATTCTGAATTCCATGGCTCGCCGACGCAGTAGCCATCGATATGGCTCGCGGCCAGACTGGCGGGCATCAGCGGTGGCGGGAGGAAGACGATCTCCACATCGCGGCCCGGCTCGACGCCATGGCGGCGTAGCCATGAGTGGAGGAGGATGTGGTGCGAGGAGTAGCGGTGGGCGGCGGCGAGGGTGAGCGGTCGTTGCTTCTTCCACCGGTGTTTGATGAAGGGGGCGAGGCCGGATCCGTCTCCGATGCTGTCTGCAGGCAGATCATTTGACAGGGTGATCGCATTCCCGTGGGCGCTCATGACCAATGGTACCGAGATCTCCCGGCGGAGTTTGGTGAGACCCATGGAGAGGTAAAAGGCGATGCCGGCGATGGACTGGGCGGCGTCGAGTTCGCCATAGAAGAGCATGTCCCGAATGGTTGCCCATCCAGGTTGTTTGGAGAGGGTGACGGATACCCCGTAGGAGCGGAAGAGTCCGAGTTCCTTGGCTACGGCAACCGGCGCACAATCATTGAGAGGAACGAATCCAAGTCGAATGGATGAGCGCGAGTCGGTATGTGCCATGAAGAAGTCGTAAGCGGAAAGAGTGCCAAGTCCGGGGTATTGGCATGTTCTCTGCTCGGTTGTGGCAGAATTAGATGAATATCGTTCATGAGTGAAGTCCTTCCCGATTTGAGACAGTTGCGGGCCTTTGTGGCTGTGGCGGACGAGGGAAGCTTCACGCTTGCGGCCAAGAAGCTGTTTCTGACCCAGTCGGCGATCAGTCACTCGATGCGCGCGCTCGAGGACAGTCTCGGTTGCCGTCTTCTCTCCCGCCTTGGGAAGAAGACCGTCCTTACGGAAGAGGGGGCGGTGCTGTTGCGCCGATGCCGATCGATCCTCGCTGAGCTCGAGCAGGTGGGACGCGAGCTGGATGGCTTGAAGCGCTGGGGGCAAAGCCGAATTCGGATCGGGGCTCCCCATTCCTTGTGCCAATTCTTGCTCCCGACGGTTCTCCGTGAGTTTCGCGATTGCTTTCCCCGCTGTGAGCCGTCGATCGAGGCGGGCGACACGGACGCCTTGCTGGAACGGCTCGACGATCATGAGTTGGACGTCGTCCTGGGGCTTCAGCCCAGTGTGCCGCGGGAGAAGGGAGCTCGCGCCTTGTTCCGCGATCGGATGACCTTCGTGGTGCCACCGGTTCATCCCTGGGCGGAAACCGGGGTTCCTGACACGAATGACTTCGAGCATACGCAGTTCATCATCTATGCGCGGGCGACGGGCACCCATCGTCTGGTGGAGAACCACTTCGCCGAGCTCGGGATCCGGCCCAAGGCTCCTCTGGTGCTGGGGGACATGGAAGCGATCAAGGAGATGTCCAAGATCGGGATCGGTGTGGGGATCGTCGCCGATTGGGTGGTGAAGCGCGAGGTGGATGAAGGAACGCTGGTCGCCTTGCCGGCTTCGGAAGGTCACGAGATCGAACGGGAGTGGGCGATTTTCTGGAACGACGAGCGTCCTTTGAGCCTCGTCGAGGAGACGTTCGCGGGGATTTCGGGGATGGTGGGTGAAGCGCTGGCCGGGAAGTAGGGCCACCAAGGCTTCCGGTTTCACCGACGGCCATGCAGGTGATTTGGAAATCACCGGTCCCGCCTGCGATTGAAGGAGGTATGGGTGATGGCACGGAATCCTGCAACCGGAGGCGCTTTTCCCACCGAAAGCATTATCGGTGGCCAATCCTGCTGTCCCTGCCCTCGGCAGCCATGGCCGTGGTGCTGGGCATCTCTTTCGGAATGAATGGGTTCTTCGCCGGCGTCTATGCGGGGGTCGGGCTCACGGCCCTGACTCTGGTCTCCGTGAGGCTGGCCTTTCTGTGGCGTGACGGAGAATGAAGGGCGGTCTCAACCTGCCGGCTGCGACTGATCCATGCGGACGATCCGGAAGCGGCCGTCCGGCAGGGGCATGACCGTATCGCACCAATGGGCGGCTTGGTGCCGGTAGTGGAATTGCACTCCACGAACCTTGCGCTTGGTGAGGAACTGGAAGGCTTCATCAAGCTGGATGGTTGGAGCTTGGCCAACGTATCCGGGGCCGAACTTCGGGATGACCTCAATGACCTGGGTGTGTTCTCCGATGTCGGTGATCAGTTGCGAGAGGGTGTTCTCGTCGATTTCCGATTGGTGGAGCTCGGGCAGCGGGGGGGTGTCGGACATGATCTCAGGATGTGACGAACAGGGCGAGTGTGCAATTGGCGAGCTCCTGAAGGTACTGCTCCCGTAGTGCGACGAGTCGGTGGTGAAGGGGACAGGGCGGATTCTCACCGCAGTAGTTCGGCCCGAACGGGCAACGGAGGCTGTCATCGACACTCTCGAACACGCGCACCACTTCGATGAGTTGGATTTTGTCGGGGGATCTCGCCAGCCGGTAGCCTCCGCCCGGACCCCGACTGCCGGTGACCAGTCCGGCCTGTGAGAGCAGGGTCATCACCTTGGCGACGGTCATCTTCGGGTAGTTGCGGAGCTTGGCGATCTCGGTGGAGGATAGAGCGGTGGCATCGGTGTGACATTCCGCAAGAGCGCTCAAGGCACTTACGGCGCAGCCGCTCATCTTTCCGTATCCAATCATCCGTTGCGAGTTCCCGAAACCTTCTTCGTGAAGACTGGAATAGCAACCTTCAACAGTAGGGTGTAGATCATCAGGCCTCCTGCCCAGATGCCGGCCGTGACTTTCCACTCCGTGGCACTCGGGACGTACTCGACCCACTCGTGGAGGGTGGAGGGAATGAAGCCGGGAATGATGAGGCCCATTCCTTTCTCGATCCAGACGCCGATGAAGACGAGCACGCAGGCGATGTCGAGGGTCCAGAGGTGTTCGTGGACCTTGGGGCGCAGCAGCAGCACGGCCCCGATGACCATGAACGCGGCCGAGGTCCAGATCCATGGGACGAGGGCATTCCGTCCATCGTGGCCGAAGTAGAGATACTGCGAGGAAACGGCATGGGCTCCGCCGGTGTAGAACGCGGTGAAAATCTCCGACGCCATCATGATGAGGTTGATGAGAATCGTGATCCTCATGATCCCGGTCAGGGTGCGGATCGAGCCTTCGCCGACCTTGAACTTGGTCAGGCGGCGGATGAGTTGGAGGACGACAACGATGAAGGCGGGCCCGGCGACGAAGGCTGAGGTCAGGAAACGAGGAGCCAGCAACGCGGTGTTCCAGAAGGGGCGCCCGCCGAGACCGCAGTAGAGGAACGCGGTCACGGTGTGAATGGAGATGGCCCAGGCGATGCTGATGAATACGAATGGAACATACCATTTGCGTTCGGGCGTTTCTCCGAGGAAGCGCTTGTAGAGCAGGTAGCCGCAGATGTGCAGGTTGAGAAGCAGGTAGCCGTTCAGGACAATGACGTCCCATGTCAGCATGGAAACAGGCCAGTTGAACTTTCCGACAAATGGCATCAGGTGCCAGAAGCGGTCGGGGCGCCCGAGGTCGACGACGACGAAGAGCAGGCACATGACGATGGAGGCGATGGCCAGCAGTTCGCCGATGATGACCGTATCGTGCATGTCGCGGTCATGGTAGATGTAGGCGGGAATGACCATCATCACGCCTCCTGCGGCGAGGCCGACGAGAAAGGTGAAGTTGGCGATGTAGAGTCCCCATGAAACGTGGTCGTTCATCGCGGTGACGACCATGCCTTGCTCCACCTGGACGGCCCACGCGTGGACTCCGACGAGGGAGATGGCGGTCAGCACGATCATCCATGCGTAGAAGAGCCAACTGCCTTCCGTGCACAGCTTGAAGGCCAGCTTGAGGAACTGGAGGTAGCTGGTGGCGTGGAACTTCGCGTCGTGGTGCGGCGGCTCCTCCTCGGAGGTGATGCTGTTGGAACTCATGGCCTCAATCGAAGAAGTAGAAGAAGTTCGGCTTGGTTCCGAGTTCCTCCTTGAGCACGTAGACCCGTTTGGTGTCGAGGACCTTGCGGATCTCGGACTTCGGGTCGAGCAGGTTGCCGAAGATCCGGGCACCTGTCGGGCAGGCCTCAAGGCAAGCCGGCATCTGTCCTTCGCGGGTGCGGTGAAGGCAGAAGGTGCACTTCTCCATCACACCCTGGGGCCGGATGCGGTTGCTCAGATAGCTTTGGTTCGGATTGATTTCCTCCTTTGGAATCTCCGGTTTGGTCCAGTTGAAGCGGCGTGCATGGTAGGGGCAGGCGGCTTCGCAGTAGCGGCAGCCGATGCACCAGTCGTAGTCGACGACCACGATGCCGTCGTCTTCCTTCCAAGTCGCCTCGACCGGGCAGACATCCACGCAGGGTGGGTTGTCGCACTGCTGGCACTGCACCGGCATGTAGAACTTGTCCGGGTGGGGGACGGGGTGGTCGTAGTGTGCATTGCCGTGCTCCATGTCCATCGAGCCTTTCTGCATTTCGAGGACGCGGATGTAGGAGTTGCCGGATGCACGATCGTGATTGTTCTCGTGGTGGCAGGCTTCGGCGCAGCGCCGGCAGCCGATGCAGATGCTGAGATTCAGTGCGTAGCCGAACTTGACGCCCTTCTGGGGGCGGTGGTCGCCGATGGTGACCTTGGCACCGTAATTCTTGTGCGCGTCCTCCTCGAGTCGGGCGAGGACCTGCTTGAGTCCGTCCTCGTCGAGTTCCCGGTAGTGATTCTGGAGGAACTGCTCGACCGATGTCTCCTCGCGGGTCCAGTTGGCAAGCGGCGACAGGGCCTTGGCGAAGGCCGCGGCACCGAGGGTCACCCCGGTCGCCTTCAGCAAGTTGCGGCGGTTCAGGATGCTCTCGCCGGATGACTTGCATCCGCAGCCTGATCCGCATCCGCCGGAAGATGAATCACTCATGGTTCTCGTGGTGGGAAGATGGGGTGTCGTGGGTGGCTGGGTTTTCGCCGATGACGGGTTTGGGAGGAAAAACGGGGGTGACGGTCGGGAACTTCGGGTGGTGGGGGTCGTGGCAATCGATGCAGGTGTTCCGGGTGCGACCGCCACGGGTGAGATCCCAGTAGCCCGTCATCCCACCATGCATTCCATTCTGATAGTCGCGGTGCTGCAGAGCGTGGCACTGCGAGCACAAGGTCATGCTTTCGTTCAGTGCGATCGCCCGCCCATCCGCCTGCTTGAGCGTGTTGTAGTCTTCGGAATTGTGGCAGCTCAGGCATGTCTGGTTGCCGTGGTCATACTTGAGTCCCTGGTGGAATTCCTCGAGGGCGCTGCCGCTGTTGGCCTGATAGTTGGGGTCGCGGTTGTCGTGGCAGGTGGCACAGGCGACCATCACCGGCTTGCCGTGGGCATCCAGTTCACCGGTTGCCACAAGCGGTTGGATGTCGGGCTGGCGGATGGTGACCGGATGAAGCTCACCGCCTCCCGAGGCTTCCGTGGTGACCCGTCCGGGCTTCCAGTCGTCCGATTTCATCCATGTCGACACCAAGGCTGCCACGAAGCCGATCCCGATTACGGCAATCACTCCAAAGAACACCAGGTTTCCTCCTCGTCTATTCTGCGCCATCCGACTAGCTTGGGCGACCTCATGCCACCTTTCGACCTCTCGTTTAGGGATTCGGCGGTAAGGAATCAAGGAAAAGAGAAAGTCTTTTCTTGTATTGCGGGGGGCGGCAAGCTCTAGTCGAACTTGCCGAAAGGCGAACCCAAGAGGCCATGCCTGTGAACGGACTCATGCTCACTCTAACCGAAGACTCCCGAAGTGCGTCCACTGTGCGTGCCCGCCTGGCGGAGTGTCCGCAAATCGAGGTGGGCCTGATCGAAGATCGCTGGATGTCGGTGGTTGTCGACGCGGCGAACCAAGGGCAGGCCAAGGAGCTTCACCGCTGGCTTGAGTCGCTTGATGAGGTCGATCAGGTCGAAGTGATTTGTGTGACCCTGAACGAAGATTCCAATTCCGAGAACGATGAATGACACGCTTGAGCGACGCTCGTTTCTGAAGTCCACAGCGCTGGCTGCAGCCAGTGCGGCGGTGGTGCGCAAGGCCAAGGGAGAGGCGTCGGTGCCGACGGTCCCGGATGGTTTGAAATGGGACAAGGCTCCTTGTCGGTTCTGTGGCACCGGTTGCCATGTGAAGGTCGGAGTGCAGGAGGGCAAGGTGGTGGCGATCGCCGGGCATCCGGAAGCGGAGGTCAACAAGGGTCTTCTCTGCGTGAAGGGATACCATGTCGGAGGCATTCTTTACGGCAAGGACAGGCTCAAGCATCCGATGTTGCGCCGCAACGGGGTGATGGAACGGATCAGCTGGGATGAGGCCATCGACGTGGCTGCGCGGAAGATCATGGAGGCCCCCGAGGCATTCGGTTTTTATGGGTCGGGGCAGTGGACAATCCCCGAGGGTTATGCGGCGCAGAAGTTCATGCGGGCCGGGCTTTCGAACAATCACATCGAGCCCAACGCGCGTCTGTGCATGGCGTCGGCGGTGACCGGATTCGTATCGACTTATGGGGTGGACGAGCCTGCGGGTTGCTATGACGACCTCGATGAGTGCGATGTGCTCATCATGTGGGGGAACAACATGGCGGAGATGCATCCGGTGCTCTTCTCCCGCGTGATCGACCGACGGACACGCGGCGAAAAGGTGACGATCATTGATTGCGGGACGCGGCGTACGCGGACGACGGAGTTTGCAGACCACTACATGGAGTTCCGTCCGCAATCGGATCTGGCGATTGCCAACTGCATTGCCCAGCAACTCATCGCGCGTGAGAAGTGGGACAAGGATTTCGTCGAGAAGCACTGTGCCTTCCGGGCTGATGAGAATGAGGCCGAGCCCACGCTGATGGGGGTGGCGATCAGCTTCGATGATTTCAAGAAACGCATCGCGAAATACACTCCCGAGCATGTCTCGGAAGTTTCCGGCCTGAGTGTCGAGGAGCTTGTCCAGCTCGCTGATCTGTTCGCGGATCCGAAGCTGAAGATCACCTCCACGTGGTGCATGGGGATGAACCAGCACACCCGCGGAACGGCGATCAACCGGTTGGTGCACGGCATTCATTTGCTGAGCGGTCATTTCGGTACCCCGGGCAATGCCCCGACTTCTCTAACGGGCCAACCCTCGGCCTGTGGAACGGCTCGTGAAGTGGGTACGCTGTGCCACGCGCTTCCAGGTGGCCGTCTCATTGCCAAGGATGAGCACCGTGCCCAGTGTGAGGAGCACTGGAAGGTGGAGGCGGGTCGGATCAACCCGAAGCCGGGATACCACACTGCCTTGTTATGGGAGAAATTCTGCACGCCCACCGATCAGGGGGGGGACATCCGCTCGATGCTCGTGCAGGTGACCAACCCCGGGCAGTCACTTCCGAATCTGGTCAAGCTGTTCGAGAACAAGAAGGGGTTGGAGGACAAGTTCCTGATGGTTTCGGACTGCTATCCGACTCCCACGACCGAGCTGGCCGATCTGATCCTTCCGGCTGCGATGTGGGTCGAGAAGAACGGTGTCTATGGCAACTCGGAGCGGCGGACCCAGCAGTGGTTCAAGATGGTTGAGCCACCGGGAGAAGCTCGTGAGGACGTCTGGATGACGATTGCCATCGCCCGTCGGATGTATGAGCTCGGGTTTCCCGGGATGCGGGATGCTTCCGGAAATTTCCTGTTCCAGTTCAAGGACGACTCGGGGAATGAGATCCCAGCCTGGGAGTATGAGCGCTTCCACGAGATCAACGTCGACCGCTCGCTCTACGAGGACTACCGTCCCCTGAGCCACATGAAGCACAAGCATGTCGCTCCGTATGACGTGCTGGTCAAACACACCGGTCTACGCTGGCCGGTGGTGAAGCAGGATGACGGGTCCTACCGCGAAACGCGTTTCCGTTTTTCCGAGTTCGATGACCCCTTCGTGAAGAAGGGGAATGAGTTCGAGTTCTACCACTCCACGAGTGGCGATGGCCGCGCGCAGATCTGGTTCTGTCCGTTCGAGCGTCATCCGGAAGAGCCAACGGATGAGTATCCCTATTGGTTCTGCACGGGTCGGGTGCTGGAGCACTGGCATACGGCTTCGATGACCATGCGGGTGCCGCAATTGCGCGGTGCGATGCCGAATGCCTACGTGGAGATCCACCCTGACGACGCCCTTGAGGCGGGGATCGGCAACGGAGATGAGGTCGAGGTGTCCACTCGTCGGGGAAGCTTGAAGCTGACGGCGTGGATCAATGGTCGGGGCAGTCCACCTCGGGGCAGCCTTTTCGTGCCGTTCTTCGACGAGAAGCGTCTGGCCAATCTGCTGACTCTTGACGCCCTTTGTCCGATTTCCAAGGAGCCGGACTACAAGAAGTGTGCTGCCCGGATCCGGAAGGTCTGACCCAAGCTCCCGATCATGAAGTTCAGCGACGTAGAAGATTACTTCAGGCACCACAGCAAGTTGCTGGGTGTCCTGGTATTCATCCTCGGCATCGTGGCCATGTCGGGCTTCTTCATGGGGATGAGGGAGACAGATACGGAGGTGGCGGGTTATCGCAAGCCGGTGGAAGTGGTCCCGACCGCCAGCAAGGAGTTTCCTCCGGCCCCGAAATATGAAGATATTCAGGATTCGGACATGCTTGCGAACAAGCACTGGCAGTTCGATTTCACCAATCTCAAGAGTCGGGATGCCATGCCGGACACGGCGGAACCGCTCGACGCGGACCAACTGGTGGCGATCCTCAAGCAACGTGGCGAGCGACGGGCCTATGATGGAGCGCCTCCCGTCATTCCCCACGAGATCGATCAACAGCGTGCCGAGGCGTGCATGACCTGTCATGGCCCCGACAGCCGGATCCAGATTGGTGGGGTGATTCCGTCACAGATCAGTCATCCGTATTTCTCGAACTGTACGCAGTGTCACGTGCCTGCGGACGGTCTGCGTCGATTCACGGAGGAGGAACGGTCACGGTTGGTGGTGGAGAACGACTTTCAGGGTCTGGTCATGGCCGGCCAAGGTAGCAGGGCTTACGTAGGTGCTCCACCGACCATTCCTCATGCACTGTGGATGCGGCAGAACTGTGTCGCCTGTCACGGGCCGGGGCGCCAGAATGCGATTCAGACATCCCACCCGACCCGTGGGAACTGCCTCCAGTGCCACGCACCCAATGCCAAGCTGGACAACCGGGAGCGGTATCCGATTCTCCCGCCGGCGCCCTGAGTTGTCATGTCGTCCTCCCGGAGAGATTTTTTCCGCTCCGTCCTCGGGCGGCGAAAGGAAGTGGCGGAACCTGGGCGGGATCCCGGTCAGCGCGAGTCCGTTGCTGGTGGAGGGTCGGAACCTGATCCGGTGGAGGATGGTGGCGAGGTTGCCTTGATCCTTGATCGCTTCTGTCTCGCCCATCAGGGCTCGTTTTGCAGCGTCTGTGTCGAGCAGTGTCCCGAGATGGGTGCGATCGTGACCGAGCAGGGGAAACCGAGAGTGGTTCCGGATTTGTGTACGGGCTGCAGGGTCTGCCAGATGGTTTGTCCTGCGCCGAAGAACGCGATCTTCACCGTGGCCTCGAAGCCAAAGAAAGGAATGATCGGCCGCTGGGAGGAAAACCGAGTGGATCTCGATGAGCAGCTGGGTTCGGAGCCGGACGCGGATGCCGGCAGCTGAGCCAAGGGGGAGTCGTGTCGTTGTTAAACAAAAAAAACCTGCCGGCGGGATCAACCGCCGACAGGCCAAACGATGTGCAATAGAATGATGAAGCCTTAGAACTTGTAGTTCAGTTCGACGCTGATCCTGGTGGTGTCGAAGGCCGGGGCATAGTTGATGGTCTTGCCGGTTGGTCCCGGTGAATCGTAGAAGGCGAGTTTGGTGATGGCGGTGAAGTTGTCGTTGAACTTCTTTGAGAGCACGACGTCGTATTCCCAGCCGAAATCGAAGTCCGTATCGTTGTCACCGAAGAAGTGGAAGAACTGGGCGAACTGGACACCCCAGAACGGAGTTTTCCATTTATGGCTCAGGTAGACATCATTCAGTCCCGGGTTGTAAACGAGACCCACCTGGCGCCCGAGGAAGACGTCGGCAAATCCATTGAAGGCGTGGGCCGTGGAGAGTGGTTGGACGAAGTCCTCATCGAGGTAGGCCCAGCCCAATCCGAAGGTGTGGCATCCGGCGAATGAGTAATCGACATTCAGGTGCAGGTAGCCGGCGTCATCGACATTGGCAGGGGAGCTGTCGGTGTCGGTCTGATAGGCCGCTTCGGCCCGGAATGACCAGTTATCAAGCTTCGTTGAAATGATGCCGCCGTAGGTGTTGTTGCTGATGTAGCCGCGGTTTGCAGCGGTTTCATCGAAGTCCATCAGGTAGGCGTATCCGGTCAACGTGGTGTTCTTCAGGCCTTCGTAGCGGGCGTTGAACAGGTGGATGTCACCGGCGAAGCTGCGGAGTGCACCCCGGGCATCGGACCCGAAGATCCGGTTCGCACGATTCAGATAGGAGTAGAAGAGGGTCAGGTCGCTGATCGATTGGTTGGTGAGTGCGATGCCGTCGTAGGTCTGTTCGTTCTGGCGCCAGCCGACGTTTCCGACGAAGGCGGCGTTGTCGAGGATGACGCGTTGGCGACCTCCCTTGACCGTGGTGTCGTAACCCTTCCACTGGATCCAAGCGCGGTTGAGTTCGTTGGTTTCCGGATCGGCGATGAAGGTCTGTCCCGGATTGAATGGGTTCACATTCGGTTGGTTGCCGTTGACGGCGTAGTCGTCGCCGATGGCTTGGGTGAACTCTCCCTCGACCATGGCGCTGAATCCATACCAGTCGCGGGTGATGAGGCCGACGCGTTCACGAGTGGTGAATGCGTTGGAGGAATCCAGGGTGTTCGTGTTCTGGCTTCCGTATTCATACCGCGCCCGAATATCGAGGGTGGGTTTGATCCAGGGTTCCGGAGCGGGAGTGATGGTGGGTTCCTCGGCCGGGGTTCCGGCGTGGAGGAGACTGGTGGCACCAAGAGCGAGCAATGGGTATGATTTCATAATGCAGGTGTGCTGGATGGAAGCGGGAACCCTGCCAAGCCCGGCCAAGCTGGCAAACTCATGGAAGAAGTGCTTGCACGCTTGTGATGAAGGCGGCTCATGTGACGGGAAGGGTTCCCGGGTAACGGGCCCAGGCCTCGTCAGCTGATGTCACAATTCCCGGTCACGGGTTGCTGGTGATGAAGTCGACCAGGTCCTTGCGGGATTTTTCAAGGTCGGGTGGGTTCAGGTAGAACATGTGGCCGGCATCGTATTCGGCGTGGGAGATCCGGTTCCGGGCGGCTTGCGAAAGGTCGACCATCTGGCGGAGCGAGTAGTCGATGCCGTCGGGGGGAGTCGCGAGATCGCATGCGCCCTTCATGACGAGGATGCGCAGGTGCGGGTTGTCTCGCATCGCTCCGGCCAGGGCGCCGGTCAGGTTGACGATGCTGTTGTTGGCACTCCAATTCCATGGGTGCACCCGGCGGCTGAGGATTTCATAGGGCGCGTGCTCTTCCCACCCGAGGTCCTCGGTGAGGTAGGAGAGCATGGCGGTCGAGTAGGCTCCGAAGGCGAGTGAGAAGGAGGGATCATACTCGGGATAGCTGGAGCTTCCCTGATGGGCGTGCCAGGCGACGCGGCCATCGAAACGACCGAGGACCTGATCCTCATCTGCCAGAAGTTCGGCACGGAAGCGGGTGGGGCTGAGGCGGAGGTTCTCGTCGAGATAGACTTCCTGCGGAATGGCCGTGAGTTCGCTGAGCCGTTTGGCCAAGGCGTTCTTCGTCTTGTCGTCGAGTTGGTTCCCCTGGAGCAGCGCGGTGGAATACTCACCGAAGGCGAACTTGCGTGCGCTCCCGATCAGTGCGGCGGCATCGCCCTTGAGCTTTCCATGGTGGTGGGCGACGGCGGTGTAGGTGGGAAGGAAGACGGCATTCATCAGGCCATCGCCGTCGCTGCCGCGCAAGGTGCGGAAATCGAGAAGTGATGAGAGAAGAACGACTCCATTGAGCGACATGCCGTAGCGCGACTGCAGCTTGTCGGAGAGTCCGGCGACCCGGATGCCCCCATAGGATTCGCCGAGGAGGTACTTGGGTGAAGACCAGCGGTCGTTTTCGCTGACCCAGCGTCGGACGAAGTCGGCGATCGACTCGATGTCTTCCTGGACGCCGTGGAAGTCACCTGGCTTGGCCCCTTTTTCCGAACGGCTGTAACCGGTGGAGACGGGGTCGACGAAGACGAGGTCCGCAACGTCGAGGATGGAGAATTCGTTGCTGACAAGTCGGGCGGGTGGCGTGGGTGGCTGGGTGCCATCTCCCGGGAGGTCGACGCGATAGGGGCCGAGCATTCCGAGGTGGAGCCAGACTGCGGATGAGCCGGGTCCGCCATTGAAAGCGAAGAGGACAGGACGTTGTGCGAGGTCTTCGACGTCCTTCTTCAAGTAGCTGACATGGAAGATCGAAGCCCGGGGAGTTCCATCTTCCTTCTTGAGCTGCAGCTTGGCCGTCGTCACCTCGTAGTTGATGACCTTGCCATCGATGGTGACGGATCCTTCCTTGGTCACAGGGGGTGCAGGCTCGGCGACCTTTGCTTCCTTGTCCTTTTTGTTGGCAGGATCTGCAGGCGGTTCGGCGGCATGAGCGAGTGACCAGACGGCGAGGGTGAGGATGGCGGCAGGTAGGCGCATGGACGAAAACTAGGGAACCAGAAGGCGATGGCAAGGGCTGGGTGTGGACAAGAAAAAGCCGACATCCCGCGAGGGGATGTCGGCTTGTAAAGTTCTGAGCTTCTTGGATTAGCGACCGGTACGAGTCGTGCCGGTATTGGTCGGGAAGCTGATAGCAGTTGGAACAGACATGGTATGGAGCAGTGTTTGGTTTTTTTCGGTGAGGCGGGGAGCGGTCGCTCACCTTGACTGAAACCAAGCTACTCTCCTTTTCTGGTATTTACCTTATGAAGACGGGAATCGAGGTTGCGATTTTGCGAAGTCCGTTTCCCGCCAGTTTTTCCGGAACTCCCCCGGGGTTTTCCCGGTTTCGCGGCGAAAGAGGTGACTCAGGCGCTCGGAGTGCTCGAAGCCCAGGACTTCGGCGATGTGGGCGAGGGTGTAGTCGGTCTGTGTCAGGAAGCGTTTGATTGCTTCCACGAGGCTGGCGCTGAGGTGCTGCCGGGGTGTCTTGCCGGTGGCAGCCTTGACGCGTTGTTCCAGCAGGCGGCGAGAGACGTGGCAGTCAACCGCCAGGGCTTCGATGGTCAGGGTGCCCGGGCGTCGTTGACGAAGAAGTTCGAGAAACCGCCGGACAAGGGGGTCGTCCACCGCCTCGAGCGCACTGGATTGACGAATCACCAGTCCCTTGGATTGGACCTGCCTCGGAAGGTCGATGTCGCGAACCTTGTTGCCGTTCATGAGGGCCTCGAGCCAGGAGGCGGTGAGGAAGCCCATCCGCGTGATGTCGGGATCGATGCTGGAGAGCGGGATGCGGGCGGTGCCGCAGAAGACGGGATCGTTGTCGACTCCGAGCACGGCCAGGTCTTCGGGAACGGCGATGCCAAGATCGAGGGCGGTGTGCACGGCGCGGTAGCCGACTTCATCCCAGCAGCAGAAGAGCCCGCATGGGCGTGGAAGTGAGGCGATGAAGGTGGCGTCCCCTTTGTGGAGGATTTCGAAGCTCCGTTCCTGTCGTTCCGGAGTGTGGTGCCGCTCGGGGGTGTAGCCGTGCTTCTTGAGTGCAGCCACGAATCCGGCTTCACGCTCTCTGGAGACGGGGTGGTCGCTGTAGCCGAGAAAGGCAAAGTGGCGGTGGCCCTTTGAAACGAAGTGTTCGGCGGCGAGCTCACCGACGTGGCGGTGGTCGCTGTCGATAAGGAGTTCGCTTTCGACGTTTGCCTGTCGACCCGACCCGAGATCGACGACGGGGGTTCCCTTGGCGCGGAGAGAGACCGAGTGGGTCGGGGTCGGGCAGGTAGTGATCACGCCGTCTCCATCGAAGTCTTCGAGCCAGTTGGGCTCCGCGGTATTCTTCCCCCGGTATTCGAAGAGGAGTTGCCAGTCGTGCAGACGACCGAATCCGGCGATGCCGTTGATGAGGTTCCGTCCGTACTGAGTTGAGGTTTCAATGATGACCGCTACGCGCCGCACGCTTGGTATCGTGAATGCTCACGCTCAAGTTGTCGAATGGCGAATCGGGCGCCGGGAGGCACGGTGTCTCCGGTTATCCTAGTAGATCTACGGATGTCCGCAGTTTCATGTCGGGCTCAGACCCGTTGGTCGGCGCTGCGGAGCTGGATGTCACCGATTTCGACGTGGGGCGGACTTTCCAGCATCATGAGGATGCAGCGTGCCACATCCTCCGGTTCGAGCATGGTCATGGCGGCCTTGGTTTTCTGCAGCGAGTCCTCGCGGCCGCGGAAGTAGTCGTCGAGCAGTGGGGTGTCGACGAAGCCGGGCGAGACGCTGCCGATCTGGACGGGTAGTCCTGCCGCCTTGATTTCATGGCGCAAGGATTCGGTGATGGCGCGGACGGCGAATTTGGTGGGCGAGTAGAAGCCGCCGCTGGGTGGGACGCGGTGACCGCTCATCGACGAGACGTTGACGATGCGCCCTCCGGATTTCGGGAATCTGCGGATGGCCGATTGGCAGCACAGCGCGAGGGCAAACACATTGACGCGCCACATTTCTTCCCAATCCGTGGGGTTCCCGTCGATCAGGCGGGACAGGTAGGCGATCCCCGCGCAGTTCACCAGGCCGTCGATCTGCTCGAGTCGATCGAAGAGGTGGGTGATCTCTTCGCGGCGTGTCAGGTCGGCCTGCAATGCGGTGACGCCTTCCGGGATCGAAGCGGGTCTCCGTGAAACGCCGATGACGTGGGCACCGGACTGGACGAGTGCCTTGGCGGTTGCGCGGCCGATGCCGCTGGATGCCCCGGTGAGGAGGATGCTGCGTCCTACCAATCGTTTGCTCATGCGGAAACGCTCTCAGGCTTGTCTTCGACTGGCAACTCCCGGAACAGTCCTGGCAGATCCGGGAGAAGGGCCTGGGTCTCGGCGCGCTGTGAGCTGAGGATCCGGCCCTTGTGGAAAAGGAAGGCTCCGGGAAGCTGCAGGCCGTCACCCGCAACATGGCCGATGCCACAGCCACGGACGAGGGCGAGAGCGAGAGGTAGCCAGACTTTGGGGCCGAATAGCTCAAAGAAGCCCCCCTTGCCCAGACCGAAGGCGCGGTAGAGTTCGCACATGGGATCGGCAATGCGGGAAACGTCTCCTTGGTTCCGGAGGTATTCATTTTCGCCCCCTGGTGACAGCATGTGGACGAGCACGAGTCGGCCGTTCCGGCGTTCCGCCTCCTGCTTCAGATCCTCCAGTTCACGGAGGATCTTCCGTGTGAAGGTGCATCCGAAGTGACGCAGGAACACCAGCACGATGAGTCCTTTCTCGGAGGCCTCGGCAAGGGTCTCATCCGAGGAAAGCCGGTAGTGGGCGGCCGCCTCATCGATGGTGAGGGGCGGCGCGCCGGATGCGGGGCGTCCG
Organism: Haloferula rosea; assembly: GCF_016595525.1. Taxonomy (GTDB): domain Bacteria; phylum Verrucomicrobiota; class Verrucomicrobiia; order Verrucomicrobiales; family Akkermansiaceae; genus Haloferula; species Haloferula rosea. The sequence goes on from NZ_JAENII010000005.1 coordinate 201,613, forward strand.
ACGTGGGCCTGGGCCGCGGCCCAGAGGATGGCGGCGAAGGGGAACCACCAGAGCAGGTCGTCAAGTCCGACCAGCAGTCCTACTCCCATGGGCACGGCGCCTTCGATGGCAGCGAGGACGAAGAGGATGAGGACCAGATTGAATTTGATGAAGCCCACCAGCACGATGGCCCAGTGGCGCACGGGTGAGCGAGCGGCGATCAGGAAGCCGAGGCCGAAGACCCCGGAGATGAGCCCCATACCCCGCCACATCATCGGGTGCCGGGGACGCTCAACGCCGAACCAGTCGAAATAGTGATGCGGCCACGCATTGGTCCACAGGCAGAAAAGAAGGTGGTAGATACCGGCAACCACAAGCAAGCGGGGCATCCAATTGGCCGCCCGGCAGGCTCCCTCGCTGCATCGATCAAGCATGGAGGAGGCTAGATCGGTTTCAGAACGGCGCAAGTGGCGATGCCGGTCCTGTCCTTGCAGGTTGACCGGAGAGGGACGGCGGGGTTTGCTGCATGGAATGACGGGTTCCGATGATTCTCCATGGCGAAGGTTCCCGCTATTCCTTGCGGCTTGCAGTCTTTCCACGGGGGTGGCTTGTGGCGGGGGCGTGACCCTGATCACCCACGGATTCAATGGCAACGTGACAGACTGGGTGATCCCGATGGGGGAGGTCATGATGGACCACCCCGGCTTCGATGGAGATGACATTTCCTGCTATGAAATGGAGGTGACCTCCGGCGGGGGTGGCTTGCAGGTGTCGATGATCCATCTTGGTGGTCCGGTCTGGAATGCCGTGGAGTCCGGCGAGATCGTGGTGAAGCTGGATTGGTCGAGTCGTGCGGGCCTGTTCGGATCATCCGCAAGTCAGGTGGCCTCCGTGGCGGCCAATGCGCTTCGCGATCCGACCCTTCTTGATTCGGGAAACGGTCGTGCTTTGGCGGAACTGCCGCTGCATCTGATCGGGCACAGTCGGGGGGGCTCGGTGGTGTGCGAGATCGCCCGCTATCTCGGGGAGCGGGGCGTCTGGGTGGATCAGGTGACGGCCTTGGATCCCTACCCGGTCAGCCTCTTCGGGGATGTCCCAGCGAGAAGTTGGGAGAACGTGCTGTACATGGAGAGCTACTGGCAGGACATGGATTTCCCGGACGGTTCTGACATTTCCGGGGCCTACAACCGCAAGCTCACCAGCCTGAGCGGTGGTTACTCCTCAGCTCACAGTGATACCCATCTCTGGTATCATGGAACGATCGATCTCTCGACGCCGGCGACCGACACGCAGGAGACGATCGGGGTTTCTCAAAGGACGTCCTGGTGGACGCCGGCAGAGAATCAGGGAGCGGACACGGGATTCCTCTACAGCCGGATCGGCGGTGGCGACCGCACGAGCACGGCGCAGCCCGGTGGAGGCAGTCAGATTCGGGACGGCTTGAACCAGACCTATGATTTCGGTGTGTCGGGTGGAGTAAACCGGGAGTTGCTCGGTTCGAAGACCGACGTCTGGCCCAACTTGATCATCGCACGCCGTACGACGGCAGGCCCGCTTGAGGCGGGATCGGACCTCGAGGTGGAGATGTTCTATCAAGACGGTGCGTCGGCCCTGGATCCTGGTTTGACGGTCTCTCTGGATCCCGACCGCAATCCGTGGAACGGGAACGAGATCACCCTCGAGGCATTCACTGTGCCTGCGGCCGGAGCCTTCGCCGTGCTCAACGAGGTGAGAAGCGCGGATACGACGGGGGTTCCAGTAGGTTCCTATGCGGTATTGTTGACCCTGTCTCAGGGTGGCAGGCAGCGGCACTTCCATGCGGCGGAGGGAGTGGTCATTACTGCGGCTCCCATGCCGATGGAGATCGTGGCGGGAACCACCGGATTGGTGAACGGGCTGTTTGGATTCGAAGTCAGCGGGACTCCGGGCACCGAGGTGGTGGTCGAGGCCAGCGAGGACATGAGTGGCTGGGATGCGGTGGCATCACAGACCCTGGGTTCGGCGAACTGGGTTTTCAGTGATCCCGACACGGCGCTCTACGGACGACGTTTCTATCGCCTCGCCGGGCCATCCGTTTCTCCACCGTAGTCGTGGATGAGGTAGAGCCCCCTTGACCGGGAGGCCGGGAGTTTCCATGGTCCGCCGCATGCGAATTCTGACGGGTCTCCAACCGAGCGGGAAACTTCATGTCGGCAACTACTTCGGGGCGATGGAGCCTGCGGTGAAGTTGCAGGATGAGGGAGAGGCGTTCTACTTCATCGCGAACTACCACGCGATGACGAGCGTCCGAAACCCCCAGGACCTCAGGGACTACACCCGTGAGCTGGCAGTGGATTTCCTCGCCTGTGGACTGGATCCCGAGCGGGCGGTTTTCTTCCGCCAGTCGGATGTGCCCGAGGTGAATGAACTGGCGTGGATCCTGTCGACGGTCTGTCCGATGAGTCTGCTGGAAAAGTGTCACTCGTACAAGGACAAGACGGCCAAGGGCATTTCCCCGAACCACGGGTTGTTCGCCTACCCGGTACTGATGGCCGCTGACATCCTGCTCTACGATTCCAACCTCGTGCCAGTGGGGAAGGATCAGAAGCAGCACCTCGAGGTGACGCGTGATCTGGCGGGAAAGATCAACGAAGCGTATGGTGAGGGAACTCTAGTAGTTCCAGAACCGATGATTCGCGATGAGTCGGGGGTGATCCCCGGTCTCGACGGCCAGAAGATGAGCAAGAGCTACAACAACACGCTGCCGCTCTTCGGTGATGAGAAGCCATCGAAGAAGCTCATCATGCGCATCAAGACCGACTCGACGCCGGTGGAGGATCCCAAGCCGGTCGAGGGTTCGTTGATCCTGCCTCTGTTCCGTTTGTTTGCGGATGACGCCGCCTATCAGGACATGATCCGCTCGCACGAAGAAGGTGGCTGTGGCTACGGCGATCTGAAGAAGCGCCTGGCCGAGGCCTACTGGGAGTACTTCGAGCCGATGCGTCAGCGCCGCGCCGAGTTGATCGACAACATCGACCACGTCGATTCCGTGTTGGCTGCAGGAGCGACCCGGGCTCGTGAGGAGGCGACCAAGGTGATTGATCGAGTGAGGAAGGCGGTCGGCCTCAAGTAGCGGATGAAGGGACGAGGCAATTTTGGGGCTTGCCTGGTTGTCTTGGCCGTCCTTCTCGGAACGGGTGCATGGTGGTTTGCCGGCCGACTGAAGCAGGCGAAGATGAGGTCCCAATGCAGCGTGCTGGCCGCGGAGATCGAGCGTGCCCGCCAATCGGTTGGCCGTCGCTTCGAACTCGATTCATTCCTCGAGGAATTCGAAGGCAGGGGCTTGGTGGATCGGAATCATGCAGGAGAGTTGGTCGATGTCTGGGGGACTCCTCTGGAGATCGGGGAGGAAGTGGTGACATCCGCGGGCCGTGATCGGGTCTTCGGCACCGAGGATGACGACTCGTCCTCCAGGCCGCGGGCCGTTCCCGGTGTGCGACCGCGGATGGGTGAGTGACCCGGGGAGCGACTGCCGGGCGGGAAGGGGGAGATTTGGAGGATATGGGGTCCTCGTGGGCGATTCCCGTGGCCGAAGAATTCCTTTGCCAAGGAGGGTCCGGGGACGCAGAGTGGCCCCGTTCGAGCGAGGACGTGTCTGTGATGGTTTCCAGACACTCCGGGTTTTGAAAGTTCCAATCGGCCGATTTGTGTGCCCGGAACCCTGATTTCCCCGGCCTGACGCAATCGTAACGGCTCCATCAGAGCGAACCCGGATGATTCGGGTGATTTCTGGAGCAACCCCACGTTTCCCAAGAGTACTTCAATGGCAGGTCACAACAAGTGGTCGAAGGTGAAGCATATCAAGGCCCGGGTGGATGTCATCCGGGGTAAGGTATTCAGCAAGTGTGCCCACGAAATCGCCATCGCAGCCCGCGATGGAGGTGGAGATCCGGGCATGAATGCACGCCTGCGCACGGCCATCGACAACGCCAAGTCGGTTTCGATGCCGAAGGACAAGATCGAACGTGCGGTGAAGAAGGGGACCGGCGAGTTGGGGGGCGATGCGATCCAAGAGGTCACCTATGAGGGCTACGGTCCCGAGGGCATTGCCTTCATCATCGAGACGGCGACCGACAACCTCAATCGGACGGCAGCCGACATGCGTGAAATCTTCACCAAGAATGGTGGCAGTGTCGCGACCCAGGGCAGCGTGTCCTATCAGTTCGACCGCAAGGGTGAGATCCGGATTCCCGCCGCCGGGGTCGATCAGGATTCGCTGATGGAGTCGGCGATCCTTGCAGGAGCCGACGACGTGCTTTTCGACGAGGAGGAACACGACGTGCTTACCTCGCCAACTGAACTCGCGGCTGTGGCCGGCAAGCTCCGGGAAGCTGGATTCGAGCCGACGTCCGAGCGGCTCATCTCCATCGCCCAGACTCCCAGTGTGGTGGAGGACGAGGAGCTGGCGCAGCGGGTGATGAAGCTCTACGAGCGCCTCGACGAGTATCAGGACACCCTGAACGTTTTCACCAATTTCGAAATCAGCGACGCCGTGCTTGAGCAACTCAACGCGTAGTCCCTCTCCAACATTTTCTCCCCAAACCGACCTATCCATGAGCGACGACCCGACTCACCAGCCTGAACTTTTTGCGGATTCTCCGAAGCCGGCGGCCAAGAAGACTGCGAAAAAAGCGGCGAAGAAAGCCGCCAAGAAGGTGGCGAAAAAGGCTGCCAAGAAGGTGACCAAGAAAGTGGCGAAGAAGGCCGCGAAGCAGGCAACCAAGAACGTCGCGAAGAGTTCGGACGAAGTTGCCGCCAAGGATGAACCGAAGGCCTCCAACAAGTCCGAGGCCACCGAGGTGAAGGCAAGGAAGCCCGAATCCAAGGAGTCATCAACCTACGACGGCCCATCCTCCAAGGGGGACTCATCGGCTCCGCCGAAGGAGCGCCGGACCAGGGATGACAGGGGGCGTCAGGATTCCGGAGAGGGGGGCGAGAAGGTTCGCTATGGCCGCGTGCCTGGTGGAGGTCCGGTGGACCGCAGTGGTGACGACGACCGCCGCGATGATCGTCGCGAGGGACGTCGTGAGGGGAATCAAGACCGGCAGGGCAATCAGGACCGTCAGGGCGGGCAGGGCAATCAGGATCGTCAGGACCGCCAGAATCGCCAAGGAGGACAGAATCGCGGTGGAGAAGGTGGTCAGGAGGGTGGAGGTCGCAACAAGCGCCGCCGTCGTCGTCGTCGCCGTGGAGATCGCGGAGATCGTGGTGGCCGTGAGGAAGGTCGCGGCAATGGCGATCAGCGTGATGACTACGAGGACCGACCGGTGGTGCTTGAGGGGCCGAAGGAGGCAATCAGCGGATTGTTGGAGATGGCCCCGAAGGGATTCGGTTTCCTTCGACTCCCCGAGAAGAACTTCGAGCAGGCGAAGGATGATGCCTTTGTCTCACCCGATCTGGTGAGAAAGCATGGTTTGAGGGTGGGGGTGTGGATTGAAGGATTCACGCAGCAGGGGCCACGTGGTCCCCAATTGGTGGACATCACCACGGTGAACGACCTGCCGCCTGAAGAAGCGAGGAAGGCACCGGCCTTCGAGGAACTGAAGGCGATCAATCCGGAGAAGCGGATTTCGTTTGAAACGACCCAGGACCGCTACACGACCCGGGTGGTCGATTTGATTTCTCCGGTGGGTCGGGGGCAGCGTGGATTGATTGTTTCCCCACCGCGCTCGGGCAAAACGACGCTCCTGCTGCATGTCGCGGAAGCGGTGCGCGAGCTTCACGATGAAACCCTGCACCTGATGGTCCTCCTGGTGGACGAACGTCCGGAGGAGGTGACGGAATTCCGTCGATCCCTGCCCGGGGCCGAAATTTATGCGAGTTCGAACGATGAGCATCCGCGCAACCATACAAGGATCGCGGAGATTGCGATCGAGCGTGCCAAGCGCCTGGTCGAGGCAGGGAAGCATGTCTTCCTGTTGATGGATTCCATCACGCGCCTCGCCCGTGCCTACAACGGTGGCATGCGCAGCAAGGGCCGTGGTGTGGGTTCCGGAGGAATCATGGTGGGGGCGCTTGAGACGCCGCGTCGCTTGTTCGCGGCAGCGCGGAACACCCGGGAGGCCGGGTCGCTGACGATTCTGGCGACCGCGCTGGTTCAGACCAACAGCCGGGGGGACGAGGCGATCTTCCAGGAGTTCAAGGGAACGGGGAACATGGAACTCGTTCTGGACCGGAAAATCGCGGAAAACTACATCTATCCGGCGGTTGATATCTTCAAATCGGGGACCCGCCGGGAGGAGCTTCTGCTTCCCGAGCACACGCTGCACAAGATCCACATGATCCGGCGTGGTCTATCAGGACACCGCCCTGAGGAGGCCATGGAGCGGCTTCTTTTCTTCCTGAAACGCTTCCCCAACAATCCTCAGATGTTGTTGGAAATCAAAGGGTAGCGATTCGAGTCATGGGTTTTTCCGAAGGGTCTCTTCGGGAAAACGAAGTTTTACTGAAAAAATCCGGCCGCTGCGACGTTTTAGGGGTGTAGATCGACTGCCGCAAGGCAGCAAGATTTCGCCTGAAGGCCCAAAGCCCAAAGGTAGAGGGCTCGGTTTCGAATTCGTCAGGTTTTTGGGTTTTTTCCTGGTGAGTTTCGACCGGGCCCTCGCTTTTTTTCCGGGGGTGCCTTTCGAGGGCGTGGGGGAGTGCTCGGCGACCAAGCATTAGCATGGAAGGGTGTTCCTCAGCGAATGAGGGAAGGGGGAATGCGCGAATTCCAGTCCGGGAGGGCGTTGGCAATTCAGGAGGGCATCGGGAATCCACGCTTCTTTACAAAACCCGGGGGCTCTGGCATCCCTCCGCGGCGATGTCCGAATTGCCTACAGCATACGAGCCCCAAGCGGTTGAGGAGAAATGGTATCAGGCCTGGTTGGAGGGTCGGTGTTTCGAAGCGGATCCTTCGTCCGACAAGCCGGCCTACTCGATCGTCATTCCTCCGCCAAATGTGACCGGGATTCTTCACTTGGGCCATGTGCTGAACAATTCGCTGCAGGACATTCTGGCAAGACGGGCGCGTCAGACGGGGCATGAAGTGCTGTGGCTGCCGGGCACGGACCATGCGGGCATCGCCACCCAGACGAAGGTCGAGCGCCAGCTCCGCGATGAGGAGGGCAAGGGACGTCGGGACATCGGTCGGGACGCGTTTCTGGAGAAGGTGTGGGAGTGGAAGGAGAAGCACGGCGGCATCATTATCAAGCAGCTCAAGCGACTCGGTTGTTCCTGTGACTGGTCGCGTGAGCGTTTCACGATGGACGCGGACTACACGCAGTGGGTCAGCCAGGTGTTCGTGGATTTGTTCAAGGAAGGTCTCATCTATCGGGGCAAGCGCATGGTCAACTGGTGTCCGGTCTCGCTGACCGCGCTGTCGGACGAAGAGGTGATCATGAAGCCGCAGCGCTCGAAGCTCTACACGATGAAGTATGAGCTGGTGGATGCCCCGGGCGAGTTTTTGGAGATCGCAACGACCCGCCCGGAGACCCTGATGGGCGACGTGGCGGTGGCCGTGAACCCGAAGGATCCCCGTCATGCCGCGCACATCGGCAAGAAGGTGCGTCGTCCGTTTCCCGCTGCCGAGATTCCCGTGGTCGCCGACGAACACGTCGACATCGAGTTCGGAACGGGCGCGCTGAAGATCACCCCGGCCCATGACAAGGCCGACTTCGAGATCGGCATGAAGCACGATCTGGAGATCATCGATGTCTTCCATCCCGACGGCACGGTGAACTGCCCGGATTGTCCTGAATTGGACGGCCTGGACCGGTTCCGTGCGCGCAAGAAGGCGGCGGCCATGCTCGAGGAAATGGGCTTGCTGCTCAAGGTGGAGGAATACGACAACAATGTCGGCTTCTCCGAGCGTGCGGATGTGCCGATCGAACCGCGGATCTCGATGCAGTGGTTCTTGCGTTATCCCTGCGTGGATCAGGCCGCCTCGGCGGTTGCGGACGGCGATATCGCCTTCCGTCCGGATCGCTGGCGCAAGACCTATGCCCACTGGATGGGCAATCTGCAGGACTGGTGCATCAGTCGCCAGTTGTGGTGGGGTCACCAGATCCCGGTCTGGTATCGCAAAGACAAGCTGGACGCCCTGAAGGGGGCGGAGGCACTCGACATGTCCGACTTCGAGAAGGGTGACATCCATGTGGGCGTGGAGCCTCCCGCAGACGGTGACAACTGGGAGCGGGATGAGGACGTGATGGACACCTGGTTCAGTTCCTGGCTGTGGCCGTTCGCCACGATGTCGGGAGTGGGTGAGGAAAGCGAGACGCTCAAGAAATTCTATCCTACGTCGGATCTAGTAACCGGGCCGGACATCATCTTCTTCTGGGTCGCCCGTATGATCATGGCCGGGTATCGCTTTGCCGACGAGTTGCCTTTCAAGAATGTCTACTTCACCGCGCTGATCCGCGACATGAAGGGGCGCAAGATGAGCAAGTCGCTCGGGAACTCTCCGGACCCGATCGACCTGATGAACAAGTATGGCGCGGACGGCTTGCGCTACGGTCTGCTCAGGATCGCTCCGGTGGGTGCCGACATCCGGTTCGATGAAACCCAGATCGAGGAGGGCCGGAACTTCGCCAACAAGCTCTACAACGCCTGCCGTCTGAGGCAGATGGCGGGCGATATTGAATCCCTTCACGAGGAGGACGTGCAGGGCGAGGCCCGTTGTTTCCACGTGGACATCATGGCCAAGCTGGACGTGCTCTCGGCCGATCTGGAGCGTCTCTACGGTGAGTATCGTTTCAGTGAGATCGCCCAGCGCCTCTATGAATTCCTCTGGTCCGAGTTCTGCGACCGTTTCCTTGAGGCGGTGAAGACCGACCTGCGTGATGGAGCGGATCCGGAATCGAGGGCGGTGACGCTCACGGTGTTCGACGCGGTGATGAGCCGCTACCTGCAACTTCTTCATCCCTACATGCCCCATGTGACGGAGGAACTCAGTGCGCGGATGGGATTTGTCGAAGAAGGTTCTTTCCTGATGGAAGAGGAACTTCCGTCCGAGCCGCTGCTTGCGGGACTGGATGATGAGGCGGTCGAGACGGCGGCAAGCCGTTCCTCGGCACTCTATGACACTGCGAGCCGCCTGCGGAATCTGAAGGCCGAGTATCGCGTGGCGAGCCGCAAGGATGTTCGTTTCGTGTTCAAGGATGCACCGGAGTGGCTTGAGGCCGAGCTTCCGGTCCTGGCCCTGCTTGCGGGTGCCGGTGCGATTGAGCTGGATGATTCCTTCGAGCCTCCGCGGGGTACCCCGGCATCGCTCACGCCGGTGGGCGAAGTGGCCATGCCACTGGAAGGGCTCATCGATGTGGAATCCGAGAAGATCCGTCTGAACAAGGAGATCGAGAAGATCCAGATCGAGGTGAAGAAGTCGGAAGGCAAGCTGGGCAATGCCAGCTTCGTTGACCGTGCTCCGGCGGCCGTCGTCGAGCAGGAGAAGGCGCGCCTCGCCGAGTGGCACAGCAAGCTCGAGCAACTCGGAGAGATGCTGGCATCCCTCGGATGATGGCTTGTGCGTCACACGGTGGGGGATATCCTCCGCTTTTTCCACGGGGTGGGACGACATGAGCGAGCTAACATCCATCAAGGAGATCCAAAGCGGGCAGCTTGAGCTGCTCGAGGCGGCGGGCTATGTCGAGCTGAGGCATCTGGTGGAGGTGGATCCCGAGGTGCTGCATGGTGAGCTGAAGAAGGCCAACGACATGTTGGCGATTCTGGACGAGGCACCTGACCTTGATGAGGTGCGCACGTGGGTGGCCCGCGCACGTGGCGACGATGAGGTGCCGGCGGAGGAGATGGAAGAGGAGGCTGCGGATCCTGATGCTCCGGTCGAGTGGGTGAACTACGAGGCGGACCCGGATGTGCAGGACATGATCGAGAAGGCACCGGTCGCCTTGCCGATTCCCAACCGCCAGCTGGCGGAGCGCGGGATTCCACCGACCGAGGTGGGGATTGCCCCGGTGCTGAATCGGGCGGCGGGAGATCTCGATGTCCGGGTGTCCACGGGGGCGGCGGAGAAGAAAAAGTCGGACCCCGGATTGACGCCGCGCGCGAAGGAGTCCGGTGTGGTGCAGGTTGCCAATTTCAGGAATGTGGAACGCCGGGGCATTGATGCGGGGCGCGTGCGGTCCCTGGAGGATGCGCGGTCCGGTACCACGGCGGTGCAGCCGTTGCAGGCCCCCCAACCTGCGGACGAAGACGATCGGATCCGGTTGTTGAGAACCGCGCGGGAGAAGACGAACCGCGGCAAGAACCCGGAATCCCGTTCCTTTGTTCGTGGCGTGCTGCACGACCTGCCGGTGCAGGTGTGGTTCGGGTGCTTTTTCGTGGTCTTGTTTCAGCTTCTGGTGCCGCTTGCGATCGTTTCGGCTCCCTTGCTGATCCTGTCCGATCAGAAGCCGGAGGAATTCAGCTGGGTTCCGTCGTGGATCCTCGCCTTCCCGATTGCGGTGCCGGTGGCGGGTTTGCTCTGTCTGATGACTTCCTGCCGGGTGAAATGCCGGGTGTGCGGTCAGAAGGTCCTGTTGCCGAGGCATTGCCGCAAGAATGTGAAGGCCCACCATGTGCCGGGTCTTGGCTACATCCTCCCACTGGCGGTCCACACGCTGCTTTTCCGTTGGTTCAACTGCACCTTCTGCGGGACTTCGGTGCGGATCAAGGAGTAGCCGGGAGGGCTTCCGCAGGAGGGATGACCGTCCGGGTTCGCGCCAACCGATGAATCGAGGGGAAGGTCCTACTCCCGTGCGCGGGAGTCGATGGTGATGGTCACGGGCCCGTCGTTGACGAGGGAGACCTGCATGTCGGCGCCGAACCTGCCGCGGCCGACCGCGTTGCCGATGACTTCGCTCATGGCCTCGCAAAATGCGAGATAGAGTGGCTCGGATTGTTCTGGGCGGGCGGCACGGATGAAGGACGGGCGGTTCCCCTTGCGCGTATTCGCGTGCAGGGTGAACTGACTGATCACGAGGGCCTGGGGCGTCGCTTGGTCCAGAAGGGAATCGTTCATCTTGCCCTCGTCGTCTCCGAAGATCCGCATCTTCGTGATCTTGCCGACGAGCCAGTCGACGTCTTCGTGGGTGTCGCGCTCCTCAATGCCGAGGAGGATCACGAGGCCGCCATCGATGCGCGCCAGTGACTCTCCGTCGCTGGTGACCTCGGCAGGTCCGCTTCGCTGGATGACGGCTCGCACGGTGTTCCTAGTACTTCGGGACGGATGGGTCGATGGTCTCCGACCATGCGTGGATGCCGCCGGCCATGGACCAGCACGGGCGATGGCCGTGGCTGCGGAGCCACTCGACGGCCCGCAGCGAGCGCATGCCGTGGTGGCAGTAAATGATGCACGGGATGTCGGGGGCGGGAAGGAGTCGGGCGGCCTCGGTGGCGAAGGCGGAGAGTGGCGCAAGTCGGGCGCCGGGCAGTCGGTTGATCCTCCACTCATCGTCCTCCCGGCAGTCGATGAGCAGGCACTTGCCGTGTTCGATGGCTTCGGCCAGTGCCGCGACGTCGCCGGGCAGGACCTCCATCGAGGTGTCCGGATCCGGGAGGTCCTCCGGGGTCATCGCTCGACAATCACCGGGGTTCCGACCTTGGAGTGCTCGAAGAACTTCTTCGCCATGTGGTCCGGCATGCGGACGCAGCCGTGGGAGGCGTTGTAGCCGGGCAGGTAGCCGGTATGCATGCCGACGCCGCCGTTGAAGCGCATGAAGTTCCACATGGGGGCCCCGACGAACTTGCATCCGGGGGGCACCTTGTCGACCCGTGAGTCGGCATCGTCATTGACGACCTGGCCGGTCGTCTTGTCCTCGATGATGCCGTAGAGGTTGGACCGGTGGTTCTTGTTCTTCTGGGTGATCTTGTAGGTGCCCGCCGGGGTGTCGTGGCCTTCCTTGCCCGTCGAGATGCGGGAAACACCGACCAGAGTGCTGTCCTTGTAGAAGAACGCCTTCTGCTGGCTGAGGTCGATGGTGATCTGCGGTGAGCCTTTCACTCCGTCTCCTGCCCAGTAGGAGACGTCGTCAGGGAGGGCGGCTCCCGGATCGGTGGATGCCCGCTGGACCTGCCTCTTCTCGTAGTGGGAGAGGTACCCGCTACCTTGGGAGGCGGAATCGAGGGAGCAGGCGCTGAACGACAGCGGAGCGAGCAGGGCGACGATGAGGCGTGGAGTCATGAGGTTCAATCCGATGACCGGGATTGATAGCGCGGAGTCGGCGGCGGTCAAGGGTGGGAGGTGCTCGGTGAGCGGTTCACACAGGGATTGCAGAGTCGGAAAGAACTGCTATCTCAATCGCCACACGCCATGCCGACATACGATTACGAATGCGAGCAATGTGGACACCGCTTCGAGGTGTTCCAGAGTATGAACGATGCCAAACTCACCGATTGTCCTGAAGAAGGGTGCGCAGGCCCGGTCCGGAGACTGCTCGGAACGGGCGCAGGTGTGATCTTCAAGGGTGGTGGTTTTTATCAGACCGACTACCGCTCGGACTCCTACAAGCAGGGGGCCAAGAAGGACAAGGAGGGGGGTAAGCCGAAGTCCGAGAGCAAATCGGGAGACTCGAAGCCTGCCGCCAAGCCATCCGGCGGGGATTCGAAATAATCCGGGGCTTTCCAAGGTCATCGGATCTCTGATAGCGCTAGGTCATGGGAGAAAAGGAATCACCGCCGCCGAAAGCCAAGGGCAGTTGCCTCGGCAAGCTGATGACATTCGTGGTGTTCCTCGGATTGGCGGGACTCGGCGCGGCCCTCTATTTCGTGGCCCAGCCTCAGGATCTGTCGGACATCGACGGTCGGGGACCTGCGGCGGTCGGGAAGTCTTCCCGGAATTTGAAGGAGGTGCTGAAGAACTCTTCGGACGGGGCGTATCCGCTGAAACTCAGTGAGGAGGAGATCAATCTGTATCTCCGTGATACCCTGGCCTTCAAGCAAGCCGGATTCCTCGGAGAGTGGGTCGACATCGAGGACGTGGCTGTGCGGCTGGAGGAGGATCGCGCTGAAGTGGTCATCGTGAGGTCGGTCGCGGGATACCCGTTGACCTTGTCGATGTACATCCGGATCGAGCAGATCGAGCAGCCCGACGGGCGCATCACGACGCGGATATTCCGCAATGGGGGACCGTATCAGGAATGGCTGCCGAAACCGGGCATCGGTGGACGCTTCGGCCAACTGCCGGTGCCTGAGGGGTTTCTGCTGACGGTGATGCCGTCTTTCCAGCAACTGGTCGGAGTCTACCGTGAGGTCCCGGAGTCGGGAAAACGGGGGAAGCCGGTCAAGGAAGTGGATTTCATTGAGGACATGGCCCGCATTTCGATCGCGGACGGCAAGTTGCTGCTCGATCCCCGGCCGAATACGCGGGAAATGCTGATGCCCGGCGGATGAGTGGTTTCCGTCCATGGGTGCTGGGCGGGTGTCTGATGCTGGGGATCGCTGTCGGCGATGAACCCCGGAAAGCGATCCCGCTCTTGGATCTCGAGGCGCTCGATCCCACCGAGCAAGGGACGGCGGAGGTCTGGACCGAGGTGGAGGCCGAGCAGGCGGTCGAGTTTCCCCGCGACCAACGGGTGCGTTCGGAAAGCGGCCAGTTCGGAGTCAACGGGGGGCAAGGGGCGCAGCGGGCGTCGATTGCGATCCAGGCCGACGATATCAGGCGCCGGTTCAACGCGCTCCTCGATCAACCGGATGCGCCGGTGTCCGTGCCGATCGAGATCCTGCTGCACGGGAAGCCCGGCGACCCGCCGCGTGCACGTCCGGTGGCGCATGAGCTCCGCTATACCGCCGACACCTACCTTCTGCGGATCCACGTGGACTTCTCGCGTGGGCTCGACCGGGAGCGCATGGAGGGCGCCATCATTCGTGGTTTGCTGTTTCAGCGGGCGCTTCACGGGAAGGAGCCCGGGTCGGTTCAGACCGCGTTGAAGGCGCCGGTGTGGTTGGTGCAGGGCATCACCGAGGCCGATGCTTGGAGGCAGGGTCGGGGTGACCGGAAGTTGTATGAGGGCGTGTTCCAGCAAGGGGGGCGCTTCACGCTGGACCAGCTGTTCGCCGTCGGTGAGGAAGAATTCTGGCGATCGGATGGGGTTTCACGAGCCATGTTCCGGGCGCAGTCGGGGGCGATGGTGATGGCCCTGATTGAGCAGCCACAGGGGAAGGAGGCCTTTGCCGGGTTCTGCGATGAGGTGGCGGTTTTCGAGGGGGAAATGCCGATCCTGTTGCGGACCCATTTCCCGGAGATGAACCTTTCCGAGAAGAGCCTGGCGAAGTGGTGGGCCCTGACGATGGCGCGGCTCGCGGAGGCGCCGATCACGGAAGTGATGAACGTCCTGGAGACCGAACGGGCGCTGGCGGATGCCCTGGTGCTGCATTTCCGCGATGAGGAAGGGGTCAATGTGAATGTAACGCTGGAGGAGTGGCAGGGACCAGACCCGGAAGAGGCGAGCGCTAGATATGCGGCGGTGAGGCCGGCTCAGGATGCGCTGAATCGTCTGAGTTACCGTTGTTTCCCATCCTACCGGTCGCTGCTTTCCGACTACCAACTGATCCTCATGGAATGGGCTCGGGATGGTCGGAATGACAAGATGATGATGGATCTCGTCGAGTTGAACGAACTCCGCGCGCGAATGCTCGAGCGAGCCACGCGAGGGAGGGACTACCTCGACTACATGGAAATCGCGGGGGCGACGGAACTCAGCGGTAGCTTCGACGACTACATGCGCCTCAAGCAGGAACTGAAGGAGAAGCCGCGGGTGGTGAAGGATGATCCGGTTTCCAAGTATCTCGACACCCTGGAAGCGGTGTATGAGCGAAACAGAAGTCGAAAATAGGCACAAAACGTTGCCTTAATTGACTTTTTCATGACGGGTTCTCAGGTTCCCCGCGTGTCCGAACCTCTGCAGCACTCTCCTCTTGAACCGCTTCACGTCGAACTGGGCGGGCGAATGGTTCCCTTCGCGGGATGGAACATGCCGGTCATGTATGACTCCATCCTGAACGAGCATCAGGCCGTGCGTGGATCGGTCGGGATTTTTGACATTTCCCACATGGGCCAGTTCATCGTGAAGGGCGAGGGCGCGCTCGAGTGGCTGAACCGCATGCTTGCCAACAACCTGGCCAAGCTCGCCGACGGACAGGGCCAATACAGTTTCATGCTCAACGAGCAGGGTGGCGTGATCGACGACCTGATCGTTTATCGGACCGGTGCGAACGAGTTCTTCCTCGTCGTGAATGCATCGATGATCCCCGAGGATTTTACCTGGCTTGAGAAGCAGCGTCCTGACGGCGTCGAGCTTCTGGACGAGAGTGAAAGCTGGGCGGGCATGGCGGTTCAGGGACCTGACTCGGCGGCCGCATTCGCGAAATTGTTTCCCGACGAGCCGTTGCCGCCAAGGAATGGGATCGCCCGACTGAGCGGTGGGCAAATCGTTTGTCGGACCGGCTACACCGGGGAGGATGGCTTCGAGTTCTTCTGCCCATCGGCTGACGGGATCACGGCGTTCAAGCAGTTCTGCGATGCCGGCGCCAAGCCTTGCGGCCTGGGTGCCCGGGACAGCCTGCGTCTGGAGATGTGTTACCCGCTGAATGGCAGTGATCTCAGCCCGGCGAGGACACCGATCGAGGCGGGACTGGGGTTCTTCGTCGATTTGGAGAAGGGGGACTTCGTCGGACGCGATGTTCTGGCCCGCCAGAAGGAAGAGGGTCTCAAGGAGCGTTTGGTCGCGATCGCCTACACCGGGAAGGGGGCTCCTCCACGTGCCCACTACCAGGTCCTCAGCGAATCCGGGGAGGTGCTCGGTGAGCTGAGCAGTGGGGTGCCTTCGCCGAGTCTCGGCAAGGGGATCGGCCTCGCCTACCTTCCTGTTGCCTACGCCAAGATCGGCACCAAGGTCCAGGTCGACGTCCGCGGACGGCCATTCCCCGCCGAGGTCGTGAAGAAACCGTTTTACAAACCAGCTGCCAAAAATTCATAAGTTTTCCGTTCATGAATGTTCCAGACGATCTCCGATACAATACCTCGCACGAATGGGTCCGCCTCGAGGGTGACGTGGTCACCGTTGGTATCACCGACCACGCGCAGGAAGAACTGACCGATGTGGTCTTCGTTGAGCTCCCGCCGGTGGGCAAGGAGGTCGATGCCGAAGACCCGGTGGCGGTCGTGGAATCCGTGAAGGCGGCGAGCGACATCTACGCCCCGATTTCCGGGGAAATCGTCGAAGCCAACGAAGGCGTCGAAGCCGACCCTGCCTTGGTGAACACTGATCCGTATGCCGAAGGCTGGATCTTCAAGATGAAGGTCAAGGATGTGGCACAGGTCGAGGCCATGCTTGATGCGGCGGGCTACAAGGCCCTCCTTGGCGGCTGACCGGAGCCGAATCTTTCCGGACCCGGTGGGCGCCTGCCCCCGGGTCCATTTTTCTTCATACCATTCCCATTCATTCCATAGCCATGTCCCTACACACTGATTTCCTCAGCCGTCACCTCGGCACGATGGGCGATGATACCGCCGCCATGCTCGAACAGGTGGGTTACGAATCGCTTGCCGGATTGATTGATGATGCCGTGCCTCCGGCGATCCGCTCGAAGGAAGTACTAGAATTGCCCGAAGCCGCTTCGGAAGCCGAGGCGCTTGATCGGCTGCGGGGTATCATGTCGCGGAACCAGGTGAAGAAGAACTGCATCGGCCAGGGGTATCATGGCACCCATGTGCCCGGGGTGATCCAGCGGAACATTCTGGAGAATCCGGGTTGGTATACAGCCTACACACCCTATCAGGCGGAGATCGCCCAAGGGCGGCTGGAGGCATTGTTGAACTTCCAGACCATGGTGGCTGAGTTGACCGGTCTGCCGGTTTCGAATGCGTCCCTGCTCGACGAGGGGACGGCGGTGGCGGAGGCGATGAGTCTGGCCCTTGCTGGTGCGCCGAAAGGGAAGGTCATTTTTGTCGCCGAGAATTGTCATCCCCAGACGATCGATGTGGTGAGGACCCGGGCCGAGCCATTGGGCATCGAAGTGCAGGTCGGAGACTGGCGGAGTTATGACCCCGCTACGGCGGAGGGATTCTTCGCCGCGGTGGTTCAGTATCCGGACACCCACGGTCGGGTGGATGATGTGGAAGCGTTTTTCTCGAAGGTGAAGGAGGCCCGTGGAATGGCGATCGCGGCGGCGGACCTGCTGGCGCTGACATTGCTGAAGCCGCCCGGTGAGTTTGGTGCGGACATCTGCGTGGGCTCGAGCCAGCGCTTCGGAGTACCGATGGGCTTTGGTGGTCCTCACGCCGCCTTCATGGCGTGCACCGACAAGCTGAAGCGCAAGTTGCCCGGTCGGATCATCGGGGTATCCGCCGACTCGAAAGGGCGGCCCGGTCTGCGGCTTTCGCTGCAGACGCGTGAGCAACACATCCGTCGTGACAAGGCGACATCGAACATTTGCACGGCGCAGGTTCTGTTGGCGGTGATGGCTTCGATGTATGCCGTCTATCATGGCCCGGAAGGGCTCGTGCACATCGCCAAACGGGTGCACCGGGCCACGGCGCGACTTGCGAAGTCATTGCGCGATGGAGGCTTTGAGCTGGTCGGTGACTCGTTCTTCGATGCCTTGCTCGTCAAGGTGGCGGACGACGCGGCCGGCGTGTGTGAAACAGCCTGCCTCAATGGGGTGAATCTGCGTCTGGTCGACAAGGATCACGTCGGAATCGCGCTCGACGAGACGACCACCGAAGCGGATCTGTATTCGATCTGTGGGTCATTCGGGGTACCGCTGGTTTCGCTGGAGGATGGAGCCTTCCACTGGGAAGCCGGGCTCACGAGGCAGTCCGCGTTCCTGACCCAGAAGGTCTTCAACCAGTATCAGACCGAGACCGAGATGCTGCGCTACATCAAGCGTCTCGAATCGAAGGACCTGGCATTGAACGAGTCGATGATTCCCTTGGGATCATGCACGATGAAGCTGAATGCGACCGCCGAAATGATGCCGCTGAGTTGGCCCGAAGTTTCGTCCATCCATCCCTTCGCACCGGACGATCAGAGCATCGGCTACCGGGAGATGTTGTCGCAACTGGAGAACTGGCTGGCGGAGATCACCGGGTTTGCTGCGGTGTCGTTGCAGCCCAATGCCGGTTCACAAGGCGAGTATGCGGGGCTTCTCGCAATCCGCCGATACCATCAATCCCGGGGAGATGAACAGCGGGACATCTGTCTGATCCCGCTGTCCGCGCATGGCACCAATCCGGCGTCCGCCGTAATGGCCGGAATGAAGGTGGTGGGTGTGCGATGTGATGACGACGGAAACATCGACGTCGAGGACCTTCAGGCGAAGATCGAGGCGAGCGAGGACCGCTTGTCCGCTTTGATGGTGACTTATCCGTCCACTCACGGGGTGTTCGAAAACACGATCGTGGATATCTGCGAGCGCATTCACGCCGCCGGTGGGCAGGTTTACATGGATGGAGCCAACATGAATGCCCAAGTTGGCCTCACTAGTCCGGGCCTGATCGGTGCGGATGTTTGCCACCTCAACCTGCACAAGACCTTCTGCATTCCCCACGGGGGTGGCGGTCCGGGTGTGGGGCCGATCGGTGTCGCCGAGCAACTGGTGCCATTCCTGCCGGGTCATGAAACGCTCGAGCAGACCGATGGAGTGGTATGTTCCGCTCCATGGGGGAGTGCCTCGATCAACACCATTTCGTGGATGTACATCGCGATGATGGGGCCGGATGGTCTGACGAAGGCCACCGAGATGGCGATCCTCAATGCCAACTACATCGCCCGTCGTCTGCAGGATTTCTTCCCGGTTCTCTACACTGGCAACAAGGGCCTGGTCGCGCACGAATGCATCATCGATCTTCGTCCGCTAGCCGAGAAGAGCGGGGTGACCGTCGAGGATGTGGCCAAGCGTCTGATGGATTACGGCTACCACGCGCCGACGATGAGTTGGCCGGTGGCGGGCACCCTGATGATCGAACCCACCGAGTCAGAGGCGAAGAGCGAGTTGGATCGCTTCTGCGATTCGTTGATTTCGATTCACGGGGAGATCATGGCCGTCGCGAATGGCGAGGCGGACCCGGTCGACAATGTGCTCAAGAACGCGCCGCACCCGGCGGAGGATGTCTGTGCCGATGAGTGGGATCATTCCTACTCGCGGGAAAGTGCGGCTTATCCGCTGCCCGGACTTCGCAGGCACAAGTTCTGGCCATCGGTGGGTCGAGTCGACAATGTCGCCGGAGACCGCAACCTGGTCTGCACCTGCGACAGCGTGGAAGCCTACGCTGCAGCGAGTTCGTAGGCGTGGTCGGGTTCCGGCGATTTCCTCATGAATGCCTCACCGATTGACTGGGCCAGTTGGTCCGCGCCCACGCATGCCACGCTGATGTTCGTCGTCCGCGACGGTGAGATCCTTCTGATCGAGAAGAAGCGGGGTCTCGGTGCGGGGAAGATCAACGGGCCGGGTGGTAAGATCGATCCGGGCGAAACGCCGTTGGAATGCGCGGTTCGGGAAACCGAGGAGGAACTTCACATTCATGTGAAGCGTCCACGCAAGATGGGGGAACTGCACTTCGCGATGTCGGATGTGCCGGACATCCTCTGCCATGTCTATCTGGCGCATGACTTCGACGGTCGTCCGACGGAAACCGACGAGGCGAAGCCGCTGTGGTGTCGGATTGATGACATCCCCTACGACCGGATGTGGAGTGACGACATTCACTGGTTGCCCCTCATGCTGGACCGCAGGACCTTCCTTGGGCGCTTTGTGTTCGACGGGGAAGAGGTCGGGTGGTTCGAGATGGAGAAGGACGTCTTCTGGAAGTCGGAAGGCTGAGGACAGAGACATGAAAAAGCCCGCACCCTGGTAGGGATGCGGGCATGTTTTCGGGATTTTTCCTGGTGGAAAATCAGAGTGAGCCTTTCAGCGCTTCGAACTCAGCCTTCATCTTGTTCAGGTCTGATTCAGCGCGTTCGATCTTGTTGTAGAGCGACTGAAGCTTGGCAAGTTTGCGGCCGATCGGAGCGGACGAGGTGCTTGCTGGTGCCTTGGCTGCGCGTGCACCGCGCTTCTTGGCGGCAGCTTTCCTTGCGGGGGCCTTCTTGGCTTTCTTCGGTGCACCGGACTTCTTCAGCCAGCTGGAGATGGTGAGAGGAGAAATCTTGAACTTCTTCGATGCAGCGGACTGGCCTCCGCGGCCCTTCTCGCTGTTGATCTTGTTGACGAAGTCGATGATCTCGGCCTTCTCCTGGTCGGAGTAGCGCTTGCCACGTGATGTTTTTTTAGCCTTGGTGCTCATAACGCGGGTCTTTTCTCAGATATCTACCCAGTGGCAAGTGTTAATTATAAGTGAGTTGTTGGAGATGGATGATGAATCATCCTATCAACTCTTCAGGAAAGTCGCGAAGTGAGGTGATCCAATGGTCCGCACCCTCCTTCACCGCCGCTCTGGAAACCACACCACCGTAACCTATCACGGCTTCACATTCACTACGTGATTCGAGATCTGAATTACCATCTCCGACCATCAGAATACGCTTTGGGAGAAGAGCCTGCTTCCACTCGCGGATCACTTCCGGTTTTCCGCCGTTTCTAGTAGTCGGGTAATTCTCACCGAAGCCCTTGTAGCTCCCGTCCGGGTTCAGATGGAGGGGGACGGCCTCGATATCCTGGATTCCAAGCTCCTCGGCCAGTGGCTGGATCAGTGGAGCGAAGCCTCCCGACAGGATGACCGGATGCCAACCGGCCTGCTTCAATCGTTCAATGAGTTCCTTGGCTCCCTCGGTCTGGGTTTCCACATATTGTCGGGCCACGGCCTCGCACAGTTCGCGATCGGGATGAATCATTTCCATTCTTCGACCGAATACTTCCTCCACGGGAACCTCACCATTCATCGCCTGATGGGTGAGCGCTTCAACCTGATGGAATACGGATTCGCCTTTGGCTCTCGCCAACTCATCGATCCCCTCGATCGTGGAAAGGGTGGAGTCGCAGTCGAAGAAGATGAGGTTCTGGCGGGGACGGGTCGGTGCCAGGATCCGGACTTCGGTATCCACACCCACATGTTGGAAGAGCTCGATGATGTCTTCATTGCTCATCCGGATGCAGCCGCAGCTCACCGGCTGACCGAGAAGGGATTCATGGTTGGTGCCATGGATGTAGATGAAACGTTCCCGGGTATTGGCATTCTCCGGATCGGTGCCGTCGAGCCAGAGGATGCGGCTGAGGATCAAGTCATGATCGTCGGCATCGCCAGACCAGACGCCTACCGGCTGTCTACCTTGGAAAATCGTCCCGGGATCGGCGTCCGCTCCAATCGTCTCGCAGATCCGGAAGGTTCCCGTGGGGGTGCGGTGGCTTTCGGGCTGGTTTCCGACGCCCTTGCGTGCACTGGAAACGGGCCATGACTGGATGCGTTCGGTTCCACGAATCAGACTGAGCGTTTGATCGTCGATGGAGATCTCGATGGATAAGTCAGACATGAGGAGATTGGATGAGGGCTACGGTGTGTTTGCCGCCCATGGCCGAGGCGATCTTGAGGATGGTCGATCCGGCGGGGAGGTCGGTGCCTTGCAGCGGGCTTCCTCGTTTCAAGGCGGCACAGGCCATGACGGTTTCGAGCAGGCCGCTCGCTCCGATGCAGTGACCGGTATGGTGCTTCAGGGGAAGGCGGACGGAGTCGGAGGAAAGCAGGTCGTCGAGAATCTGGTTCTCACTGAGCGCATGCATCGGAGTCCCGCTGGCGTGTGGGATGCACAAGGTGGGTGACCCTTGGGCGTTGAGGACGCGCGACAGGAGTTTCCTGAGTGCGGGGAGGTCGGTGGTGGATCCCAAGGTGGCATTCGGCTCGGCGATGCTGTCATGGGTGACCAGACGGGGCGCGCGGGGCGGGGCATCGCTTTCGAGGCAGAGCGCGGCTGCTCCTTCGGCAGGAATCATGCCCGGATTCCCGGGCGTGGCGAGAATGCCGGTGGAATGAAAGGCATCGAGGACCGGACGCACGAGCGGGAGGTCGCAGGCGAGCACGAGGACCTTTCGTACGATGCCAGCCCTGAGCCAGATGGCGGCGGTGGTGAGCGCATCGAGTCCCGCGCAGCATCCATTGGAAACCACATGCCAGTCGCCGTGGATCCCCAATTCATGGCTGACGGCGGCGGCAGGCTCGGAGGCCAGTGAGTTGCTGGCCGCCATGATGGGAAACGGGCGACGTTCGGGCCATGGCTCGAGCCAACCGGCAGCCGTCCCGCGGCTGGTCCCGAAGATGATGGCGGCTTCATCGCAATCGCTGGCGGACCATCCGGCCGCCGCGACGGCCTGGCGCGCAACGTGCAGGGTGGCACAGGTGGCCGGTGACCATTTTCGGTGACACAGCAGGGACCGAGGATCGATCCATGCTGCTAGAACATCGGCCAGCGGTTCGGGAACCTCGGTGAGCGAACCCAGCTGCCTGAATGGCGCGGGTGCCAAGTCGAGGGCCTCGAGGTGAGCCTGCGGAGTGTGGCCGAGCGTGCTGAGGCAGCCCAATCCGGTGATGCCGATTGGAACGGTCCGCTTCAAAGCATTTCGTCGATGAAGCGCTTCCGGTTGAACAACTGGAAGGCCTCGGGTTCTTCGCCGGTGCCGAGGAAGCGGGGAGCGATCTTCAACTGATCGTGGATGTTCACGGCCACGCCTCCTTTGCCGGAACCGTCCATCTTGGTGATGATGAGTCCGTCGAGTGGGGAGGCCTTGTGGAATTCCTTGGCCTGTTGCAGGGCGTTGGTTCCGGTGGTGGCATCCACGACCAGCAGGGTGAGGTGCGGGGCGGACTCGTCCTGCTTGGCAAGAGTGCGGCGGATCTTAGCCAACTCTTCCATCAGGTTATGCCGTGTGTGAAGGCGGCCGGCGGTATCGCAGATGAGATAGCGTGCGCCACTGGCGATCGCTTGCTGGTGTGCGTTGTAGCAGACCGAGGACGGGTCGGAGTTGGGCGCGCCGGTGACCACGGGAATGTCCAGCCTTTCGCCCCAGCGCTGGAGCTGCTCGGTGGCGGCGGCGCGGAAGGTGTCGGCAGCGGCGAGAACGGTGGGTGCGCCGCGTCCTTGCAGCCAGTGCGCGAGTTTGGCGCATGAGGTGGTCTTGCCGACACCATTGATCCCGACGACCAGGAAGACGAAGGGTTTGTCGGAAGTCAGAGGCAGGGGCGGAGGGGCGTCGGGCGGAAGCCGGTCGGCGACCTTGGCGCGCGCCACTTCGATGACGTCGTCCGCAGAGACCTGGCGTCCGAGCGACTGGAGCTCATCGACGATCTCCATCGCCAGACGTGGGCCAAGGTCGGCGGCGACCAACTCGGCTTCGAGTTCGTCCCAGTCGACTTCCGCCTTGTTGGCGATCTTGTTGTAGAGCGAGGAGAAGAACCCTGCCATGGCGCGGGGTTTCTAGGGGCGGCGGGGGCATTGGGCAAGCCAATCGCACGACTGGCTTCGGGGAAGCCCGGTGGATGGCGAGCCCTGAGCGTTGCCATGGGGCGGGAATCGGCTAGTTTCCGCGGCAATGATCTTGCGAATGATGGCATGGATGACGCTCGTGGCGACGCCGCTGTGGGGTGGTTCCGAGGACGTCATATTGGAAACCTTTGAGGGCGATGGCTTCGGCGATTGGAAAGTCGAGGGGTCTGCGTTCGGGGCGGCTCCGGTTCCTGGAGAAATGGAGGGTTTGAACGGTCGCCTGACCGGCTTCGCCGGCGATTCGTTGGTGTGCTCTGCGCATGGTGGAGATTCAGGGATGGGATCGCTGACGTCCGGAGCGATCGTGGTTTCACGCGACCATCTCGCCTTCCTCATTGCAGGTGGGAATCATCCGGGGAAGACCGCGGTCCAGTTGCTCGTCGACGGCGAGGTCGTGCTGGAGGCAAGGGGGGATAACTCCCTGGTGTGCCGGCAGGTCGTGTGGGATGTGCGGAAGTGGAAGGGAATGAAAGTTCAATTGCGGTTGATCGATGCCTCGGCTGAAACTTGGGGGATCATTGCCGCGGATCATTTCATCGCCAGTGATTCGTCGACTCCGGTGATGCCGGTGGGTCGCACGGATTCGGATGCTGGATCCTTGGTCGCCACGGACGTGATCCCCGGTGCGAGCATTCCCGCCGGCACCCGGCTCGCGGTGTTGGCGGATCATGCATCGCATCAGGTGACGTCACCCACCGCGCTCGCCTTCGATGAGCAGGGGAACCTCTATGTGAGTGAGACCCATCGATTCAGGAATGGGATCGAGGACGATCGCGATCATCTGGATTGGTATCTCGACGACTTGGCGGCCCGGACGGTGGATGACCGCTCCGCCTTGATTGAGAAGTGGAAGGGAAAGTTCCCCGATGGATACTTCACCCGGAAATCGGAGGTGCTCCGTCGCCTCGCCGGACGAAAGGAAGACGGTTCGTTTGAGAAGTCGACGGTGTTTGCGGATGGATTCAATGACCCGCTTGATGGTACGGCGGCCGGCGTATTTGCGATGGATGGAGTCGTCTATCTGGCGAGCATTCCGAAGATCCACAGCCTCGCGGATCGCGACGGCGATGGTGTCGCTGAGGAACGCGGCGTCGTGCAGGATGGATTCGGAGTGCGTTTCTCGCTTTCCGGTCATGATCTGAACGGATTTGCCCTGGGTCCGGATGGGCGGCTGTATGGAACGGTGGGCGACCGGGGATTCAACCTGAGAACCAGCGAGGGTGTTGTTTACGAGATGCCGAACGAAGGGGCCGTGTTCCGGTTTGAACCGGATGGGACCCAGTTCGAGGTGATCCACACCGGACTCCGGAACCCGAAGGAGATCGCCTTCGATGCCTATGGAAATGCCTTTTCCGTGGACAACAACTCCGACCAGGGGGACGAGGCACGGATCGTGTATGTCGTGGATGGTGCCGATTCGGGGTGGAGGATGGAGCATCAGGCGATGCACACCTTTCACCGCCAGATCGGACTGGATGAACGACCGCTCGGCCGGTGGATGGAGGAGAGGATGTGGGAGCCCGCTAATGAAGATCAACCGGCCTACCTGCTGCCGCCTGTCGCAAACCTGACTTCCGGGCCTTCCGGTCTGAGCTATCATCCGGGGGCGGGTTTCCTCGAAGATGAGGTCGGCCGCTTCCTGATCTGCGACTACCGTGGCGGGGCTGCGGCTTCCGGGATCTGGTCGTTCGCCATCGAGCCAGCGGGTGGGGGGATGAAGCTGACCGACGCACGCAAGTTCCAGTGGGGCACGGCGGCGACGGATATCACCTACTCATGGGATGGCAAGGTGGTGGTCAGTGATTTCATCGGCGGCTGGCGCAGTCATGAAGCAGGGCGCATCTATCAGATCGAAGCGGAAGAGCCGTTCCTCGCCGAGGCCGCCGTGGAGGCAGCGGTCCTGATCCGCGAGGGGTTTGACCAGCGTTCGGTCGAGGGACTTGGGAAGCTGCTGGAGCATCCCGATATGCGGGTCCGCCTGCGTGCCCATCTGGCACTCACACGGAAGGAAGAAGGCCTCAAGAAGTTGATCGAAGTTGCGGAGGAGGGCGAGGCCTTCGCCCGACTGCATGCGATCTGGGGACTCGGCGTGATCGCGCGCCGGGGTGCGGCGGCGCGGCCGGTGGTCGAGCGGGATGACTTCGTGGATCTCCCCGACAGGAAGCTGAGTGAAGTGGCATGGGGCCGACTCATCTCGCTGCTGGCCGATGAAGATGCGGAGGTACGCGCGCAGGTGGTGAAGGTGCTCGGTGAGTCGGGAGTGGTGGGTGACCGGATCAATTTCGGCGCGTTGTTCAACGACGAATCGCCCCGGGTCAGGATGTTGGCGGCGATTGCGGCGGGGCGGACCAAGGCGATCGGTTCGCTGCCGTATCTGTGGGAGATGATCATCCAGAATGATGATCAGGATCCCTACCTCCGTCATGCCGGGGCATTCGCTCTCGAACGCTTGTCGAATCCAAGGCAACTTCAGGTGCTCCACAGTCACCCGAGCAAGGCGCTCCGCCTCGCGGCCGTGGTTGCCCTCGGGCGGATGCGGGATGATGGGATCGCCTGGTATCTGGAAGACCCCGAGCCGAAGATCGTGGAGGAAGTCATCTGTACGATCCACGATCGCGGGATGGAGTCGGTCCGGCCCCTCGTGGCGAAGTTGCTGGATCGGAAGGACCGACGTACGTGGTCGGCGATGAACTGGGTCCGGCTACTGCACAGCTCGTACCGGCTTGGCACGGCGGAGCAGGTCGGGCGGGTGTTGGAGGTGGCATTGGATGATGAGGTACCGCCGGCGATCCGCAAGGAGGCGCTGCGCCTGCTCTCGCAGTGGAATGAACCTCACCCGGTCGATCAGTCGATCGGGCGCCATGATCCGTTGCCGGAGCGCGATCCGAAGGTTGCCAGGGAGGCACTGGGTGGATCGTTGCAGCGGTTGATGAAGATCGCCGGACCATTCCGGGCCCAGGCGATCGAGACCATCCGGACGCACGGGCTCGATACCACGGCAGTGCCCGACAAGGATTTGGAATCCGCCATTCGCAATGCGGACCTGCCGGGTGATGCGAGAGCGAAGACGCTCGAGTTGTATCTGGACCGCAACCCTCAGCAGATGGAGACCTTCCTGGTTGAACTGTCCGGGATGGACGATGACGAACTCGCGCTCGCGGCACTTCGCCGGCTGGTGGAATCCGGCAGCTCGTTTGCCGCCGCGGCGATCGAGAAGGCGGTGGGTTCTCCTTCCGTGCGCCGCCAGCAGGCGGGATGGAAGCTTGCAGCCGAAGTGAAGGATGATGTGGTAGCCCTCATCGGGGAGCGGATGAATGCACTGTTAGAAAGCAAGGGCGCCGGGCCCGCTGCGATCGAGTTGATCGCCACGGCGCGGAAACGGGATGAGCCGGTGATCCAGGAAGTGGTTGGCGAGTTCGATGCGTTGATTGCGGCATCGGAAGACCCGCTCGCAGTCCATTACCCGAGTCTCGAGGGAGGCGACGTCGGGCGCGGGAAGAAACTGTTCCGCAGTCATCCTGGCGGGCAGTGCATGCGCTGCCATGTCGCGGATGGTGGACACGGCGCGGCCTTGGCGGGGCCTGATCTAGCAGGTGTGGCGAAACGGGGGGACCGGAAGTTCCTGCTTGAGTCATTGGTTCAGCCGGCGGCCAAGGTCGCGGCGGGTTACGGCATCGTTTCGGTGGAGCTCAAGGACGGCACGACCCTCGGTGGTATACTGCGTGAAGAGGGCGGCGATCGGGTGGTGATCGATGTGGCGGGCGAGCTGCGGACGGTTCAGCGCGATGAGATCCAGTCGATGACCGATGCGGTTTCCGCGATGCCGCCGATGGGAGCCCTGCTGAATCCCGAGGAATTGCGCGACCTTGTGGCATGGTTGGCCAGCCTCAGCGAGGAATGAGCCCGATCGCTTGGCTGGGGCTTGTCGCTGGCTCGACCCAGCCCTAGCTTCGCCCTTGTCCCCATGACCCAACGCACCGATCCCAAGCCTGAACCCCATCCCGGCATCGCCGGTCTGGCGATCGCGATGATGGGGTTGGTACTGGCGTGGATGCTCGACTACCTCGGGGTGCTGAAACCCGTCGATCACGCGCTGATGGGATGGGTGAATGGCTTTGGCCTCGATGGGGCGAACCGTGTCCTCGATGGCTGGGTGCCATGGTCGTGGGCGGGGCTCATGACCGTGGGGGTTTGTCAGGCGGTGGTCCACGTGCGGGGCATGTGGCGGCGCCTGATCATTGTCGTCAGTGCGATGGTCCTCACCTTGACCTGGATCCCCGTGCTAGCGCTCGCCGCTTTTCATACGCCTTTGACAGGTTCTATGATCGCGCTGATTTGGGGGGGTGTCGGTTCGCTCGTCTACGCGGAGCGTCATCGTGAACCCGACTAGATTTTCCGTATGCCCAAGATCGAATACCCGGATGCCGTCATCGAACTGGTGCAGGAACTCAAGGCCCTCCCGGGTGTGGGACCGCGCAGCGCGGAACGAATCGCGATCTGGCTGCTCCAGCATCCGAAGGCCTCACCCGCCACACTGTCCGAAGCCCTGTTGAAGGCGAAGGCCGAAGTGCAGGCTTGCGAGACATGCGGTTTTTTCGCCTCGAATGACGGTTGCGTGGTCTGTGAGCACCCGGGTCGCGAGCCGGTGCTGTGCGTCGTCGAGCAGGCGACGGATGTGCTGCCGATGGAGCGATCGGGGGTGTTCAAGGGAAAGTATCACTGCCTCGGGGGGCGGCTCTCCCCACTGGACAACGTCACCCCGGACGACCTCCGCATTGGGGGGCTGATGGCCCGTCTCGAGCGGGAGTCGATCGAAGAAGTCATTCTCGCGCTGGGCGCGGATGTCGAGGGCGAGGCCACGTCGAACTACCTTGCCGACCTGCTGCGCTCGCGCTGTCAGGTCACGCGCCTGGCGCAGGGCCTGCCGGCAGGTGGGGGGCTGGAGCATGCCGATGCTCTGACTCTGGCACGGGCGATGGAGGGGCGTCGCGGTCTGTAGCCGGATAAGACGGCTCTTGTGCCGGACCCGGGATTCCAAGACGCTCGCGCCATGCCCGAGGGGAGGAAGAAGCGACCGTATCAGAAGAAGACCGGCTACCGGAGGCCAGCCGGACGCCCGGCACCGGGACGTCAGCCTGCCCGGAAGGGCTGGGATCCGGTTGCGGCATGGTATGATCAACTGGTCGGCAAGCATGGGTCGGACTACCATCAGCACGTGGTTCTGCCCGCGGCGATGCGGCTGCTCGGGGACATCCATGGAAAACGGGTGCTGGACTTGTGCTGTGGGCAGGGGGTGCTGGTGCCGCTGCTGCTGGACTCCGGGGCGGCATCAGTCGTCGGGGTGGATGCCAGCCCCCGCCTGATCGAATCTGCCAAGACCCGATTCCAGAGTGATCCACGGGTCGAGATGACGGTGGCGGACGCCTGCGTGCCCGGCGATTGGGCGGATGGGAGTTTTGATTTGGCGGCCTCCTTGATGGCCGTGCACGACGTTCCGGACCTGCCGGGGAAATGTCGCAATGTGGCGGCTGCCCTGAAGCCCGGAGGGCGGTTTGTGGCGATTTTCATGCATCCCTGTTTTCGGATTCCACGGCAGACCCACTGGGGCTGGGATGAAGGCCGCAAGCTCCAGTATCGCCGGATCGACCGCTACGGCGTGGATCTCGAGATTCCGATCCAGACCCATCCGGGAAAGGGTGGGGGCGAAACCACCGCCTTTTACCACCGTCCGCTGGCGGAAGTCCTCAATGCCTTTGGCGAGTCGGGCTTGGCCATCACCGGCACCGAGGAGCTTTACAGTCACCGGCGTTCCCAAGCCGGAGGCTCACGCAGCAAGGGCGAGCACCGTGCGGCGCGGGAGTTCCCGATGTTCCTCGCCATCGCGGTGGTGAGACTGCACTAGCGCGCCGAGGAGGCAAGTCGCGCCCCCGTATCGTCCGCCTTCTGCTGGGCTGGCGGCACTAGGATCATTTCCGAGCTGCGGTTGCCGAATCCGCACAGGGCATCACCACGAGCGACAATTTCCACTTTTCCGCGGGCGGGTCGGCCCCTACGTTCCGCGCCATGAGCCAGTGCCACGGTCCGAAGATGAAAATGGATGCAGACCTTCATCAGGACAAGAAGCCTTCATGGATCAAAGTCCGCCTTCCGAATGATCCGGTATTCTGGTCGACCAAGTCGCTGATCACCGACCTGAATCTGGTCACGGTGTGCGAGGAGGCCCAGTGCCCGAACCGTTGGGAATGCTGGGGTCAGGGGACGGCGACCTTCATGATCGCCGGTGAGAAGTGCACCCGTGCCTGCGGATTTTGCGCGGTGAAGACCGCCAAACCGGACGCGCTCGAGGATGACGAACCGATCCGGGTGGCCGAGGCTTCACGGCGTATGAAGCTCAAGCACGTCGTCATTACCGCCGTGGCGCGGGATGATCTCCGCGATGGAGGTGCCGAGCACTTCCAGAAAACCATCGAGGCCGTGCGGACGATGAATCCGGGCATCGTGATCGAAGTGCTGGTTCCGGACTTCAACGATCGTGATTGGGCTCTGCAAATGGTGATGGACGCCCGTCCGCATATCTTCAACCACAACCTCGAAACCGTCGAACGCCTGACGCCGCTGGTCCGCTCGCGGGCAAAGTATCCCCGCAGCCTGGCCGTGCTGAAGAAGGCGAAAGCCATGGTGAACGGCAAGGTGGCGACCAAGAGCGGCATGATGCTCGGCCTCGGAGAACGCAAGGAAGAGGTCCTCGAGTCGATGGACCACCTGCTGGATCACGACGTGACGGTGCTGACGCTGGGTCAGTATCTGCGTCCGACGCCGCGTCACCTGCCCGTCGTGGAGTATCTCCACCCGGACCGGTTCGCCGAATACAAGCAGATCGCCGAGGAAAAGGGTTTCCGTCACGTGGCCAGCGGGCCGTTGGTGCGGAGTTCCTACCACGCCGCGGACTTCCGTCCTGAGCTGGACATTCTTGAAGATGCCGACCGCGTTCAGCCCATCCATGGCTTGGATCTTCAGCCTGAGGATCTGCCGATCCCCGCTGCACCCAGCGACATCGTGAAGGCAACGGTGGCCTGATTCCGCCGTCTCTTCGCTGATGGCCCGGGCTACGGGGTTGGGAATGGAGTGCCGCAGTTCCAGCATTCGGCCAGCTCAGCCGTCACGGTCTCCGCGCAGTTCGGGCATGTCCACGGCTTGAGTGTGGCGGACGAGCGCGAGTCTTCGGCCAGGTAGGTCTCGATGAGTTGCTTCGCCCGCTCCGTGTCCTCGGGTTCGATCACCCACAATTCCGGGAAAACCTGGGTGAAGGGGACCTCGCCCGCCAGCGATGATCCTCCTTCGTTGCGGACCTCCGTGCGAATGCCTTCCGATTCCA
Source organism: Haloferula rosea (assembly GCF_016595525.1). Taxonomy (GTDB): domain Bacteria; phylum Verrucomicrobiota; class Verrucomicrobiia; order Verrucomicrobiales; family Akkermansiaceae; genus Haloferula; species Haloferula rosea. The sequence goes on from NZ_JAENII010000005.1 coordinate 232,450, forward strand.
GAATCGACTGGAAATGGCCCACCATGGGGAAATCCGGATTTTCATACACTTTTTCCACAGCGGGATAACGGTAGGGCGGGCCGGGTCAGGGTCACGCGGAAAATCCTTGGTAAATCAAGGGTTGCGGCGGATATCAGGAAACCTGAAAGGTCTTTGGATCGGTAAAGACCGGGTGTTGGTAAGGTCTACTTTAGAAAAAATTTACAAAACTTTGAAAATCGACCTGTCCGGGCGCGATTGGAGGTATTGATGACGAGCTTCACTCCAACCCGAGCCCAACAAGAGGGCGAGAACGATCTGGGGGGAACGCATCGCCTGACCGATGGGTTCGGGTGGAGTGGGTTCGCGTCTGGTTCCGAAAGGGACCCTCAAATTTTCCATAACGAAGCCCGTGCGATGGGGGAACCAGCATGGGGCATCGATTCCGAAACATTCCTAGAGGTCGGGGGGCCTCGGGAGTTGGAAAAGATGCCCGTCGCTGTCATCAAGCTGGGTTTCGAGGAGGAAATGGCACCTGCAAAGTTCGGGGGGACATTCAGGTTGCCGCTTCCTTTTCTTTCTACGAATTCGGCCACGTAGTGTTCACCTTGAGTTCGGACCGAGTGGTTCGAGCTCATGGCCGAGAAAACCAGAGTCGGGACTACGCCATCCGGGGGGAAGCTGCGTAGGTCCCGATCTCTGGTTTCTTTCTTTTCCGGGTGTCACACCGATGCCGCCCGGTCACGGGTCCGATGGGTCTTACCACAGGACGGGATTCATAAGGAGCGAGCTGGACGCCGGGCCGTCCGATGGGACGAAGAGGCATCCTTCAGGTGGAGCCGAGGCGCTCCTTCAACCAATCGGGTAGATCGGCCCGCCGAACCCTGATCCGATGCGATGGGGGAAACACGAGCGTGAAGCCTCTCTGGTCTTCCGCGATCGACCGGATCTCATCCACGGTCCCGATAAACCTCGACCGGCCGTCGATCTGCAGATCGATCGAATCTCCCTCGATCACCAGGCAGGTCCGGGATCGAGCCCATCTCAGGTAAGTTCGAAACTGATTCCCGGCGATCAGCAGCAGGATCAGGGCACCAGCCATGCTCAGGCCATTTCTCTCGATGAGGGCTCGGACGAGCAGGGACGTCCCGAGGACTCCGAGAATGATTGAGAACATCCGGCACGATGGGCCGCTCACGTTCCCCGGGGTAGCGGGAACGACCTTCATCTGGAATGACATTCGAGGGATGCGGACGGGTGCTCATGGCGCCGGGAGGGAGTCATTGGCGGAAAGGTATCCACCAGAACTCTTCGGGGCAAGATCACCAAGGCGGACGAGGGGGGAGGGCACTCTTGTTTCACCGATCTGGCGAACTGGAAGCTGCCGACCCGGTAGATTTGCTGGCCGGAATCCCCGGCATCCTCCGATTGCCTATCAAGCGCTGATGGATTGGTGGGAGTTGAAGAGTTGGTGAACCGCGCAAGGGGCGCGAAATGAGAGCTCCACATTCTCTGCGTCCGGTGAGTGGGAAGTTAGAGAGGCTTCGTGTGGTTTGGGGAAGAGGAGAGGTGGGGGGCTGGATTTGGCGGTTTCGACGATGCGGCTGGGTGAGGGGATCAGACTCTTCGGGCGAATGGCGTTGTCAGGGGTCCTCGGGGCTGGGTAGCGTAGGGAATGAATTGGAAAGCTGCCCTTGTGGGCCTGTTTGGAGGCGTGTCGGTGGTTGGCGCGCAGGATTCGCACTTCGATGGATTCAAGTGGCGGGAGAAGGAGACGGACCACTTCCTCATCCGGGCCCATGGGACGAGCCATGATCCGGCATCGAAGTTGGCGGAGAAGATCTGGACGGTCTGTGTGGATGCGCTTCCTGGCCTGACACCGGACTTTGAGAAGAATGAGTTCGAGACGCCGTCGGGGAGCAAGGGGGCGAAGGAGGCTCCGTTCCGGTTCTGCATTTACCTGGTCGACTCGGGCGCGGATTTCCGCGAACTGGTGAAGATCGATGCCGGGCGCAATGGATGGGATGCGAACTCGGTGCGGCTGACGCATCAGGTCGGCAACTATGTGGACCCGAATGCGCGCTACACGGTGTATTGCAAGGGGGACCCGATGCAGAGTGCGGGCGGGGACCGGGATGTCTCGGCGATCGTGGCCCACTCGACGGGGTCGAGCCTGCTTCGTGGGCGTGCGCGCTCTGCGAAGATCCCGTTCTGGATGCAGGCGGGCTTCGGCTACTACGTGGAGCACATGATCTTCGATCTATGCCGGGTGCATTACCTGGATTTCGAAGCGTACTACGAGGCGCAGAAGGCGGAGATCAAGAAGGGGGAGACGCTGGGTGCGGACGAGGACTGGCCGTCGGTACTGCGCAAGATGTGCAAGGATGAGAACCGCTGCTCGCTGGGTGATGTGCTGACAGCACAGATCCTGACGCTTTCGCCGAAGGAGTCGGGCTACATCTTTGCGCTCACTTATTTCCTGGTCCGCGATGATGCGGCGAAGGCGAAGTATCAGAAACTGGTGGCGATGCTTCGTGACGGCGACACGGTCAATGAGGCATCTCTGCTCGAGACCTACGGCTATGCCGATGCGGCGGCGCTCGAGGCCGAGTGGTATGAGTGGATGGAGAGCCGGGCGTTCAAATGACCTTGCGCGCTTCGAGGAACGGGATGAGTTCCTCGACGCCGAAGTCGGCGAGGACTTCACCATGCCAATCCATGGTCGGGGCCTTGGTCTGGCCGGAAAGTTCGATCAGCGCCTGCATGCCATCGGGGTTGCCGCTGACGATGACGGGTTCGTAGGCGATGCCCTTGCGCTTGAGGAAGTCGACGACTTCGATGCACCACGGGCATCCGGGTTTGAGATAGAGGATGGGCATGGTGGGGGAATGGTGGGGGATCAGGCGAAGCGCACGGCGTGCTTTTTGGAGAGCTTGAGTACGTCACCGGCGGCGGGTGCGACTCCGGCATTCGGGTCGGTGAGTTTCTCACCATTGAGCTGGACGGATCCGGCGGTGATGAGCTGTTTCTTCAGCTCGCCGTTCGATTTCTTCAGGTCGAAGGCGGTGAGGAAGCAATGGGAGGCGAGGGAAAGTACGGTGGGCTCCGTAGGGAGTGAGGATAGCGGAATCTCGGGGAGATCGGCGGAGGTCAGGTCCTTCTTCGAGAAGCGGGTGTCCCAGTCGGCACGGGCGGCGCGGGCGGCGTCGGCATCGTGGTAGCGTGCGGTGAGTTTTTCGGCGAGCGACTTCTTGGCCTCCATCGGGTGGAGGGAGGCATCGAGTTCCTCTCCGAGCAGGAGTTGGTAGTAGCGGGCCATGAGCTCGTCCGAGGTGCTCATGAGTTTGCCGTACATGTCCTGAGGTGCGTCGTTCACTCCGACGTAATTGTCGTAGGACTTGGACATCTTGCGCACGCCATCGAGGCCCTCGAGCAGGGGCATGGTCATGACGATCTGCTGGGGTTGGCCTTCCTCGCGCTGGAGGTCACGACCGACGAGCAGGTTGAAGAGTTGGTCGGTGCCGCCGAGTTCGACATCGGCGCGGACTTCGACGGAATCCCATCCCTGGACGATGGGGTATTGGATTTCGTGCAGGCGGACTTCCTGGCCCTTGTCGATGCGGTTCCTGAAGTCCTCGCGCTGGAGCATCTGCTGCATCGTGACGCGGGCATTCAATCGGAGGACGTCCTCGAAGGTCATCTTGCGGAACCAGTCGCCGTTGTAGACGATCTCGGTCTTGTCCTTGTCGAGGATCTTGAAGGCCTGGTCGGTGTAGGTCTCGGCATTGGCCAGGACTTCTTCACGGGTGAGCGGGGGGCGTGTGGCGGAGCGGCCGGATGGGTCACCGATGGTGGCGGTGAAGTCACCGATGATGAGGACGATCTGGTGGCCGAGTTCCTGGAACTGGCGGAGCTTCTCCATGGCCACGGTGTGACCGAGGTGGATATCGGGAGAAGTCGGGTCGAGGCCGAGCTTGACCCGCAGGGGGCGGCCAAGGCGCAGCCGTTCCAGCAGTTCTTTCTCGGAGAGCACCTGGGCGGTGCCGGCGGTGAGGATCTCAAGTTGGGCTTCAGGCGTCACGACGCGAGGGGTCTAGGGGAGTGCCGCCCGGTTGACAAGAGCGGGGCTGAGGAAGTGTCGGGCCTGTCCGTGGGGCCACGGCAGGCAGCGGTGTGGTCGGGTCCGGGGGATTTTCAGTGCTCGGCGAGCATCTGGCAGCCCTTGAGGTCGAGCTTGCCGGAGGCGAGCACGGGGATCTCTTCGATGGGGACGATGGCCTTCGGGCACCAGAGGGATGGCACGCCGGCGTCCATGAGCTTGTAGCGGAGGTCGATGCATTCCTGCTCGAGGGCGGGGCCGGCGATGGTGGACAGGAGGATGATGGCCTCGCCCTTCTGGGCATCGGGGATGCCGACGATGGCGATCTTCCGCTCGGCTTCGGAGTCGAGTCCGAGGGCCTGGTTGACGGCGGCTTCGACGACTTCGTGAGGGACCATCTCGCCGGCGATTTTTGAGAAGCGGGAGATGCGGCCTTCGATGTAGAGGAAGCCATCATCGTCGACGCGGCCGACGTCGCCGGTGCGGAACCAGCCATCGGGGGTGAGGACTTCGGCGGTCTTCTTCGGGCTGTCGAGGTAACCGGGAAAGATGTTGGAGCCCTTGAGCCAAATGATGCCCTGCTGGTCGATGGGGCAGGCTTCGTCGGTGGCGGGATTCGTCATGCGCACGGCGATGCCGGGCAGGAGTTGGCCGACGGATCCCTTGCGGCTGGAGGGGATCTGTACTTCGCCGGTGGTGGGCTCGGGGTCGGGCAGGTTGACGTTGGTGGCGGGGGAGGTCTCGGTGAGGCCGTAGCCTTCCTGTGGGTAGAGTCCGAAGCGTTTTTCGAAGGCCTCGGCGAGGTTGGCGGGGAGTTTTTCGGCTCCGGTGACGACGAGTTCGATGGACTCGAGTTGCTCGGGCTTCACGCGCTTCATGTAGCCGCGCAGGAAGGTCGGAGTGGCGAGGAGGAAGGTGACGCCATGCTGCTGGATGAGTTCGCCCAGTCGCTTGGTTTCCAGCGGATTCGGGTAGGTGACGAGGTCGATGCCCTCGATGACGGGGAACCAGAGGGTGACGGTGGATCCGAAGGAGTGGAAGAGGGGCAGGCAGCCAAGGGCCCGTGCATCGGAATCGGCATCGAGTCGACCGGAGAATTGGGAGACGTTGCCCAGCACGTTGCGGTGGGAGAGCACGACGCCCTTGGGTTCTCCGGACGAGCCGGAGGTGAAGAGGAGGACGGCTTCGTCGTCGCCCTTGCGCTTGCCGATGCCGAAGAGGCTCTTGATGACCCCGGCGGGGAGGATTTTTCCAAGGATGGCCCAGGTGATGATCTTCTTCTTCAGCGAAGGGAGGACGCGCTCGATGAAGATCAGGTCGCGATTGGGCGGCCACGGGAAGGAAGCAACTTTCCGCACAAAGGGGTCGGCGGTGATGAAACGGTCGAGGTCGGCTTGGCGCATGGCCGAGCGGATGGCTTCGTGGCTGGCGGTGAAGTTGAGGTTCACCGGGGTCTTGCCGGCGAAGAGGACGGCAAGGTTGGCGACCATGCCGGCCTTTCCCGGGGGAAGTACGATGCCCACCCTCGGGTTGTCGGTCTCCTCACGGATGTGTTTGGAAAAGACGAGGGCGGCGGCGAGCAGGCGGTCGAAGCCGATCGATGAGTCATCGGTGCCATCGAATAACTTCGAGCGGCTGTGCTTCTTGAGGCCCTCGAGGAGGGCGGTGGCCAGGGAGCCCTTGAAGAGCGGGCGGGAGGCGTAGGCTTCTTCGCTGACCTCCAGCAGGGACTGGCGAAGGGTGGCGGCCGAGGCTTTCTCGGCGGGGATGAGTTTGCCGACGGCGAGGATGGCGCGGGGGAGGGAGGCGGTGCGCTCGATGGTGAGGGCGGACTCGCGGGGGTACTCGATGCCGATGGGCAGCAGGGGTAATCCGAAGGAGCCGAGGGTCTTCATGGTGGCTCCCGGGATGTGGCAGGGGGTGCCTGCGCGGGCGTTGGCCTTGCCGTGGATGAAGATGATGACCCCATTGCCTTCGAGGGAGCTCTTGAGTTGCTCGCCGGCGGCGGCCGGGTCGCTGTCCGAATCCGAGAAGGCGGCACCGGACTCCGATTGCTCGAGGAAGCCCTGAACCATGGGGTCGAGTGGGGCGCTGTCTTCGATCAACCAAGTGATCGAGCGGTCCGAAAACAACTGCTGGAGATGGAGGAGCTCGTGGAACTCGACGCGACCGGGGACGACGAGGCATCCGGTGCTGGGAATGCGGTCTTGGTGAAGGAATTTGACGGCTGAGCTCATGGGCTGACGGTTCGGTCGTGCGGATGGTGGGGCTGGGCTTGTCGCCTGCCCAGCAATACGAGCGCCAATGTTGGAACTTCCATTCGGATTGGCAAGTGGATCAATGCTTTGTCCCGGCTTCGGCCTCGGCAAGGCGCTCGGCGATCTCGGCGCGCTGGAGGGCTTCGGTGAGTTCGTCGAGGGCGCCTTCGAGGACGCCATCGAGATTGTGGGAGGTCAGGCCGATGCGGTGGTCGGTGATCCGGCTTTGTGGGAAGTTGTAGGTGCGGATTTTTTCCGATCGGTCGCCGGAGCCGATCAGCGATCGGCGGGTGGCGGAGTAGGCGTCCTGGACTTCGCGCTGTTTCATCTCGTAGAGGCGGCTGCGCAGGATCTGGAGGGCGCGCTCCTTGTTCTGGGTCTGTGAGCGTCCGTCTTCGCAGCGGATCATGATGCCGGAGGGAAGGTGGAAGACCTGGACGGCGGACTCGGTGCGGTTCACGTGCTGACCGCCTGCGCCGCCTGCGCGGCAGACTTCGATGCGCAGGTCATCGGGCTTGATCTGGACGTCGACTTCCTCGGCCTCCGGGAGGACGGCCACGGTGACGGTGGAGGTATGGATGCGGCCCTGGGTTTCCGTGCTGGGGACGCGCTGGACCCGGTGGACGCCGCTTTCGTACTTCAGATAGCGGAATACTTCGTCGCCGGTGACGCGGATGACGACTTCCTTGAACCCTCCGACGTCGGACGGGCTGCTGCCGAGGTGCTCGGTTTTCCAGCCTCGCTTCTCGGCGTGGCGCTGGAACATGCGGAGGAGGTCGGCGGCGAAAAGCGAGGCTTCATCGCCACCGGCACCGGCGCGGATTTCGACCAGGGCGTCGCGATCCTCATCGGGGTCGGCGGGTAGCAGGGCATACTGCAGTTTCTCCTCGAGCTCGGGGATTTGTTTCTGGAGCTCGGGGATTTCCTCGTTGGCCATCTCCGCGAGCTCGGGGTCGTCTCCCTGGGCGAGTTCTTCGTTGTCGGCCAGCTGGGAGCGGGTGGACTCCAGGGTATCCCAGAGTTCGAGGGTTTCCTTGAGCCGACGGTGCTCGCGCATGACCTCGGTGGCCCGCCTCGAGTCGTTGAAAAGGGTGGGGTCTTCGATCGCTTCAGATACTTCTGCGAAGCGGCGTCGGCGTTGATCGATGAGGGTGGCGTAATCCATGGAAGAATGGCGGGTCGGCAGAGGGCCCGCAGGACTGAACCGCGGGCCGTGGGTCTTGGAAAGAATGAAGGTGGGAATTGTGAGCGTTCAAGGCCCGTTCGGGATGTCGACCGATCGGACAGGGTGGACACAAAACAGCCGCAGTCCCGGAGGAGCTGCGGCTGTGGAAAAGGATAAGATGCGGAAGCGATCAGGCTTCGGCCTTCGCAGCAGTGCGGGCCTTGCGGATGATGCTGGCCACGGTCTCGGAAGGTTGTGCACCCACGCCGACCCACTTGTCGGCCTTTTCGAGATCGATGGTGTAGTTGGCGCCTTCCTTCATCGGATCGTAAGTGCCGATCTGCTCGATGTAGCGGCCATCACGGCGCTTACGGCTATCGACGGCGACGATCTTGTAGTAGGGACGGTCTTTGGTTCCCTTGCGATTGAGACGGAGAGCAACAGCCATGGTGTGCGTTTGGTTCTTGGAAAGGCTCGCCGAAGTGCGAGCGGGCGCGGAACTTGCATCGATGGAGTGTGCTTGCCAAGCAGAAACTGAGCAAATTTGGGGTGGGGGCGGCCGGCGGGGTCCGCAGGGGTGTCGCCGGAGCTGGCGCTTCGAGCCTAAGTAGTTAAGTTTACTTGATCTTTCGCTTTGACCAATGAGCGGCCAACCGACTAGGTTCGGCGGGTCGCCGATGAAGTGCCCCCGATGTGTGCAGGTCATTCACCGTGGTGCGGGAAGTTGTCCGCACTGCGGATTCAGCTTGGTGGACGCAGACGAGCGATTTGGCAGCGAAGATGTGCGGATCCGGCGGTTGGAGGATGTGGCGGGATTGATGCGTAGTGTTGAGCGTCAGCGGGTTGAGGCGGCGATGGATCGTTTCGAGCAGAGTTTTCCGCAGTTGTTCTTCGCGGTGTACACCGGTTTGCCGGAAGGGCGCAGCGACTTGAGGCAGTTTGGATTCTGGCTGCTGAATCGGGCGGCATTCGAGGATGTCGATGTGAGTCGGCCGAATGAGCGGGGCATTCTTCTGACGATTGATCCGGACGGAAAGGCGGCCGGAATGAGCTGGGGATACATGCTCGACGCCTTTCTCAAGGAGGAGGACACGTTTTTGTGCATGAGCCGGGCCCATGCGTATTGGGTCGAGGGGCGGTTTGCGGAAGGCATCGTCCGGGTGCTCGAGCAACTGAGCCTGGTGCTGGAGAAGCGATCGCGGCAGGCGCGCCGCGATCCGGAGAGTTTCGAGCGGAAGATCTCACCTCCAGTGGTCCGCAGGAAGGTGCGCTCACTGCGCGGGAAGAGCGCGAAGGCGAAGGAACGGAAGGGGGCGAAGTCGTGAGAGTCTGTTGCGTTGCCGCGATCCTGAGTCTGGCATCGTTGGCGGGGGCCGAGGAATTCGGTCCGTCGCTGCCGGAAGAGGGATTGGGGCTGCCGGGGGTGGCGATTCCGGCGGATTGTTGGCCGGATTACTTTGGCGGACCTGCCGAGGATGATTTGGTCGATCCGCAGGGCCTACTGAATTCGCGTGAGCGCAAGGACCGGGAAGAGTTTCTGCGCTACCACGCGGATGATTCGAGGATTCGCCTGAGGGCGATGATTTTCGATCACGACCAGCGGTTTCCATCGGACATGGAGCGCCATCTGGAGCCGTGGCTATCGAGTGGTGAACCGACGGCCTTGCTGCTCTACCGGATGGGAGAACCGGCGCGGGCCGAACTTCATTTCAGCAGTGACCTGGCGCAGGAAGTGCCGCGGGTGGAAGTGGGACGTCTGATCGGTCAGGCTGCGCGCGCGGCGCAGGAAGAGGTGGGCGATCTGGATCAGTTCAAGGAGTTTTGCCTGCAGGTCTCAATCCGCCTGTATTGGATCGAGCGCTCGTTGGGTTGGGTGGAGGAGCCGGCGGATACGATCCCGGTGGCCGAGCCTGAGCCGATCGAGGAGGCCAGTGGCTCGGAATTGATCAAGGAGGCGGTCCGCGGGGCGTGGGACGCCGGGGGGCTTCCCTTTCTCGTCGCCCTGTCGTCCTTCATTTCTTTCGCAGTGCTTCGATTCATCATTCGTTCCCGTCGCCGCTACCGGTTTCCGGAGTTCGAGATGGATCCGCGTCTGGGTGGGGCGCATGGGGCGGGCGTGGGAGCGGTCATTTCCTTCGGCAGTACGACCCAGTCCCCATCGGCGCAGAAGTCTCCGACGGTGGATTGCCTGGGAGGCATCTGATCACTTGCTGAGGAGGCGGGTCGGGTGGACGATGTCCGCATGACCGACTGGGATGGAAGATGGCGCGCCGGGGAAACTCCGTGGGACAAGGGCGAGGCGGCACCACCACTGCTGGAGGCGCTGGAGGATGCCGAAAACGGGCCGTTCCTGAGGTCGGCACGGGTGCTGGTGCCGGGCTGTGGTTCGGGGCACGATGTGAGGGCGCTTGCGCGGGTCGGCGCGGAAGTCACGGGGCTGGATTTGTCGGCGAAGGCGATCGAGGTGGCGCGGGGGATCAAGTCCGTGGGCGGTGAGTCGTATGTGTGTGCGAATCTCTTTGACTGGCAATCCGAGCCCTTCGACGCGGTGTGGGAGCACACTTGTTTTTGTGCGATCGACCCGAGCGATCGGGGTGACTATGCGGAGGCGGTGGCTGGCTTGATCCGTCCGGGCGGGCGTTTGATCGGAGTGTTTTACCTCGATCCGAAGGACCCGGATGGAGGGCCTCCGCACGGGGCGAGAAAGGAGGAAATCGCAAGACATCTCGAGCCATGGTTCACGCTAGAGAGGGGAAGCGTGCCGACGCGTGCCTTTCCCAGCCGGGTGGGTCGTGAATGGCTCGCGACCTTTGTCCGCTGTGATGGCGACCGCAGGGTTGCGGTCGATTGAGGCACAGGCTAGATTCCCACGACACTCATGAGATTTTCCCGAATCCTGTTTCCTCTTGTGATGCTTGCGCTGGCGGTGCCCGCCACGGCCGAGCGGCTTCCGATCAACGAGAAGAAGGCCCCGAGTGGTCGAAGTGATCTGGATGAGATCCAGTCCCTGCTGAAGGCGGCTCTGCCGAAGGCGCGGGCGGCCACGGTGTGCATCGAACTGGATCAGGGATCCGGCAGTGGCGTGGTCATCAGTGAGGATGGATTGATCCTGACGGCGGCGCACGTTTCCGGTGGGGTGGATCGTGAGTTCACGGTGGTCTTTGAAGATGGGAAGAAGGTGAAGGCGGTGTCGCTGGGGCTGAACTCGAATACGGACAGCGCGATGGCCAAGATCATCGATGAGGGCACCTATCCCTTCGTCGAGGTCGATCGTGATGACCAGACGAGGCTGGGTGACTGGGTGTTTTCGTTGGGTCACTCCGGGGGCTTCGACAAGGATCGCGGGAGTGTGGTCCGGCTTGGCCGGCTGATCCGGGTCGTGAATGAATCCACCTGGCAGTCGGACTGCAATCTGATCGGTGGGGATTCGGGTGGCCCGTTGTTTGACCTGCAGGGTCGGTTGATCGGGATCCACTCACGGGTCGGCGACAAGCTGCCGGAGAACATGCATGTGCCGATGGAGGAATTCCTGCGCAGTTGGGATGCGATGGAAGCCGGGGAGTTCATCGGCGAGGGGCCATTTGCGAAGAAGCCGGAGAAGGGGAAAGGGTTCCTTGGACTGCTGGCCGAAGCCCATGACGGCGAGGGCATCGAGGTGCGGAAAGTCGGACGAGAGTCCCCTGCGGAGAAGGCCGGGATCAAGGAAGGCGATGTGCTCTTGAGCATGGACGGCGAAAAGCTGGAATCGCGCGATCAATTGAAGGAATTGCTGAAGGAGAAAGCTCCGGAAGATGAAGTGGTTTTTGAAATGCTTCGGGATGGAAAGCCCGAAACCCTCACTCTGAAACTTGGAAATCGTGAAGACTGAATGCCTCATCGCAACCCTCGCGCTGGCTCTCGCCGGTGGCGGACTACAAGCGGGTGTCACGCTCGAATACAAGTATCGCACGGCCGGTCCTGCGGTTCACGCGGCCTTTGATGATACGCAGGAGTTCCTGCAGACGAGCAGTGCGGTGTTCAAGCGCGGACGGGATGAGATCATCTTCGGCACCGTGGTTTCACCCGACGGCTACATTCTAACAAAAGCCAGTGAGCTGGGACCACTGGATGATGTGACGGTCACAGTGGACCGCGAGCGCTACAGCCAACCGAAGTTGATCGCCGAGGATCCTGCGTGGGATGTGGCGCTGGTGAAGATCGACGCCCAGGACCTCGTGCCGGTGAGCTATCTGCGTGGGGACGAACCGGAGCAGGGGACGTGGTTGGTGGCGAATGGTGCCACCACGCGGAGCACCCGGCGGGTTCAGATCGGCGTGCTGGCTGCGAAGACGCGCGAGGTCAAGGCGACCGGTGGAACCGTGCTCGGTGTAGCACTGGAGGACGATGAGGATCAACTCAAGGTGAAGGAAGTCACCGAGGGAAGTGGTGCCGAAGAGGGAGGCCTGCAGGCCGGGGATGTGATTGTTTCCCTGGATGGCGTGGAAATGGAAGACCGCAAGGCGGTCGCGGACCTGCTCGGTGAAAAGCAGGTCGGGGACCGGATCCCGGTCGGCATCGAGCGGGATGGCGAGGCGATGGAACTCGAGATCGAGCTGGCCGGTCGCACCGACCTTTTCGGCGAGACGAAGTCGCGGAACGACGCGATGAGTGGCGCCTACTCCGAACGGAGAACCGGTTTTCCCCGGGTGATGCAGCACGACATCATGGGCAACCGCAGCTTCATGGGCGGGCCGGTATTCAATCTCGACGGCGAATGCGTGGGCATGAACATCGCGCGCTTCAGCCGCTGCGAGACCTATGCCATTCCCGCCAAGGACTTGGAAAAGCTGGCCTCGGAGATGATCGAGAAGGCCCGCTGAAGCGGGTGTCAGCCGCGCTGCAGCCAGGCGTCCATGCCTCCAGCGACATTGATCGCTTCGGTCCTTCCTTGTTCGTGCAGGAAGGCGACGGCCTTGGCCGACCGTCCACCTGCCTTGCAGTGGACGAGGACCTCGTCGGCCTGCGGGATTTCCGACAGGCGCTGGGGGAGTTCCCCAAGCGGGATGAGGATGCTCCCCGGGATGGAAGCTTCGGCGTGTTCTTCCGGCTGACGCACGTCGATCAGGACCGGCGAGGAGGGAAGGCGTTCGGCGAGCTCGTCGACGGTGATGGTGGGGATGTCAAAATTCATGGAGCACGAAGGGGCGGCGGTGGTTTCGGGATTGTTGAGGTCGAGGATCGTCGGGTTTGATCCGCACAGGCGGCAGTCGGGGTCGGCGGCGATCCTCAGGTTGCGGAACGAACTACGAAGGGCATCGTAGCAAAGGAGGTTGCCGAGTGGTGGCTTGCCGATGCCGAGCAGCAGCTTGATGGCTTCCATGGCCTGGAGGGAGCCGATCACTCCGGGGAGGACTCCCAGCACGCCGGCTTCCTGGCAGGAGGGTGCGGCACCCGGCGGTGGAAGGGTGGGGAGCATGCAGCGGTAGCAGGGGCCTCCGAGGTGGGGGGCGAACACGGTGACCTGTCCTTCGAAGCGGAAGATGGAGCCGAACACGCACGGCTTTTTCTGACGGAAACAAAGGTCGTTGGTTAGAAAACGCGTCGGGAAGTTGTCGGATCCGTCGAGGATGAGATCGTAGGACGAAGCGATTTCCTCCGCATTGTCCGCGGTAAGGCGGACGGCGTGGGTCTCGACCTTGATCTCCGGATTGATTTCGGCGAGACGGGCTCGGGCGCTTTCGATCTTCGGTTTGCCGACCCATGACTCGCCATGCAGGATCTGCCGCTGGAGGTTCGAGCGGTCGACCTTGTCGTCATCGACCAGTCCGAGACGTCCGACCCCGGCGGCAGCGAGATAGAGGGCGGCCGGGGAGCCCAGGCCGCCGCTACCGATGAGGAGGACCGAGGAGCCTTTGAGCTTTCGCTGGCCGGCTTCACCTACATCGGGGATGGACAGGTGGCGGGCGTATCTCGCGCGCTCTGAATCGGAGAGGGTCAGGTCTTCCATCGTCCAGGAAAAGGCGGGGGATTCAGCGAATCTCGGCGGCCTTGGCGACGCGCAGCAGGCTGGCCTCGCCCAGGTGGGGGCCGAGGACCTGCAGTCCTACCGGAAGCTGGGTTCCGGTGTCGCTCGCCACGGTGCCGGCGGGGACGGAAATGGCGCAAATTCCCGCGAGGTTGGCGGCAATGGTGTAGATGTCGGAGAGGTATTCCTGCAGGGGGTCTTCGCTGTTCTCTCCGAGTTTCCGTGCGGGTGACGGGGCGACGGGCGAGAGGATGGCATCGACTTGTTCAAAGGCCTTTTCGAAGTCCTGACGGATCAGCGTGCGGACCTTCTGGGCGCGGCCGTAGTAGGCATCGTAGTAGCCGGACGAGAGGACGTAGGTGCCAAGGAGGATCCGGCGCTTCACTTCGGGGCCGAATCCTTCTTCGCGGGACAGCTTGTAGAGATCGAGCAGGTCGTCGGTTTCGCGGTTCCGGTGTCCGTAGCGGATGCCGTCGAAGCGGGAGAGGTTCGACGAGGCTTCTGCGGGAGCGATGATGTAGTAGGTCGCCACGGCGTATTCGGTGTGGGGGAGGGAGATTTCGACGATATCGGCTCCGGCTTCCTCCAGCCGCTTGACGGATTCGTCGACGCGCTTGCGGACTTCGGGGTCGATGCCTTCGCCGAAGTATTCCTTGGGCAGTCCCAACTTCATTCCGGCGACGCCTTGATCGATCTCCGCCGAGTAGTCGGGCACGGGAGCATCGAGCGAGGTGGAGTCGGCCTTGTCGTGACCGGCGATGGCTTGGAGCATCAGGGCGGCGTCGTCGACCGTCCGGGTGAGGGGACCGATCTGATCGAGCGATGAGGCGAAGGCGACCAGTCCGTAGCGCGAGACGCGGCCGTAGGAAGGTTTCAGTCCAACCACGCCGCAGTGGGAGGCCGGCTGGCGGATGGATCCGCCGGTGTCCGAACCGAGGGTCGCGAAGGCCATGTCGGCGGCCACCGCTGCGGCTGAACCACCCGAGGAGCCTCCCGGAATGCGGGACGGGTCGTGGGGGTTGGTCGTCTTGCCCAAGGCGGAGTTTTCCGTGGCTGACCCCATCGCAAACTCATCGAGGTTGAGGCGGCCGAAGGGAATGGCACCGGCGGCGCGGAGGCGCTGGATCACCGTCGCTTCGTAGGGCGAGCGGTATCCCTTTTCGAGATAGCGGGAGCCACAGGTGCAGGTTTCGCCGAGGACGTTGATGTTGTCCTTGATGCCGATGGGAATGCCGCCGAGGGGCAGGCTGGTATCGGCCTGGGCGGCGGCTTCGCGGGCGGCGTCGATGTCGTAGCTGAGATAGGCTCCCACTTCGGAGTTCCTGGCCTCGATGGAGGAAGCCAGTTCGTCGACGAGGTCGACGGGTTGGAGCGTGCCGGCACCGATTTGCTTGCGCAGGTCGGTCAGAGAAGATTGAGCGAGGGACATGGGTCGGGAAGGGGTCAGGCTTCGGCGATGACTTTGGGAACCCGGATCTGGCCTTGGGCCTGCTCCGGTGCATTGGCCAGCACGGCCTCGACGGGCAGGCTGGTGCCCGGGACGTCTTCCCGCATCACGTCGTAAACGGGCACCGGGTGGGCCATCGGCTCGATCCCCTCGACATCCAGTTGGCTGAGGGTCTCGGCATACTTCAGAATCGCATCCAGCTGGGGCTGGAAGGTGGCGCATTCTTCGTCGGTGAGTTCCAGCCGGGCCAGGCCGGCGACGTAGCGGACATCGATATGGTCAGTAGCCATCGGGCCGGGAGTAAAGGGAACCCGGTGCCACTCGGCAAGCGCGAGTCGGCGGAGTACTTGTCAGAAGCGTGCGGGACGCTAGCGTTGGCGCATGCGGATGCTGTGGATTTCGATGATGTTGCTGGGATTGGCGACGGTTCAGGCGGGGACCTTGTCGCAGGCGAATGCCGTGCGAGCAGGGTATGAGAAGTCGTTGGAGGCATGGACGATCAAGATGCAGCTGGCGAAGGGGGAGGCGGCGCGACGGGAAGTGATGGCGGCCCGGCCGATGCCTGACGTGGCCGCGAAGCGGATGTGGTCGGTGATTTCCCCCCAGCTCAACGAGGAATGGACGATCGAACCGGCGGCGTGGTTCCTGCGGATTGCCAGCCCACTGGTGGAGGTCGGGGAAGACGGGCTCCGCACGCCGGCCATGCGCCCGCAGATCGCGCAGGTCCAGAAGACCGTGGAAAAGTATCACCTGCAGAGCCGTCAACTCGCGCCGATGTGCATGGCGCTGGTGGCCTGCGGGGACAACACGTCGCTCAATCTGCTGCGCAAGATCGAGTCGCAGAACCCGGACAAGAAGGTGGCGGGTGTGGCGGCGCTGGGTCTGGCCATGATGGCCAAGGACATCAATGACGAACCGAGGATCATGCGCGAGCGGCTGAGCATGCTGCGCAAGGCGATCATCGACGCGGCGGATGTCGAGATCGAGGGGGTCACGGTGGCGGAGCTGGCGGAAGAGGAGCTCTACATCATCCGCAACCTGAGCAAGGGCCGTCCGGCCCCCGAGCTGAGTGGTCGCGATTCCGGAGGGCGCGCGATGAGCCTTTCGTCATTCGAGGGGAAAGTGGTGATCCTGTTGTTCTGGAACTCCGGGGGTGAAGGACCGGACGCGGTGATCAACTGGGCCAATGCCCTACGTGCCGACGAGCGCTTCGCCGGGAAGGAATTTGAAGTGGTGGGGGTCAACAGCGACCCCTTGCCGGTGCTGCGGAAACTGCAGGCCGAAGGAAAGGTCGACTGGCCGAATTTCTCTGATCCCAACAACGAACTCGGCAAGGTGTATCGGGTGGGAGCATGGCCGCTGACCTACGTCCTGGGTGCCGACCGCAAGATCCACTACATCGGAACGACGGGCACCTTTGCCGAACTGACCGCTGCGGCGGTTCTCGACGAGAGCTGAGGCCCTTCAGGCAAAGTCCGCGAACGGGCGAAGCAGGTAGCCGATGCCGTAGGCCATCCCTGAGGCGAGAGCCCCGACGGCGATGGTTTCGACGACGCCTGCGAAGGTGTTCTGGCCGACGACCCGGGCCTTCAGAGCCCCGACGATGCCGAAGGACACCATGGTCAGGACGCAGGCCACGGCAAAGGGATTCGCGAGCACCCCCGGGCGGGCAAGATCCACGACATAGGCGATCAGTGGAACGGCGCCCACCAGCAGGAAGGCGAGAAAGGTGGCCGTGGCGGCTTTCCAAGCGGCCGGCTGAGCGGTGTGGATGCCGTGTTCTTCCTGGAGCATCGTATCGACCCAGCGTTGCTTGTCGGCGGTGATGACCTTGACGATTTGCTCCAGCGTTTCCCCTTTGAATCCTTTGGCCGCGAAGATTTGCCGGATCTCTTCACGCTCCCCGTCCGGGTGCATCTCGATCTCCCGTTCCTCTTCACGGCGGGTGCGGTTGGCGGCCTGGTTCTCCGCATGAGTGCCGAGGAAATTTCCCGAAGCCATCGAGAATCCGTCCGCAATCAGGTTGGCCACGCCGAGGATGATGACGAGACCGGCCGGAAGTCCGGCCCCTGCGACCGATGAGACGACGGCGAAGGTGGTGACAGCTCCATCAATGGCTCCAAAGATGGAGTCCTTCAGGAAGTCTTGTGACACACCCTTGGTGAGGCGCTCGCGGATGGCGTCCGGGGTGTGGTCTTCTTGATGATTCGGGTGGTGGGACACGCACCCGGGAGCCTAGCGAATCCTGAGCTCAGGGCAACCACGCGGGTCGCCAGAAGTTCACCCAATCTTGCGGCTGGAATCCTTCCGCGAGTGCTCTAGCGTTTTCGGCATGAAGGCGCTCTCATGGATCCTCCTCGCGGCTGGTGTTTCACTCGGGCTCAGCTCCTGCGCGAACCCGTATGACCAGTATCCGGAGGGATCCGTGGCCAGCAGCGCACCGGTCGGTTACGACACGACGGTGGTCGGGGGGATCACTTACTGGTATTCCGGTGGTCACTACTACCGCCATTGGCCGAGGTATGGATGGGTGGTGGTGCGTCCCCCATATCACCGACCTCCCTACCAGAAGCCGCCCAAGCCGGAAAAACCGCCCAAGCCGGAGCATCCGATCGTCAAGCCCAAGCCGAGCCAACCGGTCCAAAGACCGGTCGAACGGCCGTCGACCCAACCGGTGCAGCGACCGACCACCCGGCCGGTCCAGCGTCCCAGCACCCGCCCCGCGGTCCAGACGCGCCCGACCATGCCCCAGAGGGCCCCGCGTCCTGCGACCCGCCGCTGAGGCGAGCATTACCCGTGGGGAATGGACTGAGCTTTTCGCGTGCGACATGGGTACGCAAAAAGGCCCGTCGACAGTTGCCTGTCGGCGGGCCCTTTTTTTGTGGATCCAACGAATCCAAATTCCTTTTTTCGTAGACCTTTCGAATCCACGAAGAAAAAGAGGAGGGGAGTGGGAATTCGCCACATTCTCTTTCCCCGGTTGACTGACATTTGGCGCCCAAATCCACCCGTCGAGTGTCATTGGCTGCCAGTTCCCCGACGCTGCGTTGACCGACAAGAACGATTGTCGTGATTCCGTTCGACTCCGCAGCGGAGCCGGCCGTGATGTTGCCATCATCGACTTCTTGGGTGAGACGTCTTCGCTTGGAGTTACGCATCTGCCGATTCGCACTTTCCAAACCTGTGAAACCGCTCTCGCTGAGAACTTGATCGGCTTCTTTTCATCCAAGGTCGGCATCGGGCGTTTTCGCATCCGATCGTTTGCCTTGGACCACGGGTCTTGTCTCTTAACCCTCACATTGCATTTTCTTTCTCAGACGGACGACCCGACTTGCGCCGTGCCTCCCGTACTTTCGGAATTTATCGCACCAATCAGGGTCATCACCAATTTCTCGGTGCCTTCCCCGCAGTGGGCTCATTCCGCGATGAATGAAGTCCCTTTTTCTCCTTCCGGTTGCGACCCCGGCTGGGTCTGATCGCATCGCTTGTCTCGTTCTTCGCGATCAGGACTTTCTTCACCACACTGACTCACAGTAGCAACGTCCGGTCTTGGACCGACTGTGTTCGCCTCGCCACTCCTTGATTCACCTGGAGATTCGGGCGTCACTCGGCTTCGCGAGTGGTTGCGTGCCTGCCATCCGGCCGGATTTCGTGCACCTCGCTCGCCGCCGGGCATCCTTGTTCGTTTTGCAGGAGGGAACGACCCCACCTGAGGATGCCGGTGACATTGGCCTCAAACTTGTTGCTTGGTTTTCACCAAGCTCACCGCGCTTTCACACGGATTCGCTCAAGGGGCCGGGAACGTCAGTTCCTCCCGACCATTTTCCCGGGCTCTCGCCCGAGACTTATCCCAGAACGCTTCTTGGGGTGATCGAAATCAATCCCTTCCACGCTCCCTTTCTGTCAAAGATCAAGTTCCCGAAGGAACACTTGAAGATAACCATGTTTTCGCGGGAGAGTCAAAATAAAAGTGGTGTAAGTCGTTGGTTGTGAATAGCATGTGAATAAGTTGTGAATAGTGATCACGGGTCACTGAGGTTGAGTGGGTTTCACGAACCGGTGTTTTCGAGCCGCGGCGAATTCGACCCAGGACGGGCAAAAAAAGTTCGCGTTGGATTGGTGGTTGGCGGGTGACTTTTGGGAATTCGGGCACCGGTCAGCTCCGTTGTCGGGTGAGCATGAACTCGTTGCCCTCCGTGTCGATGCACATGGCCAGATGGGGTGGCTCTCCGTCTTCGGGCTGTGGCTCTTTCGGGCATTGGCCGCCGTGCTGGCAGACTTCGCGGGCTCCGGTGACGACATCGCCAACCTGGAAGGTCAGGCCGGTCCAGGTGCGTTTCCCTTCGCCGCCGCGATGGATGGAGATGATGCCGCCGGCGACGGTCAGTTCGGTGATGTGCGGGTTCTGTTTGATGACCGTGGCACCGAAGAGGGTGGTGTAGAATGTGGTGGCGCGCTGGGCGTCGGCGGCCCAGACGGTGTATTTGAGTTTCTCAACCTTCATGCCGCCACCTTGTGGAGCGGAGGGAGAAGTTGCAATCCCCGGAACGACGACGTGAAGCGAGCAGCGTCATCGCCCCGGAGATTGACTGGCAACCACCAATTCTTCTCGGGGGGAGCAGGAGGCCTCAGGAGGCCAGGAAATCGGGATCGTGGACCAGCAGTCGGAGCTGTGCCTCAAGTCGCTTGTGACTGAGGTAGGAGTGAAGCGCGCGCGGGTTGCGTTCCAGCAGACGGTTGAGTTGTTGGTTGGCCCGAGTCCTTTCCTCGATCGAGGAGGACTCCTCCAACCTCTCAAGCGCCTTGAGCAGCTGGCGCTCACTGAGGCGCTCCAGCAGGCTATCGATCAGGGAAGGTTGTCGGAGATGGGCCATGCGGATGATGGAGCAGTGGCCATGCCAGTGCCCGTGCGGCGCAGGTTGGGTTCATGAAAGTGCATCATGGGGGGAGTGCGAATGAGTGAGGTGGGTGAGTTCACCGGAAGGCGTGTCCCGACCGGGGGGTGGCAGGGCAGGGCTGGTTTAGGGCGGGGGATGGGCTGTTGGAATCCGTGGGGGGTGGGGGGGCTTGGCGCTTGTCACGGGTGGGGGCGGCCTGCTGCAGTGGCGCTGCTTTGATTCACCGCTTGTTTTCCCATCATGGTTTCCGCTCGATTCTGCGGGATCACTGGCCGCTGTTTGCCCTGATGTTGGGGATGCTGGTGATTCTCGGCCTGCAGCGAATGCTGGGGCCCTCGTGGTATGCTTCGTTCATGATGTTTCCACCGGAGGTTGCGGCGTCCTGGGAGCATCTGAAGTCGGGCGATGTGACGCTGGCTGACTGGGGGGTGTTCTCGTCGATGCTGACGGCGGGCTTCTTCCACGGTGATCTTCTCCACTGGGGAGGCAACATGATCTACCTGTGGTTGTTCGGATCGCTTCTCTCCGGGTTGCTGGGCAACCGCATGATGCTCGGTCTGTTCCTGATCACGGCGCTGGCAGGTGGGGCGTGCGACGCGTATCTGAGATCGGATGAGATGATCCCCAGCCTGGGAGCCTCCGGGGGCGTGATGGGGCTTGAGGGTGCCTACCTCGGTTTGGCCCTGCGGTTTCACCTCCCGGATCCGGAGACGTGGCCGCTGGCGCGGCCGGTGGCTCCCTCGCAGTTGGCGATCTTCGCCATGCTGGGGGTGGCGATGGACTTGAGGGGGTTGTGGATGGGGGTTGGCAATACCGCCTATGGGGCTCACCTCGGTGGCTTTCTCATGGGGGTGGTTCTGACCGGCTTGCTGCTTCCGCTGAAGGGGATGCGCTACGCTCGTCGGTAGCTGGTCGAGTGGAAGGGCGGGCTCCTCCCGTGAAGTTCGATTCCCGCTGGCTCAGGCTTTGCTACGACGCGCGACGTAGACCGTGCTTTCCGATTTGCCGCCCAGGTGAGGGTTGTCGAAGGAGACGATGTGCGACTCACAGGTATCGAACACCTCGGCGAGTGCCTGCATGAAGGTTTCCTCGGGTGGGTCGTCCGACCAGAGGGCGAAGATGCCACCCGGGTGGATCTTTTCCGCGAGGCGGCGGAGGCCGGCGGGGCTGTAGAATTCCTCGTGTCGCTGGTGGAGGAGATTCGATGGCGAGTGATCGATATCGAGCAGGATGGCGTGGTGCCGCTCGGTGCAGGATTCGGGTTCGAAGCTGGTGGTGTCTGCGGCGGCGAGCTTGAAGAAGTCACCATGGACGAACCGGCAGCGCGGGTCCTCGCTGAGCTCCGGTCCGAGGGGGACGAGTCCGCGGCGATGCCAATCGATCACGGGTGCGAGGTAGTCGACGACGCGGAGTGATCCGATGCTTGGGTGGTCGAGGGCGACCTTCGCGGTGTATCCAAGACCGAGACCGCCGACGACGACATTGAGTTTCTCGCCCGGGAAGGCGGCTTCGGTGGCGGCGATGCCAAGGCGGGAGAGGGCGGACTCCACCTCGGTGAAGAGGCTGGTCATGAGGTAGGCGTCTCCGAGGATGATTTCGTGGACGATGATTCCGTCGAGATCCGGCAAGCTCCGCCGCCTGAGGACGAGGTCGCCAAGCGGGGTCGCTTGGAAATCGAGTTCCTCGAAGATGGGTCGTTTCAAAACCCGATCAAGCGAGGTTGGTGAACACGAGTTGGACGTCTTCGTCTTCCTCGATCTTTTCGAGGAGTGCCTCGATGTCGTTCATTTGCTCGTCGCTCATTTCGACGGGTTGGGTCGGGATGCGCTCGAGGGCGGCCTTCTTGATGGTGATGCCGAGTTTTTCGACGCCACCACTCAAGTTGGCGAACTCGGCGTAGTCGCCGATGGCGCGGACGAGTCCATCCTCGACTTCCAGTTCCTCGAGACCGTGGTCGATCAGTTCGAGTTCGACTTCCTCGAGTTCGACGCCTTCGGCTTCGAATTCAACGACGGCCTTGCGGGTGAACATGAAATCGAGTTGTCCGCTCTGGACGAGTTGTCCGCCGTTCTTGCTGAAGATGGTCTTCAGGTTGGAGACGGAGCGGTTGGTGTTGTCGGTGGCGCACTCGATGTAGAAGAGGGAGCCGTGAGGGCCCTTGCCCTCGTAGTTGACTTCCGAGATGTCGGCGGCGTCGCCACCCGTGGCGCGTTTGATGGCGGCATCGATCTTGTCCTTCGGAAGGTTCTCGGCCTTGGCATTGGAGATGGCCAGGCGGAGGGCCGGATTCATGTCCGGGTCACCGCCTCCGTTCTTGGCGGCGAGGGTGATGGATTTGGCTAGCTTCGGGAAAACGCGGGACATCTTGTCCCAGCGCGCTTCCTTGGCACGACGTCGGCATTCAAAGGCTCTTCCCATAGGTGGTCTGGATTCGGTTGGGGGTATTCAAGCGGGACCTCGAGCAAGGGCAAGGGGAATGCGGGTCGGGGATGGGTGGCGGGTCAGCCGAATTGGTCGATCAGATGGGGCCGGAGTTTGTCGGAGAAGGTGGAGACGGTGACGGGGTGATCGGTCTCGTTTTCGACGCAGCCCATGACGACGCCTTCGATGCCGCAGGGGGTGATGGCGAAGAAGGGGAGCAGGGAGTCGCGGGTGATGTTGATGGCGAAGCCGTGCATGCTGATCCATTTGCTCACGCCCACGCCGATGGAGGCGAGCTTGCGATTCTCCACCCACACGCCGGTGAGGCCCTCGCGTCGGGTGGCGGGGATGCCGAAATCCCGGCAGGTGAGGATGAGGACTTCCTCGAGTTTGCGCAGGTGCTCGTGCAGGTCCTTTCCCCGCTCCCTCAGGTCGAGGATGGGGTAGCCAACGAGTTGGCCGGGTCCGTGGTAGGTGGCTTCGCCGCCACGGTTGATCTGATGGACGGGCGCGGGGAGTGAGCTGGTGTCGCGGAGGGACGACTGATCGCGGCGTCGACCGATGGTGTAGACCGGTTGGTGCTCGAGCAGGTAGATGGTTTCTTCGTGCGATCCGCTGAGAATGCCGGCGACATGCTCCTGTTGGAGCTCGAGGCCTGCGGCGTAGTCAACGGGCTCGGGAAGGGTGGTGATCTTCATGGTCGTGACGCGGGGTGTGCGGGGAGTTCAGACCTGACGGCGATCGAGGACTTTCGAACGCAGGGGATCGGAGGCCTGGAGGTGGGCGAGTCCGATGGCGAGGGCGTCCGCCGCGTCGTGAGGAGGGGTCTCGGAGAGTCCTAGTAGTGCGCGGATCATGAAGGCGACCTGGGCCTTGTCCGCTTTGCCATTGCCGACGACGGCTTGTTTGACCTTGGAGGGTGCGTATTCGAAGACGGGGAGCCCGGCATCGGCGGCGGCGATGAGGGCGGCCGCGCGGGCGGCGCCCATGCTGATGGCGGTCTTGTGCGACTGCACGTAGATGATGCCTTCCACGGCGACTTCGTCGGGCTCGTGGGTCTTGATGAGGTTGGCGAGGTGCATGCGCACGGCGGCCAGGGCCGCCGACTGGGGCAGTTTGGCGGGGATGCGGATGACTTCGTAGGTGATGACCCTAGCGGTCTTCTGGTCACCCTCCACCACGGCGTAGCCGGTATTGCGGATGGCGGGGTCAATGGAGAGGACGCGCATGCGACAAATTCTCAATGATCAAGTTCCAATGCCAAATGGCCGAGGAGCGGAGTTTGGCATTCAGACTTGGACATTGGAAATTGAAAGTCAGCGTCTGCGCTTGCGCCCGGCGGGGCGGCGCGGTTTGCGGACGGGCTTATGGTCGTCGTCCAGCAAGGCGGTGTAGGTGTAGTTGAAGTCTTCAAGCTTCCTGCGGGGAATGGGCTGCTCGATGAAGACCTCGACCGACTTGGCGTATTCGAGTTCGTCGGCGGTGAGGATGGTGAAGGCGTCGCCTTCGGCTTCTGCCCGGCCGGTCCGACCGATGCGGTGGACGTAGTCTTCGGCGTTCTCGGGGACGCGGTAGTTGATGACGTGGGAGACGCCGGAGATGTCGATGCCGCGCGCTGCGACGTCGGTGGCGACGAGCACGTTGTATTTGCCTTCCTTGAATCCGGCGAGTGCCTTCATGCGGTCGGACTGGGAGATGTCGGAGTGCATGGCGATTGCCTTGCCTTCACTCTCGTCCTGGATGAGCGAGCAGAGCTGGTCGGCTTCCTTCCGGGTGCGGGTGAAGATCATTACCGAGTGGTAGTCGGTCTTGTCGAGGAGCGCGAGGATGAGGGCGTCGCGCTGGTCCATCGACACGGGGTAGAAGGCGTGGTTGACGGTCTTGGCCACGGCACGGCGTGCGATTTCGACGCTGACGGGATCGGTCAGGCACCAGGTGGCGAAAGTCTGGATGGCCGGCGGCATGGTCGCCGAGAAGAAGAGCGTCTGGCGGCCTTCCCACGGGCAGAGATTGACGATCTTGCGGACCTGGGGGAGGAAGCCCATGTCGAGCATGCGGTCGACTTCATCGAGGATGAGGCACTTGATCTCACCGAAGCGCATGGTGCCACGGAAGAAGTGGTCGACGAGGCGTCCCGGGGTGGCGACGACGATGTCGGCGACTTCGAGTTGGTCGCACTGGGTGCCGTAGCCCACGCCACCGTAGAGGAGGGCGACCTTGCAGCCGGTTTGCTTGCCGTATTTCTCGAACTGCTCGGCAACCTGGTGAGCCAGTTCGCGGGTCGGCTCGAGCACCAGGATCTGGGGTTTGTCGAGCGGCTGGATCTTGCTGAGGGTCGGGAGCGCGAAAGCGGCGGTCTTGCCGGTGCCGGTTTGTGAGGCGCCGATGACGTCCTTGCCTTCGAGAATCAGCGGGATGGCCTGAGCCTGAATTGGCGTCGGGTTATCATAGCCGGACTCGCGAACGGACTGGAGAACGGCGTCGGAAAGACCGAGAGAATCAAAACCCATGGCCGCGTTGCCTATCCGGGGCTGGCGATCCGGTCAAGGGCACTCTGTTCCTATCTGCTAGTTGGAGCCAAGGGGGAGTGGATGAGCAGGCATTCCTCGAGCAGCGGTTGGATCTCCGTGAGGAGGGGGGCTCCGCTGGAAATCTCGCTGCCGTGGTACTGCTGAATCCGGCGCAGCGCGTAGTCGAGGTCGGACTCGACAAGGCGATCGGGCGTGCCTCTGACGACGGCTGCGAGCATGAGGTCGTCGAGCTGGCGGAGGATGACCCTGAGGCCTTTGCCGAAGTCCATTTCGGTGGGGGCGGCTTCGCTACGGATGCGGTCGGAGATCCGGGCAATGGTCGAATGAACCTTGTGCGGGTTCACGTGGCGTGCGGGGTCGACGCTGGCAAAGGAGATCATGGAGAGCCGGTCACTCTCGAGCAGGTAGAGTTCCTCGATTCGGAAGCGGCCGGTCTTCTGCTCGACGATTTCTTCGTAGGTCCGGCTGGAAAGGAGGGCGCCGAAGCGCCAGGCGGTGCGCTGGAAGAAGTCGGGTGGGTCAAAAGGGCTGCCGGTGTGTTGCGCGAGCGTGCGGCGCATGGCCGAGCGGAGGGCTGCCTCGAAATCCTCGGGAAAGGCGTTGGCCGAGGTGGCGTTGGGGATGAGTGGGGCGAGCGCTTCGGCGAGATCAGCGTCGGTGTAGTCCACCGGCAGCTCGGGCGTCTGGGGCCGGGGGTTCGGTGGAGAATCCGGGGATCTCCTGCCTTCCACCGGCATGGGGCTGGCGGGCGACGTGGATGGCTGGTGGGGAGGCGCTGATGCTCTTCCGTCGAGAGATGGGACGGGGAGGGCCGAGCGTTGCGGCATCGGCGGGGCGGGCTCCGCGGCGGCTGGGAGGGGGGGGAGGGTCATGGCCGGCGGGTGGTGGGAAGGTGCTGGGCGACGGCCCGGGCGGCTGTGGCGAATTGCTCGAGGGCGATGCGCAGTTGCTCGGAGTTCTCGTCCGGGTGTTGCTTGAGCTCAGCGCGCATCCACTGGCGCATGTGGTCGAGCTCTGCCCGGAATTCGGCAATCAGGTGCGATTCCCGCTGCTGGAGGTGCTGCTGGAGGCGGCCCTGCCACTCTTGGAACCAGGGGCCGAGCTGGGCCTGAATTGCCCGTTGGGTCTCCTCTGCGGCTTCGCGTCGGGAGCGGGCGATGTGTTGGATTTGCTGGGCGAGTCGCTTGGTTTCCTCGGCCTGTCGGTTTCTCTCGACCTCGATGCTCTGGCGAAGGCGGCGGATCTCGAGTGCCTGCTCTTGCTGCGCGTGGGTGGATGGACTTGCCGTGTCGGCACCGGTCACGGGCATGGGGCGCAGGTTTTCCTCAAGCCGGGTGAGGCGCTGTTCCACGGCGTGAAACTGCCGTCCGACGATGATCTCGCGGATTTTTTCGACCTGCCGGGTCGCGGGGGGTGTGGGTGATGTCTGTGGCATGGGGGATGCGCACGGGGGGTGAACGAAGTGGAAAACTAAGCCGATTGGTGAGTTCGTGGAAGCGGAAGATGCGAGCTTCGCTTTGCAGAATGGTCAGGATTTCCTAAGAAAAGTTTTTTGAACCACTTCAGGGGTGAGTCGGTGAAAGACATCAGCCTCGAGATGTGTTAAAGGACGCTCAATGGCCGACGAGGAAGAGGAAAAAGACCCGAAGAAGAAGGAGGACAAGGTTCTCAAGGCGGCTTACGAGAAGACTCGGAAGAGCCTGATCGCTCGTCTCGACAACTGGGAGGATCAGCGGACCTGGGACGAGTTCTACCAAACCTACTGGAGGTTGATTTACGCGGTCGGGATCAAGGCGGGTCTGCGCCCGGAGGAGGCCCACGATTGTGTGCAGGAGACGATTCTCTCGATTGCCAAGCAGAGTAAGAAGAAGCTCTACGATCCCAATCAGGGGTCGTTCAAGACGTGGCTGATGAACATGACCCGCTGGCGGATCAATGATCAGTTCCGCAAGCGCAAGAAGGACACGGCGATGGCCGGTGGGGATTGGGAGAATGACCGCAAGACGGCGGTGATTGACCGTTTCGAGGACCCGAAGGGGGATCTGCTGGCGCGTCTGTGGGATGTGGAGTGGAAGAAGAACGTCGCGGATGCCGCGCTGGCAAAGGTGAAGGCGCAGGTTTCGCCGAAACAGTATCAGATTTTCGACTACTACGTGGTGCGCCAATGGGAGGCGAAGCGGGTTCAGGAGCACTTGAATGTGAGCATGGCCCAAGTCTATCTGGCCAAGCATCGGGTCGGTGCGGTATTGAAACGGGAGTTAGCCCGCCTCGAGGAGAATGCCGACGACTAGAGCCCGCCCGGACCCAACGATCCCGGATCACGAGGTCCTGAGAAGGATCGGTGGCGGGGCGTATGGTGAAGTGTGGCTGGCGCGTGGGGTGACCGGTGCCTTGCGTGCGGTCAAGCTGCTGTGGCGCGAGGATTTCGAGGACGAGCGTTCGTTCGAGCGGGAGTTCGAGGGGATTCTCAAGTATGAACCGATTTCCCGGGATCACCCGGGGCTGGTCAATGTGCTGCACGTGGGGCGCAGTCCGGACGAGAAGTCGTTCTACTACTACGTGATGGAGCTCGGGGATGACATCATCTCCGGCTGCGACATCAACCCGATCGAGTACGAAGCGCGGACGCTTCGCAATGACATCACCGGTGCGGCGGGCAAGCGGCTCGACACGGGGTTCTGCATCGAGGTCGGGCAGCGGCTGGCTGAAGCGCTCGAGCACCTCCATGAGCAGGGGCTGGCGCATCGCGATGTGAAGCCGGCCAACGTGATTTTCGTGAATGGCCGGGCCAAGTTGGCGGACATCGGCCTGGTGGCGGCGCGCGGGCAGCGGACCTTCGTGGGCACGGAGGGGTTCGTGCCACCTGAAGGACCGGGGTCTGCCCAAGCGGATGTGTATTCGCTCGGCAAGGTCCTGTATGAGATGGCGACGGGGAAGGATCGCCTCGATTTCCCCGAGCTGCCGGATGAGTTGCCGCAGGGGGCGGAGCGGAAGGAGTGGTTGGCACTCAATCAGATCATTTGCGACGTGTGCGAGCCGCATGTGTCGCGCAGGACGATCAAGTCGGCGGGTGAGTTGGCCTCGGCTCTGGCGAACCTGCGCGCGGGCAAGAGAAGGCGTCGGCGCCGGCCTCTGGCCCCGCTCTTCGTGGCGCTCTTCCTGGGGAGTGCGATGATGTGGGGCGCGTGGGAGGTGGCGCATCGTGGTCCGTGGGCGGAAGCGCTTGGTCTGAAGGAGGTGGTGGTGCCGCCTGCCGAACGGATCCCTGCCTTCCTGAAGGTGACGAGCACTCCGGATGGGGCGGACGTGATCGACGTGGTCGACAGTTCGGGCATGGGTGAATTGATCGGACGTACTCCGACGCGGGTGCTGGAGTCCTATGTGGGTGAGGACATCTCGTTCCGGATCCTGAAGGATGGTTACCGGCCGCATGAGATCCGCATGCTGGTGCCGGCCTCGGCTGCCGATGAGCCGCTGGTGATTTCCGCGGCGCTGAAGATTTTCTCCCCTCCGGCCCTGAGTGAACCCTGGGTGGATCACCTGGGTGTGGAATACCGACCGCTTGGGAACGGCCACGAGAGTGTCGGCTTCGTGACCGCCACGTCCTGGGAACCGTTTGTCGCGGCATCGCCCGAGATGGCGAAGCGATCGCAGGTCGTGGAGATCGATGTGGCGGGTGAGAAGAACGAGGTGGTCGTGGTTCCTCCGGGCGTCGCGAAGGCCTACTGCGACTGGCTGGTGAGCACGGGGATCGATCAGGGATACCTGACGGCGGACCACGAGGCTCTGCCGAAGTTCGAGGAGAAGTTCCAGCATCCCAAGCTCAGGGAGCAGGCGAGGAAGGGTGGTTGGCGACCCTTCCGTGTGGAAGTACGACGTATCCCGTACGGTCGTCTGATGGTCGAGACACTGCCGCCGGGTGCGGAGATTTATGTGAATGGCGACAGCCAGGGGTCGGCTGATGGAACGCTGCTCGTCGACCGGGTGCGCCCGGGCCGGCTGGAGGTGACCGCTTCGCTGGAGGGCTACAAGTCGGAGACCCGGAAGATCGATGTGGGTCCGCGGGACACGCAGTTCCTGCAGATCCAGCTCGAGGAAAACAAGAGCGTGGTGCTGGGGCGTCCGTGGGAGAATTCTCTCGGCATGAGGATGGTGCCTGCGGGCAAGGAGTGGATGGCTTCAGCCTGGGAGACACGCCGTTCGGACTACGCGATGTTCGCTGAAGCGCGGGGGCTTCTGATGCCGCCGCCACCCGAGTGGTCGGTGGATGGCAATGAGGACCGATGGAACCGGCATCCGATCACCTCGGTGTCGCGGGAGGATGCCGAGCAGTTCTGTGAATGGCTGACCGAGAAGGAGATCAGCGAGGATCGGCTCAAGCGGTCGCTGGAGTATCGTTTGCCGACCGACCTCGAGTGGAGCGCGCTGGCGGGCCTGGTCGAAGAGGAGGATGCGTCGCCGGCCAAGCGCGACCAGCTGGCCCTCGACCGGCCGCGATTGTTCATGTGGGGGCAGGACTGGCCACCTCAGGAGGTGGTGGGCAACCTTGCGGACCTGAGTTCCAATTTCTCCCTGAACCGGCAGTTGGAGGATTATCATGACGGTTATCCGACCACCGCTCCGGTCGGATCCTTCCAGCCCAATGAGTTGGGGATCTACGACCTGTGTGGCAACGTGCAGGAGTGGGTGGAGGACGACTATAGCCGCAATCCGCTGGACGACAGTGGGGTGCTGCGGGGTGGGGGGTGGTCTTCATTCCAGGAGTCGGACCTCGATGTGGGGGCCCGCAATCCCCAACCGCCGACGGCGGTGGATCCGACCTATGGATTCCGGGTGGTGCTCGCGGAAAAGCGGCTCGACATCGTGGACGAGGAGGATTTGAACAGTGACCCTGATGGTGACGATTGATCTCGACTACGAAGGCGGCCTGCATTGTGCCGCGAAGCACGGACCTTCGGGTTCGACCCTGACCACCGACGCTCCGGTCGACAACAATGGTCGCGGGGAGGCATTCTCTCCGACGGATCTGGTGGCAACGGCCCTTGGTGCCTGCATGATGACCGTGATGGGCATCGTCGCGGAGCGGAAGGAAATCGACATGAAGGGAGCCAAGGTCACCGTGCGCAAGCACATGTCGGCCGACACCCCGCGTCGCATTTCGAAGCTGGAGCTGGATCTTACGCTACCGGTCGCAGCCGATCATCCCGAGCGCCCGATGCTTGAAGCGGCGGCCAAGGGATGTCCCGTGCATCACAGTCTTCACCCCGAGATCGAGGTGGTGATGAACTGGACCTGGGCCGGCTGACGCTCAGGGTTGCTTGGCGTAGACTTCGAGTTCGCGCAGGAAGCCGAACTTCGGATCGAACTGGTCCTGCTTCGGATGGGCGTCGATGAAGCCGACCCGGACGTGCCGGGCTGCCTGCGGGTCGAAGGTCAGTAGTTCACGGGATTCGGCTTTCGCGGGGAAGGCGTGGCGCCCCACTTCGGTGAAGGTCTTGCCGTCGCGGCTCAGGGAGATGCTGACCGTTCGGGTCGATCCGAAGGCGGGCGTTCCGATGCGCACGCGGTTGATCTCGTGACTTTCGCCGAGGTCCACGGTCACGTGTTTGGGGAAGTTGCCGAGTCCGGTCGCGTAGCAGCGGCCGGCTTGTCCGTCCCAGGTGCCATCGGTGAGGCCGCTGTCCCAGTTGCTGCGATTCGGGTCACTGGACTTGTGGGGTTTTCCGGCAGCGACATTCGGGCCGAGGTCCGGGTCGTCCGGCCAGTGGGTGTGGAAGGCGGAGGCCGGCAGGTTGGCGCTGTTGACGAGATTTGGGGAAGCCAGCTTGGACCATGCGAAGCGGGCTTGGGTCGGGCGTTCGACGGCCGGGCTGGTGAGGGCGACGAGGTCCTTGCCTTCGAGGCTTGCTTCAGCGGCGTGGAATTGACCGTCGATGCCGGCGATTTCGAACCAGTCGGGTGCCTTGTCATCGCGCGTCTTGAGGCCATCGCCAACGTGCTGGAAGCGGATCCGGATGGTGGAGTCAGTCCGTTTGAAATCTGCGAAGAGAGGGCCGCTGGAAACGAGTTCCGACTCCCCGTAGGTGTGGGCGCGAGCGAGAAGCGACAGGCGCCGGCCGACCTCGGATTTGTTGCGCGGGTGGATGTCCTTCAGGTCGCCGATGTCGTTGATGATCGCCATTCCGGTGTGCGGAATTTCGAGTGCTTTGGTTTGAGCGACCCAGATTTTCGGCAGTGTGTCCTTCGGATCCTGTCCGTAGCTGAAGGGGGCGAGTTGGGCATAGAGGAAAGGGGCGTCCGGCCGTTCGAAACACTGGCGCCATCCCTCGATCAAGGCCTCCATTTTCCAGCGGTAGGCCATGCCATCATTTCGGTTGGACTCGCCTTGATACCAAATGAAACCACGGACGGCGAATGGCTGAAGCGGGTGGATCATCGCCTGATAGGTGCCCATTTCGCCATTGTGGGCGATGCGCAGGCGGGGCGGTGCGGCGGGTGGCAGGGGAGGTGCGACGTCCTGCTTCAGGGCTTCATCGGCTTTCGCCATCCACTTGCGGGTGGCCTCGAGGTGTTTCTCGTTGGCGGCCCTGAAGGCCGGCGTGCCGGGAAGCCGGGGCAGGCGGCTTTTGTGGAGTTCTGAGAGCTCGGGAACGGCGGCGAAGCCTGCCTCGGGCGTCCAGGGTTCGATGCGGGATCCTCCCCACGAGCTGGCGATGACGCCGATCGGGACGTCGAGGTGATCGACAAGTTCGCGGCCGAAGAAGTAGGCGACCGCGGAGAAATCGATGACCGTCTGAGGTGTGGCATCCTGCCACTTGGCCTCCACGTCGAATTCGTTGGTGGCGGACAGCTTTCGGGGGACGTTGAAGATGCGGAGCTGGGGAATCGGGCCGCTTGCCGCGAGCTGCTGGTCCTCCGGGCGGGAGGCCTTGATCGCCCACTGCATGTTTGACTGACCGCTGGCGAGCCAGACTTCGCCGACGCGGACATCGGCAATCGTGATCTTTTCGGCTCCGGCGGACACCTGCATGGCTTGTCCGGCTGGGTTCAGGGTGAGCGGGTCGAGGTCGACGCGCCAGTGCCCGTCGGCATCGGCAGAGGTCGACTGGGTCTGTCCGGCGAAGTGGATCTCGACCTGAACATTCGGATCCGCGAGTCCCCAAACCGGGGCTTTCATGTCCCTCTGGAGCACCATTCCGTCGGTAAATAGCGAGGGAAGCTGGAGTTTCGCGAGCGCCGGGGTGGCGGCGAAGAGGGCGATCGTCAGGAGCGTTCGAAAAGTCCGGGGCATGGGTCCAATACGTTCGTGACGGTGGGTTCTTGCTGGGCTTGTGAAGACGTGGAAATCTGACATTTTCGCTTGCGCCGGCGGCCGATTCGCAAGACGTTCGCGCCGAAACATTACAAACTTAAGTAGAAAACTAAGGAAATGCTTCCAGAGCACGCACCCTTTTCCCCTGAGCAGCGCCCGGCCATCGAGGCGTTGTTGAGTCAATTCAGCCCGGGACAACGCCATTGGTTGGCCGGATTTTTGTCATCCGATCTTGCGGCACCCGTCGCAGCGCCTGCGCGTGCTTCGACGCCTCTGACCGTGCTTTACGGGACGGAGTCCGGGAATTCGGAAGCGCTCGCCGCGCTGACCGTGAAGTCCGCGAAGAAACGGGGCTTCAAGCCGGTGATGAAGAACATGTCGGAGATCGAACCTGCGGATCTGGCGAAGGTCGAGAGCCTGCTGGTCATCGTCAGCACGTGGGGCGACGGCGATCCGCCGGAGACCGCGGTTTCGTTCCACGAGTCGTTCATGAAGGATGCCGTCGATCTTTCGAAGACCCGCTTCTCGGTCTGTGCGCTGGGGGACACCTCGTATGAGCAGTTCTGCAAGACGGGCAAGGATTTCGACACAAGGCTGGAGGCACTGGGTGCCACGCGGGTGCTGGATCGGGTCGACTGTGATGTCGACTACGATGAGGCGCATGCGGCCTGGATGGATGCGGTTCTCGACAAGCTGGCGCCTGTTGCGGCGCCGGTGCCGGCGGTGGTTCCCGCTGCGGTTGCCCCGGTTGCCGCGACGGCCTTCGGGAAGAAGAACCCTTTTGATTCGGAGTTGCTGGAGAAGGTGCTTCTCAATGGTGAAGGCAGTGCCAAGGAAACCTGGCATTATGAGCTCTCGCTGGAAGGATCCGGTCTGACCTACGAACCGGGCGACGCCCTCGCGGTGGTGCCGGTGAATGCTCCCGACATGATCGAGGGCCTGTTGAAGGCGGCCAAGCTGAGCGGGACCGAGGAAGTCGAAGTGAAGGGCGTGGGCAAGAAGGTGCTCGCTGATGCGCTGCGCGAAGATTTTGAGATCACCGTGCTGTCCAAGGCCGTGCTCAAGAAGCTTCAGGCGGTCATCCAATCGGATGAATTGGCTGCCTTGCTGGCGGATGATGCCAAGGACGAACTGCGGAACTACCTCTGGGGTCGCTGGACCGCCGATGCGCTTGCCGAGTTTGCTCCGGACGGGATCGGAGCTTCCGAGTTGGTGGGGGCGCTGAGAAAGCTGCCGCCGCGTCTCTATTCGATCGCCTCCAGCCCGCTGGCCCATCCTGACGAGGTCCATCTGACCGTCGCTTCGGTGCGTTACGAGGGTCATGGTAGTCAGAAGAAGGGAGTGGCATCGACCTATCTCGCTGATCTCGTGAATTGCGGCGATGCGGTGAAGGTTTACACCCACGCGAACAAGAATTTCCGCCTTCCAGCCTCCGACGACACGCCGATCATCATGGTGGGTCCCGGGACGGGGGTGGCACCATTCCGTGCCTTCGTCGAACACCGGGCCGAGACCGGTGCCAAGGGGGAGTCCTGGATGATCTTCGGAGACCAGCACTTCACCTACGACTTCCTCTATCAGCTCGAATGGCAGGACCATTTGAAGAGCGGTGCTTTGACCCGGTTGGACGTCGCGTTTTCACGAGACCAACCCGAGAAGGTGTATGTGCAGGACCGCATTCGCGAGCATGCGGATGAGATCTTCGCGTGGCTCGAGAAGGGTGCCCATTTCTACGTCTGCGGCGATGCTTCGCGCATGGCGGCCGATGTCCATGAGGCGCTGATCGAAGCCGTGGTGACCGGCGGCGGGAACTCCCGCGAGGAGGCCGAGGGCTACGTGGATGCCCTGAAGAAGGCCAAGCGCTACCAGCGTGACGTTTACTGAAATCATTCAAACCACAAGCAAGCCATCAATCATCCAGTCGACGGAAGCCGCATCACGTTGTGGGCTTTGACGTTGCAACCCTTTGACTATCATGAGTGACAAGGAACTCGCCGCCAACGAAGGCATCAAGATTCGGTCCAACTACCTGCGTGGGACGATCGCAGAAGGTCTGGCCGACCTGTCCACCGGTTCACTTTCCGAGGACGACCAGCAGTTGCTGAAATTCCACGGAAGCTACCAGCAGGATGACCGCGACCTGCGCGCCGGTCGCCGCAAGCACAAGCTCGAGAAGGCATTCTCGTTCATGATCCGCATCCGGGTGCCGGGTGGGGTCGCGACGCCCAAGCAGTGGATCGAGACCGACCGCATGGCCGACCAGTTTGCCAATGGTACGATCAAGCTGACGACGCGTCAGGCATTCCAGCTTCACGGCATCATCAAGAGCAACCTGAAGCGCACCGTGAAGGAGATCAACGATGCGGCGATGGACTCGATCGCGGCATGCGGCGATGTGAACCGGAACGTGATGTGCAATCCGAATCCGCACCTGTCGGAGGTGCACGCCGAGGTGCTCAAGCTTTCCGAGGACATTTCCCGTCACCTGACGCCTGCGACCGGTGCCTACCACGAAATCTGGCTCGATGGCGAGAAGGTGGAGACCTCCGAGGAGGAAGTGGAACCGATCTACGGCAAGACCTATCTGCCGCGGAAGTTCAAGATCACGGTGGCGGTTCCGCCATCGAACGACGTGGACATCCACGCCAACGATCTGTCCTTCGTCGCGATCGTCGAGGACGGCAAACTGGTCGGCTACAACGTGGCGGTCGGAGGCGGCATGGGCACCACTCATGGCGATGAGAAGACCTTTCCCCGGGTGGCGGACATCATCGGCTTCTGCACGCCGGAGCAGGCGGTGGACGTGGCTGAGAAGGTCGTGCTCGTCCAGCGGGATTTCGGCGACCGGACGAACCGCAAGCACGCCCGCTTGAAATACACGATCGAGGATCGGGGCGCCGATTGGTTCCTGGCCGAGTTGAACAAGTATCTCGGTTATGACCTCGGACCGGTCCGGGACTTCGAGTTCGAGGACAACGGCGACCGTTTCGGTTGGGTGACCGACCACCGTGGCAACCACCACTACACCCTGTTCGTCGAAGGTGGGCGCGTGGTTGATACACCAGGCTACCCGATGCGCGAAGGTCTTCGCGAGATTGCCAAGGTGCACGGGGGGGACTTCCGCCTGACGGCGAACCAGAACCTCATCATCGCCAGTATCACCGACGAGGAACGCCCGGGGATCGAGGCTCTGCTCGAGAAGTATGGTATGAGCAAGAGCCACGAACGCAGCGCCATGAGGCTTTCGTCCATCGCCTGTGTGGCCCTTCCGACCTGTGCTCTCGCACTGGCGGAGGCGGAGCGCTATCTGCCGACGGTGATCACCGATCTGGAGGAGAAGCTCGAGGAACTCGGGCTCCGGCACGATGCCATCACGATCCGCATGACGGGTTGTCCGAACGGGTGTGGTCGACCGTTCCTCGCTGAAATCGGATTCGTGGGACGTGGACCGAATCGATACAACCTGTATCTGGGTGGAGGATTCGCGGGGCAGCGTTTGAACAAACTCTATCGTCAGGACCTCGATGCGGCGGACATCATGTCGACGCTCGGGCCCATCCTCGAGCACTATGCGAAGGACCGTGAGGAAGGGGAGCGCTTCGGCGATTTCGTCATCCGCACCGGCTACGTCGAGGCGACCAAGCAAGGCGCGGATTTCCACGAGAACATCAAACCGGAAGCCCTGGCGAACTGATTCAAGCCATGACCCTCTCGACCGAAGATGCCACCGTGGTGGCTGACGAACTGGCGTCGTTGAATGCCGGTGAACGACTGCGCTATCTGCAGCGCGAGTTCGCCGGGCGTTTGGTGGCGTCGACCAGCTTCGGAATCCAGTCGGCGGTCA
The DNA here is from genome assembly GCF_016595525.1 of Haloferula rosea. Taxonomy (GTDB): domain Bacteria; phylum Verrucomicrobiota; class Verrucomicrobiia; order Verrucomicrobiales; family Akkermansiaceae; genus Haloferula; species Haloferula rosea. Next base: position 268,408 of record NZ_JAENII010000005.1, read on the forward strand.
TGCTGGACCTGATCGCGGAGCATGCGCCGGAGATTCCGGTGGTGTTCGTTGATACAGGTTATCTTTTTCCCGAGACCTATCAGTATGCCGAGGATCTGGTGCAGCGTTTGGGAACCGATCTGCGGGTTTACCAGCCCGCGATGACCTCGGCGCGCATGGAGGCGCTTCATGGTCGCCTCTGGGAGGGTGACAAGGAAGCGGCCGAGCGGTATGGCGTGATCACGAAGATCGAACCGATGGCGCGGGCGCTCAAGGAATTGAATGCCGATATCTGGCTGAGTGGTGTCCGCCGCAGCCAATCCAGCACCCGGGCCGACCGCCGCATCGCCGAGCAGCAGAAGCGCACGCTCAAGGTCTATCCGATCCTCGACTGGGCGGATGCCCAGGTTTCCGCCTACATGCACGATCGTGGCTTGCCCCGGCACCCGCTGGCGGAGCAGGGTTACGTGACGATGGGTGACTGGCACAGCACCCGCCCTGCTGCGGATGGTCTTGATCCTGAGTCCACCCGGTTCGGCGGTGAGAAATACGAGTGTGGTCTCCACCTTGACTCCGGCAATACTGACTTTCAGATCTAACCCACAACCTTCAACGATTATGGCCATTGCAGAAAACATGGTTGCCACCATCGGCAACACTCCCCTGATCCGTCTCAACAAGCTCACCGAGGGTCTCGATGCCGAGATCTGCGTGAAAGCGGAGTTTTTCAACCCCCTCTTCAGCGTCAAGGACCGGATCGGCCGGGCCATGATCGAAGCGGCGGAGAAGGATGGTTCACTCAAGCCGGGTGGTCTGATCATCGAACCGACCTCGGGGAATACCGGCATCGCGCTGGCCTTCGTGGCACGTGCGAAGGGTTACCGCTGCATCCTGACCATGCCCGAAAGCATGTCAATCGAGCGGCGGGTCCTGCTCAGACTGCTGGGTGCTGAGATCGTGCTCACGCCGCGGGCGAAGGGGATGGGCGGTGCGATTGCCAAAGCCAAGCAACTGGTGGAGGAGAACGAGGGATCCTTTGGTCCCGGGCAATTCGACAACCCGGCCAACCCGCAGGTGCACCGCGAGACGACGGCTGAGGAAATCTGGGCCGACACCAATGGCGAGATTGCCGCCTTCGTGGCCGGCGTCGGAACGGGTGGTACCATCACGGGTGTCTCCGAAGTGCTCAAGGAGCGCTGTGACATGAAGACCTTTGCGGTGGAGCCTACGGCCAGCCCGGTGATTTCGGGTGGCGACCCGGGACCTCACATGATCCAGGGCATCGGTGCCGGTTTCATCCCGGGGAACCTGAACACCGACATCATCGATGATGTGGTCAAGGTGACCAACGAAGATGCTTTTGCCACGGCTCAAGCACTGGCGCAGGAAGAAGGCCTGCCTGCCGGTATCTCGACTGGTGCGAATGTCTGGGCGGCCTTGCAGGTGGCCAGGCTTCCTGAGTTCAAGGGCAAGCGGATCGTGACGGTCGGCTGCTCGTCCACCGAGCGCTACCTCTCGACGCTGCTTGCCGAGAAGGTCCGCGACGAGGTGACCCACCTGCCTGTCTCGGACGTCTGAGATCGGTGCCTGGCAGGTTCGTTCCAGATGGACGGACCTGCGGTGAGGTCACTAGCGCTGCCATCCGCCACCGAGTGCCTGAATCAGGCGGGTGGATGCCAGGGCGCGGGCCAGATCGATGGAGAGCGCGGCCCGCTCTTCGGACAGGGCGGTGCGCTCGGCATCGACGACCTCAAAGTAGTCGGTGACCCCGGACGTGTAGCGTTTCCGCGTCAGTCGAGCCGCGGTGTCGGCGGAGGCTGCACCGCGCTTCCTGGACCCGGAGGCTCGTGCCAGGTGTCGGCTGTCGCCCAGTGAGTCCTCGGTTTCGCGGATGGCTTCCAGAAGCTTGCCGCGATAGATACCGAGGGCTTCCCGGTAGGCGGCCTCCGCCCGATTCTTGTCGGCGAAGGCACGTCCGCCCTGGAAGAAGGGGAGATCCAGTTCGGGGCCGAGGCTCCAGAGTTTCGACCCGGGATTGATCAGGTCGGAACTGCTCAGCGACTGGACCCCGCCGGTCCCGGTCAGGGTGAGTCGTGGCAGGTAGCTTGCGATGGCCAGGCCGATCGTTTCACTCGCAGCGGCCAGTCTTCTCTCGGCGGCGGCCAGATCAGGTCGGCGTCGGAGCAGTTCCGATGGCACCGACGATGGAACGGAGGGAATGGTCGGTAGCTTCCCATTGGGTGCGATGGTGAAGCCCGAGGCGCTGTGGCCGGTGAGGACGGCGAGCGCATTCTCGAAACGCCCGCGCTGGGCTTGGAGCTCGGCGAGCTCGGCCTGCACGCTTTCATGCTCCGTAATGGACCTTTCGTAGTCGATCTTGCTGCTGGCACCGATGCGGAACCGCTTCTCCATCAGGTCCTTCGCTTCGCGCCGGAGCTTCTTCGTCCGGGTGAGGAGGTCGATCTCGGCATCGGCGAAGCGCAGTGACACATAGGCCCGGGTGACTTCTCCCCGCAGCGAGAGGATGAGTCCCTGGAAGTCGTATCCGGTGGCCTCCATCTCGGCCCGGTTGGCGCCGATGTTACGCCGCACCCGGCCCCAGAGGTCGATCTCCCACGACAGGTTCAGGGCGGCCCGGTAGTCATTGTAGCTGCCGGCCGAGAAGTTGGTGTTCGAGCTGTCCTGTCTCCGCCGTGCATAGAGGTCTCCGGTGACGGCTGGATAGACGTCCGCCTTTGCCAGCCCGAGGACGGCGCGTGATTGGTCATAGCGTGCCAAGGCACTGCGCACTCCCTGGCCCTTGGTGTCGGCGTCCTTGATCAGGCGGTTCAGCTGGGGATCGCGGTAGAGTCCCCACCACGAGCCTTCCGGGGGTGCCTGTTTGAATCCGGCGTTCTTGAAGGATGCCTCAAGCTCCTTGCTGGGCACTTCATAGTCCGGGCCGACCGCGCAGGAGGCGAGCAGGAGGGTGCTGAGAAGAAGTCCGCGCATGAGGGGTGGATTGGAGGGTTTCAAGCGATTGCGGGTTCCGGGTTGGTCTGCCCGGCGGGCTCGGGTTGCTTCAGGGCGAAGATCGCGCTGAGCACGGCGGGAACGAGAAATACGGTGAATATCGTACTGACAGTCAGGCCGCCGACCACCACGGCACCAAGGCCGCGGTAGAGTTCCGAGCCGGAGCCGGGCATCAGGACGAGGGGGATCATGCCACCCACCGAGGTGAGGGTGGACATCAGGATGGGGCGCACCCGGCTGCGGACACTTTCGACGATCGCATCGAGGGGTGCCATGTTCTCCTCCCGCATGAAGTTGAGGGCCTGGTGAACGATGAGGATGGCGTTGTTCACGACCACGCCGGCCAGGATGACGAAGCCGAGGATGGTCAGCATGTCGAGGTTCTGGACGGGCATGTAGCGGTCGAGCGTGCTCCACTGGTGGACCAGCGCCAATCCGAGGAATCCGCCGAAGGTGGCGAGCGGCACACTGAGCATGATGACCAGGGGGTAGCTCCAGCTTTGGAAGAGGACGACCATCAGCAGGTAGATGACGACGAAGGCAAGGAACAGGCTGCTTCCGACGGTGCCGGCGAGCGTGCCGTCACCGAGTAGCGAGTCCTTGATCTCGGCGAGCTTGCCGGCGGATCCGGACAGACTCACGTCGACGCCCGGTGGGATGGCTCCTTCGGCTTTCATGCCGGCGATCAAGGCATTGACGTTCTCGATCACGCTTTCAAGTGGCTGGCCGGGCGGGGGAGTGAGCTCGAGGGTGACGGCGCGTTGTCGATCGACGTGGCGGATCTGATCCGGGCCACGCACGCGTTCGAGGCTGGCAATCGAGCGCAGGTCGACGATGGCTCCGGTCGGCGAAGCGACCGGCAGATCGAGGAGCTTGTCCAGGGGCGTCTGGCCGGGTTCGCCCTTGGTGAGGATCTTGATGTCCTTCAGTTCGCCGTTCTGCTCGTAGTCGCGGAACAGCACGATGCCGTCGCCGCCAGCCTGCACGGCGAGTCCGAGGTCCGAACGGGTCATCTCGAGTTCGCGCAGTCGTTCGTCGTTGGGGACGATCCTCATTTCATCGAGAGGGAAGGCGAAGTTCGGTGGAGCGGGGGTGATGTTCGGGCGGGGTCCGGGCATGCCCATGAGTGCTCCCATCACCGCACCGGCGGCCCCTGAAACGGCATCGAGGTCGCGCCCCTTGAAGTCGATCTGGACGGCGGATCCCGTCGAGCCGCCGACGCGGAAAAGCGGCATCTGGAAGGCCACCGAGAAGGTGTCCGGGGTTGCGGTCCCGGAGGTGGCCGCAGCGAATGCCGGGATCAGATCCGCCACCCTTGCCTTGTCGGCGGAGATGCCGCCGTGGAAGATCCGGCCTTCGAAGGAGACGAGGAAGTAGTTGTCCAGAGGCGGCGGGACGACCGAGCCGCCCGAGCCGTCGTTCAGCGGCACGGGCTGCCGCTTGTCCTCGATGATCTCCTGTCCGCCGGAGAGGCGGGTTTCGATCCCATACTTGTCAGGGGTGGCTTCCCACAGCGGGCTGATCCGTTCCTCGATGCGCTCGCCCATCTCAGAGAGCGTCTCCAGGTTGTAGCCAGGCGGCGGGAACAGCAGGCCAAACACGAGGTTGCGGTTACCCTTCGGCAGGTAGTCCAGAGGCGGAAGTAGAATGCGGGTGCCGATGATGGTGATCAGCGCGAAGCTCGTGATGACGGTGAGTCTCCTCGCCCAGGTTGCCGTGAGGAAGCCGACGGCGTTGGCGGCAAGGTCGGGCATTTTCTCGAAGAGGATGCCGAACGGCCGGAACGGCAGGCCGAGAATCTTGAACAGGCGGGAGCCGAAGACCTTGTCGAACAGGGAGGGCCCATCTTCCGATTTGTGCGGTGTGAGCCACTTTCCCGAGGCCACCGGGATGACGGTGAGGCTGACGATGAACGACAGCGTCACTGCCGCCATCAGTGCGAGGGCAATGTCGCGGAACAGCTGCCCGGCTTGCTCCTGCACCAGCAGGATGGGTGCGAAAACGACGACGGTGGTGAGTGTGGATGCGAGGACGGCGCCTCCGACCTCGAGGGTGCCATCGCGGGCGGCTTTGACCGGGCTCTTTCCCTTCTCGAGATGTCGGAAGATGTTCTCGATGACGACGATGGCGTTGTCGACGACCATGCCGACGGCGAAGGCGAGGCCGGCGAGCGATACGATGTTGATCGACCTTCCCAGCAGGACCAACACACTGAAGGAGGCGATGGTGGAAACCGGGATGGCGATGGCGATGATGCCCACCGCGCGAAGGCTGCGCAGGAAGAAGAGGAGCGTCATGGTCGCGAGGACCCCGCCGAGAATCAGGTTGGAGCGGACGAGCTCGAATGCGTCCTGCACGTAGGTCGAGGCATCGTAGGTCTGGACGAGTTCAAGGGTGCCATCCAGACCGAGTTGCCTGGCTTTCTCGTCAAGCAGGGCGCCGGGTTCGTTGAGCTTCGCCACCTCACCCTGCAGCATCTGCATCGTCTCCAGCAGGTTGGCGCCACGCTGCAGCTGGAAGTTGAAGAATGCGCCGCGCTGGCCGCGCGAGCGGACCCACGATGTCGGTTCCTTCCAGTCATTGCGCACGTCGGCGACGTCGCCGAGGTAGACCGGTCCTGCCTCGTCGCGGAAGATGATCATGCTGCGGGCCGACTCCGGGGTGTCGAAGCGACCGGTCGCACGAATCCGGAAATCGCGTTTTCCCTGTTCGATCTTGCCTCCCGAGAAGTTGGCGTTGGCGGCGCTGATGCCCTCCCGCAACTGGGAGAAGGTGACGCCCCTTTGGGCGAGGGCCACGGGGTCGACGATGATCTGGAGTTCGGATGCGATGGCTCCGCGGACACCCACCTCACTGATGCCGGGAATCCGCTCGAAGCGTGGCTTCACGCTTCGATCCATGAAGTCGTAGAGCAGGCCCGGATTGAAATCGGGATCGGTGGAGAATAGTCCGATCCATGCGATGTAGTCCGCGGACTCCGGGTCGATGTCCTGCACGACCGGCTGGAGCACTCCGTTCGGGTAGCCGGGAACCTCGTCGAGTTTCTGCAGCACCTCATCCTGGGCGGAGTCGATGTCGGTTCCGGTTTCGAATTCCAGCCGGATGGTTCCCTGACCGGCGGCGCTGGTGCTGATCATCGACTTGAGACCTTTTGTCTCACCGAGGACCTTTTCCTGCTCTTCGATGATGTCCGATTCGATCTCATCGGATGAGGCATTCTCCCAGTTCGTCGTCACGGCGATGACCACCGATGAAACCTCGGGCGTCATGCGGACGGGGACACGGGTGATGGCGAGAATCCCCACAAATACGGCGAGCATCGTACCCACCGCGATGGTGATGGGTTGACGCAGCAATCCTTCAATGACAGGCCTCATGATATCAAGGAGTCTCGGTCGACGGGTTGCCACGGGTGTCGCTCCACGGCTTGGGGTCGAGCGGGGTGCCGGGGAAGAGTCGTTCGTTTCCTTCCACGATGACTGGGTCGCCCGGCTTGAGTTCTTCGCTGGTGATCACGGCCTCGCTGTGTCGTTCAAACAAGACCTGCACCGGAACGCGGCGGGCGACCGGGGGTCCCTGGCCGGCTTCACCGGGGACGAACAGGAAGGTGCCGGAAAAGCTGCTGAGGATGGCGTCCGACGGGACCACGAGCTGGGGAGCGGGAGTTCCCAAGGGAACCTTGGCCTCAACCGAGGTGCCGGGGGTGAAGCGGTTCTCGGGATCCGGGATGTGGGCGATCAGGCTGAAGAGGCGGGATCGGCCCTCGACATCGGGGATGAGGGAAACGCGATCGGCCTTCACGACTTCGGATCGGCCGGGTAGGCGGATTTCGACCTCGTCCGGGGTGGTCACCTTGAGCGCGGAGGCGTGTCGCTCGGGAAGCTGGAGCCACGCCTCGACCTCTCCGGTGGAGAGCAGCGTAACGACCGGGTCACCCTCGTTGACCCACTCGCCGAGTTCGGTGTGGCGGGCGACAACGCGCCCGTCGAAGGGGGCCTTGATCGCAAGGTCGACGCTTCGGACTTCGAGAAGTTCGAGCCGTTTTTCCGCGGCCAGAATGGCTTCCTTGGCTGCTTCCGATCTTGCGGCGGCGACCTTGAGCTCCCGGGCACTGTCGAGGAACTCGCGCTCCGATACCGCCCTCTCGTCCCAGAGCTCACGCATCATTTCCTCATCGCGAATCGCCCGCTGATGCTCGGCTTCCCGTTGGGAAAGCTCAGCTTTGATCGCGGTCAGGGATGCCCTACCTTCCTGGAGCTGGGCTTCGATCCGGCGATTGTCCAAGCGGGCCAGAACGGCGCCGGCCTTCACCTGATCCCCTTCGTCGACGAGAATGGCATCGACAGCTGCCGACTCACGAGCGGCGACTTCCGCCCGGCGCACGGCGCGGAGGGTGCCGGTGGCCGTCAGGTGCTCCACGACCTCCCGCCTTTCGACGGGCCGGGTGATGACCGTGCTGGGTGGGCGCCCGCCGGGGCCGGCACCAGCCGCTTCTCCTGGCTTGGAATCGCGGAGTGCCTTCCAGCCGAACCACGCGGTGATGCCGAGGACGAGCAGGACTCCGAGCCAGGCCAGATTTTGACGAAGATTGGATGTTTGACTCATATGGGGAGGTTTTGACTGATTGGATAAGACGAGGATTCAGGACTTGGCGGCGGCTTGGCTGAGATCGGGGCTGAGCTCGGCGCCGATCATGCGGCTGAATGCCTCGGCGAAATGACGGACCCGCTCGGGGTCGTTGTGAATGCGGGCCTGGGTCGAACTGCCCTCAATCATGGAGAACAGGCACTCGGCGGTCTGCGCCGGGTCATCGATGTCGACCTCTCCCCGGGCCTTGGCTTCGTGCAGCGCTGCCTCAAGGTAGCCTTGGTATTGGTTGAGGATCTCGCTGACTTTGGCGGCGAGTTCCGGTTCGCCCCCGGCGGCTTCCGTGCCGATGTTGAAATATGGGCAACCCAGTACCCGACCCTTTTCCTGAAGGCATTGGATGCTCTTCTGATACCAGACTTCCATGAGAAGCTCGAAGCGACGAAGAGGCGGGCGGCTCGGGGAGAAAATGTCGTCCAGGGCTGGTCGGCTCTGGGTGTCCCACAGGTGCTCGAGTGCTGCGACGGCCAGCGCGGATTTGGATTTGAAGAAATGGTAGAAGCTCCCTTTGCGGACGTCTGCCCTCTCGCAAATCGCGTCCACCGAAACTCCGCCATAGCTGCGCTCCCAGATCGCATCGATCATCGTTTCCAACAATCGAATCCGGGCGGTGCTGGTTGGTGGCATGGCGGACGGATAGTTGACCAATTGGTCAAGTCAACCGGAAATTGGGAGACGGGGGTGGATTTCGTTGGGGGCGGATGAGGCGGGACGCAGGGGACAGAACCTCATTTTACCGAGCATTTTTATTCCGGTGATGCTTCGGATTTGCTAACGAAGTGCCGCTTATGGCGAAGCGACGCGCTCCCTCCCGATCCAAAATCACCCGTCTGCGTGCCCAGACGAAGGCGATTCGGTGGGTCAATGCGGTCGCGCTGTGCCTGTTTGCGTTGTCGGTCGGGACGCTTGCGGTGGCTTCAGCCCTACCGCAGAAGCGCAAATTGGCGGACAAGCGGATCGAGCTTTCCCGCATTCTTGAAGCTGAGGCGGCGGTGCTCGATCGGATGGAAGATTCACGGGCCAGCTATGAGGCGCTGAGAACGGATCCCGAGTATCTGGAACTGCACGCCATCGACCGGCTGAATGTTTACCGTCCGGGTGAGTCGATTTACCGGATTGAACGGGAACGCTGAATGGAACAGGACGTCGACAAGGTGTTGATTGCCGAAGAGGTGATCCAGAGACGGTTGGATGCGATGGCGCTGGACATCCGGCAGGACTTTCCCGGGGAGGTGATTGTCGTGATTGTCTTGCTGAAGGGGGCATTCGTGTTTGCCGCCGACCTGCTTCGAAGGCTTCCGCGGATGCTGGAGATCGAGTGCCTCAACGTCGCGAGCTACCATGGCGGGATGGAGAGCAGCGGCCAGGTCGATTTTCTCGACCGTCGCTTGCCCGATGTGAAGGGCCGCAAGGTTCTCGTCCTCGATGATATTCTTGATACCGGTCGCACCCTGCGCGCGGTGGCGGACCGCCTGACCGCCGAGGGAGCCACCGAGGTGAAGACCGGGGTGTTGCTCGCCAAGGACAAGAAACGGGCTGCGGAGGTCCAGGCCGATTATGTCGGGTTCGACATCGGGGATGAATTCGTCATCGGCTACGGCCTCGATTACCAGGGCCGCTACCGGAACCTGCCCTACGTCGGGACGCTTTCTCCGGACGCCCAGTAGTCAGGATTCGATCTCGACCGTGAGGTTGATTTCCACCGCAACATTGAGTGGCAGGGCGGCTGCTCCGAGGGCGGTGCGGGAGTGTTTACCCCGTTCGCCAAAGACTTCGAGCAGGAACTCCGAAGCGCCATTCACGACCACCGGGTGGTCGTAGAAGTCGGGCTCGGAATTGACGAAGCCGTTCAGAGCGACGATCTGCTTCACCTTGTCGAGCGATCCGATGTGGTCGCGGATGACGGCAAGCCGGTTGAGCATGATGATGCGTGCGCCCTCCTTGGCTTCCTCAACGGAAACGTCGGTCGGCACCTTGCCGATGATCTTACGCTCTCCATCGATTGGCAGACCTCCCGAGAGAAACAGGAGGTTGCCGCTTTGGACGCAGTTGACGTAGGCGGCGACGGGAGCGGGGACGTCCGGGAGTTGGAAACCGAGTTCTTCGATGCGTGCAAGGGTCTGATCCATGGCCGGAAGCGTCGGAGTTCGAGCCCCGGGTCCACAAGGAAGAAAACCAGAATCGCGCGGTGCGGCTAGAAGCTTCCCGTGATCAGGGCGACCAGCTTCTTGCCGTTCGTTGAAAGGGTCGCGTTGCTGCCTTCTCCCGAAAGCAGACCACGGGTGAGGTAGCGATGGGCGACTCCGGAATTCTGCACGGCGGAGACGATGGGTTGGCTCACCTTGCGCTGACTGACGGCGATGCCCGTTGGAAGCCCGGTGGCGGTGAATGAAATCTCCCACGATGGGCTGGGTGCGTTGAGGTCCCCGTAGGCCAGCCATGGATGGCGCTGCGCGAAATCCATCGCTCCGGTGCGAGGAACGGTCACCTTGAAATAGGCGGGGGAATGGCGCACGAAATCCGTGATCTTGAGGGACGGGTTCTTGTGGTGCTCGGTGAGGAAGCGGGCGACATCCATGCCGATCAGGTTCATCCCGTTGTAGTTGGCATGATAGTTGGTGCCTCCCGAATAGCGCTTGAACCAGCCATCGAAATTCTTGCTCATCTTCAGGCCGATCTCGAGATGGAGGTGGGCGCGGGTGCGGTTGAGCCCGGCGCCCGTGTATCCCATCTGTCCGAGTACCGAGCCTTTCTTGACGCGGTCACCGCGCTTGACGCTGGAAGTCGCCAGGTGGGCGTAGAGGCTGTGGACCAGGTCGCCTTGAGGGGTGACCGGGTGGGCGACCACGATGTAGCGACCGTAGTTCGAGCGGCCTGCCACGTCGCTCACATGGACGACGGTGCCGTCGGCGATGCTCATGATGAGGTCGAGCGGGTTTCCCGCCTTGTCCCTTTTGATGGGTTTGATGTCGATCCCCTCGTGGAAACGCAGGTAGCGGATCTCGCCGTCGACGCGGATCGGATTTCGGACGAGTCCCCATGCGCCGCCCTGCCAGGGTGTGGACCGTTCTCCTTCGAAAGTCCGGTCCACATACATGTAGAACTTTTCGGGTTCCCCGGTCAGGAGGTGCCGGTTCTCGGTCGGCAGTTGGAACGTGCCCGCAACTGCGGTCAGCAGCGAGGAGAGGGCAAGGAGGAAAGCAATCGGGCGAAGCATCGAATCAGCCGCGGGGTTTGCGTTCGCCGATGCGCGGCAGCTTTTTGTCCATGCCGGCGATCTCCGCCTGGGAAAGGCCCTTCCAGATCACCATTTCTCCATCGGTGATCTGCTGATCAATCCGGACGGCATCGACGATCCTGCCATTGACCCGGGCGATCATCCACTTGCCTGTGTTGGCAGCGGTAACTCCCGACAAGCGGTTGGCTGCGCCGCCCTTGAGTTTGAGCAGCACTCCGAAGCCCTGCCCGTCCTGCGACGGAAAGGGGTTGAATGCTTCGACGTCCTTGGTGGAAATTTCCGGAACCCGTCGGAAGACACGTTCTTTCCCGGCCACGAACTGGGGGAACACCATCTTTGGGTTCTCCCCGGGTTGGGTTTCGAGGTGGAAGGCGAAGCCGGCCATGGTCTGCTTCTTGCCCCCGGCGAGGGACGGAAGTGCCGTGGCAGCGACCAGAAGGATGGTCAGCAGGCGGACGAAGTGCATGGGCGGAGCTTGGCAATCCATCGCGCGAAGTGAATACAAAAAAGCCGGAGCCCGAGGCTCCGGCTGGAATGTTTCCGGCCCATGGGCCGGATGCGAAGGCTGGTTTCGATCAGAGCATCGACTTCACGAGGTCCTCAAGCTTCACGATGTCGATCGAGAACTTGCGGATGCCTTCGGCGGTTTTCTCGGTCGCCATGGCGTCGTCATTCAGCGCGAAGCGGAACGACTTTTCGTCGAAACTGACCTTTTCGAGATCTGCCTCAGCGGCGATCTCGGGCGAAAGGACGCGTGGGACCTCTTCGGTCGACTCCTGGAGCTCCTTGAGGAGGCTGGGGCCGATGGTGAGGAGGTCGCAGCCTGCGAGGGCGGTGATCTCACCGGTATTGCGGAACGAGGCACCCATCACTTCGGTCTTGTAGCCGAACTTCTTGTAGTAGGTGTAGATCTCACGCACTGAGAGCACGCCCGGGTCGGTCTCGGCGGTGTAGTCTTCTCCGGTGCTGGCCTTGAACCAGTCGAGGATACGACCCACGAAGGGGGAGATGAGCTGCACCCCTGCTTCGGCGCATGCCACGGCCTGAGCGAAGGAGAAGAGCAGGGTGAGGTTGCAGTGGATGCCTTCCTTCTCGAGTTCTTCGGCAGCCTTGATGCCTTCCCAGGTCGAAGCGATCTTGATCAGGATGCGATCGCGAGAGATGCCTTCCTTCTCATAGGCGGCGATCAGCTGGCGTGCCTTGGCAGTGGTGCCATCGGTGTCGAAAGAGAGACGGGCGTCGACCTCGGTGGAGACACGACCGGGGACGATCTTGAGGATCTCGAGGCCGAAGAGAATGAGGATGCGATCGAGGACGGCTTCAACGAGGGCATCACCGCTGAGGTCGGAAGCCTTGAGTTCGCTGACGGCCTTCTCGACCAAGGGGCGGTATTCGTCCTTGCCTGCTGCTTGGAGGATCAGGGACGGGTTGGTGGTGGCGTCCTGAGGCTGGTAGGCCTTCATGGATTCGAAGTCACCGGTATCGGCGACTACCGTGGTGTAAGCCTTGAGTTGTTCGAGTTGCGTAGCGCTCATGTCGGCGTCGGGGTATGCTGGTTTCGCGGGAGAGGCGAGTGGAAATCGTGTCCTCTGGCTGACAAATCACTCATGAGGATCATGAAAAAAGGGCGGACCTGCAAAATGCAGGCCCGCCCTGAAAAGGATCCGGGTGGCTGGATTACTTCACGCCCGCTCCGGTGGCAGGGAGGAAGCGGTAGTAAACTTCCAGCATGAGAATGGCGAGGCAGGTCCGGTAGTGGGTGTCGGTCTCGAAGCGCGCTGCCACGGCGTTGAGCTTTTGTCCGTTGCCCGGCTTCTTCCACGAACCATCCGCGTTCTGGTTGTTGAGCAACTCGTCACGGAACATCTCGTTGTAGTGATCCCATTCGGCGCCACCGCGGGCGATCATGGCCTGAGCTTCGTAGTAGTGACCGTAAAGGTCGGCGTCCGGTGTGTCGTAGTCGAACTTCGACTTCTTAACGATGTACTTGGCGCCCTTGCGGACCGCACCGACCGAGCCCTTGTCCCACATTTGGAAGGAGAGCATGCCAGCACCGGTGAGGGTGGCGTAGCCATTCGGGCTGTGGGAGTGGGTATTCGTGGTGTAGCCGAATCCACCGTCGGAATCCTGACACTCCTCCACGTAGTCGAGGGCTTTGCGAATGCATGCGGTCATGTTGCGGAAGTCCATGCCGGTGTGCTTGCAGGCCTTGAGCGCCTGGATCTGCCATGCCGTCACGGAGAGGTCACCGCCACGTGGGCTGTCTTCCTTGAAACCGTAGTCCCATCCGCCAGACTTATGCTGGTTGTCGATGATGTATTGGCCCGCTTTTTGGGTCACATCAGCCAGGTTGGGGACGTTGATGCCCAGTTGCTTGCAGAAGGTCGTCGACTCGCCGAGGGCGTAGGTGGCGATGCCGTGCTCGTAGGGCTGTGGGTTGGGTTCGGCGCCTGTGGTGAGGCGGCCCTTCTGCTTCATGCCAAGATCGACCAACCAAGTCATGCCCTTGAGAACGGTGTCGCCGTATTTTTCAGAGATCGGAGTCTCGCAGTGGCCAAGGTAGGCGAGGATGGCAAAACCGGTCATGGCTGCCTTGTTGCTGTTGCCCCACGAACCATCTTTGTTCTGGGTCTTCTGGAGCCAATCCAAGCCCTTCACCACGGCCTCCTCGCACTTCTCGGTGCCGCCACTGTCGAGGAGGCGTTGCATCCGGTCCTCGGGCGAGCAGCGCTTGCGCATGGTGGCCGGGATGTTGCCGAAGCCACCACCGCCACCACCGTCACCGCCGGAACCCCAGCCGTCGCCGAAATCGTCTCCGTCACCAAAATCGGTCGAAGGCTCGGGCACGTCCACTTCGGGGACCGGCACCGCGGTTGGAGAAGTCGTGTTGGCGGCAATCACCTTGGCCATCGATGAGGAGGGGGCCGAGGGCTTGCGCTCCACACTGTTGGTCATCTTTTTCGCCTCGAGCTTCTCATCGTCCACGACATTGGACGAATAGCTCACGATCACCGGCGTTTCCTTGAGCAGTGGATCGAGGAAAATGAAGGCAAGGATAAGGCCAACGAGAACGATCGCGAGCAGCGAGATGACGACTGACGAAATCGTTGAATTGCGGCGCTGAGCTTGCAGACGTGCTTGCGCCTCGGGGCTGATTTGTGCGTGAAGACTCATTGGAGGATCGAGCGATGGTGTTTTGGAAGAAGCTAGGCTCCGGCGGCGGCATGACCAGCGGAAAAAACGGATCTTTCCCAGCGTTTGACGACCTCAAAACGGACCGAGTGGGGGAATCTTTGAGGAATTTTTGCCTCATTGAGCTAAACTTTTCGGTCGCGGTGGACATTAATGGATGATGCGCCGGGTTCCTTTGGGGTTCTCGTTTCGTTGAAGGAGGGCCCGGAAGGCCCTACGGTGTCACCCATCGGATGCTGAACCGGCCCGGTTCAGGAGATCCCAAGCCCATAACAAACCCATGAAGCCCACATTTTCGCGCAAGTCGCCCGCATCGGACCGGAGCGGGTTCACGCTCATTGAACTGCTGGTGGTGATTGTGATCGTCGCCGCGCTTTCGGCTCTTGTCTTCATGTTCAGCACCCGGGCGATCGGCAAGGCGGAGCGGGCTCAGGTGATTCAGCAGATGCGGGATGTCGGACTGGGGATCGAAGCCTACATCGTGGATTACCGCCGTCCTCCCATCCCCGAGTCCAAGCGGGTCACGGGCTGGGACACGATCTACGGTGACCCGGGCGGCAACTACGGGACCGAATCGCTGATGGCGGCGCTTCTCGGCGAGGACAACGATTTTCCGACCAGCACGGACGAGGTTTTCAACAGTCGGGACATGAATCCCCGGCAGAACAACTATTTCACCCCGGTGATCACCGACGACAAGCGGAGCGGTGTCGGGCGTGATGACGGCAAGCTGTATGACAGCTGGGGGAGGGAGCTGATGTTTGCCATCAATACGCCACCCTTCGAGAACAACTTCAACAACGGCCGGAACGACAAGGTCCTGATGACCTGGGGCTTGGCCGAATGGTCGGACAAAAAGCCGCGCCATCAGCCCTACGTGATCTGGAGCTATGGCAAGGACGGGGTGAAATCCGAGTCTTACGCCGGCGCGGACGACGCCGCGAATTTCTGATTCGCCGCTCTCCCGGTGGGCATGCCGCGGGCGTCGGTTTGCTTTTCGCCGCCTGCGAAGGGGCACTTGTCCGATGGACATCCGGTTTCCGTGACGGGGATCGATGCGTACGATGTCAATCGGGCGGAAAGGTAAGATTTCGTGTCTGGTAGACGTTGGGGCGGATATGTATCAGAGCCCCATGAGATCTTTGGTCCACGTTGCTGGGTTGTGTGTGTTGTTGGCGGGAAATTTGTCGGCGGATCGCCCGAACATCCTGTTCCTGTTTTCCGATGACCACGCGTTGAAGTCGATCTCCGCGTACGGCGGTCCACTCGCAAAGATTGCTCCCACCCCCCACATCGACCGTCTCGCGAAGGAAGGCGCCATTTTCGAGAACTCGTTCTGCGCCAACTCGATCTGCGGTCCATCGCGGGCGTGCATCCAGACGGGCAAGCACAGCCACAAGAACGGGTTTCTCCGCAACGGCCTGAAAGGAGGCTTCGATTCGAGTCAGTGGACGATTTCGAAGGCTCTTCAGAAATCGGGGTATGCGACCGCCGTGGTGGGGAAATGGCATCTCCAGAGTGATCCGGTCGGCTTCGACTACTGGGAAATCCTTCCCGGTCAGGGGGCTTATTACAATCCGGACTTCATCCAGATGGATGGCACGACGAAGCGCTTTCCGGGCTATGCTACGGATGTGACCACCGACAAGGCGATCGCCTGGTTGGACAAGCGGGACAAGGACAAGCCGTTCTTCCTGATGTGCCAGCACAAGGCGCCGCATCGGACCTTTGCTCCGGCCTTGCGTCACCTGGATGCCTTCAGCGGGGTGAAGATTCCCGAGCCCGATTCACTTTTCGATGACTACGAGAACCGTAGTAAGACGCTGCCGCAGAATCAGATGGAGATCGATCGTCACATGGACTGGGCCTATGACCTGAAAGTGCGGCGTGACGAGCGGATGGGGGTGGAGTTGAAGCCGGATCGCTATGGCACGCCGGAGTACCGCAGGATGACGCCGGCTCAGAAAAAGGAGTGGGATGCGCACTTCGGGCCGCTCAATCGTTCCTTCATCGAGGAGTTCAAGGCGGGGAAGATGGGTGATCGCGATGTGGTCCGCTGGAAATATCAGCGCTACATGAAGAACTATCTGGCGACCGTGAAGGCGGTCGATGAGAGCGTGGGGAGGATGCTTGAGTATCTGGAGGAGAACGACCTCGTCGACAATACCATCGTGATCTACTCATCCGACCAGGGGTTCTACCTCGGTGAGCACGGGTGGTATGACAAACGCTGGATGTTTGAAGAGTCGTTCAAAATGCCGTTCCTGATCCGCTGGCCCGGAAAGGTGGCTCCCGGGTCCCGTCCGAAGGAGTTGATTCAGAACATCGACTATGCCCCGACCTTCATGGAGATGGCTGGCCTCGAGGCGCCCGCCGAGGTGCAGGGGGAATCGATCGTCCCGGTTCTGGAAGGGCGGGCGTCGAAGTGGCGGGAGTCGGTGTACTACGCCTACTACGAGAAGGGTGAGCACAACGTGCCGCAGCACTTCGGTGTGCGCACGATGACTCACAAGTTGTTCTATCTGCCCGGGACCGATGAATGGCAGATGTTCGATCTCGAAAAGGATCCCGGGGAAATGACCAGTGTCCATGACCACCCGGAATATGCGGAGATCAGACGGTCATTGACGGCCGAATACGAGCGGTTGAGGGCCCGGTATGATGCGCCTCCTTATGATGCGCATTGATTGCAAACCTGATTCGAAGCCTACTTGAGTTCCTTGATGCGCAGGTTCCTGAACCAGACGGGATCGCGATGGTCCTGCAGCAGGATGGGGGAGGCGGGGGTGCCGAAATTCTCCACCTTCTTGTATTTGCTGGATTCGAACCGGGTCTTCCAGTCGTCGCTCGACTGATCGAGCTCGGCGACCAGGGTGCCATTCAACCAGTGCTCGAGCTTTGGTCCTTTCGCGACGATGCGGGCCTGATTCCATTCGCCGACCGGCTTGATGGGTTTTGAGTCGGGGGCGGCCAGAAGGTCATAGAATGAGGCTGCCCGGTGGGTTGGGTTCTTGCTGTCAGCATGCTTTTGGTCGTCGAGCACCTGGTACTCGATGCCCGTCGCTCCCTGCACACGGTATTTCACGCCACTGTTTCCGCCTTCGGAAATCTTCCATTCGAACTCGAGGATGAAGTCCTTGAACTTGGCTTCGGTGATGATGTCTCCGCCGGCGCTGGCGCGGTGCATGGCGCCGTCGACGACCTTCCAGCCATTGGTCACCGGCTTGCCCTTCATTGTGGTCCAGCCATTGAAGGTCTTGCCGTCGAAAAGAGAGGTCCATTCCTCTTGGTCGTCGGCCATCGCGGCGGGGTTCAGGAGTAGGAGGCAGAGAAGGAATTTTGGTAGTTGGATCATCGGATGGGTCGTGGGGTTTGGCTCAAAGCTGGCAAGGGGATGTGGAGGAGTCCGCACTCGAATCTGTCATGGGGAGGGCTGAATCTCACGCATGGGTTGGAGGTATCGCTCAGCTCTTGCTCCATCGGGGCCGGGCGTTCCGGGTGATCTCGGCATCGAGTTCGGTCATGCGTGACTTCAGCGCCTCGACCTTTTCGGGGTGCTCCGGTGCGAGGTTCTTCGATTCACTGATGTCCTCGGTCAGATTGAAAAGTTCCACCTTTCCGTGCTTGGGGGCATTCTTCCTGGCGAGGGGAAGAAGGAGCTTCCAGTCACCCTGGCGCAGTCCCTTGAGCTCTCCACTAGAGGTGTAGTACAGCATCTCGGTACGCGGCGAAGGGGATTGCCCATGGAGGACCTTGCTGATGTCGTGGCCGTCGGTCTTCCGCTCGCCGGGGGTGGCGGAGCTCAGCGCGGCAATGGTGGGGAAGAGGTCCATGGTCGTGCAGAAGGCATCCGAGCTCGTCCCGGCCGGGATCCGACCGGGCCCCCAGACGACGCAGGGCACCCTCTGTCCTCCTTCGTAGGTCGTGCCCTTGCCTTCACGAAGGGGCAGGGCGCTTCCGCCGTGATTCTTGAAGCGAAGCCACGGGCCGTTGTCGGAGGTGAAGATGAGGTAGGTGTTCTTATCCAGGCCCAGCTTCTTCAAGGTGTCGGTGATCCGCCCGACTTCCGCGTCGATGTGCTCGATCACGCAGGTGTAGGCGTTCTTGGGATCGGGATCCCGCACATCGTCCGGGACGAAGAGAGGAATGTGTGGCATGCTGTGGGGCAGGTAGACCAGAAAGGGCTCGTCCCGGTGATCCTCGATGAACTTGACGGCGCGGTCGGTGTAGCGACGGGTGATGGTGCGCTGGTCGACCGGTAGCTCGACGATTTCGGTGCCCTCGATCAAGGGGGTGCCCCAAGCGGAGAAGGTCTCGCCCTGCTTGAGCCACGACTCGTCCTGCGGGATCTTCGGCTTTCCTTTGTTGGCGGGGTGCTTCATGTCGTTCGAGTAGGGGATGCCGAAGTATTCATCGAAGCCCTGGGAGGTTGGCAGGAGTTCCGGGGTATGGCCGAGGTGCCACTTGCCGAAGCAGGCCGTGGCATAGCCCTTCTGCTTCAGCAACTCGGCGATGGTCATTTCATCGGGGTGCAGTCCGTGCTTCTGGTTGGGGAAGATCACATGCTTGTGCATGCCGATGCGCTTCGGATAGCAGCCGGTCATCAGGGCGGCCCGCGACGGAGAGCACACCGACGAGGGTACGTGGAAATTGGTCATCTTCCGCCCTTCCGCAGCTAATTGGTCGATGTGGGGGGTCTTGATGGTCTTCGATCCGAAACATCCCAGGTCGTTGTAGCCTTGGTCATCGGTGAAGATGATCACGTAGTTCGGAAGGGTCTCAGCCTGAATCGAGAAATGGCAGGCGAGCAGCAGGAGGGTTGGGGCAAGACGGGAAAGCATATGCGTTGGGCATAACGTGTTGATCCGGCCGGAACTATCGGAATGGGACGCTGCTCCATGGGAAAAGTCAGCGAATCTTCCCATTGCTTCGCCGGGAAGTTGGGGCATCCTCTCGACCGGATGCCTGAAACGCTGGAAGCCGAAGTCATCGAGATCGATGGGAAAGCCCCGGAACCTGCCGAGAACCGCAGCAGTTCCGAGAGCTACTCGGAGCGTGCGCGTCAGATGGTCTTCCAGCTGGATCGGAGATGGTGGCCGCTTTGGCTCGTTCTTGGGGTGGTGGCAGTGGCGCTCCTTCTGACCGTCGGGGTGGTGGTCGGAGTGTTTTTCCTCATCGTCACCATGGTGAAGCGCATCCTCCTCGCCTTCGCATCCGCGCTTTCCGGTTCGCCTCGCTAGGCGTCGCCACAATCCGGCGGGTTCAGCACGCCTCGGGCAGTTTTCGTCCTTCCGCTCGCTGCGGGAATGGATGCTGATGTCCGCAAAATCGCCAACACGAAGGCGTTTTGCTCAAGTTATTCACAGCCCTGGGACGAGCGTGTGAAAAGAACTTGGGATGACGTGTTTGTTGGAATCGATCGATTCAAGCAAACGAAGGTTTTGCTTTCTGTCTCTGATCATCGTGAATCCCCGGATCCCAGCAATGCAGCCATTTCCAAGGGTTGCAGGTGAGTAAGCAGGCAAATGTGCAATGAAACGGACGTTTTAATTCTTGTCAGTGCCGGATTCCTGCAGGTTTGCCCCGAAGAGCGCTGAGCACGTAGGCCTACGTAGCGCAAGCGTTAGATTCGGATGGCAGTTGTCGCCAAGTTATTCACAGTCGGGCGCTTCCACCCGTCGCGTCTTTGCTTCTTCGTCGCACCAGACTGTTGTCTCAGGTGAGGAAGTTTTTCAGCAGTCGTAGTCCAGCTTGCTGACTTTTCTCAGGGTGGAACTGGGTTGCGACCAGATTTCCGCGGCGGATCGCGCTGGCGAAGCGGACGCCTTCGTATTCGGTTTCCGCGGCGATCACCTCCTTGTCAATCGGTGCGGGGAAGAAGGAGTGCACGAAGTAGAAGAACGGGGATTCGCCGATTCCGGCCCAGAGGGGATCGCTTGGTTCGGTGAGCTGGGCGGCATTCCAGCCCATGTGAGGGATCTTGCGTCCGTCGTCGGGGAATGTGCCGACGCTGCCCTTGAAGATGCCGAGTCCATCGATCCCCGGGCTTTCCTCGCCACGCTCGAACAAGAGCTGGTAGCCGACGCAGATGCCGAAGAACGGGCGGTCCTGCGCGATCCACTCGCGGATGGGGTCGACGAGGGAGCGCGCCTGGAGTTCCTCCATGCTGTCGCCAAAGGAGCCGACGCCGGGAAGAATCAGGTGGGTGAGGTCCGCGAAATCCTCTCCACGGGTCACGATGCGGGGTTCGATGCCGAGACTGTGCACCGCGTTTGCCACGCTGCGGAGGTTTCCGGCTCCGTAGTCGATGATGCCTGCTTTCATGGCCAGATCCGTTTACAGCGCTTCCTTGGTGCTGGGGATGCCGGAGACCCGGGGGTCGCTCTCGCAAGCGATGCGCAGAGCGCGGGCCAAGCCCTTGAAGATAGCTTCGGCGATGTGGTGACCATCGCGGCCATAGAGGAGTTCGACGTGGATGTTCGCACGCAGGTTCGAGGCCATCGCCCGGCAGAATTCCTCGACCAAGGTGAAGGGGAAGTTCGGGGCGGAGGGAGTGTTTTCCGGCGCCTTGAACTCCAGGTGCGGTCGGTTGCTCAGATCGACGACCACACGCACGAGGGTCTCGTCCATCGGCAGGTAGAACGAGCCATAGCGGTTGATGCCACGCTTGTCGCCGAGGGCTTCGCGCATGGCATCGCCGAGGACGATGCCGGTGTCTTCCACCGTGTGGTGGAAGTCGACTTCAAGATCTCCTTCGGCGGTGAGGTCCAGATCGATCAGGCTGTGACGCGAGAAGAGCGTCAGCATGTGGTCGAAGAATCCGATGCCAGTGGACACCTTGGAGGTGCCCTCGCCATCGAGATTGATGCTCAAATCAATCTTGGTTTCCGCGGTGGAGCGGCTGCGCGTGGAGGTGCGGCTCTGCATGAGGCGGCCATTGATGGTGCCAAGTGCCCG
Source organism: Haloferula rosea (assembly GCF_016595525.1). GTDB lineage: Bacteria > Verrucomicrobiota > Verrucomicrobiia > Verrucomicrobiales > Akkermansiaceae > Haloferula > Haloferula rosea. The sequence goes on from NZ_JAENII010000005.1 coordinate 289,433, forward strand.
ACTGTCAACGCAGGGGCGAGGAAAAGCGCGTCCAGCCTACTGGGGAACCTTGGCTTCGAGGCGGTCGAGATACTCCTTCGGAAGGCGGGCGGCACGGGCCTGGGTAATGGCGGCCTTGGCTTCTTCCTTGGTGGGGGAACCTTGCAGCACCGTCCATGCTTCTTCCCAGGCGTGGTCGCCATCGGGGAGGCTTGACGTGCTCAGTCCTTCGAGGCGTTTGATCTCACGCTCGAGCAGGCTCTTCATCTGCGTCATCGGCGCCTTGTGGTAGGGGTCGAGGCTCAGCCAGCGAATCTGCGCTTTCTTCTCGGCTTCGACGATGCGGAGATAGTCGTCGGACTTCTCCTGAATCATTTTCTCGGTGCGGGCGCGATCCTTGGTAGGGATGCGTTCGATGCCATCGGCGCGCTCTTTCGTGCGTTTGTCGAAGGTGGCGAGCTCGGACTCGATGGCGGCGAGCTGGGACTTCATCAGCTTGATGACGTATGGCTTGGTATCGATAAAGGCGCGGCTGGTGGGGAACTCCTTTTCGAAGTCGCTCCATGCTCTCAGTGCGGCGGTCCGGTTGCCGGCGTCACCCGCGGTGGTCACGGCGCTTGCGGCGATCTGGGCATCGAGGCTGAATGCTTTCTTGGCGCGTTCTTCCGCAGGGATCATCTTGCCGTTGAACTTCACTCCTCCCGCCTTCACCACCTTGGCCTCTTCCTCGAGCTCGGCGAGGATCTTGACGGCGTCCCTGGTGAGCTTGGACGAGGAATGGGCGCTGATGAATTCTTCGGTGTCCTCGATCCGGCGTTCATACTCTTCATAACCCAGCAGGTCCGGGGTGGGAGTGAGCTTCTCGATGGCTTCGAAGGCGACCTCATCCTTCTTCACTCCGACGATCTCGATGACGTCGGCCTTCGGGATCTTGCGCTGGTCACGGATCGACTTGGTGACCTGGACGAGGGCCACGTAGTGGTCACTCTCTTCACTGACGATGACTCCCTCGAGATCGGTGCCGTTGCGGAGGCGGATGGTGTCTGCGGGACAAAGCGCGATCAGCGCAGGGAAGAGTAGTGCTACTGCGGGTTTCATCGCCGCAAACCTAGCGAGGTTCCGAGCGGGTGGGCCAGCGGAAATCACTTCAATTTTGTCCCTCTACCAGCGCTTGCAATTGGTCGAGCGAAGTCACGGTTTGGCGGGAGCCATCGGCCATCCGGACTTCGATGGCATCTCCGGCGGTTTCGGAATCCCGTCTAACGTAGCACTCCAAGGGCAGTGTCGACACCCGTTCACGCATTTCGGCGGGGGCCTTGTTGCCGACGACGATGATGGCGTTCCCGGTTTCCAGGGCAAGGGCCCGCAAGACATCGGTGTGCACAATCGGGTAGCTCCGGAGGTCCGGCAGGGATTCGGCCCACGGCCTCAGGGCCGGGGGGATCTGGAAGCCGAGGGCACCCAAGCGCACGAGGTTGATGCGCAGCAAGCCGGAGGTCGACTCACCGAAGGTCATCATGCGATCCTCGAAGTTCAGGTCGACGACCCGTGAGGCTTCACGGGCTTCGACGAGGCGCTCCCCATCGATGATGAAATGCTCTCCGAGCAGCGTGCTCATGTCGCGGGCCCACTGATACCACTCGTCTTCCAGCGTGATCGCGCCGAGGTCCAGCGCGGCCTGGGTGGCCAGGGTGTAAGTGAAGGCCCTGCCGTCGCTCATCACCTCCGCGCTTTCTCCAGGGCGCTCGTTGAGAAAGCGGGTGCCCGCGAATGCGGTGCGGCACTTCTTGCCGAGCGCCAGAGCCCGATCGAGGTAGCTGCGGTCACCGGTGGCGGTGAAGAGGGCGCTGTAAGCCGACACCATGCGGAAGTTCGCGGAGGCCGATGGATTGCTGTCGGGGCGGGGTGGCGCCATGCGGCTGTCGCGGCCCTTGAGCAACTTCTTGCGGCCGGATTCGAAGAGGGTCGATGCTTCGTTCCGGCTGAGTCCCGCCCGTTCCGCGGCTTGGTTCAGGGGGCGCTGGATGCGGAGTGAGTTGAGTCGAAACAGCCGACCTGTTGGAGCGGCTTCGCTGGGGAGGTTGCCGAGCGAGCGGATGTCCGAAAGTTGCTTCCACAGGTTGAACTCGTTCTCGCTGAGGGTGGACTTGAGTTGTTCTTCCGTCCACAGCCACTCGAGGTCCGGCGCACTCGCTGGCTTGCCTGTTAGGCTGAACAATCCATCCTGGGTCCGGTAGTTCGCCTCGGCGAATCTGACGGCTTTGCGTGCGACCTCGAGGGCGCCGGGGTGGCCGGTGAGCGAGTGTATCCGCGCGAAGACCCGGGCGGCTCTTGCCTGGGTCGCGCAATTCCTATGGAACGATGGGAGGTTCCAGCTGTTGCCACGCCGGGAGGGGTAGATGCCGCCATCCAGCGGGTCGATCATGGCGCTGTTGAGAAGCTCGCCAAGAATGCCGTTCAGGGCTTCCTGAGATTTTTCCGTGGTGCTCTCCGGCAGGGCGTCGGAGGTGCTGGCCAGGGCCAGGGCGTCCAGCAGGCCGAATGGGAAGAGTCCGCCGGCGCCGGCAAGTGTCTGAATGTCTTCGTCGTAGAAGCTGTTGATCCGACGAATCCCGGTCTGAAAGGCGACGAGGCGATCCTCAGGTTCGTTGACCCGTGGATCGGGTTTGGGAAGGCGCGACTTCCGCAGCTGGATCTTGCTCGCGCTGTCGCTGAGGACATACTCCGGGTCGTTCCACAGCCGGCTGATCACATCGAGTGAGTTGTCGAAGAAGTCGAGGACGTCCTCCGGTGAGGAATACTGGAGGGGTTGCCAGGTGACCGGGGCTCCTTCGTGGGAGATCACGAGGAAGAAGGGGAACGAGACGGCCTGACCGGTCTCAGGGCTGAGGATGGAGGCGAGAAGGCTGGTCTCACGGCAGATGTCCAGGTCGACGAGGACGGGCACGAATTCATCGTTGAGTCGGCGGACGATCGAGGCGCGATCATCGATCACCCGCATTGCTTCGAAGCATCCGGGGTAGCGCGACGAGCCGATCACGGCAAAGATGAGTCGCTGCGAATCCTTGGCCCTGGTGAGGATGTCCGGATCCCACCGTTGCCAATGGACCGGCGATTGGTCGGCCGCGGCGAGGAAGGTCGAGGGAGCTCCGGGCAGTTGATTGTCCCCGAGGTCCTCGTGGATGATGGGCTCCGGTTTGGCCTCGGCCTTGGCGGATTGCTGTTCACACGACGGCAGGAGGATGCCGAGCGGGAGCAGGAGAAGGATGGGTCGAAACGGAAACATCGGGGGTGGCTTCAGGTTGGTCTGGACATGGGGCGGCTGTCCAGCATGCAGAAAAGGCTTTCTCCCCCCACAGTGGGAGCTAGGCTCACGCCAGATTTCCCCAGGGTAAGCACGTGATCAGTATTGCCGTTTCAAGTCAGAAGGGCGGGGTGGGAAAAACCACTGTCTCCATCAATTTGGCCCATGCCTTTGCGCGTGCTGGTCTGAAGACGCTGTTGGTCGATGCCGACCCCCAAGGGTCGGTCGGTCTGTCACTGACACGCCAGTCGCGCTTGCTTTCCGGCTTCTACGATTTCATTGCCGATCCGGCGATTCCGTTCGAGCGCCTGCTGGTTCCGACCCGGCTCGAAACCTTCTCGCTGGTCGCCAGCGGGCAGGCCGGTGACTACGAGGTCGGCGGTGCTCCGACGGGGGCAGGGCTGTCGCGTGTGCGTGCCTTCCTGCGGACGGTCGAGGCGCGCGGATTCGATGTTTGCCTGATCGACACGCCCGCGGGCTTGTTTGGTCTGACGGCTGACATCATTTGCTCGAGTCACGCGGTGCTGGTGCCGCAGCAGGCCGAGCCCTTGGGGATCCGTTCCGTGCCGAAGATGCTCGAGGGGCTGAATCGGCTGCGCGTGATTCACCCGAGCATGGTCGTGCTGGGAGTCGTGCTCACGATGGTCCAGCAGGACATGGAAGAGAGCCGCGAATCGGTCAGCGCGCTACGCAATCTGCTTCCTCCCGATCTGGTGCTCCGGACGCTGGTGCCACGGGATCCGCTTTTCGTGAAGGCAAGCGCCCGTGGCCTGCCGGTGGGCGTGATGGAAGAAGGTGCCGGCGCCCTTGCGGTGTTCGATGCCCTGCGCGCTGAGATTGAGGCGAAGATCGTGAATTGAGCCGATGGATCCGATCGAACCATGGATTGATGCGGATGCCGTGCGACGCCTGGCTCGTCAGTTGACGGCTCCGCCAGGCCAGGGGGTTCCCAATCAGACCGGAGATCCGGGCTTCGGTCCGGGTTTCGAAGGATTCATCGAGGGCAAGGAGCACCGACCCGAGCCGACTCCTGCTCCCGAGGCCCCGGCAGAGTCCCATCGCCCGATGCCGAAAGTGGAAGCGTCGCAAGCCGTGGGGCCGGAGCCGGCCCGCCAAGCTGAGTCCGCTGAAGCGTTCCACGCTCAGGCTGTGCCGGTCGTGACCCGTCACTCCGACGATGAACCCAAACCTTTCCTGATCAACCAGCCGGGCAAAGCCGCCCAGTCGCGCCCGCTGGAATCTTCCGGTGAACGGGGGCCACTGGTCGCCCGCATGGAGCGCTTCCGTCAGTGGCTGGCCGAGAAGGTGGATGCCCGGGGGATGTTCGTGCTCGATCGCGATGGCAACCCGGTCGTCGATGATCCCGTCTATGGGAAACTCCATTTCCTCGCCCGCAGTCTGGCCCAGGCCTACCGGCCCGCGGATGGCGGTGCGGGCAATGTCCACGTGAAGATTGGCTCGGATTCGTACCTTGCCGTCGTCCCGGTGCGCACGGACTTCGGCTCGCTGGTGCTGGGGACGGTCCTGCCGAAGCCCCTCGAGGCGGCCGCCGTCGATGCCATCGCCCGCGGACTCGAGCAGTCGCTGCGCCCGGAGCGTCGGTGAAATTAGCGGTCTAACTGGTCCGCCGGTTCTGGATGATCAGCGCCAGGCTGGTGATGGCCAGCGCGAGAATGCTGGTGCCACCCAGAGTGACCGCGGCCAGATAGACGGTCGGCACGTCCTGCGATCCCCACGGCTTTTTCAGGGCCAGGAAGATGTCGGTCCGGCGTCCCAGTTCCACGTTTCGGTAGTCATTGCGGAAGCTCTTCGCTTCCTCGACGAGGAGTTCGATGCGGCGATTGACGAAGTAGTCCGACAGCGGTTGGGCATCGGGGGAATCCGGTCGGATATCGAGCGACTCCAATTCCAAGCGGGTGCCGCCGCGAGCGATGGCGGTGAGACGCTCGGCAAGCAGGCGGGCCTCCTTCGGATTGGTGGCGTCAGCCCCGACCAGTGCCTGCAGAGCCGTCTTCATGATGTCGAACCGCTCGTTGGTGATCTCATCGAGCGGTGGCGGCATGGCCTTGATGGTGTCGACCCGGCGCTGGATACGGATGCGTTCGAGGTCGAAGGGATTGCGGGTCGCCTGCGTGACGACCATTCCCTCGTAAGCAAAACGGAGCGGCATGAGCCGGGCCGGAACCGGGACGCCGCCTCGTTCGCGCTCGATTCCCGCGTCCTCGAACAGGCCGCGGTTCATTTCGCGGAAGGGGACCAGCGCTCCGGCGAGGAGCATCTGCGGCACCAGCAGCAGGGGCACCGCGGTCAGCGCGGCACGCTCGGTGCGGACCAGCGCGGAGACGAGAAGCGCCAGCGCCGTCCCGCTGAAGGCCGTGAGGCTCATCCATTGCCACTGGTCGGCGAGGGTGCCGTGGATTTCGAGGATCCGGTGGCCGACCAAGGTGTAAATGAAGCACTGGACCATCGCCACCGCGGCGAGCGCGGCGAACTTGGCCGCCACGTAGAGGATCGGGCTGTGCCGGGTGTTGCGCTCGCGACGCAGCATCGGCCGGTCGCGGAGAATCTCGGTCGCCGAGTTGGTGAGCCCGAGGAACATCGCCACCGTGGCCGAAAGGAAGAGATAGGCGGGGATGTGGAGGGCGGTGGAAAACTCATACGCGCCCTCCGGAGACGACCGCAGGGTGATGGCGATCAGCGCGGCAAGCAGTGGGGCTTCGATCAGCGTGGCATACAGCGTGCCCCGGTTCCGGACCTTGGAAAGCAGCGACCGGAAGAGCTGCGTGTGGAACACGCGGATGCCTTCGCGCAGGCGGTGGCGACCGGAGTAGAAGCCACCGGACTTGCTGTCCGTTAGGTTGGGCAGCGACTCGATGCGGGACGGAGGTGCCGGCGCATCCAGCGAGTGGATCAGGACCCGACTTTCGAAGCGTTCCTGCCAGAAGTTCGGTGGGAAACGCCGCGCGCCGACCGGGTTCTGGCCGCCGCCGATCTGGGCCAGTGGGGTTTCGAGGATGTCGAAGACGAAGTCCGCGCCGAGCGGGCCGTTGGCATCGACCGCGGGGTGGGGGATGTCGTGTTCGTCCGCCGCCGCGCGGAAGTAATCGATCATCCCGCTCGGCGAGCCGAAGTAGGCAAGCCTTCCGCCGTTGTCCAGCAGCAGCACCTTGTCGCACAAACGTAGTACATTGGCCCCCGGACGGTGAAGCGATGCGATCACGATCTTGTCGCGCGCGAGCGAGCGTAGCGTTTCGGCCACGTGCTCGGAGTCCTTCGAGGAAAGCCCCGAGATGGGTTCGTCGAAAAGGAACAACTCGGCCGCGCTGCCGAGGTCGAGCCCGAGGTTGAGCCGGCTTCGCTCGCCGCCGCTGAGCGCCTTCTCGCCCGGGGCACCGACGCGCCGACGGCTCAAGCCCTGGAGCCCGAGTTCCGCGAGGATGCCGTCGGTCCGGCGTTCGATCTCGCTTCTCGACAGCGAGGCACGCCGGATCGTCGTCGCGTGCCTGAGGTGCTCACGCACCGTGAGTTGCGGGTTGAGCGCCTCCTCCTGCGGCATGCTGGCGACGAAAGGAATCAGCTCCTCGCGGTTGTTGTAGAGTGAGGCGTCATTGAATCGGATCTGACCCCGGGTCGGCTTGCGATGACCCGCGATGATCGCCATCAGCGTGCTCTTGCCACTGCCACTGGGGCCGATGATGCACATCATCTCGCCCCGCCGCACCTCGAAGCTGATGTTGTCCAGGGCCCGGGCATCCGGACCGAAATCATGGATCAGGTCCTGCACCCGCAGCGTTTCCAGCAGGTTCTTCTCCTCGTTGATGATCCCTTCGTTGAAGCGGCAGCGCAGCGCCTGCGTCTGCGACAGCCGGATCAGCGATCCTTCATGCAGTTCGGCGGACGTCCGCACCGGGAATCCATCGGCGAGGACCGGGCCCGCCGCTTCACGGATGAAGACGTCACCGCGACCGCGCTCGGGATCGAATCGGATTCGCAGCACCACCCTCGGTGCCATGCCCGGGCTGATCAGGAGGTCGCCGCGATCAAGGACCGCCGGATCATTCGAGATGCGGAAATCCCGCTGGTCGGCATTCAGCCGGAATCTACCACCCGCCTCCGCCGCCCGGCGCCGCAGCGCATCCAGCGAGGCTGAAAACCCACGTTCCCCCGACAGTCGGTCATGGTGGGCGCAGGTGCGTGGCTTCTTCGGCACCAGCGAGCCATGCCCCGAGATCACGGTCGCAGTCGGCTTCAGCGCCTCGACCTCGGCGCTGAGTCCGAACCGGATGCGCAGGGTGCTCTGGCGGCTGCGGCTTCGCTCGCTGATCCACCCCTCATCGGTCATCGCCAGAAAGATCGTCGAGTGATTCCCCGTCAACGCCACGTTGAGGAAAAAGATCAGGTCCTCACAGGTGAGCGTCCACCCCGGCACCACCAGTTGCTGACGTGCCCGCATGCGCAGGAACTGCCCCTGTTCCAGCGAGCGACCCCGCACCCAGAGCGGCATGTTGCCCGTATTGCGGACGAGGATGAGCCCGCCGGCCCGATACACCCGGAAGCCATGCTCGCTCGCCTCCTCGGGGAGCTGCACATCGGCATTCGGGTGACGGGCGAAGATGATGCGTTCGAAACCGACCGGGGAGCCAAGCGGCAGGCCGCCCATTTCGTCCAGGATCTGGTGGGCGTGGTCCGGTCGCCCCAGCCGCCGCATGAATACCTCGAAGGCCGAGCGACTGCGTTCCGTGCGCCCGACCGCATCCACCAGCGTGTAGAGCTGCAGGCCGACCGCCATCTTTTCCGGGTCATCGAGCAGCTCGCGCAGCTCGGCCGCCGTATTGGCCAGAGGTTGCGGGTTTCTCACCGCGCGCTGCACCCGGCGTGCCAGCCAGCTGTGGTCCGCCTCCGGGTAGGCGCTCCGCAGGAGGTCCAGGATCAGGTCCGCCTCGCCCGGATCCAGCTTGCCATCCAGGGTCGCGAATCCCGCGAAAGCATCCACCATCATCCCGAGCACGCGGTTGCTCGCGTAGGTCTTCGACCGCGGTCGCCACCAGCTTGAGCTGGGCCGGCGCGGTGCCTGCTCGGGTTCGGGAGAATCGCTGGACGCGGGTGGCATTCCCGGGATGCTCCCCGATGGACCGTCCCGGGGCAAGAGCCTCGGGCAAAAAATGGGGTTTCCTTTCCCCAAGCCGGAGCTAGCATCCCCGGCCTTTGCCCTCAGGCAAGATCAGTGCTAAGCTCCCGCGCGGCCTGAAAATGAGGGCCCTACACGTTTCATCATGTCCGAATCGCCCCAACAACGTCCTCCGCAGGGCCCTTCCGGCCAACGCGGCCCGAACGACGCCCCCGGTTTCAACTGGCGCCTCGCCATTTTCCTCGGCGCCGCCCTCATGATCCTGAGCCTGGCCTTCTTCAAGGACCTCGGCAGCGCCAAGATCGAGAAACTCAGCTACGAGGATTTCCGCCAAAAGTATGACCAAGGCCTCGTCGTTCTCAACAGCGACCAGCACCGCCTCAAGGTCGAGACCGCCGAAGCCAGCTCCGATGCCACCATCAGCGGCTTCATGCGCCCCGCTCCCAAGCTCGAGGGCGTGCCGACCGAGTCCCAGGCCTTCCAGTTCACCTTCGGTCGCCGCACCCCGCTGGAAATCGAAGTCCAGGAAGTCCTCGGCCAAGCCCTGCCCAAGCGCGTCCAGGTCGAAGATCTCGACACCGTCGAAGAAGATGCCACCAGCCGTGTCCTGACCCTCAAGGAACTGCGTCGCTACGCAGCCAGCGATTTCATCAAGGCCGACGACCCGACCACCCCGCTGACCCTCTACACCACCCCGTACGACGCCATGCTCGTCGGCCGTGCCGAGATCCCACGCATCGATACCCCGGCCGAGGAAGACGCCGCCCAGTTCACCCAGTTCGAGGTGAAGACCTCCATGTACTTGCAGGATGCCGAGCTGCGCAAGCTCCTCAAGGACGCCAATGCCAAGTACGTGCGCAACAGCGACATGGTCGGCAAGATCCTGCTGACCTTCCTGCCCGTCATCCTCATCGTCCTGCTGCTCTTCTTCCTCTTCCGTCAGCAGATGAAGTCCGCAGGCCGCGGCGCCATGTCCTTCGGCAAGAGCAAGGCCAAGATGCTCACCCGCGACCACAACAAGGTCACCTTCAAGGACGTCGCCGGCATCCAGGAAGCCAAGGAAGAACTCTGGGAGATCGTCGACTTCCTGCGCGACCCGCGAAAATTCCAGAAACTCGGAGGCTCCATCCCGAAAGGCGTCCTCATGGTCGGCGCACCCGGCACCGGCAAGACCCTTCTCGCCCGCGCCATCGCCGGTGAGGCCGACGTTCCCTTCTTCTCCATCTCCGGCTCCGACTTCGTCGAAATGTTCGTCGGTGTCGGTGCATCCCGCGTGCGCGACATGTTCGAGCAGGGCAAGAAACACGCACCCTGCCTGATCTTCATCGATGAGATCGATGCCGTCGGCCGCCACCGTGGCCATGGCATGGGCGGCGGGCACGACGAGCGCGAGCAGACGCTCAACCAGCTCCTCGTCGAAATGGACGGCTTCGATACCCAGGAAGGGATCATCATCATCGCCGCCACCAACCGCCCCGACGTGCTCGATCCCGCCCTCCTGCGTCCCGGCCGTTTCGACCGCCAGGTCACCGTGTCCCTGCCCGACGTCAAGGGACGCGAGCAGATCCTCGGAGTACACGTGAAGAAAATCAAACTCGCCCCCGGCACCGACCTCGCCGTCATCGCCCGCGGCACCCCCGGCTTCTCCGGTGCCGAACTCGCCAACCTCATCAACGAAGCCGCCCTGCTCGCCGCACGCAAGGGGCTGAGCGCCGTCACCATCGCCGAGATGGAGGAAGCCCGCGACAAGGTCCGCTGGGGCCGCGAACGCCGCAGCCTCGCCCTCAGCGAAGACGAGAAAAAGACCACCGCCTACCACGAAGCCGGCCACGCCATCCTGCTCGCCATCCTCGAGCACGTTGATCCGCTGCACAAGGTCACCATCATTCCACGCGGACCCTACCTCGGCGCCGCTTTCCACCTGCCGAAGGAAGACAAATACCACTTCCACAAACGTCAGGGCGTCGAACAACTCGTCGTCACCATGGGTGGCCGCGTCGCCGAAGAACTCATCTTCGGAGATGTCACCAGTGGTGCGTCCGGCGACATCCGCCAAGCCACCCACCTCGCCCGCCAGATGGTCTGCGAATGGGGCATGAGCGACGAACTCGGCATGGTCGAATACGGCGCCGGCGAAGGAGGAGAAGTCTTCCTCGCACGCGATATCTCCAAGCAGCGGAACTACTCCGAGGCCACCGCCCAGAAGATCGATGCCGAGATCAAGCGCGTCATCGACCGCGCCTACACCGAGGCCAAACGCATGCTTTCCGAGCGGCGCGAAACCCTCGAGAAGATCGCCGAGGCCCTCCTCGAATACGAGACCCTCGAAGGAAGCCACATCGACGACATCATCAAATATGGCGAAATGAAAAATCCGCCGAGCTCGCCCAAACCTCCGACCCTTCCCGACGAAGAGCCGAAGAAGAAGACCGAGCCCAAGGAAGAATCGACCGAGAAAGGCGACGATGGACCGCTTGCCGGAGACGTCGTCGGTGCGCCCGCCTAAGGCTACGTTTCATCCCCAATCCCTTCCAAACACGCCGGCATCCGCCGGCGTGTTTTGCTTGGTAGCACCAAGGAACTTCGCTATCCCTCAGGTCATGATCTCCACCTGCCTGTCATCGTTCTACGCCTACGATGCACCCGCCGCACGGCCGCGAAGGCAACACCGCCGACGCCCCGGCCAACGGGTCTCTTTTTGGCCATCTAGGGACCCCATCGGGGAGAGAGGCGGGGTGAACCTGTATGGTTTTGTAAACAACGACGGGGTGAATAGCTGGGATTTGCTTGGACTTGACCCCGATGACTGGGAAGGGACAGTTGATCTAGTTACTTGTATTGATTTTGAATATGAGCTAGGCATCGCTTACGAGTTGTTGGGGCGGACTCAAGTGAATCGTGACCTTGATGAAGCAAATAAGAAGCTATTGAAGCTTGCGGGGCATAAGCTTGCTGCAGAGCTCTATGATATCTTAAATAAGGCGCTTGAAGTTGGCGCGGATCTCGTGACGAGTCCTCCGGTACAGTATCAACTTGCTATCGTTGGTGGATTCGAGTGTGGATGCTGCTGTCAGGATTCTTATGGGAAAGAGGTTAAAGTCAAACCAGTTGAATGGGTGGAGGATATGATTTTGAAGCCTTATGACTTTGATCCGGATTTAGAAGTAAATGAAATCAATGATGGTTGGGGTGAGGTTAATCCTTTACCTACGGATGAGGAGCTGTATTCGGGTCTTAGTAAATATGGAGCGAGGCTGATCCTTAGAGAATGCCAACGCTGCAGAAAGCTGTGCGGGCAATGATTTATTCAATGAAAACCAGTCTATTTTTTGGCTTATTGTCGCTTCTAATGTGCACTAGCTCCTGCGACAAAAGAGCGCCAGTTGCAGGTGGCTCATCACTGGCCGTAATACCGAATGGAGTGAAAGAGGATCAGATAAACTTGTGGTATCGAACCTCAAGGGCTCTCAGAATCAAAATTGCCGAAGAAGGTGTTGAGGTTGATCCTGAAGTTGTAGAGATGATTAACTTCTCTATCATAGAGAACTATTTTCCGTTGTTTTTGTATCAACGAGATTATGAGAAGATCAATCAGACTCACCTAGACATGGCGAAATACGCTTATGCTTCGCTTCCGCCAGAGAGGCGTAATCAAATATTTCACATCAAAGATGATGATTCGTTCGATGCGCTGGTGGAAACGGAAGTGCTTTCCTCATTTGGTTTTCGGGGAAAAGAAATCAAAACGTTAGCTGATTTTAATATTGCTAGGACGGAGTATTTTAATGCGCTGAATAACTTGCCAGGCAAACAGTAGCGTCGTTGTAGAAGGACACACCTTTAGTAGTAAAAGGGGTCAGTAGTAAAAGGGGTCAGTAGTAAAAGGGGTCAGTAGTAAAAGTGAAAGGGGTCACTGCTGTCCAAAACAGCGGTGAGTCATGGGGGCGGTTTCTGATTTGAGGCGGTTTTGGGGTCGGCAGCGCGCGTTTTTCGGAATGGTGATCT
>NZ_JAENII010000060.1 GCF_016595525.1 Haloferula rosea
TCCGGCCACTTTGCTGTGCTTCGCGCACTCCGGCTCGTTTCTCCAACTACTATGGCCTCTGCTGACTCCTCGCCGGTCACGACGGGCGTTGCCGCACGTCGCGCTGGAGCCCGAAGGACTCCCGCATGCCGACGAGGCCTCCCCACATAAGAGCGGGAACCTCCGCCACCCAAGCGCCTCCTTTACCTGCAGGGAGGAAACGAATGGCTTCGCCGTGTTGTGCCGGCTCACCCGTCCCTGACGGCCTCGTAGGAGGTTCTTGTTCATCGCCTGATGGCTTTGCCATAGCCTGCTTTCCCACGCTCGGTCACCCTCACGCAGTTGGCTTCTGGTAGTGCTTTCTTCTTTCATCGTTTCATCACACAGGGGACTTGAACCCCTTTTGGTTCCCGCCCATGATGGGCATACACAAG
>NZ_JAENII010000061.1 GCF_016595525.1 Haloferula rosea
GCATGCTCTGCGGTTGGTGAGTGGGAAGGAAAAAGGAAAAAGGAAAAAGGAGAAAGTGGAAAGTGGGGGATGCGCGACGGCGTCACGCGGTCCGGTTTTGGCTCCCTACTCGCTGGCATCGCTTGGCCCCTGATCCCTCGGTCCCTGACCCCTTTGTCGGAATGGGCTGAAGAGATGGGGAAGCGCGAAAGGGGCGCGGAATGGGTGCTCCGCATGCTCTGCGGTTGGTGAGTGGGAAGGAAAAAGGAAAAAGGAAAAAGGAGAAAGTGGAAAGTGGAAAGTGGGGGATGCGCGACGGCGTCACGCGGTCCGGGTTTGGCTCCCTACTCGCTGGAATCGCTTGGCCCCTGATCCCTCAGTCCCTGACCCCTTTGTCGGAATGGGCTGAAGAGATGGGGAAG
>NZ_JAENII010000062.1 GCF_016595525.1 Haloferula rosea
GCGGAGCGCCTGGCGAAGGCGGGGCTGGAGTGGATGAGATTGCCGCTGAAAGCGAAGGATCTGGTGGGGCGTGGCCGCTGGCTCGATGAGAAGGCAGTGCTGGCGAGTCTGATCCGGGCGCGGACAGGAGTGCGGAATGCCTGGGTGGCGGATCGCCTCGGAATGGGGACAGAGGGAAATGTGACACGGGCTGTGAGGCGAGTCAGGGAAGAGAAAAGGCTGGGTAGAATGTTGAAGGATTGTGAGCGAATGCTGGAAAAACGGGACTGACCCCTTTTGGATCAATCCTCACTGCTGTCCAAAACAGCGGTGAGTCATGGGGGCGGTTTCTGATTTGAGGCGGTTTTGGGGTCGGCAGCGCGCGTTTTTCGGAATGGTGATCT
>NZ_JAENII010000063.1 GCF_016595525.1 Haloferula rosea
TCTCCGTAAAAAACGTATCGTCATGTTTCCATGACGTAAAATTGACCTCGAAACAGTTTATCAGCCCGAAGGCATCCTTCCTGCTTCAACCGCACCACCAGGAGTCTTCCGATTCCCGACAGCGCAGCACACAATTTAGTCTATTCCTCTCCACTCGACAATCTCCGTCCCGATTCAAAAAACACTCCCGTAAGAGCGCTCCCATCATCGACCTAGATGCCGAGCCAATGCTGTAAAAGATCTTCTTCCGAGGGGACTAAAAAGCCGATCGAACCGTCTGAACCAACCCGCAGGCCAACTCAAAGCTCCGATCGACTCTCGTCTCTCGCGCCGCTCCCTTTGGTGCGGCGGGGGGGAAACTACACGCCACCCCT
>NZ_JAENII010000064.1 GCF_016595525.1 Haloferula rosea
TCTCCGTAAAAAACGTATCGTCATGTTTCCATGACGTAAAATTGACCTCGAAACAGTTTATCAGCCCGAAGGCATCCTTCCTGCTTCAACCGCACTACCAGGAGTCTTCCGATTCCCGACAGCGCAGCACACAATTTAGTCTATTCCTCTCCACTCGACAATCTCCGTCCCGATTCAAAAAACACTCACGTAAGAGCGCTCCCTCATCGACCTAGACGCCGAGCCAATGCTGTAAAAGATCTTCTTCCGAGGGGACTAAAAAGCCGATCGAACCGTCCGAACCAACCCGCAGGCCAACTCAAAGCTCCGATCGACTCTCGTCTCTCGCGCCGCTCCCTTTGGTGCGGCGGGGGGGAAACTACACGCCACCCCT
>NZ_JAENII010000065.1 GCF_016595525.1 Haloferula rosea
ACCACCGCCTTGTAGCGCCCCTGGAACACATGCCCCCGGCGCTTCCTGCGCCGGTTCCATCCTTGGGAAAACACCCCCATGAACCACTTCATTCCGGCCACCAGATTCGGCTCGGGCGTCTCGATCAACAGATGGAAATGGTTCCCCATCATCACCCAGGCGTGCACCCGCCAACCGTAGCTGCCGCAGACCTCGCCCAAGCGCGCCAACCACACCGTCCGATCCGTATCGTCCTCAAACACATCCTTGCCGCCCTCGCCACGCGCCATCACATGGTAGACGGCTCCAGCGGCTTCGTAGCGGAGGGGGCGGGCCATGGCGAAAAGCTAGCCAATCCAGCCGGGCGGCGTCAATGCTTGAAAAACGGGACTGA
>NZ_JAENII010000066.1 GCF_016595525.1 Haloferula rosea
GCTTGGATAGCGGACTGAACAATTTCTTCGAGGTGGATTCCGTTAACAGTATGGCGTATCGCTACGGACGTCTGGGTGGAGTCAACACCCTGAGCACAGTCAGCCTGCTCACCGGTACTGCCGAAACCGTTTCCTACGGTGGAGATCCCTTTGCCGTCTACAATGGCCAGTTGTTAAGTTCCTCTGGTACTGCAATTTCGATCTTCGACGTTGCCACTGGAGAAAGCACATTTCTGGCCTTCACTGGCTTGGATAGCGGACTGAACAATTTCTTCGAGGTGGATTCCGTTAACAGTATGGCGTATCGCTACGGACGTCTGGGTGGAGTCAACACCC
>NZ_JAENII010000067.1 GCF_016595525.1 Haloferula rosea
TGCTTCCATTGCTTCCAGTAGTACAACCGCACCCTCCGCCTGACCCATTCCGCCAGTCGCTCGATGACCGTGTAGGTGCAACTGAGCTTGTAGTAGTTGAGCCAGCCGAGGACATACTTGCGCAGTTCATCGATGATGTCCTGCACTCGGTGTCCCCGGTTGCGACGGGTGATTTCCCGCACTCGCTGCTTGAAGCGGTGCAGCGCCTTGCCTGTCCACACCAGCCGCCCTTTGAGATCCATGGCATAGCCGAGGAATTCGCAGAAGCCCAGCCGGGTGCAGCGGCTTTTGGCGCGGTTGACCACCAGTTTCAGTCGTCCTTCGCAGAA
>NZ_JAENII010000068.1 GCF_016595525.1 Haloferula rosea
ACACCACCCTGCGTACGGCTCCGTACAGGGCGGTTCCAATCAGACTCGGGCATGAGGCCCGTAGTGAAGCTTGATCCAGACGGCCCTCATGTCAGGCACCCCCTGTTCCTCAAGCCAACGGTTGTTCAATGCGTGCCGCACCAGTGACATTTGGCTCATGCGCCAGTAGCCTTTTCGGCTCCGCGACGCCTTGTGCACCTCGTCCGGGGCGATGCCCAAGGCGAGGAGTTGGCGGCGGCGCGTGCGCGGCTGCTTCCATTGCTTCCAGTAGTACAACCGCACCCTCCGCCTGACCCATTCCGCCAGTCGCTCGATGACCGTGTA
>NZ_JAENII010000069.1 GCF_016595525.1 Haloferula rosea
TGCCAGCGAGTAGGAAGCCAAAACCGGACCGCGTGACGCTGTCGCGCATCCCCAAAAGCAAGCGGAGCCTCTCCCCACTTTCCACTTTTTACTTTTTACTTTCTACTTTTCACTTCCCACTCACCGACCACAGAGCATGCGGAGCGCCCCTTTCGCGCCCCTTTCGCGGTTCCCCACCTCTACAACACCCACCACCCCACTCGGACCAAGGGGTCAGGGACTTAGGGATCAGGGGCCAAGCGATGCCAGCGAGTAGGAAGCCAAAACCGGACCGCGTGACGCTGTCGCGCATCCCCAAAAGCAAGCGGAGCCTCTCCCCACTT
>NZ_JAENII010000006.1 GCF_016595525.1 Haloferula rosea
GGATCGGTCTCGGTGTGCCAGCCGGCGGCGAGCCAGTTCTGCTGGATGTCGGACTCGAAGTCCTCTTCGATCGGCAGGGTGGCCGGCGTGTCCTTTTCAGGATTCTCAGTTACTGAAAGGGCATCGATCTTCCAACCTGCTCCAAGGTTCCCGTCGCTGTTGGAGGACAACCTGAAGCGGAGTTTCACGTTGGTTGAGCCGACCCAGCGTGAGAGGTCGATGCGCTGCTGCTGCCACGCATCATGTCCTCCTTCGTAGGCGCCGTAGACGTGTACGCTTGGATAGTTGGGAGACTCGATCTCAATTCGAACCCAGTCACCCGTGCCGAGATCGAGGCGGTCCCAGAAGGTGAGGATGGGCCAGTCGGCGGCACTGAGATCCACGGAAGTTTCCATCCACGTATCCTGGCTGGCGGAGTAGGAGGAGTTGGGGGAGTCGGTGAGGCAGTGGGTGCCATCATGGGAATCCTCCGAGCTTGCTGCCCAAAGGTCGGTGCCACTACTGACGCCGGAAACCCAGTTGGCGAGTGGAGCCTCGAAGTCCTCGTTCCATGGTGCTGGATTGCTGAGAGTATGGATGGGAAGCTCGAACGCGGAGGGAGCCGAGTAGGTTTGGTAGCTGGTAACCGCGAAGATCCGGTAGAAGTAGTCGGTGTCCAGGGAGAGACCGGTGTCGACAAAGGTCATGGGTTCATCGGCAGCCACCTCTCCTGCGATGGTTGAGTGAAGACCGACCCCGGAGGTGGGGGAACGCATGACGAGGTACTTGACGACCTGAGGGTGAGGACTGGCGGTCCAGCTGACGCGCACCGAGGAGGATCCGATCTCGCTCGCGAGAGGGGGATTGATGGCATCAGGGGATTCCGCGATGGAGATCTCGTCGAGGTGCCAACCATCGGCGACACCGGTGGCGTCGGTGGTGAGCCGGAAGCGGACGAGAACCGAGGAGGCCTTGTAGGCATCGAGCGAGAGACCGACGGGTTGCCACCCGCTACCCGGGGAGTTGCCGGTGAAGCTGGCCAGCGTGTTCCATGAGACTCCGTCGTTGGTCGACACCTCGACCTGAGCGCTGTCGCCGCTGCCAAGAGCGAAACGATGGAGGAATGAGAGAGCGGGAGAATTGGTGCCGGTAAGGTCGAGGGGTGCGGACAGGGTCAGTGCCTGGCCGGCGATACCGCTGGAGTAGTCCCCACCGGGAGAGTCCGACCAGCTGTGGGTTGCGCTGGCGGCATCTTCTTCCGTCAGTGCCCATGGGGCATCCGCGATCCAGGTGGCCGGACCGCCTTCACCGGTATCGATGAACGGAAAGTCCATGCCGGGAAGGGTCAGGGCGCTGGCAAGGTTGCTGGGAGTGCGCAGACCGAGCGTGTTCTCGACAACCACGTAGTAGTGATAGTGGGTCTTCGGGCTGCAGGCGGGATCCGTCCATGCCACCTGGGCGGGATGGGTGATCCGGGTCAGCTCGGTGGCTTCCTGCCAAGGGGTACTGGCATTCAGGGCACGGATCACGATGTAGGCGGCGAAGTCGGGATCCGTGGAGGATGTCCAGTCGAGATCGACGTGATTCCGGCCGATCCCTGGGGCGGTGGGTGAGGAGAGGATGACTGGAGTGGGTGCCTCGGCGACCACCACATCGTCGATGGTCCAGCCGTCCAAGACCACGGATGCGTCGGTGAACAGTCGGAAGCGGAGGCGGACCGTGGCTTCACCGACATAGGGGGAGAGGTCGATCTGCTCCTTGTGCATGATGACCTCCGAGCCCGTGAAGCTGGTGAGCGTGGACCAGCTTGCTCCACCGTTCGTCGAAATTTCCACATAGCCGAAGTCGTAGCCCTGCTCAAGGGAGTGGGAGTGATGGAAGGTGAGGGTCGGACGGGTGGCACCGCTGAAGTCCATGTCGCCCGCCATGCTCGCCGAAGTGTCGGTACTGCTGAAGTAGTAGCTCCCGAATGAATCGGTCAGGGCATGGGCGGGTGAGGAATGGGTTCCGGTGTGGATGCCCCATGAGCCATCCATGGTCCAGGCACTGCCGCCGGATTCGAAGTCATCGGTGAATGGGTAGGGGGCGGCCTTGAGAGGTATGATGGCGACGAGGGAGGCGATGAGCAGATGCCACAGGAGGGTGGAGCGGAGGGGAGGGAGGGGGTGCTTCAGGGAATGGGAGGGAGCCTTCATGACATGGGGTGGGTTGAAGTGAGAGAGGGGCCGGACAGGTTCGGCACCGGCCCGGCAGGGGCGATGAGGAGGGAGCGGAGGATCGAGGCGTGATCCTGTTCTTCCGCTTGGGCCTTCGAGCACCTCCTGGCGTCTCGGAGGCCCTTGGCGGGGGGCGTGACGAGCCATGGAATGCGCTCGGCCACTGCTGCCCGCGAGCTGCGCGGCAGACACCTTTTCATCCTATATCTCCTTTACACCCACTTTGCCACGAGAGCTCACCCGCGCCTCCGCAGGACTCCGCATATTTTGCTATTCTGCTGCCTCACGCTTTCTCGTGGCAGCTCACGAGAGGATGGAGATCTCGGCGTTGTGACGTCCTCCTCGCCACGAAGTGTGGTGTGCGTTCCTTGCGATCCCTCTGGGCATCCACCGCCGCGACGGCGCTGGCTGGTCCATCATTTCCAGCTATGTTTCAGGGGGATGATCTCCGCCCGAGGCTCCGTGCTTCTCCAAACTCCGCCTTCATGGCCTCGTGCTCGGGCGATGACACTGGCGTGACAGGATGTCCGAAGGGTTCCCTGCCTTGGAAAAACAACGGGTCGCCATTCGCGATCCGAACGGGCCGAAAGGTACTCCGGAGGTGGCGTGACGAATTGGAACCGCTGATGCGGATCCGCATGCCGGGTGATCTTGGTGGTGACGGTTGGAACCTGCCACGTATCCGATTCGGATCTTCGCTCGTTCTCCTACAGCGAGTCCATGACGAGCGTTTCGTGAAGTGCTTCGCCGGCACCCACAAACTTGCTCTCCGGATCAGAATTGAGGTGGTGAATGTGTTCGTAGCGGATGGTGTGAACTTCGTCCTCAGACTTCCACCGGACTACGAGCAAGCGAAGTGAGTGCTTTGCGTCTGGTTCGGAGCTTCCTCTTACGTAGAGAAAACGTGCAACGCCCCACTCGACACGATCGCCGATCTGCCTCTTAACGACGAGATGATACTTGTCGTCAGCGCGTCTGAACTCAACGCGCCCGCTGTAGGCCTTGCCGGTCTTCGGATTCACGCCGTAGCACAAGAATCCATGGGTGATCAGATTGGGGAGTTCGCGGCATGCTTCCTGTTTATCCTTCGGGTACTCATCGAATTCCGGAATGTCGATGAAGAGAGGTTTCAACTCTTCGCTCTTTGGAGCCCAGGTGTCGGCCTCTTCCGTCCCACCAGCAGGACGATTCTCGGAATTGTCGGCAACTGTCAAAGAACCCATGGAGAGGATTGCGGTGGTGACCAAACCCCAGACAAAGGTACTGTGTCGGCGGTTGGAGGATGGATGCCTTGTTGATTGGGTGGATTCCATGATCCATTCCCATACGCGGTGTGGCTGTGTGGTCTTTAAGTTTTTTCGGCAGCGGCTTTCGGGCTCTGACCGGCGTTCGAAAAAGCAAGATGGATGGAACGTGCTTGGCTCGATTCAATTTCAAGCGGGCGAACTCGCAGGAACAGAACGTAGTCACAACGTAGCCAACCATCTCCGCTCTACCCGGCGTCTCACCCAACCGCTTAAAGGTGGACCGAACCTGGCTACTCAGTGTGATGGACCCGAACGACTCGTGGAGTGATTCCGGTGAGGATTTCCCAAGCGATGGTGCCGGCTTTCGCGGCGACTTCATCGACCCGAAGGTGGGGGCCGAAGACTTCGACTTCGTCGCCGACTTCGATGTCTGCATGGTCGGTGACGTCGATCATGATCTGGTCCATGGTCACACGGCCGAGGAGTGGGTGGCGGTGGCCCTTGATCCAGACCTCGGCGCCCTGGCCGGATAGGTGACGCGGGTAGCCGTCGCCGTAGCCGATGCCGATGGTGGCGACGCGGGTCGGCCGCTGGGTGATGAAGGTGCGGCCATAGGAGACTCCGTGACCTGCGGGGAGTTCGCGGATCAGGGTGACTCGTGATTTGAGGCTCATCACGTTCTTGAGCTTGTCCTGAAACTTGGGCAGGGGGGAGATGCCATAGAGCATCAAGCCGGGGCGGACGAGGTTGCAGGGGGAGCTTGGGTAGCCGAGCAGCCCGGCGCTGTTGGAAAGGTGGATCCATTTGAAGCGGTCGCGACCGCCGAGTGCCTGAGCGAGGTTGGTGAAGCGGGTGAATTGTTCACGGGTGAAGGTTTCGTCCTCATCGGCGGAGGGGAGGTGGGATCCGAGGCCTTCGATCTCGATTCCGTCGAGAGCTTCAAGCTGCGGCATCTGGTGAGGGAGGTCGTCGGCGACGAAGCCACCGCGACCCATGCCGGTATCTACGGCGAGGTGGACTTTCAGGCGTACGTTGGCGGCCTGGGCGAGCTGGTCGAAGTCGCGGGCTTCATCGAGGGAAGAAAGGCAGGGCGTCCATCCGCGTGCGACGATCTCGGCGCGTTCGTCGGCCCAGGTAGCTCCGAGCAGGTAGATGCGGGTGGTCACGCCGGCATCGGCGATGCGACGGGCTTCGCCGACATTGGCGACGCCGAAGAAGGCAACGTCGGCTTGGGCCAGGGTGCGGGCGACGGTTTCGAGTTCGTGGCCGTAGGCACCGGCCTTAACCACGGCCATGACGGCGCAGCTGGAGATTTCCCGTGCGACCTCGAGGTTATGTCGAAGGGCGGAGAGGTCGATCTCTGCCCATGCGCGGGGAGGAGATGGGGCGCCGATGGGGTGGTCCATACTGAGGTAGCGATGGTGAGGACTCGGCCCGCCTCCCGGCAATGGAAAACGCATGGAGCGCGCGAGTCCACTCGCGCATCGAGGGGCCTTGGAAGTTCGGCGCGACTGGAGTCACGCGCTCCGGCCTAGCGGCCAGTCCTTAAACTGCTCCGGCCTAGTGGCCAGTCCATGCGCTGCTCCAGCGCCAGTGTTCGGGAGCTTTGCATAGCCCGGCTTTGACGGGGTTCATGCGAATGTAGCGTGTCGCGCGGACTAGATGTTCTTCGTCACGGATCAGGCGGTCGAAGTAGTCAGGTTCCCAGAGGCGGCCTTGTTTGCCGATATGTTGGTTGATTCGTCTCGCAGTGAAGTTCTTCCTGGAACGCACGATTTGTTCCGTCGAATGGTTCTCATGGACTCGAATGAGGGCGTGAACGTGGTTAGGCATGATGCACCATTCGAGGAGCTTGTAGCGTTCTTGGTCTGAGTGTTTCAGTGCAGTTTGGACGATTTCGGCGTTGAATGAATCCCGTAACCAGCACGCGCCTTCGCCTGCATCTTCGTATTCGCTGATGCGCTTTCGTATCTGCGCATGGGCTTGCTCATCGTCGATCTTGGAGAGTTCGTCCTTCCAGCGGGCGATGACCTTTCTCGGCACTGAGTCCGCCAAGCGGAAGGTGATCCCTTGGGCTCGATTGGGGATGTCGAGGTGAGGGAGATAGCCTCGCCGATGCCAACCCTTGGATGGGGAATCTGGTTCGATCCCGTTGATCTAGCAGATCGGAGCGCGCGAGTCCACTCGCGCATCGAGGCACCTTGGAAGTTCGGCGCGACTGGAGTCGCGCGCTCCGAAGATCCTGACGGCGCTTAGTTGCTGGCTCTTCGGTCCCTGCCCCTTGGTTGGAGTGGGTTGGTGGGTTCGACGCGCGACTGGAGTCGCGCGCTCCAATAAAAAGCCCGCGTCGCAAAGACGCGGGCTTGGAAGGAAACTTCTTACCCGATGATCTCGTTCAGGGTCGCGCTCGGGCGCATGGCCTTGAAGGCGAGTTCTTCATTCGGCTGGTAGTAGCCGCCGACGTCGGCGGGCTTCCCTTGCACGGCGATGAGCTCGGCGACGATCTTCTCTTCGTTGGCGCCGAGTGCTTCGGCGATGGGGGTGAACTCGGCCTTGAGGTCGGCATCGTCGTCCTGGGCGGCGAGGGCCTGGGCCCAGTAGAGGGTCAGATAGAAGTGTGAACCGCGGTTGTCGATGCCACCCACGCGGCGGGTCGGTGACTTGTTCTCGAGGAGGAACTTGCCGGTGGCTTCGTCGAGCGTGGTGGCGAGCACCTTGGCTTTCGGTTTGTCGAGGGCCTCGGAGAGGTGTTCGAGCGAGACGGCGAGGGCGAGGAATTCGCCGAGGGAGTCCCAGCGCAGGTAGTCTTCGGCTTCGAACTGCTGGACGTGCTTGGGAGCGGATCCGCCGGCACCGGTTTCGAACAGGCCGCCGCCCTTCATGAGGGGCACGATGGAGAGCATCTTGGCGGAGGTGCCGAGCTCGAGGATGGGGAAGAGGTCGGTGAGGTAGTCGCGCAGGACGTTGCCGGTCACGGAGATGGTTTCCTTGCCATCCTTCAGGCGCTGAAGCGTGAACTTGGTGGCTTCGACGGGCGACATGATGGGAAGCTCGAGGCCCTCGGTGTCGTGGTCGGGCAGGTAGGCCTGGACTTTCTTGATGAGCTCGGCGTCGTGGGCCCGGGTCTCATCGAGCCAGAACACGGCGGGGGCACCGGTGGCGCGAGCACGGGAAACGGCGAGCTTCACCCAGTCGCGGACGGACTCGTCCTTGGTTTGGCAAGCGCGCCAGATGTCGCCTTCCTCGACGCTGTGCTCAAGCAGGGTGGTGCCGGCGGTGTCGACGACGCGGATGCTACCATCGGCAGGGGCTTCGAAGGTCTTGTCGTGGGAGCCGTATTCCTCGGCTTTCTTGGCCATGAGGCCGACGTTCGGCACGGTGCCCATGGTGGTGGGGTCGAAGGCGCCGTGTTCCTTGCAGAACTCGATGGTGGCATCGTAGACGCCGGCGTAGGAGCTGTCGGGGATGACGGCGAGGGCGTCCTGCTGTTGGCCATCGGCATTCCACATCTGGCCGGAGGTCCGGATCATGGCGGGCATGGAGGCATCGATGATGATGTCGCTCGGCACGTGGAGTCCGGTGATGCCCTTGTCGGAGTTGACCATGGCGAGGTCGGGGCCGGCTTGGTAGGCGGCCTTGATGTCGGCTTCGATCGCCGAGCGTTGGTCTTCCGGCAGGTCGGCGATCTTTGCGACGAGGTCGCCGAAGCCGTTGTTCAGGTCGATGCCGAGTGGGGCGAGGGTGTCGGCGTGCTTCTCGAGCAGGTCCTTGAAGAAGACGCGCACGCAGTGACCGAAGATGATGGGGTCGGAGACCTTCATCATGGTGGCCTTCATGTGCAGGGAGAAGAGGATGCCGTCGTTCTTGGCGGCGGCGATCTGTGCTTCGAGGAACTTGAGGAGGGCCTTCTTGCTGAGGCGTGTGGCGTCGAGCACCTCGCCGGCGAGCAGCGGGGTGGACTCCTTGAGGACGGTTACCGTTCCGTCGGTGGCGACGTGTTCGATGCGCACGGTGGTCGGCTCGCTGAGGGTCACCGACTTCTCGCTGGAGCGGAAATCATCGGCGCCCATGGTGGCGACGCGGGTCTTGGAATCCGCGGACCACGCCCCCATGGAGTGCGGGTTGGCCTTGGCGTATTCCTTCACGGCCTTGGGGGCGCGGCGATCCGAGTTGCCTTCGCGGAGGACGGGATTCACGGCACTGCCCTTGACCTTGTCGTAGCGCTCCTTGATCGCCTTGTCGGCGTCGGTCTGTGGGTCTTCCGGGTAGTTTGGAAGCGCGTAGCCCTTGGTCTGGAGTTCTTCGATGCAGGCCTTCAGCTGAGGGATGGAGGCGCTGATGTTGGGGAGTTTGATGATGTTTGCCGCCGGGTCCTGGGTGAGGTCGCCAAGGAAGGCGAGGGCATCGTCGATGCGCTGTTCTGCGGTCAGGACTTCGGGGAACGAGGAGATGATGCGTCCGGCGAGCGAGATGTCGCTGAGTTCGACCTGGATGCCGGAGGAAGCCGTGAATTTCCGGATCACGGGAAGCAGCGAGTAGGTCGCGAGGGCGGGGGCTTCGTCGGTCTTGGTGTAGTAAATGGTCGGTTCCATGGTCTTCCGGGCTGTTGCCGTGCGCGCGTGGCTTTAGGGAATGCGCTGCCGTGGGTCAAAGCAATTGCTGGGCCGGGAAGCTGGGGAATCGACGTGAAAGCGTGATGCCGAACGAAGGCTCTCTCGATGCGAGGTGATTGAGATTGTAGCGATTCGTTAGAGATGGCCTGCGGATCGGTAAAAAACGGGGCGTTTTGAAGCCGAGGCTTGCCAAATGATGGGATGATACTGCAAGGATGGTGGCTTAATAGTCACGAAAACCCATAAAACATGACAAATATGAAAACCTGTTCGTCTTTCGTCCCTATCTTGTCCGTACTGGGCGGGTTGGGAGTATTGTCGGCTGATGCGGCGGTGCCCGTTGCTCAGGCTGATCGGTTGCTCGTCGAGCAGGGTGGCAGCGTGACCACGGATTACCTCCTTGCGAACGATTCCGATGCGGATGGCGATCCGCTGTCGATCACCTCGACCAGCACACCAGCCAACGGGGTGGTGACGGCCAACGGCGGGGGATCGTTCACCTACACGCCGAATGCCGGGTTCACGGGTGATGACAGTTTCACCTACGATGTGAGCGATGGCAGCAACACGGTGACGGGAACCGTGGCGGTGTCGGTGAATGCTTCGATCAACCCGACGTCGACGCGGGATGCCCTGCTTGCCGGGGTGGCGACGATCGCGGATCCGACCCAACCGGGTCACATGACGGCTTGGGGCCCGACGGCGGTGATCGTCTCGAACTACTCCGGGAATGACGAGAGACGGCCGATGATCGTGGCGGGGACAATGGGTGCGGGACGTGTGGTGGCCATGGGCGACCACCAGTGGCTGAACATGGACAACTACGGTGCCACGGAGGACACTGGCAGCTACTACCTGAACACGATGACCTGGCTTGCCGGGACGACCGACAAGACGATCAAGGTGGTCACTTTCAATGTCAGCGCCTCCACCTTTCTCGCCAACAACGGCTTCACCAATGTGGTGGTGGCCAGTAGTGGCAATGTGGTGTCCGAACTCGCCACCGCCGATGTCTGCGTGACATGGATGGGTAACAATGCGTCGCAGGCGATTCAGGATGCAGTCGGGGATTTCACCAAGGCGGGTGGGGGATTGTTCCTGTGCGACTACGGAGTTGGATACAGCTGGTGGTGGGGTAAGCACACCCCGGACATCCCCGGCAACCGCGTGCTGCGGGATGTCGGCATCGGCTTCGTGAAGAATTGGCCGAGTGGTGGTCTCCAATCGATCAACCGTGCCACTCGTGAAATCACCGATGATGACGTGGTGGCCGTGCTGGAGAGCCCGGCGAGCTATTCCAGTGGTGACAAGGACCGGGCGGCAGGCATTTTTGACAGCCTCAATGAGGTCCTCGCCGATGACGACACGCTTCAGGCGCGGCTCGATGAAGTCTTCTGGTCGAAGATCGCGACCCTCGTTCCCACTCCCACGACGCCGGTTAGCGATTCGCTCGAGAAGGCGCTGCTGAATCGGGAAGGCCAGCTCCTTCAAAGCCAGCCTGTGGCCGACATGGTCGCCCACCGCGCGGCCCTTCCCGTGAGTCCGAGTGCTCCACGGGTCAATACCTCGGTGACGCTCGATCCCACCGAGGTCGGGCACGCCTACCGCCTGATCGACACCGGGCTCTACGCGGCGCCCGGGGAGCCGGTCGACATCACCGTGCCGGCCGCGCTCGCGGGCATCGGGATGCAGGTGCGCATCGGTCACCTGAGGACCGACACGGGGGACTCGAACTACTACACGATGCCCTACCAGCAATTGACCTTCGAGGTCGACAGCACGACGGTCGAGGTCGGGAGCCCGCATGGCGGACTGCTCATGTTCGTGGCCCCTTCGGGCGTAGAATGGGCGACCAGTCACAGTGTCCAGGTCGATGGTGCCGTGGAAGCTCCGTATTTCGTCCTCGGCGAGCACAGCAATGCCGACTGGACCAATGGCATCCGCGACCGGGGAACCCCTTTCGGGGTGCTGCGTTGTGATTCCACGGTGCTTGTCATCGAGTCGGAGCAGTATCTCCGGACTCTCGCCGATCCGGTGGAGGTGATGTCGGTTTACAATCCGCTGATCGCGACGATTGCGGACTTCTATGACTACGACACGGGCCGTGAACTGCGGATTCATCACGACTACCAACCTGCCGGCGGGGTTTCGGCCTTCCCGCTGTCCTACGGTGTGGGTAGTAATATCACGGACTCCCATCGTCTGGTGATTTCGGGCGAGCCGCTGACCATGCACGAGCACGGTCACCACGCCGACAACGGGAAGATCATCTTCTATGAATTCGGCGAGACCTCGCCGAACCTCGGCGGGAAATACGCCCAGCAGGTGCTTTCGAAGTATGCCTGGAAGCAGGAGATTGCGGTGGGCCGGATCAACAACTACCTGCGTCTGGAGACCGACAACCTGTGGCAGCATTTCAACCACTATGCAGTCGACGTGAAGGGCACGCCCTTCGACATCATCGCGGGGGAATTCGGATGGGAATCGCTGAAGAACATCGTGCATGCGATTGGCAATCTTCCCTCGGCCGATGCGGACACCGATCAGGAGAAGCTCGACCAATGGCTGATCCAGACGGGCAACGAAGTGGGCTATGACGTCAGTCCCTTCCTCGAGTTGTGGCAGCTCAGCTTCTCCGCCAGCGCCAAGGCTGCTGTGGATGCGCTACCTGAGTGGAACTACATCGAGATCGTCGGTGAGGATCTGGTGCTCGAGCAGGACAGCCCGATTACCTTTGGTGATCCGACCGGAAATGATTTCAGCTATGATGGCACGCTCACTCTGACCGGCTGGGGTTCGCCCGCCAATGGTTCCCTGGTGGACAACGGAGATGGCACCCGGACCTACACGCCGAATGTCGGGTTCACGGGCAGCGACACCATCACCTACACGGTCGCCAACGGGACCGGCAACAGTTTCACCGGAGTGATCAAGGTCACGGTCACCAGCCCGGCGAACTACCCGGATCTGGAGACGGGCAAGACATACGCGGGGACCACATCGTGGACGACGGTCACGCTCGACAGCAGCTACACGTCGATGGTCGTGGTCGCCCAACCGGTGTTGACGGCGGGTTCACCTCCGGTGGTGACCCGGATCCGCAACGCCGCTGGCAACAGCTTCGAGGTGATGCTTCAGCGGGCGGATGGCCAAAGTGGTGCCATCGAGGGCGTCCCCGTCCAGTATTTGGCGGTGGAGGAGGGAGTTTACGACGAGGCGACCCATGGCATAAAAATGGAGGCGGTGAAGGTGAATTCCACCGTCACCGACACGGCGGGCAACTTCGTCGGTCAGGCGGCCGTGCTCGGGCATGACGACGTGGACCACTACTTCATCCCGGTGATGTTCGGTCAGGTGATGACCTACAACGACAGCAACTGGTCGACCTTCTGGGCGAGCGGCGGAGCAACTGGCTATGCGGTGGGCAAGCACGTCGGAGAGGACCCGGTGACCACCCGCGCGAACGAAACCCTCGGCTATGTGATCATGGAAGCGGGGTCGATGCAGATTGGCGGCACCCGTTTCCAGGCCGGCGGTCTGGGATATGATGCCTATGCCGGGTTCAATCATGTCAGCAGTGGCGGAACCAGCCATGACTTCATCCGCATGCCGCAACTGGCAGGAGCCATCGTGCAGGCCCAGGGCACCGAGGGATCGGAAAATGGTTATTGGACCGTGCTGCAACCCACGGCGGGCGGCAACATGGTGTCGGCGCGTCTGGTCGAAGATCAGATCGGTGATGCCGAGCAGAGTCATGGCAACATGGGTGGTTCCTACCTGCTGTTCGCTGACTTCGGTGACGGCCTGACGGCGATCGATGACGCGGCGGTGGTCGTGCAGGATGCGCCGACCCTGCTGGATGTGTTGGCCAATGATTTTTCGACCTTCCCCGGGGTGCTGTCCGTGACGGGATTCACCCAGCCGGCGAATGGCACGGTGACGGCGAATGCCGATGGCACGTTGACCTACACGCCGAATGCCACATTCACCGGAAGAGACCTCTTTTTCTACGATCTGAGCGCCAACGGCGGCACGGTGACGGGTTCCGTGCAGGTCGATGTGAGGCCGTCGAAGTCGGTATCCGACGGGGTGTTGATGGAAACCTGGACGGGGATCTCCGGCGGCTCGGTCGGCAACCTCACCGGGGATGCTGATTTCCCGGACAACCCGGATGCGTCGGAAGTGCGTTCACTTTTCGAAGCTCCCACCAACCGCGCCGACAGTTTCGGCACGCGGATGACGGCGCATCTGATCGCTCCGGCGACCGGTGACTACACCTTCTGGGTGGCATCGGACGATGACAGCCAGTTGTTCCTCAGCACGGACCGCAGTGAGTCGAAAAAGAGCCAGATCGCTTCGGTCTCCGGTTGGACCGGTTCGAGGCAGTGGGACAAGTTCTCGAGCCAGCAGTCGGCGGTCATTCCGCTTGTTGCCGGTCAGGCCTATTACATCGAAGTGCTCCACAAAGAGGGCGGCGGTGGCGACAACCTTGCGGTGGGCTGGCAGGGTCCCGGCATCACCCAGGCGGTGATCGACGGCGCGTATCTGAAGACGGTCGGGCTCAATGCTCCGGTCGTGGCTTCCTCGATTCAGGATGTGGTGGTTGATGAGGGCTCTCCGGACACCGTCATCGAAGTGTCTTCCGTCTTCACCGATGCCGATCCGGCGGATCCGCTGAGTCTGGCGGTTCACGCGAATTCGAATCCGTCTCTGGTTACGACAAATCTCGTAGGAGGCCAGCTGACGATTTCTTATGCGCCCGGTGGATTTGGCTCCGCCGATATCTCGGTGCGTGCCGTTGATGGGTACGGTTCGATGGCCATTGAAACCTTCTCCGTGACGGTCAATCCCCTGAATGCCGACCCGGTGGCGGATCATGCGACCTTTGCGATCGACGAGAACAGCCCGTCATCGACTCCGGTGGGCACGGTGACGGCCTCTGATCCGGATGTGGGTGATTCCCTGACTTATGCGATCACCGGTGGAAACACGGGCGGGGCCTTCGCCATCGATTCCGCCAGTGGTGCGATCACGGTGGCCGGGTCGATCGATCATGAAACGACCACGCAGTATGTGCTGACCGTCACGGTGACGGATGACGGCACCCCGCAAGGCAGCGACACCGCGATCATCACCGTGAATGTGAATGATGTCGTGGGAGATGACTCCGACGCGGACGGCCTCGACGATGCCTGGGAGTTGGCGAACTTCGGGGGGACGTCGGGTCAGGATGGTGCGGGAGACCCAGATGCTGACGGCTTCCCCAATGGGTTGGAGCAGGCGCTTGGCAAGGATCCCGACGACGTCAACGACGCTCCTGATCCCATCTATGCGGGACTTCACTCATGGTGGCGTTTCAACGAATCCTCCGGCACGAATGCCGTGGATGATTCGGGCAACAACCATCCGGGTGTGGTCAGTGGCGCTCAGTTCGCCTCCGGAAAGGAT
The DNA here is from genome assembly GCF_016595525.1 of Haloferula rosea. Lineage (GTDB taxonomy): Bacteria > Verrucomicrobiota > Verrucomicrobiia > Verrucomicrobiales > Akkermansiaceae > Haloferula > Haloferula rosea. Next base: position 13,504 of record NZ_JAENII010000006.1, read on the forward strand.
GGCAATGCGCTTGATTTCGACGGAGTCGACGACGGCGTGCTGATGGGCAGTGCCGCGGCGCTGACCGGGACGGGCGACTTCTCACTCAGTGCCTGGGTGAAGGTGGCGCCGGGTTCGCCGGCCGGTGCGATCATCCACCAGCGTGAGCCGGGTGGATCGGGATTCCAGGGTGAGTATGTGCTCAATCTGAATGCTGACGGAACGATCAGCTTCTTCGTCTACAACAGTGGGTTCCAGTTCGACATCAAGAGCACCGCGACGGTGAACGATGGAGGCTGGCACCACGTGGTGGCGAAGCGTGTGGGAGACGACGGCACGATCTACATCGATGGTTCGTCCGATGCCACGGGGACGGGGCCGGTCAAGGCGTTGCTCTCCCGTGCGGTGTCGGTCGGGTATGACAATCGCGACAGCAACAAGTATTTCCCGGGATCCATCGATGATGTCCGGGTGTACTCGCGCGAGCTGTCGGACGCCGAGGTGCTGTCGATGAACAATGCGGCTCCCGTTGCCGATGACGGAACCTTCGCGATCGGTGAAGATGCCGTGGTGGGCGCGACCGTCGGACAGGTCAGTGCTTCTGATCCGGATGCGGGAGATTCCCTCAGCTATGCGATCACGGGTGGAAACACCGAAGGTGCCTTCTCGATCGATTCGAACGGCAATATCCTGACCGCTGCCACCCTCGACCATGAAGCGCTCGACCAGTATGTGCTCACGGTGGAGGTCAGCGATGATGGCACGCCCGTGCTCACGGATTCGGCGACCCTGACCATCGATGTATCGGATGTGAATGAGGCGCCGACCGTCTCCGACGATGTCTTTGCCATCGATGAGAATGCAAGCGGGGGAAGCTCGGTGGGTGCCGTGAGTGCCACCGATCCCGACGCGGGGGATGTGCTGGGTTATGCGATCACCGGTGGCAACAGCGGCAATGCCTTCGCCGTCGATGGAAACGGGCTGATCACGACGACGGCTTCGCTCGATCACGAAAACATCAGCCAGTATGTGCTGACCGTGACGGTGACGGACAGCGGCCTGCTCGCGGACATCGCCATGGTGTCGGTCACGGTCAACGATCTGAATGAATCGCCAACGGTGGCTGACGCGGGGTTCTCGGTCGATGAGAACAGCAATGCAGGCACCGTGGTGGGTGCGGTGAGTGCCAGTGACCCGGACGACGGGGATGCGCTATCCTATGCAATCACCGCAGGAAACACCGGAGGTGCCTTCACCATCGACGGGAGCGGCGTGCTGACGGTGGCTGGAAGCCTGGATTACGAAACCCTTGGTAGCTACTCGCTGACGGTGGAGGTGGTCGACGGCGGTCTTCTCACCGACACGGCGGCGGTGACGGTGGGAATCAACGACCTGATGGAAGTCACACCGCCTGCGGTGGCAAGTGGCGGCGCATCGAACGTCGACACCTCCAGTGTCGATCTCGCCTTCAATGTCACTGATACGGGTGGCGAGAATCCGGTGGTCACCTTGTTCCATGGGACGTCCGATGGTGGAAACTCAGCCGGTTCATGGGCATCGAGTGTTTCGCTTGGAGCCCAAGCTCAGGGTGCCGGCTCGACCTCACTGGGGAGTCTGGACGCAGGAACCCAGTATTACTTCACCTTCCGGGCGGTGAATTCCGCCGGTGAGGCGTGGACGAGCAGTGGAAGTTTCACCACCGATCCGGATGATTCACCGAAGTTGGTCCGCACGACCGTGAGTGGTGTGAGCAGCAGTGCGTGGACGACGGTGGCTCTGGGTCAGAACTACAACTCGCCGGTGATCATCGCGACGCCGATCTATCCGAATACCTCGCTGCCTCCGGTGGTGACACGGATCCGCAACATCACGGCCGGTGGGTTTGACATCAAGCTCGACCGGGCGGATGGCCAGACTGCGGCCACCAGTCTGGATGTGTCCGTGGTCGTCGTGGAGGAAGGGGTCTACACCGTGGCGGAACACGGGGTGAAGATGGAGGCCGTGACCTACAACTCGACGGTGACTGCCGAGAACAACAACTGGGCGGTCGAATCGCGGAGCTATCAGAATGCCTATACCAACCCGGTGGTGGTCGGTCAGGTCATGAGTGCCAACGATGCGGGTTGGTCGGTGTTCTGGTCACAGGGGGCGACGCGCCAGTCGCCGGCGAACAGCTCGAACCTGAATGTCGGCAAGCATGTCGGTGAGGATCCGGACGCGACCCGTGTGGCTGAAACGATCGGCTATCTCGTGATCGAATCCGGAACGGGAACGATCGATGGTGTGGCCTACGAAGCCGCCCTGGGTGCGGATACCGTCCGGGGATTCGGGAACTCATCCTCACCCTATACCTACAGCCTGAGCGGTGGACTTGGTAGTGCGAGTGCCGCGGCTCTGAGTATTTCGGGCATGGATGGAGGTAATGGTGCCTGGGCGGTCCTTTCCGGAGCCTCGCCGATCACGCCATCCACTCTCGGGCTGCATGCTCTGGAGGATCAGATGAATGACTCCGAGACAAAGCATACGACCACTCAAGTCGGTTACCTTGTCTTCGAGTGAATCATCCCGCAAGGTGGTGTCGATGAAGTCATCGACACCCATCCTTGTGGTCCTGGCCTTGTTGATCGGGGTGGGAGTCGGCCGATGGTCGGCTCCCCGGGTCGCAGTGCCTGATGAGGCGGAAACCGTTTCCGAGCCATCACGTCCACTGAGGAAGAAAGCGATGGTCATCGTGCCTCGCCGGGATGAAGCCGCAGCGGTGCCTGGTGCGGGAGATGACGGGTCGGCGGATGCACGGGTGAGCATTTCCCTGAAGGCGCTCGAGGCGCTGGCGGGGAAGGGGAGTGTGGCGGTACCAGCGGGGGATTTCTTTGCTCCGGATGACCCGGTGATCGAGGTGCTTGAGCTGAGTGATTCTGAAAAGTCGATGGTGCAACGTCAGTGGCGCGGTGCCCTTCAGAAGGTTCGAGATGCGGAGGTGGCGAGCGCCAACTTCCTCGAGATGGCGGACGGGGCGGTGTCATTCGTGCTCGACCCCTTGGTCGAAGAACGTGCGTCCGCTCGCGATGCGTTTGGCTCGGCCGTTCGGTCGGGCTTGGGGCCGGATCGTGGAGCCGCTCTGTTGGCAATGAAGGGCGGAAGCCGCTTGTTGGACGGTGGAGTGGAGCCGGTTGACTTCCGGGTGGACGTCGAGGAGGCGGGTGCCGGTCGATGGCGGTTCCGGATCGAGGAAAACCGTGGGGATCAGCGCAAGGTGTGGATGGCCGATGCGATTCCGGACGAGTTGCAGCATCTGACTGATGCCGCGGGCATCGCGCGGCGGGTCAATGATCCGACCACTGAGGGCGACAACGAGTGAGTTGGCAGGGGATGGGCGGACTCCGGGTCCACGGTTGAACTCAGGCTGGCTCCTCCGCGGGCTTTCCTGTGAAGAGTTCTTCGCCTTCGCTCTTGGCGATGACGATGGCGGCGCAGGAGTCCCCGAAGACGTTCACGGCGGTGCGGGCCATGTCGAGCAGTCGGTCGACGGCGAGCAGGGCGACCACGGCGGTCTCGGCATTGGGGACGTTGCTGTTTTTCAGGATGAGAAGGATGGCCACCAGGCTGGCGGAGGGGACTCCGGCCACGCCGATGCTGGTCAGCAGGGCTGCGGTGATGACGAAGAATTGCTCCCCGAAGCCCATCTGGATGCCCATGACCTGAGCGACGAAGATGACAGCCACGCACTCATAGAGGGCGGTGCCGTCCATGTTGACGGTGGCACCGAGGGGCAGGGTGAAGCTGGCGGTGCGCTTTGATACGCCGGCCTTGTCCTGGATGCAGCGCATGGTCACGGGCAGGGTGCCGGATGAGGAGGCGGTGGAAAAGGCGAGGAGCAGGGCGTCGCGCATCGCGCGGAAGTGATCGAGCGGATTCACCTTGGCGACGAAGTGAAGCACGAGGGGAAGGGTGATGAACAGATGGCAACCAAGGGCAAGGAGGACGGTGCCGAAGTACTTCAGCATCTCCGCGTAGACATCGGGCCCATTCTTGAAAATCACCGGGAACATGAGCGCGTAGACCCCGATGGGTGACACTGCCATGATCCAGCGTGTGACGGTGATCATGACGTCGTTACCAGCCTGGAAGAACTCGCGAAGCGTTCGCATTTCGTCGGCTGGCAGTCGGGTGATGGCGATGGCGAAGAGCAGGCTGAAGACGATCACTCCGAGCATCTGGCCGTTGTTGGTGGCCGCCTTGAAAACGTTTTCCGGAACCATCAGCTTGAAGGTATCGAGGAAATCGCCGGCTTTCCGCTGGCTGGCTTCGGCGACCTTCGCCTTGTCGGCATCGCTGGCTGCGGCGGCCTTCTCGTCGAAGGCGGCGCGGATGACTTCGTTCGGTTGGCCGTCGACCAGTCCGGGCTGGACGAGGTTGACGAGGAGCAGTCCGGTGACGACGGCGACCATCGAGCTGCATGCGTAGAAGGCGAAGGTTTTGCCGCCCAATCGGCCGAAGCCCTTGACTCCCTGCAGGCTGGCGATGCCGCTGATGACCGAGGTGACGATCAGCGGCACGATGATCATCTTCAATCCCTGCATGAAGAGATCGCCGATGAACTTCGAGAACTCAAGAGCGCGTGAGACGAAGGTTCCTTCGGGGGCGTCGGATCCAAACAGGATGCGGAAAAAGACTCCGGTGAGGGTGGCGAGGATCAGTGCCGCAAGAATCTGCCAGTGGAGCGCAACCCGTTTCATGGAGCGAAGACTGGAGCGGTGGCCGGGATCAGCCAAGTTCCAAAGGTGCTGGAAGGAGAAGCTTGGACGCTCGAGGGGGTATGCAAGATTCCCCTGAGTCTACCGGGGTCCGACTTCCTGAGCCAGGGTGTGCGATCGTTGACGGAGCGACTTCAAGAGGGGTGCGTATTCCGGATTGGTGGCAAGGTTGTCGAGTTGGTCGGGGTCGCTGCGGAGATCGAAGAGCTGTTCGAAGGGCGGTTTCGATTCAGGGTAGCGTGTGTAGGTGTGGGTCTCGGTCCGCACGCCCACGGTGCGTGGAATCGCTCCGCGGTGGGTGTAGGGGTGGTCGTAGTAGAAGTCTTCCCGCCAGGGTGCGGACGGGTTGGCGAGAAGGGGTGTCAGATCACGTCCGGTCATGTCCGGTGGGATGTCGAGACCTGCGAGGGCCAGCATGGTCACTGAGAAATCGGTGGTGATGACGAGCCGGTCGCTGCGTTTTCCTCCCTCGGCTCGCGGATCGTGGAGGAACCCGGGGACGCGAAGGGATGGCTCATACATCAGCCATTTGCCGGCCAGTCCGTGTTCGGCGAGGAAGTGTCCGTTGTCTGAGGTGAAGAGGATGACGGTGTTTTTGGAGAGGCCGCGCGTTCTCAACTCGGCCATGATCCGGCCGACGCCGAGGTCCATGCTGGAGACGAGGCGGTAGTAGTCGCGCATGTGGGCTTGGAGACGGCCGTGTTTTTTGAGCATGGCCTGGCCCGATGGCCAACCGAGCGACTGCTTGATCAAGTCGGGTTCGCGAGCGGCATTCTCGAGGGTGGCGGCCGCGGGCGCGGGAAGTCGTCGACCGGCGGTGATGGATCGGACTTCAGGGTCCCAGTCGGTGAATGGACTGTGCGGGGCCTTGAAGAAGACCATCAGGCAGAATGGTTTCTTTTCATCCCGTCCGTCGAGGAAGTGGGCGACCTTCTTCGGGGTGACCTGGGAGTCGACGTGAAGCGGATCGTTCAGGGTTTCGCTGCCGATCCGGTTCCGGTAGCCCATCTTGCCTGCCGCATCGGCGGGGCAGTCGCACAGGTCGTCGAGCGGGCGCTTGAACCCGTCGAATCCGACATAGCGGCAGTCGGGTTCGTGGAAGAAGCAGGTCTGCATCGGTTGCCCAGCCCAGTAGTCGAACACGGCGGCGCCTTCCGCGGTTTTCTGCGCGGAGTCTCCGATCCCCCATTTGCCGAAGAACGCGGTTTGGTAGCCTGCCTTCTGGAGGCGGGAAGGGACGGATTGCTCAAGCTGGCTCTTGGTGAATATCTTGTGAAAATCATCGATCCCGTGGCGTGAGGGGTACTGACCGGAGATCAGGTTGGCCCGGCTGACGGCACAGATGGAGGTGTTGACAAAGCACTGGTCGAAGATGAGGCCGGCGTGGGCGAGTTTGTCGAGGTGGGGGGTGTGGATCGCCTTGTTTCCGGCGTAGCCGACGGCGTCTGCACGTTGGTCATCGGTGAAGAGGATGACGATGTTCGGGCGGGTATCCGCATGGCCCGCGAGGGCGAGGGCCCACACGAAGGCCAGCGAAAGGAGGGAGTGGGAGCGACTCATCGCCCCCGACCATGATGGGAGAAGCCCGCACGAGGCGAGTCAAAGTCGCGCCCGCTCCAGTCAGGCGGCCTCATCGGCGGGCAAACGGCTGGGATCGGGCAAAGCCGCCGATGGAGTCTCCGAGCACCGAGCGCGGGTCAGTCCTTGGAGGATTCTTCGCGTTCGCGAATCAGAGGGAGCGTGCCGGCGACCTGCTCCTTCATTTCCTTGCCCGGCTTGAATTTCACCACGGCGCGGGCGGGGATGGGCACGTCCTGGCCGGGATTCTTCGGATTGCGGCCGATCTTGGCCTTGGTTTCCTTCACTTGGAAGGCGCCGAAGTTCCGCATGACGACGGAGTCACCGTGGGCGAGAGAGTCGGTGATGGAGTCCAGCGTGCGCTGGATCACGTCGAAAACCTGGGACTGTGTGAGACCGGTTTCGTTGCTGATCTTGATGACGAGCTCTCGCTTGGTGATGGTTGCCATGGGTGAAAGGGTGCCGGGTTTCGCTCGGCGGGAGGATTGGACACCATAGGAGGGGTCATTTGTCCCGCGAAAAGTTGCAAAAAACATGCGGATTCCGTGCCAGCCTCGCCTCAATCCTCAAGAATCCGCCCTGTCGTGCGGAAATGCTTTTTCGCAGCGCGGTCGAGCGCCGCAGGTCCATGACGCTCAACGAGCTGCTTTCCTGCCTCGATGACGGCATCGGAGGCTCCGAGGGGCAGGGTCACGCCGCAGGCGGCCGAGGTTTTGTCCATCCAGTCGACGAAGCGCTCGCGCGCGAGAATGGAGGCGGCGGCGACGGCCACGTCCGACTCGGCTTTGGTGCGTTGGTCGAGCTGGATGTCGATCTTCTGTTGCTTCAGGGCGCGTTGAAGCACGGTTGGCTGAGCGAACTGGTCGGACAGGGCGCGGGGGCAATCGGGGCGCTGTTCGTGGAGGCGTGCGATGGCCCGGGCGTGTCCCCAGGCGAGCAGGCGGTTGACGTTGCCGAATGAGGTGTGGAGTTCGTTGTAGCGCTCCGGGCCGATGGCCACCACCGATTCGATGATGCCGGGAGTCTCGCGGATTTGTTTCGCCAGGGTGCGGATCCGCTTCGCACTGGAGATTCGCTTGGAGTCCATGATGCCGGCATCCATCAGGGCGCGGGTGCTGGTGGCATCGGTGTAAACCCCGGCGATGACCAGCGGGCCGAAGTAGTCTCCCTTGCCGCTTTCATCGATCCCGAAGTGGGGCTCGAACATGTCCGGTTGGTGAACCTCTTCGTAGCCGAGGCGTGCTTCGCCGAGGACTTCGGGTTCCAGAGTGAATTTCACGAAGTCCTCCGTTTCCTTGCCCTGAACGAGCACCTTGGGGCCTTTCTCATAAACGGAGACGTTCAGCTTGCCCTTCTTCGCGGCGAAGAGGGTGTAGGGTTTCTCACTGAACTCGAAGCCGTCGCGCTCCAAGACCGCCCGGAGCACTTCTGCCTGCTGCGTCGTCAGGGCGAACGTGTAGGAGGCGGCGGGCATGCCCGATCATGGATCAGCATGCACTGAAAACCAATATTGAAGGTGGGTTTGAGTTTCCTCAGGGAATGAGCTCGAACCGCAGCCGCATGAATCGGGTCGGATGGCTGGCTTGGGATGATCCGAAGACGATGGTGCACTTCCGTGTGGCATCGGCCTGCACTTCAGTTGTGATCTGGCTGGCGCCATTTCCGACCCATGGGGTGTTCTGCTGCCTCCGTGCGATCTCGGTCCAGTCACCAGGTATCAACGTTGAGGATTCCTCGAGGATGTAGACCACGTCCTCAGGCTGGGGCTCTGGAAGGTAGCAGAGTCCGGTCCCGAAGGCTCCCTGTCCCACGAGCGTCGTGGTGCCGTTGTAGGTTAGGGTCCGGACGAGGTTGTTGTCATCGCGCGTTCCGCTTCCGTAGGCCAGACCAAGCGCGTAGCTCGTCAGGTTCGGCAGGCCATCGCCATCCGGGTCGGCTTCAGGGAGGGCGTCGGTTCCGTTGTAGCCACCGATGACGCAGACGTGGTAGGCGAAGCTGTCGGTCGAGTCGACTCCCTCTCCGTTGAAGTTGAGATCGAACTGGGCTCCTGGGTACCCGTCGAACTCAAGAAAGGCGCGGGTGGCGTAGGCGACTCCTTCCGTCGAGGGTTTGAAGCTCACGGAGAAGGTGGTCGATGTCCCTGGGTGGAGAGCGAGGGGTGGGGCGAGACCGTCGAGAGTAAAGGTGCCGGGGCTATTGCTTTGCTGATTGAAGTCCACGACGGTGAGCACTTCGTCTTCGTGGTTGGTCAGGGTGAAAGTGCGGCTTGTGGTGGTGCCATTGAGAACCTTCCCGAGATGGATCAGGGATCCCGAGGGCAGGTGGGTCGGGGTGTCATCACTGACGCTGACATCGGGTGGGGCTGGGGTTCCGGAGAGCGAGAAGAAGGGGCGGATCGGGTCATTGGTGGGGATCCCGGAGTATCCGGATGTCTGGGGAGCGGTGGTCACTGCAATGTCCAGCCGGAGGTTGCTCCCGGAGAAGGCGTAGGCAATGGCCCAGTGGTTGCCCCCACTGTAGTCGTTCGCGATGGAGATCCAGTAGGTCCCCGCTCCGAGCGTCACCGGGTTCGGCAGGGTGCCGGCGTAGTCAAATGTTGGCAGTCCGAAGACGATGGTGTCGCCTCTGTCGGTCGCTTCAGTGGTAATCTGAAGCGGCTGAGCATCGCCGATCAGAGGCCCGGGAATCGGCTTGTCCGGGTCGGAGGCGTCGGTGCTGCCGTCGTCCTCGAAGAAGGCAATGGTGAACGAATCGGTTCCCGGGCGGGGGATGGTGTATTGACTGCTATACATGCCGGAGAAGTCGATGGACTCGATGACGGAGTCCTGCAGCAGAGTGAACCTGATGGCGGAGATGGTGCCGGATGTGTCCGAGGCGAAGGCGTTGACCGCGTTTCCCCCACCGGAGGTGGAAGTGTAGTTGTTGTAAACCAAGTCCGCTTGACCGATCAGGCAGCTGGCGATCAGAAGAAGGCAGAGGCGCGTGAAGGACATGATGGTGTGAAGGAACGGGGGGGTGAGGAGAGGGGACAGCCAGCAGGTGCACGGCGAGAGGCTGGATCCAGGGAGACCTGCGAGTCTCGGGCGGCAGCTGCTGGCTGTGGGGGAGAGGGTAATCAGGGGAGCTCCACGACGCGGAAGAAGGCAGCGCCGTTTGGGGGAGTGGTTTCGGCGTAAGACCTTGCGGTCAGTTCTGAGGTGGCGGTCTCCGTGGCAACGGGCAGCCACTGGTTCAGATTGACGGATCGTTCGACTCGGTAGGAGACACCGGTTTCTGAAACCCAGGTCAGGTTGACCGCGTTCGCCACGCGCTCGAAATGGGTGATCTTGAGTGGTTCTGGTGGCGCTCCCACCTCGACCACTTCGAGTCGCGTGATGTTGAACTGTCCGTTGATGTTGAATCCCCCGAACTCCGAAAAGACCGCGGATGTGAGGATCACGGTGCCGTTGAACTGGAAGAAGTCATCGGGATCGGTGCTGAGATTCTCAATGGTCAGCGTGCCGTTGACGGTCCCGTCGATGATGGGTGCCACCGAGGTCAGGGGATAGTGGGGCTGCCGATGGGCATTGGACTGGAGCACCCAGCGCGTAGGCAGTCTGGGAATGGTGGTGGTCGGCCCAAGGGGCTGGGTGCCGTCGAAGATCTCTGCCTTGACGTCGAAGGTTCCCGTGGAAGTAGCCCCCGCCGTGCCGGAAAGGCTGATGCCATTGGTGGCCGGGTCAGCTCCGGATGGCAGCGTGAAATCGATTTCCAGGCGATGCCCACCGGGCACGGTAATGTCGGCATGAGCCAATCCGAGGAAGAGCAGGAAGGGAAGGAGACGTGTCATTTCATCCTCCTCACGGCATTCCTGCTGCGGCGTTACCGGGAAAATTCGATCACTTGCTCCCGCTCTCCGAAAGAACCCACCGGCGGACAGTACGGTCTCTGGCCGCAGTTGCGATGCGGTTCCCTTGATCGAGAATGGTGACCCACTCGATCGGCGAGGGGTGCTTGAGGCCGGGGACGATTTCCCGGTCAGTACGCAGTGACCAGACCCGGACGGTGCCGTTGGTCCCGGGCCCCTGATCGATTGAGAACAGGAAAGCGCCATCGACACAGAACCAGGAGACTCCGTGCAGATGTCGCAGTGGTCGCCCGGCGGGCTGAAGGGTTCGGACGTCGAAGCGGTGCAGGGCGACATCTTGATCCGCCCGAATCAGGATCTCCCGCCGATCCGGCACCGCGCGAACCTGCACGCCCGTGGCTTCTCCCGGGGCGGCGAGCAGGGGCACATGCTGGTGGCGGTAGGTGAGCTCCGGCACTTCGAGGATCGAGATGGTGCCGTCGTCATGGGCGACGGCGATTTCCTCACCCTGATCGAGCATGCTCAGGGATGTGGCTTTCCGGTCGAGGAGGAGGGTATGGATGACCTCGGGCCCATCCGTCCGGATCAATTGCAGTTGGTTGTCGCGATTGAGGGAGACGCCGAGGCGGCCGTCGGCGCTCAGTGCAAGCAGGCTTGGTATGCCTTGGTGACCCTCGATCTTCTGCACGGGCTTTCCTGGTGCCTGGAACCCAATTCGTGGGGCGGAGTCCGCCGTCTCTCCTCCCATCATGTTGGAATCGTTCCACCGGGCACTGGCGAGGCAGGTGATCTTGGCTTTGCTACTGAGGTGCCAGACTGCCGCATGGGTGAAGCCCAGCAGACTGGTGGTGGCATCCGGCAAGCCGCGTGTGTGGCACTCGCCGATGCTCCACATGTCGGCAGGGCCGGTGAGGGCTCCCAGTTTGACCGCGTGTCCCGGGCGGGAGGCGTTGGCGCGCCATTCCCGTGACCGGCCGGTCGTGTCCAGAATCCAGAGGTCGGTGGTTTCCCTTTCGAACGAGAGCCAGATCGCCGGTTCGGGGAGCATGGCTGCTTCGTAGCCGCGAGCCATGGCGGAGACGTCCCATAGGACGGCCGGTCGATGGCTGGAGAGGACCAGAATCCGCTTGGACAGGGGGTGGTAGATCGCCTTCTCGAGGCCGGATCCAAACACGAGTGGAGCCATGGCGGGAGCACCGGCCGCGGTGTCGGTAAAGGTCACCAGGCCCTCGGGTTGGACCACCACCTTGATCTCGGTGGTGTCGCTTGGAGCGGCTGGCTGTGCGACTTCCTCTGTGGGTGTCAGCGAGCCGTCGGGCGCAAGTTTCGACATCGAGCCATCGGCATACCGGAGGTGGAAGGCCCCGTCCGCATCGGGCACGGCGGCTTCAACGGTCCCGGGTAGTGAGACTTCGGCCATGGCCTCGGGGAAGGTCACGGTGTTGGCGAGGAAACGACCGGCGTACCGGGCTTCGGCGTTCTCCGGGTTCAGCTCGAGCGCGCTCTTGATGTGATCCCGGGCTTCAGCGTGGCGGCCTCGATCCATCGCACGGAAGGAGGCGAGCAAGGCACGGTCGGAGCCCGACCCGCGGGCTTCGTTTTCAGCGGCAAGCACGGCTTCGAGTGCCTGACGATCGCGCATCGAGGTCCACCATCCGGCCACGCCGATTGCCGTGATGGCGAGCAGGACGCAGCATGCGATTGCGACAGCGAAGCGGTGCTGGTGGGCCAGCTTTTTAGTACGATATACCCAGTATTTGTTGCCGGCGGTGACGGTTCCTCCATCGCGCAGTGCGATCAGGTCGCCGTGCAGTTCATTGGCGCTTTGGTAGCGCTCATCGGGGTCGATGGCACAGCACTTCAGGGCGATCCATCCGAGTTCCGCCTGCGGTAGCGGAGGGAAGACATGGCTGCGGATCGCTTGCAACTGGGTATCCCAGCCGTCACCGGGGCGGATGGTGCCCTCGAGGGCCGGTCGGCCGAGGGCTGCCTCATGGATCAGCAGGCCGAAGGTGAAGATGTCCGAGCGCATGTCTGCGAGTGGGTCACCCGCAACCTGTTCCGGGCTCATGTAGAGCGGGGTGCCCAGCCGCTGGATTCGCTGGGTGAGTTCGCGACCGACCGTCGCCGGACCTTCGAGGGCCCTTGCGATCCCGAAGTCAATGACGCGGGCATGGGGGCCTTCGGGCCCGCGCTCGACGAGGATGTTGCCAGGTTTCAGGTCGCGGTGGACGATGCCGGCGTGGTGTGCGGCGGTAAGGGCATCCGCGATCTGGATGAGGACGGTGAGGCGTTCATCCGCGGTGGCGGATCGGGCCCATGTCTGGAAGTGCTCCCCCTCGACAAGCTCCATGAGGTAGTAGGGTCGTCCCGTGGCGCTTCGTCCGGCGCGGAGCAAACGGGCAACGTGGGCGTGGGTGAGCAGGGCAAGGATGCGGGATTCCTCTTCGAAGCGGGCGAGACTCTCCCCGGCGGCGAGGTCGGGGTGGAGGAACTTGACCGCGACCCGGCGGAGTCCGGCATCCAGCTCGATCGCTTCGTAAACGTCGCCGAAGGCACCGCCTCCGAGGCGTTCTCCGACCTCGATACCGGGGAGGTCGGTGGGTTCGGATTCGGTGAATGCCAGGCTCAGCATGCAGCAGCGCGGGCACAGACCGAGAGGAGACTCGGCAGGGATTTCCGTCTGGCAGGTTGGACAGCGGGAGGGCATCGACTACATCACGACCAAACCGATAAAAGATAACGAACTTCCTCCGCCAATTCGTCCTGGGTCGAGACGGTCTGGCTGAGTTCCTCTTCCATCAGCTGCCGGAAGCGCTGTCGGAACCGATGCAGGGCGACTCGAAAAGCGCCTTCCTTCATTCCAAGTGCCTTGGCGAGCTCCTTGCGGTCGCCTTGGGGGTGGGAGCCATCGAGCAGGGGGGCGGCGAGGCGATGGAAGTCCCCTTTGCCACATTCCTCCATTTCCCGTGCGAGCGCCTCGCTGGCCCGTTGCATGACCGTCAGGCACCAGGCCTGCGCGAATGCCTGATCCGGGCCTGCGCGGCGGTCCGAGGTCAACTCGTCCTCCAGTGGAAGATGAGAGGCACCTCCACCACGTCGCTGGCGATTCATGCTCCGCCAACGGTCGGTAAGGAAGTTCCGGATGGAGCGCTTCAGGTAGGCGCGGAATGCTCCATTGAGCGCCTCCGGCAGGCTATGGTCGGCTCCGCGTTCCAGCATGCGGTGGAAGAATTCCTGGGTGATTTCATCGGATTCTTCCTCGTTGTGGCCGGTCGCCCGCACGTAGGCCCGCACGGGACGCCAATAGCCCCGGCACCACTCTTCGAGCGCTGGCGATTCCACCCGGGCCCGGCGGATCAGCGTCCATCGCGTCTCGGGGAACTCATCTTCGAAGGGTGGCATGCTTTCCTTTTTCTCTGCAAGAATCGGGGGATGAGGCAATCGGATTCGCTGGGCTTCGGTGACTTGTTGGGACTTCACGATTCGTGAGTCCTTCGTGTTCATATCTTGTACATCTTCCTTCCGATTCCCCGCGGGGTCAGTGGATGAACCGGGTGAGAATCCTTGCCGATGCTGTGCCTTGGGTTTACCGAACCACCTCGTGAACGTATGTGCCCGGTTGCTGTCGATGCTGACCCTGCCCTTGGCGGCAGAGTCTTTGCCGGTGACCCTGCAGATCGAGGCCGGAGGGGGCAGTGAGATCTATTATTATACGGGTGGGGGGCAGGCCTATACAGACAGCGCGGTCAGTGGGCTGATCGAGGTGGAAATCGGGCTGAACCCGCTCGATGCCAGGCCGGAGACCTTGGAATTCGTCGATGGGTCGGTTTTCTACTCGGAGAGTGAAACGGTGTATTCTCCGAATCAGCTTCCGAAAGTCGAAGAGTTGCGATTCACAACAATGAACCTGCAAGGTCCGTTGATGACGCTGACGCCGGGAGCCGCAGTTTCGGAGACTGGATTGCTCGACAATGCGGATCACACGCAGGGTTTCACCTCCGGCACTCTGCGCACGGAGTATCGAGCGCTGTTTTTCAATGACTGGGTGACCTTGTTCGATGCGACACGGGACTACTCGCTCGAGCCGGAAGTTCGGCCTTTCGAGGGCTCGAATCGGATCACAAGCGAAGCCGTCGAAGGTGCCGGATCGGTGCTTACCGAGACTTTGGAGATCCGGTATGAGAATGTCGCGGGTGGCGAACCTGTGGTGGTGTGGCTTGGTGCAACTTCCCTGACGGTGGTGACCATCGGAGGGTTTGTCGCATCCTCCGAGGTAGAGGTGCCTTCCGCTGGGCTGCGTCAGTGGCGTGTGGATGGTGGGGGTTCGCCGGGTTGGCAGGATGTCGGTGGGACCTCCGCCGTGATTTATGCGCTCGGGTGTGATCCAGGGACGACCGAGGTCCCGCTCGATCTGAACCTATCGGATGCCAGCGCAAGCCTGACTCTCCCGGCTGCGGGGAGTCGCCTGCCCGTCAGGATCGAGACGAGTGTGGATCTTGATGGCTGGATCCCTGCGCCTCTCGCGGGTGGAGGGCTGGTGGTGCCTGCGGGGAGCACCGGAGTCGTCGAGGTGGATCTGCCGTCAGGTGGGCGTGGATTTGTCCGGGTGGTGGCGCTAGACTGATGAGCCGCGGAGATCGAAATCGAGGAGGGCTGAAGCCACGAGCGAAGCACCATGCCCTGCATGATGTCCCCGGGTTCCGGTCGGCCCTGGCGGCTTGGTTTGGCAGGGAAGGGAAGGATTACCCATGGCGGCGCACGACCGATCCTTATGAGATTCTCGTGTCCGAGGTGATGCTGCAGCAAACGCAGATCGCCACCGTGCTCGGGCGGGGGTTTTACACGCGCTTCCTCGAGGTTTTTCCCGATACGCGCACACTGGCGGCGGCGGAGGATGAACCGCTGCTGAAGGCTTGGGAAGGATTGGGATACTACCGGCGGGCGCGCATGCTGAGGGAGGCTGCGAGGGCGATTGAGAATGACCATGGCGGGTGCTTTCCGGATACCCTCGATGACATTCTCGCCTTGCCCGGGGTCGGGCGCTACACGGCGGGTGCGGTGATGTCCTTTGCCTTCGACCGTCCGGCTCCGATCGTGGATGGCAACGTGGCGCGGGTGCTGTCCCGCTTGATGGACTTGTCCGAGAAGATCGACGGCTCGGGGGCGCAGAAGACGCTGTGGGGCTGGGCGGGTGAATTGCTCGATGAGTCGAACCCGAGGGTGCACAACTCGGCGCTGATGGAGCTGGGGCAGAGCTATTGCCGCCCCGGGGTGCCCGATTGCCTGGGCTGCCCGGTCTCCGCATTCTGTCGGTGCTCCGAACCTGAGCTGCTCCCGATCAAGGGGAAGCGGGTGAAGATGACGGAGGTGGACGAGTCGGTGGTGTTCGTGCTGCGGGAGGGGAAGGTGCTTCTCCGGCAGCAGGAAGAGGGTCGGCGGGTCGGAATGTGGCGGTTGCCGGAGCGGGAAATCGAGAAGGACTGGCCGCTGGTGCATGAGCGGAAGTACGGCATCACGCGCTATCGGGTGACGCTGAAGGTGTATGAAGGGGCGGAGGGTGTGGAAGCGGGACAGGGCGAGGCGTGGCACCCTGTGGATGAGTTGAGCGAGCGGGTCATGCCGCCGGCGGACCGTGCGGCGCTGGCTGCCTGTTTGGGGTCCGACGAAGAAATCGCGTGAGCCGGAGGCCTTGCTCTGCATAGTCTCTTGCCGGATGCGACGAGGATGGACCTTTCTAGTGATGCTGTGGGTGGCTTGTGTCGTGACAAGTTGTGTCTCGCCTCCACCCCCGGTGTCTGGAGTCGCGAAGCCATCGCGCGAGATCTACCGGATGGCAGCCAAGCGCTTTGCCGCGATCGTGGTTTCCGAGCGTGGTGATGTGGACCAGTGGTTGGGGAATCGATTCAGCCGGAAAGATGCCCCGAAGGACGCCGACGGCGGTTCTGCCATCCCGATCACGGCCGACGGGTATTTCCTGACCGCGGATCACGTGCTGGCGCAGGCGAAAGGGAGGAAGGTCTTCGTGATTGTCCGGCGGGAGGGTCGTCTGCGTGCTACCCCAGCCCGAATCATCTGGCGTTCGGCGGCGGATGATGTGGCTTTGATCCACGCCCCGATCGCCACGCCGGACTACTACCAATGGTCGCCGACCGACGCCTGGCTGCCGCAGGGTTCGCCGGTGATGCACGCCGGGATCGCCACCGGATTCAGCAGTCCGTCGGGTCGTTTGCTTTCCCCGATCCGACCTGAGACCGGGATGAGCGGGAACCAGCGCTTCAAGCATGACATCCCCCTCGAGCCCGGCGATAGCGGTGGGGCGGTTGTTGATAGCCGGGGCCTCCTTGTTGGTGTGAATTCGGCGGTGGAGTTCCTCGTTCCCCTTGAGACGGCGTTTTTCATCGAATCCGAGGCGAACCGACCCAATGTGGGGCGGATGATGAAGCGGATCGAAGTGGATCGTAAGACATCCGTGAACACCCGATCATGAAAGTCCTCTCCATCCTCGCCTGCTGCCTTGCCTTGGTGTCCTGTGGAGGGTCCGGATGGGCCGAACGGGCGGCGAATGATCGCATCATGCTGGTGCGCAGCCAACCGCCGACTCTCGGCTACCAACGCCTGAAGCAGGAGTCGGCGAAGCACCGCGACCTGACGGAATTCCTCGGCAAACGGGGAAACCCGGACTTCGTCGCGGAGACTCACAGTGACGACCGTCACTACATGATTCTCTACTATCTGGAGCGGAAGACGGCGTATGCCGCGCGGAGTTGGAGGGGGCAGGAGAGGATCGAGTTCGCCGGGCCCTATCCGATCACGCAGCAGGAGGTGAAGGTGCTCGGAGATCTCAAGCGCAATGCCATCCCCGAAGCGCAGGCCGGCGTCGCCTCGGGGCGACTCCTCGTGCCCTGAGCGGGGATGGGGTCATGCGTGGGGCGGTGGAGAGGTTTTCGGCGGGAAAGGGGGTTCATCGATCGTCATTCCCGATGGTCGACCACCCCGCGGAGGAGAAACCCGGTGGCGGGGTCCGACGAGCGCGTTGTCGTGGATTTTTCCGCTAAGAATCGGGTGTGGTCTGCGTTACAGTCCACGAAATGTGTCGAAGGATGGTGGCAGCCCGGGCTGTGGGAATGACGGTAACGGGCTTAGCGGTCGTCAGTGCGCAGGACATGCTGGATCCGCTCACGGTGACGGCAAGGGGGCTGACGGAACCGACCGCGGAGGTGCCCTACTCGATCGAGGTGCTGGATCGCGGCTTTTTGGATGATACGAAGCGGCGGACGGTGCCGGAAGCCCTCCAGTTCACGCCGGGAGTGCTGGTGCAGAAGACGGCCCATGGGCATGGCTCTCCATTCATCCGTGGATTCACGGGCCGTCAGAACCTTCTGATGGTCGACGGGGTGCGGATCAACAACTCGCTGACCCGCGGTGGGCCGGTGCAGTACTGGAATACGGTGGACTCCCATTCGATCGAGCGGATGGAACTGATCAAGAGTCAGGGGTCGGTGCTGTACGGTTCGGATGCGGTGGGTGGCACGCTGAATGCCTTCACCGTGGGATCCGGGTTCCGCGACCAGGTCGAGGGGGAGTCGTTCCTCCATGGTTCAGCATACTATGAATATCGTAGTAATGGCGAGGGTTCGCACATCGGCAGGCTGGAATCGGGCTTCGGAGTCGGTGGGCGCTATGGAGTGATGCTTGGGGTGACGGGGAAGGATTTCGGCGACATCCGGGATTCGGCGGTGGGCCTGATGCGGAACACGGGCTACCCGGAACTGGATCTGGACCTGAAGGTCGGGGTGGCCTTGAGCAAGGAGACCACGATGACCTTCCTCCACCAGCGGGTGAATCAGGACGATGTGTGGCGCTGGCATTCGACGGTGTACAACCCCGGCTGGCAGCATTCGGGGCACGTGGCGGCACCGGGGCAGTATCTCTCGAGAATCTACGACCAGGAGCGGACACTGACGTATTTGCGCTTTGAGGGAGAGCCGACGGACCTTGCCTGGCTGAGTCGCTGGACGGCCACGCTTTCGTATCAAACCGGAAATGACACCGAAACGCAGGACCGGTCCCGGGCCGGCCGGGTGGACCGGCGGTATCAGATCGCGGAGATCGACACGATCGGGGTGGATCTGGGCTTCGAGTCGCCGCTTGGCGACGGCCGTTTGGTTTATGGTTTCGACTACTACCACGACATGGTGGATTCATCCGGGTTTCGCGATCGCGGCGCGGGGCTGGCGTATGACCCGTCCTTCCGGCCGGTCGCGGATGACTCGAGTTACGATCTTTTCGGGGCCTATGCCCAGTATGTGTGGAGCCCTTTGGAGGCGCTTGAACTGACGGCGGGTGGACGTTTCACCCATGCCCGCGCGGAACTGGGACGATTCTATGATCCCGCTGCCGGCATGGACGCCTTCGGGTTGTCCCGGGACTGGAACAACTTCAGTGGTTCGCTGCGGGCCTTGTGGTCGGTGAATGATTGCTGGAGCATTTATGGAGGGGCATCGCAGGCATTCCGGGCTCCGAATCTGAATGACCTCTCCGGAAATGTGACGGCGCGCTCGGGCACGGCCAGCCAGGGGGCCGTGGATGTGGACCCCGAGGAGTTCGTCACCTACGAGCTCGGGACGCGGTATTCGGCGGGCGATTTCAGCGCGAACCTCGCCGTCTTCTACACGGATGTCGACGGATCGATCACCTCGGTGCCGGTGACCGCCGGATCAAACACGAGCGTGGCGACGAATGCCCGGGATGGATATGTCTATGGAGTCGAAGCGGAAGGGTTCTGGCAGTTGGCTCCGGGCTGGCTGCTGAGCGGCTTCGCTGCGTGGCAGGACGGCCGTCAGGAGACCTCAGCCTTCGTCGGTGGACCTGCGGTCTCCGAGCCGATGTCCCGGCTGTTGCCCCTCACTGGGTCGCTTGCCCTGCGCTGGACGCACGGATCCGGCAAGCTGTGGGTGGAAGGCCGCGTGCTGGCGGCCGCCGAGGCCAATCGGCTTTCCGCATCGGACCGGGGCGATACCCAGCGGATTCCGACCGGTGGGACACCCGGATATGTCACCTGCATGCTGTATGCAGGTTGGCAGGCGAGCGAGCACCTTGAGCTCAGTTGTGGTCTCGAGAACCTTACGGATCAGGATTACCGGAACCATGGCTCCGGCCAGAACGAGCCCGGACTGAACGCGATCCTGGGCGCGAAAGTGATCTGGTAAGGGTGGCTCCAGCGCGTCCGGACCGCATGATGTGCGGAGGGCGTCACGTTTATGCGCTTGCCGGATCGAATGAGGCCATGTAGCGAGGATACAGCCTGTCCGTTGGATTGGTTCGCTTTCGCTCCCGGTTGTGCCGTGCCGGGTCGATGGGCGTTATCTCGCACGGCGCCTTGATAGACTGATTGAATAATGGACATCTACGTGGGCAATCTGCCCTACAGCGCTACCGAAGAAGAAGTAGCAGAAGCATTCGCCGCCTTTGGACCCGTTGAGCGTGTGAAATTGATCACTGACCGTGAAACCGGCCGACCACGAGGCTTTGCCTTCGTGACCTTGGCGGATTCCTCAAAGGTTGCCGAAGCTGCGGAAGCGCTGGATGGCGCCGATCTTGGAGGTCGCTCACTTCGCGTGAACCCTGCTGAACCTCGTGAACCCCGCAGCGGCGGAGGTGGCGGAGGTGGTGGTGGCTACGGCGGCGGAGGCGGCGGTGGTGATCGCCGCGGCGGCGGTGGTGGCTACGGCGGTGGTGGCGGCGGAGGCGGCGGCTACGGTGGTGGCGGCGGAGGCCGTGGTGGACGCGATCGCCGCGGTGGCGGCAAGCGCGACACCGGCTGGTAATTTCTGCCTGCGATAGGATTTCTGGTCTGCTCGATCGATCAGGCCGATTTTTCAGAGCACCAGTCCCGGAAGGGGCTGGTGCTTTTTTGTAGGGAGTAGGCACCTCGTATTCCCGGGTCCGGGCAAGCTGTCGAGCAGGGGGAGGACGCCGTCCGCCCGAGCGTCTGATCGGGATGGAGGGGAAAATACAAATATTTGCTAACCTCGCGCTTCAGATGGACCGTTATCATCTGAAGTAAACATGTTTGCCGTCCCCTCGAGTCCGGATCAAGGCCCCGCATCGTCCCCCGACGATGGCGAGTTCGTGGCCCTGATGACCCGGAACCAGAAGTCGATTCTAGCCTTCCTGGTGGCTCTGGTGCCGAGGGTTGCTGATGCGGAAGACATCCTTCAACGCACGAATCTGGTCCTTTGGCGCAAGCGGCAGCAGTTCGAGTTGGGAACCAACTTCAAGGCCTGGGCTTTCGCCATCGCCCGGTGGGAAGCGTTGGCGTTCTTGAGGGAGTCGAGGCGGCAGGGTTGGTTGGTATTCAATGATGAGCTCGCGTCGCTCGTCGCCGAACGCATGGCCTCACTGCCGGATTCGCAGATCGACTCGATGCCGGATTCGCTCCGCCACTGCCTCGGGCAGCTCTCGGAGTCGCACCGGCAGCTGGTGTTCGAGCGTTACTCACGAGGTCTCAGCCTACGGGAGTGTTCCGAGCGCTTCGACCGCTCCGAACAAGGGCTCAAGGTCACTCTTCACCGCTTGCGTATCACCCTGCGTCGGTGCGTATCGAAATTTTCCAAACGTCCCCTGCAACCATGAGCCCCAGAGATTCCATCGAGAACAAGATTTGCGACTATCTGGAAGGGACTCTGAGCCCGGAAGTTCAGCAGGCATTCGAGCACAGGTTGGCGTCCGATCCTGAAGCTCTTGATCTGCTCTGCCATCACAGCCTCATGAGTGCCTCGATGAGGAGTCCGTTGGTTACGGATGATCACTATGCGGAGATCCTTGCAGCGAAGCAGAAGCGCAGGGCCTTCGGGCTGTCCCTTGCCGTGGCGGCGGCAATCGCGCTCACCACGGCTTTGGTTCTTCACCGGATCATGGTTCCTCCCGCGGAGCCCGTCGCCACCATCGAAACCACGCCGGGGACTGCGTATTCCATTCAGGCGGCTGGCAAGGGCGAGCAGGATGGAGCGCTCGATTACGGTGAGACGCTTGTGGTTTCACAGGGCGTCGCGGAGGTCACTCTGGCCGACGGTAGCCGCTGTCTGGCCGAGGCTCCTGCACGGATCACGCTTCATGGGCCGGCCCATGCCCACCTGAGTGATGGTCGCGCGTTCTTCGAGATCGCGGAGGGGGCGGAAGGTTTCCAGGTTTCCACGAGCGATCTGGAAATTGTTGATCTCGGCACTGCCTTCGGAGTGGATGATCGCGCGGAGCACCAACCCCAGGTCCACGTCTTTGATGGCCGGGTGAGGGCGACGGCGCGTTCCGGGCGGCGTGAGTCCGCGGAACTGTCCAAGGGCGAAGCGGTGGCGGTCGGTGGGGCTGGAACCCTGCGCCCGATTTCGTGCCTGGAGAGCGGATTTCTCAGGAGTCTCCCTCCTTCACTTCCGGCAATCCGTTTCTCCTTCGAGCCGACCGGGGATTCCCGGTTTGAAGCGGACGGCCCCATCGTGCAGCAGGAGAGCGTCCGTATTCTGAATCGTCCGGAGCGCCCCGAGAACCCGGAGTCAATCCGCGGTGTGAGTGGGCGGGGATTGAGGCTTGGTGATCGAACCCAGTTTCTTGAGACCACCTGGCCGGGGATTGGAGGGGCTGTTCCGCGCACCATCTCGTTCTGGGTTCGTTTTCCGGAGGATTCCGACGGGGGCTCGATTCTCGATTGGGGTTTGTTCTCAGGCAGCCGGAAGATGTCGTATCTCCGGGTGATTTACAGCGGTGACAGTCGCGCCAACCTTCGACTTGTCTCTGGTCGGCGTTGGCTGCAAACGACCCAGCGGCTGGATACCGGGGATTGGCACCACGTGGCCTTCATTGTCGACAGCCCGGAGGGAGATCAGTGGCCGACGGTCAAATGCTACGTCGATGGGGAGCTGGAACCGCTGCATCCGCGGGTGGCGGACGAAGGAGAAGTGGCACCGCTCGATTCATTCGAAATCATTACCGATCACCCGGAGTCCCGGCCCCTGACTTTCGGAAACCGTCCGCCTGCGGATCGCCCGGAGCAGGAAGGGACGAAACCGTTTGTCTGTGAGATCGACGAGGTCGTCGTCACCGCCGGGATTCTCACGGAGACGCAGATCAAGACACTCGCCGAACGCCCATGAATCAACCCCCTGTAAGACGAAATCCCATGAATACCACCCTTACGGCGTGTGCCGTACTAATAATCTCCGTTCCTCACCTGCTCGCAGCCACCTTTGCCTCCGGATACACGAAGGGAGCATCCAGTCAGTTGCTGACCTCGAACGGGGGAAGTGGTTCAGTGGTGTTTCAGGATCATGCGACCACGGGAGGAGGCGACATCCGATTCGATGGAGGGAATCTCAGTTTCGGATGGTTGGTGGACGGTTCCGGTTCCTGGTCGGGCGGGGATACCGTATCAATCACCGGCCTTGCGCTTCCGATCTGGGCCAATTCGCTGGAAACGGATGACACCAACAATACCCAGAACGGGACTTTCACCTTCTCGTTTTACAGTGCTGGCGCCGACAACACCTGGGATGGAACCAATGCTCTTGGAACCAGCGATGATTCGCTCCTTGGAACCATCGACGTCACCTTTGCTTCCGCTAACACCGGAGTGGATGAGTTCTACGTCAACTTCGATTCGGCGCTCAACTGGACCGCTGATTCCTCACAGATTTTCTTCACGTTCCAGAACACCGGCGCGGTCCGCCTGAAGACGGGGCCACCGGTCGATGCAGTGGTTCCCCAATTCAATGAAGCCACGGGAGCAGCCGTCGCTTCCTCGGGTGTAAGTCTCGCCGGAACGGTGACCGTTCCCGAGCCGTCGGTCGCGCTGCTCGGAGCAGGCGCGTGCCTGCTCATGCTTTCGCGCCGCCGCCGCGTCTGACCGAGGAGCCCAAGCATTCACCCGATTTCTGCCCCTTGGTCCCTTGAGTCGATCCTGTCAAACCCCATGAAGTTCCCATCAGTCATCATCCTTATCGCCTTCTCAGTTCCTTCAGCGGTTGATGCCGCGAGCTTTGTAAAGGGGCACACCGGGGGCACGGGGAGTGAGTTGCTCGACGACAACGGGGGCGGTGGTGCCGATCTCTTCGTTGATGCATCCGCAACAGGAGGGGACGACATCCGTGCGGACAATGGACAGATCAACCGGGCCTTCCTTGTTGAGAACGTCTGGAATGTCGGGGCAGCGGTCGAGTTGAGCGGGATGGCAATTCCGATCTGGGCCAACTCGGACTCAACGGACAACACCAACAACACTCAGAATGGCACCCTGACGGTCGACTTCTATGACGTGGGTGCGGATGGAGCGTTCTCAGGCATTGGTGCCGAGACCTTGATCAACTCCGTGCCGGTTTCATTCACGCTGGCCAACTCGGGAGTGGATAGTTTTCACGTCAATTTCGATACCCCAATTGCTTTCACGTCCTCCGGCACCGGGGTCGCCATGGTGTTGACTCACTCTGCTGCCGTCAGGCTGAAGGAGGGCCCCGCCGGGAGCGGGGTCACACAGGTCAATCGCGATTCGGGTGCTCCCCTCGGCTCGGGCAATCTCTTCTCGATGACTCTCGCCGGTTCCGCTGTCGGAGGGAGTCCACCACCGACCAGCAATACGGCGACTCAGTCGGGCAACTGGGACGAGGTTGTGTGGGATGTCAGTTCCGGCGGCACGACTCAGGGAGGCTTGGCGGGAAGTGATACAGCCTTGGTCGGGCAGTATCGGACCATCCGTTATCGGGGAATCCCCGCCGACCAAACCATTGCAACGCTTCAGCTTGGTGAGAGTTCGAGCGCTCCCGGCCAAGGGGTCTTCGAGCTCGACTCAGGAATGTTCACGGTGAGCGGAGATCTGGTGGTTGGACGCAACAGCAGCCCCAACGATTCCTTCGTCCATGTCAACGGCGGCACTCTTTCGGTAGGCGGGGACGCCATGTTCGGACGTAGTGTCGAGGCCTGTGATGGATCGCTGGTGATCGCGGGTGGCGAAGTGGACATCGATGGTGACCTTGCACTGGGAGGTTTCGAGGAAGGAGGAGCCATGCTGCGCTTCCACAACCCTGGCAGTTCGCCTGCGATTGACGTGGGTGGATCATTGATTCTTGGCAGGTGTTCCCTCGATCTCACCTTCGATAGTAATTATGCCCATGTTCCGGGAACGATCATTCCCTTGGTCAGTTTTGTGGATCGCGACGGCCAGTTTCTGAATTTCCGCCACAATCAGGACTTCAACTGTGGGCCCAACCGTTTCCGGATCGAGTACCTGACGGACTCCATTCAGCTTGTTGCCTTGGAAAACTGGGCCCCTTCATCGGCCCGGCCAAACATCATTCTCCTCTTCACCGATGACCAGGGTTATGCGGACTTGAGGCTTCATGGGGATGCACGCTACCCGATGCCCACTCTGGAAACCCTTGCGTCCACCGGCGCCCGCTTCACGGACGCGTATGTCAGCGCCGGTGTCTGCCATCCGTCGCGGTGCGGCTTGCTGACAGGGGTGCACCAGCAGCGACTTGGCTCGGACAACAATTTGGGAGGACCCTCATACAACGGAATGGCGACTGCCCAGCGGACGGTTCCACGTCGACTCCAGGGATTGGGCTACAAGACCTATGGCATCGGCAAGTGGCACCTGGGCGACACCGTCGAGTTTCATCCCAATCTTCGCGGATTCGACCACTGGTATGGCATGTGGGCTGGCTCGAGAAGTTACTGGAGCAGCACGTCGGAAGGAAATGTCTTCCAGGATCAGATGATGCCGGATTTCGCATCGGAAGATGATACTTATCTAACTGACCGTATTGGCGACAAGACGGTGGACTTCATCGACCAGCATCTGTCCTCATCGACTGATCCGTTCTTCATGTATGTCTCTTTCACCGCGGTGCACGGCCCGGTGGATATTGATTCTCCGCCAGCGCCGAAACCGGCGGACCCGCGATATGCCCGCCTTGCCAGTGAGTTCGGTCTGGATGCCAGCGACTACGAGAATTCACCGAGGACCTTTGGCCAGTCGCAGGCGGTCGCCGACAAGAATCGCTACGATCTGGCAGCGATGACCCTCGCGCTCGACGAGAACATCGGCAAGATCGTCGACCGGCTCTCGGAAACGCCGGGTCTGCTGGAGAATACCCTGATCGTTTACCTGAATGACAACGGTGGAGCCGAGTGGGCCCAAGGGTTCGGTGGAAACTATTCCTACAACAATCCACTCAAGGGCAAGAAGGGTGGATCAATGCAGGATGGTTCGATCCGCGTTCCGTGTGTTGCCAGTTGGCCGGGCGGCTTCGCCGGGAACCAGGTCATCAACGAGCCGGTTACCTCACTCGATTTCGTCGCCACCTTCGTCAATGCCGCAGGCGATGCCCCGGTGGCGGCGCGCAACGGGCTCGATGGTCTCGATCTGATGCCTCTGATTCGTGACGGCTCCGCTCTTCCTGAAGACCGCGTCATCAGCTGGAGGGCTGGTGGGGTCACGGGTGGTGGAACCGCGATCCGGCAGGGCGATTGGAAACTCTGGATCAACGATCCCGGCGGTGCTCCTCAACTCTACAACCTCCGGTCCGACATCGATGAGAACAACAACCGGTCGGCTGAGCAGCCGGCCCTCGCCGATGAACTTCTCGAGCGCTACCTCGCATGGGAAGCCGGGACACTTCCGCCGGCTTATGGAACGGCGGATACCTTGTTGGATTCAGGTCTGGAAAGGCACCCGTTCACGGGTGGGTTGCGCTTGAAGACACCCTCCGTCACTCCCCTGTGGCAGTCGGCGAGCCGTAGGAATCCCTTGTCGTTGAATTCGGGATTCTCTCTGGGCTTCCTTCTCCGGGCGTCCGAGGTCGGTCCGTTTGGTCCGTCTTCGGGACTGTGGCATGCCCTCGCTGACTCGACGAATCGCTCGGAGTTCATCCGATTTGGCATCGACTATGACAACTCATCCCTCGTGATTCATGAAGGGAAGACCGGGGCTTCATCGAGTGCTGCCATCACGCTGTCTCCGCGGGCATTTGTCGGCCTTGTCCTGTCCTACGAAGCGGCAAGCCATACAATTTCCCTGAAGTCCGGAGATGTCTCGACCTCGTTGGTGTTGGGGGGATCCTATGGGGCTCTTGGAGTCACTGCGATGGGAGCCTCCGCCATGGAGGGAGAGATCACGACGCTGCGACCGGTGATGGCAGGGTCGGGTGAAGAGACCTCACGGCTCCAGTTGGATGTCGGTGACGAAACCATGGTGCTGTCGGCCCGGCTCGGAAGCTCACCTCCCTTTGCCCCTCGACTTGAACGCTCTCTCGGCCTCGTGGAGTTCAACCCGGATGCCAACGCGCTGACCGAATCCCTCGGAGGTGGTCTCTTTCGCGTCAGCTCCTCGGCGTCCGGCGAAGCGGCTGAATTTTACCGACTCAATCTCTCGCAACCCTGAAGAAACAAAACCCCATCCAAACCCATGAATCCACCAATCCTCACAGGCATCATTCCGGCCTGTTTGCTCATTGTTCCCTCATTTGCCGCCGACTTTCAAAAGGGCGATGTCACCAGCGGTCTTACCGGCACCTTGTTCTTCGATGATTCGGTCACCGGGGGTGGTGATGATACGACCAATCAACCCAATGCGTCGGCCTCAGTGCGATTCTGTGATCTCGATGGTGACGGAAGCACCTTGCCACCCGGTGCTTCCGGAGTGGTCACCATTCAAGGATTCGGCTTTGCCACTTCGGGCACTGCTGGGGCGAACGATGCCACAAGTGTGAATGTCAGTGTCAGCTATCTCGGTGCTGATGAACTGTTTGGTGGAGGGGACGATGTCCTGATCGGGTCGGAGACCGTGGGATACACCCACGACGGCGCCGGCGAATACTACGTGAACTTTGAAACAGAAATGTCGGCTCTGATCGATGGGATCGGAAGCCGCTTCCGGATCGTTGTCACGCCGACCAATGATGCTGGGACAGGTTCGATTCGTTTCAAGACGGGTGCACTTGCCTTCGAGGCATTCAATGGGCCCAAGCTGAGTCTTTCTGGAACCTATACGCTCGCTACGACTGACACCGATATGGACGGCTTGGCAGATATCGTGGAGACGGGTGGTGTGTTCGCCAATGGAGATCCACTGGGGACTTTCGTCAGTTCAGCGGACACCGGCACGTGGGTCGACGTTGATGATTCGGATGGTGATGGCATCAAGGACGGAGAAGAAGTCCTGGGAGAAACCATCAGCGGGCAGCTTTACACATCAGACCCCACGAACCCGCATACGGACGGTGACGGCATCAGCGATGGGGATGAGGTGAATGGCACCCTCAATGTGAATTGGTTCAACGATCCGACCGATCCGGCCTCTGACGATACGGACGGCGACAACATTTCCGATGCCGACGAGATCAACATTACCGGAACCAACCCCGCGGATCCAGACAGTGATGGCGACGGTCTCAACGACGATGTCGAAGATGCGAATCAGAACGGGATTCTGGATGAAGGGGAAACCAGCCCCATCGATTTCAGCACTGACGGTGACAGCCTGCCTGATTCATGGGAGATCGCCAACGGACTTGATCCGCGCGACGACGGCAGCGTCGATCCGGTCAATGGAGACAATGGCGATCCGGATCTCGATCTGCTGACCAACATTGACGAATACAATGGCGGGGTGGACAGCAGTGACCCGAACCGCCCTGATACCGACCGGGACGGGCTGACGGATAAGGAGGAGTGGGACCTGTTCCTGAGCCTGGTGGATCGTGATACCGACAATGACGGTCTGTCGGATGCCTTCGAGATCGCCAATGGGCTCGACGCGTTTGCCAATGCTGACTTCGACAACGACACCTTCTCGGACCGGCTTGAGGTTCGATTCTATGGGTCCGACCCGAAAGACCCGCTCAGCAATCCTGATGATGGATTCACTCCGACTCCGGGGTCTTTCACTCCGTTGCAGGATGCCGGCACCGTGGCCCCTGGTGGAACCCTGGATCTGAGCGGAACCCTTGGTTCAGCCTTCGTCAATGAAGTCGCGACCGGTGGGGGTGACTTTGACTACGGCGGTGGGGTGACGAATTTCACCGTGGTCTATCCGAATGCTTTCTCGGGTCCCGGTGCTCAAGTGTCGCTGACCGGCTTGGCCTATGTCGTTCCCGGGGCCTTCAATGCCTCGGGAGATATCCTGGTCGAGTTCTTCGACCCAGGGGCAGATGGTGTGTTCGATGGGGTGGATCAGGATCTTCTCGTCGGGAGTGCGAAGGGATCGTTGACGACGACCGGTGCCACCACGGTGATGTATTGGAATTTCGATACTCCCATCAATTTCACCAGCCTGGGTAGCGCGCTAGGAGTGAAGATCTCTTCGACGGGGAACATCCGGTTCAAGGCGCAAAACAACTTCGCATCGGGATTCTGGCAGCGCGACGATGGGAGTGGCACATTCGGCAACGTAAGGGCGATGCGGCTATCGCTCGGCGGCAGTGTCATCAACCCAGCCGGACCGACGATTGAAAGCATCACCCGGACCGGGACTCTGACGACGCTGACCTGGAGTCTGGGAAGTGCTCCGACCGTCACCCTGGAGCGTTCGCTTGATCTCGGGGTGTCGGATGCTTGGCAACCGGTGCTCGAGGACACCACGGACACGAGCTACCAGGAAAATTCTTCTGACGACCGCGCATTCTTCCGCTTGGTTCATCCATGATGCCTTGGACCGGTTGACAGGGATGACCACATCCCTGTTGCTGGTCCTGCATCGTCCGTGCTGGGTGGTCGCCTGATTCCAGATTGAGTTTAGGTCGACTGTCCCTACCTTTTGTTGCTCGACCATGAATCGCCTCCATCTGCCCCTGTTTGCCGCCATTGTTGCCTGTCTTGGTTCTGCCCACGGGGCATCTGACTCTTCCAAGAAGCCCAATCTGATGATCATCCTGGCGGACGACATGGGGTATGGAGACATGGAACACACCGGGACCACCCGACTGAAGACACCCCATCTCAACGACCTCGTCGCCGAGGGGGTGTTCTGCAGTCAGGGTTATGTCGCTTCGCCCGTTTGTTCGCCATCACGTGCCGGCCTGATCACAGGCCGGGATCCCAGACGGTTCGGATATCAGGGAAACCTGAACATGGGTCCCGAAGGCTACGCGACCCGCCCTGAACTTCTGGGTCTGCCCCCAGCGGAGCACACGCTGGGCGACCAACTGAAGGCTGCAGGATATGCCACCGGTTTGATCGGCAAGTGGCATCTCGGCAAGGGGAGCGGCTTCCATCCCAACGAGCGGGGCTTCGATGACTTCTGTGGAATGCTTGGTGGAGGTCACCACTATTTCCCGACCCGGATCGAGAACGCTTCGATCGAGCGCAACGGGGAGCCCGTGACCCGTTATTCGAGTGAGTATCTGACGGATTTCTTCACCGACGAGGGGATACGATGGATGGAGAAGCACCATGAGTCCGGAAAACCCTGGTTCCTATTCATGTCTTACAACGCTCCGCATACCCCGATGCATGCGACTCCGGAGGATCTGGAATTGTTCAAGCACATCAAGAACGAGAAACGTCGTACCTACGCGGCCATGATGTATGCTCTCGACCGTGGGGTGGGCCGTCTCCGTGGGTGGCTGAAGGATCATGGAGAGGACCGGAATACGCTCATCGTATTTTTGTCGGACAACGGAGGGGCGCCCGACAACGGAAGCTGGAATGGTCCGCTTTCCGCGACCAAGGGCACTCTCAAGGAAGGGGGTGTGCGGGTTCCCATGATCTGGAACTGGGTGGGTACCCTGCCCGCGGGAGGCGAGTACGATGCGCCGGCCTCGGCACTTGATATTCTCCCAACTTTTCTCGCGGCTGCGGGCGCAGAGGCCTTGCCTTTGTCTCCACCGATGAGTCACGAGGACAAGAGGAACCGCAAGCGTTCGGTCGCCCGCTATGGCGCTTATGATGGCGTGAACCTGCTGCCTTCGCTGAAGGGTGATAAAGAGGCCCGGCGTCGCACGCTTTTCTGGCGACTCCAGGGTCAATCGGCCGTGCTCGACGGAGCGGACAAGCTCATTCGCCCCCCTCACCGACCGGCGCAGTTTTTCCGTCCGGCGGAGGATCCCGGCGAGCTTCGGGATCTGGCGCCCGAACGAGGTGAGCGCTTCGAGGCGCTCTTCCGGATGCTCGGAGAGTGGGAGTCGAGTCTCAGCACGGTTCCACTGTGGGGTTCTTCGCCCTATTGGGATGGCGAGAGTTCGAGGCTCTACGAGCAGCGCAAGGTCACGGACGAACCGGAGTGATTTGGTTTCTCCCTGATCAGGGGTTTCGGAACGGGACTGTCATTTTTCCCGGCTGGCGATCATTTTGATCAATTCGTCGACACGCACCTTGCCCAGCGGAGTGCGTGGCAGACGGTCGAACCGTACGCTGGAGGTGACTCTCCACGGTCCGGTATGATTCGAGTGATAGCGCTCGAGGACCGGAACTACGTCATCCCTCGTATGTGCAAGGACAAGCCGGTGTCCGTTGCGGGCGTCGGGAACGGCGACGACGCTGGCCTCTTCGAGCGCGAGGTCCTGTTCGATTTCGGACAGGTCCACCAATTCGCCGAGGATCTTCACGCATCGGTCGGCGCGCCCGAGGACGGTCAGGCGGTTGGACTCCAGGGTGACCCTGTCCTCGGTTCCAAACCAAGGCTGGGACCGGGCTTCGAAGCACCAGCGGTCCTTCCAGAGGAGGCTGGCGCGGAAGAGGGATTCGCCGCGGATTTCAAGGCACCCTGATTCTCCGATCCGGGCGCTCCAATGGGGAAGGATGGGAAGGGTCTCCGGCGAGTAGGGCTGGCTCAGCGAGGCGAGGGATTGGGTGGCGATCTGGGAGCCTGCTTCCGTCATGCCGTAGCTGGCGAGGACCGGCCATCCCAGCGCCCGTGCTTTTTCGCCCAATGGACTCGCGAGTCGTCCGCCTCCGACGACGATGGTTTTCAAGGTGCTTGGGGCCTTGAGTGATGCATTGACCAAGTCATGGACCTGTGTCGGGACGAGGGAGAGGTGGTTCACTTCGTGCTGGGTCAGCCAGGTGTGGAAAGCAACGGCATTCCAGCGCTGCTGGTAGCATGCCAGAGGACATCCAGCTTCGTAGGCGCGGGCGATCACGCCGAATCCTCCGACGTGATTCAGCGGGAGTGCCAGGCCCCAGAGCTCGTCCGCTTTCACCGCGAGGTGGGCGTTCACGATGGATGCGGAGAGCAGCAAGCCATCCCGGGAAAGGCCCCGCCATTTCGGGGGTCCCGACGACCCGGAGGTGCGGAACCAGACCAGCCCCTCGGGGTCGGTGGCATCCGCGGGGAAACGTGACCCGGGAGCGACGAGCTTGTTGCTTGCCCAGAAGGCGGGGTCGATCAATCGAGTCGTTTCCATGGCAGCTTCTCAAGCAGATCATCGAAACCCAGTCCGGTGCCGCCCGCTGGCTTGAATTCAGGGGACCAACGACCAAGTCGTTCGGCGAAGTCGGTGGGTGCGAAGAGTTGGTGGGTCTGCAGACCGCAAAGTCCGACCAAGCCCGGGAACTGGACGTTCAGCTTGGCTGCTTCCCATGCGGCGAAGCACTGACCCAGCGGGTGATCCATGTAGCTGGTCACGATCACTTGCTGTCCCTGCTTCGCGGCGGCTTCGGCCAGCAGCCAAGGCTCATCAACGGCAGGTTTCACCACCATGACCTGTGCTGAATCGCACAGCGGAGCGGCTTCCCGATCCACGGCGAGAGGCACCTTGACCGTGCGGCCAAGTTCCTTCCAGCGCGAGGCGCTGTAGGGGCAGGGATCTTCGACGAAGTCCATCCGTTGACGGATGTTCTCGGGGATCTCCAACAGGAACTTGGTGGCCTGATCCGGTTCCAGAACTTCGTTGAAGTCCAATCGCCACCGGATGTTGGGGTGGGCTTCGGCTGTCTTGAGGAGGAACTCCAGTTCCATCTTCAAATCACGGCCGGCCTTCATTTTGAAGCACCTGAAGCCCTTCGAAAGCGCACTCTCAACGATCCGGTCATCCAGCCAAGGCAGGGTAGCGTGGCTCATGGGTAGATCGATTTCCTCCAGCAGGGGGTCGCCGATGAAGCGGGCGTCGGCATCCTCCTTGGCACAGCGGAGCGCACGACGGACGATCGGCCACCGGCGTGGTCCCTTCAGGTCGTCGAGGCAGCGCTGCAGGGAGGGGTCACCGAGTTCGGGCCAGGGCTGCATGCAGGCGAAGCCGTCATCGACCCGAAGCAGGACCCCCTCGACCTCGCGCTTGTTGCTTTTCGAGTTCAAGGGCTGGCGGGTCACCAGCTTGTATTTCCAATACCACAGATCTTCGGCCACGCCGGAGACTCCATCCTCCCGGCTGGCCGATCAACCGGGAATCACGGCCAGGACGTGAAAGAGGCCTGCGAATGCCACCAACTGGAGGCCGGAAAGTGCGAGCATCCGGTTCATGCCCGGGCCTTCGGGTTCGGTCAGGGCGCTCCATGAGAGCCTGAGCCCGATCGACAGGACGGGCAGGATTGCCAGGGTCAGCCAGGGCTGGCCGAGAAAGACCCAGAGCACCCCGAGGATCACGGGTAGTTTGATCTCCGCCCAGATCATCAAGCGGGCGGGTTTCGGTCCCCATCTCACTGCCAGCGTCCGTTTTCCGGTCGAGGCATCCTCTTCGCGGTCCCGCAGGTTGTTGATGGAGATGAGCACGCAGGACAGCAGGCCGATCTGGGAACCGAGGAGGAGCGATTCCAGCCGCCACTCCTGCAACTGGACGAAGACCGTCCCGGCCACCGCCACCCAGCCGAAGAAGACGAGTACGAAGAGCTCTCCCATGCCCCGGTAGGCGAGCGGGAACGGGCCTCCTGTGTAGCCGTAAGCGAGAAACAGCGAAGGAACCCCGATCGCCAGGATCGGCCAGCCCGCCACTTGGAACAGATACCACCCGCAGACGGTAGCTGCGACGAGGAAGATGCCACCGGAAACCATCACGGCGCGCCGTGACATCAGACCGCTCGCCGTCGCCCGCTGAGGGCCGATCCGCCGCTCTGTGTCCGCTCCTTTGGCGGCGTCGATGGCGTCGTTGAAGAAGTTGGTGGCAATCTGGATGCACACCGCGCCCAGCAGGGTGGCGACGGCCGCGAGCAGGCTCCAGGAACCGGAAAGCTTCCACGCCAGAACGGTCCCTGCCCACACCGGCACAATCGCAGCCGGGAGGGTCTTCGGTCGGGTGGCCAGAAGGAATGCTCGGATCACGGCGCACAACAAGCCGCGTCACCCAGTCCCACAAAAGAAAAAACGGCCGCTCCAGAAGAATCCGGAGCGGCCGTGAGTGGGTTCAGAATGATCCGAACTCAGAATTCCTTGCCGACCTTCAGGCCGACGTAGTGGCCCTGAACTTCGCTGCCGAGGCGAGCTTCGTAGTCGAGCACGGCGTTCCAGCCGCTGTTGGCATAGTATCCGATGCCGGCACCGAGCACCGCGAGGTCCTCGTCGACGGTGCCAAGCGGGAAGCCGAACACATTGCCAGTGTTGTCTTCAAACTCGTGTTCCCAAGCTGCACGGAGCTGCGGAACCCAAGTGCCACCGCCGCCGGCAAAGTTGCCGGAGACGCTGTAGCCGAGGGTTGTCGCGAGGGATTCGATGTCCTGCGATGGGAACAAGGCGCCACCGCCGGGGCCGAACTCCTGGTAGCCGTCGATCTCACCGTCGATCCAGCGAATGCCAGCGTAGGGACCGTGGCTGATCCGGGTGCCGCGGAAGGTCAGACCGGTGTTGAAGTCCACCGTGTGGGTGGAGCCGTCTGGTGAACCACCAGCAAGCAGGCCGAAATTGTTCCGTTGAATGTCGTAGGACTGGTCGGTGTAGGCATACATCAGATCGGCCCAGTAATCGGCACCGAAGACCGCATTGTCGCGATAGTAGGAGATGTAGGGAATGAGCGACAGGGAAGTCACATCCGTGGTGCTCAGGCGGGTGCCGAAGATGGAGGATTCCGCCTCACCCTCGGAGCCGGAGAAGGCCAGGCCGAAGCTGAAGTTGTTGTTGATCCGGCGTTCGATGCCGACGTGACCACCCCAGAGGTTGAATTCCGTATCACCAGCCGTGAGCACCTGAATCGGAGCAGGCGGTGGGGCGGTCTGGCCTGGAGGCACAGCCGGGCGGATCAGGACAAACTGAGGATCGGAGTCTTCCGTGTAGCCGAAGAGGCCACCGTAAATTTCCCACTTGGCTGGAGTTGTCACGACAATGGGCTCTTTCGCCATTCCGCCCTTCGCCATTCCACCTTTCGCGGAAACAGGAGCTGGGGCGGGTGTGGTCGTGGTGGTTGAGTGGTTTGGAACCCCCGCACGCTTGCGGAAGAGTCTGTCACCCACGTCACGGGTATTCACGCGGGTGGCGGTCAGTCCTGCCATGCGGTTGGCCGTAGCTGTGGTGACGCCGCTTTCCGGGCCGACTTCGCAAACATAGTCGCGCTCGTATTCGATCTCCCATTCACTTGGGCCGATCAGCGTGTTGAAATCGTAGTGATCGTAGTGATCGTCACACGGATCGAAACGCTGCAGGACATCTTGCGAGAAGACCGGCATGGTCGCGGCAAGCGCAAGCAAGGATGTTAGCTTTAACTGATTGGTATTCATTGGTCTGGAGGTGTGTGTTTCTCTGGGTTGCAGCGCGCTTCTAGCAGAGTCGGCACCCCAAAAACAAGGCCATTCTCGGTGATCTTGATATTATGGGACCCTTGGAAACTTCGAGAAATCGGGTTTCCGTTTTTCCACGAAAGCGTTTTTCCCCTCCTTGGCCTCTTCGCTCATGTAGTAGAGCAAGGTCGCATTTCCTGCCATATCTAGTAGGCCCATCTGCCCGTCGCAGTCCGCATTCAGACAGGATTTCAGGCAACGCAGGGCCAGTGGTGAGTGTTCGAGCATCTCCCGGCACCACTGCACGGTTTCCTCTTCGAGTTTTTCCAGAGGCACGACGGTATTCACCAGACCCATCTCCAAAGCCTGCTGGGCATCGTACTGGCGGCACAGGTACCAGATTTCGCGGGCCTTCTTTTGACCAACGATTCGGGCGAGGTAGCTCGATCCCAGGCCGCCGTCGAAGCTCCCGACCTTCGGGCCGGTCTGGCCGAAGCGGGCATTCTCAGCGGCGATGGTGAGGTCGCAGACGACGTGGAGCACATGCCCGCCACCGATGGCGTAGCCGGCCACCATGGCGACCACGGGCTTGGGCATCTGGCGGATTTTTTTCTGCACATCGAGGATGTTGAGCCGTGGCACGCCGTCGTCGCCGACGTAGCCGGCGTGGCCGCGCACCTTCTGGTCGCCTCCCGAGCAGAAGGCCAGATCGCCTTCTCCGGTCAGGATGATGACCCCGACCTGGGGATCCTCGTGCGCCATCTCGAGCGCGATGAGCATTTCCTTCACCGTTTGCGGTCGGAAGGCATTGCGCACTTCCGGCCGGTTGATGGTGATCTTTGCAATCTGTCCCTCATCCGCCGTTTCGTAGCGGATGTCCTCAAAGTCTCGAACGCTGGTCCACATGTCGGGATTAGTCTGTCTCAGGAATCCACTCCCTCAAGAAATTCCCCAACCTTCTTCGCAAACTCGTCGGGAAGGTCCCATGGGAGCCGATGCCCGGCGCCTTTTCCCACCCACAGATCCATGGAAGCGCGCGGGGCCGGATTACCGGTGTGGTGCGCGGTGAGGGCGTTTTCGCCGAGGCTTCGGAACTTTTCATCCTGTTCGCCCACGGCCCACAGAACCGGGCACGGGAGATTCGGGAGTTGGTCCCACAGGGATTCCTGACCGCCCAAGGTCCAATCCATGAAACTCCGTGCCACGGCCTGCCTGCGTTGTTTGAGGAGTGCCCGATTGGCGAAGGAAGCCCCGCCTGCGGAGGTGCCCAGTACCGCCTGGCCATTCCATGCTTCGAGGAAGTCGGACCAATCGTCCCGCAGCGCTCTGGCACCCCATTCCGCGTCTTTTGCCCTGCGGTCCTTCTTTGCCGGTTCATCTTCCAGTCCGGGGTGGGCGGACACAATCACTCCCGCTTCCCAAACACTCCCTTGGAGCAGGGCGTGGAGCGCCAATCGACCTCCCATCGAGTAGCCGAGCAGAACCTTGCGCCCCTGGGTGGCGGCGGCTTCTTCATTCAGGGCATCGCCGAATGCGGGCATCGACATCGGGCAGCAGTCAAGAAAGCGCCACAGGTCGACGCGCTTGATCGCCCAGCCCGGCACGGAGAACCCGCTCCAGTCATCCGCCATTCCTACCGCTCCGTGCAGGCACCAGATCGTTCCCTTCATGCGCTTGGCCAACCTTCTTGTCCCCATGCGATGATACAAGCCTCATCCTTCCACCAGACGATGGTCCTTGGGTCACGTGGCGGGATGACAGGGTGACTGGAACGGCCGAGCACCGTGGTCAACGTCCGGGCAAGAGGAAGGATTGCCACCGAGGGGCGTCTCAGGTGATGCTCGGGCGTGAGCGATTCACCGAACAAACCAATGACCGAGCGAGGGGAGTCGCTTTGTCCATGCAAGAGCAGGATGTCCTACGCCAAGTGCTGCATGCCCTATCATCATGGGAAGGCGAAGCCCGAGACGGCGGAGAAGCTGATGCGTTCGCGATACAGTGCGTATTTCTTCCGTTTGGTCGGGTATTTGGTGGATACCACTCACCCGGATACCAAGGAGCCGGGACTGCGGAAGGGATTGCAGAAAACGGTCCACCAAGTGAACTGGGCGAACCTGGAAATCCTCGCCGTGGTGAAAGGCGAGAAGGATGACAAGGTGGGGAAAGTGGAATTTGTCGCGGACTACTTCGTCGAAGGAAAACCGTATGAACTTCATGAGGTGTCACGATTCCGCCGCTACAAAGGCGCGTGGAAGTACCTCGACGGGAAATCTTGATCCCGAGGTTGGTCGGGAAATCTTGCGAGGGGTGGGGCATTCGTGCCACAGCTAAGGCCACCCCATGACCCACTTGTTCCGGAAAGGATCGATGCTGCAGGTTGCGGCGCTGCTCTCCCTCGTGGGATCGTTGGCCCCTGCCCAGGATGCCCAACCCACCTTCAAGCGTTACAACCTGCGTTGCCTGGCGCCCTTGCTTGAGAGCCTTGATGCCGAGGCTCCCAGGACGCTTGAGGAGGCCTTGCTGGCAGGGCCTGCGGGTTCGGTTGCTCCGCGAGTGGGCGAAGATGTTCTGGGTGTTGGGGCAGTGGACTTTCCGGTGGATGCCGGCCATGCGGACGTCCAGGCGCACTTCAATCGCGGGGTGGCCTTGCTCCATGCGCTTTGGTATCGCGAAGCGGAGCGTTCGTTCCGCTCGGTCGTCCACCTCGATCCCGATGGTCCGATGGGTTACTGGGGGTTGGCGATGGCGAACGAATTGCGGCCGGGGAGGGCACGGGTGTTTGCCAAGGCCGCGGTGGATCGAACGAACGTGAACCGGCCCGCAATGGAGCAGCGGTGGGTCGGAATCCTCGGGGACTACTACGAGGTTTCCAGTAATCAAACGCAAGCTGACGGGAGGGCACGGAGTGAGGCGCGAATCCGGGCGCTTGAGGACCTGGTCATTGATTTCCCTGAATCAGTCGAGGCAAAGGCGTTCATGGTGAGGCAGTTGGTGTTGGATCAGTATCGCGCGGGAGTGGAGATCACTTCGAGGCTTGGAGTGGAAAGTCTTCTCCGAGAGTTGGCGGAAGCGGCCCCGGGGCATCCATCCCGGCAATATGGAGCATTCCTCTGGCTTCGTGAGCGCCCGGACCGGGGCGTGCCTTTCGCTCGCGCATCGGTGGAGCAGGCGAGAGGGGTGGCCGAGGTCTGGCGCTATGCGGCCGAAGCATTGTCCGCAGCGGGAAGGTCAGCGGAGGCGCTGCCGCTGTATGAGAATGCGGTGCGGGTCGATCTGGACTACCTGTCCCAAAACCTCCTCATGCCATGGGAGGCACAGAATTTTTCAGGCAACTATGAGGCCTTCGTCAGCACCCTGATCGGCATGGGGAGAATCGAGGAAGCCGGGGCTTGGGCTGCCGCGTTGCTGGAATTACCGCGTCAGTCGGTCGGCATGCCTGAGTATGAGGGTAAGGATCTGAACGAGCTGGGAGCGGAGTTATGGATTCGCGCTCTGGCGACTGCCGAGCGATGGGAAGAGCTCGAAGTTCTGCTGAACTCGGAGAAATTGAGAGGAGCGGGTGAGGGATATCGAGTCCAAGCGGAGCGAATGTTTTGGTTGGGGGTCTGCGGGCTTTTTTCGGATGGAGGCGAGGGCGCTGTGGAAGCGTTGGCTGATCTGAATAAGTTGCATCGTCAGGCACTGGGCGACGGAGTTTCGAACGTGGTCGAGCAGGCGATCGTGTCGGCTGGGAAGTCGCTGCGGACTTGCCAAGGTCTGTTCGGTGAAGACGAACCCGATGGTGTGGGAATCGATTTTGAGGACCCGTGGATCAGTGGGTCACTTCTCGGTTCGATCCATCGCAAGGTCGGGTTGAAGCGCGAGGCGCTTGAGTTGGCGCGGGTCGCCGTGGAGCGGCATCCGGATCATGTGCTTCCTGTCGCCACCTTCATTTCGCTCGCCTATGACGCTGGTCGGAAGCGCGATGCATTTCTCAGGTTCAGTCGTCCATTCAGGATTCTGGCCGGTCAGGCGGATGCTGGGTTGCCGGCGCTCGAGGGCCTGGATGCGGCTGCCAGCGAGATGCAGTTGCCCGAACCGTGGACGCTTTCGGCGAAGCCTGCTGCGGAGGGCACGGAAGTGGACGCAGATCGTGGGAAGGCCTGGCTCCAGCCCATGGCACCGGATTTTGTCCTGCCGGACGCACTTGGCCGCAGCCACTCGCTGGAAGGCTTCCGTGGGAAGCCTGTGCTGATCAATTTCTTCCTCGGTGTGCAATGTGGGTATTGCCTGGAGCAACTCAGCGTCTTCAAGCCGCATCTCGGGGCATTCCGAGAGGCGGGTATTGAGTTCGTCGCGGTGAGTTCGGACACAGCTGAGGTGCTTCAGGGTGTGATCGAACTGACTCCGGGAGAGACCTACCGTGAGGACGGAGCTTTTCCGTTTCTCGTGCTGGCGGATCCGGCGCTGAAGACCTTCAGGGAGTATGGCGCGTTCGATGATTTCGAAGGTGGCCCCCTTCACGCCACGGTGCTTTTGGACGGGGAAGGCCGCTTGATTTGGGCGGATCGCGGGCATGCGCCCTTCAAGCGTCCTGAAATATTACTCGCTGAGGCTGAACGACTCATCGGCGTTTCTGATGCGGTGAAATAGGCTGATCGGGGCGGGTGCATGCGCTTTTGGGTTGAATCGCCAAGCCAATTTAGGAAGCTTGAAAGTCTGCTCCCCCAGTAGTTGCCTTAAAAAAACCAGAATCATGATCGACCGTTGGGGAGCGAGCTTTGGATGCATTTTGTTGCCGTGTGCCTTGTGGCTAGGAGCTGGATCAGCTCGCCTGCATGCGATCGTCCCTGCGGATCTCGATACTGACTCCGACGCACTTGCGGACACTTGGGAGTTCAAACATTTCGGTGGTCTTGGCCACATGGAGGGAGGACCCTTGGATGATCCGGATGGAGATGGTTGCAACAACCTCGCCGAGTCCGAGGCCAATACCGACCCGAATGACCCGGGTGACTGTTTTGAAGTGGTGGACTTCCAATTTGAACCCGACGAGGCGGTGTTCAGCTGGAGCTCCTCGTTTGCAAAGAAGTATGAGCTTCAGATTTCGAATGATCTGGCCACCTGGAACGACATCGAATCGGTGGCCACGCAGGCCATGGCATTTCGAGGCACCGGGGGGGTGCTGACGGTCGATTTCTCTGAGCCTGCCGCGCCGAAAGTCACTGGAGCGGTCACGCGCCATTTGTGGAACGGGCTCACCTCCATCCCGGCAGACCTTGATGGGCACTTTGCGGCATTGGTCAGCGGTGACCCGGACGGTGATGGGACGCAATGGCAACCGGCGCTGGGCTCTGCCGAGGAAGATGGAGATGGATACTCGGCGTGCGTCAGCGGGTATCTGACGCCCTCTGAGTCGGGGTCTTTCTCCTTTTCGCTCTCCAGCCGGGGCCCGTCAGTGTTCCGCCTCTATGCGGATGAGACCCAGAACGAGGTGATCGCCGAGTGTGTGGTGGAGGTCAACGACCTCACCCAGGCGGGGGCTCTCGAGGACCCGGGCCAATCGGTGTCGGGTGTGACATTGGTTGCGGGCACGCGCTATCGCTTGGAAGCCCTGCACGTGCATGACACCGGGATGGATCACTTCGGGGTGTCCTGGTCGGGGCCCGGTCTGACCGGAACGGTTCCGGTAGCGGGGGCGGTCCTTTCCCCGATCGAGTCCATGACGAGCCACAATGCTGCGGCGCTGCTTACCGGCGCTGATCTCGCATTTGGTAGGGTCAGGGCCCATGGCCCGCTCAGCGGCGAGGATTTTGATGCAGACGGTGACGGGATTGATGACGCCACGGAGTCGGACAAGGCGCTGGAAGCATTCGGCTTCGACCCGTTCGACAGCAATGGAACGGGGTCGGGAGACGATGGAGCCAGGCTGGTTGAGCTCCTTGCCTTCGATCCCCTCAGTGACAAGGAAGAGGTCACTGCGATGGCGGTTGATGCCGAGGCAATTGAACTACTAGACCCACCGTTGCTTCAGGGGGATATCGTGGATCTTGGTGCGCTTGGCCCGATGTCAGGGGCCTCAACGGACAAGATCCGTTTCCGAATCAGCCGCAGCGCCGGTCTCCATCCTGTGACAGTCGCCTACGATCTGGCGGGAGCGACGGTGGGCGATGGCACGGAAGCCAGCGCCGTTGCGGGGTCGGACTTCACTGCTGTCGAGCTTCCCTCGGGCCAGATGGCCGACGGTACGATCACCATTCCCGCGGGCACGGGCAGCGTCGATATCGAGGTGACGGTGCTGAAGGATCCCATCCACGAATACCCCGAGACCGTCAGCTGTACGATTCTCGGGGGGTCGCCGGACTATGACCCGGCACCTGCATCTGCGCTGGCAAAGGCTCAGATCATCGACATGCCGCC
Source organism: Haloferula rosea (assembly GCF_016595525.1). Classification (GTDB taxonomy): domain Bacteria; phylum Verrucomicrobiota; class Verrucomicrobiia; order Verrucomicrobiales; family Akkermansiaceae; genus Haloferula; species Haloferula rosea. The sequence continues at coordinate 54,685 of NZ_JAENII010000006.1, forward strand.
CCACGTGAACATTCTCTTCGTGGGTGCGTATGAGGAGGATTTCAATGCGGTGGCGGGATCGACCGCAGCGAATGGATCGGTCAGCGGTTATCTCAAAGGCGACAAGCGGACCTTCATTCTGAGGAATGACAACTTTGGTAATCTGTCGTCGGCCCAGGTTGACACCCACTTTCACAAGGAAATCGATGCGAATACCGGTTCGCCGCCGATTCACGACATCGTGGAGAGCTCCGGCAATGCACTTCTCGGACACTACCTCACCTACGATTGGGATTTGACCGAGACTCAGACCGTGACCCCGATCCCCGGTCCGGGCAGCCCATCCCGACAGACGATCATCGACTCCTTGTTCAATCAGAATGGCCAGACGCGGATCTACATCAACCTGCACACTGACAACAACGCGGCGGGAGAGGTGATGGCCTTCCTCGAGCCGGCGACGGGATCGATCGATCCTCCGGAGCCGCCCGCTGATCCGCCAGCCTTGGCGAAGCTGGAGGGAGCTGCACTGGAGCGTGAGATCGTCAGATTCCTCAATCAGGCGACCTTTGGCGTCGCATGGGAGGATGTGGAGGCAATCCGGGATGCGATCGTCGACGAGCGGACGACGGGTGGAAACCCGGAGTACCATCGGACCGAGGAGTTCGCGAAGTGGATCGAGGATCAGTGCAAGATGCAGCAGACCTACATCCTCGACTACAACCTCGCGGCGGATTTCATGGAGTTCAACCTCCGGGGTTTGTGGGACCCGAACGAGTGGAATGACTGGACGGAGGGAAGCCCTGACGGGCACAACGAGGGTGATCCGGAAGTGGCTGGCGACGGGGATCCGGATGTGGAATCGCTCCCGACTTCGTGGCCCTACATCGACCGGTCGCTGACGAGCGGCCCTGCACCGGGAATGCCGGACTCCCATCCCCACTTCTGGGCGAACCAGTGGTACCCCGTGGGTCGTTTCCCGACGGATACCGATTGGATCGGATGGATGGACGATAATCCGGAACGTGTGAAGCGAAACCTCGGCAACAACGGCCCGAGGGAGCGCAACCGGCGCCGTGCTCATTGGATGATGATGATCAATGCCAAGGACCAACTGCGGCACAAGTGGGGCTTCGCAATCCAACAGATCATGGTGGTCTCCGACAATCTGGGCTCGATCAATGATCGGGCCTACGCGGCCTCGAACTATCAGGACATGCTCAACTACTATGGATTGCCGAGTGACCGCAACAAGGACGGTTCCCTCGGTCTCGATGAGCAGGTTTACTTCCGCGATATTCTCGGATGGGTCAACTGGAGTCCGGTGATGGGGACGTGGCTCTCAAGCATCAAGAATCGTGCGGCCTACGATTCAGATGGCGACGGTGTCATTGATGTCTATCCGGATGAGAACCTTGCCCGCGAGAACATGCAGCTCTTCAGCATCGGCTTGTTCAACCTCTGGGAGGATGGCAGTCTTCAACTGAAGGCGGGGGACGACCCGAATACTCCACCGGGTGCCTCGTCGACCTACACCAATGACGATATCCAGGAGTTCGCGCGGGTCCTCACCGGGCAGAGTTTCAGTCGTCGGACCCTCAACAACCGCAGCGCGACAATCGGCTGGGATTTCCGGGGGTATCGCGAGGGTTCTCATGGATGGGGTATCGAAATTTCCGGTCCCTTCGCGGATGGTGGTGATGTCTTCGACACGATCAACGACCACGGTGACGGCGATCAGCAGGATGGCGACGATGGCATTACCTACAACACCTCCTTCACGTTGGGTAATGGCAATCGCTGGGTCGGCCATGAGTGGAACTACCCGATGCGTATGTTCGGCTACCAGACGATCAGCGGAGTGCGTGTGCCGTATCACGATCTGGGAGTGAAGACGATTGTCGGTGGCCGTGTCATCGACAACACGGGTCTTCTGGTTGAAGAAGGCGATTCCTACACCGAGGCCAGCATGATTGCCATGGGGGTGGCCGATATCGAGGCTGCCATGGATTGGCTGGGCGGCAAGGTCGACGGAAGCACGACCTCCGATTTCTCAGGCAGCGCCGGTGATCCGGATGCAAGCCATGGATCGACCCCGGCCTTCATTTCCCGCCGCCTCATCCAGCGGATGGTGACGAGCAATCCTTCGTCGGCTTACCTCTACCGCGTCTCGAAGGCATTCAAGGAGAGCGAGGGCAACATGCTGGAAGTGTGCAAGGCGGTGCTGCTTGATCCTGAAGCGCGTGACCCGGAGTTGGCGGAAGGAAGGGATCTGAATGCGGATGGGGATTTTGTTGATCCCGGCGAGCAGGCTCCGAGTGACACCTTCGGAATGAAGAAATCCCCCATGGAGGCATTCATTCAGATCCTTCGCACCTTTGAGGCTCATTCGCTCCTTCCGTTGACGGAGGATCCGACGAAGCCACCATTCTCGTTGCCGCCTTACAATGGGAACTGGCCGGTTGTGGATGGAGACTACGACCCGGGCATCTACCCGACATCCCCCTTCACGGACCTCCACGAAGTCCCCTACATCGCTGAGTATGGCTACCCGGCGGCACAGGCGGAGAACTTCCGCTTCAATTGCCTCTATCAGATCAAGGACACCTCGGACGATCTATCGATGTCCCCATTTTCCCAGGAGACGGTTTTCAACTTCTACCTGCCAGATTTCACCACGGGAGTCGTGCAGGCGGCGGCGTTGGTTGCACCTGAGCTTCAGCTGGCCACGGAAGCCCAGGTCGTTCAGCACCACAATTACATCAGGGACTACGTATGGGATTGGGACAGCAGTCGCGATGATCGGGATGACGGCGAGGATGTGGATGAGCTGGGAGGTAGTAGCCGGAATCAGCGTGAGGCCTTTGGTCTGACGGTGCCGGCGAATGATGATCAGGGCACCGATGTCGATCATCACGACCGGATTCGCATCGACTTTGAACGCTGGGCCGAGCTCTTCTACGCCGACGGTTTGGTGGATGTGGACGGACGCACAGCGAACTCTTTGGAAGCTGAGGCCATGGTCGATGAGATCGATCGCCGGATGACCGGAGGGCTGCTGAAGCTGAAGTATCCCTACGATGAGTCGGATGACGAGGATCCGTTCAAGGACGGTATTACCGACCGTGCTCCCAATGCAGGTGATGGAGATCTTGAGAATGATCAGAATGACGGACGGAACCCGCGTGAGTGGATCATTCATGCAGTCGCCGACAGTTATGGCGACGGCGATACCGAGGCCGAGCGGCGGGATAAATTCCGGCTCGCACTTTACCTGATCTCCCAATCCCCTGAATTCCTGGTCAAGAAGTAAGCTGTTGATCGCACTTGCCGAGTTTCGAGTTTCAACCCAGCCATCGTATGAGAAAGAAGATTCAGTCGTTCAATATCCACAGCCCTACGGTGATGGGTCGCCGGCAGTTCATGATCCGGACCGGCGGCGCAGGCCTGGGACTCAGTGGACTTGCCTCAACCATCGCGAACATGACGATGATGGGAGAGGCCACCGCAGCGCCCGGAGGTGCAGGCATGTCCGACTACAAGGCGCTGATCTGCCTGTTCCTCAATGGGGGCTGCGATTCGAACAACCTGCTGATTCCGATCAATGATCACCCCGGACGCGCGAACTACGACGTGGATCGGCAGTTTGTAGCGGTGCCTGAGGCCGATATCAGCGCGGCAGGTACGGTTCTGAACGTCAAGGAGGTCAACGGCGACACCTACACGACGAACGTGTATGGCTTGCATCCGGAGTGCCAGTTCATGGCAAATCGGTTCAATGCGGGCCAATTGGCGATGATTGCCAACTGCGGAACTCTGGCCGTGCCGATCGCGCCCGGAGTTTCCCAGGACGAATACAAGAGTCTGACGAAACCGATCCAGTTGTTCTCTCACTCTGATCAGGTGAACGAGTGGTTCTCGTCGATTCCGCAGAATCCCTTCATCTCGGGATGGGCGGGCCGCATTGCCAACCTGTTTGAAAATGCACCGTATCCCGGGCAGGGAATCAATCAGGACGGGGTGAGTTCGATGCTGATGAGTGCAGCGGGGAATTCCGACCTGCTTGTGTCTCCCGGTGGTGGTGTGCCCCAGTATGCGGTGTCAACTTCGGGAGCGGTGTCGCTGGAGAGCTATGGGACGAATTACAGCTCCGCTCTGAGTGGAGGAGTCTACAGGACCAATGATACGGGACGACGCCTGAATGCGATCGAAGGGATCACGAATTTCGAACACGATCATGTGATCGAGCAGGGTCACAATGATGTGATGAAGAGTGCTCGTGACAACGAGGGGACCATCGGGGCTGCGACGGCGGAAGCGGATGCGATTGCGACGCCCGTTGGTGTCAATGCCCCGACGGGTCGCCATCTGGATGATATCTTCCTGAACGTCTACAATGACCGTGTTGGCACCAGTTTTGGTTCCACAAGCAGCCTGCCGAAGGATATCCGTGAGCTCCTCATGATCTGCAAGATGATTGCGGGTCGCAATTGTCTTGGGAACAACCGCCAGATCTTCTTCTTCAACAAGGGAGGCTTCGACAACCACTCGAACATCAATGACAATCTTCCGGGTTTGCTTCGGGATGTGGACATCATGGTGGAGGCATTCATGCAGTCGATGCAGGCGATCGCTGATGTGCAGGCTGACTTCGACGTGAACATGGCAACCTTGTTCGAGGGGTCGGATTTCAACCGGACCTGGACACCGAATAGTTCTGGCACGGACCATGCGTGGGGCACGCATGTATTCTGCTGCGGAGGCGCGGTGGAGGAGGCGGTTGCGCCGGGCGGGTCACCATCGAACCTGAAGATTCATGGGTATTTCCCCGAGCTCGCGGTCAATGGAGCGAACGATGTGCCGGGCAACAACAACCGGGGGCGCTGGGTGCCGCAGATCTCAACCGACCAGTACTACGGTCGACTTGCGAAGTGGTTTGGTGTTTCCAGTTCCGACCTGACGACGATCTTCCCGAACCTGAACCATGGTTTCGATGATCCACTCACCTTGGAGGAACTTGACTTTCTTTCGCTGACTTGAAGCGGAGACTGGTCATCGGAGTCGCGGTGGTTGGGGGTTTGATCGCAGTGGCACTGCGGAAATCGCCTGAGGCTGAATGGGTCGAATCACGCTCGATGGAACCGGAGAGGGTTGAGGCTCCTGCTATCGTTTCCACCAAGGTTTCAGGTTCGGATTCGGGAGTGGCACAGGGTCATCTTTCGGACACGGTGGTAGGTCGGATGCCCTATGATACGGGGATACGGAATGATCCCCGGGTGCAGTCGAGGGAGGACGGGAAGCGGGTGTTTGTGGAAGCTGTCGGGATTGCGAACGAGATGAATGATCCCGAGGGCGGTCCGGAGTTCGCGATGGAGAGGTTGGGAGAAGTCTTGTCGTTCTATCGAATGGTCTTCGACGAGAATCCGGTGGCTTCCGACAATCCATCGGTCATGGCTTCATTGATGGGGGACAATCCTCGTGGGTTGGTCTTTTTCCCGGAGAATCATCCGGCCTTGAATGCGGATGGCGAGCTGGTCGATCCATGGGGTGGGCCCTACTTCTTCCATGCTCTTTCGGGCAAGCAGATGGAAATCGTCTCGACCGGGCCGGATCGGATGCTTGGAAGCAATGATGATCTGATCCACACGCAAAGGGATGAGCAGGACTTCTTCAAAGGAATGACCGAGCCTGCCCCTGAACCGGAGGAGGAGTGAGCGTTTGCGGATTCAGGTGAAGCTGAGTGCGTCCATATCGAAAACGACGGTGACGTCCTCGGGCAGTGAGGTTTTGTCGAGTGCCTTCTGGACGTGGAGGGTCAGGGCGCGGGCAGAAGGTGCCCGGAGCATCAGTTGGAAGCGGAACTGACCATGGGCTTTGACGAGCGGGCTGGGCAGGGGTTCGCCCAACTCAAGGCCGGGAGGTGGTTCTTCAGAGAGTCGTCGATGCAAGGTTTGAAGGGTGAACTCGGCGCGGCGTTCGTGGCTGGAGCGACTTGTGAGGACGGCACAGCGACTGAAGGGCGGGAAGTGGAACTGCCTGCGCATTTCGAGTTCCTGCTCGGCAAAGCCATCGAAGTCGTGGTGGCGGGCATACTGGATGCTGGGGGAGTGGGGGGTGAAGGTCTGCACGATCACTTCGCCTTCGAGGTCTCCACGCCCCGCGCGCCCGGCGACCTGGGTGAGTAGTTGGAATACCCGCTCGCCTGCACGGAAGTCCGGGACGTGGAGGCCGATGTCGGCATTGAGGATGCCAACCAGGGTGACATTGGGGAAGTGAAGCCCCTTGGCGATCATCTGGGTGCCGATCAGCAGGTCGATCTTCTTGGCGCGAAAGGCATTGAGCATGTCGCGCAGGGCATGCTTCTTGCGTAGGGCATCGGCGTCGATCCGTGCGACCCGTGCCGAGGGGAAGACCTTGCGAAAGACATCCTCAACTTTCTGAGTGCCGAATCCCTGAAGGATGATGGAGCGGTCCGAGCACTCCGGGCATCGCTTGGGGACGATGGCCTGATGGCCGCAGATGTGGCAGACGAGTCGGTCGTCGGTGCGGTGATAGGTCAGCGCGAGTGCGCAGTGAGGGCAGGTGCAGACGTGTCCACAGGCGGGGCATTGGAGGGAACGTGCGAATCCGCGGCGGTTCAGGAAGAGAATGCTTTGCTCGCCCCGTTCGAGGCGTTGATCGATCGCGTTTCGCAGTCGATCGGAGAGGAAGGTGTCCCGACCCTTTTGTTTCTTCGACTCGAGCTTCATGTCGACCACCCGGATCAGCGGCAAGCCTTGGCCATCGGCGCGTTCGTTGAGTCGAAGCAACCGGTACTTTCCATCCTGAGTGTTCTGGAACGACTCGAGCGATGGCGTGGCGGATCCGAGGACCACGGTGGCTTTCTCAAAGTGCCCGCGTAGCACGGCGACGTCGCGCCCGTGGTACCTCGGCACTTGATCCTGCTTGTAGGAATTCTCGTGTTCCTCATCGACGATGATGAGCCCGAGATCGGGAAGCGGGGCGAAGACGGCGGAGCGGGCACCGATGACGATGCGTGCCTGGCCTTTTCGAATGCGGTGCCACTCATCGAAGCGTTCCCCTTGGGAGAGGTTCGAGTGGAGGACGGCGACCTGCTCCTGCACGTGGGCGAACCGTGCGCGGAAGCGACGAACCGTCTGGGGCGTGAGTGAGATTTCGGGAACCAGGATGAGGACCGTCTTCCCGAGGTCCAGTGACATTCGTGCGGCCTGAAGGTAGACCTCGGTCTTTCCCGAACCCGTGACTCCCAGGAGCAAGTGGGTGCGGATGCTTGCCTCGGGGTCCTTGATCGTTCCGACGATTGCATCCAGTGCCGACTGTTGTTCGGCATTCAGGGTGAGTTCCGAGTCGGGGAGGATTTCGTCCGTTCCGTCGGCTTCAGGGTCCCGCCTGACATCTTCGGTGACAATGGTGACCAGACCTTTGCCCTCCAGTGCCTTGACGGCGGATGAAGCGCCTTCGCCGAGATCGGTGAGGGCGAGCTTGTGGTCCGGGGAATGAGTGAGGAGACTGACGATGGCGAATTGCTTGGGAGCTCTCCGTTCGAGGGTGGCGAGGGTCTCGTCATCGGGTGGTGAGCTGAGGATGGCGGACTTGCGCTTTTTCGCGGAGTTCTGCTCGGTGCGGACGGATTCAGGAAGCAGGACGCGGATCACGCTCTCGATACTGCACCCGTAGTATTTGGCGATCCAATGGGCGAGCTCGAGGAGCTTCGGGGTGATCAGGGGTTCGGGGTCGGAGAGCGAATGAAGCGGGCGCAGCTTGAATTTCAGTCCGCTGGCGTCACTGACGGCAAGGACGGTTCCTGTGGCATCCCGGTTCCTCAAAGGTACCCGGACGCGGCATCCCGCCACCACGGGCAGTCCGTCGGGAATCGAATAGTCGAAGACGAGCTCGGAAGGCCCGTCGATGAGGACGCGCGCAGCGTTCATCGGGGAGATTGAACCGCCAACCTTCGATGGAGGCGAAGGTTTTTGTCAGAAAGCGCGCATTCCCGGGAGGTGGGATGCTTCAGGTCGATGCCACGAGGTTGCGGATCCTCTGATGCTGGTGTTTTGGGATACTCGACGAGAATCCGAACCTGCCATTGCCCTGCATCCAGAGGTGACCTTTTGAGATGCCCTCATCGACAAGAAGGTCGCTGATTTCCCGGAGCGTTGAAGAAGGCAAGCGCCCCTTGCGGCAGGTGAGTTTACGGTCGTGGAGCTCGATGACGAGGGGGCAGGTCAGCTTGAGCCACCAGATCATCCGTCACCCGATGTGATTCATGACTTTTTCCACGGCGGCCTCGGCGGTGAGACCGTGGAGTTCGCGGAGTCCATCGATCTTTCCGTGCTCGACGAACTCGTCGGGCCAGCCGATGCGCTCGACCGGAGTTTCGATGGCGGAGTCATTGAGGTGTTCGATGACGCCACATCCGAATCCATTCATCAGGACATGGTCCTCGAAGGTGCAGACCACTTTCGCGGCGCGTGCAACCTTCTCGAGAAGGTCGGCATCGAGTGGCTTGATGAAACGCGGGTTGACCAGTGCGACGGACAGGCCCTTTTCCTCAAGCATCGCCTTGGTTCGCACGGCCATTTCGAACATGGTTCCGAGTCCGATCAGGGCGACATCCGAGCCTTCGGAAATGAGCTCGCCTTTGCCAAGTTCGATATCGGCGCAGGGGCCGTCCACCGGGGTGCCTGCAATGGGCCCGCGCGGATAGCGGATGGCGGTAGGACCGTCATCGTAAGCGGCCATCCATTTCAGCATGGAAACAAATTCCGCCTCATCCTTTGGAGCCATGTGGATGATTCCTGGAACGGGTCGGAGGAATCCGATGTCGAACAGGCCGTGGTGGGTCGGTCCGTCGTCTCCGGATAGGCCACCGCGGTCCATGCAGAGGCGCACGGGCAGTTCCTGCAGGGCGATGTCATGAATGATCATGTCATAGGCCCGTTGCATGAAGGTCGAGTAGATTGCGAGGAAGGGGCGGATGCCCTGGGTGGCGAGACCACTGGCGAACAGAGCTGCGTGTTCTTCGGCGATTCCGACGTCGAAGTAGCGCTCGGGGAGTTCCTTCTTGAAGATGTCGAGTTTGGTGCCGCCCGGCATGGCGCCGGTGATGGCGACGATCTTCTCGTCCTCCTTGGCGAGATCGGTGATGGTGCGTCCGAAGATTTCGGATGCGGTCGGGGTCGCCGAGGTGTCTGTCGATCCGTCCTCGATCTTGTATTGACCGAGTCCGTGGAACTTGCCCGGGTTCTCGAGGGCGGGTTGGTAGCCGCGGCCCTTCTCGGTGATGATGTGGAGTACGACCGGCTCATCGAGATTCTTGAGATACTCGAAGGTCTTGATCAGCAGTGGAAGATCGTGGCCATCGATCGGACCGAAGTAACGAATGCCGAATTTTTCGAAGAGGACGTTCGGGAAAAGCAGGTTCTTGGCGCTTTGCTCGACCTTATGGGCGAGATTCCGGGTCGCCTTGCCGGCGATGCGCTCGACGAATTCGGCGGCGGTATTCCGAACCGACGAGTAGGTGGAGTGGGTCTGCAGCGCGTTGAAGTAGCGGGCGATGGCTCCGACGTTCTTGTCGATCGACCACTCGTTGTCGTTGAGGACGACGATGAACTTCTTGGTTGTTTCGGCGATGTTGTTGAGTGCCTCCAGGGTGGGGCCACAGGTGAAGGCCGCATCGCCAGCGAGTGCGACGACATGCGAGTCGTCCTTGTTCAGGTCCCTCGCTGCGGCCATGCCGAGGGCGGCGGAGAGGGCGGTGCCGGCGTGGCCTGCGCCGTAGGCGTCGTGTTCCGACTCCGAGCGCAGGAGGAAGCCATTGAGGCCCTTGTAGGTCCGAATGGTATCGATCTTGTCGGCGCGTCCGGTGAGCATCTTGTGGACGTAGCCTTGGTGGGCGACGTCGAATACGAACTGGTCCTTGGGGGTGGAGAAGATCCGGTGGAGAGCCACGGTGAGTTCAACCACGCCGAGGTTCGGTCCCAAGTGGCCGCCGGTCTTCGAAAGGTTGGTGATCAGGGCATGGCGGATTTCCTCCGTCAGCGCCGGGAGGTCCTCCTCGGGGATCGCCTTGACGTCATCGGGGCATTTGATGCCGGAGAGAAGGGGCCCGAGATGGGGAGGATTAGAAGAGGCGGATGTCATCGTCGTCGGAGGGGTCCGTGTGGTCGGACTCGTTCTTGGTCAAGGTGTTTTCAGTGCTCTTTCCCGTCTCCGGTTTGGCAGCGATCGTCTTCAGGCGTTTTTTTGCGGTATCGAGCACCGTTTGGCATCTGCTCAGGAGGCGGGTGCCCTTTTCGAAGCGGGACACGAGTTCTTCAAGAGGAAGTTCCTCCTCTTCCATCGCGGATACGATGTCCTCGAGTTCGGTGAGTGCCTCTTCGAAACTGGGTTCGGCCTCTTCGGGCGGGCTTGCTTTCTTGCGGGGCATCAATCGCGGAGGCTGGAGTCTTTGAGCTGGTTCTCGCTGTAGTAGATCATTTCCTGCCCGAGCAGCGGATTGCGGTAGGGGAAGCGGCGGTAGATCGAGGCGATGGTCGGCGCCTTGTCGTAGATGCTGAAACCCGGGCGGCTGGTGGTGGGGCCGGTGATGGAGGCCACGCGACCGTCGAGGACCAATGCGGCGAAATCGCCGTAGGTGCTTTGCACGACCTGGGCCGTGCCGGCGTCGCGTGATTCCGGGGTGATGAGGATTCCGGAGAAGCGGGTGCCCAAGTCGCTTGCCTTGGTGTCGAGCTTGGTGAAATCGTCCATGCTTCGAGGGAGCCACATGCTGTGGGTGTCGGCATACCACGCGACTGCCCATGGTTGGTCGGAAATGACGATTTCGGGCTGGAGTGGATCATTTTCCACCCAGTTGGGGAGACCGAGATTCAGCACGATGGGGTAGTAGGGTGGCCATTGCGGCCAGCCGCCCTTGTCCGAAACCATGAGGTAGTCCTTCACGTCTTTCGGCAGCGTCAGGAGCATGGGTGCGGCGGAGAGCGCGACGATCACGTAGTAGTGGGCATTGCGCAGGACGGGCAGCGAGGTGACGACGTCGAGCCGGCTCCAGAGGATGGAAAGGAAGGCCAGGCCGTAGGCGGCCATGATGGGAGCGAAGAGCAGGTGAATCTGATTCGGGTGGAGGCTTTCCTTACTGTCGATCCCGAAGATGGCCATGCCGAGGGCGGCGAAGAGCCACATCAGGGCAATGAGCCAGCGGAAGCTTGCGATCGGCTTGCGCTTGAAGGGGTGGAGCAGGGCCACGAAGAAGATCGGCGCGGCCAGAATGCCTCCGAGGAATGGGATCAGGCTGGTTGCCTGAACAAGTGTGGTACCGAGGATCTTCAGCAGGAGGCCGTCCAACACCAAGGGAGTGGAGCTGAGGTCGAGCGTCCGCATGATGGTCGACTCGGAACCGCTTGCGAGGCCGTTGTAGAAGACGAATCGGGCAAGGCCGAAGGGTTGGCCGGTGATGTCGGCCATCCGGTAAATCGGGAACACGACGGCGATGGCGAGAATGGCCAGCGACGACAGCGCGATGATGCCACGGGGGCGGAAGGCGAAGGCCGCGAAGATGAGGAAGCCGAAGAAGATCCAGGCGGTGATCCAGTGGGTGAGGACCATGAGGGAGAAGAACGCGGCTGCAATCAGCGGCTGGGCCATGGCACTGCGGCCTTCCTCCTGATCTTCGATCGTCCGGTAGGTGAAGTACAGGCCGCAGCTGAAGAGAAGGAGCAGCAGCATCTGGGGCAGGCCACTTTGGGAGAACGACCAGAACAGGTCACAAAGCAGCATCATGACTGCGGTGACCCCGGCGATCTTGGCGTCGAATATTCGGCTCACCAGCAGGTAGGTGACGCCCATGGCCATGAGGAAAAAGAGCGTCGAAACGAGTGCGACGACCCGATCCAGCTCGTAGATGAGCTCCTTCTTGCCCATCTCGAAGGCGTCGGGCTTATCGGCGCCGACCAGCTTGAACACAGCACCCAGCACCATGGGATTCAGCGGCGAATGGTAGGTGTCCCTCAGGCCGACCAGAGGAACGGTGGTTTCCTGATGGGTTTCCGCGAGGTGGTGCTCCAGCGGTTTGATCACTTTGGTGGTGAGCCCTTCTCCGCGTGAGACCTGGCGGGCGAGCTGGGCCTGTTCCATGGCCTGAGGGGTGCCGAGACCACGGAAGAGGACCATGAGGTGGATCCAGGTGAGTGCCAGCAGTACGACGAAAAACAGGGCCCGACGGATGAGGATGGTGCCGTCGAAGGTTTGATTGGGGTTGCTCATGGGATGGCTTTTCTGGGGGCGCTGCGGGAAAAGTGTTCAGCCGTCGATCTCCTTGAGCTTCCGCTGCAGGGTTCGGCGGCTGATTCCAAGGAGTTCGGCGGCATGGGTCCGATTTCCCCCCGATTGGTCGAGGGCAGCTCGAATGGTGCGAATTTCGAGCGCATGCAAGTTGAATTCCGGAGGCGCCGCAAGGTCGATTTTCCCGGCCCGCTCGGGCGTGGGCACCGCCGCTTCGCCTCGAACGCCTGCCGGGAGATGCTTCACGTCGATCACGGGTTCGTTCGACATGACGACGCCATGCTCGATGGCGGTGCGGAGTTCGCGGACATTGCCGGGCCACGAATGCTTGCGCAGGCAGGCCATGGCGGCATCGGAGAGCGGTTTGATCGGGCGCCCGTTTTCCTCGGCGAACTCGCGAAGGAAGCCACCGGCGAGGAGGACAACATCCTCGGCCCGTTCGCGCAGTGGGGGCATGACGACCCTTACGACATTGAGCCGGAAATAGAGGTCTTCGCGAAAATCCCCGGCTTCAACCATGGCGGCGAGGTCGCGATTGGTGGCGGCGAGCACGCGGACGTCGACCTTCACGGTGGTGTTCGAGCCGACGCGTTCGATGGTGCGCTCGGACAGGGCACGGAGGAGTTTGACCTGCGTGGTGGCATCGATTTCACCGATTTCGTCGAGGAAGAGGGTGCCTCCGTCGGCCTGCTCGAAGCGGCCGATCCGTCGCTGGGAGGCCCCGGTGAATGCTCCTTTTTCGTGGCCGAAGAGCTCGGATTCGAGGAGTTGGGGGGAAAGGGCGGCGCAGTGGACGATGACCATCTTGTCCTGTGGGCGACCGGAAAGTTGGTGGATGGCGTGGGCAACGACTTCCTTGCCGGTGCCGCTTTCGCCTTCGATCAGGACCGTGGCACGGGTCGGTGCGACCTGTTTGACGGTATCGATGACTTTCAGGATGCGCGGCGACTTGCCGGTCAGCCGACCGAGTCCGGCGGGGTCGGGGGCTTGTTCGCGAAGCTGCTTGTTCTCGGTCTCCAGTCGTCGGCTGCGGAGTGCGCGCTTGAGGAGGAGCTCGACGCCATCGAGGTTGAGCGGCTTGGTGACGAAATTCCATGCCCCGCGGCGCATGGCTTCCACGGCGGTATCCACGGAGCCGTAGGCGGTCATCATGATGGAGACTGGTGGCTCCGCGATGGAGAGGGCCTCGTCGAGGACCTCCATCCCCGAGTCGCCGCCAAGGCGGAGGTCGGTGAGGAGGAGTTCGGGCGCGTCGGCCTTCAGGATGGCCCGCGCTTCCTCGAGGTTGGAGGCGGTGGTGACGTCGAATTCTTCTTCGAGCGCAGCACGAAGGCCATCGCGGGTCGCGATTTCGTCGTCAACGATGAGTAGGGTGGGGAGCATGGGAGCTTTGAGCACGGAACGATCTACAGGGTCGATCGAAGTTCTGATGAAGTTTGTGCGAGAGAGGTTGGAATGGTTCGGCGTGCTGGGTGGACTGCCAAGGCCGAGGAATCAGTCGGAGATTCAGCGGGGAGGCCCGGCGTTCCGGGGCTGATGGCGGGGTTCCATGTTCAATCGATATCAATCACGCGGTCGGAGGACTCGAGAAGGCGAACGGGTTTGGGACCGCGGGGGAGGAGGATGAGGATGGTGGTGCCTGCGTCGGGTTCACTTTCGATCTCGATCTCGCCGCCGTGCTCGCGGACCACGCGGCGGACGATGAGCAGGCCGAGGCCGGTGCCGGATTGTTTGGTGGTCTGGTAGGGCTCGAAGAGCGATCCCATCTGTTCAGGGTCGATGCCCTTGCCGGTGTCCGCAATGGAGATACGGCATTCGTAGTCGTTGTAGCTGGTGGACACCTTGATGCGGCCGTCCCCCGATGGCATGGCCTGGTAGGCATTGCGGAGGAGGTTGTAGAAGACCTGTTGGAACTGGGTGGCATCGAGTTCCATCGCGGGGAAGCCGTCGGCGAGGTCGAGTTCCACGGCGATGTTGCGGGATGCGAGTTCGGGCTCGAGGAGCTTGAGGGTGTCCTGCAGGACCTGATGGAGTTCGCAGCGCTCGCGCTGGGGGCTCGTAGGGCGGATGGCTTCGAGGAACTGCCTCAGGATGGTGTCGAGGCGCTGGATTTCGCGTCGTGCGGTATCGAGGTGTTCGGTGAGGGGTTTCCGGTCGCCGGGGGGGAGCTTCCTGAGCTTGCGTTCGAGGAGTTGGAGGTGGATGTCGAGCGAGTTGAGCGGGTTGCCGATCTCATGGGCGACGCCGGCGGCGAGCAGGGTGAGGGCATTGAGCCGCTCGCTTTCCAGCTCGTTGGCGGCCTGTTCGCGGGAGCGGGTCTGGTCGCGGACGAGCATCACCCAGCCGAACGACTCACCTCCCAGATTCGAGGTGATGGGTGAGAGGTAGAAATTGAGGTATCGGTTGTCCGGGTAGAAGACTTCGAGATCGCGCGATACGGTTTTGCCGGGCTTGGCGATGGTTTCCCAATCGAGGCCGGGAATCCGCTGGGTGAGGCGTTCGCCGACGATTTCGTCTCCGAGACCGAAGAAGCGTTGGGCGGCTCCGTTGATGAAGGTGACGAGGCCTTCGGCATCGAGGACGATGACTCCTTCGTGCAGGGCCTCGAAGACCTGCTCCAGAAAGCCTTTCTCGCGGATGAGGCGGGAAAGGAGCTGCTGCGCCTCAGCCGGGTCGATGCGGTCGAGCCGGGCGAGGAGCTTTTCGAGGAATCCGGATTTCACGAGAGATGGTTGCGAGGTTCAGGTTTTCCGTGTTCAGAGTGAGGCATGAAAAACGAGGTGCTCGTGGTGTTATGTAGCTTTCCCAGTGAAAAGGAAGCGCGACAGATTGGCGCGGCTCTGGTCGAAAAGCAAGCGGCGGCCTGTGTGAATGTGATCCCGGGGGCGACGTCGATTTATCGCTGGGAGGGCAAGATCCACGAGGACTCTGAGGCGTTGGGTGTGATCAAGACCACGCGCGCGGCATACGATCGTCTCGAGGCGATGATTCTCGAGCTTCACCCGTATGAGGTCCCGGAGGTCATCGCTCTGCCCGTGGGGGCGGGGAGTGAGGGCTATCTGGGCTGGGTTCGGGGGCAGACGGAGTTGCCCGGGACAGATTGATCAGGGCAAGTAACGGCGGCATTCGCGCTGCAGGCGGTCGACGAGCTTGGGGTCCATGTAGGAATAGTGGTCGGGGATGCCGAGGACGACGACCCGCTTGTTGGCCAGCATGGAGCCGAAGCGCGACTGGAGTCGTTTGCGGTGGATGGGCTCCATGACGAGAATGAGGTCGGCCCACGCGACTTGGTCGGCCTCGAGGACGACATCGGCATCCGCGCTGAGGCCGGCGGAATCGGTTTCAATCCCCGGGTGATCGGCAAAGACGGCTTCCGCGGTGGGGCTTCGGAGCTTGTTTCTGGAACAGAGAAAAAGCCAGTTCACCCCAGCTAGCGCTCGATCGTGAAGCCCTTCACCCCATCGAGTGGTGGGATGTTGGTGACGTGCATGCCCTTGATGTTGTGGGCCACGGAGCTTTCTTCGGCGATCTCGTTGATGAAGGCTTCGACTTCGCCGGATTCGCCACCCACTTCCATTTCGACCGTGCCATCGGTCAGATTGCGCACGGTTCCCACGACCTCGAAGCCCTTGGCGAGATCCTTGCAGGTATAGCGGAAGCCGACCCCTTGGACCCGGCCTTCGAAGATGACACGTCGTGCGCTCACGAGGACAAGGATGCTTGGTAGACGGCCACTCCGTCGAGGAACATCTGAACGGCAACGAGGATAAGGATGAGCCCCATCAGTCGCTCAAGTGCCCTAGTCCCCTTAGCGCCAAGGAATCGCATCAGGAGGGGAGAAGCGATCAAAATGGCGGCGGAGACGGCCCATGCTGCGATCAGGGCCACTGCGATCATTGGCCATTGGTCCGGGTATTTGGTGGTGGTGAGGAGGACGAGGGCGATGGCGGAGGGTCCGGCGAACATGGGGATGGCCATCGGCACGAT
Organism: Haloferula rosea; assembly: GCF_016595525.1. Taxonomy (GTDB): domain Bacteria; phylum Verrucomicrobiota; class Verrucomicrobiia; order Verrucomicrobiales; family Akkermansiaceae; genus Haloferula; species Haloferula rosea. Next base: position 70,954 of record NZ_JAENII010000006.1, read on the forward strand.
GAAGGGTTCGTCGTCCGAGGCCTCGGTCATCAGGGAGCGGGCGGGGAAAAGCATGCCCATCGCGATGAGAAACAGGATGATGCCCCCGGAGATGCTCAGGGTGGCAGGCTCGAGCTGGAGGAAGCCGAGGATGCGTTCGCCGCCGAACAGGAAGAGCATCATGATCGCCAGCGCGATGAGCATTTCGCGGATCAGGACACGGCGCCGGCGCTCCTCGGGCAGCCGGGACAGGATGCTGTGGAATACGGCGACGTTCCCGAATGGGTCGAAGACCAGAAAGAAGGTCGTGGCGAGGGCGAGGACATCCATTACTCGTCTCCGGGGCCGAGGTTCCGGAACTGAATGAGGGTGGGGCCGATCTGCTCGACCTGCATGCGTCGTCCGTCGGGGGTGGCGGTGAATTCGCCGGCGGCCGGGTCTTCGTCGAGCCCGGCGATCACGCCAATCATCGTCCGGGCGGCTTCGAGGATCCGGGTGGCGCTCGCTTCGTCGGCGAGCTGGACGTGCCAGAGGAGGTCGAGTTGGGTGTCACTGCGTGCCTGCAGGGTGAATCGGTCACCACGCCAGGCGGTCGCGAGATCGGCCCACTCGGGGTCGAGGGTGGCCAGCCAGAGTTGCAGCCCGAGCATGCCCAGGGATTCCTGCAGGACTTGCTCGCCTGCCTGCTCGGGGAGCACGGGCAGGGTGATTTCGAGGTCTTCCTGATCGGGGAAATAGGTGGCGGTGAGCACGGGTGGCTCATGCAGGGTGCCGAGCAATTCCTCCTGCTCCATCAGGCGGTTGGCACGTGGCAGCCCAAGCTGGGAAGGGAAGGTGGCAAGTCCGCGAATGAACACGGGGAGACTGGCGAGGAGCTCGCGGCTGGCTCCGCCGTCGTCCATGCTGCCCGTGAATCCACGGCCGAGGGCCTGACGGGCGAGGAAGCGGTTCTCGACGGCCATGGCGGCACCGTGATGCAGGGCAGTGCGGGCGCGGTCGGCATCGTCCCCGAGATATCCCGCAGGTGGTGGGTAGTGCTGGTGGAGGAGGATGCGTGCCAAGGCCCGGAGCAGGGCAGCCTGGTCCGGGATGCTGTTGGTGTCGAAGCGGTCGGTCACCCAGGCTTCGCCCGTCTGGTCATCGAACCATGAGCGGGCTCCGAGGCTCCGGGTCACGGCGAGCTGGGCGGCGTAGCGGTCGTTGGGGTTGAGCAGGCCGATGGCGGACCATGCTTGCTGCCGGTGGTCCAGGCTGTTCGGTGGGAAGCGGGATTCGATGGCCGCCGTGATGCGGTCGGCGAGTTCTTCGCCGGCGACCTGGTGGACCATCGGGCTACTGCGGAAATCCAGCCCGATCACGCTCTCGGCGAACTCGATCAGGGTCGGCGGGACGCTGAGTTCGCCTCCGCCCTGCGCGAGCGAACGAAGGCTCTCGTTTTCCCGTTCGAGAAGCTCGATTTCCTCGCGCAGCGTTTGCAGTTCCGCCGCCATTTCCTCGCTGCGACCGGTCGCCGCGGCGTTTTTCCACTGCAGACCCTGCAGGAGGCCGGCTGCGCCGAGCGCACCACCCAGCAGGATGGGGAGCAGAGCTTTCGGATTCATGGACTCAGCGCCCGACGGGGCGCGAATTCGGGTTGGCCGGATCCACTTCCTCAAGCTCGTTGAGATCGGGGATGACTTGGGAGTCGACTTTGCGGCCGAAGATTTCCTCCGCTGTCTTTCCCTTGATCAGGGTGATGCCGACGGGAAGCTGGGCGGTGCCGTCCGCGTTGTAGCGGTAAACGAACATATGGACGGGTTTCTCCTTCTTCGTGCCTGGGAAATAGCGCTTCACCCGGACGTCGTAGAGGAGTTCCTGCACGAGTTTTCCGAAAGTGGGTCCGGGGCGTTTGCTATAGCCGAAGCTGGTTTTGTAGAGCTTGTTGCCGAGGCCGTCGTAGATGTCGCACTTCAGCGGGTTCCCTTTGTCATCCATGCGGTAGATCGTCTTCATGGTGACATTGCCGGCCGCGGTGGTGGTCGTCTTCTCGAGCGTGCGTTTGTCGTTTCCGCGCTCGAACACGGTTCGGGTGCCGTCTTCGTTGCGCTTCACGCGGACGAAGGGTCCTTCGATGTCCACGCCGGGGATGCCCTGACAGTGGGCTGCAGGGATCATCGCGAGAGTCAGGATGAGTGCAAAAATCGGACGGATCATGGGCGGGCGGAGATTAGGACTTGGCTTGAGGGGGCGCAAGACGCCATTTCCGGGGTCCCGATGCGCTGGAAAACCCGTCAATCGTCCCACGATCTCAGCACCCGAGGCATGATCATGGGGATTCTCAATGTCACCCCGGATTCGTTTTCGGACGGGGGCAGGCACGCCGGTCCCGAGGCGGCGCAGGTCCAGGCGCAGCGGCTGATTGCCGAGGGGGCGGACATCATCGACGTGGGTGGCGAGTCGACCCGGCCCGGGGCGGAACCCGTCGGATTGGAGGCGGAGATCGGGCGGGTGGTGCCGGTGATCGAAGCGCTGCGGTCGGATTGGGATGGCTTGATTTCCATCGATACGATGAAGCCCGGAGTCGCCCGCGCGGCGCTGGAGGCCGGGGCGGATATCGTCAATGACGTCAGTGGTTTGCGGGATCCGGAGATGATCGGGGTGTGCGTGGACTCGGGATGCGGCGTGGTGGCCATGCACATGCAGGGCGAACCGCGAACCATGCAGATGGCTCCGGTTTACGAAGATGTGGTTGCCGAGCTTCGCGACTACTTTGCCGAGCGGCTTCAGTGTTTCCTGGAGGCAGGCATGGATCCGGAGTGCGTGGCATTTGATCCCGGGATTGGTTTCGGGAAATCACTCGAGCACAACCTGCAGTTGATCCGCGGGCTGGAGGGGTTGCAGGTCGGCGACCGTCCGCTTCTGATCGGCTTGTCGCGGAAGAGCTTCATCGGGAAGCTGTTGGAGAGTGACCGGATGGAGGACCGGGAGTGGCCGACCGTGGCGCTGACGGCGTGGACCCGTGAGAGCGGGGCGCGCATCCACCGCGTGCATGACGTGCGGCCGAACCGTGAGGCGCTGCGCATGGTCGAGGCCGTGATGCACGGCGTGGATGATTGAGGTGGCATGACGAAGCGGCTTGAATGACGCTGGCGTGCGAGGCCGGACGATCTCCGCCATCCATCGCCGCGAAAGTTCACCGCCGTCCTAGCGGTAGATAGGATTCAGCCCGTGATGTCCCTTCCTTTCATCGTACGACCCATGAAGCTCTGGCCGGTGTGGCTCGCCTGTGCGGGTAGTGCCGTGGCGGAGCCCTCTGGGCAGCATCATGGGCGTCAGATTTATCAGAAACTCTGCGTCGAGTGCCACGGGGCGAATGGTGAGGGGAACGACGAGGAGTTCGTGGACCCCCTGTACGGTGAGAAATCGGTCGAGGCACTGGCTCGTCGAATCCACCGCACGATGCCGGAGGATGAGGAGCATTTGTGCGTGGATGACGATGCGGCGGCGGTGGCGGCCTACATTCATCAGGCATTCTACTCGCCCCAGGCGAGGGCGGGCTTGAATCCGCCCCGCCGCGATCTGGTGCGGCTCACGGCCCCGCAGTTCAAGCAATCGGTGGCCGATGTGGTGGGTCGCTTCATGGGTGGACACGGCCGCCTGCTGCCCGAGAAACGTGGACTGAGCTTCAAGGCCAGTGGCCTGCATGAGGACAGTGCCGGGAAGAACAAGTTCACCAACGTGAAGCGGCACCAATTCGAACGCTCGGGTGAGGATCTGACCTTCAATGTCCGCGAGATGATCGGTGAGGAGCCGATCACCACCCGTTCCGACATCACGGTGAATCTTTCAGGTTCGATCCTGGCCGAAGAGACGGGCAGCTACGAGTTTGTCGTGCGCAGTGCCAATGGTTTCCGCCTGCGGGTCAACCAGGACCATTCCCAACTCGCGGTGCTCGACCGCTGGGTGGCGTCCGGGAAAGACATCCGCGAAGCAGGGGTCCGGGTGGAGTTGGTCGGCGGACGTCCCTATGCCTTGCACTTCGAGACGGTGGTTTCGCCCAAGGATCAGCACGCGACGACCGAGGTGCTGTGGAAGACGCCGCATGGCGCGCTCGAAAGGATTCCCAAGCGCTTCCTTTATTCGGTCTGGTCCCCGCCGGTGGCGGTGGTGACGACATCGTTTCCGGCCGACGATGCGAGCTATGGATACGAGCGTGGCAGCGGGATCTCGAAGGACTGGCTGCTGGCGGTGAATCGCGGGGCGATCGAAGCTGCGGATTTCGTCGAGGCCAACCTGAACCGATTGGCAAAAACCAAGGCGGGGGCCAAGGACCGCGACCGGAAGGTGCGCGAGTTTTTGGGACGCTTTGTCGAAGCCGCGCTGCGTCGACCGCTCGACTCGGACGAGCAGAAAAGCTTCCTCGAGGGGCCGATCAATCGTGCGGATGGTGTAATTCCTGCATTGCGGCCGGTGGTGGTGCGGGCACTGACCTCGCCGGAGTTCCTCTATCCCGAACTGCCGCAGGGCGAGGGCGGGGAGTCCAGGGAGACGGCGGCACGCTTGGCTTTGGTGTTGTGGGATTCCGTTCCCGACGAGGCTCTGGCGAAAGCGGCGGCCAAGCGGCAGCTTGATTCTCCGCAGGCGATCGAGCGACAGGCTCGGCGGATGCTCGACGACCCTCGTGCTCGACTGAAGGTGCGAGGCTTCTTCCACCATTGGTTGGAAATGGATCGGGCGGAGGATGTGTCGAAGGACCATGAGCGTTTTCCCGGCTTCGATGAGCAGTTGATGGCGGACCTGAGAATTTCGCTGGAGTTGTTTCTCGATGAGATCGTCTGGAGCGAGTCCTCCGATTTCCGCCAACTACTACTCGCGGATTACTTGATGCTCAATCCGCGGCTGGCCAAGGTCTACGGGGAACAGCCCACGCAGGGAGGGTTTCAGAAGGTGGCCTTTGATTCCCGGAAGCGCACCGGCGTGATCACCCATCCCTACCTTCTGGCTACCCTCGCATATCACGACAACACCTCGCCGATTCACCGGGGAGTCTTCCTGACCCGCAACATCGTCGGCCAGCAGCTCAAGCCTCCGCCCGAAGCGACTGCCTTCAAGGATGCCGACTTCGATCCAACCATGACGATGCGGGAGAAGGTCTCGGAGTTGACCCGCGACAAGTCGTGCATGGCCTGCCATTCGACGATCAACCCGTTGGGATTCAGCCTCGAGCACTACGATGCGATCGGCCGCTGGCGGGCGAAGGACGGAGGTCGGGCCATTGATGCGAGCAGTGATTTCCTGCCCGAAACCGGTGACCGGATCCGCCTCCGTGGAGCGCGCGATGTCGCCGAGTTCGCCGCTTCCAGTCCGATCGCCCACCGTGCCTTTGTTCGCCAGATGTTCCACCATTTGGTCAAGCACGGCATGGCGAGTTATGGTCGCGATGCCGACGAGCACCTTTATCGTAGGTTCCGGGACTCTGATTTCAATATCCGCGAGCTCTGCGTGGCCATCGCCAAGGTGGCGGCGCTCGGGAGCGGTGACTCCAGCTCCGCGCAGCATCCGGCCGATGCGACGAAATCCCTGCATGCGAATACCCAGTAATCTGCCATGAAATACTACGATCGACGTAATTTCCTTCGCGACCTCGGAGTCTCGGCGGCGCTGGCTCCCTTTGTCGGTGGTTTGCCGAGCCTGCTTGGAAAAGACTCCGGAGCGGCACCCGCGAAACAGCGTTTGATCGTGATGTTTTCGCCGAATGGCACGATTCCCGAGGAGTTCTGGCCTGAGATCTCCGAGGATTCCCTGAGCTTCAAACGGATCCTGGAGCCGCTCGAGGACTTTCGTGACCGCACCCTCGCGCTGCGCGGCATCGCCAACAAGATCCGTGGTGATGGTGATGGCCATATGCGCGGCATGAGCTGCCTGTTGACCGGCACCGAACTCCTGCCTGGAAACATCCAGGGGGGTGGCAATACTCCGGCCGGCTGGGCCGGAGGCATCTCGATCGATCAGGAGCTGAAAAACCGCCTGCAGAAGAACGAAGTCACCCGCACCCGTTTCGGCTCGATTGAGTTTGGCGTGGCGGTGCCGAACCGGGCCGACCCGTGGACGCGAATGTGCTATGCCGGGGCTGACAAGCCGCTGGCGCCGATCTCGGATCCTGAACAGATGTTGGCCAAACTGTATGGCGACGCGAAGGACAAGGAGACCCTGCTGGGCATCGTCGATGGCGTGAAGGACGACATCGGCCGGGTCGCCCGCAAGCTGAGCTCCGAAGATCGCGAGATGCTCGACCAGCACCTGACCTTGGTCCGCGAGATGGAGGTTGAACTTTCCCAGGCCGGACAGAAGGAGCTGATCCACCCGGTTCCCGAGATCGACCCGGCGGTCGAGCTGGTGAATGACAACACGCCGGAACTCAGCCGCATGCAGATCGATCTGCTGGTCAGCGCGATGGCGAATGACATGACGCGGATCGGCACTCTGCAGTTCATGCGCTCGGTGGGGCAGGCGCGGATGCACTGGCTCGACGTGCAGGAAGGTCACCACGGCTTGTCCCACGAACCGGACGGCAACAAGGACTCACGCGAAAAGCTGATCCGTATCAACCGCTGGTTTGCCGGCGAGCTGGCTTACCTTGTCCGGCGTCTCCACGACACCCCGGAACCCGGCGCCGATGGCAGCATGCTCGATCACACCCTGGTGATCTGGCTCAACGAACTCGGGAAAGGGAACAGCCACACGCTCAACGACATTCCCTTCCTGATGATTGGCGGGGCCCCCGGCATTCGGATGGGTCGCAGCCTCGATTTCGCCCAGACGCCCAAGCACGAAGGCAAGGCAAAGCAGGGGAACAAGCGGAACTTCGTTGCCCACAACCGGCTCTGGCTAACGGTCGCCGAAGCCATGGGCCAGCCGCTGGACAGCTTCGGGAACGCCGACCTGTGCGCCGGCGGAGCGCTGGACTTGGGCTGAGGGGGGAAGCGCCAGCTCGCGAAGGAGGCGTGCTTTTCCCTTCCGGTCCTCCTTGATTCCCATGGAGATGGTGGCATTAAGTTCGCTGCTGGTTCAATTCTCCTACCATGACTCCGCAAGCGATCGACATGCTGGTGACCTTCGCGGTGCTCGGGGCGGTCTTTCTGATTTTCATGCGTGAGTGGCTGCCGGTCGACATGGCGGCACTGGGTGGGATGTGTGTGCTGCTGGCCGTCGGCGTGCTCGATGAGAAGGATCTCGGAAAGGTCTTCAGCAATGCGGCTCCGATGACGATTGGAGCGATGTTTGTTTTGAGCGAAGCGCTGACTCGGACGGGTGCGATCGATTGGCTCGCGGGAAAGTTCGCCAAGTGGGCGGGTTCGTCCCTTTTGCGGGCGGTCTTGATCCTGGCGTTGATCGTGATGCCGCTCTCGGCCTTCCTCAACAACACGCCGGTGGTGGTGGTTTTCCTGCCGGTTCTGATGGCCTACTCACGGTCGACGGGAATTCGTGCGAGCAAGCTGCTCATCCCTCTTTCCTTCCTCAGCATCCTCGGCGGCACCACCACGCTGATCGGTACTTCGACCAACCTGCTGGTCGCGGGAGTCGCAAGCAACGTCGGCCAACCCGCCTTCAGCATCTTTGAGATCAGTGGACTGGGTCTGATCTATGCGGCGATCGGCTTCCTCTATCTCTACTTCATCGGTCATCGCCTGCTGCCGAATCGCGATACGGTGAGCAGTCTGCTCGATGCCGAGGACACGCGGCGATTCAGCAGCGCGGCAGAGATTGCAGCGGGCTCTGACCTGATCGGTCAGCGACTTCTCGATGTGGCGGCTTTCGCGGATCGGAAGAAGGTCGTGGTCTATCAGGTGAACCGTCGCGGCCAGCGGGTCGATGACATTCCCCTGGATGCGCTGGTGATCGAAGAGAGGGACGTGCTTTGGTTTCGGGCGACGTCGAAGGTCCTGGCGGAGATGAGGGCGACGGAGGGTCTGGTGCTGCTTCCCGAGAAGATCGGGGAGAAGGATGGTGGGACCGAGGTGATGACGGTGGAAGCAATCATCGGAAGCCACAGCAAGCTCATCGGGAAGACGGTCCGCGGTTCGAACATGCGGCGCAAGTATGGCGTCGTGGTGATGGCGGTGCATCGGAAGGGGGTGAACCTGAGCGAGGGATATCAGGATCTCAGTCTGGCCTTTGGGGATACGCTTCTTCTTGAAGGCCCGGTCCATGGGCTTTCCCAACTGCGTGCCGAGGATGACTTCCTGAGTCTCAATGAGAGCGTGGTGAAGACTCCGAGGAAGTCGAAGATTCTGGTGGCCATCGGTGCTTTGGGATTGGCGATCCTGCTGGCGGCCGTGGGAGCCATGTCGATCACCAGCGCCGCCTTGATCGCGGCGGTCACGGTGGTGCTGCTCGGTTGCGTCGAAGTGCGGGAGGCCTACCGCAGCATCGAGTGGAATATCCTTTTCCTGATCTACGGCATGCTGGGGATCGGTGTGGCGATGGAGAAAACCGGCGGCGCGGAATTGATCGCGAACCAGGTGGTGGCGATGAGCTCCGACCTGGGTCCTGTCTTCGTGCTGGCGGCGATCTACCTGCTCGCGTCATTGATGACCGAGATCGTCACCAACAACGCGGTGGCGATCATTCTGACACCCATCGTCATCTCGATCGCGGCATCGCTCAACGTCGATCCGCGACCCTTCATCGTCGCGGTGATGTTCGGAGCGAGCGCGAGTTTCATCACGCCGATCGGATACCAGACGAACACCTACGTGTACGGTGCGGGCGGCTACAAGTTCAGTGATTTCCTGAAAGTGGGTGTTCCGCTGAACCTGATCCTCTGGGCGACGGCGACGGTTCTGATCCCGAAGTTCTGGCCGTTCTAGCGGAGTGGACGGGGAAGAGCTTCAAGACTTTCCGCGTAGGGAGCCGGCATGATGAAGCGGCTTGGAAAGCCGCGCTCCTCAACTCAGCCCAGCGGCGCGAGGAGGGCGGAGAGGGTTTGTTGGTCGGGGGCGGCGGCCTTGGCGGCATCCGCGAGGAGGGCGTCGGCGAGCTCGGATTTCTTCTGCTGCAGCTGGTGGATCCTTTCCTCGACGGTGCCCTGGCAGATGAGCTTGTGGACGAAGACCGGGTTCTTCTGGCCGATGCGGTAGGCGCGGTCGGTGGCCTGGGCTTCGGCCGCGGGGTTCCACCAGGGGTCGTAGTGGATGACGGTGTCGGCGGCGGTCAGGTTGAGACCGGTGCCGCCGGCCTTCAGTGAGATGAGGAAGAGCGGGGTCTCGCCTTGCTGGAACTTCTCGACCAGCTCGCCCCGGTTCTTCGAGCCGCCGGTGAGCATCAGGTAGCGGATTTTCCGCTGCTTGAGGTGGGCGGCGATGATGTCGAGCATCGAGGTGAACTGCGAGAACAGCAGGATGCGCCGCCCTTCTTCGACGAGGGTGTCGAGCAGGTCGGCGAGGTAGTCGAGCTTGGCTGATCCGGCGGCGTCGGCCTCGATCTTCGATTCGTTCTCGAACTTGAGTAGCTTCGGCTCGCAGCAGATCTGGCGGAGCTTGAGCAGGGCCTCAAGGAAAAGCATGCGGGAGCCTTCGAGGCCTTTGATGGCGATGGCCTGGCGCACGCGTTTGTCCATCGTCGCCCGCACGGTTTCGTAGAGATCCTTCTGGCTGGTATTGAGGTCGATGGGGTGGACGAGGATGGTCTTCGGGGGAAGTTCCTTGGCGACCTGGTCCTTCGTTCGGCGCAGGATGAGCGGGGCCACGCGTTCCTTCAGCGCGAGCTGGCGATCCGTGTCGCCCTCGTCCTCGATGGGCTTGCGGAAGCGCCGCTTGAAATCCTCCTGGCCTCCGAGGAATCCGGGCATGAGGAAGCGCATCAGGCTCCAGAGCTCGCCGAGGTGGTTCTCCACCGGGGTGCCGGAAAGGCAGAGCCGGTGGCGGGCCTCGAGCTTGCAGGCGGCCTGGGCGACCTTGGCCGACGGGTTCTTGATGTACTGGGCCTCATCGAGGATGGCCAGGTGGTACGAATACTCTCGTAGTTTATCGATGTCCCGCTGAAGCAGCGCGAAGGAGGTCAGGATGACGTCGGCGTGGGGGATGGAGCGGAAGTATTTCTTCCGCTGGGGGCCGTCGAGAATGAGGACCGAGAGGGAGGGTGCGAAGCGCTTGATCTCGGCATACCAGTTCGGCACGACGGAGGTGGGGGCGATGACCAGGGCGGGACGTTTTTGCGAGCGTCCGGATTCCTTCTCGACCAGAATGTGGGTGATGGTCTGGAGGGTTTTTCCCAGCCCCATGTCGTCGGCGAGGATGCCGTGGAGCTCATGGCGGGCGAGGAACTGCATCCATTGAAATCCGATCTGCTGGTAGTCGCGCAGTTCGGCCTGCAGGCCTGCCGGCTCCTCGATTTCGTGATCTCCCTCCTTTTGTCCGGTGACGAGAGAATCGATGAGCTTGGTCAGCTTCTCCGGTGGTGAGAACTTTTCCGGGTCGGCCTGCACGAGTGTGGCGGCATCGAGTGGGTGGAGCTGGAGTTTCGACCCTTTGAAACGCCGCGGGTCGATCAGGGCGGAGAACTGCTTGAGGATGCGGCGGAGTCGGTCGGCGGGGAGCCGCATGGCCCGACCGTCGTCAAGATGGTGGAGGATGTCTCCCTCGGCGGGAAATTCGAGCGAGACCTCATCCGCGCCCTGATCGAGGAGTTGGGCGAGGATGGGGAGCAGGTCCAGTTGTTTGCCGGCGACATCGAAGCCCACGGACAGGTGAAACCAACTGCCGCTGCCGTCGTCGACCAGGGTGTATTTGAAGGCGTCGGGATCGACGTGAATCACTTCATGGCCGACGTCTTCATCGAACTCGAGGGTCCAGCCACTGGAGGCGAGTTGTCTTTCTCCGGTGGTCCGGAGCCACGGCCAGAAGTGTTCCAGCGGGCCGTGTCCGGGGTTCGGGAACCAGAGTGACTGGGGGTTGAGCGAGTCGGATTTCGTGTCCGCCGATTTTCCCTCGAGGGCGAGGAGGAATCGGAATTGGGCGTGGGATCCGAGTGATGCCAGTCCGATCTGCTGGAGTTGCATGATGGCATTCATCTCGGCGGCGCTGTCGCGTCGAATGATGACATCATCGGAGATCCGGTGCTCGGTGAGGCCCGGCTTGCCGCCAAGTGGGACCCGGTGTTTCCCGTAGATGGCGAATGGACGGGCGACAACCCACTCCCCCGAGTCGTGGATCTTCAGGGCCTGGAGCAGGAGGCGCACGACCTTGGAGTCGGTCGGTTCCCGGCAGACCTGGAGGTGGAAGCTGACGTCATGGACTTCCGGCTCGATGGGCGCGACTGATTCCGAGGCGGGGGCAACTCGGGCTTTCTCACTGAAGAGGTCGCGAAGCTTGGCGGGCTTGGAGGCGACGGTCAGCAGGGCGACGGCGTGCGGGCAGTAGGACTGCACTTCACAAGCGCAGGTGGACTCGAAGTCCCAGGTGCTACCATTTCTCCAGTAGGACACCTCGCAGGCCTCGCCATGGACATCGGCGCGGAGGCTCAGGTTGTCGTCATCGATGAGCTCGGCCTGCAGTGCCCGCACCTTGCCCTTGAGCTTGGTTCCCACGAGCAGCACCTCGTCCTCGAAGCGCTCGCTCCAGGCCTGGGTGCTCAGGTGGTCTTTGATGTCGTTGGTTTCCTCCACGGGCCGGAATGGCGGATGGGATTAGGGCGACCCGCTGCGGGTGGGAGGAAGATGGACTGAGGGGAGGGATGGAGTCAAACGAGGGATGGCCGGAGCGACGGAACTTCTGTCAGCGCGCCGTGGCGGGCTGAGCACGGCGGTGGGTTCGCGCCGGGTCAGGGAGCGACCGGTTTCAACTCGATGGTCGGGTCCTTCTTGTCCACCGGGTATTGAGCACCAGCGCCTTCGAGCTCCTTGGACATGGCCTGGATCATGCGGCCCAGCACCTCGGGCTGGGTCTTGGCCTTGTTGTCGGCTTCGGTCGGGTCCTTGGCGAGGTTGAAGAGTTCGCAGCGTTGGCCCGCCGGCTTGTTGTAGTGGTAGACGAGCTTCCAGTCACCCAGGCGGTAAACGGTGTAGTAGCTGCTGCGGTGGCTGTGGGGAAAGTGCATGAGGAAGTCGCGCTTGCCGTCAAACGTGCCGCCGTTGAGGGCGGGTGCCAGATTGTCTCCGTCGATCGGGGATTCGTAGTCGACGCCGACGAGTTCGAGCACGGTGGGAAAGATGTCGTGGATGGTCCCCATTTCGGTGGTGATGGTGCCACGGGTGATGGGCAGCTTTTTCTGGGATGGGTTGTCCGCATCCTGTTTGGCCCAGGCGGCGATGAACGGGACGCGCATGCCACCTTCGTAGTGGGTTCCCTTCTTGCCACGCAGCGGGGCGGAGCTGGCGATGGTGTGGGTCTTGCCGAGCGGGGCATCGCTTCCGTTGTCGCCGAGGAAAAGGACCAGCGTGTCCTCAGCCACGCCCAGGGTGTCGAGTTGCTTGAGGATTTCGCCCACGGAGGCGTCCATGCTTTCCACCATGGTGGCGAAGGCCTTGGCGTTCTTCGGGATGTCGGCGTCGGCGTAGTTCCCGGCGTAGCGCTCGTTCGGCATGAACGGGGCGTGCAGGCCGTAGTAGGCCATGTAGGCGAAGAAGGGCTCCTCGTCTTCCACGGCCTTCTTGATGGCGGCGTTCATTTCGAGGGTCAGGGCATCGGTGAGATAGATGTCCTTGCCGTGGTATTTCTCAAGGTGCGGCACGGCCCGGCTCTTGTTTCCCTTGATCCATCCGAAGCCATCCTGGCCGTAGTAGCTGCCGGGCTGGCCCCATGAACAACCACCGATGTTCACGTCGAATCCGAAGTTGTCGGGAAACTCGCCGTAGGCATCGTTCGGTCCGAAGTGGGCCTTGCCGGCGTAGATGGTGCGGTAGCCATCCTTTTGCAGAAGTCCGGCAAGCGTTTGCTGGCCCTCGGTGATGCCTTCCCACTTCCAGTCGGGTGGTCCCTGGGGACCACGGTTGTTTCCTTCCGACCGGATCCACTGGGTCGTGTGGTGGCGTGCCGAGCTCTGTCCGGTCATGATCGAGACGCGGGTCGGCGAACAGACGCTGTTGGCGTAGAAGGTCTCGAAGCGCATGCCGCGGCTGGCCAGATCCTCCATGTTCGGCGTGCGGTAGAGCTCGTTGAGCGGATGCTTCTCTGGCTGGCCCTTGGCATCGGTGAGGAAAGGCAGGGAGGTGTCCATGAGCCCCATGTCGTCGACGAGAAAGACGAGGATGTTCGGCTTGTCGGCAGCTTGGGCGGCGGTGACAGCCAGCGAGAGGGCAAGAAGGATGGGCGTGAAGTTCATGAAGTGCGTCGCGGTTACGCGCTGGTTGGGTCCGGCATTTCACCGGGGGTGGATCGAGGTGCTTTTCCATCGCCAGTGGGGAAGGCAGAGTACAGGTTCGCCGCCGCTTCAACCCCGTCGATTCCTTGAATCCTTCATCGCCCATCCACGAGCCGGACGTGCCTACCCTCGCCAGCGAGGGTAGGGCGACGATTCGTTTGGCCTTGCCGCTGATCGTCGGGCAGCTGGCGCAGATGCTGATGGGGGTGGTGGATACCTTGATGATCGGGCAGGTCGGGGTGACCGAACTGGCGGCGTCATCCTTTGCGAACACGCTGATTTACGTGCCGATGATGTTCGGCATCGGCATGGCGGTGGCCGTTTCCATCCGCGTCTCCCAGGCGCGCGGCGCGAAGAATCCGGAGGCGGCGCGCGCTGCGCTTCGGCACGGTCTTCAGATTACCACAACGATCGGCGTTCTGACCTTGCTGGCGGCTTGGTGGATCCTGCCGGCTTTGGGGATCTTCCGCCAGGATCCGGATGTGTTGGAGGCCATGCCGCGGTATTTCCTGCTGGTCGCCGCCTCGATGATCCCGGCGATGGCGAGCATGGCGGTGAAGAACCATGCCGATGCGATGAACCGACCGTGGCCGATGTTCTGGATCACCTTCGGCAGCGTCCTGTTGAATGCCCTGCTCAACTGGATTTTCATCTTCGGCCGATTCGGAGTCCCCGCCATGGGGCTGGAAGGTGCCGGGGTGGCCACCCTGCTGGCCCGAACGGTCGCGTTCGCGGCGATGATCCTGTGGTGTGTGAAGTCGCCGACCCTTCGCGAGTGGGTGCCGTATCATTGGTTCCGGCGCCCGGAACGGAAGGCTATCGTCGACCTGATTCGCATCGGGTTTCCGACCAGCATGCAGCTGCTTGCCGAGGTGAGCGCCTTCGTCTTTGCGGCCCTGATGATTGGCACCATGGGCGAGGCCGCGTTGGCTTCCCACCAGATCGCCATTTCGTGTGCCGCGACTTCCTTCATGATTCCGCTGGGCCTGTCCATGGCGCTCACGGTGAGAATGGGTGAGGCCTGGGGTTCGAAAGAGTTGTGGCGCCTCCGTCGCATCCTCGTAAGCGGCTGGATGATCGGGTTGGTGTTCGTCCTCTGCAGCGCTTCGGCCTTCCTCGTCTTCAACGATGTGATTGCCGGTTGGTTCGTGCAGGAAGTCGAAGCCCGGAAGCTGGCGGCAGCCCTGCTCGTGGTCGCCGCTGCATTTCAGTTCAGTGACTCGATGCAGGTGCTTTCCGCCGGGTCTCTGCGCGGGCTGGATGACGTCAAGATTCCAGCGTGGCTCGCCTTTGGTGCCTACTGGGTCATCGCCATCCCTTTGGGGTGGTTGCTTGCCTTCCGGCTGGACTGGGGCACCGTCGGGGTGTGGTGGGGAATCACCATCGGTCTCAGCCTCACAGCCATTGCGCTGGGGCTGCGGGTCTGGAGGAAGACCGGAGAGCAGGGGCTGGCCGGGAAGGCCTACTGAGCGAGGGCCTTTTCGATGGCCTCGACGACTTCCTTGCTGTCCGGCTTCTGGCGCGGCTCGAAGCGTGCGATCGCCTCGCCTTTCTTGTTGATCAGGAACTTGCCGAAGTTCCATTTCACGTTGCCGGGGAAAATGCCGCCATCACCGGTGAGTTTGGCGTAGAGTGGGTGCTGGTCCTTTCCCTTCACATGGAGCTTCGCCATGAGCGGGAAGCTGACGTCGAACTTCACTTTGCAGAACTCGGCGATTTCTTCGTGGCTTCCGGGTTCTTGGTTGCCGAAGTCGTTGCAGGGAAAGGCAAGGATGACCAATCCCTGATCCTTGTATTTGTCGAAGATCGTTTCGAGGGTTTCGTACTGTTTCGTCAGTCCGCACTTCGAGGCGGTGTTCACGATCAGTACGACCTTGCCCTTGTAGTCCGCGAGGGTCTGTTCCTTGCCCCCGATCGTCTTGAACGGGATCGTATCGAGATCCGCAGCAGGTGCCACGGCAAGATTGGCGGCGAACAGGGATGCGAGGAATTTCATGATGCTGACCCTAGAGGCCTTT
The DNA here is from genome assembly GCF_016595525.1 of Haloferula rosea. GTDB lineage: Bacteria > Verrucomicrobiota > Verrucomicrobiia > Verrucomicrobiales > Akkermansiaceae > Haloferula > Haloferula rosea. Next base: position 86,289 of record NZ_JAENII010000006.1, read on the forward strand.
GCTGATCCCGCAAGGGATGAAAACCGGGATCGGCAGGTCGCTACTGGGGCGGATCAGTACCACCAGGGATTGTAGGGGCCCCATGCACCCCAGCCATAGGCGGCCTCCATCTGCATCTCGGCGGCCACCCGCTGGTCCTTGGCGATCTGCTGCTGCGTGGCATAGGCTTGATACTTCTGATTTTCCTCGGGACCACCGATGTAGACCCGCCCTTCCTTGGGGTCCTTGTAGGCGTAGAGCATCTTCCCCTTGATCTCCTTGCTGTAGAGCTTGTAGGGCTCCATCTGGTCGTAGATCTGCTGCTGTTCCTGGTTCTGTGGCGTCTTTGGCCGGAAGCCGGACGCCGAGAGCAGGCGCTTGGTGTTTGACGAACCCATGCTCGCGCAGGAGGCGAGCAACAACACGGGAAGCAGGAGGGAGCAAAGGACCTTCATGGTTCCCCTACCCTAGCCAATCGTTCGGAGGGGGCAAGAAGTTGTCTGTGGGGGATGGCGTGTGAAAATTGGATGAATGATCTCTGAAGTCTTTCATCATCCGGTTGGGCGTGCTTGCTTGGAGAGGTGAATTTTCTCGTGGCAGCTGGGATGGGACTGACGGTGGCGGCAGCGGCACTCGTCGTGTTTTCCGATCGCGACATGGAGGCATCGAATGGAGTGACCACCGTTGCTTCATCCGAAGCTCCAAGGCCCGAGCGTCCGGGTCGCTCGGCGGACTTCGAGATCGTTCCTGGCCCCGGCTTCAATGGACGCCGGGCCCTGGGCAGTGTGTCGCTGGCCACCCGGGGTCAGCCGTCGCTGGCGAGCGTGACCGTGGTTGGATTCGTGCGGCGGCCCGGACGGGTATCCCTCGGCGAGGTGACCACCATCCGAGGGGCGATTGAGTTCGCGGGAGGGGCGACGGAGTTTGGAAGCCTGAAAAGGGTGAAGCTGGTCCGGGACGGCAGGGCTCACCAATTCGACCTAACGGCCAAGGAGGCCGATCTGGTGATGATTGGAACCAATGATATCATCGAGGTTCCCCAGAAGATGTTGCTGGGTCGTTAGAGTATCCTTCGACGCTCCAGCACTTGAGACCGAGCGCCAATCTTCCTGCGGATTCTCAGTCGATGGCATCGCTCGAGCGGCGCTCGAAGAACTCGCGGATGTCCACGCGGAAGCCGGCGGCGATGAGAAGCGAGAGGGTGGGGTAGTCGATGAAGCGTTTGCGCAGGGTGATGACCTCCTGCATCGTTTCGCTGAGCAGCTCAGCATTGTTCCCAGGGGAGGTCCCTTCCTTACTTGCCGAGATGGTGGCATCCACGAGAAGCTCCGCGACCATGGCGGGGAAGTAGGTGAAGTAGAACACGAACAGGTAGGCGGCGACTCCGGCTGCGACGAGGGCGATGGCCTTCATGGAGCGGCGTACCTGGGCGCGAGTGGTTTCCATCACCTCCGAGATGAGCGAGGCGACGGAGAAGCAGGCGATGGCGAGGAATGGCATGCTCTTGAGACCGCCCATCACCCAGATGACGAGGAAGACGAAGCCTGCGACGAGCGGGACGACGGCCCATTTGAGACCGGTCTTCTCGTCATCGGAGAGAGCGAGACGGCCTTTCCGTGATGAAGCCAGGGCCAGGTTGAACAGCGGCACGTAGCAGATCATCACCATGAACAGGAGCATCAGGAGACCCTGCACGCCCTTGCCGAGGAGGAGGGGGAGGGGATCCTCGAATTTCCGCAGGAAACGGCCGGTCATGGACGCGGCGAGGATGCCGGCGAGCAGGTAGTACCATGGCACCCGACCCATCCACAGGAGTCCGCGCATGAGCCAGCCTAACAGAGGATTTCCCATCTTCAGGCTTTCGGCGAGCCCGATGCGGGCATCTTCGTGGCCGGGGTCGATGCGCAGGGCTTCGATGAAATGTTGTTCGGCGGCCTGGGCGTCTCCTGCCAGTTGCTTCACCCAGCCCCGTGCGCAGTGGCTGGTCGCCTCATCGGGATCATCGGCGAGCAGGGTGTGGGCTTCGGCGTCGGCCTCTTCGTGACGTCCGACTTGCCCGAGGAGGATGCTCTTGTAGAAGCGGCAGCTGTCGTCGTCGGGGTCCAGCGCCAGCCCGGTCTCCGCGGACTGCAGGGCCTCGGTGGGCTTGTTGAGTTGGAAGAGGATACTGGCCTTGAGGCCGTGGTAGGTTGCGTCGTCGGGATCGCTTTCGATGGCGGTCCCGATGGCCTTGAGTGCCTCCTTGTGTCGACTCCGCTCGGACAGGCAGCGGGCGAGCATGAAATAGGCGTCGGTGAACTCCGGGGCCTGACCGATGATGTCACGGAAGACCTCTTCGGCCTGCTTCGGTTTGTTCTGGTCCAGCAGGGCGACACCGAGAAAGAACAGGATGCTCAGGTCTTCCGGATCCTTGGCGAGTAATCCGCGGGCAACCCGCTCGGCTTCCTCCGGGCGATTGCGGGAAAGAAGGAACTGAATGGATGAGAGGGACATGAGTGATCTAGGACTCGGATTTCCGCAGCGAGGGGATCATGCCGAGCCATGAGGTGCCGACCACGGCGAGGATGACGAAGGTCATGAGTTTGCCGCCTGTCGCGTTGAACACCGAGTCGGAACCCGGTGGTGCGAGTTGGAACTGGGAGGCGATGGCGCAGGTCACGACGGCCAGGGTCACGGCGATGAAGATCTTCTGACCGAGCGCGGAAACTTCACCGAAGATGAGGCTGGCCGGAATGGCGGCCCCCATCAACGCCATGCCGAGGAAGGTCACATGGAGTGGGAAGAACAACGCGCCCACCACCAGAACGGCCAGTCCACCGAAGAAAAAACCACCGACCGTGAGGCCGTCGAGTTTCTCACGCTGGTTGAGTGTGAGTCGGGCGAGGGGGTCCTTGAGTAGCAGGAAGTTTCCCAGACCGCTGGCCAGCCAACCGCCGAACGCAAAGAGGAGGTAGCCGGCTATCAGGGGCACGGCAGCGAGCGGGTGCAGGGTTTGCAGAAGCACGACGCCGAAGCGGTAGCCCAGATAGATGCCGATGATGATCAGCCACTGGTTCTTTTCGCTGTAGCGCTGGAGAAAGAAGCACCACTTGAGGAACAGGCGGTAAACGGGGGAGCGGGCCTTGTAGGCCTCCCGCAGTCCGAGTCGGGCGTGCTCCATCTCGGGGTTCAGACGAAGCGCTTCGCGGAAGAGTTCCTGGGCCTTGTCCTGGTCGCCGCGGTTCAACGCGGTCCACCCGGCGGTGGCGAAGGTCCACGGGTCCTCGGGGTCGCGTTCGAGGTGCCGCGAGATGTTGACCTCCGCTTCATCAAAGCGCTGCTGCATGCGCAGGATCATCGACAGCAGGTTCGAAGCGCTCTGGAGATCGGGGTCGAGTTCGAGTGCCTTGTTCGCGGACTCCTCGGCATCGGTTAGAAGACGGAGTCCGCATTGTGCATTGCCGCGGTAGAACCATGCGGGCGCGAACTCGGGATCGAGGGCGATCGCCTTGTCGGCGGCGGCGAGGGCGTCTTTGAAACGGTCAAGACCGTGCAGAATGCCGGAGCGGATGGCGTGGAGACCGGGGTGGATCGGATTGAGCGAGATGGCGCGGTCGATGGCATCGAGCGCATCCTGCAGGGATCCACTCTGTTCATAGTAGCAAAGCGCCAGCTCCAGGTAGCCCTGATAGTCGTCGGGCTGCTGGGACAGATACTGACGGGCTGCGGCGATCGCTTCCTCGTAGCGTCGCCGTTCGCGCAGGATGCGCGCGTGATCGAGGCCGCTGCTCATTTCTTGAGCCCGAGGTAGGTCAGGACGTCGTCGTAGAAGCCGCTCTGGTTGGCATAGAGGGCGTAGTTCTTGGCGCTCTCGAACCACTTCCGGGTTGATGGTTTCACCTGCTTGGCGGCCTTTTCGAGCATCTTGCCGGTGATGGGCACGACGGAGCCCTTCTTCATGGCTTCATTCAGGGCCGCCTCGGTGGCCTGATCGAAGACAGCGCGGAGGTCGGCACCTGAGAACCCCTCGGTGCGCTTGGCGATCGAGGCGGGGTCAAAGCCGACCAGGGGCTTCTCCCGCCCATGGATGCCTGCGATTTCAGCGCGCGCCTCGCGGTCCGGCGGCGGCACGAAGATCAGTCGGTCAAAGCGTCCGGGACGCATGAAGGCACCGTCGACGTGCCAGGGTGCGTTGGTGGCACCAAGGACGAGCACGCCGTCATTCTCGGCCTGGGCGCCATCGAGTTCGGCGAGGAATTGGTTGATGATGCCGCGGCCGGCGGATTGGCGCATGTCGCGCCGATCAGCGGCGAGGGCATCGATCTCATCAAAGAACAGGACCGAGGGTGCGGCTTTGCGCGCGAGTTCGAAGATCTTGTGCAGCTTCGACTCGCTCTCGCCGATGTACATGTCGAGCACCTGGTGGAGACCGACGCTGAAAAACGATGCGTTGATTTCTCCGGCAGTGGCCCGGGCGAGCAGGGTCTTGCCGCATCCGGGCGGGCCGTAGAGCAGCACGCCGCCGCCCGCTTTCTTGCCATAGGAAGCGAAGAGCTCGGGGTTCTTCAGCGGGTGGATGATCTTCATGCGGATGTCGTCCTTCACCGCTTCCATGCCGCCGACGTCGTCGAAGCGGACGTCCGATTTGACACGGAATTCCAGGTCCAGTTCGCGTGCCGCGACGGCATCCATGCCTTCGAACAGGTCTTCGTCCTCGTCGTCCAGTTCGACCGGACCGTGGGAGGTCATGGCGGTCTTTTTCTGTCCTCCCTTGGCGAGGATTCCGTTGAGGAGCTCCTGATCAGCGAGACCGGGGTTGAGTTCGATCGCGCGATCGTAGTGTTTGCGGGCGGATGGCCCGTCGCCTTCCTCGAGCACCAGCCGGGCAAGCAGCAGCCATGCTTCGGCAAGATCGGGTTGGCTGTCACACAGGGCTTCGAGGCGAACGATGGCTTGGGAACTTTCGCCACTCAGGTCGAGCAGGCGGGCCATGCCGACTTGTGCCGCTCCATGATCGGGTTCGAGCGCGAGCACGCGTTCGAGGTAGCCCTTCGCGTCTTCGAGCTCGAACTGGTCCTCGTGGCCTTGGGCGACCATGAGGAGCAGCGGGATGTTGTCGGGCGATGCCTCGAGGGCGATCTTCAAGGCATTCAGATCCATGGCTGGTAGGAAAGCGCCTTGCGCGGGTCAATCAAGCCCGGACGCCGCGACCGGGTGGATTTCCGCGAGATGCCCGTCTGTGAGCTCAGTTCTGCAGTCCCTGACTGCGTGCCCATGAGAGGTAGTCGCTGACGGCTTCCTCCAGTTCCTTGAGTCCCTTGGCGGCGTGTTCCTTTTCGATCTTTTCGAGTGCGGCACGGCGCTCGTCCTCGTTCTCGATCTGCCTGGCCTTCATTTGCTTCTCGTGCAAATCCCGGTCCCATCCGTGGCTCGCGAAGCGGAGGTCGTAGCGATTGATCACGGCGATGAAGTCGTGCTCACCGTTCTTACGCTCTTCCAGTGCCTTCATTTCCTCGAGGGAGATGCGCTCATCGCCCTCCTCCGACTGGATCTCATCGAGGATCAGGGCGAGCGTTTCGGCCTTCCCTCGCACGCTCTTCCTGGCCATCGCTTCATCGATGGCCTTGGTGCGTTTTCCCTCGGGATCCATCCTTTTCAGCTGCCCGGCCAACCTTTCGAGTTGGGCGGAGCAGGCAGCGGGGTCCTGCGCCTCTTGTTTGATCAGATTCTTGATTTCCGCTTCGCCGAGCTTCGGGGTGCTCCAATCGATGATGGCATCTCGGCGGTCGAGGCTTTCCCAATCGCCCCAGACGTAGCCGACGCGGGCGCCCGGGTCGTAGCCGGAGGTGGTGAATACGACGTCGCCCTTTCGGTACTGCTCGCCTTGCTTCAGTTCGTATCCGGCTTCGCGGAAGACGCGCTCGATGACCTGACGGGCCAGGTCTTCGGAGATGTATGACGGCATGCCGGTGCCAAAGGGACTGGAACGGTAGGGTAGTCCGTTCTTTGCGATCGTCAGTGGGTTCTCGAGGCCATTTGCCTCGGGTGGCTCGGCGCCGACCCATGAGCAGAGCAGGGACGAAGCGCCAAAGGTGGTGACCCATGTGCGGAAGCGCGACGAAAAGGGGTAGGGGTGCGCCAGCAGGACGGCGGGATCGAAGTCCTCGCTGGTCGGGTAGCCGGGCCGGCGATAGCGCCGGACGGGTTCAACTTTCAGTGGTGGCTGCGTGCGTGGTTCGCTCATGGTCCCTTTGGGTTCGTTCTTCGATGACGAGGTTCTCGACGAAATCGAGCACCGGGTAGCTCGGGTTGTAGTGGCGGTGGATGAAGTGCGCATTGCGCTTCTTGAACAATTCCGTGGCGATCCGGTCGGCGATCGGGATCAGCATTTGTTCGTAGTGGCAGAGGGCCGGGCTGGCGAGGTCGAGTCGGCCGGTGCTGGTCCAGTTGATGCAGGCGCACCATTTGCTGCAGCGTCCGGACAACGAACAATCGCCGCATTCGGACTTGTCGCCTTTTGCCTGTTGGTGAAGCGAGAGGCGGGAGGTTTCATCGAACCCTGTGAGGATGTCGCCGATCCGGTATTGCGAGTCGCCGACGTCGTCGCCAACGAACTGAACGCAGGGATACAAGCGGCCTGAAGGGGCGATGGAGAATTCCCGAAGACCGAAGGAGCAGGCGCACTGCGTCTCATTCGAACGGATATGCGATTGAATGCGGGAGTCGAAGCAACTGACGAAGACCTTGCGTCCGTCGCGATGCCAGCGGACGTAGGTTTCCGCCAGGCGGTTCAGGGATTTTTCCAGCCGGGCCATCGATGCTGCGGACCAGTCTGCCGAGAAGTCGAGAGCGATGGAGATGTAGGAAAATCCCTGGCGGACGAGCCAACCGACCGATTGATCCAAGCGGTCGGCCACCGCCGGGGTCACAACGGTGGTGACATTCATGCACGGGTTCCACTCCAGCCACTCGGGGATCATCTGTGCGAGTTGGTCCGCGTAAGGGCGGCCATTGGGCGTCGGTCGCTGCTGCTCCTGGGTTGCGGGATCGCCATCGAGGCTGACGGAGACATACACCTTGCGCTTCGCCAGGGCGCGCCGGGTCGTTTCGTTGAGCAGAAGCCCGTTGGTGCTCAGTTTGAAGGAAAGTCGGAGACCTTCGGCGCGCTCGAGAAACTGGTCGGCGACATCGCACAGCTGCTGGAGCCGCATCAAGGGCTCGCCGCCGAAGAAGACGATCTCGAGATGATCGGCTTGCTGGTGGCGTGCTTCTGCGAGTGAAAAGTCGACCGCCTTGGTGGCGACCTCGTCGGTCATGTGCCGTCCGACCTTGGCGCCTGTGTAGCAATACGGGCAGCGCAGGTTGCAATCGTGGGTCAGATGGAAGGTGACCGAGAGTTTTCGCGAAGAGGACATCGGGAGATCTCACATGGTGCGCAAGCCGCGGCATGCTGGCGATGCATTTTGTGTGAAGAACACATCGGGAACGGACCGGCCGCCCGATTCCTGAGGCTTCATTCTGACAAAACCGCCACCCCCTCGATTTGTCGGACGCGGAATCAGGGCTGCAGCGCCGTAAAATCGAGGTCCCACTTGGCGAGATACTTCTTCAGGCGATCGGCGTCGTTGGTGACCTTGCGCTTCTTGCGCGTGGCGGCGAACAGCTCGCGCCCTGCTTCGGACAGCGACTTGGAGCGCTGGCAGACGGCGACGACGTGGGCGAGTTGGACGCGGTCAAAGGGGTCGATCTCCTCGAGTTGGGCGGCGCCGATGAACCGCGCGAGGTCGGCCTGCTCCGAGTGCTGGGGCGTGCTGGGGCGGTACCAACTTTCACGCAGCCGGATCACTTCTTCGTCGACGTCCTCACGGCGGATTCGCCCCCGTGGAGCGAGGGTGGCCATGCGGGTGACGGCGGCGTTCAGATCACGGAAATTTCCGAGCCACGGGGTGTCGGGAGCTTCGGCGAACTTGAGGAAATGCTCGCGGGCCTCCTTGTTGAACGAGATCGCCCTGTTGTCGCTTTCGGTGAAGCGGCGCAGTTCGTAGTCAAGATTGGGCGCGATGTCCTCGCGGCGCTCCTTCAGGGCTGGAAGAGAGAAGGTCCACAGGTGGATCCTCGCCAGCAGGTCTTCGCGGAAGCGTCCCTCGGCGACTTCGTCGCGCAGATCCCGGTTGGTGCCGGCGATGAGTTGGAAGTTGCTCTTCACCGGAGCATCCGCGCCGACGGGGAGGAAGGTCTTCTCTTCCAGCGCGTGGAGCAGTTTGGCTTGCTCGTCGAGTCCCAGCTCTCCGATTTCATCGAGGAAAAGCAGTCCCTTGTGGGCTTGTCGGAGGAGCCCGGGGCGGTCGGATTGGGCTCCGGTGAAGGCACCCCGCCGGTGGCCGAACAAGGCGGATGCCGCCGTATCTCCGGTCAGGGTGGCACAGTTCACCTCGACGAATTCCCCGTCGAGTCCGCCGCGTTGGTGCCTGAGTTGATAGATGCGTCGTGCAAGGTGGCTCTTGCCCGCGCCCGTGGGCCCGGTCAGGAGCATCGGAGCCTTCGAGCGCAGGGCGACCTGCTCGATTCGTTCGATCAGGCGGTTGAAGTTCGCGGAGCGCGTGGCGATGCCGCTCTTCAGAAAATCGGTGGTTTCCTCAAGGTCCCGGGCAAAGCGGGTACTAAGGTCGTCGTATTTCGAGAGATCGAGGTCGATCAGCGAGTAGCGCCCGGGAGCTCCCAAATCCTTGCGACGCTGCCCACGTGGGGGTGCGGTCTGAATCAGGCGACCCGGTAGGAACCCCGCTTCATTCAGAAGGAAGAGGGAGATCTGTGCGATGTGTGTGCCTGTGGTGATGTGGATGAGGTAGTCGACCTTCTCGCGGTCGAACTCGTAGCCCCGGGCCCAATCGTGGAGCGCCCCATAGACGTCGGCCAGATCCCACGGGTCGCGGCCGAAACGGACTTCATGGGTGTGGACTTCGGTCTCCGGTGACACCAGGCGGATGTCCTCCACCACCTTCTGAGCCAAAGCATGGGAAGAGGGGTCGTGGAGCAGTTCGAAGCGATCGATGAGGAGATCCTCGTGCTGAAAGAGCGATACGCTGGGGCGCCACTTGTCCCACCGCTCCGCCGAGCTCCCGCGGTCGAGAGTGGTCCCCAGAAGGCCAATGGCGGTGCGTTTCATCTGCTGCGTCGATGGGATTTGGGGCTTCCCTATGCCATGGCATGGGATTCCTGGGCGAGCTGAAGCTCGCGGTCCGATTGAAGTTGAATGAAGGATAAAAAACTATTCAAAAAGATAAATACCTCAGTTTTACGGATCTGTATTGTCGTGGTTTGGTGAATTCTGGTTTGTTGTAAGTGACTCTTTATCAGTGGAAAGTGGTGTATTTGATTCATCAGAAGAGGGTCTTGGCACGGAGCTTGCCATAAGGGGATTCGTCCGACGAGACCAGCGGACACCCCAATCATGGCAAACAAGAACCTCTTCCGATCCCTCCGTGGGGCGCTCGCTCCTCAAGCGACGACCCGCAACCGTGCCGGTGGTCCCGCTTATTCGCTTTCGGACCGGGCGACTCTGGCTCGGGTGGCAGCGACGGGATGCCTGACTCCCACTTTCTACGCCTCGGCGGAGAACCAGCTCGATCGGGTGCTCGAGCTGGCCGCCCGGGTGGACGTCGATTTCGTCGCCAAGACGGCGCTCTATGCACGTCGGCGCGGTCACATGAAGGACATGCCGGCGCTGCTTTGCGCGGTTCTGGCAGGTCGTGACCTCGAGCGCTTTGCCGAGGTCTTTCCCCAGGTCATCGACAACGGACGCATGCTCCGGACCTTCGTCCAGATTCTGCGTTCCGGGGTCACCGGGCGGAAGTCCCTCGGCTCGGCGCCCAAGCGTCAGGTCCGCCGCTGGCTCGAACGGGCCAGCGACCGGAAGCTGCTGCAGGCGTCGATCGGCAATGCCCCTTCGCTGGCTGACATCGTCAAGATGGTTCATCCGCGTCCGGACAGTGCCACCCGGGAAGCCTTCTATGGATGGCTCCTGGGGCGTCCATACGATGCGGCTGCCCTGCCCGGCTTGGTGCGTGAGTTCGAAGCATGGAAGAAGGACCAGACGGGAGAAGTCCCCGAGGTTCCCTTCCAGATGCTGACCGCTATGGATCTGCAGCCACGGGAATGGACCGCGATCGCCGGTGCCGCGAGCTGGCAGCAGACGCGGATGAACCTGAACGCCTTCGCTCGTCACGGCGTCTTCCGTTTCGGCGGGATGGCCGACATGATCGCCGATCGTCTTCGTCATCCCGAGTTGATCCGTCGGTCGCGGGTCCTTCCCTACCAGTTGATGGTTGCCTATCTGAATGCTTCGGATCAGGTGCCGGAGAAGGTGCGGGAGGCTCTGCAGGACGCGATGGAGATCGCTCTCCAGAATGTGCCGAAGATCGATGGTTCAGTAGTCGTGTGTCCGGACGTGTCCGGGTCCATGCAATGGCCGGTCACCGGGTGGCAAAGGAGCGCGAGCTCGGCAGTCCGCTGTGTGGATGTCGCCGGTCTTGTGGCTGCCGCGCTGCTTCGCGACAACCGATCTGCCCGGGTTCTGCCCTTCGAGTTCGATGTCGTGGACGCCCGCTTGAACCCGCGTGACTCGGTCATGACGAATGCCCACAAGCTCACGCAGGTGGGTGGCGGGGGAACCAACTGTTCGGCACCCTTGCGGCAACTCAACCGCGAAGGCGCTGCGCCGGACCTCGTCATCTACGTCTCGGACAACGAGTCCTGGGTCGACGCCCAGCGAGGTGGTCGGGCAACCGCCGTCATGGCCGAATGGGAGAAGCTCAAGCAGCGGAACCCGCGGGCCAGGATGGTCTGCATCGACATCGTGCCGAACGCGACCACCCAGGCTCCCGACCGAGCGGACATCCTCAACGTTGGCGGCTTCAGTGACGCGGTCTTCGAGATCATCGGTTCCTTTGCGAAGGGTGGCAACGCCACGGACCACTGGATCCGGGAGATCGATCAGGAAACCCTCAACCCACGAATCAAAATCGCATGAAAAGATCGGCCAGCACTGCGGATGCAGAGCCTGACTACATCGTCTATGGAACGCCCATGTCAGGTCCAACTTCTTGCCGCGGTGCTGGCCACCCTTGCCGAATGCAGGTGGGACTCCACTTGATTCCGGAGACGGAGTGGAATCACTCGCCGGAGAGCACGTCTCATCGCCCAACTTGTCGGCACTCTATATCTCAACCCGCGAATGCAGACAGGATTCCATTCGGATCGCAGGATCCCCGGTTCGAGTCCGGCACCTCATCGAGGTGAATGCCCTTGGGTGAGGGCAAATCCACATCTTGTCGACTCCCTTGTCGCGGACTTCTCATCCTAACCCACTTTCGCGGCGAATGCCGATGGAACTACATCATTACTAATGACCAGGTCGCCGGTTCGAATCCGGCTCGGGCCACCATCGACGGCCCGGTAGCTCAGTGGTAGAGCGGGAAACTTGTTTCATCACCTTTGTCGCCGCGATCCTTTTCCTTACTTCAATCATCACTTCTTATCCTCACCATGAACACCATCCACAAAACTGACGAAGCTGTCGGATTCATCCCGCTCCCCGGAGACAAGGGAAAGCCCATCACCGTGATCGGGAATGACTACATCCGTAGTACGTTCGACGAGATGTGCCTGCAGCAGGTCGTGAACTCGCGCATGGCTCCCGGGGTCACCGACGCCATTCTCAACCCCGACGGACACGTCGGATACGGCGCACCAATCGGATGCGTGATGGTGTCGCCGACGCACATCTATCCCGGCCCTGTCGGGGTCGATATCAAGTGCTCGATGTCCCTCCTCCAGATGGATATCCCCGAGGATGTGATCGAGGATAAGCGAACCCGCCGTGCCCTGATCAACGCCATCACCGAGCGGACTCCGACCGGTGCGGGACGTGGACAGCGCAGCGTGCCCAAGGGACGCCGCGTCGATCAGAAGCTCGGAGCCCGGGCGGTCACCGAAGGAGTTTCGGAGGCTGTCTGTGAAGCGCTCGGAATTCCGCCCGAATGGGCGGAGTGCTGCGAGGACTCGGCCCACGTCGGTCACGACGGAAGCCGGGATGCCCTCGAGTCGCGACTCGAGTGGATTCTTGAAACCAAGCGGATCCGGAATTTCGGCGACAAGATGGGTCAACTCGGATCCTACGGAGGGGGCAACCACTTCGGAGAGTGCGAGATCACCCGCGTCCAGGACCGTCCATCGATGCGTGAGACCTCGAAGTCATTCGGCTTGAAGGACGGTCACGTGTCGTTTCTGAGCCACTGCGGATCGCGAGGGTTTGGAAACCTGTTGGCACAGCATCAGTTCAAGGATCTCGAGCGCAAGTTCGAGACCTGGAGCACGCCGTACCCTGCAGGTGACAAGAAGCTCGTCTACGCGCCGCTTGGAACTCCCGAGGCCAATGCCTATTTGGATGACATGGCGCTGGGTGCGAACTTCGCGACCGTCAACCACATGCTGATCAATGCTTTGGTCCTCGAGGCCTTCCAGGAGGTCCTCCCCGGCACAACGGGAGAGCTCGTGTATTTCATTTCCCATAACATCGCCCGTGAGGAGATCGTCGATGGGAAGAAATCATGGGTTCACCGGAAGGGCGCGACGCGTGCCGTGCCCGCCGGGCACTTCTCGCTGGCTGGAACCCGCTTCGCAGAAACGGGGCATCCCATCCTGCTCCCTGGAAACCCTCGTGACGGCTCGGTCGTCATGGTGGCCCGGGGTGGGGCCGAGCGCACGGCGTGGTCGGTCAATCACGGAGCCGGTCGACAGCTTGGACGTCGAAACGCGTTCCGAACCCTCGACCAAAAGGCGGTGGACGCGGAGTTCGATACTTCGGACATCCTCTTCAACGGGCGGAAGTATCCGCTCGACGAAGCGCCCGATGCCTACAAGAACTTCCCTGAAGTTCTCCACAGTGTCGAAGCTGCCGGCCTGGCCGAAACCGTGGCGAAGCTGCAGGCGCGCTTCGTCGTCAAGGACTCGGCGGAGGCGGATGACTGAAGCTCGCCCTCCAACATTCGTGAATTCGAACGGGACATCGTCATTCATTGGCGGTGACGATGTCCTCAGACTCTTTCCAACATGGCAAAATTGATTCAACTCGATGGAGGTTCCGGCGGTGGCCAGATGCTGCGCACAGCGCTGAGTCTGTCCATGGTGACGGGGCAGCCGTTCCGCATGACCGGGATCCGGGGCAAGCGCCGCAAGCCGGGGTTGATGCGCCAGCATCTCACTTGTGTGCGGGCGGCCTGTGAGATTTCAGGTGGCACCGCAGACGGTGCGGAAATCGGTTCGACCGAACTGGTCTTCCGTGCTGGTGAGGTGAAGCCGGGTTCCTATCAGTTCGCCGTTGGCACGGCGGGGAGCACTTCCCTGCTGCTGCAGACCTTGTTGCCCGCGCTGTGGTCGTGTGGTGGCGAGAGTTCGCTCAGGTTGGAGGGGGGAACACTCAATCCAATGGCGCCTCCGTTCGAGTATCTCGACGCGGTCTTCCTCCCTGCAATGGCGAGGATGGGGGCGGTTGCGGAGGTGAGGCTGGTGGAAACCGGCTTTGCTCCTGCGGGGGGTGGGATGATCGAGTGCAATGTGAAGCCTTGCAGTGGCTTCACTGAGATCGATTGGTCCGACCGGGGCGAGCTCGTCTCGAAATCGATCCGGGTACCGGTGCGCGAGCTTCCCTTATCGATCGCGGGGCGGATCCTCGATTCCGCCCTGGCGGCCTATCCCTGTGAGGATGCGGTGGTCGAGTCGCGGGAACCCGGACCGGGTCGTGGTGTCGCTTGCCTGGTATCGGCGGAATTCGAGAAAGCGTGCGAGATGGGAGTCTCGTTTGGTCAACATGGGATCAGCGCCGAGCGGGTCGGCAAGCAGGCTGCCAAGCTGATGAACAATTTCATCGGCAGTGGGGTGGCGGTGGGTCTCCACCTCGCAGACCAATTGCTTCTGCCCATGGCGCTCGCGGGCTGCGGACGATTCACGACGATCCGGCCCGACTCCCATGTGCCGACGAATATCTCGGTGATCGAGAAATTCCTGCCGGTGAAGTTCGGGTTGTCCGAGGAGGACAAACGCTGGGAGATCGCCGTCACTTCGGGGTGACGGCGGCGGGCGATCCCGCGATGGCTCAGTGCTCGAGCGGGTTCTCGCCGGAGGCATCGCCTAGGTGGGCGAGGGCGGCGGGCAGGAACTTCTTGAAGCGGGTTTTGTCGATCGCCTTCATGTAGGCTTCCTGCGGGGAAATCATGCCTTCCTGGAGTTTGCTCCAGATGGACTCATCCATGAACTGCATGCCTTCGCCCTTACCGCCGGTGATGACGTCGTAGAGCTTCTGGGTGGCACCTTCCCGGATGATGGCCTGGACGGCTGGGGTGGCGAACATGATCTCGTGCACGGCGACCCGGCCGGGGCGGTCGGTGCGTTTGCACAGAAGCTGGGCGAGCACGCCGCGAAGCGAGGCCGCGAGCATGGTGCGGACCTGCGACTGCTGGTCGGCGGGGAACACGTCGATGATCCGGTCAACGGTTTTGCGCGCGTTGTTCGTGTGCAGGGTGCCGAAGACGAGCAGGCCGGTTTCGGCGGCGGTGAGGGCGAGCGAGATGGTCTCGAGGTCACGCATCTCACCGACGAGGACGATGTCGGCATCCTCACGGAGGGCGGCGCGCAGGCCGTCGGCGAAGGATGGCGTCTGGATCGGCACCTCACGCTGGGTGATGATGGATTGTTTGTTCCGGTGCACGAACTCGATGGGCTCTTCCACGGTGATGATGTGGCGGCTGTAGTTCGTGTTGATGTAGTCGAGCAGGGCGGCGAGGGTCGTCGACTTGCCGGAGCCGGTCGGCCCGGTGACCAGGATGAGGCCGGAGCGGATGTGGCCGAAGCGCTTGACCACTTCCGGCACGCCGAGGGACTCGAGCGACATGATCTCGGTGGGGATCAGCCGGAACACGGCGGCGAGGCCGTTCTTCTGTTTGAGGTAGTTGCAGCGGAAGCGCGACTCCTCGTCCATCTCGTAGGCGAAGTCGAGGTCACCGGTTTCGAGGTAGATCTCGAAGGCCTTCGGATCACAGATCTCCTCGAGCATCCGGCGGATGGTGTCGTGATCGAGAACCGGTTCGTCCGGGATGGCGGTGACGGCACCGTGGACGCGGGTCTTCGGTGGCTCGGTTTCGGCGAGGTGGAGGTCGGAGCCCCCGCTTTCGACGAGGTATTGGAAAAGGCGGTCGATTTCGGCCATGACGCTGGAAGTGGGTTTGTTGAGGAGCGATCAGGATTGGAAGAAGGTCTGCATCTGGACCTTGTCTTCAGCGCGATAGAGGGCTTCCTCCTGAGTGATTTGCCCCTGGATGTAGAGCGTTCGAAGCGACTCATCCATGGTGATCATGCCGACGTTCTTACCGGTCTGCATGACGCCCGGGAGCATGAAGGTCTTGCCTTCCCGAATGCAGTTGGACACGGCGGCGGTATTGACGAGCAGTTCGAGGGCGAGGATGCGGCCGTTGCCGTCGGCCTTGGGGACGAGCTGCTGGGAAATCACACCGCGCAGTGATTCGGAGACCATGATGCGGATCTGGTCGCGCTGGTCGGTCGGGAACACGTCGAGAATCCGGTCGAGCGTCCGCGGCGCGTTGCCGGTGTGCAGGGTGCCGAGAACCAAGTGGCCGGTTTCCGCTGCGGTGAGGGCGAGCTGGATGGTCTCAAGGTCGCGCATTTCCCCGACCATGATGACATCGGGGTCTTCCCGCAGGGCTCCGCGAAGGGCCTTGGCGAAGGACTCGGTGTGGAGGTGGACCTCACGCTGGTTGACGTGGCAGCCTTGAGAGTCGAACACGTACTCGATCGGGTCTTCCAGGGTGAGGATGTGGTCCTCACGGTCCTTGTTGATGAAGTCGATGAGGGAGGCCAGGGTGGTGGACTTGCCCGAGCCGACGGCCCCGGTCACGAGGATGAGTCCGTTGTGGTAGCGGGTCAGCGGGACGAGGGAATCGATGGGCAGGTTGATCTGCTCCATCGTCTTGATCTCGGTGCTGATGATCCGGAAGACCATGTCGTAGCCGAGGCGCTGTTTGACGACCGAGGCACGGAATCGGCCCTCTTCGTTGGCGTAGGCGAAGTCGACATCCCCTTTTTCCTGGAGGCGGTTCCATTCACGATCTTCGAGGAATGAGCGGGCGAGCTTCTCGGTTTCATCCGCGGTCAGTGGTTCGTGATCATCCCAGATGGGCTGGAGTTGGCCGAACCGACGCCATGCGGGCGGGAAGGCTGTGGCGAGGTGAACGTCGGAACATTCATACTCCCGACCGAGTCGGAGATACTGGTCGACGTGATCTAGAACTTTGTGCTCAGCCATAGGGTTTCTCTTTATAGAGCCCGGAAATCACTTCTTGGGAAGAGGCAATCTTGCCTGTTTTGAATCGGCATGGTCCATGAAGCGCCGTTGTAATTCGCTTGTAATCACGCGGGTGAGGGTGGGCTTCAGGAAGGTGACCGCGGCGGTGAACAGCAATCCGAAGAGCTTCCCCTTCTTTTTCGTTTTCCTGGGTCGCCGGAACAGGCGGCTGGCGACCAGTCCGGCGCCGAGTGAGCCTCCGAACCAGAGCCATGGCTTGCCCATCACCGCTCCCTTGATGCGGGCGGGCACGTCGAGCTTGTGGCGGAGTTCGACGATGTGATCGCCGAGACCGTCTCTGGATGCCTCGAGCCGGCGGATCAGGGCTTCGACTTCGGCGGAGTGTTTTTCAGGCGCTGGAGCCATTCGCGGTCTTTGGCTAGTTCGTTGCGGGTCAGAGGAAAGCTGGAAGGGCCGGGTTGCCGGAGGCGCAGGATGGCCGCGACGGCGACCAGCAGGTGGGCCAGGGCGGCGAGCAGGGTGAGCCCGTACCATGGGATGGCGTCCTGGACATTTGCGATCAGTCCGATCAGTCCGGTGAGCAGGAGAATCCACGTGAGGCCGGCTCCTACCGCGATGATGGCGACGAGGACACCACGCTGGGCGGCATCCCGACCTGCCGCCTGAGCTTCCAGGCGGAAGAGTTCGAGCCGGGAGTCCACGAATTCGGCGGCCATTGCTTGCCACGTATCCGGCGATTTTTTCGCAGGTTCGGGTGGCGGATCAAAAGGGTCGCTCATCGTATCAGGGGACAAGGATACCGGGAGGTGGGATCACCTCCTTGCGTCGGGCAGGGTGCCGTTCGGTCACCAGCGCCATCAACGGCGGGCAATCAGGCCGATGAGGAAGCCGACCCCAAGTGCGCCAAGCACGGTCTTGGTAGGGTTCTGGCGAACGTAGTCCTCAGCGGTGATGTGGAGTTCCTTGGCCTTGTCGCGGGTCTGGTGCCACTGTTCGTCGGCTGCGCCGCGGATCTGGGTAGCGCGGACGGTGGCCACTTCCTTGAGGGCGATGGCCTTCTCGGTGGCTGCGTCGCGGAACTGTTGGGCACTTTCGACGGCGCGCTCCTTGGCGGCCTTGGCTTGCTCGGCGGTCTGGTTGGCCAGGTCTTTGGCCTTCTCTCCAGCGGCGTGGCGCAGGTCGTTGGCTGCCTGGGACACCGATGGGGAATCGGAGAATCCGGTTGCAGGATCGAGGGAGTCGGCTTTGGCAAAATCTTCAGACATGATCGTGTGGAGTTAGGTGTTGAGGAACAGAGCTTGGTAGCAGGAAAGTGACACTGAATGATGGGCGGTGCAAGGCATCACTCGGGGGAAACGGAGCTGTTTTTTGTAAGCTCATCGATTCCTCGGGGAAATCCTCGATCGATTGGATGATGGAGCTGCAGTGCCCTTGGGGGCGGGCGCTCGCCTCTCCGGCACGGCCCGGGCTTTCGGTGGTGTCAGCAGTTTTTCTTCCTGCGCAGGAGGGGGGGAGGTGAACATCACGTTCTGCCACTCCGGCTTCGACAGCGGACCCGTCCCACGGAACTGGAACAGCCCGTAGAAGGGCCTGAGTGGCAGGGTGATGATGCCAAGGAAGCCGCGCGCATTCATGCGGATGGTCATGTCGATTTCCTGCTCGGGGAGATCGGCCTTGCCGTCGCCCGTGAAGATGAGGGAGGGCGTGGTGGTGACGAAGTCTTCGGTCGAAACCACCCCGTTCTTGATGTCCATGCTGAAGAAGGCGGACTGCGCCTCCTGGAACCCTGCTTTCCGGTTGCCCAGCACGGCGGCAATCGCGGGTGACAGCGGCCCGAAGACAGGCACATCGAACAACTCGGATTCTTCAAGGGCAAGGTGACCCTGACCATTGAGGCCGGCGACGCCCCCTTGCAGGCTGAACTCGAGTCGGCCGGTGACCTTGCCGCTCGGTGTGCTGTCGAATTCGTAGGTCCGGCTGATCTCGGGCAGTGCGAGGTGGGTCCAGTCGATTTCGCCGCTGACTTTCTTGGAGCCATCGGTCGGCGCGGTGAGGTCGAGACGGACGAGGCCGCCGAATGCTCCCACGCTGGTGTCGCTGATCCTGATGCTCCCGGGAAGGATCCGGACCCGGCCTTCCGGAGCGGTCAGGGTCAGCTCACGATCGAGGAACTCATAGTCGATCGGGGCGGTGGAGTTGAAGCGGATGAGGAGATCCTGTTTCGGTTGCCCTTCCTTGATGCCGATCAGGCCCGCGGCGGAAAGGGTCGGAGTACTATGGAAGCCGTAGTCCTCGACCGAGTCGGCCACCGTGGGTGCGAAGGTGCGGAGGATCGGGGCGGGCCAGGCGGTTCCCTCGAGGTTCTCGATGGCGATGGTACTGGCGGGTCGGTCGTAGCGGATGAGCCCGACCTCGATCCGGCCGCTGTCCGGCCCGTCGTGACGTTTCCTCAGGGGGTAGTCCTTGTAGTCGAATTCGACTTCGCCCTGGCTGAAGTCGAGGCGGTCCCGGGTGAGATCCAGGTCGACGCGGGCGAACTTCGCCGGCACGCCGCGGTAGCTGATTTCCCGTGCCTCGAAGTTCCCCATGAATTCCCAGTCCGTTTTGTCCTTCGGGTTGGCGCGGCCCGAGAAGGTTCCCTGGACTTCGGTCTGCTCGGTTGAGGAGAAGTCCGCGAGGATCCGGGCGAGCGGTTTCAGCTTGGAGATGCTCTTCTGGACGAAGGGGACGGAAAGGTTGCCGCTTCCCTGATAGAGCACGGATTCGGGGGTGATGAATGCTCGTCCGGTCACACTCCGCGGGCCTTCAAACAGGGTGAAGTCCTCGAGCAGAAGGCGCGGGCCGTCCCAGGAAAACGAGGTTTTCACGCGATCGGCCGAGTAGTTGAGAAGGGAGGGTTCATGGAGGTCGACGAGGCCCATCATCTGGATTTCCCAGCCGTCCGGTCCATCGCCGAAGTTTCCCTTCACATCGACCACGGGGGGGCGCCCGAAGGTGGGCATGACGTCGGGGAGTGGCAGCCGGAGCTTGGTCAGGATTTCGGTCAGATCGAGGTTCGAGTGCAGCTCGAAATCGCCCTGCATCTCGGCGAGGTCCATCTCGGCCTTGCCGTTCAGGCGGCCATCGGTGGCGTCGATGTCGGCGCGGTGGATGACGAGCGTGCGGTTGCGCATTTCCGCCTGGATCTCGAGCCTTTTGATTTCCAGTTCGCGGCTGCGGATGTCGTTGGCGCTCATCGTCGCGCTGGCGCGGAAGCTGCCGGGATTCTCGAAGTCGCCGGAGATGTCGGCGCGGATGCGGGGGGCTGACTTGGGGTCGAGCTCGAAGCTGTCGAGGGTATCGACGATGCTGCTGAGGATGCGGCGGCGTTCGGCGCGTGCCTGCTGGGCTGCCTCGGGGTCGTAGTCCGAGCCACCCCGGTAGAGAAGAAGGTTGCCATTGATGGCCAGTCGGAGCCCGCCCACTGAGCCGCTGGCGCCGGTGATGGTCAGCCGGCGGTTGGCGGAGAATTCCATCCGGCCCTTGAGCTCGGTGATGTCGAGGGTCTTGGTTTCCGGGTCGGTGGCGTCGACGGGAAGCGACACGCTGGCTCCGGACAGGTCGAGTCGGTCGATCCGGAATTCGCCGCGGGTGAGCTTGGTGCGGTCGACGTCGAGCAGCAGCGAGTGGAAACGCCCGAGGATCCGCTCACGGGACTCATCGGTGAAGACGGTGACCTCTCCGGCTTCGATGCCGCGGAGTGGGAGGTAGCGCAGGCTGGCCACGTCGGCGTGCACGCCTTGGCGCGACAGGGCCTGCTCGATGCCGTTGCGCCAGCTGTTGGGCAGGCCGGTATGATTGGCCCACCACAGGGTGACCGCGGCGGCCACTGCGAGGAGGAAACCCAGCAGGGCGAAGGCGGTGCGAACTCGGTGGATGACGCGGATTCTCCTCACGCTCGTGACATCATGCCGCAGCGAGCCCGGCAATCAATCCGGAAGGTGCAGGAGGGGTCGGGGCCAGCTCACGGCACGGTCGATTCGACCGGCACGGCCATGACATTCAGCACGATGGAAATGATGATGAGCAGAAGGCCGATGCCGGCGGAGAGGTTGACCCAGAGTTTGGCGGAATTCGATGCCGCGCGGGCGGCGGCGAGGTCTCCTGATTGCTTCAGGCCGTCGACCTTCGCGGCGTATACGATGGCGACGATGCCGAAGGGAAGGCAGCAGAGCAGGGTGGTGACGATGGATTGCCACATGTAGGTCGGCAGCGCCTTGTCCGGAGTGGGGTCCGCGGTGGTGCTGACGGAGCTTCCGGGGGACTGGTAGGGCGAGGGGGCCGCTGGCTGGGGCGGAGCGGATGCCGGAGCGGGTGCTGACGCAGGGGCCTCGGTGGCCACCGCTTCGGCCGGCGCGGCGGCGGTGGGCTCGACCGGGGCGAACGCGCTGATGCTGGATATCGGCTGCCAATCGTTCATGCCCTCGTGCCAGGCGAGTTCGCTGGTCTTGACGAGGCCGCTGCCGATCTTGGCCTTGAGTTCGCTTTCGGAAATCGGGCCCTCTTGTTTGCCGTTGTTCGAGTAAAACCACTCCATGTCACCGGGGGGAATAGCGTGTTCCAACAGAAGTGTCACTGGAATTGGTCCGCGACTTGGCGGGGCGCCGGGTGTCCGGGTGATTCGAAGGATTGGGCATTGAGGACCGGCCGGAGGCGGACGATGGTGGCGCGGATGAGCGAGGTGATTCTTGGAATTGATTTGGGCACGACGCATTCGGCGGTCGGCGTGGTGGAATCCGGATTTCCGATCCTGCTCGCCAATGAATCGGGCAAGCGGATCATGCCGAGTGCGGTGTGGTTCGGTGAGGATGAGGTCGAGGTGGGGGAGAAGGCGCTTCGTCGGCGTGGCGTGGATCCGGTGGTGACCAGCGTGAAGCGGCTGATGGGTCGCAAGCTCCACGAGGTGGAGGACTTTCCGCTCGAATGCACGCGGGGTGAAGGGGGAGGAGTGCGTGTGCTGGGCCGCAGCCCGGAGGAGGTGAGCGCCGAGATCCTGCGTGAGCTGAAACGGATTGCCGAGTGGCGGCTCGAAACCGAGGTGCATAAGGCGGTGATTACGGTGCCGGCGTATTTCAATGAGGGGCAGCGGGCGGCAACGAAGCGGGCGGGCGAGCTGGCGGGGCTGGAAGTGGTGAGGATCATCAATGAGCCGACCGCTGCAGCACTGGCCTACGGGCTGGACCGGCTCGACGACCGGTCGCGGGTGGCGGTGTATGATTTCGGCGGCGGGACCTTCGATCTCTCGATCCTCGAGATGCAGGACGGGGTGTTCCAGGTGCTGTCGACGCATGGGGACACCCGACTGGGCGGCGATGACCTCGATGTGGCCCTGTGGCAGTGGGTGGCTGAGAAGTGTGGGCTTCCAGCCGAGCCGGGACCGCGGGAGCTGGCTGAGGCCGAGCGGGTGAAGCGGGCGCTGTCGGATCGCTCCGAGGAGGTGTTTCGCCTGCCCTTTGCCGAATCCGGCAATGTCGAACTGGCGGTGAGCCGTGAGGATTTCGAACGGATTGCGGCGCCGATCCTGGAGCGCACGATGGCTTGCTGCAAGCGGGCGCTGTCGGATGCGGATCTGACGGTGGAGGAACTGGACGCGGTGGTGCTGGTCGGAGGGAGCACCCGGATTCCGGCGGTGCGTGACCGGGTGGAGCGTTTGTTCGGTCGGTCACCGGATCTTTCGCAGCATCCGGACGAGGCGATCGCACTGGGTGCGACGATCCAGGCGGGTGTCATGAGTGGTGCGATGCGCCAGGTGGTGCTGTTGGATGTCACGCCGCTGAGCCTTGGCATCGAGACTTTTGGTGGACTGATGAACGTCCTGATCCCGCGCAACACGACCATTCCCTGCAAGGCGGGCGAGATGTTCACCAACGCGGTGGCAGGTCAGCGGTCGATGAAGATCCGCGTGCTGCAGGGGGAGCGGGAGATGGCTCGGGACAATTGGCCGCTGGGGGACTTCGAGGTGGCTTTCGAGACCGCGGAAAAGGGCAGGGCCCGGGTGGGGGTGCAGTTCCGGATCGATGAAAGCGGCCTGCTCGAGGTGCTGGCCCGTGACGTGGCGACCGGCGTGGATACGGTGGTCGAGATCGACAGTGCGGCGGTCGATGTGGACGACGACCGGGTCGAGCAAATGGTGAGTGAGTCCGTGGAGCATGCCTTCGACGACATGGCGGAGCGGATTTTCACCGAAGCCCGCCTCAAGGCTGAGGAACTGCTCAAGGCGGTGGATGCGGTCATGGCGCAGGGGGATGGACTGGTGACGGACGAGGAGGCGGCGGAGATTCGGCGGCTGTCTGCGTCGGTCGAGGAGGCGATGGAGAAGGGGGAGCCCAACCCGCTCAAGGCGGCGGTGCAGGCCCTCGACCAGGCGACGGAGGGGGTCGCGGCCCGCTTGGTGGAAAAGGCGATGGAGGAGTCGCTGATGAAGAAGCTCGGGGATTGAGGCGGCGGTGTGGGACTGGGGGGCGTACGGGCTGCAGCCCTTGTAGATTGGTCGGATTTCGTGGGATTGCCGCGGATTTTGGCCGTCTTCCGGGTGAATCTCTTTTTCGGATTTCCTTGCAACTGCTGGTCAGTGCTATAGGCGGCTGTTTCGGTTCGCGCGTTGACAGGGTCATGGCGTGGAAGGCTGCCGGGGAGTTTTCAAACTTCGCGGGGGTCTGAAACCCGATTCCCGGGTACGGCCAAGGCTCATGCTGCGAACCACCAGAAAAGATATGAAAATGTATGTAGGAAACCTCTCGTGGGATTCGACGAGTGAAGATCTCAAGGAATTGTTTTCGCAGTATGGAGAAGTGAGTGACGTGTACGTTCCCACCGATCGTGACTCCGGTCGTCCACGTGGCTTTGCCTTCGTGACGATGGGTTCGAAGGAAGCCATGGAAGCTGCAGTCAAGGGTGTGGATGGAACGGAATTCCAAGGCCGCGACCTGCGGGTGAACGAAGCCCGTCCTCGTGAAGACCGCGGTGGCGGTGGCGGATACCGCAACTGATCGCCAGCGATTCAGAAACTTTTTCCAAGGCGGCACCCGGTTTCGGGAGCCGCCTTTTTCGTGTCCCTGCCTGAGCCGGCTGGAGATCCGGGCACGAAAAAGCGCGCCGGGCATGAAGCCGGGCGCGCTTGGGAAATGGTCGACCTGACGGGATCAGGCGGAGGCTGGGATGCGTGCGCGGCGGATCTCGGCGAGGTGGGCGAGGATCTCACGGGTTTCGCTGCTCCAGCGCTCGAGGGCTTTGCGGGAAAGCTCCACGCGGTCGGCGATGGCGGTTTCCAGCTCTCCGTAGCTGGTGGAAAGACGGTCCAGCAGTTCCTGCAGGGCCTCGGTGGCCGATTCGCGCCATGCGTGGTCTTCGGACTCCGCCACGCGTGCCAGCTCGGCTTCGGTGCGGCGGCGTGCCTCGGTGATTTCCGCGAGGAGAACCTTGCTGTTCGGGACGCGGCGGAGGTTGCTTGCGAGGCCCACCTTGGAAAGGCACCAGATGGTCCACTTGGTGGGATCCCAGTTCCACGCCTTCACGCCGTTGCGGTAGTCGTGTTGGAACTCGTGGTGGTAGTTGTGGTAGCCCTCACCAAAGGTGAAGAGGGACATCAGGAAGCTGTCACGAGCGCTGCAGCGGGTCGAGTAGGGCTGGCGGCCGATCGTGTGGCAGAGCGAGTTGATGAAGAAGGTGCACTGCTGGACGCAGAAGACACGCAGGGCGCCAACGATGAGGAAACCTCCGAGGGCTCCGACCGGGCCGTTCCAGAGGTAGCCGAGCGCGGTGGGAAGGATCAGGCCGACGAGCACGGCGATCAGCTTGTCCCAGCGGTGTTGCCACATGACCAGCTTGTCCTTTCGGAGGTCGGCGACGTTGTCGAGCGGTGGCTCGGGCAGCGTCTTGAAGAGGATCCAACCGATGTGGGCCCAGAAGAATCCCTTCGAGATGTCGTAAGGGTCGTCGTCGTGGTCCGTGTGCTTGTGGTGGCGGCGGTGATCCGAGCACCAGTTCAGCGCGGAGTTCTCAAAGGCGCAGGCGCCAAAAATCAGGGTGAAGAAGCGAACGGGCCACTTGGCCTTGAAGGACAGGTGGGAGAAGAGGCGGTGGTAGCCGAGCGTGATGCTCATGCCTGTGGAGATCGCGTAGAAGGCGAAAAGGCCGGCAAGAAACGGGTCGAAGCCGTTTTTCCAGATGTAAATGGGGGCCGCGATGACTGCTGTCAGGCTGATGACAAGCAGGAAGACCGTGTTGACCCAATCGACGCGATTAGTGGGGAAAGGAACTTTCATAGGTTTGAACCGCGAGATGCCTAGTCGCTCCCGCTCTTGTGGTCAACCTTAGTCCGACTTGTTCGAGGAGGACAGAGCCAAGACGGAATTGTGCCGGAAAACCGTAAAAACTCACTCATTCCCCGGTGCCATGCCTTTTCGGCGCATCTCCTCGAGGGTGTCGCTCCTGTCCGCCAGGCCTTCCCAGACTTCGGGAACCACGTAGATCGGAGCACCCACCCGGACGGCCAGCGCGATGCAATCGGATGGCCGCGCGTCCAGCTCGACGATTTTCCGGTCCATGATCTCGTTCTCCGCCTCCAAAATCAGGCGGGCATAGTAGATTTCGTCATCGACCTCGTGGATGACCGCCCGCGAAACCTTGGCGCCAAAACCCTCGAGGGTATGAACAAACAGGTCATGTGTCAGCGGGCGTGGCGGAGTCTGGCCGGCCAGCGCGGCATTGATGGAGGTGCCGATGGCCAGATCGATGTAGAAGACGATGGCCTTCTTTCCGTCACCGAGGAACACGGCGCAGCCTGCCGGGGTGGGCATCAGGGCGATGGGTTCGACTCGGACGAGATCAGACATGCCTTCAAGTTCGTATGAACCTGCCTCCCGCTCAAGGAGAGAGTTCCTGCCCACGTGGTCCGATGGCGTGTTTGGTGCTTGCATGGAGTTCCGGGCATGAGTGCTTGTGCCGGGCTTGAACTGGTCGATAGAGTCGCTGGACGAATGCAAGCCGGTGACCGACAATGGATCCTCAGAGGCGAGCCTTTTCATGCAGATGGAGAGAGCTCGGCCGCTGGATTTCCGGCGATCCTCGGTCATCTCATCGAGCAGCGTGGGTTGCCATCGGGGGATGACCTTGAAGGGTTCCTGCGGCCTCGCTTGAGAGACCTCGGCGATCCGTTCGAGATTGGCGAAATGGATCGGGCCGTGGAGCGGATTTTCAAGGCGATCGACGCGGGCGAGGAGGTCTGCATTTTCGGCGACTACGACGTGGATGGGGTGAGTTCGGTGGCGGTCATGCGCCGGATCCTCGAGGCCTACGGGCTGAATCCGCGGCACTTCATCCCGCGGCGGAGCAGTGAGGGATACGGGCTCAGCGATGCCGCGCTCAAGCGGGCGATGTCGGAAGGGCCCAAGCCGGATCTGATCATCACGGTGGACTGTGGGACGGTTTCGGTGGACGAGATCGCCGGGTTGCGCCAACGCGGGATCGACGTCGTGGTGGTGGATCACCATGAGCCCGGACCTGCCGGGCGCCCGGATGTGGCGGCGCTGGTGAATCCCAAGTTCGGAGGTGGTCCGGACTACCTGTGTGCCGCCGGGGTGTGCTTCAAGCTCGCCCATGCGCTGCTCAAGACGCGCCGCCTCGAGAACTTTGAGCTGAAGAGTCTGTTGGAGTTGGTCACGTTGGCGACCGTGGCGGACATCGTTCCGATGGTGGGGGAAAACCGCCTGATGGTCCGGCATGGGCTGAAACTCCTTCCCAATACCCTGAATCCCGGCCTGAAGGCGCTCCAGAAGGTGGCTGGCATGAATGGTCGGGTGAGTTCGATGGACATCGGTTTCCGCATCGGCCCGCGACTGAATGCAGCGGGTCGGATGGATGTGCCGGAGGACGCGCTGGGCATCCTGCTCACCAACTGTCGTCGTCGTGCGGATGAATTCGCCGGCAAGCTGGAGGATTACAACCGCCAGCGGCAGGCCCACGAGGCACAGATCCGGAAGGAGGCGCTCGAGATGTTGGACAAGGACTTCGATCTGGAGACGGATCCGGTGATCGTCCTCGGCTCGCGCGATTGGCATCCCGGCGTGGTCGGAATCGTGGCCTCGCGTTTGATGCGCCAGTATCACAAGCCGACCTTCATCGTGGCGATCGATGAGGACGGGATCGGCAAGGGGAGCGGCCGCAGCATCGAGGGGGTGTCACTGGTTGAGGCCATCCATGCTTCCAGTGATTTCCTTGAGGCAGGGGGTGGCCACGACATGGCTGCAGGGATTTCGGTGCGAGAGGACCAGATGGACGCTTTTCGCGATGCCTTCCGCCGCTACGTGCTCGAGCACTCGGACGAGTCGACGCGTCATCCGCGGATGTTCCTTGATGCCGAGATCGAACTGGACAGCCTGTCGCTCGAGTTCCTCCGCGACTACGAGCTGTTGCAGCCTTTCGGCAACGGGAACCCCCAACCGGTGTTTCTGGCCACGAAGGTGCATCTATGCCGACCGCCGATGCGCCTGAAGAACAACCATCTTCGGTTGCAACTGCGGCAAGGGTATCAGGAACACGACGCCGTGTTCTTCGGAGGCGGGGAGAATGACCTGCCCGACCCGCCGTGGGATGTGGCGTTCACCATCGACCGCAATCACTTCCGCGGGCGCACCTCCCTGCAGATCATCGTGCAAGACGTGAGGGCGGCTGAGTAGGCGGGAGGAAAGGTCCTCCCGCGCGACTCGTTTGATCTCGGGAGAGTTTGGTTTCTCAACCAAATACCGTTGCGATGCGTTGGCAAACTTCCTCGACCTTCTCGCGGGAATTGAAGGCGGAGATGCGGAAGTAGCCTTCGCCGGCGGCGCCGAAGCCGGCACCCGGGGTGATCACCACCTGGGCTTGGTTGAGCATCTTGTCGAACATGCCCCACGAATCCGTTCCTTCCGGGCAGGCGACCCAGACGTAGGGGGCGTTCTCGCCACCGAAGACGGTCAGACCGGCCGTGGTGCAGGCTTCGCGCAAGAGGGCGGCGTTGCCCATGTAGTGTTCGATCAGGGCGGCGACCTGGGCCTTGCCTTCGGCGGAGAAGACCGCCGCGGCACCCTTCTGGACGGGGTAGGAAGCGCCGTTGAATTTGGTCGAGTGGCGGCGGCCCCAGAGTTGATGGAGTGGCACGCGTGAACCGTCGGCAGCGGCACCGGTGACGGTCTTGGGGATCACCGTGTAGGCACAGCGCACGCCGGTGAAGCCGCCATTCTTCGAGAAGGAGCGGAATTCGATGCAGCAGTCCTTGGCGCCTTCGATCTCGAAGATGGAGTGGGGGATTTCCGGATCCTGGATGAAGGCCTCATAGGCGGCATCAAAGAGGATGATGGAGTCGTTGGCCTTGGCGTAGTCGACCCATGCCTTGAGCTGTTCGCGGGTGGCGACGGTGCCAGTCGGGTTGTTCGGGAAGCAGAGGTAGATGAGGTCGACCTTTTCGCTTGGAAGATCCGCCACGAATCCATTTTCGGCCGTGCAGGGGAGATACAGGAGGCCCTCGTAGGAGCCGTTCGCATCGGCTTCGCCCGTGTTGCCGGCCATCACGTTGGTGTCGACATAGACGGGGTAGACAGGGTCGGTCACCGCGATGCGGTTGCCGGGACCGAAGATGTCGAGGATGTTGCCGGAGTCGCACTTGGAACCATCGGACACGAACACCTCGTCGGCGCTGATGCCGAGGTCGGCATACTGGTTCTCGACGATGGCTTCGCGGAGGAATCCGTAGCCTTGTTCCGGGCCGTAGCCCTTGAAGGTTTCGCGGTTGCCCTGCTCATCGACGCCGTCATGCATCGCCTTGCGGACGGCTTCCGGGAGGGGTTCGGTCACATCGCCGATGCCGCAGCGGATGAGCTTGGCGGCATCGGACGGGTTGGCCTCAGTGAAGGCATTCACCCGGCGTGCAATTTCAGGGAAAAGGTAACCGGCTTTGAGTTTGAGGAAGTTCGAGTTGATCGATGCCATGGCGCGGGGTGTTTAGCTCCGCGGACCGATGGCTGCAAGCCTTCGAGGGTGCGTTCGATCATGCCGCCCACGATGACGGTGGGATCTCATGACCGGGCAGTGGGTTCGCGGAGTGAAGCTCGGTAGGCGCTGGGCCCCATTCCAGTTTGACGGTGGATGAAATTGAAGAAGTTCGGCGGGTGGGAGAAGCCGCAACGCTCGCCAATCTCCTGGATCTCAAGATCGCTCTCGCCGAGCAAGCGTCGGGCTTCAGCAAAGCGCCGGCGTCGGGCTTCCTCCGCGATTTCAAAGCCGTAGGCCTGTCGAAAGCGCCGGCGCAGCGTAAGGGGCGCGCATCGGGCCAGCGAGGCGAGTTCACCCACGGTCACGCCTGTCAGATGGTGGCGATCAAAGTGGCGTTTCGCTCGTTCAATGGTGGGCTCTCCGGACAGGCCGCCGGTGCTTTCGCGGACCAGAAGGCGCCGGCATTTCATCAAACGCCCGGTTGGGCGAGGGGCGGATCCGGACATCCATTGGTCAAGCATCGCCGAAGCCTCCCGCCCGATCTCTTCGCCGGGGATCTCGACACTTGAAAGCGAACACGCGCCGCTGCGCCCGATCGTTCGGTCGCCTTGGCCAAGCACGGCCAGGTGCCCGGGAATCTCGATTCCTCGATTTCGGGCTGTGGTGCAGGTCATGATGCCGATGTAGTCGTCCTGGCAGAGCAGTCCGGTTCCGATGGGAGTGGCTTCGAGGAATTCATTCAAGCCGCTGATACGGTTGGCCTGCCAAATCAACGTCGGGTCGGAAATCGGGTGTTGGGCACCCAGATCGAAAGAGATCCATTCGAGTCCTTGCTGCAGCACCTTCTCTCGGAGATCCGAGACCCGCGTCGCCCACACTCCTCCTGGCCGGAGGTCTTGACCGACATAGCCGACGCATTCCACGCCGAGTGACTGAAAATGATCCAGGGCGAGGTCGTTGAGCGAGCGTCGGTCGAAGGTGACCTGGGCGCTTCGACCGGGGAAATCGGACATGTTTCCGCGGGGAGGCATACCGACCTGGACGACGGGGAGTTTCGATTCCAGAAGCCCCAGATGCGGTTCCGTCTGGCGATGGTGCCACAGGATGACGCCATCGAGATAGTCCGTCAGGCTTCCCGAGAGCTGGCCTTGTTCGGGATCCAACTCGATCACATGCCATTGACCGTGGCTTTCGACCCAATCCAGGACGCCTTGCCGGACCCGCTGTGAGTACTCGAAGAACATCGGCAGGACCAAGGCCACAGCGCGCATTCTTTCGGTTTCCTTTCGCATAACCGATGGTGGCATGAGTTTTCAAAAAGTGAACTTGATAGATAAGAAGGGAATTTGTGTGGGCATGGTGTCTGCTGGTTGGATGGTCAAGTTGCCTACTTCTCCCAGTTTCCCTTTGTGGATCCGTCTCCGTGCGCGGGCGGACGTAGCTTCGGAAAAAACACAAAATATGCTCCCTTCGATGAAAAAACTTCCACTTCTTGGGGCCGCCTGCGGCCTGCTCTCGCCTCTGGCAGTTTTCGGCCAGACCATCTTGATCGACTACGATGATGGTGACTCGGGAAACGGTATCCATGATGCCAACATCAACAGTGGTGATATTGGGGTGCAGGATTGGGTTGGAAGTCACCAGTATCAAACGAACAACAACTCTGGGGTCGGCAGCAGCCAGAACCTGATCATGGGTGCAAACCGGGAGGCTGCCCACACTCTGGAAACGACGGGTTACTCTCCGGAAGTGGGGCACACCCTCACGGGCTCGTTCATGTGGCGGTCTGCGGCAAACTGGGATGCGGCGGACCGGCCGGTCTTCAGTGTATTCTACACCGACGATGACACCATTGACGGAGCGCCGACGGACCTATTCTCCTATGAGGTTGCGACATCCAACGGCACCACATACCGGGTGGAGAATGTCCCAGCGCATCTCATCACCGATTCCGGCGTGACGGGAAAAACGCTCTTCGTCCGGCTTTCCGACAATGACAGTGCTGTTGGTGGCGAATTCTACCGAGCGGACAACGTGTTTGTCTCGGTGGATACGACGGTGCCTAGCCCGTTTCTCCTTGTGGATGCAGACGTCAGCTTGTCCGCAAACACCACGGCAACGAGCAACTTTTCGATTCCGATCTCCAATCTCGCTGGTGACGGGACGACTCCCTTGGCGATCTCGGGCGTGACACCGACCGGAACGGACAGCTCCGGAGTAAGCAACCTGGTGTTTCCTCCGACGGTCGTGGCCACGGCAAGCGACCAAATCACCTTTGACTTCACTCCGAGTTCGGGGGCGGGGAGCTATACCTTTGATTTGGAGATTGCATCCGATGACGCAGGGCTCGCTTCTCCCAGAGTGGTGACCGTGGATGTCGAAGTCGGCGCGAGCCCCTTCCTGGTGGTCGACGGCATCGAGGACTTCGTAAACGACGGTAGCTCAACGAGCTACTCTGTCTCCGTCACCAATGACAGTGCGGATGGGACAACGCCATTAAGCATTACAGGTGTGATTGCATCCGGCACGGATTCGGATGATGTGTCGAACATCGTCTTCCCTCCCAGCGTGGCGGCCGGAGCTTCCGGAGACATTACTTTCGATTTCCTTCCCTCGGTTGGAGGTGGAAGCTATTCGTTCGTGTTGGAAGTCAGCTCGGATGATCAAGGCGCTTCGTCTCCCACAGAGATTCTCGTGTTCGTGGACGTCGAGGACCCGGTAATCAGCTTGGGGTCGGCGAGTCTGGACTTCGGTGACTTCAGCACACCGCCAGCCCCCCAAGTGGAGACCGTGACGATCACCAACACCGGTGGAGCAACGGATCTGGTGATCGATGAGATCAACACGGCCATCACCGGTGCTGGCGCATTCACGATCACCAGCTTCCCTGGTCCGATCGCGCCCGGGGCTTCGGGCGACCTTGAAGTGACCTTCACTCCTGCCGCTGGAGAAGGGCTGATAGAAGGCACACTGACCATCGTTTCGAACGACTTCGACAACACGCAACCGCAGGTCTCGCTGCGGGCATTCATCTTTCCCTCTGATCCTGTGGCAGCGATCGATTTTGGAACCTCGGGTTCGCCGGTGGCCGCGGGTTACACCCAGTTCGAGGTGTCGGAAGGAGCTTCGCAGACCATCGCCGGTGTCGGAGTGACCCTCAGCTCGCGGGACGGAAACATCAGCGCAGGAAGTGGTGCGGGTTCCGGAGATCTCTTTACCGACTTCGCCCAAACGCCCTTCAACGGATCGGCTGGAGCCTACATCAGCGTGGTCCTTACCGGGTTGGCTGACGGTACCCTGAATCTGGTTTCGAGCCACGACTTCTCCAGTAGCTTCGCCCTTCCCATCAACGTCCAGTTCGGGGAGGTGGGAGCGTTGGCCTCGATCGCCAATGGGATCACCCGGCCCGGGGAAGTGGCCCATTCGGCTGTGGTGGAAGCTGGGAAGACCTACGAGCTTCGGGTGATCGAAAGCGGAAACGCCAATTTAGCCTACATCAGTGGTCTGCTTCTCTGGGGTGATGCGGTTCCAGGAGGGACGCCTTTCGGATCGTTTGTGACGGATGCCGGCCTCGACCCGGCAACGACGGGTCTCCCGGGCCTTGACCCCGACTTGGACGGGATCGACACCGGGATCGAATGGGTCGTTGGCGGGTCACCCAATGACACGGTGAATCCGGATACGACAAAGCTTCCCACCGCCGCGGTTCTCACGGCGGACCCGGATGGTGATGAGACCGTCTCCGATTATCTGGTGTTCACGTATCGTCGCACTACCGCGTCTGCGGCAGACACGGACACAACCATTGATGTCGAGTATGGCACGACATTGGCCGGTTGGAACACGGCCTTGGATGGCACCGACGGAGTAGTGATCATCGAGACTCTTGATGGCTTTGAAGCCGGCGTGGATCAGGTCGACGTGTACGTGCCAACCTCCTTGGGGAATGCTGACGGCAGACTCTTCGCCCGGCTCAATGTGACCATCGCCGGAACTGAGGTGGCTGTGGACTAAGCGGGCGAGTCGTCCAGCGCCTGCTCGACTTGATCCTGAAAGAGCCGGAGTTGGGGGTCACCGATGCCTTTCATCCAGTGACATAGGCTGCTGGTCGTCCCAGCGGGTGCGCGGATGCAGCGGGCAAAATGGCCCGCAAGTCCCACAAGAGACTTGGATTGAAGATCGGTGCGGCTTCTGCATGATCGCTCCCGTGTTGGAAAGCGACTCCCCCTCCCCTGGCCCAACCTTTCCGGTGACCCGCTGGACCATCGTCTCGATGGCCCGCGGAGGTGAGGACGCTGCGGCTCGGTTGGCGCTCGAGGAGCTGTGCAAGGCTTACTGGTATCCGCTCTATGGCTTCGCACGGCGGAAGGGGCTTTCGCCAATGGATGCCGAGGATGCGGTGCAGGCGTTTTTCCTCAAATTGCTGGAGCAGGACTCGTTCGATCGTGCGGATCGCGAAAAGGGCCGACTGCGGTCGTTTCTGCTGGGAGCGTTGTCGAACTTCCTCGCCCAGCGCTGGCGCAATGAGAATGCTGCGAAACGTGGAGGAGGCATGAAGCATCTGCGGATCGATCAGGCGTGGGCCGAGGAACGGCTGGTGGAAGATAGCAGCGAAGGCGATGGGTTGGAGGAATTTGACCGCGAGTGGGCCTATGCGTTGATCGAGCGAGTGTTCGAGCGAATGAGGAGCTTCCATGCTTCGCGGGGGCGGGAGGCGGTATTCGAGAAGTTGAAGGGCTGCTTGATGGGCGATGGCGCCTACGGTGATGAGGCTGATTTGGCAGTTGAAATGGGGCTGAGCGGCGCGGGCGTGCGCTCGGCGGTTTTCCAGATGCGCCAGCGTTTCCGCCGCTACGTGGAGGAGGAGATCCGTGACACGGTAGGTAGTGAGGCGGACCTGCGCGACGAGCTTGCTCACCTCTGCCGGGTGCTTGCCGATCATCGCGGATGAAACAATTTCCGCGAAGATGGAAAGAACCTGGTGAATCTAGGCAATCTTGATGAGTTCCCAAACCACCTGCCCGAAATGCAATGCCACTCACCCGGAGGGCATCGCGGGTGGCATGTGCCCGCATTGCTTGCTGGCGGGCTTGCTGGAAACGGGGGGCAGCCCGCGACTTGGCGAATGTGAAGGTGATTCGGTGGGCCCCTACGAGCTGATAGAGCTGCTCGGAGAAGGCGGCATGGGCAGCGTGTGGCGGGCCCGGCAGCTCCATCCGGTCGAGCGTGAGGTGGCGCTGAAGATCATCCGCCTCGGCATGGACACCCGCGAGGTGGTATCGCGTTTCGACAGCGAAAGGCAGAGCCTCGCGATGATGGATCATCCGGGCATTGCCCGCGTGTACGACGCGGGAGCCACCGAGGAAGGTCGACCGTATTTCGCGATGGAACTGGTCGGAGGTGAGCCGGTGACAAACTACTGCATTTATCGTAGTTTGAATCTGGAGAAGCGCCTTCGGCTGTTCCTGGAGATCTGTGAAGCCGTCGAGCATGCGCATCGCAAGGGCATCATCCATCGTGATCTCAAGCCGTCGAACGTGCTGGTTGTGGAAACTCCTGAAGGTCCACGTCCGAAGGTCATCGACTTCGGCATTGCAAAAACACTGGAGACCGAGAACGACGGACGGACCTTTGTCACCCGGGCTGGGCACGCGATCGGGACACCCGGCTACATGAGCCCCGAGCAGGCCGGTGCGGAGGCGGATGTGGATACGCGCTCGGACGTTTATTCGCTCGGTGCGCTGCTGTATGAAATGCTCTCGGGAGTTCCCCCGCTGGGGAAAGAGACGTTCCGTGAGATCGCTTATGTGGAAGTGCTGCGGTTGATCCGCGATACTGATCCGCCTCGCCCGAGCACGCGTTTGGGGCATGCGTCGGAACCCGGCGCGCGGCCGCCTTTGAGGATTGCCCGAGATCTTGACCGCATCGTGATGAAGGCGCTGTCCCGCGAGCGCGAGCGGCGCTACGGCGGGGCGACCTCGCTGGGTGAAGACGTGCGGCGTTTTCTCGATCACGAACCGGTCAGCGCCACGGATCCGACGTTGGCCTACCGGGTGGGAAAGTTCATCCGCAAGCATCCACTGCCGGTAGGGCTTTCGGTGCTGATGCTTCTGGGGGGCATCATCGCCACGCTTCTCATTTCCCGCGAGGCTGGGCGGGCACGCCTGGCGGCGGAGAGCGAGCGTACTGCTCGCGAGGAAACCCTTGGAGCGCTCGCTGATGCCTATCGAAACAACGGCCTCGCCGCCGCGCGCAGCCGTCACGACGCGCTCGCGGCCCTGTGGTTCACCGAGGCGGCGGATATCGCCGCGCACGATGAGCAACGCACGCGCGCCAACCGCCTCCGGGCCAATCTACACACCTCCGCGGCGTTGCTACCGGTCCGCAAATTCGCGCGGAAGAAGCGCGCGGGAGCCCGCCTGATGTTCGATGATTCGTCGCGCTTCCTCCACGAGGGCTGGTTCGGGGTGGGGCAGGGGTTCTTTGACCTGAAGGAAGCGAAGGAACTGGATTTCGGCCTTTCGGTCCAGGCCGGGTGGCTGCTGCCGGGCGCACCGTTGGCAGTCATCTCGGATGGCTCGGAGCAGGTGCAGGTCCGCGATCTGACCACCTTGGAAGTCGTCGAGGCAATCCGGTTTCCGGAGGTGAAGGTGACCGGCCTCTGGTGCGATGCGTCGGGGAACCGGCTGGTCGCGGGTGACAGCCGGCTGCGGGTTTGGGATCGTGCTGGAGAAGCCTTCGTCCACGGCGTGCTCGCCCACCCGGAACCGGTGCGCTACGCGCGTTTTTCACCCGCTGGCGATCGATTGCTGACGGTGGACAAGGGCGATGACATCCGGGTCTTCGCGCTGACGCCGGACGACAACCGGTTGCTGTTAGGACCACTTCGCGTCGAGGGGGCGGCGGGATACGATGTGTTGCTGCCGGATTTCGTGGAAGGTGGTGAAATGATCCGCGTGCGTGGCCGGGCGGGGATGCGCCACTTCCGGGTCACGACCGGGGAGCTGGTCGCGCGTCTGCCACATCTCGACCGGGCCTTTGATTTCACCGGCGATGGTGAGCTATTCGGCGGCTTCAACATGATCGGAGAAACCCGGTCCGGCGCGGCGCGGGTGTCGAAGCCCTTCGGTGGAGCGCTGTTTCTCGAGGATGATTCCGGCTTCTACGGCACGGGAAACGGACAGCTTTACAACTTGGCGGGCGCGCCACTCGGGCAGCTTGCCTTGCCGGGTGCGGCGCGCGGGTTTTCGCCGGACGGCACCCTGATGGCCTCGACGCTCGGGGGGCATCTCGCCATTGATCGGCTGGCGCGTCCGGAGCCTTTTCACCGGATCCACGCGCCCGAGGCCGGACGGCTGACATTCACGAGCGACGGCAGCCTTTTCGCCTCGGCGGGATGGAGTGGGGCCCATCCCACCGGCACCGCCACGCGGGCTTACCGGGTGGACGATGGTTCCCCGGCCGGACCGCAGATCGACACGGGCAGGCAGCACCTCAGCGGCCTATTTTTTCCCGGGACGACGCACCTGCTCACTGGCGGTCGGACCGAAGCAGTGGGGGATTCGGTCGAGCATGAGTCGGTGGGTGGCGGGGGCGTGCTGCAGTTGTGGGATGCAGTCACGGGCCAGTCCCTCGCCGGGCCCCTGGCCCTTCCTTCTGAGCCGTGGGCGATGGCGCACCACCCCGGGCAGGAGTGGATCGCGGTGATCTGCCGCAATGGTTCGGTGCTTAAGCTCAGGCCGGATCTGGGCGGATTCGAGGAGCTGTTGAAGCTCGACTTCCAGCTCGGCATGGCTTCCGCCGAGCACCGGCAGGGGCATCTGGTGTTCTCCGAAGATGGAGCGCGGCTTTACGCCAATCTATTCGGCTCGCCGGTCTGGGCGATCGATCCGGCCGCGGGCGAGGTAATCTTTGAAACCCCGCAACGTCTGGGTCAGACCATGCAACTCGCGGTGCGCGGGGGCGTGCTGTTCTGTCCTACCGCGCGCGCCGAGGACGAGTGGTTGTTCGATGCGGCCACCGGCGAAACCATCGCCCTTGATCCCGAGTTGAAGCCCCATCTGCCGCTCGGCTCCGGCATGTCGGCAGATGGTCGCGAAGTGGTTTTCTCCGGGGTCACCCGGGTGTCGGTAGTCGATCTTGCGACCCGCTCCGCGATCGGGCCCGGCTTGCGGTCGGGCAAGGGCTGGCTTTCCTACTCTACCTTTGTCCCCGATACGCCATGGGTTCTAACAGCTTCCACCGCGAATTCCGACGTGGCCGAGCTGATCCTCTGGGACCGCTGCACCGGCACCGACCTCGCCCCGCGCTGGGACCTTCGCGGCTCGGTGATCGCGGATCTGAAGACGACCGGCGATGGCTCGCGGGCGGTGCTCGCCATTCGCGGGGCAGGCTATGTGGTCGTAGATCTCGATGAAATCCGCGCCTCCGAAACCTGGCAGGATGGGCTCAGCCAAGAGGACCGCCGTGCCCTCGCCGAGCTCCGCGCCGGCAAGCGCCTGGTGGACGGAACTCCCGGCTCACTCGACACGCCGGACGCCTGGCTGCCGCTCTGGAACGACCTGTATTCCCACCACCCGGAGCAGTTCCCGCTGAAACCCGCCATGATCGACCTGCTGCGTTGGCATCGGAACCAGGAGGTTTTCCACGGCGCAGACAGCCCCCCAGGCCGCTGGCACCGGGCGCGGGTCGAGGCGCTGGGAGGCGGGTCGAGGTGAAAATTCGGTCACACCCTGAAGCGAATCCGTAAAAACGGGAAACTGAATACTAGCATCCGCTCTTCTCTGACCATGAATCCCCGCACGCTCTCCCTCTTTTCCCTCGTCCTGATGGGTCTCCTCCCGGCTCAGGCGCAGATCACCGTCGATGGCAGCCGCGACGCCGCCTACGGCCAACCTCTCGCCATCCAGCTCGCCCCGACCGGCTTCGGCGACAACACCGATGCAACCCCTCTCACTGCCAACGGCTCTGAGCTGAATGCCGCCTACGCCGTGATTCGTGCTGACAAGCTGCATCTCTTCCTCGCGGGAAACCTTGAAACGAACTTCAACAAGCTGGAGGTCTTCATCGATAGCCAGGCGGGTGGGCAGAACGTGCTCGCGGGTGACAACCCGGACGTCGATCTCGATGGACTCAACGCAATGGCGGGGCTGACCTTTGACTCCGATTTCGCACCAGACCACTACTTTACCATGGGTGGGGGAGACCAGGGTTTCGGGGCTGGATTGGAGTTCTTTGTGAGCTTCGCAACCTTGGGGAACACGGGCTTTGGTGAGGGCACGGGATCAGTCACCAGCTTTCCAGCCACCATGATCCTTCCTGCTGCGACCACCGGGCTGGGTTTGGATCGGGCCATTCGAGTGGGTCTCGACAACTCCAATATCGATGGGATCACCAACGCATCGGTGGCGGGGGCTTCCACGGTTTCCACTGGGATCGAGATTTCCATCCCGCTTGACCTCCTCGGAGGTGTCACCCAGCCACTGAAGATCTGTGCCTTCATCAACAACGGGAATCACACCTTCCTCTCGAATCAGGTGCTTGGCAGCTTGCCGGCAGGAACCAGCAACCTTGGTGGACCGGGCACGGTCAATTTCGAATCGGAGCCATCCGGAACCGACCAGTTCTTCCTCGTCACAGCCGAGATCAATGCCGGAGTGGAGGCGACCCTGGACGCGGGTGGAGGAAGAACCACGGCAGGAATCGTAGTCAATGATGGGGCAATCGGCGGGATCGTCGGTATCTCGGGCGATACGACCGTGGCGAGGCACGGGTTTGTTGGGCAGATCTATGATGCCGTCGCCTTGGAGCTCGGAGCGAGCCCGGCACAAGTCGACGAAGGGCAAACCAGGCAACTGACGGCGGTGGAGGTGATGGACGACCAGACGACGCTGGCTCTTGATCCTGCCGAAGTGGAGTGGGTCAACAACAGCGATGCCCTGACTTCGATCAGTGCTGCAGGGCTGGCTACTGCGGGCACCGTATTTAAGGACAGCTTGGCAAACGTCGGCGGCACCCGTGCAGGCCTCGCTGATCCAGACGGCTTCGATCTCACTGTGATCAACGTTGGTGAGGACGATTTTGGCAGTTATGCCGCAGACGGGATCGACGATGATTGGCAGGTGGATTTCTTCGGGATCGGAAATCCAGAAGCCGCACCGGGTGAAAATCCAGACGGGGACAGAGACGACAATCTGATGGAGTTCCTTGCCGGATTTGATCCGACCGACGCCTCCCAGTTCTTCCAGTTCAAGATCGAAGGTTTCAGTAATCCCGGCACCTTGGATCTGAAGCTCAACAAGGTGATTCCGGGTCGGGTTTATCACTTGTTGGAAAGCGGTAATCTCACCGCGCCGTTCGCCGAGGTCTCGAGCTTCAGCGTCACGACGGAGGAGCTTGAAAAGATCATCCAGGATGGCGACGCGCCGGCTGATCGAAACTTCTATCGAATCGAAATTTCCAAGCCCTAGTCAGCCCAACGCACGCGACCCGCTTCGACACTCATTTCCAATCCCAAAAATCACCAAACTCCCAAACCACGATGAAACTTCTAGCAACGATCCTCACCTCCCTCTGTCTGTGTGGTGCGGCGCAGGCGGCACCTCCATCCATCATCAACTACCAGGGCCGCGTCTCGGTGAATGGTGAGAACTTTGATGGCACCGGCTTGTTCAAGTTCGCGCTGGTTGATGCGGTGGGTTCGACAAGTTACTGGGGCAACGACGGGACCGGCGCGGCAGGGGGCGAACCCACGGCGGCAGTGTCATTGCCGGTGAACAAGGGACTCTACGCGGTGGGGCTTGGCGACACGGCACTGGGAAACATGACGGAGGTGCCTGCGTCGATTTTCGCGGGTCAGGATGATGTCCGGCTCAGGGTATGGTTTGATGATGGAGTCAATGGGAGCATTCAGTTGGTGCCCGATCAACGGATCACCTCGGTGGGATACGCCCTGAGTGCTGCCCAGGCGGATAGTGTGGCGGATGGGTCGATTACCGGTGCGAAGCTTGCCGATGGAGCCGTCAGTGCTTCCAAGTTTGCCCCATCCATCCTTTCGGCGCAGTCCGGAGAAAGCTATGCCTACGCGCTGAATCCATCGGGAGAACTCGCTGTGAGCGTGGCATTCGATCAGGCGTTTCCACCTGGCACGATTCCTGAAGTAGAACTCCCGGCAGGTTGGGTTTTGTCCGGTGCCGCGAGCTCGACGGGCTTCTCCGCCACGAACGATTCTCCTACGTTCGGGACAGCGGTTGCCGACAGTTCGGCTGGCTCGGGGCAGTTCACCTCGCTTGCTCTGGTAGATGGCCGCCCGGCGATCAGTCAGTACAACGCGACGACGGGCGATTTGACCTTTGTGATCGCGGTGGATGCCGGCGCGACCAGTTGGAACCCTCCGGTCGTGGTGGATTCTGCTGGTGATGTCGGGGCTTACAATTCGCTCGCTGTCGTCGATGGACGACCTGCGATCAGTTACTTCGATGACACCAATGACGACCTGAAATATGTGATCGCCGACGATGCGTCCGGCACGACCTGGGGCACACCCGTGACGGTGGATTTCCCAGGTTCTGTTGGCACCTACACCACGCTGAAAGTCGTGAACGGGCGTCCGGCGATCAGTTATTACAGATCGGATGCGGGAGACTTGAAGTACGTGCGGGCCAATGATGCCACGGGTGCAACTTGGCCAGTCCCGGGAACCGTTGCGAGTTTCAACGATGTCGGGCAATACGCGTCGATGGAAATCGTCAACGGTCGGCCAGCCATTAGCTTCTTCGATGCCACCGAGGAAAGTCTCTACTACGTCCGGGCGGGAAATGAGGACGGGTCGTTTTGGGGTGGGCGGGTGCTGGTGGACCAAGGATCCGCGATATTCATATTCAGCCCCGAAGCCGGGCGTTACACCTCGCTGGCGGTGATTTCGGGCAGACCGGCAATCAGCTACACCAGTGGCTCCACGACTTCATCTGACCTCGCCTACAAACGGGCCAACAACAGTGATGGCACGAGTTGGGGGCCGCGGATTATCGTGGATTCAGCAGGGGCGAACGGCCCATCGACTTCCCTGGTGGAGATCAATGGCCGTCCCGCCATTGCGTACTACAGCCCGACTGCCGATTTGCGTTACGTGGTTGCCAGTGACTCAGTCGGTGGAACTTGGATGGCACCCCAAGTGATCGACAGCGTTGGCGATGTTGGTCGAGAGGCGGCTCTCGCCTTGATCGATGGTCGCCCAGCCATCAGCTACTCGGACCGCACCAATGGACAACTCAAGTATGCCACTCTCGCCGGACCGGAGTCTTGGACTGCCACGACTGGAGATATCGCGCCTATCCTTGCCACCGGCGTGGCAAGTGGTGGCATCACGGCAAGCATGTTGGGAAATGATGCGGTGTCTGGATCAAGCATCGCGGATGGCTCGGTGGGCTCGGCTGATATTGCGGATGGCTCGGTGGGCTCGGCTGATATTGCGGATGGCTCAGTGGGCTCAGCTGATATTGCGGATGGCTCGGTGGGCTCGGCTGATATTGCGGATGGCTCGGTGGGCTCGGCTGACATTGCGGACGGCTCGGTGGGCTCGGCTGCTATCACTGACGGCTCGATCACGGCGGCAGACTTGTCCGGGGCGATTGGAGTATGGACTCAGAGTGGTGGGAATGTGCATCGCACGACCGGGAATGTCGGAATCGGTCTGTCCAATCCATCCACGGCACTTGAAGTCAACGGCACGGTGAAAGCCACAGCCTTTATCGGGGCACCCAGTCCCAAAGGATGGCTGACTTTTGGCCCAGGTAGTTCCAGCTGGGTCTGCCCGCCGAATGTCACGACCATCACCCTAGACATGCGCGGGGGAAATGGCGGCGGCGGTGGTGGTTCGAGCGGAAACAGTGGACAAACGATTGAGGTGCCAAATCCATTTGGCAGCTTCACGACCCTCCAGCTCGGCGGTTCCGGCGGTGGTTCTGGAGGTGAGGGTGCCTATCTAAAAATCGCGCTTCCAGTCACCCCCGGGGAAACTTACACCCTTGAGGTCGGTTCCGGTGGGATGGGGGGTGCGCTTGGGGCGGCGGGCGTTGCGGGTGGTGTGACCCAGTTCAAGCTTGGTTCCACCGTGTTGGCGACCGTGGCTGGCGGCGGCGGGGGAGGAGCGGGGTCGATCATGTCGACGATCCTCGATGGACCTCGGTTGCTGGGCGTCCCGACTGCCGGAGGTCCGGCAGGACTCGGTGGAGTGTCCCCAGCAATTCCCCTTGCTCTGGCCGAAGACGGAGGTGGCGGAGTAGCTGGTTCCAGTGCAAACGCAGGCACTGGACCAGGCGGAGGCACCTACTCCGGCGACGCGAACTTTGGAGATCCCAGCACGGAAAGCGGTGCGGGTGGAGCAGGTCGTCGCTACGGGAACGCTGCCCGTGCTGCCACCGCCGGCCTGCAAGGCGCACCCGGCAGCATCCTGATGAGTCTGTATTGAGGGTCCAGCCAAGAAGGCCCCATCGATTCACCTGCCTGCCTCCTGGAGCAGTAATCCTGAATTCGGAGATGAGAACCACTGATGACATGGAAGGCACGGATCTATAATTCCTTATGAAATTCATCTCGATCCCCCCAGAGGATGAGTCGCCTAGTCAATCCAACTCACTGGTTATCCGGGTAGTTAAGTGCAATCGGTGGTTCCTGCTTTCTTTCCTAGGGTTATCGCTGAAGCCCGCCAAGACCGACCTGATCCGCAGGCACCAGAACCAAGAGGTTTTCCACGACGAAGACAGCCCCCCGGGCCGCTGGCACCGGGCGCGGGTCGAGGCGCTGGGAGGCGGGTCGAGGTGAAAATTCGGTCACACCCTGAAACGAATCCGTAAAAACGGGAAACTGAATACTAGCATCCGCTCTTCTCTGGCCATGATCCCCCGCAACTCCCTCTTCTCCCTCTTTCTGATGGGCCTCTTCCCGGCTCAGGCGCAGATCACCGTCGATGGCAGCCGCGACGCTGCCTACGGCCCGCCTGTGGCCGTGCAGCTCGCGCCGACTGGTTTTGGTGACAATATGGATCCTGACCCGCTGATCGCCAACGGCTCGGAACTCAATGCCGCCTACGCCGTGATCCGCGACGGCAAACTCCACCTGCTCCTAACAGGAAACCTGGAGACCAACTTCAACACGCTCGAGATCTTCATCGACAGCATCACGGGGGGCCAGAGCGTCATTCTTCCTGGCAACCCGGATGTCGATGGTGCCTTCCCGGCGCTCGACGGCCTCACCTTCGACAGCGGGTTCGAGGCCGACCACTATTTCACCCCTACCGGCGGCTTTCCGGGAGGGGCACCGCAGTTGAATTTCTACCCCAGCTACGGGCGGCTCAAGACCGCCACCGACCCTGGCGTCGGCATCTTCCTCGGCGAGACTGGCGCGGGAAACACCACGCTGCCCTTCGAGTTGGAGGAAGGAGTGCGGCTGGGCATCGACAACTCGAACATTGATGGAGTGAGCGTTTCCGATGCCTCGGGAGCCTCGGACGCAACCACCGGAATCGAGTGGGAAATCCCGCTTGCCCTCATCGGCAACCCCACCGGCCCCGTCCGCATCTGCGCCTTCATCAATGGCGGTGGGCATGGCTTCCTTTCCAACCAGTTCCTCGGCTCTCTGGCAGCGGCGACGCCGAACCAAGGATCTAACAAGGACCTGAGCAGCCTGGCTGGCGACCAATTCTTCGACGTCCCCTGGCAGGTGACCAGCATTGCCGACAACGGCGCCGGTTCGTTGCGCCAGACCATCATCGACGCGCCGCCGGGCTCCACCATCACCTTCGATCCCACCCTTTCCGGTCAGACCATCGCGCTCTCCAGTCAAATCACGTTCGGAGAGAGTCTATTGATTGACGCATCAGGGCTTTCCGCCGGGCTTACACTTACCGGTGGAGGTGCGCATCGGCACTTTTTGATCCCGGCTGGTATAACCGTAAGCATCCAGGGCCTGACATTTGAAAACGGTGAGGGCCAGAATGGCGGCTCTATCAGAAATTTTGGCACGCTGACCGTCCGGGATTGCAGCTTTCTCAACAATGGATTGGGCATCGACTTGAGTGAGGCTGGTCAAGGGGGAGGCATCTACAGTAGCGGAGCTCTGACACTCGAGGGCTGTACCTTCAGCGGCAACAGTGCCTTTCAAGGCGGAGCCGTTCGGAGCGTGGAGTCCTCCCTGAGCGTGGTGAACTGCACTTTCACTAACAATTCTGCCACCATCGGCGGGGCTTTCTCGGTGGCTGACGGTGGCCCCGATGCCGTCTTCAGGCATGTCACGATCACGGGCAACGATGCAGTGGTTTCGGGCACCTTCGGCGGCGGTGGGCTTTTCGTTTTTGGGAAAACAGTCAAACTCCAGAATTGTATCATCGCCGGAAACACCAGTCCCCATGGGCCTGATATCCAGGCCGAATCGTCGACCTCCATTGATTCGGAAGGGGGCAATCTGGTGGGTAAGGACTCCGGGTTCACTTGGAACCTCCTCAACTCCAGTGATCAGATCGGAACCGAGTCAGCTCCACTTGATCCTCTGCTCGCCCCCCTCGGCGACTACGGTGGCCCGACCCTGACCATGCCACCTCTGCCCGGTTCGGCGGCCATCAACTCAGGCCTCGATACTGGTGGCCTGCCGGCGACCGATCAGCGTGGTTTCCCGCGTTTCGTCAACAGCAACCCAGACAGCGGTGCGGTGGAGGTGCAGACTGCGTTGACGGTAGCGAATGCCAACGATTCCGGGGCCGGTTCGCTGCGCAATGCGATCGCCGGTGCCGCAGTCGATGCCACCATTACCTTTGATGGGTCGCTCTCCGGCGAGACCATTACACTCACCAGCGGGCAACTGGTGATCGCTCGAAACCTTGAGATCGACGGATCAGTTCTTGGAGAGCGAGTCACGATTGACGCCAATGGCGTGGAGACTAGGCATCGAGTGCTGGAAGTGGCAGCGGGATCGGTCGTGACGCTTGATTCACTGCGGTTGACTGGCGGTAACACGCCCGATGGTGGATCGTTAAGTGAGATCTCTGGCGGAGGGGTCTTGAACGGAGGCGACTTGACGCTTCGACGGGTCGAGATATCAGGAAACACAGCAGGTAGCGGCCTCGACCAGTCGGACGGCGGCGACGGTGGCGGTGTTTACAGCACTGGGCCGCTCGCCCTTGAAGACTGTCTCGTGCGTGACAACACCGCTGGCAGTGGTGGTGACTTCAGCAGTGATGATCCCGGTGACGGCGGATCCGGGGGAGGGATCTACTGCAACGGAACGCTTTCGCTCGAGAACAGCACGGTGACGGAAAACCATGCCGGAAAGGGTGGCTCCTACAACGGCAGCGGATCCCGTTCCCGCAACGGCGTGGGTGGTGCCGGTGGTGGCATCTACGCCAATGGCGCAGTCATGCTCTTGAACAGCGCAGTGACCCACAACGGCGCAGGTGACGGCGGCTTCTCTTCAGCATCGGAAGGCTGGAGTGGTGGTGATGGC
Source organism: Haloferula rosea (assembly GCF_016595525.1). Taxonomy (GTDB): domain Bacteria; phylum Verrucomicrobiota; class Verrucomicrobiia; order Verrucomicrobiales; family Akkermansiaceae; genus Haloferula; species Haloferula rosea. The sequence continues at coordinate 131,122 of NZ_JAENII010000006.1, forward strand.
CATGGAGGCTCGGGCGGTGGAATCTGGAGCGAGAGTGGGCTTATCCTGCAGAGAAGCGAGGTCTCCAGAAACTTCGCGGGTAACGGCGGGATAGCCCCCGAAAGGGAGGCTGCGGGTGGCTTTGGTGGATCAGGGGGTGGTATCTACTGTCGTGACAATCTGACGCTGGTCGACAGTACCGTTGCGGAGAACACCACAGGTTCCGGGAATCGTAACGCAGGGGGTGGAGGAGGAGGGATTAGTTGCACCGGCAATTCCATCGTTCTGACGAATTCGACCGTCTCGGGGAATACCACGGGAACTGGGGGCGGCGTCAGCCCCGGAGGTTCAGGCGGAGGAGTTGGATGCGGTTTTCTATCAGTTGTCACGATGGTGAATTCCACCATATCCGGCAATATGGCCTCTGGCGGAATTGGGGGGATAGGCGTTTACGCTTCCCCCTTCACCTGCACCAATTCGATCATCGCCGGGAACACCGCTGCGTCCGACCCGAACTTATTCCTGAGTGGTGAGGATTTCTCAGCCGTCAACAATAGTCTGATCTCCGGTGAGCCAAAACTTGCCCCACTTGGCAACTACGGTGGATCGACTCGAACCATGCCGCCACTCGAAGGTAGCCCCGCGATCGATGGAGGGATCGACACAGGGAGTCTGCCCCTCGCCGATCAGCGAGGCCTTCCCCGCGTGGTGGGTTTAGCTGTGGACATCGGGGCGGTGGAAACTGGCACAGGCATCGCTGATTTCACCGCACCGGTAGTGACTTCGGCTGGCGATGGGTTCGACGGGCTCGACACGAACGGAATCACTCTCCGCGAGGCCTGTGATCTCGCTGCCCCAGGTGCGATCATTACGTTTGATCCGAGCTTGGAAGGTCAGACGATCATCTTGGAGGGTGGTCCGCTCAGGCTGGCGAGGTCGCTCGACATCATCGCCGCAGGGCTTTCTACGTCAGGGGTGACCATTTCCGGGAATGGGAAATCCCGGCTTCTGAGTGTCGACGAAGGGGTGCTTGTGACCTTGGATTCGGTCTCGCTCATCGAGGGCAAGGCGATCGAATCCGGCGGAGCGCTGATCAACGAGGGTGAACTCACGCTCAGGAATGTCACCATCGCGAGGAGCCTCTCTTTTGAGAACGGAGGCGGTCTCATGAATCTCCCTTCCGGAAGCCTGACCCTGATTAACACCACCATCGCGGAGAATGTGGCCGCCGAGGCCGGTGGAGGGGTGTTCAACGCTGGCAGCATGAGTGCCACGCACGCCACTGTCTCGGACAACCTGGCCTTCTTCGGCGGGGGTGGCGGTGTCTTCACCGGAGGCAGTGGCTCAGCGGCGCTGGAGAATAGCATCGTGGCGGGGAACTTGGCCGCCAATGACCCCAACCTGAGTGGACCTGCCGCGACCCTCACCGGCAACAACCTCCTCACCGGGAACCCCCTGCTTGCTCCGCTCGGGGACTACGGCGGCCTGGTACTGACCATGCCACCGCTGCCTGGCTCGCCGAGCATCGAGGGTGCGCTGCTTCTGGACACTACGCCTGACCTCGATCAACTCGGGAATGCGCGCCCTTCCGGTCCGCTGCCTGATCTGGGTGCGGTGGAGGCCTTCGGCTTCGGCAGCCTCACGCTGGCCGATGCCGACTTCGACGAGATCCCCGACCTCATCGAACCGGCCTACGCCCAGTTCTCGGTTGGCATCGATGACTCCGGCCTCGACAGTGATGGCGATGGGGTGAGCGATGCGGATGAACTGGGAGACATGACCAACCCGCTAGATCCCGCAGACTACTTCCGCATCCTGTCCTTCACCAAGGCCGCAGGCTTCACCCCGGAGACACCTGTCTTCGACCTCACCGTGAAGACCTTCCCGGGCCTTAGCTATCGCCTGGAGCGGCAGCAGGATCTAGCGGCACCGTTCGACCCGTTGGCGGATGGGAGCTTCATTGCGGATGAGTTCAGCGAGACCTTTCAGATCCAGTTGATGCCGGGACGGGACTTCATTCGCGCGGTGCGGGAGTGATGATCGGGCGACCCCGCCCTTCCAGCGCCAAGACCGACATGCCCCGCTGGCATAGGAACCAGAAGGTTTTCCACGGCGCGGATCGAGGCGGGGAGAGGTGAAAATCCTGTCACACCCTGAAACGACTCCGTAAAAACGGGAAAATGAACACTAGCATTCGATCTTCTCTCGCCATGATTCCCCGCAAGCTCTCCCTCTTCTCCCTCTTTCTGACGGGCCTCTTCCTGGCACTGGTCTTGCACGTCCAAGCCGCCGACCGGAGCTGGAGCGTCAATAACGGCAACTGGAATACCCCGGCGAATTGGTCCGGAAGTGCCATACCAACGAAATTTGACAATGCGTTTATAGACAACGAGGGGACAGCAAATCTGAATTCCGGAGCCGATGGTGAGGTCCGCGACCTTTACGTCGGCAGCACCTCGAACGGAGAGTTGAACATCGACGGGTCTAGAATACTGACCAGCGAGAACAGCTACATCGGTGGCAAAGATTTTTCGAGCACTGACAAGAGCTCCGGCACCGCGACGCTCGGAACCGGCATATGGAACAATAACAATGAGTTTTTCGTCGGTGGCCGGCGCAAAGGAACATTCAATATGACAGGCGGGACGATGAACAGCGGCTCCATGACTTTGGGACACTTGGGCGGCGCCACCGGTACAGCAACCATCACTAATGGCGTTTGGAGTGTCAGCGGCAATTTCATAGTCGGACGCGCGGGGACGGGCACGCTCAATCTGGCGGGTGGCGCGCTGAACGTCGGGAACGGCAACGGCACGATCACCATCGCTCAACTCACCAGCGTCTCGGAAGGAACTGTAAATATCGGCACTGGCTTCGCAGCCACTACCCTCAACGCAGGTGCCATCACCAGCGGCGACGGCACAGCCACGGTCAACTTCAATCACACCGGTCCCCACACCTTCAGCCCTGACATGAACGGGAACATGACTGTTTGCAAGCTAGCAGCTGGCACCACCACACTAACGGGCACGAGCAGCATTGTCGGTGATCTCAAAGTCGAAGCTGGTAGCCTCATACTCCCAACCGGCGGCAGCTTTGCAGCAACAAAAACCCTCGTAGGATCAGCGGCCTTTGGCAACGCCACGATGGCAGTCCGTGGCGGCTCGCTGGACGCCGTCGAGATCATCGTCGGACAAGTGGACGGCAGCACGGGCACCCTCGACCTCACCAGCGGAAGCGTCACCGTCGGCAGTGGTACAGGCATCCTGGAAATTGCCCCGGCCTCCAACTCCACCGGCACTCTCAACTTAGGCACCGGTGGCACGGTCGGCACGCTTGGTGTCGCTTCAGTCAACGGTGGCGACGGCACTGCCACGGTCAACTTCAACCACGTCGGCTCCTACTCCTTCAGCCCTGCTTTGACCGGGAACATCACTGTGAACAAAGAAGGTAGTGGCACCACTAGCCTCACTGGAAGCAATACCTACACCGAGGGCACCAACATCAACGGCGGTTCCCTCTTGATCGGCGATCTTGCCCACCTGCCGTCGCTAGGCACCGGAACGACCGTCAACTCCGGAGGCGAGCTTGCTTTCGATACCAGCACCCTTTCCGATGCGGAGATCGTCACCATTGCCAACAATGTAACCTGGAGCGGCGGCGCCTTGGTCTTTTATGTGGCCAATGGCGAAACCCAGACCTTTACCGGCGACCTCACCGGGGGCAATTTTGAAAGCTTGGGGGCGTCCATCCTCGTCAAGGGCGGCGGCACCCTCATCGTTTCCGAGCCCAATCTCCCCGTGGTGCCCACCGCTGCCGACGGCTCATCGATCACCACCACCCTTTTTGCCGACGGTTTGCTTGACCCGGGCTACGGCCAGCCCCTCGCCGTCCAGCTCGCGCCCACCGGTTTCGGCGACAATACGGATACCGACCCACTTTCCGCTGATGGCTCCGAGCTCAATGCCGCCTACGCCGTCATCCGCGGCGAATTCTTGCATCTCTTCTTCGCTGGCAACCTCCAGACCAATTTCAACAAACTGGAGATCTTCATCGATTCCGTCGATTTCGGCGAAAACACGCTCGGCAACGACAACCCGGATGTGGATTTCAACGGCCTCAACGCCATGGCTGACCTGACTTTCGACTTTGGGATCGGGATGGATTACTACTTCACGCTCGGCGGCGGTGACTCCGGAAGCGGTGTCGAGTTCTTTCTCAACTTCGCCGAACTCTCCCAAACCGGCGGCTTTGGCTCATTCCTCGGCGGCACAGGCGCGGGTAACGCCAACTGGCCAGTCACTCTAACCGACGTGGAAATCGGCATCAACAATTCTAACACCGAGGGCGTCACCGACAGCGCTGCCACTGATGCGGCCAGCGTCGATACCGGCATCGAGTTCAAGATCCCCCTGAGCCGGATCGGCGACCCCACCGGCCCGGTCAGGATCTGCGCCTTCATCAACAACAACAACCACACTTTCATCTCCAACCAAGTGCTAGGAAGTTTGCCGACGAACTTTGACAATCTGGGTCCTCCCGCTTCCATCAACTTTGAGAATAACCCCACTCCGACCGAGCAATTTTTCACCGTAGGCCGTTGGCAAGTCACCCGTATCGACGACAGCGGGCCAGGTTCCCTGCGCCAGGCAATCGCCGATGCGACCGCCGGGGATGTCATCACCTTCGCTCCCGGGCTGTCTGGCCAGACCATCACCCTCGGCGGCACCGAGCTTCTGATCAACAAAAGCCTGACCATCGATGCCTCCGCGCTCGCCGAAGGCATCACGATCGATGCTGACGAGCAATCACGCGTGCTCGGAATCATCGCCGGCAGCGCCGGCAGCACCGTTACCCTCAACTTTCTTACCCTTACAGGCGGACGAAGCACATTTGGCGGAGGCATCTTCAACTCCCAAGGCACCCTCACGCTCAATCAGTCCACGCTCAGCGGCAATTCCGCAAGTTCACGCGGCGGCGGCATCTACAACGGAAGCACCCTCACGCTCAACCAGTCCACGCTCAGCGGCAATTCCGCAAGCTCAGGCGGCGGCATCTACAACTTAGACGCCCTCACGCTCAATCAGTCCACGCTCAGCGGCAATTCCTCAGACCTCGGTGGCGGTATTTACAACTTCCGCACCCTCACGCTCAATCAGTCCACGCTCAGCGGCAATTCCGCAAGTTCACGCGGCGGCGGCATCTACAACTCCGAAGGCACCCTCACGCTTAACCAGTCCACGCTTAGCGGCAATTCGGCAGTCAAAGATGGCGGCGGCATCTTCAACTCCGAAGGCCCCCTCACGCTCAACCAGTCCACGCTCAGCGGCAATTCGGCAGCCAGCGGCGGCGGCATCTTTAGCGATTCATTCTTCGACGTTAGCGTACTCACGCTCAAAAATTCGGTGGTGGCCTCCAATACTGCGACGTCTTCTGCTCCGGATATCCTTCAAGAAGGCTTTTACAGCTCCAACTCCGGCGTCAACTTCATTGGCAGCACCTCCGGCGCAGGCACCATCCCTGGCACCGTCCTCACCGGCGACCCCCTCCTCGCCCCCCTGGGCGACTACGGCGGCCCCACCCAGACCATGCCGCCGCTTCCCGGCTCTCCGACCATCGATGCCGCCACCGGCAGCACCGCCGCCAATGACCAGCGGGGTTTCGACCGTCCCAATGGCCCTGCTCCTGACATCGGCGCCGTGGAGGCCTATCCCTTCGGCTCCCTGGGCTTCGTCGATACGGAACCCGATGGCATCGACGACCGCTTGGAAACCGGCTTCTTCGGAAACACCACCACGGCGGACGCCATCAGCGATTCCGACGGCGACGGCAGCAGCGACAAGGACGAGATCGCCAACATGACCGATCCCAACGATCCCAACGACTACTTCCGCATCCTCTCCTTCACCAAGGCCGCCGGCTTCGATCCGCAGACCAACCCGGTCTTCGACCTCACCGTGAAGACCTTCCCGGGTCTTGGCTATCGCTTGGAGCGGAAGCAGGATCTCTCAACGGACTTCGACCTACTTGATGGCGGTGAGTTCACCGCAGATGGCTTCAGCAAGTCCTTTCAGATCGAGTTGATGCCGGGCCGGGACTTCATCCGGGCGGTGCGGGAGTGATGGCTCGCCTTCCTCAAGGTTGTCGTCCTCAATCCAGCGCCAGCTCGACCTGGGACTGGAAGAGTTTGATCTGCGGGTCCTCGGTATCCTTCATCCAGTGCCAGAGGGCCTTGGTCATGGCGCTGGCGCGGGAGTTCCATCCGCCGCCGGGCTCGTTGAGCAGGTTGTGCAGGCAGTCGGGGTCCTTGCGCAGATCGTAGAGCTCCTCGGTGCAGCGGTATTCGAAGAACTTGGCGCGCTCCCGGTCGGCGGGGTTGTCGGACTCCTTCATGGCCTTGAAGGTGAAGCCGCTCATCGACTCATTGCGGAAGGCGGTCTCGCCGTCGGACCAGCCGTTCCAGATGTAGAGGTAGTCACCGTCGTTGATCGCCCTGATCGGATATTCCTTCTTGCTGTGCACCCGGTTCATCACGGTGAAGACCCGGTTGCGGCCTTCCTGGGCTTCACCTTTCAACAAGGGGACGATGCTCCGGCCATCGGCGCCCGCGAGTGGCGGCAGACCCGCGGCATCGAGCACGGTGGGGGCGAAGTCGATGCCGCTGATGAAGTGGGTCTTGTCGCGGGTGTCGGCCTTCACCTGGGCGGGCCAGCGGACGATCCACGGGGTGGCGGTGGAAGCGAGGTAGCAGTTGCTCTTGGCAAAGGGCAGCGGCATACCGTGGTCGCTCATGAAGGTCACCATGGTGTTGTCGGCCTCGCCGCTGGCTTCGAGGGCTTCGAGGATGGCGCCGACGACCTGGTCCGCACGTTGGACGGACTGGTAGTAGGTGGCGAGTTCTTCGCGGATTTTCGGCAGATCGGGCAGGAAGCCGGGAACCGGCACATCCTTGGCGGCGAACTTCCGGGGGTAGGGGAATCTCTTGTAGCGATCAGAGGGTGCTCCTGCGAAGGGGCGGTGAGGGTCATGAGCATTCGCCATGATGAAGAAGGGCTTCTCGGCTTCCTTCGCGGTCACGATCGCTGCGGTGATCTCTTGGGCATAGCGCTCGGGGCTGCGTCCTTGTCCGAACTGCTGCTGCGTGCGGATGATGTCGAAGGCGGCGTGGCGGGATGGCACGACGTGGTGGTCTTTTCCTAACAGACTGGTGTGGTAGCCGCCGGCCTGCAGGGCCTCGGGCAGGGTAGGGATTCCCTTGGAGATGGGGTCGAATCCGAGTGCGCCACTGCGGTGCGGGTAGCGGCCGGTCATCCAGACGGCGCGGGTGGGCTGACAGATCGCGATGGTGACGAAGGCCTGGTCGAAGCTCAGTCCCTCACCGGCGAGACGGTCAATGTGGGGTGTGATTCCGGGGATGGGTGAGCCGAAGGAACCGACCGAATCCCGGCTCATGTCGTCGACGGTGATCAGCAGGAGATTCGGGCGTGCGGAAGCCAGACCGACGAGCGCAAGAGTAATGAGAGCGTGCAGGAGTCGGTGCATGGACGGTGGATACGCGGGGCGGTGCTCGAAAAAATCAGAACATGTTCAGATTGACCACCAGCATGCAGCATCCGAAGCCCAGCGTGGGGGTGAGGATGATCTGGCCAAGGACGAACAATCCGCACGCTTTCCAAGCGCGCTGGGTCCGGCCTTCGGGGCCTCGTTTCACGGCGTGAATCCATCCGCACAGGAAACAGCAACCGACGAGGATGGCGACCCACAGGATGGGAAGGACGACGATCCAGACTTCATACAGGGTGCTTCGCGCATAGCCGATGCCGAACCAGGCGATGAGGAAAAAGGGTGATGTGAGTCCGGGCATCAGGATGCCGGCCCAGAGCAGGAACTGCTCTCCGGTGCTCAACGACCGGTTTTCGACTCCCGGGTCCGGGACGATGGGCTGCGGATCTTCAGGGGTCATGATCCAGTGAACCCGGTTCTAGCTGCTTCGGGAAGACGGTTTTCACGCCGCTCGATCGCAGGCGGCTGGAAGTCTGATCGGTAGGCTGCTTTTCGGATCAGTAGCTGGTCGGGCGTTTCCGAGGCGTGGCGGACTGCTTGCGCACGGCTTTCAGGCAGGTCTCGGCGGTGGCGCCTTTGGAAGCCTGATCGCTGAGGGATTGGATATGTGTTCGCCATGCCTGGGCATCCTCCGTGGGGATGGTCGGTGGGTGGCTTACCGGCACTCCGAGACCGATCAGGGCGGTAAGCCAGGTATCGTAACCCAGGGCACACGGTGAATATGGCATGGCATTCTCGAGGATGGGCTCCGGTCCCCCGCTCATGAAGAGGTCGACGAGTGCATGGTGGACTCCCGGACCGCAGTTTTCCCTCGAGAACTTCCAATAGGGGGAGTCGGAAGCGGTATTGAACTGGTGATGGACGTTGGTGAAGTCGCGCAGTTCCTGCCAGGCCTCCTTGATCATCCGGTGGTAGAGTGCCTTGCCTTGCTCGCCGGGGCCGGTGGGGATTTCCGCGACGATGCGTTGGAAGGCATTCAGGTGGAGGATGAGTAGCGGCAGGCGAACGGCGGCGAGCGGCTCGAGGAAGGCGGCTGCGTCTCCCATCGCCAGTACGTTGCCACTCCATGGGTGACTCTGGCAGCCGTGATTCCACTGATGAAGGATGGGTTCCTCCAGAGGCTCACGCACCATCTCCCGCAGGTCGGCGAGTGCTTCGTCGTCCGAGGTGAACTCGTGATGAAACGCGAGCCCGATGCCGATGCGGTCGTCGTGTTCGATGCGCCACTTCCAGCCGCTTTCGTGCGTAACGATGCTCACGAAGGGACGGATGGCTTCGTTGCCGCGTCGTTTGGCGGCCGTCCATGCCCGGGTGCACAGCCCCTGGGTCCCATCGTTCTGAAGGCTTGAGGTTCCGAGTGCGCCGAGGATGGAGGCATCCTGACCTGTGAGGTCGATGTAGAGGTCGGCGGTGAGCTCGCTGCCGTCAGCGAGGACCACCGCCTGCACTTCGCCGTCGGTGACCCGGACTTCCGCGATCTCCGCTTCACGCCGTGGAATGGCCAGAGCCTTGCAGCCCTGGGCGAGGAGTTCCGCAAGTGGGCCGGGTTGCAGGACCAGACCGGTGATCTGCTCCATCATCTTGACCGAGTTCGGGCCGTTCTTCGGGAAAAGCTTGCCGGAGCTGATCAGGGCGGCCCCGGCGCTGAACTCGTCGAACCCTTCCTCACGGGCAAGGAATCCATTGCGGGTGGTCAGGCCATCCGTCAGTGCGGTGGGAGCACCGTCGAAAGCCCGGACGTAGCGTTCGCGGGCACCCCAGCGCATCTTGAACCCAAGCAGCCAGTTCGGTCTGGCGATCCGGTGGAGGTCAGCGCCCCGGATGCCGAGCGTCTTGATCAGCTGCTGAAGTACGAAGGGTGTGGTAGCTTCTCCCGCGGGGTCCAGCCGGGTCGGGGTGACCAGCAGCTGGATGTCGAAGGATGGATTCCCCCGTTTCAGGAACATGGCGGCCAGCGCGGCATCCGTCGCAGGCCCGGCAATCAGGATTTTCTTCAAGTGTTTCATGACCATTGCCAGCTGGGTTGACGGATGGCGTCGAGGGCGCGGCGGACGTCGACTCCCGCGGCGGCCCGTGTCGCGATCTTCTTGCGGCCGCGTTGCCACTGCTGGAGTTCAGCTTCCGCGGGTGTGTGGGGGTTTTTATGTGGAACCTTCATGCCTACGAGCATGGCGAGGAATCCCTCGATGCCGTAGATGTTCGGGCGGTTCGGCAGGGTGCTGGTGAGCAGTGGTGAGGGTCCGATCTCCTGATAGAGGTCGTAGAGCGCCTGATAGTCGCCGAGTTCCGTGTGCTCCCGGCAGTGTTTCCAGAATGGGGTGTCGAGGCGGGTATTGAACTTGTAGTGGAAGGCGAGGAAGTCGCGGATCTCGTCCCACGCGACGCCGATGGCGTGGTTGTAGAAGTCGCGCTGGGCTTCAGCGGGTTGGCAGTCGCTGTTTTCCAGCAGTTCCTTGACCCAACGACATTCGTAGAGGATCTGGGCCAGAGCGGTGGCTTCGAGGGGCTCGACAAATCCCGAGGCGTTGCCGATGGCGACGACATTGCCGACCCAGCTGCGCTTGTAGCGGCCGCTGCGGAATTTCAGGATGCGTGGTTCTTCGGGGGTCTTCGGATTCTTCTTCCGGAATTCGGCGTGGGCGTCCTCGTCACTGACGAAGTCCGAGGCATAGACGTAGCCGCGGTTGATGAAGGTCTCATGCTCGATCTGCCAGCACCATCCATGGTCCATGGTTTCCGCCGTGGTGTAGGCCTGGATCGGTTCGCCATCGCGTTCCCAGCCGCCGATCACGGCCCGGTCACAGAACAGCCCGCCGGAGAATGATTTGAACGGTTCTTCCAGCGCCTTGCCGAGGAGCTCGGAACGGAAGCCGGAGGCGTCGATGTAGAGGTCGGCGCTTCGGCGTCCGCCTTTTTCAAAGTGGAGCGCGCTCACCTGTCCGCCATCGTGCTCGGCGGAGGCGAAGGTGTCTTCCGTAAGCACCACGCCGCAGCGCTTGGCCTCCCCCTCGAGGTAGGCGACGAGGTGATGGTTCTCGATGTGGAAGGCGTGGGCTCCCTTGATGACGGGTTTGCCAAGCGGGCCGGTGGGAAAGGCCTTGCCGCGCTGCATGAGTCCGCAGGCAAGTGAGAGGTCCGAGCAGTCCTCGTCGACGTAGTAGCCATTGGCCTTGGACACGCCGTCGAAGCGTTGGTCATACTGAAACTCGAAGTCGTAGAAGAAGTGGTCCCGGGGTCCCCATACGAACTTGATGCCCTGTTTCCAGGTGGGCTTCGCCTCGCGATAGAACTCGTCGCGTGGGATGCCGAGAATGTTGAACAGGTATTCGGGGAAGACGGCCGTCGTGCCTTCTCCGACCCCGATGATGCCGATCTCAGGGCTGTGGATGAGCTCGACGTCGAGCTGGGGAATCAGGCGTTTCAGGGTGATGGCCGCCAGCATGCCGGCGCTGCCGCCACCGAGAACGATGACGGATTGGACACGGGAAGAGGGCGATGAAGTCATCTTTAGAGCAGGATTTACCCTATAAAGAGTGGAACCCTGTCTCTCCGCAAGCTGGAAGGTGGCGAGAAGTGAGTCACCCTACTTTTGGTAAACCCTGACGTAGTCGACCTCGTAGCGCTGGGGGAAGGCCGTCTTTGAGGGGTCTCCCCCCTGTCCGCCGATGGCGAGATTGAGCCGGAGCCGCTGGGCATCGTGAAATGGATTCACCTTGGGGCCATCGGCATTTGTGGTGGTGCCCAGATCGATGTCGTTCAGGAGCTTGCCGTCGAGGTAGATCCGGATGGCTTTGTCATCCCACTCCATGACCCAGAGGTGAAACTGCTCGGCCCAGGTGTCGACGTCGAACCCGGCGATCGGATGCTTGGATGAATTCCACACCGTCTTCCCTCCTTTTCCGGCGTGCACGGTGTTGGCGAGGATCTGGTCCTGATAGAACTCCATGATGTCGATCTCGCCGGCGTGGGGCCAGCGGCCGTGTCCGGTGGTCCAGATGGCAGGCCACATGCCGTCCAGTGCGTTGAAGCGGGCGCGGATCTCGAAGCGTCCGAAGGTCCATGAATACTTCGGCCGACTGATGATCGATGCCGAGGTGTAGTTGGCGTGCTTGCGTGAGTGCTTCCAGTTGCGTGAACCCGCCTTGAAGTCCGGGTTCTTCACCTGTTCCCGGCGGGCTTCAAAGACGAGCAGGCCGTCCTTGCAGGTGGCGTTGTCGGACTGGTACCACTGCAATTCGTGGTTGCGCACGAATCCGTGCTCAAACTGCCAGACCTCTCGGTTGGGCGGGCCGTCCTGATTGAATTCATCGGACCACACCAGTTTCCACTCAGGGCCACGTGGTGGGGTGACTTCTTCCGCGACGGCGGTGAGGGTGATGCATCCGAGAAGCAGCAGGGCGGGGTTCATGCGGATACTACGGCGGAGATCCGGCGGGGATATCGGGAAACTCCTCCGAAGCATGGTCTGCGGTCGGCCTGGGGTCCGCCAGCGGCCTGCGGCCGAAGACGAGGTAGATGCCGACGAAGTAGCCGAGTAGTATTCCGAGCCAGCCGCCGCGGGCGATGGTCAATGGGGAGGGAGGACGGTTGATCCGCTCCTGGTAGTTCCGCCACAGCTCGACCGCCTGCTCGACGTCCTTGGGTGGCACCACGACGCGCACACCGCCGATGGCATCGCTCAGTGTCCACTGCCACTGGATCATGAACTCATCGAAGACATAGGCGTCGATTTCCTGGTCCCGGAGGTAGCTCTGGAAGAGCCAGGCATACTCCGGATACTGGAAGCGGGCGATGGTCCTCATGCTCGCTGCTAGACTAGCGACGGGCACGGGCGGTGGCAAAGCATCGTGGTCTTTTTCTTGCGCCTCCCCAGTGGAACGCGAGAGTCTTGGGTTCGACCATGAACGCTCCGGCCTCCGTCAACATCGCACGCCTCGTCTATCTGCTCATCTGCGAGGCGGCAGGCTGGGTGCTCGCTTTCAGTACGAAGGGCAACGAGGCCTTCGAGATCCCGGTGTGGGCGGGTCTCCTCATCGGCTTGCTGGTGGCAGGCCTGTTCATCTTTGTCGAAACCCTGATCAAGGGTTTCACCTTGCGCGGGTTTTCGACGGCGACCTTCGGGCTGCTGGTCGGCTTGTTCTGCGCCTTCCTGCTCACCCGTGTCGGCTTGGCCGATGTGCTCGCCGCGGCGCTGGATCGGAGCTTCGAAATGGACAGCGGCGAGATCATTTCCGGACCGGATGTGGCGGAGACCATCGCCCTGGGTGCGGCCTCGATGATCTACGCCAGCCTTGGCTTTCTCGGTGCGGTGCTGGCGCTCCGCAGCACGCGGGACGACTTTGCCTTCATCATCCCCTACGTCCGTTTCCGCCAGGACGGGACCTCGGGGCAGCCGGTGGTGCTCGATGGCGAGGCGATCATGGATGGCCGGGTGCCGGGCGTGATCCGTGCGGGCTTCCTCAGTGGTCGTTTGATCGTGCCCCAGTTCGTGCTTGGTGAATTGCAGACCATGGCGGGTTCCGCTTCGCAGAATGACCGGGTGCGTGCCGAGCGCGGGCTCGAGCTGTTGGAGAAGATGCAGGATTCGAAAGGGCTCGCGGTTTCCATCGAGGACGTGGCGTCGAATGATGACAGCAGTGAGTCGCGCCTGCTGCAGACGGCGCAACTTCTCGGTGCCCGCTTGCTGACGACGGATGAAAGCCTGAGCAAAGTCGCCAAGCTTCGTGGAATCGATGTGCTCAACCTCCATGACCTGATGGATGCACTGCGGCCTGCGATCGTGGTGGGCGAGAAGATCCGGCTACCCTTGGTGCGGCCCGGGAAGGACGAACACCAGGCGGTGGGCTATCTCACCGACGGCACCATGATCGTGGTCAACCACGCCATCGACCGGATCGGAAGCACCCTGGATGTGCGGGTCATCAGCACCTTGCAGACGACCGCCGGGGTGATGGTTTTCGCGGAGATCGTCGACTGAGAGGATCCTGATGGCTGGCGATTGCCGGGAATTCGGCACAAGCTTCGGGTGTCATTGACAGCGCCTGGGCGAGGCATCATCAGTACGAGCTGAGATGATTTCCGCGCTCGACCTGTTCACCATCGGCATCGGTCCTTCGTCGTCCCATACCGTGGGTCCGATGAGGGCGGCACGGAGATTTGTGCGTGGGCTCGCGGATGCCGGTCAGTTGGCGACGGTCCGGCGCGTCCGTTGCGATCTCTATGGGTCGCTGGCGGCGACGGGAAAAGGTCACGCCACGGACCGGGCGCTCATTCTGGGTCTGGCTGGAGAGGACCCCGAAGATGTCGATCTCGAGCAGGCGGAGGCGCTGATCGAACGCATCCGACGCGACGGAGTGCTGCCGCTTTCCCACGACTGCTCGGTTCCCTTCAATGAGTCGAAGGATCTGAGCTTCAAGCGGATGAAACCCCTGCCGGAGCATCCGAACGGCATGCACTTCACGGCGATCGGGGCGGATGGTGAGGCCGTCGCGGATCAGATTTTCTATTCCGTCGGTGGGGGATTCATCGCCGCAGCCGGGGAAGCGACTTCCGGCTCGGAAGAGCCGACCGAGCTACCCCATTCCTTCGAGTCGGCCGCCGGGTTGCTGGCGCTTTGTGGGGAGACCGGCCTGTCGATCAGTGGGCTGGTGCTCGCCAACGAGAAGGTGTTCCGGACCGAGGAAGAGACGCGTGGGAGGCTGGAGCAGATCTGGGAGGTCATGCAGTCATGCGTCGAGCGTGGGTGCCGCGGGAGTGGTGAGCTTCCCGGCGGGTTGAAGGTCGCGCGGCGTGCGAGCCGAATCTACGAGAAGCTTCGTAGTTCGAATGAGGCCGCGCTCGTTGATCCGCTCGCGATCCTCGACTGGGTGAACCTGTATGCGCTCGCGGTGAATGAAGAGAATGCCGCGGGGGGGCGGGTGGTCACTGCCCCCACGAATGGTGCCGCCGGGATCATCCCGGCCGTGCTTCACTACGCCGTGCGTTTCCGGCACTCGCCGCACCCGGATGGAGTCCATCGATTTCTCCTCACGGCAGCGGCGATCGGCATGCTCTACAAGCGGAATGCCTCGATTTCCGGCGCGGAGGCCGGGTGTCAGGGGGAGGTCGGCGTGGCCTGCTCGATGGCGGCTGCGGGTCTGGTCGATTACCTCGGTGGCACGCCCGGTCAGTGTGAGAATGCGGCGGAGGTGGGTATGGAACACAATCTCGGGCTCACATGCGACCCCATTGGTGGACTCGTGCAGATCCCCTGCATCGAGCGCAACGCGATGGGAGCCGTGAAGGCAATCAATGCGGCCCGGCTCGCGATGAGCGGCGATGGCAGCCACTTCGTGTCGCTCGACAAGGTGATCAAGACGATGCGCGACACGGGTCGGGACATGAAGGCGAAGTACAAGGAAACGTCCCGCGGTGGCCTGGCGGTCAATGTGGTGGAGTGCTGACCGGTGGTAGGGGCCGGGCTTCTTGGGCTTCCTTCTGCCATTTCTCGCGGAGTCGCTTGGATCGGGTATTTAGGGAGTGGGCGATGAAGAAGCTGATGCCGGTGATGGGGAGGAGCCAAAGGGCTCGCGGGGTAGTTTCCTGGATCAGGAGACAGCCCCCCGCCAGGCCGGCACCGAGGCTGTAGAAGAGGGTTCGCAGGGCGTCCAGAACCGTGACGATGCACAGTTTCGGTGTGTCGAAGACGACCAAGACATCGCGGCAGAGGATGTCTGCGGTCACCCTCATGGCCTGGCCGATCACGACCATGCCTCCATAGATCAGGCTTCCGAGGATGAACTGAATGACGAAGTGCCACTCGTGGATCGGGCCGTCTGAGATGAAGGCGCCGGTGATGGCCGCTCCAGCAAGTGCCGTGGCGGCGACTCCGATGAACCACAGCGCGACACCCGGAATCCGGATCATCAGGGTGATGAGTAGGCGGAAGGTTCCGCTTGGTTGGTTTCCTGGGATCGGGCTCTCGGTGGGTTCGGCCTCCATCATTGGCGCTTGGTGTAGCGGAAGCCGGGGAGCGGGCGCACGAGTCGTTTGATCTCGAGTTTCAGCAGGGTGGCGGTGACCGTGGCGGCAGGCAGTCCGGTGCGCTCGATGAGTTGATCGATGCCTGCCTCGTCGTCGCCGAGGCTGTCGAAGACCGTTTGTTCGTCTCCTTCCAGAGCGGGACGGTTGTCGGGCTGTTGTTGAGTGGGGGAGGTCGAAGGTTCCGGCGTGCCCAGTGCGAGGCCGCCGAGGTCATCGAGGAGTTCGGTGCCGTCGGTGAGCAGGGTGGCGCCGTCGCGGATGAGACGGTTGCATCCGGCGGACATGGGTTTGTCGATGGGTCCCGGAACGGCGTAGACGGGGCGCCCGTATTCGCCGGCGAGGTTGGCGGTGATCAGGGAGCCCGACCAGAGCGGGGACTCGGTGACGATGAGCGCCCGCGACCAGGCTGCGACGATGCGGTTGCGCTGGGGGAAGGTCTTCTTGTCGGGTGAGGTGTGGAGGGGGAACTCGCTGACCACCGCGCCGTTTCCGTCGGCAATGCGTTCCGCCAGTCCGAGGTTCTCGGCGGGGAAGACCTTGGCCAGCCCGGAACCGATCACGGCAATGGTCCGGCCCCCGGCGGCGAGCGCGGCTTCGTGGGCCGTCGTGTCGATCCCGCGTGCCAGGCCGGACAGCACGGTGAAGCCGGCGTGGGCGAGCTGGTAGGACAGCTTCTTGGTACTGTTTTTCCCGTAGATGGAGCATCGGCGGGTGCCGACCACGCCGACGGCGTGGCGGTCGCGCGCTTCGACCTTGCCCCAGACGTAGAGGAGAATGGGGGCGTCGTAGGATTCGCGCAGCGCAGGGGGGAATTCGGGATCATCGGGCGTGATGATGGAAAGCCCGCGTTCGTTCAACTCGCGCAGCTCGCCGGTGGGGTCGGTGTGGGATTCCCAGTCGCTGAGGATGGTTGCGAGTTCCGGGCCGATGCCGTCGACCTGCATGAGGGTGTCCTTGGGATTCCTCAGCACGGCATCGGCGGAGCCGAAGGCATCGAGCAGTCTGCGGATGCGGACTGGGCCGATCTTTGGCAGGGCATTCAGGGCGAGGAGGGACTCAAGCATGGCGGACTAGGTGGGTGGGTTCCACTGGGAGAGTTGTTCGGGAAACGGGCAGTCGTCGCAATCGCTCAGGTCCTCGAGGCAGAAGTCGTGATAGATCTGGAGGAGGGCCTGGTGGTGGACGGCCTTCCTCAGCCATGGGGCTGCGGTTTCCTCGGAGCCGAACAGGCGGATGGCGGCGCGGCGGACCTTTTCGTTGAGGGTGCCTGCGGGGAGCTGGGCGAACTGCTCGAAGCCGAAGTTGGGGTCTTCGTGGAGGGCGAGCGGCATCAGGTGGTTGGCAAGAAGCTCGATGGCCTTGGCCTTGCCGAAGAGGGCGATGGGGCGGGCGGATTTCCTGGATGAAAGGGTGTGGCGGTGACTCCAGAAGGGGTCTTCGAGCCGGGTGAGGAAGTCGACGAGTACCTTCGGGCTGAAGGGGCGACCGAGGGCCCGGGCGCGGTAGGTCGGCCAGTGCCGGGCGAGGGCGGTGAGGGTGCCGACGCGCCGGTGGGGGTGGTTGGCCGGACGCTGGCCGTGCATGCGCCATGGGATCGGGTGCTGGGATTCCCAGTGGGCGCGGTGTTTCCATGCCACATCCCAGAGGGCGCGGAGGTGTTCCCGGGTATCGGGCGGCGCCTGCTCGTGCAGTGAGGAGGAAAGGAAGCCGGCGGCTCCGAAGAGCAGGGACTCGAGGGCAGCGGGTTCATCGCGCAGGACGGTCAGCGGCATGCGCTGGGCGAGCAGCCGCATGGGCAGGGCATTGGCGCGGTAGCCGAGGGTTTCTGCCGTGGACTGGAACAGGGCGGCATCCCTGCCGTGGGCATCCGCGGTCTGGAGGAATCTCGAGGCCTTGAGCTGCATGCGGTGGCGGGCCGCCTGCTCGAGAAGATCGCGGATGGAGGGTTCGCTGAGCTGGGAGAGCGGGTGGACGCAGCGGCCGGGGCGTGCGATGGCGACGGCGGAGGCTGGGCGCTGAAGGGCGGCCTCGACGGTGGCGGGTGGCACCAGCACCTGGGGGACTTCGCGATGCTCTTCGTTTCGCGTGAAGCTGGTGGCCGACGACGGGCGGAAGACGACGTGGAGGACGACCTCGTTGAATGCCGGATCGGCGCCGTGGCCGTGGTGCTCCCAGTCGGCGGGTTCGGTATCCAGCTCGATGGCGCCCGCGTGACGTTCCCCGTTGATCTCGACCACTCCATGGAGGAAGTCCGGTCCGGCGCTCCGGTTCCATTCGCCGAACTGGATGATGCGGACCGGTTGGCCGGCCTGGTCGATGAAATCGCGACCCATCGCACCGGCGAACCACAGCGCCTGCATTTCGAGCTCGGAGGGCAGCTCGGGAGGAGGTCCTTCGGCAACCTGCCCGTGGACCTGTTGGAGGAGGTTCTCGTAGGTCATGGCGAACTACTTCTTCGGTTGGGCGGGGGGTGGTGGAGGCGGGTCGAGGATGTTGAGCCAGGCGGCCGCCGCCTCTGATTCAGCAAGGGTGGAGTAGCGGAGCTTGGCATCACGCAGGCCCTGGATGGCCGCCGCGGTGCGCTTCCCCTCGCGATCGATCATCGCCACGAAGAGATCCATCCTCAGTTTGTCGAACTGATCGGTGTAGAGCAGCTTGGCTTCACCGAAGGTGGAGGCGGCGAGCGCGGTGTTCTTCCGTGCGAGCAGGTCGAGACCGACCGCTTCGAGAAAGGTCGGGTCGTTCATGCGCTTGGCGGCGCTGCGCAGTTGGTTCTCGCGTTCGAGCGGATCCGTCGGCCAACGGAGCTTGGCGATGCGCAGGGCACGGAAGACCTTGTCGTCGGCCTCTTTCCTGCCGGAGCCGTCGAGCCTGAGGAAGGGGCGGTAGAGCGGGTCACCGAGGACGACTGCCTGCCATGAAAGTGCGGGGCACGCCATGTAGGCCGCTTCGACCAGCGAGTAGCCGGCGAGCAGGCGACGGTTGAGGATGTTGAAGTGGTGGGTGAGGTGGAGGAAGGGCTCGTAGGTGTTGCCGATCGTGGCAGCGGCTCCCTTGTTGAGAAGCGGGGCGCTCCAGTTCTTCGACGGGTTTCGCAGTTGGGCCGCGCTGAACGAGTGGAGGTGGGCCGCGACGGCGCCCTTCTTGAAGCGGAATTTCGGATTCTTGAACGGGCCGTTCACGTTCCAGTCGTACCAGCCGAAGTAGACCGCGGTGTCACGGAGTGGAAAGTTGACCGGCAGGGTGTCCTTCGAGCGGTCGACCAGCGTGGGGATGCCGGCCTCGTTCAGGTCCCGGGCGACGTCCTCCATCCACTGGTCTCCCTGGGGCACTTTTTGGGCGATGTCCACCACGCCGTATCCCCAGAGGCCGGTGGCCTCGACCGCCAGCGCGTCCGCCATCATTCGCTTGCAGACGTCCCATGAGTGGGCATCGATGCGGCCGACCAGGAGAATGGGCAGCTTGGCCTCGGCGATCGGCTTGTTCTGGCTGAAATACGGGTTCTTCAGGGCGCCGACCAGGCTTTGTCCATCCACTCCCAGCATGGTGAGTTCCGAGTCGACCGAAGCGCTCTTGGTCGAGATCTGCATCTCCTGGGTCACCGGTGGGGCGGGCTCGCCTTCGGGCGGCTTCGGGCGTGGATGCAGGATGCGGCTGGGTACGCCGCGCATGCAGCAGAGGATGTTGATCCGGGTCGAGCGGATCTGCAGATGGCCATTGCCGTCGCGGGCGCGGTCCCACCATTTCCGCCGTTCGAACTCCGCGGCGAGCGGCTTGCGGATCAGGGTGTCGTATTCCTCGCGGCTGATCTCCTCCTTGTCGGGGAGGGGAAGGCCGATCAAGCGGTCCTGCGGGATGCCGCGGCCCATGGCATACAGATCGGCAAGTTCCTTCGACTCGGGGATCTCCGAATTGTAGATGATCGCCACGCTGTCGGGACGGGGTGGAGCGGGCAGCCCGGCGCCGAGAGCGGGGAGCAAAAGAAGCAGGCAGAGCATGCGCAACATGCCCCCATTCCGACCTGTTGGGCCGCAAATGTCGAATTCGGAATGGAACTATCCTGGCAGCCGGAGTCCGTCGAATGCGACATGCACGTGGGCTGGCAGCGTCGCCTCCAGGGCGGCGTGCTCGTTCTCGTGTCCGAGGTGGGTCAACCACGCCTGGCCCGCGCCACAGGTCTTGATGGTGGCCAGTGCTTCCTCGACGGACATGTGGGTCGGGTGGGGTGAGGGGCGGAGCGAGTCGATGATCAGGATGTCGACATTCCGGATCAGCGCCATGGTGGCGGCGGGGATTTCCTTCACGTCCGGCATGTAGGCGACCGGCGGGTGGCCGGGGTGTTCGAAAAGGAATCCCGAGGTCTCCACCCGGCCATGGATGACGGGTAGGGGGGAAATACGAAGTTTGCCGTAGTTGAAGTGGCCCTGGATCTCGATTGCCGCGGGTTTGACGTATCCCCGATAGACGTTGTCGGGCGAGAATGCCCAGCCGAACATCGTCTTGAGGATGCCGAGGGTTTCGGCATTACCGTGCATCGGCAGCGGGGTGTCCCGCCTCCAGCAGAAGGCGCGGAGTTCGTCGAAACCGGCGACATGGTCGACGTGCCCGTGGGTGTAGATCACGGCATCGATCTCGCGGAGTCGCTCACGGAGCGCCTGCTCGCGGAGGTCGGGGCCGGAATCGACGAGGATGCTCTGAGCGCCATAGCGGAGATGGATGGAGGACCGGGTGCGCCGGTTCCGCGGGTCTTCCGAGGTGCATACCGGGCAGTCGCAACCAATGACCGGGACACCCACCGAAGTGCCTGTGCCGAGAAAGGTGATTTCGAATTCCGCCGCCATGATCTGCTTCACGAGGCTGGCACAGCGGGAATGACTGGGCAAAGACAATGCTCGTCAGGTGTCCGAAGAAGCTGGCATTCAGGATTTTACGCGAACTTAACAATTGGGTGGTCTCCTGCACACACCTGCTTCACGATGGTGCTTTGAAATTTCCCCCCATGACCCGAAAACCCCTCAAACTGTCCGTGGCGGTGCTGGCATGCCTCGGCCCTGCTTCGCTGGCTGCGGTGGTGGGCAGTGGAGAAGGTGGAACGCTCGATCTGACCAATCCACCGAATTACGCGAATCAACCGGTGCCGCCTTACATCACCCGGGACAATACCCCGCAGGGAAACGAGATCACGGATCAGGGGGCGATGCTCGGACGGGTGCTTTTCTACGATCCACGGCTTTCGCGGAACGATTCCGTGTCCTGTGCTTCGTGCCACCAGCAGGAACATGCCTTTTCGGACACCTCGCTCTCGAGTCAGGGGGTGGCGGGCCAGACGGCGAGGCATTCGATGCGTTTGATCAACCCGCGCTTCTCGAACGAGCGCAGGTTCTTCTGGGACGAAAGGGCGGCGAATCTGGAGGTCCAGTCGACCCAACCGATCCATGATCCGGTCGAGATGGGTTTCAGTGGAGAGAACGGCGACCCGGAATTCTCCGAGTTGGAGGCCAAGCTCGCGGCGATCGAGGAGTATCAGGTGATGTTCACCGCGGTTTACGGCGATGGCGGGGTGACCGAGGAACGGATGCAGAATGCGCTCGCCCAGTTCATCCGGAGCATCCAGTCATTCGACAGCAAGTACGACGAAGGTCGTAGCCAAGTCCCGGCGGATGGGGCCCCGTTCCCGAATTTCACGCCTGCGGAGAACGAGGGGAAGCGATTGTTTCTTGCTCCTCCCGGCGGGGGTCCCGGACCGGGGCCGGGCAGCGGGGCGGGATGTGCGGCCTGCCACCAGCCACCGGGGTTCGATATTGATCCGAATTCCGGTCACAACGGGGTGACGACTTCGATTGGAGGTGGTGTGGATCTCACGGTGACCCGCGCGCCGAGCCTGAGGGATCTGGTCGCTGCGGATGGCACGCCGCATGGCAATTTCATGCACAACGGGCAGTTCGCCACGATCGACGAGGTGATCGGCCACTACAACGCGATCCCTGAAGTACGGCCCCGTCTGGACCCCCGACTTGCAGGCCCTCCCGGCTCGGGTGGTCAGCGGCTCAACCTCACCGCGGCGGATCGGGCGAACCTGCAGGCCTTCCTCGAAACCCTGACCGGTTCGAATGTTTACACTGATCCCAAGTGGTCCACGCCGTTTGATGAGCAGGGTGAGCTGTCGATCGTGGTGCTTCCGACCGATGGTCTGGAGATATCCTTTTCCGGGGCTGGCGAGTCGCGCCAAGCGACGATCCTGATGTTCCGGGGCGTGCCGAATGTGGAGTATCTCTTCCAGTCATCCCATGATCTGGAAGCGTGGGGATCCACCCCTGTGACCGCGGGCTCTGATGGCAGGATAAGTGTCACGGTGGAGGCTCCCGTCAGCGAAGGTCACTGCTTTTACCGCTTCGCGTATCCGGTCGAGGACGAAGCACCCTGATCCGGGGTCACCCGTTCATGCATCGAGCGGCTTGAGCAATTGGCCGAGGGTCTTGGCGTCGAGCTTGAGGCCGCTGGTTTCGTCGGACAGCAGGGCGTCCACGAGTTTGGCCTTGTGGGCCTGGAGTTCGAGGATGCGGTCTTCGATGCTGCCGGTGCAGATGAGCTTGTGGACGAAGACGGGCTTGGTCTGGCCGATGCGGTGGGCGCGGTCGGTCGCCTGGTTTTCGGCCGCAGGATTCCACCAGGGGTCGTAGTGGATGACGGTGTCGGCGGCGGTCAGGTTGAGGCCGGTGCCGCCGGCTTTGAGTGAGATGAGGAAGACCGGCGTCTCGCCCAGTTGGAACTTCTCGACGAGCGCTCCCCGGTTCTTGGATTGGCCGGTGAGCTTGAGGAAGGGGATGTGGGCTTTTTCCAGCTGCTCCTGAATGAGGGAGAGCATGGAAGTGAACTGGGAGAAGAGCAGGATGCGGCGACCTTCCTCGATGAGGGTGGGAAGGAGCTCGTCGGTCAGGAAGTCGAGTTTGGCGGAGTCGACCGTCTCGGTGGATCCTTTCAGCAGCTGTGGGTGGCAGCAGATCTGGCGGAGCTTCATCAGGGCATCGAGTGCGATGATGTGCGACTGGCCGACGCCCTTCTCGGAAATGGCTTCGCGCACGCGCTTGTCCATCGACGCGCGGACGGATTCGTAGAGCCGGGTCTGTGGCTTGTTGAGATCGACGTGGTGGATGGTCTCGGTCTTGGCCGGCAGCTCGCTGGCGACCTGATCCTTGGTGCGCCGCAGGATGAGTGGCCCGACACGCTGGTTGAGCACTTGCTGGATGTCCTTGGAGTGCTCGCTCTCGATCGGTCGGCGGAACTGGGTCTGGAAGGATTTTTCGGTGCCGAGAAAGCCGGGCATCAGGAAGTGCATCAGGCTCCAGAGTTCGCCGAGGTGGTTCTCCATCGGCGTGCCGGAAAGACAGATCCGCTGGGTGGCTTTCAGGTGGCAGGCGGAGCGGGCGTTGATCGATTTCGGGTTCTTGATGTGCTGGGCTTCATCGAGAACCACGACGTGCCAGTCGTGACTGACGAGCTCGTCGTGGTCCCGACCCAGCAAGGGGTAGGAGGTCAGAACGAGATCCGCATCGGGGATGGCTTCGAAGTGCTTCCGGCGCTCAGGTCCCTGCAGGGTGAGAAGTTTGAGGTGGGGCACGAATTTGGCGGCTTCGGCCGACCAGTTGGGCACCACCGAGGATGGGGCGACGATGAGCGAGGGCCGACCGGGGCGCTTGGCGTGCTCGGCGGCGAGGTGGGTCAGGGTTTGCAGGGTCTTTCCGAGACCCATGTCGTCGGCGAGGATCCCGTGGAGTCCCTGCTCGGCGAGGAACTGCAGCCAGCGGAATCCGTCCTTCTGATAGTCGCGCAGCTCCGCCCTGACGGCGGCGGGAATTTCAATGGCGGGCAGTCCGTCGATGTCGCGCAAGCCGCGTCCCAACCGGGCAAGGGTGCGGCTGGTATCCGAATCGTCGATCTCTAACGCGTCCGCCATGTTGGCGGCGGCGAGTCGGTCGATCCGCAAGGCTCCACCGGTGGGCTTGCCGGAGAAAAGGTGCCGGACCTGATCGACGGTTTCCATCAACTGACGCGCGGGAAAGCGGATGAATCCTTCTTCGGGATTCTCGCAGGGAAGCAGGATGTGCTCGGGCAAGTCCGGGGAGTCGGCCGGCGGGTAATCCTGCTCGATGGCGCGGGCGATGAAGGGGATGAGGCTGAACTTTTGACCCTCGATCTCGTAAGAGATGTCGAAGCGGAACCAGTCGATGCCATGGCCGGTCTCGGCTTCGATGGCGGGGATGAATGACGACGCATCCCGCGCGCTGAGTCCGGCGCTGGGATCGATTTCGATGATCCATCCGTCCTCGCGAAGTCGCTGGAATTCCGGGCCATCGAGGAGTTGCAGCCACGCCATTTCGTGGCCTGCTTTCTGGTTGGCGGGGACGAAGGCGCTGGATGAGGGTTCGAGTGGGACCAACGAGGCTCCTCGTAGTTCGGCCTCAGCGGTTCGCTCGGCCTTGAGACTGCGTGGCCAGATGACCCGAGTGCCGTCGACCTGCCCGACGTGTTCCCGTGGGGCGCGGCTGGTGAGCATCGGCAGACGCGGGCTGTCTCCATACTGGAAGAGAAGTTCGCCGATGAACTGGTGGGTGCGCTCCCATGATGGCCCGCGGGCGACCCGCTTGATCTGGAGCACGGGAGTGGGCGTGACGGCGGGCCGGGTGACGGTCTCGATGGTTTTCGGCACCGGGAGTTGGGCACCGGGGAAGCGCGATAGCCGTTCGATGAGGGCGGGGATGTTGTCGGGCTTGATCACCGGGCTGCGCATCCAGGTCGCGAGCACGCTGGCGGGCACGTTGCTTTTCACAGGGCCGAGCCATGCTTGTTTCGGGTCAAGGTAGCGGGCGGGCACCACCGGGAGCAGATCGATGCCGGCACGTCCGGTGCGGATCATCGGCCGGGCGCTACCATCCGGAAGGGTCTTCCAGTAGGCTTCCGCCTTTTCCAAGGGACCCGCGCTGAGTGGTTCATGGTCGGTGCTTCCCCGGTGATTATTCGGTTCCTTGCCAAGGAAGAGGCGTCCGGTGGCGAGGGCGCCATCAAGCAGTTCGTCCCACTCGGATCCTTCGAGCGGCATCGCGCCGAAGGTCTGGTTGTCGAGTTGCCGTTTCGAGAACTGACGCACGAGTTCGATGTCCCCGTCGGCCATGCTGTCGGTGGGCTTGTCGGCGTCGATGGAGGCCACGCCGCTGAGGATTTTCACCCGCCCGTTGCTGAGGCGCTTGGCCGTGCGAATCGCGAACTGGAAGGCGAACGCGTCAGTCTGCAGGGGTCGCTCGATGCAGTAGGCGAGGAAGTTCGAGGAGTCTCCGCCCGGCTTTGTGGCCTGCTTTTTCGGCGGGGTCGAGGGGTCGCGTGCCAGGGGGAGTTCATCCTGCACGAGGCGTGGTGTGGGGGTCTTCCCGGTGAGCTTGCTGAGGATCACCCGCAGGGTCGCGGCGGCGTGTTTGCATTCGTGGCTGACCGGGCAGGTGCAGTCGGATTCGACCATCCAGGCGCCACGCGACTCGCTGAAGAGATTCGTCGTCTGAACCCGCACTCCGCCGGGTGCCCCGACCAGCGAGGTGACGGTCAGCTCGCCGCTTCCGTCGAGATCGATCCACTCGACATTCGTGACGCAGCCGTCCTTCGTGAAGTCGTGGGAACGAATCAGCGTGGCGAAGTCGAAGTGCTCCTCCCACGCACCCGACGTCAGCCACTCGAGGAGTGACGGTCGTTCGGCAATACGCTCGAGGGTTTCGTCCATCGTTTCGTCAGGTCGACGCCGCGGCGGGGAAACCGACTCGCTCTGATCGGGCACCCGTGTGGCACCACGGTTTGTTAGTTCGCCACGATGTTCACGAGGCGTCCGGGGACGACGATGACCTTGCGGACCGTCTTGTCCTTGGTGAACTCCTGAACCTTGGCGGATGCCTGGGCGGCGGCTTCGATCTCGTCCTTGGGCGCGTCCTTGGCGACGGTGATCTTGTCGCGCAACTTCCCGTTCACCTGCACGACCATCTCGATCTCGCTTTCGATCAGGGCATCTTCGTCCCACTCCGGCCACGGCTGGGTGGCGAGGGGAGCGAAGGCATCTTGCCTTCGGGTGTCGATGGTCGAAGGCTGGAAGCCTTCGCTCCCCTGGAGCCGCTCGTTGATTTCCTCAGTCAGATGCGGAGCGAAGGGATTGAGCACGGAAAGCAGCAGCTTGAATTCGTTCAGCGGCACCACCTCGGCGGCGGTGAAGGCATTGGTGCACACCATCATCTGCGAGATGGCCGTGTTGAAGGACATCTTGGCGATGTCCTCGGTCACCTTCTTGACGGTTTCGTGGACGACCTTGAGCAGGGCCTTGTCGGTGCAAGGGGTGTCTTGGAGCTTGGACGAAACCGTCCATTCGCCGGCCTGGTTCTGCTCCATGGCGACACGCCAGACGCGGGCGAGGAAGCGGGACACGCCTTCGACCCCTTTCATCTGCCATGGTTTCACCTCGGTCAGGGGGCCCATGAACATCTCGTAGAGGCGCAGGGCGTCGGCACCGTACTCGCGGACCACTTCGTCGGGGTTGACGACGTTGCCACGCGACTTGGACATCTTCTGGCCGTCTTCGCCGAGGATGAGGCCTTGGTTGACCAGCTTCTGGAAGGGCTCGTTGGTGCTCAGGTGGCCGAGGTCGAAGAGGACCTTGTGCCAGAAACGGGCGTAGAGCAGGTGCAACACGGCGTGCTCGGTGCCGCCGACGTAGAGGTCGACCATCGCGCCTTCCCCGCCGGACCAGTAATGCTCGGCCTCCTTCGAGATGAAGCGATCGGTGTTACGAGGATCGCAGTAGCGGAGGTAGTACCAGCAGGAACCGGCCCACTGGGGCATGGTGTTGGTTTCGCGCTCCAGCTTGTCGCTGTAGTTGATCCAGTCGGTCGCCTTGACCAGCGGGCCACGCGGGTCGCCGGTCGGCTTGAAGTCCTCCATTTCCGGCTGCAGCAGCGGTAGCTCGTCTTCCGGCAGCGCCGAGTGCTCGCCGGTTTCCTTGTTCCACAGCAGGGGGAAAGGTTCGCCCCAGTAGCGCTGACGGGAGAACAACCAGTCGCGGAGCTTGTAGTTGATCTGACCGCTGCCTTTGCCGTTTTCCTCGAGCCAGGCGATCATCTTCGCCTTGGCTTCGGCGGTGGGCATGCCGTCGAGGAAGCCGGAGTTCACGGCGGTGCCAGTGCCGGAAAAGGGGAGCGTAGGCTTCCAGCCTTCGTGGCCACCCGCGCTTTCGAAGAAAGCGAATTCACCTTCCGTAAGCCGGGCCTTCTTCGGATTGGTGCGGATGTAGTCCGAGATGCGGGCGAAGTGCTTTTCACTGCGAACCAAGCGGTCGTAGTAGTCCTTCTGCCAGAAGGAGCCGCTGCCATCAGTCGCCTTGTTGATCGCATTGGCGGTGAAGCTTTTCCATGAGTGTACGATTCCCTGCACCTCATGGCCTTCCGCTGGAGTGAAAAGCACGTGCACGTGATTTGGCATCACCGCCGCAGAGTGGAGATGATATCGATCGCCATCAAAATGCTTCAGGGCATCCAGCACGATTCCGCTGAGCTTCGGATCCCTGAGCAGGCATGCGCCGGCACCCGCATCGAGCCATTCATCGACGCGATCAGAGAATTGCTGGTGATACTTGTGCTCGATCTCGTCAGACCAAGGTTCCGGGTGTTCTCGGAGGAAGGCTTCCCGTTCGGTGGTGAGTTGTGTTAGCTTTTCTTGGGGCAGACTGTCACCAGTGCGCCAAGTGACGAAGCATGCCGTTTCTCCCTGCGACCAGTGGGGGAGATTGATGATTGTTTTGTGAGTATTGCCTTCACGATCGTAGTAGTTGGTCGAAGGCTGGAAGCCTTCGCTCCCCTCTTGGACGACCTGCAGGATGGGTAGCTCGAACTTGGTGGCGAATTCGAAGTCGCGTTCGTCGTGTGCGGGCACGGCCATGATGGCGCCGGTTCCGTAGCCCATCATGACGTAGTCGGCGATCCAGACGGGGATCTTCTCGTTGTTTACCGGATTGATGGCGAAGGCGCCGGTGAAGATGCCGGTCTTGTCCTTGTTCAGGTCGCCGCGGTCCATGTCGGACTTGCTGGCGCAGGCCTTGATGTAGTCTTCGACCGCCTGCTTCTGTTCACCGGTGGTGATTTCCGCGACCAGCGGGTGCTCGGGAGCGAGCACCATGTAAGTGGCACCGAACAGCGTGTCGGGACGCGTGGTGAAGACGGAAAGGGGAGCGAAGGCATCCTGCCTTCGGGCCCCATCATTCGAAGGCTGGAAGCCTTCGCTCCCCTCTGCGATCTCGAAGGTGACCTCAGCACCTTCCGAACGGCCGATCCAGTTCTTCTGCAGCAGCTTGATGCCTTCCGGCCAGTCGAGCGGGTCGAGGTCGTCGATCAGGCGCTGGGCGAACTTGGTGATGCGCAGCATCCACTGGCGCAGCGGTCGGCGCTCGACGGTATGGCCCTTGGATTTCCATTCCTCGACTTCCTCATTGGCCAGCACGGTGCCGAGATCGGGCGACCAGTTGACGGGTGCTTCGTGGATGAAGGCGAGGCGGACTTCATCGATCTGCTCGGGAGTCCAGCCCTTCGCTTCCAGCTCCGAAACGGGCGCGGCCTTCTGGGTCTCTTCGTTGAAATACGACTTGTAGAGCTGCAGGAAAATCCACTGGGTCCAGCGGACGTATTCCGGGTCGGTGGTGGCGACTTCGCGGTCCCAATCGTAGCCGAAGCCCAGCGACTTCAGCTGGCGCTTGAAGGTGACGATGTTCGCCTCGGTGGTGACGCGGGGGTGTTGGCCGGTCTTGATGGCATACTGCTCGGCGGGCAGGCCAAAGGAGTCCCATCCCATCGGGTGGAGGACGTTGAAGCCTTGGCGTGACTTGGTGCGACCGATGATGTCGGTGGCGGTGTAGCCTTCCGGGTGGCCGACGTGGAGGCCGGAACCGGAGGGGTAGGGGAACATGTCGAGGACGAAGAACTTCGGCTTCGAGGCATCGAAGTCCGCATCACCCGGATTGGGTGCTCGGAAGGTCTTCTCTTCATCCCAGGTCTGCTGCCACTTGGGCTCGAACTGGTCGAAGGGGAATGGTTTGCGTCGTTCGTCGGACATGGTTCTCGAAGGGCCAAAGGCTGAAGTTCCAAGGCCAAATGAGCTTGGAAGGGGCGCGGAAATTGGCCCAAGGGGCTGATCTTGAAAAGAAAAACCCCTATCGGCTGTGGAGGAAGCGGGAGCGCTGTGGAATCAGAGCGATTCCAACGGGGGGCTTGGTCCGAATTGGTATTTGTTTGGTCCAAGTCGGCAAATTTGCAAGATGACTTGTGATTGGCTGGGTTTCGGCTCGGGTAATTGGTGTTGAACGTCCGTTTTCCATGCCTTTTGGCCCTAGCCCTTCTGCCGACGAGTCTCTTGGCGGTTGAGATCCCAGCGTCCGCCGTATCACCGGGACAGACGAGCTACACGACCGCCGATGGTGGGGTGACCCTGGGGTCCAGCAGTCCCTTTACCCAGAGCAGCAATTACTTCGGGATCGAAGGAGGAACGAATGCGCTGGCGATCGACGATGCCGATGGCCTGGCCCCTGCGGACGAAGTCCTGACGATCCAGCTCCAGCCGGGTTTTCATGCGACGGGACTGCGTCTGCGTTGGGCTCGAGGGTTGATCTCGATTTCCGGCCTGGCGGGGGATCCTGAGGCGGGGTTGGGCGACTATGATGCGGAGACCGGGACGTGGACGTATTATCAGGCTTGGACGAGTTCGTCCTCGGTCAGTTACACGTTTGCGAACCGAGATGCCACGCTGGGGCGGAGTCTGAGCCTGACCGTTCTGGATCCGGTGGTGAGCAACCCGCAGTTCTCCCTGGTCTCGATCAGCTACGAGAATCTCAATGACGAGGGCAGTCCGGTTCCCATCTTCATTGATGGGTCGAACCGCCAGCAGGTCATGGAGTCCTTCGGGGCATCGGGCTATTGGTCGTTCGATCCGACCGAGTCTTGGCCGGAGGAGTTGAAGGAACGGATGGCTGAGTATCTTTTCTCGGAGGCCGGTGGGATCGGCTTGTCGAGTTTCCGGTTTGATTTCGGGGGCGGGGATCTCGATGAGAACGGGAATCGCATCACGGGTCTGCAGACTTCCGAGCCGGGGAGTTGGCGGTTTCCCGAAGCGCTGAAGACTTCGGCTGAGGGGGATTATGACTGGTCGCGGCGAATGGGGCAGCAGTGGTTCCTGCGACGGGCTCATGAGTATGGCATCCGCCAATTGACACTGGGTTCGAATTCTCCTCCCGCCTGGGCGACGAAGAATGGCCGGACGTTCTGCGATGAGAGCGTGGTCGCCATCGGCAATACCAATCTGGATCCCGCGATGCGTGACGAATACGCCGCCTACCTGTGCGACGTGATCGAGCACTTCCGCGATCAGGACGGGATCGTCTTCAGTGAAGTGAGCCCGCTCAACGAGCCCGAATATCTGTGGGACAACGGGTCGCAGGAGGGCTGCCGCTACTTCGACCTGGTCGAAATCCGTGAGTTGGTGAACGCGCTGCATTCCGAGATGAGTGGGCGGGATCTTGTGGATGGAACCCGCATCCTGCTGGGCGACCACGCGTCGATCCGGTCGGTGAACAACAGGAACTATCTGTCGGAACTCTATGGGCATCCGGATACGGCTGGGAAGCTGGCACCCGTGGTGGGTTATCATTCCTACTTCACGGACCTTGATCCTGATTTGGATTCGTCCCTGCGCGACGACCTGCGCTCCGATGCGGCAGAACTCGGCATGGCCACAATGATGACGGAGTTCTGCCCGCTTCGGCAGTATGGCAATGGTCGGGACCTGTCGATTGAACCTGCGTGGTATGTCTTCAAGGTGATTCATCGTGATCTGACCCGCGCCAACAATACGGCGTGGAGTTGGTGGAGAGCGTTGTCGCCGGCGGACTACAAGGATGGATTGCTCTACACGGATTTTCGCGCGGTGGGTTCTCCCGACCCGGAGGTCTTCGATTCGAAGTTGCTGTGGATGCTGGGAAATTTTTCGCGATTCATCCGACCCGGGGCGACCCGACTTGGCGTGCAGGCACCGGATGAACTTTCCGGCTTGATGGTGAGTGCCTGGCTTGGGCCGGACGAACGTGAGGTGGTGGTCGTGGCGGGGAATGCGTCCACCGAACCTCAGGAGATCCGGCTGAGTCCGAGCCTTTCCGGGGCGGCGGGTGATGTCCTCGAATGGCAACCTTGGCTGACCGATGCGGGTCATAGCCTGGAACGGGGTGCGGCGTTCACCGAGGTGTATGAGATGCCGCCACGGAGTTTCGTGACCTTTGTCGGCAGACGCACGACTTCGCCGTTCCGGCTGCACGCGGTGGTGACGGCGGATGATGCCTACTACGATCCCTCCGTGACGCCGCAGGTTTCGCTTAGCGCCAGAGCGACCTGGGAAGACGGTGTGGTGACACTGCGCTCGATGGAAACGGGTGGGGCTCTGTCACTCGGGGAGCAATCGGAGTGGGTGCTCCGTCCGGTTGAGCGCGAGCCTCTGGGGATGATCACGGAGAGTCGCTATGAAGTGTGCGCCGCGACGTCCGGTCGGCGGCTTGGTCTGGGTGGTGATGAGTCAATGCTGCAAAGGCCGCTGGCTCTGGTGGATGAAGCGATCGCCTGGGATCTGGAACGTGACCTGCAGGGGCGTCTCCGCTTGCGGCATGTTTCCAGCCAGCGGGTGCTCGGCTTGAGCCCCGCCGGGGAGTGGGTGGGTGTGATTGATGGGGGTGAAGCCCGTGAGCGGGTGAACCTCGAAGCAGTTCCCGTGGCGGCGGAGTTCGAGTGGGCCGACGGTTTCGGTGACGGACCGGTGATCCATGATGATCCAGTGGTGCCGCGATGGTACCAGGTCAGGGCTCGCTTTGAAGGAAGTGTGGCCACCGGGCGCTTGTTGGTTCGGCCCGGAGAGTCCGCGTCGGTCATCGCCGGCGTGCCTGATCAGGTGGAGGTCCTGAAGGGGCAGAGCGTGAGCCTGAGTGCGGACCGACGCGAAGGGGGCGGCACCGTGCGGTTTCGGATCAATGCGGCCCATGCGGATGTGACGCTTCTTGATGACGGTGGGGATGGCCCGGAGCTGCCGGTGCTGAGCGAGGCTCCGAAGGGTGGAGATGATGAATTATGGGAGTGGATCGATCCTCTAACAGGAGAGTCTCGTGTGACATTGGAGAATGGTGATCAGGGAAGACTGAGGAATGTCCAGTCCGGTCGTTTCCTCTGGCCGCAGGGTGGTTCGTCGGGTGCTGATGCTCCGGTGGTGCAGGCCCCGCTACTGGAGAGTGGACCGGCGACCTTGTGGGAGATCTCTGAAGTGGAATCGGGGCGTTGGCGGATCCAGCATGTGGTATCCGGCCATGTGCTGTCGATTTCCGGGACGACGGGTCTGCCGGTCACCTGGCCCGACGGGCCTGAGCTCAATCTTCGTTTCTATCTGGATGTCGCGGATGCCAGACCATCGCAGCGGTGGTGGTCGGGTGGTTTCGGTTCGGCGCGCACGATCGACGTGACCCCGCAGCAGTCCGGCCGGATCAGCGTGCATGAAACGACGGCGGGCTTGCTGACGACGGCCTCCGTCGACGTGCGTGTCCTGCAGCGCTACTCGGATTGGGCGGAGCAATGGTTCGTAGATCCGGAGCTGGCTGACACCGGGTCTTCAGCGGATTTCGACGGTGACGGTCTGAGCAATGAGTTTGAATACATCCATGGGTTGAATCCCAGAGACGGGGTGATCGAAACTCGGCCGGTCACGGTGGATGACATCGGTGCGGGGCAAGTGGAGGTGGTCTTTCTCAGGAACCCGGATGCGGCTGGCCAGTGGCAGCTCGAAACCAGTCCTGACTGCAACGAATGGCGGGTCATGGACACGGCCGAATATGAGGAACGGGATCGATCCTTCCGGGTGGTCGCGAATCGGGACGGCCGTGGATTCTACCGGCTTCGGTTCATCGAGGTGGATTCCTGAGGCAGTAGCCTTCAGCGAGGTCCCGGTTCGAGAATCGGGCGCTGGTCGAGCATGTGCAGGGACATCTCGGCGGAATTCCGGCAGTCCAAATCACGGCTTTTCAGGCTGTGCTCGAGGACCTCGGTGAAATCTGCAGCTTTCTGGCCGAATGACTGGATGCGCTGGAGGGCGTGCAGCCGGAGGCGTGGGTCGAAGGAGCGGGCGAACTTCTCCAGCTCGGCTTTGGCCGCAGGGTCCTGGTCAAAGTGGTAGCGTCCCGCGGCGAACTCGATGCGTGCCGGGGGGTAGGGGAAATCCTCCAGTTTGAATGGATCGCGAGGGTAGCCTTCGACCCGGCCGAGGGCGGTGGCGGCCCAGTAGGTGATGACGGGTGACTCGCTTCTGGCCAGCTTGAGGATTTCCCGATGAACCCCCGGTCGGCTGGCGAGGTCGGCGGCATACAGCCGGTGGCGGAGTTCCTTGGGTTTTGCAGCTTGTCCGGTTTCGTAGGGAGTCGATTTGCGGCTGATCTCGATGAGTTCATACTCAGGGCAGAGCATGATGTCCCGGCTGGTGATGATGTGCTCGAAGAGGGTGGAGCGCAGGTGGGCGACCTTTTCGGCGTGGGCGGGGTCCGCGGCGAGGTTTTCGATCTCCCATGGGTCGCTTTCCAGATCGTAAAGCACCTCATGGGGTTGGTCCTCGAACAAGCGGGTCTGAACCTCATTCAGCTCCCCCTCACGGTGCATGCCACGCAGCTCCTGCGAAATGTCGGAGACATCGAAGTAGCGGACGTACTGAAGTTCGGGTGCCGGGAGAAAGTGCCGGGTGTAGATGAAGCGTCCGTCGGTGATTGACCGGGAGCACCCGGCACTCTCGTCGATGCGGTTCCGCGAGCAGAAAATGTACGGGCGCGTCGCGGACCGATGTTCACCCATGAGAGGACGTCCCGTCATCCATGGGGCCGGCTTCCTGCCGACAAGGCTCAACATGGTGGGGCCGAGGTCATCGAAGCAGATCAACTCATCGCTCGTCGAACCCGGGGGACCCCATGGGTTCAGGTGCTTCCATTTTTCGGGGATGCTGATGATGAATGGAACGCGGTAGCCGAGGGCGATGGGGTTGGCCTTGCCTCGTGGCATGGCCTCGCCGTGGTCGGCGTAGCAGAAGATGATGGTGTCGTCGCTGAGGCCTTCGGATTCCAGTCGCGCGAGAAGATCACCCACTTGCTCGTCGGTCCGGGCGATGCAGTTGTAGACTCGCGCGAAATGGCGTCGGATCTCGGGTGTATCCGGGTAGAAGGGAGGGACGGCGAACGCCTTGTCGGAAACCCGGCGCTCGGGCGAGGTCTTGTTGAAGATGTTCTCCCGATACCAGGCATAGGGCCAGGTCATGGTGCGGGACTGGTGGGTGTCGTTGAAGTTGAACACGCTGAAGAACGGTTGCTCCTTCCCGCGTTTCCACCAGCCGGCCTGTCCGGATGATTCGTTCCACGATTCCTGGATCAACCGTTTGGCATCGGAGGTGGAGTAGTCCGTCTTGTAGTTATTGCTTGTGTAGTAGTTCGCCTCCCGGAGGAAAGTGGGGAATCCCTTGATCCGGTCGGGGATCGGCATGGCACTGCGGTGGTGTCCGGTGCCGAGCACTTCATTGAGCGTGCCGGTGATGATGGTTGATCGGGCGGCCGAGCACACCGGGGCATTGGCGAAGGCACGCGTGAAGCGGATGCCGCGATCCGCGAGTCCGTCGATGTTCGGAGTGCGCGCGGCGGAGTCGCCGTAGCAGCCGATGAAGTGGGGCGAGGTGTCCTCGAGGGTGATCCAGAGGACGTTGGGTGTCTCCTTCGACTCACTCTGCAAGAGGAGTGCTGCTGACAGGCAGGCGAGGATGACGGGTCTCATTACGGCAGGTCGGTGACGATTCGATAGAACCTGCTTGGTGGGGAGAGCGGTCCGATGATGTCCTCGAATTGCACGGGTTCAGCCGTTGCGAGGGGGCCGAACGTTTCGAGTGGGAACCACGAGTTCGCGGTCAATGTCTCGGAAACCTCCAGCTGATAGCGACGTCCCTCCACGCCGAGCCACGCCATGCTGAATGTCCCTGAATCCATCATCGGGACAGGGGCGAAGTAGGACTGGGCGTCGAGCGGGTCGGTGCCTTCGAGGGTTTCCTGAAGATCGTCGCGGCCATCGCCATCCTGATCATTCTCCGGCGACACCAGAGGGACGGGCGGTTCCTCCGCCAGGGTGCTGACGTTGCGGGGGTAGTTGGCATCCAGATTCTCCAGTCCATTCGCCAGTGCCCACGAAAGAACTGCCTGACGATCGGCCTCCGTGCTGATCCGGTTGGTGGTTTCGCCGATGTCTTCGGCGAGGTTGTAGAGTTCCCACGAAGCGTTCGTGTAGTTGTAGAGGAGTTTCCAGTCACCCTGACGAATGGCGGAGTAGGGGGAACCTCCCTGTGGCGACCAGTGGGGGTAGTGGAAGACGAGGGGTTCTTCCCGTTCGAAGGAAGTGCCTTCCAAAAGCGGCGACAGGTCCTGACCGTTGACCTCGTGTCCCTCCGGCACCGGGATTCCGGCCTTGGACAGGATGGTGGGGAAGAGGTCGTGGGAGACGATGGGTTCCGGGTTGATGCCGGGGGCAATGGTGCCGGGCCACCAGAAAACCCAGGGCTCGCGGATTCCACCTTCATAGTTGCCGCCTTTGCCATCGCGGAGCGGGCGGTTCGAAGTGGCACTCAGAAGCCCTCCGTTGTCCGCCGTGAAGACAATCATGGTGTTTTCGGCGATCGAGTCGTCGGTCATAGGGTCGCCATCGGGATCGGCGAGCGTGGCCATGATGGCACCGAGCGAGAGGTCGACGTGTTCGACCATCGCGGCGTAGGTTGGATTCGTCTGCCCCTGCCAGTCCATGCCCGGATTGTTGTCGAGCTTGGCCTGATACTTCGCGACGGTCGCCGCAGGTGCCTGAATCGGAGTGTGGACGGCAAAGTGGGAGAGATACATGACGAAGGCGGTGTCCTCTTCCGCCGCCAGTTGGATCTGCTCGACCGCTTGCTCGGTCAGTACGTCGGTCAGGTAGCTACCGGGTGGGGCGATGTCGGGCCCCATGTTCGGCAGGCCTGAGAAGCCGTTGGCGGAGGCAAAGTAGCGCTCCGGTGCCGGGGGGGTACCGAACTGGTTGCCCCCCACGTTGAATTCGAATCCGTGGTTCAACGGGTTGGCCTCAGCGGAGGTTCCGGCTCCGAGGTGCCACTTGCCGATATGCAGTGCCCGGTAACCGCATTCGCGCAGGACACTGCCGAAGTTCGGCGTGTCGGTGGAGAGTTTCTTGATCCATTCGGCCTCACGTACTGACTTCCCTGCGTCGCCTGCGCCGCTGATCCAGTCGGTCAGCTTGTTGTAGGCGGGGCTCTGGCCGGTCAAGAGGGACCCGCGTGTGGGCGAGCAGACGGGGGTCGAGGCATAGCCGTTCGGGAAGTACATCCCTTCGGCGGCGAGTTGGTTCATGTTCGGGGTTTCGTGGAACACCGAACCGGTGGAGGCGCCGTTCTGTTCCCAGTCGGACCAGCCGAAGTCATCAAGGAAGAAGACAATGACGTTCGGATACGGTTCCGCGCCGACATTGATGATGACCTCATCCGTGGCGTCCAGGTTGGTGCCGTCGGATGCCGTCAGGGTGTAGGTGGTTTTCTCCGTGGGATTCACCACGGTCGAAGTAAGGCCGGTCACGTCGATCATGCCGGGGTTCAGCGTCAGGGTGGTGGCATTCTCGGTGGTCCAACTGAGCGTCACCGCACTGCCGGAGGGCACGCGGTTCTGGGGCGAGGCGGAGAATTGGACAATGGTGGGAACCGGAGGTGCCTCGGCAAGTTCCTGGATCTGGATGCCCGTGAGCGCGCTGTCCCATGCCATGAATTCATCGAGGTAACCGTCGAAACCCAGGGCCGAAGCGGGCGTTGCGCTCGACCCGATGGCGAAGGATGAGTTCGCTGTGTTCAGGGCGACCGAGGTGGCTCCGCCGGCTTCAGGAAGCAGGCGTCGGCCATCGAGGAAGACATCAACGTCGGCGAAGGTCGTGGCATTTTCGCCAACCCTGAGGGCCACGTGATGCCATCCGCCGTCGGTTCCGGCGAAGTCGAAGCCGGTCCCGTAGGTGATGCTGCCTCCCCAGTGCCGGATTCTCAGCCCACCGGCCTCCAGTCCGAAATCGATGGCCTGGCCAGCGGCGTTGTTTCCGTATCCGAACAACTTGTCCTGACCCGCTTCGGCGGCCTGCTTGAACCACATCGAGAAGGTTCTTGGGGAGTTACCCGATGGGACGGTGGAAGCCGGAATGGAAACGATCCCGCCCGGGTCATCCCCTGAGACGAAGCGGAAGCTCTGCTCGAAAAGTCCGGGTTCGTCGGTGACGGGTGCTGTGCCGGAAGGGACGATCGTGGCGTTGTTCCCATTTCCGGATGCATCGCTCACGGTGGTGCCCGAGACCGAACCGGTGTCGAAGGTGTAGTGAACGAGCGGATCCGGTGCAGGCGTGCCCGTGACCCGATACACGAAGGACGTCACGGCGGTCTGGCGGTTCGCTGGCGGCGCGGCGAACGAGAAGTTGAGCGTTTGCCCGTCGGATGCCGCTGGATTGGAGAAGGTGATGCCGTCGCCCACCCCTGCGTCCCATGACATCGTGAGGGTCAGGGTGTTGCTTCCTGAGTTCCAGACGACGGCTCCGCCGCGGGTGATGGTCGCCCCCGGATCCTCGGTGAATCCGCTGATGACGATGTTCCCCGTCGTCCATCGGGTGTTGATTTCGGTCAGGCCCACGCCACCTTCGAATTCGACGGTAAGGGTGTCGTTCAAGTCCCATGCATTCACATTGTTGCCGCCTGCATCGCCGATGAAATTCCCGTTGCCACTGAAATACGTGCTGGTCTGGAAAACGACCAGTCCGTCCGGAGATACGAAGCTCGCCGTAGATCCATCATTGGGGAAGTCCGGTCCGTTGACGGTGATGGTTGATTGGGATGTGGCGTTCGAGAATGTCGTCCAGATGGTGTCGGCGGCGAGTTGATGGCCGGCGAGATTCGGGTGGTTCCCCTGGCTCAGCAGGTTGGCCTCCGGCGTCCCTGAAGCGATCTCCGCAAGCCATGCGGCGGAGACGTCTGCGAGTAGCACGTCCTCGGTGTCAGCGAGATCACGGATCAGGTCGGCACGTTCGGTCAGAGGGTCGCCCGGGTTCGAGAGGTCCTCGCCGGACACGCCGGTGGGGGTGAGGAGGATGACCGGCACGCCGGCGGTCTGAGCTTCATCAATCATCGACTGCCAGGCGGTCTCCACCGCAGGGATTGCCTGCGAGCGATCGTTGATCGCGTAGTCGATGAGGATGAGGTCGGGTTGCTGCGCGAACACGTCGGTGCTGAATCTGGCGGCACCATCGATGCTGTGTTCTCCGCCGATCGAGGTGGTGATGATGTTCACCACGGCATTCGGGTATCTCTGTTTCAGCTGCTGGCCGAAGAGATAGGGATAGGATTCGAATGGCTTCACCTCACCGGCGCGATGATATCCGGACGGCACGCTATGGCCGTGGAAGACAATGTTGATCGTCCGGTTGTCCGGCCAGGCTTTGGAAAGCTCGGCGTCGAGAGCTGAAAGCTCGGCTGCATGCAGTGATCCTGCCGTGAGGGTCAGGCCCAGAAGACCGATGATGAATTGATGTGCTTTCACGGATTGAGAGTCTGGTGGGTGAAGTCGGTGAAGGTGGCCTGATGGATGCGTGCTCCGTTATTGGCGAAGGCAAGGTTCAGGGTTTGCCCCAGGGAGGCATCCGGCGAGGTGAAGGTGACGTGACGCCGCCGATTGTTGTCCCATGGGATGGCCAAGGTCAGAGTCTTGCTTGGGTCGTCCCAGGTGATTGATCCCGGGAGATTGTTGACGGTTCCAATCCGTGCACCCGGGTCGGACAGGAAGCCGGTGATGGTGATGGTGGCCTCCGTGTATCGCAGGGCGAAACCGGTCAGGCGTGTGTTGGTGCCCAGCGCGATCTGCAGAGTCTCCGATCCATCGAAGGCCTCCACGCGATTGGCGGTTCCGCCGCTGTCGCCGAGGAAGTCACCCTGACCACTGAAGTTGTTGGTGGCGGTGAATGTCACCTCGGAGTCCGGGGTGGTGAAAGTGCCCACGGTCTTGTCACGGACGAAGTCCACGGCTGGGGTGGTCACCGTCGAGGTCGCCTCACTGAATGTTTCGAACAAGCGGTCGGCGGCGAGCTGGTGGCCCACCAGATTCGGATGATTGCCTTGACTGAGCAGGTCTCCCTGTGGCGTTCCTCCCTGGATGGCTGCCAGCCAATCCGTTGAAACGTCAGCGACTGGCACACCCTCGGAGCTTGCGATATTCCGGATGAGTTGAGCCCGTTCGGTCAGTGGATCCGCCGGGTTGGTGAAGTCGGCATTGGTGGCTCCGGTCGGTGTGATCAGGATGACCGGGACATTTGCTGCCTGGGCCGCGTCCACCATCGACCGCCAGGCGGTTTCGACCGACGCGAGGGGTTGGGGGCGGTCGTTCAGTGCGTAGTCGATGAAGATGAGATCAGGATTCCGGGTCAGGACGTCGTTGTTGAAGCGTGCTGCTCCAGCGATGCTGTTTTCACCACCGATCGAAGTCGTGATCACGTTGATCACCGCATAGGGGTATCTCTTGGCAAGCTGAGTCCGGAAGAGGTGGGGGTAGGACTCGTAGGGTTTGACCAAGGGCGTGAGGTGGTAGCCCGCCGGGACACTGTGGCCATGGAAGATGACGTTGATGGTCCGGTTGTCCGGCCAGGGTTTCTGCAACTCCGAATCAAGATCGGGGAAAGTGCCGGCTGATGACGTCGCGACAGCAATGCTGGCGATGAGAAGTTTACGAATCATATCCATGGGTATTTTGAGTCTGCACGTTCCGATCATCCGATTCAGTAGGCGAACGATACGGGTGGAGGAAGGGGGCGGCAAGTTGCTCAAATGTAGAAAATCATAGCCTGTAATCCTCTTCGCTGACATAACGGAGCTACTCTTGTGTGCCAGATCATTGCTTTCGGAGCAAATGGTGAGGAATGGGGGAAGCGGGCGAGGTCGTCGCCACCGAGAGCCAGGCCTCGGCGGGTCATGGGAGTCGTAGATGTTCCCTCATCAGCGATTGTGGTTTGACGGACGAGATCAAGATCAGGTCAGCCGCCGGACTGACAAGGATGACGAGCCGGTCTTGGTGGTCGCCCCCATGCGCGATCTCGAGTGCACTCGTGATTCAGTTTTGAATCTCAAGGCGAAGGAAGCGGGGAGACGGTTGCACGAGGTCGATCGTGACCCGTTCCCAATCGGAGTTGATGGATTCGACGTTTCCGCTGGCCCCGA
Organism: Haloferula rosea; assembly: GCF_016595525.1. GTDB lineage: Bacteria > Verrucomicrobiota > Verrucomicrobiia > Verrucomicrobiales > Akkermansiaceae > Haloferula > Haloferula rosea. Next base: position 171,070 of record NZ_JAENII010000006.1, read on the forward strand.
GTGGTAGCCAGGTATCGAGGTCTTGCGAATCCTGCACCTGATAGGTGACACGTGGATCAGATGAGCTGGTTCGGCGGACGAACTGGTATTTCAAGTTGAGGTCCGTCGGATCCTGAAAGATCGTGGGTAGCCCTCGGTTTCCATCTGGCACCATGAAATGCGGACTCACCGGATTGAGGAGGTCCCCGTCGTTGGGAGACAGATTGAAGGCGTAGCGGACCAAATTGGGGATGCCGTCATTGGACGGGTTGGCGAAGTCGTCGGCTCCGGTCTTGTCGAGCCCGTGGATGGATCGGAACTCAGCGAGAGGGTGGTTGAACTCCTCGTCGAACCAGTAGAAAACCTGCTGGCGGTAGGCCCGGGTCGCATACGTTTCGTTGTTCATCGTGGAAGTCAGGGCGAAGTAGCTTTGATCGAGATACGGAAGACTGCTGATCGCCTCGCCCGCGAAATGGATCTCCCTTTCCAAGGAACGATCGACGACTCCCCCGTTCACGACACCCGTCTGCTGGGTAAAGCCGAACAAGGCGTCGACCGAGTTGCCTCGAAGAGGTTCCGTGGCATGTCTCGCCAAGGCCTGACGTGCACTCACCTGGACCCAGTGGTCGGAGTCACCAGCCGCTGTGAGCAATGCCGGTTGGTGATTGCGAACGGCGTCCCGACCGTGGTAGCCGAGTCCGCGTGCTGCCCACATCCGCACGGTTGCATCGGCGTGCGTCAATCGGCTCGCCAATACCGCCACATCCGCCGGGTCCGAGGAAGATGCCCTCCATGCGGTATCCACGAGGTCGTCGTAGGGGACGTGCGTGTTGTTCGCCAGCACGTCCCAAGACCGCAGGCCGGTCGCATCGACCAGGTCATAGAGGCGTCCTTCCGGAACCAATCCGCCGTCACGCACGTCGTTTTGCAGGTCTGAAAGGTAGCCTCGCATGGTCTGGGCGACGCTGGTGTAGGCGGGGTCGTTGATGAGATTGATGGTTTCATCCGGGTCCGTTTGCAGATCATAGAGTTGCTCGCCACCGCTGTTGATGAAGAAATGAGCCTCGCGCGGGCTCAAGCCGCCTTGGAGGAAGGCCAGCAGCCATTCGCCGGCGCCCAGGGTGGCGTAGGTCGGGGTCGTCGCGTCATTGCCGACGGTGTAGGCGGACCAGCTCCCGTGCGGCGTATCGGCTTGGAAGTTCCGGATGTAAACGTAGCGACCGTCGGTGACCGAGCGGGTGTTGGCGATCCGGGTGTCGTGGCGGCAGACGTAGCCGAACAGGGCCGGAGGTTCAGCTTGTCGGCGGGTTCCGGCGAAAGCGCGCCCATCCATCCATCCAGGAGGATCGATGTCGAGCAGACTGAGCAGGGTCGGTGCGAAATCGACGAAGGACACCAGCTCATCGGTCGTCGCATCCGCCGTATATCCGTTTGGAGCGAGGTGGGCATATTTTGCCGGGACCCGCATGATCAGCGGAACCTGCTGGCCGCGGTTCCCGACAAAGCGCTTGTACCCGGGAACGCACGACCCGTGGTCCGAATAGAAGAAAACAATCGTATCGTCTGCCAGCCCGTCCGCCTCGAGTTGATCGAGGATCGCCCCGACCTGGCCGTCCATGTGGGTGATGGTGTCGTGGTGCCTGGCCCATGACTCGCGCAGCTTCGGCAGGTCAGGGTGGCAATCCGGCAGCACGATGTTGGCGGGGTCGTGGACCTGGGGAATGTAGGAGTACGTGCCTCCCACCGGCCGGATCCTTGACTCGTGGGTGTCATCGAAATTGAAGACCGCCATGAAGGGCTGCCCGTTCGGTCGGTTGCGCCAGTGCGCCGTGCCCGAGGAGTCGTTCCAGCCTCTGCGCCATTCCTCTCCGGAGGGAGGCTGGATGTTGTAGTCCTCCTTCGAACGGTTGGTGGTGTAGTAACCCGCCTCCTGGAGCAGGCGCGGGTAGAAGCGCATGAAGCCGGGCATCGAGAGTTCCTCGGTGGAGCGGTGCATGGTGCCGCCGGTGCGGACAGCGTGGGTTCCTGAAATCAGGGTGGTCCGTGCCACCGAGCAGATCGGTGCGTTCGACCAGCACATGTCAAAGCGCAGGCTCTCCCCAGCCAGCGCATCGATTCGCGGTGTGATGGCGTTCGGATCGCCGTAGCAGCCGAGGGTCGGCGACATGTCCTCGGCCACCAGCCAAAGGATGTTCGGGCGGTCAGGCAGGGTTCCATTGGCTTCAATGGTGACTTGGTCAATGGTGGAACGGCCATTGCCGGACTCAAGGTTGCGGAAGAAGACGACGATGTTTCCGAGTCCGGACACATCCTGGCCAGTTGTGAAGGAATAGCTCACGACCTCGACCATGGTTTGGGGAGGAAAAATCGAGGTGTCCGTGATCTGACCTCCGGTTTGATCGGGTGCGAGAGCTGGCTCAGTCGCCGGGGAGGCGGGGACGCCACCCCAAAGCCCGAATTCGATCTCTCCACCCGCCTGGTAGGCTGAGTTCTGGCGCGAGCCGGCATAGAACCTCAGCGTGTAGGTCGTGTTCGGCGAGTATGGGGTGCCGGTGTCCCGGTAGAGCCAGGAGTTCGAGGGATCGGGGTTCAGCGAGATGGCGCGCGCCCCGAGTGGCGTACTGGCGCGGTTCAGAATGCCACCTCCCGCGGCATAGTTCTCGACGTAGGCTGCCGTTCCCCGAACCCAAGGCCCGGCAGGACTGGAATCGGTGAAGATCGATGCCCCTTCGAAATCATCCTCGACCAGCGCACCAACTGCGAGATTTGTCAGCGGAATCAAGAATGCGAGAAGGTGGGTTTTCATGAGGTGGTGCGATGTTGATGTCGCCGAGGAGATGGCTGCTGGCAAAAAAAATCCGGCTTTTGTCCCATCCATGACGGGAGACAAAAGCCGGGATTGAATGAAGTCTCGTGGTGTTACGGTTGTCGCTCAACCTCGGCGGCGGCGCATCAGGGCGAGGCCTCCGAGTGAAAGCAAAGCAAGTGCGCTTGGTTCCGGCACAACATCGTAGCTGATACTAGTGATGGCGAGTTGAGCTCCGTGCTGGGTCGTATCCGTCACGGTCAGAAGCAGCGTTTGTCCCGCACTGGCGAAGAGGTTGGAGAGATTGAGGATTCCATCGGCACCACCGAAGTCAGCCCCAGTCAGGTCAAGTTGCAGTGTACCGGTGCCGCTATCGTATGAAACCGTGCTGGTGGTGATCGCTCCGCTTAGAGTCGCTCCCGGATCGGCGACGAAACCCGTAATGAAGACACCATCGTTGGGGCCGGGTCCGTCTGCCCGCGAGAAATCCCAAGTCATCTGGCTGAATCCAATGGTCGGAGCGAAGATGAACTGAAGCTGTTGCTCATTCCCATTGTTTGGATTGGTATCCACATCATTGAAAGCATTTGCGTTGTTCGCGATCGTTCCGGCAGGGGTCGGCGCATCATCAATGCCCAAGCGGAGGGCGTTATCGTTGAAGGTTGATGGGGAGCCAGCTTCGAGAGGGTTCAGGGTGATGTTGCCATCCGTGAACGTGCTCCTAGAAGTGTCACCTCCATTGATGGTGGCCGGAGTGAGTAGCGTGGCTGCCGAGGATGCTCCCGTGAGGAGACAAAGGAAAATGAGCTGTTTTTTCATAGGACAGGGGGTTTTTGAATCTAGACGATGCGGCCAATCTCAATACTCAGTCTGAGAGTTTCCGGCTTGCTTTGAAAATAGACGGTTTCGGTAACTGCATGGTCTGAATCCGTGAAGACGTGGCTCGCAATCTGAGGCTTCCGGATAAGAGAAACCCGCTGCCCTTGTCGTGGGCAGCGGGTATGGGGAAACGGGTCGTTTCGCAATTACTGTTCGCTCACCCGGTAAAAGGCCTTTCCGGTAGGGGCGGAAGGGTCGGTTACCTGGGTAGTGCCGGGGCTTAGAACGAGTGGGCTGCCCACCTGCACCCAGTCGTTGTTCAGCGTGAGGCTGCGCTCAAGGATGTATGTGCCTGCGGTGTCCGTGGTGAAATCAGCTGTGAAGACTGACCCCGTGAGGGCTGGATTGGCCAGGCTGACCACGGCTCCACCTGTTGCACCCGTGTTGATGACCTGGACGCCGTAGATGCCCATTGAGTTCTGCAGCGCTCCGGTGGTCACCGTCACGTTGAAGTCGGTGCCGGTCTGCCCACTGAAAACCGCATAGTTGGCCTGCGGGAATCCACTACCAGTATCAGTGGTCTGTGTGTAAACCCCCGGGAATCCAGTATTGGAATCAGTAGTGAACGAGTAGGTCGTCACGCCGTCGGTCAAGGTGCCGGTGCGGCCATCGCTATCGGATCCAAAATACACGTAGACGTCATAGCTGGTGTAGGGAATCCCGGTGAGGGAGACACTGGAGTCGTTGTTTCCTGAAGCGTTGTTCCCGTAGATGAAGGAGTTGAACAGGCGACCGTAAGGGGTGCGGGCATCCGTTACCGACGAGTAGGCTCCGGCGCCCGCGGTGAAGGTGAGCCCGACTCCGCTGATATCGTCTCCGATGATATTGCCCGATGAATCCACAAGCTCCTCATTGCTCGGAGTTGCGATTTTGAGAATGTCGCCGCTTGCATCCGTCGCATTGTTCGCGAGATCGATCGTGCGGTTCCAATTCTTCATTTCGATACCCGGAGCACCGGCATAAACGCCGGGGCCAAACTCAGTAAGAGCGGCTGCCCCTGCGGCACCCCCAACACCTGCTACTGCATTGAAGGCGATGCCAAACCCATCCGGATTCGGGCCTCCGGGAGCTTCCGGATCATAGAGATCGGAGCCAAGCTCCACCCATTCGTAGTCATCCCGGTAGCCATCGTTGTCCGCATCCCCGTTGCTGAATACGATCGGATCGGTGCCAGCTTCCACTCCTGCGACGAAGTTTCCGCTATTGGTCTCGGCACCATCAAGGATTCCATCACTGTCGAAGTCGGCAATGCGGGGGTCCGTACCGGTATCCGTAATGGAAACAAAGATGCCTGTATCCGTTTCGTATTGGTCGAGATAGCCATCATTGTCGGTATCATCCGATGTCGGGTTGGTTCCGGCATTGTGTTCGTCAATGTTTGAGATGGTGTCGCTATCAAAGTCCGCGCCGGGTGCCTGCAGCGGGTCCGTGGTGCCGTCATCATTCGGATCAAGGCCGACCGAGATCTCGTAGTTGTCGCCCATGCCGTCTCCATCCGAGTCCAAGTCTTCGACGATCTGGATGGCGGCGATGCCGATGTTGTCGAGAGTGCGGACAAGGTCCAGCGTGACAACGTCCGAGGTGAGGCCGCGGAAGACGAGGTGGGTGGCCCGAGGGAAGTTCTCGAAGTCACCGCTGCTCGCGGTGGTTTGATCGGCAGACAGATAGTAGGTGGGTTCGGTGCCATTGGCGAGGAGCGCAGGTGTCCGAACCGCGAACTCTTTACCCGAAGCGAGCTCGAGAAGGGTGCCCCTCTGGTTGCCGTTGAAGCCGAGCGGGTAGATGACGACATCATAGCGGCTGTAGGGAATGTCGGTCACGTCGATCTCGACCGTGTCGTTGACGGCATCGGCAAAGAGATAGGCGGAGTAGAGTCCACCGTAGGGTTGTTCGCTATTGTTTGGCACGCTGAACACGCCAGCCATGCCAATGGTGAATCCAGCGGTGGTGCTGTTTCCGTTGCTGTCTACCAGAACCCCAGTAGAAGGTGTCGCCACGTCAAGGTCCGTGGTGCTGGTTGCATTGCCAGCGAGTGCAATGGTGCTGTTCCAGTTCTTCTGGGAGTAGCCAGGAGCTCCGGCGAGCATGAGAGGTCCAAGCGTCGTGTTTGGATTCTGGCCATTGGTCGTATTGAAGGTGATGCCGATCGCATTGCGGTTGTCATCCACTCCAGGCGAGCTTGCGGCATCGTTCGGCAAGGTGGCTGGGTCCGCATCGTTGACCTCATAGCCGTCCGAGTAGCCGTCACCGTCGGTATCCGCCAGGAGTGGGTTGGTGGAATTGACAACTTCCTCCCCATCGGTGAGCCCATCATCGTCGGTGTCGGGATCGAGGGGATTCGTATTGTCGGTCCATTCCTGGAAATTGTTGCGGCCATCGGGCGCTGGAGTGCCAGCCAAGGTGCCTTCCTGTGTATCGACGTCGTCGGTCTCATCGTAGAGTAGGAAGTCGCCGAAGTTGTCGACCTCCCATTGGTTGTCGATGCCGTCGCCGTCGTCGATTGCGCTGACCGCAACGGTGGCAACGGCATCGCTACCGACGCCATTGCTTACAGTGATTCGGTAGTCCCCATCCGCTGCAGGTCCTGCCACGAAAGTGACCGATTCCGTGGTGCTCACGGTTACAAAGCCACCGCCGTCATCGTATTCCCAGAGATAGGTCGGTCCGGGAGCGGTGCCGGCTTCCAAAGCTGCCGTAAGGGTGGTTGAAACACCAATGCCGGGTGCCAGCGTGGCTGGCAGCGGAGGATCAAGCACTGGAGCCTTGGTCGGCACTGCGTCTTCATAAGAGATGCCGGTTATCGGGAGTTGCGCACCGGCTTGCGTACTGTCGTTGACCGTCAAAAGCAGGGTCGCGCCCGTGCTTGCTGCAGGGTTGGCAAGAGTGAGAACCCCGTCAGTTCCGGTAAAGCCCGCGCTGCTGATGTCGAATCTGAGGGTTCCCGCGCTGTAGCTCAGGCCGCTCGTGCCGGGGCCTGTCAATGTGGCCAGCGGATCCGAGGTGAAACCGGAAATCCGCACGCCGTCGGTCGCCAGCGGACCATCGGCACGGGCGAAGTCCCAGCTCAAGCGGGTAAGCCCTGAATTTGGTGAGAAGACGAACTCAAGTTGCTCATCATTGGCGTTTCCAGCTGTGGTGTCCGGGTCGTTGAGGGCGTTCGCATTCGTTCCGAAATCGTCGATGCCGAGTCGGTCGGCGTTCGCGTTGAATGTGGCGGGAACACCATTCTGGAGTGGAGTGAGGAGGATGTCTCCGTTGTCGAACTCGATGGTGGCGGAATCCAAGCCATTGATGCCGCCCGGCGTCAGGGCAACTTCAGCGGCATGGGCAAGCGGGATGGCAAGAAGCAGCGTGAGACACGTGGATCTCCCATTCGGGGTTATTGTTGGTTTTTTCATTGGAATCAGCTGGTGGAACTGAAGGCCCCCACTCGAGAGCAGGAGTCTCAGGGTATTGAGAAAAATGCATCCAAGGTGTGATGGTTGGCTATGGCCCAATCATCCAATACTCTTGTCCAAATGCCCAATTTTTGGGGCGGGAATGCGCAATTTGCCATCAATGGCCTTCGCAATTTCGATGGGGGTGGCGGAAGTCCCCATCGGAGTGACGGCCAGTCACTCCCCAAGTTGATCGAGGGCCTTCTTGTAGGCCTTGTCGAAGTCGCGCTCGGTGGAATCCCCGTGCCAGAGCATGGTCCCATCAGGGAGGAAAATCGCGGCGTGCGGCATGCCGCCGATGCTGGCCGGCAGGAAGCCGTTCTTGCGGATGATGATTTCCGCACGCGCCTTTTCCACCGCATCAGCGATCTGCTGATCGGGGACATCGCGTTGGCGATGGATGGCGATGATGACGACCTTCAGCTCATCGCGCTCAATCTTTTTGGCCAGACGTCCGAGGTCCTTGATGCGTTGGACGCACGCAGGGGTCTTGACTCCGAACTCTTCCACGACCACGACCTTGCCCTTGAGACTGGAGGCGTCGAACTTTTCAGTCTTCTCCTTGTCACCGACTGCCAGGGCTTCGCCCCAGTTGACCATGTTGATCTTGTAGTCCGCGACGTTCTCCTTCTCTGCGAAGCCTGGGAGAAGTGAAATCAGAAAGATGGCGGCAATGGAGAGCTGCTTAGTCATCAGGTGTTGATTCTAGATCACGTCATTCCTAATAGGAAATTGCGAAATGCTTGTTCTTCAGATCCTCCGGGCGGAGTGCGTCGACATGACCGTCTGCAAAGAAGAAGTGTCCTCGGCCATTGCTCCGGAAGGCGGGAAGGCCCTTGCCTCCATCCTGAGTCATCTCGACGATGTTTCCGGGCAGGCTCACCGGTGTGTTTCCACGGGCTTCGTTCGAGACGGGTGGGGTGCCCGAGTTACCGGTGGCCTGACCACGGAGCCCCCACCAAACGACCATCGAGAAGCCGTAGGGCGCTTCGTCGTTTCTCGGCAGGGCATCACCCAGTAGAATCTGGTTGGCCGGGCGCCGGAGGCGGGCTGGTGTGACGCGGTAGAACAAGCCGTTCACCCCTTCCTGAGGGAAAATGATGGGGTTCACCGAGTAGTTGCTGATGGCGGTTCCAGCGAGGCCGGGATCGATGTTCTTCGCGATCTGTGGCGAAAGCAGGATGTCATCCTGGTTGATCGAGTCGCCATGCATCTGGTCGATCACCAAATCCGCCCATGACTGGCCTTTGGCAAAACTCCATCCGGGTGGAAAGGCTCCGTTGTCCTGAGACAGCATGCTGACCATGCTGCCCAGGTTGCGGACGTTTCCGAGGTTTGAGGCTGCCTTCGCCCGGTCCATCGCCTTGCCGGAGATGACAAATACCAAGGAGGCCAGTGTCGCAACGATCACGATGGTGACCATCAGTTCCACGAGGGTGAAACCATGGGCTGGGCGAGAACCTGCACTTTTCATTATCACACAGCATTCCAGCTTTCTCCCGAGTTGCCATAGTCCACAATGGTGAAGCGCTTGCCTGAAGTTCCCGGGTCAATCCTGAAGATCACGCGGGCTGGCCGGTGTCATTTGTCGCGGGCGTGCGCAGCTCTGAAGGCGCCCGGGGTGACTCCCTCCGCCTGTTTGAACATCCGGCAGAAGTGGGAAGCGGTCGCGAAGCCACAGGCATTCGCGACCTGCTGGAGCGTCATGTTGGTTTCCCTGAGGAGGATCAGGGAGCGAGCCAGGCGGGAGCGGGTGATCTCATCCTTGATACTGCGTCCGAGGTAGCTGCGGAAGCGGTTCTCAAGGGTCGACCTTGAACGGCCGACCTGTTGGATGACGTTCCTGGCATCGATGCCTTCATGCGCATGGTTTCGGATGTATCTCAATGCCGTGACGAAGATCTCGTCGTCCGATGCGATGGTATCGGTGGAGGCGCGCTCGGTGATGTGAAGTGGAGGCACGAGGAGGCTTTGATAAGGGAGGGTTCGTCCTTCCATCAACAAGTGAAGCCAGTGGGCCGCGGTGTAACCCAAAGTACGGGTGTCCGGATGGATACTGGTCAAGCGCGGGTTGGTCAGCTCGCAGAGCAGTTCGTCGTCGTCGACTCCCATGACGGCGAGTTCTTCCGGGACTCGTCTGCCGATCCGCATGGCAACCTTGAGGAGTTGCTGGGCGCGCACGTCATTGCAGGCAAGAATGGCCGTACTTTCGGGAAGGGCCTTGACCCAGGCTTCGAGCTCTTTCGAGCCATCCGGGTGGAGGGCTTCGCGGCGCGCTACGTCGTGGGAACTCCAGCTGTGTGGCGGTTCGTAGAGGATGACTTCGGATCCGAGCCGGCGGATGGCCTTCTGGAACGATTGGCTACGGCCATCGGAAAACCAAAGCCCGGGGAATCCGCAGAATGCGAAGTTCGAGAAGGTGGCATTGACGAAGAAGCGGGCGGCCATGTCGGCGACTGCATCCGGGTCCGTATCCAGGAAGGGGATCCTCGGGTGCTGGACCTGGCCGTAGATGTCGATGACCGGGCAAGGGGCATCGGCGAGGAGGTCGGCGAGTTCGGGGTCGGCGAGGCGGCACAGGATGCCGTCTCCGTCCCAGGTCTCGAGCCACTCTGGAATGCCGCCGCGCAGGTCGCGTTCCTCGATGAGGAAATTCCACTCCCCATGGCCTCGGGCATACTCGGCGATGCCAAGACACAGATCCCGGCCATAGGCTCGGGACGTCTCGATCAGCAGTGCGACGGTGGGTTTGTGGGGTGTGCTCATCGAACGAGTTTCTTCAGTCGTTGAATCCAGGGATGATGCCGAGATCGCGGACGTCACCCGGGTCTCCAAGCAGTGGTTCGATTTCAGCCATGCTGGCGAAACCGCGGTTGCCGTGATCGCGAAGGATGGAGAGACGAAGGTAACGTGCCTTGATGGGGTCCTTGAAGCGGATTTCCTGAGTGTTCCCGGAATTTGCCAGTTTGCCATTCGTGGCGATCTTCAACCATTTGCTTCCATCGATGGAAACCTCGACCTCGTAGGCGGAAACCCGGCCGTTCTCCATGTCCTTCCTCTGAGTGCATCGAAGTCCAAGGATGGGCTTCGGACCAAGAAGGTCGATGGTGAGGTCGGCCGGAAGTTTTTCGCCGGTGGTCCAGTCGGTGTGCCATAGCGTGGTGGGGTCGCCATCGGCGGCATGCGACGCGGGTGTGGTGCTGTGGGCGCTGCTGGCGGTGACGACGAGGGATGTCTCGCCGATCAACTCCTGGAGCTGGGATGGGCTCAACACGCCGGATGGATTGAAATCCGATGACTGGATGCGCTGGATGAGAGCCCGTTTCAACTGGCGGGCAACGATGCGCTCGTCGGGTCGGGATTCGACATCGAGCGTGCAGACGAGAAGTTTGCCGGGGCCGACCCGGGCTTCGAAGATTCCGGTTGGCAAGGCGTTGCGATCGTACTTGTCGATGAACCGGAATGGTTTCGCGACGGAGGCATCCACGCCGCTCAGGTCGACGGCGGTGGAGGTTGCCGTCAGTTCCCACCACTGCCAGTTGGTGTGGCTGTCGGTCGGGAAATGATTCCACAACGGGTGGTCGGTCTCGATGGTTGCCCCGAGCGTGCCCGGTTGGTTGGGGAAATGGAGCGGTGACCAGAAGACCGGGATGAACCGGGCGGGAAGGGATTTGCGAACCGCGCCCGAGGGCGGCAGAAGAAGCACGGACTTGCCTGCTGCGAGATCGGCCATGCATTCTTCGGTCGTGCCGCGGTGGATGATGAGGTCCTTTTCCGCGGCTGGCGCGTTCCTGGGGTAAACCCAGATCGGCCAGGAGTTCGTGATGTCTTCGCTCGGTCCCGACACCTCGAGCGTGAGCTGCACGGGGCGGGTGAAGGCACTCAAGTCCGCGCGGAAAGCTCCGATCTCCAGTCCGTTGCCGAGCGGGAACCGGCGAGCGTCAAATGCCTGCTCGGCCACGACCTCTCCGCCGGGTGCGATGAGACGTGCGGAGAATCCGACGGCGTCCAGCGGCAACTCGCTGAAGTTGGCGAGTTCAAGATCAGCGGTGAAGGTTTCGCTGTTCTCCCAGACGAACTTCTCCATCCGTGCGAGCGGCACCACGGCATCGGAGAATTGCCGGAATTCGTCGGCTGTGATCACGCCCTTCGAATCCCAGAAGGCGTCGAGGAGCCCGACCGTTGCGGTGCTTTGTCCGGGGAAGTCCTGAAGTTGTAGTAATTGAATGCCGGCGAGCCCCTTGGTTCTCAGGGCTCGTTCGATGTCCTCCTTGTAGAGTAGTGCCGCGAGCTTGCCGGAGTCGCGGGTGAACCGTTCCGCGTCATCGAGCAGCGACTTGGCTTCGAGGTCCTGCTTGATCACCTCCAGCGCGGTCGAGCGGAGCGGGGTGTCTTCGTATTTCGGCAGTTCCGCAAGATTCGGGTAAACGACGTATTGTCCGACCTCGTGGGTGACGAGCGGGATTTCAAGGCACTCGAGGCCTTCGGCGTAGTCGGTGTCGGTCGAGGGAAAGGTGGTGTTGAGGAATCCCTGACCGCGCACCCAGCCCGATTTGGAGCGCTGGGTGATGAAGAAGTCGTCCTCGGGGCCGGGCAGCAGGCCGCGCGGGGAGAAGGCGTAACTGGTGGACGTGAAGAGCATGTCCGGCGCGATCTCGCGGAAGTGCCCGATCAGGGCGTCCATGTGTTTGAGGTTGCCTTTCAGTTCATTGCCGAGCGAAAACATGACGAAGGACGGGTGGTGTCCGTATTCGCGGAAGATCCGCTCGCCTTCCGCCTTGAAGAACTCGTCTGCCGGCGGGTTCTTGCCCATTTCGAAGGTCCAGTTCGGGAGTTCGACCTGCAGGTAGATGCCGTGGCGATCGGCGGCTTCGAAGGCTGCTTCCGGCGGGCACCACGAGTGGAAACGAAGGTGGTTCAGTCCGTGGTCGCGGGAGACCTGCATGATCTTTTCCCACTGTGGTCCCTCGGCATCGGGGTGGCCGGTCTGTGGGAAGATGGCGCATTCGAGATTGCCGCGCAGGAATGTCGGTTGGCCGTTGATCAGCAGGTCGCGTCCTTTCGCCGTGAAGTCGCGGAAGCCGATGGTGCGCGTCAACTGGTGAAGCGGCTGCCCGTCTTCGTCGAGGAGCTGGATCTCGAGCTGATAGAGTGTGGGGGAAAGTTCCGACCAGGGTTTCGCTGCCCCGAAGCGTGCGACGAAGGTCTTGCTCTGACCGAGGTCCTTCACGGTCGGCATCCGTGTGGTGGATGTGGCCCCGGGTTCGGAGATGGAGACGCTGAGTCGACTGCGCGGGGGAAAGTCGCCGGCGGCAGTGATTTTCATGGTCCCGTCCGATCGGGTCATGATGCGGAGGTCATCGATGCGTGCCTTGGGCACCTGCTGGATCTCGAGGTCACCGATCACGCCATTCCAGATCGTTTGGGTGCCTGCGGTGTAGGCATGGCCGATGTCGCCGATGGGAACCATCTGGCGGTTGTCGATACGCAGCGTGAGGGTGTGGGTTTGCCCGGGCTTGAGGTAGCCCGTCAGATCGTAGCGGTGGGGGGCGGAAAGTGAGTTCTGAGGTGCTCCCACGGGCTGCTTGTCGACCCAAACGCGGGACTCCCACAGGACGCGCTCCAGGATGAGGATGGAATCGTGGTCGCCACGCCAGTCGTCGGGCACGCGGATCTCCCGTTGGTACCATGCCGGACCGACGTAGGGATGGCGCTCGCGGAGCCGGTTCATGGTCTCCTTGTCGAGCTTGAGATCCATCTGGAACTCGGGCCCCTTGGATTGTGCGGCTGTGCTGCCCGGGAGGTTGATGGTATCGGGGAAATCCCAGGTCGATGGCCCTGCTGCCAGGCCCAGGTCCTTGGCATCAAGGCTGAATTTCCAAGTGCCGGACAGGTCCAGGCTGTTGGCGAGGAGTGGCAGGCAGGTACTCAAGGTGCAGGCGAGAAGGGCGCTGCTGATGGTGCGGAGCGGTTTCACGGATTCTGGGGAGATGGGACGATGTCGATCTCGGCGATGGCGGCATTTTTGCCATTGGCGACGGTGGGCATGCGGAGAGTCAGGGAACGGGTCTTGATGGCGCCCGGCAGCGGGATCCGGAACTTCCCGGCGCCTTCGCGCACCTCGGTGGTGGCGAGTACCCCGCCGTCCTCGTTGAGCACTTCGACGGTCTTGAGGTGGCCGTTCTTGTTCCCGTCCTGCCTCTGGGTGACGAGGACCGCCTCGATCTCGATGGCTTCGGGGAGGGTCAAGGTCAGGGTGTGGGGTGGTAGTGCGGGATTCGGTTCGAACCGGCTGTGCCAGAAAGTACTGCGATCCCCGTCGATGGCCTTCATGGTCTCGTAGCCCTTCGCTTCGCTGCTGGCTTTGGCCGTGGCATTCATCCGGGAAAGCCTCGAGGGCTGAACGACGAGTTCGGCAAGGTCCGCAGCGGTCAATGTGACTTCGGGGTCGAACTCCGTGCTGCCAAGGTAGGTCTCCAGCGAGTGGCGGAGCTGGCGGGCGGCAGGGCGGTTGTCGAGCCTGCTCTCGAGATCGGCGCTGCAGGCGATGAGCTTGCCCTTGCCGACCTTTGCTTCAAAGACGAGACCGAGTTTCCGGTTGGTGAACCAGTCGTCGATGGGTTGGACGAATGGGATCAGGTCCTCGTGCTTCGTCAGCAGGAACGGCTGGGATCCGGTGACGATCTCCCACCACTGCCAGTTGGTGTGGATGTCGGTGGGGAACCGGGAAAGGGCCGGGTGCTCGGGCTCGATGAGCAGACCGAGGGTATGCGGGGGCTGCCAGTTCGTGTAGGCGGTGTTCCAAAAGACGGTGGAGAAGCCGGTCTTGATCGGGTGCTCGAAGTCATCGGCGACCTGACCGGGTGGCACCAGCCAGAGTACGTTCTTGCCGGCTGCGAGTGCCTCCTGAGCGGTTTTCAGGTCCTTGGTGATCAAGCTTTCGGAGTTCTTTTCCGGGGCCTCGCTGATGACATTCGGGTAAACGAAGAGATCCCATGAATTGCGTGCGTCGGTTCCCTCGATGCTGACACTGAGGGTGAGCTTGGCGGGTGCTTCGATCTGATTGAGCGGCACCCGAATGGTGGCGAGGTCGTGAAGGGCGGATTTCGATAGCTGCCGGGCGGGCAGCTTGCCGCCGGCAACGGTCTTTTCGCCGTGACGGATGGTCCAGACGGGGGTGGCCTCACTGAGGTCTTCCGGCCCGAAGTGGGAAAGCTGGAGTGCGGCCTCGAGGGTCTCGTTCGCGGTGTAGACCATCTTCTTCAGGCGGGCGAGGGGGACGATGGGGCCGCTGAATGCGTGGTATTCCTCAGGCGAGATGTATCCCTTTTCGTCCCAGAAGGCATCGAGCACGCCGACCAGTGCGGTTCCTTGGCCGGGGAAGTCGTGCAGGTCGAGGAGCTGGAACCCGCCGAAGCCTTCGGTGCGCAGGGCGGCTTCGATGTCATGCTTGTAACAAAGGGCCTGCCACTTGCCGGAGGCCATGAGGAAGTCCTCGGATTGTTTCAGGACGCCGTTGCGACGCGCCACTTCGCGGAAGATCTCGAAGTTTCGTGCCTTGAAATAGCCCGTGTATTTGTCGATCTCCTTGAAGTTCGGGTAGGCGCACCATTGACCGATTTCGTGGGAGATGACCGGGGCGTCGGTGTGTTTCCTGAGGTAGTCGGACCAATCGAAGTCGGTCTGCGGTGGTTTGGCATTGATGATGGAGCCCAGTCCTTCACCCCAGCGCTGGACGCGTGGCTGGAACGGGTTGTGGAAGTCACTTCCCTTGACCACCGGCCACCCGGCACCGGTCGTGTAGAGCCGGCGGGAGTCGGCCTGCTGCTGACGCTTGACCCAATCGGCGAGCCACTTTGCGTGGTTCGGGCCTCCCGGTTCGTTGCCGTAGGCCATCAGGAGGAAACTCGGATGGTTGCCGTACTCCTCGCGGATCCGTTCGGTTTCGGCATTGATCCACGCATCGACCGGGCGACCTGATCCGACCGCAGCAGTTCCGTTTGCCCAGGCGGATGCTTCGACCTGATAGTAGAAGCCGAGTTCATCCGCTGCGATGAAGGCGGCCTTGGGTGGGCACCACGAGTGGAAACGAATGTGGTTCAGGCCGTGGGCCTTGCAGATGCGGATGATGCGTTTCCATGGTTCCACCTCGGTCGGCGGGTGCCCGAGTATCGGGAAGATCGCGCACTCAAGCGTGCCGCGGAGGAAGGCTGGCTCACCATTCAGGATGAGGCGTCCGTCGCGGTTCTCGATTTCGCGGAAGCCAAAGGTGGTGTGGTGGGTGTCCTCGGCCATGTCGTCGCCGGTCTGGAGAAAGACGGTCGCCTGATAGAGCGTGGGACTGAATTCGTTCCACAGCTTCGGGTCCTCGACCTTGGCCACGCGTTCGGCGTTGAAACTTCCATCTGCCGCCTGCTTCACCACTTCGGATTTGAGAAAGGTCGTCTTGTTGCTGTCGCCGACCGGGTGGATTTCGACGCGGAGGGTCGCCTCGCCGACCTGATCACTGAGTTGGCCATCGACCTTGATCCGGACGGTGCCATCGGCCGATGGGAACAGGTCGACCCGTTCGATGTGGCTGGCGGCCAGTGCCTGAAGCTCCATGGTGCCGACCACGCCATTCCAGTTGCCCTGGGTTTGGTCGCTGACACTATGGGCGGAAGGACCGACGTTGATCTTGTCCAGGCGGTTATCGATCCGCATGGTCAGCGTGTGGGTACCCGGTGCGAGTTCACCGAGACGGAGTCGATGGGGGGTGCCGAGAGCGTTCGCTTCTCCGATTTTCCTGCCATCGAGCCACACTGTGCTCTGCCAATGGACCCGCTCGAGAAACAGGTCGACGGGATGGCCTTTCCAGTCGTCCGGGACTTCGATCTCCCGCTGGTACCATGCCGGGCCGAGGAAATGCAGGGGCGGCTGGAGGAAGAAGGGGAACTTGAAGTTGTCGGGCGCCTGCCACTCGACGAACATGTCGGGATAGCGCCACGTTTCACCGGTCCAGTTGGTTTCGAATGACGGCTCGTCGCCGAATCCCTGGGCGGTGACCATGCCGGGCAGTTGGATGACATCGGGAAACTTCCATCGGTCAGGCGCCTCCTTGATGCCATAGTCCTCGGCATCGAGGGCGAACTTCCATTCACCAGCGAGGTCGAGGGTTTCGATCGGCTGGGGAGATGCGCTCAGGACACCGATCGACACGAGTGTGGGGAGGTAGAGGGATTTCATGCAGGATTGAGCGAAAGGGTGCGGTTGAGCATTGCTGCCATCGGGTCTGTGAGTGTGAAGGCGAGGGTTTTCCGGAGTTCCGTGACCGCATTTTCCGTTTCTTCCAGACCGTGATGGGCCAGAGCCATGAGAAGGTGGTGGTCGGCATCGCGCCTCTTCTGGAGGTCTTCCTCGAAGACGAGCAGGTTCGGCAGCGAAGTGGCGAAGTAATCGATCTTGGCCTTGGTCCTGAGTCCTTCCCGGGCGAATTCGGCAAGGCCGGTGAAGAGGCGGCGTGCCTCTTCCTCACGTCCCATTTCCCGCAGGGACAGGCCACGGAAGTAGGAAAGGGGGGAGTGGCTTGTGACGGCCATCTCGCTGAAGTCGCCTTCTTCCTCCGCAGACAGCTTGAAGTGCTGCAGCGCTTCCTCTTCCCTGCCCATGGCGCGCAAACTACGGCCAAGCCAGTAGTTCACGTCGGCCTTGGCCTGGAGGAGGTGGTAGGCTTCCCCGAGTGACTCGGGCGTGTCCATGGCGAGCGAGAACTGCTCGTAGGCGCCCGGGGCATCATCATTCTCCAATGCCTGCTGGCCGAGGAGGAGGCGGGCGTCGGTGTATTGCTTGAGCACGGCGCCCTCGCCGCCTTCCCACGGGTGGAATCGGCGGGAAAGCACGAGGTCGAGTGCTTCCTGGGGGCGGCCGGTCAGGTTGTAGAGGGATGCGAGTGCCACGGTGGCGTCATCGCGCAGCAGAACCGCTTCGCGATGGGATTCGAGGAACTTGAGCCGGTCCTCGAGCGGATCGTTGAGTTTCTGACAAAGTTGATCGAACTCGGAGACCAAGCGGGCGTCGTCAGTATCCAGAGCAATGGCTTTCAGGTAGCAGGCTCTGGCCGCTTCGCCATCCCTGTTGAGGTTCCAGTGGGCGAGCGCGAGGTTCCGGTGGGCCTGTGGGTTGTCGGACGTGGCGGCGATACGCCACATCTCGAGAGCGTCCTGATGTCGCTTCAGGTCGTAATAGTAGTTGCCCAATCCGTAGGCGGCGAGGGTGTCGTCACCGGATGGTTCCATGGCCCATTCGAGGATGAGCTGCTCGTGGATCCGGGACGGGAAGAAGTGGGCCGGATCCTGCTGGCGGGCGGTCGCCAGATCGGCGGGATCCCGGGACAGCCAAGCCTTGGCGTAGGCGGTCATCTGGCTTCGTTCGAGCGGGTTGGGGACCGCGCAGTCGGTGGTGCCGTGCTGGTCATGCAGGGCGAGCAGTGCCAGTGCCTCGTCCCTGAATCCGGCGTCGCTGTAGTCGAAGACCAGATCGAGAATGGTCTGGGCGTCGTTCCGCGTGCCGCTGAGGAATTTGTCGATGTCGCCGCTCACGTGGGTGGCCCAGTGGTCGAGTGGGTCGCTGGCAAGCAGTTCCTCGAGGATGGCGGATGCCTCGGAGTCCCGGCCGAGTTTCTTCAGCGCCAGGGCGGTGAGTGTTCTGGCCTTGTTGTGGTCGCGGTTGGTGGCGAGTGATTGATCGAGGTGACCGAGTGCGGTTTCAAAGTCTCCCTTCCGGCAATCGAGGCAGGCGATCTGATAGAACGAGCTACTGCGCCATTCGTAGTTCCAGGTTGCCTTGTAGAAAAGCGAGTAGGCGGCTTCGGGTTCGCCGAGATGGACTTTCGTGAGTCCGAGGAAGTAGTGGGCTTCGCCGGTGACCGGGTTCGGGTGCCTTGTGGTGAGGCGGGCGATGGCCTTTTCCAGATGGGCTGCGGCTTCTTCGAGCAGGCCACGACGCAGGAGGCGCTTGCCCAGGGCGAGGTTGGCGCGGAAGTCAGCCGGGTCGATCTCCAGGCAGCGTTCGAGATACGGCTCGGGCGCCCGGGTCGGGTGGCGATAGAGTTCGAGGTGTTCAGCGGTGAAGAAGAGCTCGTCGGCGGATTCGAGTTCGTCGGCCGTCGGTGGCTCGGTGGCCTGGACGCGGTCGCGTTGCAGCGTGCTCACGTCGATCGGGCGGAAATCAAGGAGCAGCTTGCCTTCATCATCGCGGAACTCGGCAAGCACTGCGGCGGGGTTCTCACCCTCGAAGGCGAGCGACTTGTCCTGCCATGCTTCACCGGGTTTCAGGTTGATCGGGAAGGCTCCGATCACCTCGCCATGGCGGGAGATGGTGAGCTCTCCGCTCGTGGGTTCCGAAACATTCAGGCCGAGTTGGATGGTGCGGTCGTCACGGATGGTGAGGTGCAGTGCGGCCTGCTGGTTGGCCGCCTGGACGGGGCCAATCCCCTGAATCGGCCACCAGAATTGCGAGAAGGTCTTGGTTTCGTAGGGAAGGAGGTAGGTGAAATCCGGTTGGTTGTCGGTGTAGACGCCCGCCATCAACTCGACGTAGGGGCCATTCTCATCGGTCAGCTCGCGGTCCCATGCCCATCCGAAGTCGTGGTTGCCCCAGGTCCATTGCTTTTTGCCGGGGGCGATGTGGCGGTTCGCGACGTGGACGAATCCACCATCGGCCTTGAAGTCGTAGCCACCGAAGAAGTCAGCGAGGGTCTGGCAGACCATGTAGCTGGTCGGCACCGGGATGTTCTCGTACCACGACAGGTCGTTGGCGCCGGGCCGGTTCTGGTAGTCGACGCCGTAGTAGGGGTTGTTCGCTTCCGGGAATGAGGAGAGCGCCCGCACGGCGTGATCGGCGACGTAGTTGACGTCCGGCGGGAAGAAAGACTGGTATTGGTCGTGCACCATGGCGGCGACATTCGCCCACCAGAGGAAGGTGTGGGTGAGGGGCGTGCGGTTGTAGAGGCGGCCGCGGAGCTCGATGAGCGAGGAGTCCGGACGGATGCGGATTCCGTGCATGCCTTTCAGGCGGTTGAGCGGGTCGTGCTCAGACATCCAGACCGTGGCGCTGCCATCTTCCTCGTGCTCGATGTGCACATCGGCCGGCATGAAGGTCCCGGGGCGGTGGTGCTGGGGCCAGTTGAACTCGACGCCGCCTGAGATCCATGGGCCGGCCAGGCCGACGAGGGCGGGTTTGATCACATCGTTTCTGTAGAAGAAGTCGTAATCGTCATTTGTCTTGTCCTGCCCGAGGAAGATGCGCCCACCGATCTCCGGGAGCATGACAAGCCGGATGAAGTCGTTCTCCAGGCGCGCGGAGGTGTAGGTGATGTCCTCGGGGACGTCGTGCACCTTGTCCACGAAGGGCACAGGGTAGACTTTTCCCGAGGAACCCTGATAGACGCGCTTTTCAAAGAAGAGCGGGTTCTTCTCCGGGGCGCCCAGCGGGTACGTCGGAAGAGTCAGGGGTTCGAGTTGGGCGATCAGGGACATGGGTCGATGGAGGTCCGGTGGTTTGCAGGATGGATGCTGAGGGACGGCGCCCGATCAGCGGAAAATGATGAAGAAGGCGATGACGCCTGCGATCACGAGTGCACCGCAGATTTTCACGACGGGCTCGGTCTTGATGGCGACTTCCTCGCGGATCGGGAGGGTGCGGGGTTCCGAGAGTGGATTGACCAGGGTCATGATCAGCATGACGGTCGACACCCCAAGGAAGGCGATGAGCACCTGGTGGAGGAAGAACAGCCCGTGCGTTTCCTGGGTGAACTGGAGGATGCCGTAGAACAGGGGGCCGAGAAGCAGGGCGACCGCACCGGCGGCCTGGGGTGCCTTCGGCATGAGGAAGGCGAACACGAAGGCGGCGACCACGCCGGGCCAGATGTAGCCTTGGAACTGCTGGATGAACTTGAAGACGCCGCCGAATTCCGGGTTATCGAGGACGGGGGCGATGGTGCAGCCGATGGCGACGATGCCCACGGTGAGCAACCGACCGAGCCAGACGAGGTTCTTCTCACTCACCTCTGGATTGATGAGTCCGCGGTAGATGTCCATGGTGGCAATCGTCGAGGACGAGTTGAGCAGCGAGGCGAGGGTGGAGGTCACGGCACCTGCGATGGCCGCATAGATGAGGCCGCTGATTCCCGGTGGGATGAGCTCCTTGATCAGGGTGGGGAAGGCGGCGTCGGGCGTCGGCAGCTTGTCGGCGAAAAGCTGGTTCGCCATGAGTCCGGGCATGACGATGGCGAATGGCACCAGCAGCCACAGCGCTCCGGCGAAGATCATGCCGAGCTGGCCGTGCTTCAGCGTCTTGGCGGCCAGATTTCGCTGCACGATGAATTGGTTCAGGCCGCAGTAGTAGATCATCACGATCCACATGCCCGACAGGATGCCGGTCCACGGGAGTTCCGGGTGGTCCGCTGGCAGGATCATGTGAAGGCTGTCGGCATTGGTGGTGGTGAAGGCCTCCCAGCCACCGACGGCTTTCAACCCGAAGAAGAAGACGAGCAGTCCGCCGCCGATCAGGGCGAGCCCCTGGACGAGGTCGGCCCAGGCGATGGCCTTGAGGCCGCCGAGCGTGGAATAGAACATCCCGATCGCACCGATGATGATCACCCCTTGCCACAGCGGCAGCCCCACGATGGCGCGCATCGTCACGCCACCGGAGTAGAGCACCGCGGGAAGCATCACGACGGCGTAGATGATGACCGTGAGGATGGCCATGATGCCGCGTGCGGTGCGGTTGTAGCGATACTCGAGGAACTCAGGCATGGTGTAGATGCCGGCCCGCAGGAAGCGCGGGAGAAGGGACATCGAAACCACCACGATGAAGACCGAACCAAGAAGCTGCCACGCGCTCACGGCGAGCCCCGTGCCGCCAGCGGCTGAGCCGGCCATGCCTACCATTTGCTCGGTCGAGATATTTGCCGCGACGATCGAGATCCCGATCAGTGGCCAGGTCAGGCTGCGGCCTCCGAGGAAGAAGTCGGAAGAACTTTGGTCGGCTCCAGCTGCTCGTCGACTTTTCCAGACCGACAGTCCGATGACGAAGACGAAGAAAAGGACGAATGAGATGAGTGATAGAGAGTGCACGGGTTTGGGCTTTGGAGCATGCTATCGGAAGTGATGGCTTCCTATGGTCTGTTTTCAGAAAACATTTGTCCAAACCGTTCGCATCGGTGATCCAAGGGCACTGGCTTGCCGTGCTTCGGGGATTTTTCCGCCTTGGACCGGGCCTGGGATTCGTCCTGTGGTTGCTCTTGTTCGCGGTCGTTGAGTCCGCGAAGACGGTGGTTGAACCACTCCCTGCTGGTGCGGAAGGGCTTCCTTCACCGGCGGAGGAACGGGTGCTGGGCGAGTCGCCGGAGGAGTGATGAAGTCCGGGTGGCCGGAGGAGTGATGAAGTCCGGGTGGCCGGACTTTTCACTGCAAGGCCTCGCGCAGGCTGGCCTGGACCTCGGCGATGGGGCGATTGGTATCGATGACGTGGACGAAGGGCTCTTCGGCAAGGCCGAGGAAGATCTCGCGGCATTTGGCCAGTGAGTCGCGCTTTTCGAACTCGTTGGTGGTGTCGCCGCGGGCACCGATCCGCTCGCGGGCGGCATCGACATCGAGATCGAGGATGAACAGGTGATCGGGACGGGGGGCGAAGGCTTCGTTCTTGGCGCGGATTTCGCGTGGGTTGAAACCGCGGCTCCCCTGATAGGCCATGGTGGAGAAGTAGTAGCGATCGAGGATGACGACCTTCCCGGCATCGAGGGCGGGACGGATCAGCTCGTCGATGTGCTGTTTCCGGTCCTTGAGGAAATACTCCAGTTCGTCCTCCGGCGACAGGCGTCCGGTCGCGGCGGACTCGCGCAGCTTCTTTCCCCACGGTTGATCGGTGGGTTCACGACTGGTCACGACCTCGCGCCCCTGACTGCGGAACCAATCGGCGAGGAGTTGGACCTGCGTGGACTTGCCGGTTCCGTCGATGCCTTCGAGGACGATGAACATGTGCGGGAGTCTTGGGAATGGCGGGCACCCGCGCAAAGCTGAAATGAGGGGGAATGCTCCGTGGTCCAATGAGGCGGATCTGGCTGAGCGCACGGGGTGTTATGCAGGCGGTTGATGGTGGTCGGTGGAGGAAGCAGATACGCCTGTAAGGATGGCAGTATTTGATCGGTATTCGCTGATATGGTGATGTTTGTTCGTGTAATGCTCGGAATTCTAGGGGTGGGTTTGCTCGCTGCAGAAGAGCCCCTGCGGGTGCTGGTTTGGAATACCGAGAGGGGGTCGAACCCGTATGGTCCAGCGGGGAAAGAGCGGGTGCTGAAGGTAATCAAGGACAGCAAGGCGGACGTGGTCTTGTGGCAGGAGAGCTACCCGCTGGAGGGCATGGACGAGACTCTGGGAGCGTGGGTGTCGAAGCAGCTGGGGTGGAACTTCTGGCAGGGGGAGAGCCCGCATCTGGCGGTGGCGACCCGCTTCACGCCGATCGAGCGAGACTTCCAGCATCCGTGGCATGGCCTGGGGGCGAGGTTGAAGGATGATGCAGGGCGGGAATTCGTGGCGTGGAGCATCTGGCTCGACCACCGGGCTCCGGTGCAGTGGGCGTCGGTGGCCGAGCCCTCGCCGAGCGATGAGGAGTTGCTGGCCTGTGACACGACCCTGTCCGATCGCTTCAAGCAGGCACAGGCCTTGTTGGATGATCTGGACCGAAGGGGCCTCCTTGATGCCCAAGTGCCGGTACTGGTCGGCGGGGACTGGAATTGCTCATCCCATCTCGATTGGACGGCTCGGGCTGCGGAGAAATTTCCGCATCGGCGTCCTCTGGCGTTGCCGATCAGTCGATTGATGCACTCGGCGGGGTTTGATGATGCGTTCCGTGTGGTCCATGCGGATCCGGCCGAGCATCCGGGAACTACCTGGACTCCGCGAGGTGACCAGCGGGAGGACGGCAGTCCGGACCCTCCGGAGCGGATCGACCGGCTGTATGTGAAGAACGCCATCGGCCGCCCTGCCCTGCAACCGGTGAAGGCAACGGTGTTTCCGCTGAATCCGGAGGATGCCCGGGCGCCCAGGACCGAAGCGGTGTTTCCGAGTGATCACGCCGCGACCTTGATCGAGTTCGAGTGGGTCGAGGCGGACGGAGCGACCGCAGGGGCCTTCGAGCCCGAACCGGCCTCTGCGTCCCCGGGATTGGATCATCGCGCGCCGAAGGAGGTGGAGCCGGGTTTCGCGCCGACGCGCATTGCGTGGGGCTCGTGTTTCCGGGAGTCACAGCCATGCCCGATGCTGGACACCCTCGGGAAGGAGAAGCCCGAGCTCTACTTCGCCCTCGGCGACAACATCTACGGGGATACCCAGGACATGGGATTACTACGGATGAAGTACCGCCGGCTGGCACGGCATCCCGGGTGGCGGGCGTTGACCGACACGGCACGTGTGATCGCCACCTGGGATGATCACGACTACGGAGCCGACGACTCGGGAGAAAACTACAAACCCCGGGAGGCTTCCAAGGAGATCTTCCTCGATTTCTTTGATGAGCCAGCCGGCAGTGTCCGGCGGAAGCGTGAGGGGATCCACGCTTCCTCCATGCTCGGACCTGAAGACCGCCGTATCCAGTGCCTGATGCTGGATCTGCGGACGTTCCGATCGGATCTCATCCGCGATGACGCCAAGCCCTACCCAGAGCTGGGAAGGTATCGCGCGCTCCGGGATGACGAACCCCAGAGGATGATGAGTGAAGCGCAGTGGGCATGGCTTGAGGAGGAACTCAATAAACCGGCCAGGCTGCGCCTGATCGGCCTGTCGACCCAACTCGGCAGCGGTCACAATGGTTATGAGGCATGGGCCAACATGCCGAAGGAGCGGGAGCGATTCTTTGCGCTGCTGGAGAAAACGAAGGCAGAAGGGGTGATTCTCCTGTCGGGCGACACCCACTGGGCGGAGGTGAGTCTGGTCGAACGTCCCGGACTCTATCCGATCTATGATCTGACATCGAGCAGTCTGAACCAGCAATGGGATCCACCGGGCGCCAACCCGAACCGGATCGGCACGGCCTACACGAAACCCAATGCCGGGGTGATGGATATCGATTGGGAGGCTGGCATGGTGAAGACACGCATTCTTGATGCCTCGGGCGGCACTCGGATCGCCCTTGAGATTCCGATGGATCAGCTCCGATCGGGGGTTGCTGGAACCGAAGCCGATGTGTCGGGTGTCTGGGAGTCGGCCTTCGGTGAATTGCATCTCGAGCAGGATGGCGCCGCGTGGAAGGGGCGCTATCCGGGGGGGAGCTGCACATTGACCGAGCAGGACGGAGTTTATGTCGGGCGGTGGTCCGAGGGAGAGCGTGGGGGAGTCTGTCGCTTCCGGCTGTCATCCTGCGGGCGCTTTCTTCAGGGGGCCTACGGACGCGGAGAGGGTGAAGCACTGCTGCCGTGGCCGGCGTGGCGTGCCGATGCCGTTGGCGTCGAGTTCGTGAAGTGACCCCCGGATCTCTACGTCGGGCTTTCCGTGCTTCCGCGTCCCTCGGGGAGCGGAATGTCGGTGGGTAAGGCCCCCGCATGAGGAAAGGGGAGGCAAGGGGGTTACGAACTTTCCCGCGAAAAGCTCGAGTTCACTGTTAACGCATGGAGGGGGGACGTCATCAACAGGCGTATTCGATGAGGTGACATTGCAACACTTCCACTCCCTGTTCCTGAACCCATGGGCAGGGTCGGAAGGAGTTGATGGCGATGACGAAGAGTTCCTCAGCTGAACCACACACAGAAGCATGAAAAACCCGGGAAACTACAAGATGAGACTCCAGCTCGGCGCCGCGTTGGGCATCGCGGCGATGGCAAGTTCGAGCGCGAATGCCGCCGTCCGAACCTGGAATGGCAATACGGATACCAACTACAACGTCCCCGGAAACTGGTCGGGCGGCGATGTGCCCGATGGCAATGATAGCGGAGTCCTCGGGGGCGGCGGCACAGGCATCACGGATCTGGCGGGTGGGATCAGTCCGAGTACTGCAAATGCCCTCAATGTCCGGGGCGGCCATGTCTTCAACATCAACAATGCTGGTGGCATCCTGAACGTGAATGCGAACGTCAATGTGGGTCGAGGTGTCGCGGGTAATGATAATGAGATCAACCACTCGGGCGGAGCCTTCAACATCGGTGGGCTGGATATGGGTGGTAATGCCACCGGCGGCACATCCACCTACACGCTTTCCGGCACGGCCATCCTTTCCATCGATGCAGGAGCCTCGGCACGAGACTTCGACATTGGTGGCGATGTGGGTAGTGGAGATTTCGATACGACTTTCGCGATCGAGGGGGATGTTGCCACGGTGTCCCTGAATGCAGCTCCCGTGCTGCTTCGTTCGAGTGCGATCATCGACCTCAGTCTGGGTGCAACCGGGATCGATACAATCGACACCACGGGAGGCTTCACCCTCCAGAGCGGGGCAGTGCTGACCGTTGATGGTTCGTCCTATACCGGAGGAGCCGGCACCATCACGCTTTTCAGCTACGGCTCGCGGACGGACGCCACGGAGTTCAGCACCGAGAACATTTCAGGATTCGCCGGCTACGATGTCGATGTCGTCCACGATGAAGACAGCATCGATCTGGTGCTCGTGGCGGGTGATCCCGGTGGACTTGCCATCACCTCTTTCGATACGGATCTCTACACGGTTGCCCCTGGCGAGCCAGTGACCTTGAGTTGGGCAACCCAAGGGGCCACCACGGTCACGCTGGATGGCGCACCTGTCGACGCCAATGGAAGCACCGTGGTCAATCCGACCGTCTCGACCACCTACACCCTGAGCGCGGGTGATGGAGTTGGCACCGTCAACGACACCCTTGCCGTCTTCGTCCTTCCTCAGATCAATTCCTTCACGGCCGATGATACCCAGGTCGGCACGGGCGATCCTGTGAGTTTGAATTGGAGTGTTTCCGGCGCGGATAGCCTGACCCTCGATCCCGGTGGTATCGATGTGACGGCGGTGACGCCCCCCTACGTGGTGAATCCGGTTTCAAGCGAGACCTACACGCTCACCGCAACCAACGCTTCCGGGAGTGTCGGGTCGGATGTGGTGGTCTCGGTCGGGCCTGTGATCGATTCGTTTTCCGGGAGCCAGCAGTATGTGTTCTCCGGTGGTCTGGTGACCCTCGGTTGGGTCGCTGATGATTTCACGAGCCTGACTCTCACGGCCGACAATCTGATCGACCCTCCCGTGGACAGCGATGTGACCTCGGATAGTTCCGTGGACGTCAATCCCACAGAAAACATGCTCTACACCCTCACGGCATCGGATGGCGTGAATGCGGATGTCACCGCGACCTTTGAGATCGTGATCATGCCTGAGTATCCGGTGATCCCATCCGGACCGACCATCAGCGTGAATTTCCACGTCGATGATCTGGATGCCCTTGCCGACCATCAACTCACGATGGGAGAAACCGCGGGCTTTGTGCCGGTCGATGGCGAGTTCTGGACGAACATCAATTTGGGTGTGCCCAGCAATCATGAGGGTGAAGCGCTCTTTCCGTCGACCCAACTGATCGATGATACCGGCAATGCCAGTGCTGCGACGATCGCTCCCTCGGTCGACAGCAGTTATTTCGTCGGTTATGCGGCAAGTGCGGCCTCGGAGGCGCTTGAGCTGGGCCTCCCGGGAGATGACGACAATCTGTTCAACTCCTATCTCGCCCTTAACGGCCCGAACGGAGATGGAACTCCAGCGGACCTTGCCATTCTGGATATCAGTGGTTTGGGGTCGGAGTATACCAGCGGGGGCTACACATTGATCATCTACAGCGACAGCGACCGCCGTAACAACAGTGCCAACAAACGGCAGAGTCTCTACACCCTGACACCCTCCGGCGGGAGTGCGGTCACGGCCTTCGTCGAGGACGATGACCCGGCAGATGGGATCAATATCTTCGACAACACCTACGTCTTCAGCGACTACGTGGATGATGGCGATGACTACTCCAACTTCGTGATTTTTGAAGGACTGACCTCTGCGAGCTTCAGCCTTGAGATCAGTTCACCCGATGGTGGACGTGGGGCCATCAGTGGTTTCCAGATCATCGGGGGCACAGGGTTGCCTGCCGATCCGCTCAAGCTGAGTGTGGTGGGGAATGGAGCGAATCTGGATTTTGAATGGAACAGCTTGGCAGGCATGTCCTACAACCTGAGGGGGAGCGCTTCGCTGGACAGCGATCCCGCCACCTGGCCGATTGTCACAGGACAGAATGGCATCCTTGCGACGCCTCCGAACAATACCTTGTCCATTCCGCGTCCGGTTGACGACAAGTTCTTCTACGTCGTGGAAGAGTTCCCAACCCCTTGACCTCCTGGTGACGCCTATCTTCCGTGGCGAATCTCCGACGGGTGGAACTTTCCGGTTCCGCCCGTCGTTCGCCGCATCCTGTGTTTGCCCCGTGATCCGTGCGATCCCTGCCGTTTCTCCCTTCGGTTTTCCGACTGCCCAGCCCACTACCCGTTCGTTCGTGATTACCACCGATCCTCGAAAGAGACTTCCAAGACCAGGGGCCCTACTCGGCTTGCTCATGTTGACTGCGATCAGTTCGTCTGCCGCCACCCGGACGTGGGATGGTAGCACCGACACGGATTACAACACGGCGACCAACTGGTCTGATGACGACGTGCCGGATGGCAACGATTCGGGTGTGCTGGATGGAGGGGGATCCGGCATCACGGACCTGACCGGGGGGGTCACACCCTCCGCGGCGAACGCGCTCAATGTGCGTGCGGGCCATGTGTTCAACATCAACAACGCGGGTGGCAGCCTGAGTGTGAATGCCAATGTCAATGTGGGTCGAGGAGCGGTGGGAAATGGCACACAGATCAACCATCAGGCAGGCGCCTTCAGCATCGGCGGTCTGGACATGGGCGGGAATGCCACCGGCGGCACATCGACCTACACGCTCTCGGGAACAGGTTTCCTTTCGGTCGACTCAGGCACGTCGGCCAGAGATTTCGACCTTGGCGGTGACCTTGGTGTCGGAGACTTCGCCACGACCTTCGCGATCGTGGGTGATGCCGCCGTGGTCACTGCGGGTGCCACCCCTGTGGTGCTGCGTTCGAGTGCCAGGTTGGACTTCACGCTTGGAGCAACCGGGGTCGATGCCATCGATACGACCGGTGGTTTCACCCTCCAATCGGGCGCTACCCTGACCATTGATGGTTCTTCCTACACAGGCGGAGCCGGGGTCATTCCGCTTATCAGCTATGGATCCCGGGCGGATGCGACGAAGTTCAGCACGGAGGACGTCTCGGGCTTCGTGGGGCTGAATGCGGAAATTGTCTACGATGACGATGGTGTCGATCTGGTGCTTGCGGCTCCCGGTGCTGTTGCCATCAACACGTTTGATGCGGATGTGCTCACGGTGAATGCGGGAGACCCGGTCACGCTGAGTTGGACAGTACAGAACGAGACCAGTTTGCTTCTCGACCCGGGTGGGATCGATGTCCTTGGGAGTAGTTCGCTGGTGGTCAATCCAACGGAGACAACGACCTACACCCTGACCGCGGGCGATGGATCCACCACGGTGACGGAAACCGTGGATGTCACCGTGAACCCTGCAGCCACGGCGACTTCGATCAGTGTCAATTTTCATGCGAATGATACCGATGCCCTTGCGGATCACCAACTGGAGTCGGGGGAGTCGGCAGGCCTCACGCCACTGGATGGAAGTCACTGGAACAACATCAGTGTCGGAAACCCTGCGGTGAATGGTGGAGCGGTGATTTTCGCTCCCACTCCTCTCGTCGATGACGTGGGGAATGCATCGGCCGCCACGATCAGTTCGAGCCCGGGAACGGGGGCGACCGGCTCGTGGTTCGTCGGCTATGCGGCCTCATCTGCCTCCGATGAAAATGAACTCACCAATGGGATCTCCGACGACAGTCTCTTCAATTCCTACTTGGCCACGAATGCCGGCGACGATTTTGTGTTGAATGTGGCGGGTCTCGGGGCGGACTTCACCACCGAGGGCTACAGCCTCATCATCTATTCGGATTCCGATCGCCGCAATACGAGCACCAACAACGTCCGTCAGAGTCTCTACACGATCACGCCTGATGGCGGGGCTCCGATGAACGGATTCGTTGAGGACGACGACGGAGCAAGCGTCGTGAACATCTTCGATGGGACCTACATTCCGAGTGACGGAGTCGATGATGGCGCGGACTACTCGAACTACGTGGTCATCGGCGGCCTGAGCGCATCGGAGTTCACCCTGGAGATGGATTCTCCCGATGGTGGTCGAGGAGCCATCAGTGGATTCCAGATCATCGCCGGCGATGGGGGCGTGGTTCTTCCTCCGGTCATCCACAGTTTTGTGGCCGATGATCTTTACGTGGGAGCCGGGGATCCGGTGCAGCTCAGTTGGAGTGTCGGGAATGCGGACTCCCTGACCCTTGATCCGGGCAACGTCGATGTGACCGGCCTGAGCCAGTATCAGATCAACCCGACAGCCACGGCGACCTACACGCTGACGGCCACCAGCAGTGGAGGCAGCGCGAGTGCCGATGTGGAGGTGACGGTCGGACCTGCGCGGCCCAACGTGATTCTCTGTCTGGTCGACGACTGGGGGGTGATGGATACGTCCGAGCCATTCTCCTACGACAGTTATACCGATGGAGCTCCAGCGGTGATACGGGCATTCAACACCTTTTATCAGACCCCGAATCTGGAGCAACTGGCCGACGATGGCATGAAGTTTTCACAGGCCTATGCCCTACCGGTCTGCAGTCCGACCCGGACCTCGTTGATGACCGGTTTCAATGCGCCGCGCCACGGAGTGACCGTCCACCTCAATCTGAACGGAACGTACGAGAGGCCCACGGGATCGAATGTCGCCACCCACCGTAGCCCGAACAACTGGCGCTATCGCGGGATGGAAGTGACGGATGTCACTTTGCCGGGACTCCTGTCCGATCAAGGCTATCGATCCATTCACTGCGGTAAGGGACACTTCGGAGCGCGGGGTGACGCGACCGAGGACCCGCGGGCGATTGGATTCGACATCAACCTGGGTGGGAGCGGCGCCGGAGCCCCCGGTAGATACGTCGGCAATCCCGGGTTCTCGAGCGGCAGCAATCCGGTGCCATACATCGAGGACTACCATGGAAATGGTAGATGGCTCACCGAAGCGCTTACCGAGGCGATGAATGACGCCATCGAGGACGCGGTCGATGATGGCGTGCCGTTCTTTTCCTACATGTCCTACTACGCCGTCCACTCGCCATTCACCACGAATCCGAACGCGACGGGGGATTACAGTGCCGGGGTGAACTCAAACCACCAGAAGTTCGCCACCATGGTCGAGGGGGTCGACACCTCGCTCGGGCAGATCCGCGCGAAGCTGCTGGAGTTGGAAGCCCTGGATCCGGCCGTCGCCGAGAACACCCTGATCATCTTCACCGGAGACAACGGCAGCGACTCACCCGCGCTGAACAGCGGCGGACAGATCGGCAGCAGTACCTTCAATGACTATCCGATCCGCGGGAAGAAGGCGAACTGCTACGAAGGCGGGTATCATGTGCCTCTCTTCGTGGCATGGGCGAAGCACAACCCGTCCAACCCCTTCCAGCAGCAGTTGCCCATCGGGCAGGGATCGGTGGAGCACGACATCGTCTCGGTGGTCGACATCCCAACGACCATCCTCGCCGTGGCGGACGTCCCCCATCCGGACATGGACGGCGTGGACCTGAGTCCCTACCTCACCTCGACGCCCGGGACCCACCGGGAACAGACGCTGCTTCGTCATCAGCCGAACTCGCAGAACTCGAGCTTCTTCACCGCCTACCGTCGCAACGATTACAAGCTGATCTACTTCTACTACAAGGATGCGGCCGAGCAATTCGAGCTCTACGACCTGTCGGTGGACCGTGACGAGTCCGACAACCTCGCAAGCAGCCACCCCGAACTGGTTTTGGAGTTGGCCCGTGAGATGGCGGCCGCCCTCGACGAGGGTTGGGGTGAGTATGGAGCGCTTTGGCCGACCTTCGCGGTGGGCTCAGGGGATGGCGATGCGTTCCGTCCCCTGGCGGATGATCCATTCCTCATCGACTTCACCGTGGACGGTCGGGATTTGGTCGACAGCGACATCGATGGACTCACTGACGCGCTTGAGGATGCCGACGGCAATGGTTTGGTGGGTTTGACGGAAACGGATTCGAAGAATCCTGATACCGATGGCGACCAGTTCCTGGATGGTGAGGAACTGCGGACCGGGACGGACCCGCTGAGTCGGTCGAGTTACTTCAATCTCGCCATGCTGCCGCACACAACCACCAGCCTGATGCTCACCTGGCCGTCGGCCCCGGGCGCCGTGTATCGGATCGAGGAAAGCACCGATCTCGACAGCTGGGATACCCTGCTCGACAACGTGCCGGCTTCAGGATCCGGGTCATCCACCTCGCAGGAGGTCGACATCCCCGATTCTCCCGAAGCGGCTCACCAGTATTTCCTCCGGGTCGAGTTGCTGCCTCCGAGCAGCCCATGATGGGATGTTGGGAAGGACGAGATCCAGTGGCTCTCTGGCGCCGGTGGGATAAGACCACCTGATCTGGAATGACTGACCATTTCCACGGTATGCGCCGATCTCGGGGGCTTCCCGCGAAATTCGCGCTTTTTTG
The DNA here is from genome assembly GCF_016595525.1 of Haloferula rosea. Classification (GTDB taxonomy): domain Bacteria; phylum Verrucomicrobiota; class Verrucomicrobiia; order Verrucomicrobiales; family Akkermansiaceae; genus Haloferula; species Haloferula rosea. The sequence continues at coordinate 202,842 of NZ_JAENII010000006.1, forward strand.
TTAACGAAGCGTTCCGGGCCACCATTACCAGCATCCGACCCCAGTCGGGCCACGTGGTCCGACTGCTTCAGATTCTCAAGCGACCATGATTCCCCAATCGACCATTCCCGGCGTCTCCTCCCTGGTTCCAATCCTTGCCCTTTCGGGTGCCTTGGGTGCGAGCGCGCTCACCATCAGCGTGAATTTCCATGTGGGAGACGATGGAGCCAACCAAGCGGACCATGAACTCACCGGTAGCGAGTCGGCTGGCATCGACGGCAATACCAGCTGGAACAATGTCAATGTGGGCAATGGTGCGACGAACGCTGCCGCCGCACAAATATTCGCCACTACGACCTTGGCTGATGATGGTGGCAACAGCTCGGCAGCCACCCTCAGCTCAACCCTGACCAACTCGGCGACGGCCGCCACCTGGTTCGTCGGTTATGCAGCCAGCCAGGCGTCGCTCAAAGGGGAACTGTCCAATGGCATCTCGGACGACAACCTCTTCAATTCCTACCTCGCCTTGAACGGTGCTCATGGCGATGGCACTCCTCAGGACAACTTTCAGCTTACCATTTCCGGCCTGGGCACCAATTTCACGACCAACGGCTACAATGTGATCATCTACTCGGACTCGGACCGCCGCAATACGGGCAGCAACGTGCGCCGGAGTGAGTTCCTCGTCACACCAAGTGGTGGCTCGGGAACCACCGTATTCGTCGAAGATGACGATCCAGCGACGACACCGAACATCTTCAACGGCACCTACCTCTTGAGCGACAACAGCGAAACCGGAGCGGACTACTCGAATTACACGATTGTCAGTGGCCTGACCGCCAGCGGTTTCACCATCGATATCGAGTCGCCCGACGGTGGCCGTGGTGCCATCAGTGGCTTCCAGATCGTTGCGATCCCCGAGCCATCAACGATCGGGCTCCTCGGATTCGGGTTGTTGGGGTTGGGCCTGCGCCGGCGCCGATAGATTCCCTTGACCGCCCCATCCCCGGTTTCTGATGAATGAACGTCCGCCTTGTCGATGAGACGGATTTCCCGACGTGACCCGCTACTCCGAACCTTGTGAAGACCGAACCGGCTCAGTTCGTTTCCCTGCTGATTGATCATCAGGAGATCATCCGGTCGTTCATCATCACGCAGATCCCGGGAAGTCCCGATGTCCGGGACATCCTGCAGGAAGTCAACATCGTCCTTTGGGAGAAGCGGGCTTCCTTCAAGCTGGGCACCAATTTCGGGGCATGGGCCTGTTCGATCGCCCGTTTCAAGGTGCTTGAGCACTGGCGCAAGGAGGCCCGCCGCCGTGGTGTGCTTGTTTTCAACGACGAGTTGAGCACGTCTCTCGCGGACAAGACACAGGACCGTGATCCTGGGTTGATCGAAGAACAGCGGGAGGCGCTTGAGCACTGCATGTCGAAGTTGTCCGAAAAAAACCGCCGCTTGTTGGAAGTTCGCTATTCGTCGCGAAGCGGTGGGCTGGAGAAGCTCACCAAGGATACGGGTCGTACCAATCAATCCCTCCGCGTCACCCTGTTCAGGCTCCGTACATCCTTGCGGAACTGCGTTCGTTCCTACCTGTTTGCGAAAGGAGAATTGTCATGAATCCCGATGAGTTCGAGAAATCGGTTTGGTCTCTGCTGGACGGGAGTCTGGACGAAGAAGGGTTCCGGAAATTGGAGGAGTTCCTCATCGAGCAGGATGAGGCGCAGGAGCAATTCGTGAGGATGGTGGATCTTCATGGGATCCTGATCCAGAAGCTCTCGGATCAAGGGGCCCCGCCCAGTGTGTTTTCGATGGACGAGGTGGTTCGTCGTCAGAAGCGCCGCTATTTCAAGCAGTCGGCGATGGCCGCCGCGGCCGTACTGGTGCTCGTGGCGATGGTCATGAAGGGCGTCTTCATGAAACCCGCGGAGCCGCTGCTGACCATCCGGCACAGTGAGGATGCGGTCTTCCAAGTGACGCATGCGAGTGAGGAGGATGGAGACGGAGGCGGATTGACGCTCGAGAAGGGGTCAAGGCTCCAGCTCAGTCAAGGTGGAGTGGAGTTGACCCTCCAGAGCGGCGTCCAGGCGCTGGTCCGTGCTCCGGCGGACCTGACGCTTCACGATGACGATCGGATCTACCAGAGTTTGGGGATTTCACACTTCGTGGTGCCACCTTCGGGGGTGGGCTTTCAGGTGCAGACTCCCGACCTGCTGGTGACGGACCTGGGCACCGAGTTCGGAGTGATTTCGAGTCCGGATGAGCTCGATCAGGTCCACCTGTTCAAGGGGAAGGTGGTGGTCGAGAACCATTGGGGGGTGAGGCACAAGGAACGGTTGGAGGGTCTCCAGTCGAGGCGTGCCGGTCCGGCGGGTCGATTGAACCCCGTCGACTCCCGGCCCGAGCTCTTCATGACCTCGCTTGAGGACAAGCCCTCCTATCTTCGCCTGAGTTTCGATGATCTGAAGCGGGACGAGTTCGTGATTTCGGGCAACCACCCGGATGCTCCTGGCATCAGGGCCACCCTGTTGGACAGCACGAGGGAGGACAAGCGCCCGGGTATCGTGGCGGGGAAATTCGGAAAGGCCCTGGAGTTGCACGGTCATGGAGGATGCGTGCAGACCAACTGGCCGGGAATCTCGGGCAGATCACCACGCTCCGTGGCATTCTGGGTGAAGCTTCCCGCGGAAATCGAAGGACCCCACAAGCAACGGGGCTTCCTGACTTGGGGAGATACCGATATCGAAGCCGGCAAGTTTGAATTGATCGTCAACCGCCACCGGAGCATCGGACCGTGGGGAGCGATCCGCTTCGATTGCGGCAAGGGACATGTCGTCGGTGAAACCAATCTCTACGATGGGGAATGGCATCACGTCGCCGTCGTCATGGGAGGAGTCGTCGATCCTGCTTCCGGCATGAAGGTTCAGCTCTACGTGGACGGCGAGCTCGAAACGATCACGGGATTCCTGCGCAACGAGCCGGACACCATTCCCGGCACCGATGAGAGCTCCTGGATGAGCGTCGGGCGCTACTTGCATGCCGGAAGCCCGAATGAAGGCTACCTGATCGGCACTCTGGATGAGCTCTACGTCTTTTCAGGAGCCCTGACGCAAGCGGATATCCGTCAGGTCATGAACGGCGACTGGTAGACCGGCGGTCGGTGGTCAGGCCCGGTCGATCGTGGGGGCGGGCTGCTTCTCGATCAGCGCTTCGAGGGCCCGATGCTTGTGGCTCAGATCAGGATCTTCCTGGAGGACTTGTTCGGCGAGGGCACGCGCTTCGCGGAGGAGGACGGTATCGGCGAGGAAGTCGGGGAAGCGGAAGTCGCCAAGGCCGCTCTGCATGGTGCCGAGCACGTCACCCGGACCGCGGAGGCGCAGGTCCTCTTCCGCGATCTGGAAACCGTCACTGGTCTTCTCCATCACACCCAGCTTGTCGACGGCTCCCTCGGTCTTGCCGTCGCTGATGAGGATGCAGTAGCTGGTGTGCTCACCGCGGCCGATCCTGCCTCGTAGCTGGTGGAGCTGTGCCAGGCCGAAGCGTTCGGCGTGATGGATGACCATGAGGTTGGCATTCGGGACATCGACGCCGACCTCGATCACCGAGGTGGCGACGAGCACATCGATCTCGTGGGCCCGGAAACGCCGCATGATGTCCTCTTTCTCTTCCGGGCTGAGTTTGCCGTGGAGCAGTCCGACTTCGTATTTGCTCAGGCGTTTGCGCCACTTCTCGACCGCTTCGGTGGCGGATTGGATCTTCAGGGATTCGCTTTCCTCGACCAGAGGATAGACGAGGTAGGCCTGTCGGCCGGCTGCGAGTTGATCCTTCACGAAGCGGTTGAGGTCGGTCTGCTTCGGCTTCATCCGCAGGGCGGTGATCATCTTCCCGCGACCGGCGGGACGCTCATCGAGGATGGAGACATCGAGGTCGCCATAGATGGTCATGGTCAAGGTGCGGGGGATGGGGGTGGCGGTCATCACCAGCACATCGGGAGTGACTCCCTGCGCGATGAGACGCCCGCGCTGCATCACGCCGAATTTGTGCTGCTCGTCGATGACGATCAGTCCGAGATCGGAGAACAGGGCGTCATCGAAGAGCAGGGCATGGGTGCCGATGAGGATCTGGGGGTCACCCTCGAGATCGAGGTGGGTTCCTTCCTGGCGGTCGGCGGTCCGCAGGGCGACGCGGACGCCGAGCGGCTCGAGCCATTTCTGGAAGGTCAGGAAGTGCTGTTCGGCGAGAATCTGGGTGGGGGCCATGAGGGCCGCCTGGGCGCCCGAATCCACGGCCATGAGCATGGCGGCCATGGCCACGAAGGTCTTGCCGGATCCGACGTCACCCTGGAGGAGCCGGTTCATCGGGTGGGGTTGCCGCATGTCGGCGATGATCTCCTTGATCGAACGCTTCTGGGCACCGGTGAGGTCGAAGGGGAGCTTGTGGTAGAACTCGGTGAGCAGGGCGGTCTTCTTGCCCATGATGCGTCCATCGCGGGCGTGATGGCGGGCACGACGCCAGACGACCTGAAGCTGAAGCGCGAAGAATTCCTCGAGGGCGAAGCGCCTGCGCGCGGCCTCGCTCTGTTCGATGGATTCGGGAAAATGGACTTCGCGATAGGCCTCCGCGGCGGGATAGGTGGGGTCGACTTCGTAGGGGGGAGCCAGCGAGGCGGGATCGACCGCCTGAAGCGTCAAATACTGGATTTCTCGTAGACGCCTCTGGGGGATGCCGGAGATGTTGCGATAGATCGGGACGATCCGTTCGAGGTGGATCGAGGGTCCGGAGTCCTCCTTGATGACTTCGAAGTCGGGATGGTCGATGACGAGTCGGCCCTGGGATTCCTTCGGCTTGCCGTGGAGGATGACTTCCTGTCCCGCAGCAAGCACCTTGCTGAGGAAGGGCATGTTGAACCAGCGGCAGGTCAGTGTGGAAGGCCCCATGGCGGGGTTCCCGGAGGTGTCGGACACCACGGCTTCGTAGAAGCGGACGCGGGGGCCGAAGCGGTTGCGGGTGTCGATGACAGTACCACGGATGCAGACGGCCGTGCCGCCGGCCATGGCGGGAAAGGCGTCAAATCTACGACGATCCTCGTAGCGGCGCGGAAGGTGGTCGAGCAGCTGGCGTGGGCTGCCGATGCCGACGGCGGCGAGGGCCTGGGTTTCCTTACCGGTGAGGAAGTCCGCGGTCGAGAGCTCGGTGTCGGCGTGCAGCACGGTGGATCAGGTCTATTCTCCCAGACGTTCGATCTGTTCGGGGCGGTTGAGCTCGATCAGGAGGCCGCCGGATTCCTTCACGACCTTGCCGGTGACCCGGATTTCGGCGCCGGTGAATTGCTTCAGCCACGGCAGTTTGACGGCTTTGATGGAGGTGCGATGGCGGATACCGATGATCCCGTCCCGCGGTGCTCCTTCAAAAATGAGATAGGTGGTCTTTTTCGACCTAGATTGGCGCACGACCTTGATCGGACCTTCGACGGTGAAAGGCTCGCCGACGGTCGGGGAGACCGGGGCGTCGGCAGACTGTGCTTCCTCGGCGAGAGCCAGTGCCCGGGCGGAGGCTGCTTCTGCCGGGCTGAGTTTCCGGGTGGGTTCGGCCGCCTCGTCCTTGTCCATGCCGATGGAAATCGGAGGTGGGACTTGTCGCTCACGGGTGGCCTGCCAACCGACAAAGGCCAGGGCGCTGGTGGTGAGGACGCCGGCGACGATCCATGGCCAGATCGTGGTGGAACTCTTCGATGGGAGGGGTTGCCCGCTTGCCGGAATGGTCTGAGGGCCACTGGGCGCTGGGGCTGGGCGCACTCCCTGCAGGGTGGGGGTGGGCGTCGCCGAGGGAGGGCCTTCATGGAGGGCAACTCGGGCCTGCTCGAGGCTCCATTGGTCCGGATTCTTGCGCAGGGCCTTGAACCACCAGCCCAGCCCGTCGCCCGCTGAATCCGGAACGACGCTGTTCTTCCAGCCGGTGACTTCCTCAATCATGTCGACGATGGGCCGGAGCCCGCTGCGTTCGTCGGCGCTTCCGAGCCATCGAAGGGGAGAGATCCAGAAGGTGACCTTGCGGTCGGATTCAGCACCCCCGAGGATGATGGAGAGGGGGTGGGTTTCGATCCAGATGGTCTCTTCCTGAAAGGTTTCGGAGAGGATCTGGGAGCATTCCAGGGCCAGATCGGCCAGTGCCTTCGCGGATGGAGGGCTGAGGGGGCGGATCTTGAGGCGCTCCGAGAGAGGTTCGCCCTCGTGCCACTCGGTGACGAGGAATGGCATGCCGTCGACCGGGTCCGTGCCTCCATTCATCACGCGGCGCAGAGCGGGGTGTTCGACCTCCATCAGGCGGCGAACGGCGATGTCGTAGGCAATGCGCTCTTCTTCTTCCAATCCGCCTCCGTCCACGCCGAAGGGGAAGAAGCGTCTCAGGACGACATCGCAGTCGGACTCGCGGTCATGGGCCCGGAAGACCACACCGCTGGCATCTTGTGCGAGGATATCCTGAATTTCGTAGCGACTGTTCACGAATCGAGGAAGATTCGTAGAGCGTTTGGCGGGCGATGGCCAGCAAGAGAATTCGCGGCGAGCCATCACGACGCAACTTTTGCTCATGGGTTGGGTTTCCCACTTTGAACATCCCCACAAGACCATGAAAATCATTCCACTCCTACTCATCACCGTTCTCGGCCTTCCGCTTCTCGCTGCACCTCCGGGTGCCCAAGGTCGAGGGAAGGGCGGAGCCGCAAAGATCCGAGGCGGCGTACCGCTGGAAGAACGGGCGGCCATGAAGGAAGAAGCGCTGCTGGATCATCTCGACACGCACAAGTGGAAGCAGGATCCCGAAGCCACGGACAAGCGCCCGGAGAACCTCGGCGAGTATCTCAACCGCACCTATCAACGCATCGTGCGTCTGCTTCATCACGGCGCCCTCACCGAGAAGGACGGACTTGCTTTCAAGATGACCCACACGGACATCACCACGAAGGGCAAGTCGATGCGTGCCCAAGGCGAGTTGACCTCCGAGCAGAAAGAGGAAATCCGTGGTGAGCTGGATACGCTGAACGACGACATCAATGCTGCGCTGAAAGCCGCGGAAGAGGGCTCCGAACGCAGCCCGATCCTGAACCGGGTGCAGCATCGGTTCGAAGAGCAGATCGAGTTCGGCGTGCGTTCCGGACGGCTGTCGAATGGCGAGGCGAGCCGACTCAAGCGCAAGGTCGCCAAGCTGGCCGAAATCGAGGAAAAAGCGAAGGACGGAGGCCTGAGCACCCGGGAGCGTGAAAAGCTCTTCGAGGAGGCGAAGGAAATCGGCCGTGAGCTGCGCGAAGATCTTCTCGACTGACAATTGAGGTTCAGTCGGTAAGGGATGGGCCACTGCTGCGAAGGCGGCAGTGGCCCTTGTGCGCAAAAACAAACACGGTTTTAGGCCGTTCGCGGGGTTTGATGGTAATTTTTACGTGCCTTTAGGCATTTTCGCGGTTTCCATCCCGCCGCCCGGCGGAGCTTCCCTCCGCGGATCCCACGCATCATGGCCACCGAGCTCACACGCAACTTTTCGATCATCGCGCACATCGACCACGGCAAGACGACCTTGTCGGATCGCTTGCTCGAATTCACCCAGACCATTTCCGACCGTCAGAAGCAGGATCAGCTGCTCGACGCGATGGATCTGGAGCGCGAAAAGGGGATCACGATCAAGAGCCACCCGGTGGCGATGAAGTACAAGGCGAAGGACGGGAAAATCTACAACCTGAACCTGCTTGATACGCCCGGCCACGTGGACTTTTCCTATGAGGTCGCGCGATCGCTCGCCGCCTGCGAAGGGGCGATCCTGATGGTGGATGCAGCACAGGGGGTGGAAGCCCAGACGATGGCCAACCTCCACCTCGCGATGGATCAGAACCTGACCATCATCCCGGTGCTCAACAAGATCGACCTACCGGCGGCGGACGTCGACAAGTGCAAGCAGCAGCTTGAGGACATCCTCGCCATTCCCGCCGAAGAGGCGATCCCGGCATCGGCGAAGAACGGGATCGGCATCGAGGACATCCTGGAAGCGGTGGTGCAGCGGGTGCCGGCACCGGTGGAAAACGAGGACAAGCTCCTCCGTGCCTCGGTCTTCGACTCGATTTACGACCCCTTCCGCGGTGTGATTTCCTACGTCCGCGTCTTCAGTGGCACGATCCGCAAGCGCCAGCGGATCAAGCTTTTCGCCACCAACAAGACCTACGAGGTGAAGGAGATCGGTGTCTTCACCCCGAAGATGGTCCAGCGGGACGAGTTGGTGGCTGGTGACGTGGGCTACGTGATCGCGAACATGAAATCGGCCGACGAGGCGAAGATCGGTGATACGGTCACGGATTCGACGCACTCGTGCTCCGAGGCGCTGCCGGGCTACAAGGAGATTCAGCCGATGGTGTTTTCGGGGATCTATCCGGTCGACAGCTCCGACTACGAGGGGCTGAAGATGGCGATGGCGAAGCTGCAGATCAACGATGCGGCATTCACATTCATGTCCGAGAGCTCGACGGCTCTGGGCTTTGGTTTCCGCTGTGGATTCCTCGGACTTCTCCACATGGAGATCATCCAGGAGCGCTTGCGGCGCGAGTTCAACATGGACGTGATCTCGACCTACCCGTCGGTGATTTACGAAGTCACGAAAACGAACGGCGAAGAGCTGATCGTGGACAACCCGAGCTTCCTTCCCGAGCAGCAGGAATTGCAGGAAATTCGTGAGCCGATGGTGCGGATCTTCATCATGATTCCGGGCGACTTCATCGGCGACATCATGGCGCTGGTGATGGAGAAACGGGGGGAGCTCACCCATACGGAGACCATCGACGACACCCGCCTTATGCTCACCTGCGAGCTGCCGCTTTCCGAGATCCTGGTCGATTTCAACGACCGCATGAAGTCCGTCACTCGCGGCTACGGCTCGATGGACTACGAGCACTGCGGATACCGGCCTGCGAAGATGGTGAAGATGGACATGCTGATCGCTGGAGAACCGGTGGAGGCCTTCTCGACCATCGTGCACCGCGACAAGGCGGAGTCCTACGGTCGGGCGCTCGCCGTGCGGCTGAAGGAGGTCATTCCCCAGCAACTCTTCGTGGTGGCCATCCAGGCCTGCATCGGTGGCAAGATCATCGCCTCCGAGAGGATTTCCGCGATGCGGAAAAACGTGACCGCCAAGTGCTACGGCGGTGACATTTCCCGGAAGCGCAAGCTGCTCGAGAAGCAGAAGAAGGGTAAGGAGAAGATGAAGGCGTTCGGGAAGGTGAATATTCCACAGGATGCCTTTATCAAGGTGCTGAAATCCGGCGACTGAATGCGGGTGACTGCCTCGGATTGAGGGGCTTGTACAAGTCCTGATCGGGCTGGAGCTGGTAGAGGCGGTCGGGTGGTGCCCGATTGGCAGAGATTTTGCTGGCAGCGTGGCTCTGAATGTGACGGTTTCGTCACAACCCATGACGCTGCTTTCGTCGCTCTCGCTACCGTCCGTCGTTTTTGGGATCCTGCAGGTGCTAGGCGCCTTGGGGGTCTTCCTTTTCGGCATGAAAATCATGTCGGAAGGCGTCCAGCGGGTCGCCGGGAAACGGATGAGGCAGGCATTGGCCGGCGTCACCAGCAACCGATTCAGCGGGATCGTGACGGGCTTCCTGACCACCACGCTGGTCCAGTCCTCCTCCGCGACCACGGTGCTGGTGGTTTCGTTCGTGAATGCCGGGCTTCTGACCCTGGTTCAGTCCATCGGCGTGGTCATGGGGGCGAACCTCGGCACCACCGTGACGGCCTGGATTGTCGCCCTGATCGGCAAGTTCAGTGTCTCCAGTGTGGCGCTGCCGCTGATCGGCGTGGGTCTTCCCTTCGTCTTCATTGGCAAGGACAAGGCCAAGAGCTGGGGCGAGACCCTGTTGGGCTTCGGACTCGTTTTCTTCGGCCTGGGGCTGCTCAAGGACTCCGTGCCCGACCTGCGGGAGCTGATGAAGACCGACCCAGGGACCGCCGATGCCATCCGCAATGTGGTGACCTGGATGGGTGATCGGGGATTTGCCTCGACCGTCCTTTATCTCTTCGGAGGCATCATCCTGACTCTGATGGTCCAGTCGTCCTCGGCGGCGATGGCGATTACCATCACCTGTGCGCTGAATGGTTGGCTCGGTGACCTTTCGGATCCCATGCTGGTCTTCCGGAACTCGGCGGCGATCGTGCTGGGTGAGAACATCGGCACCACGGTTACGGCGTGGCTGGCTTCGCTGGGGGCCAATATCCACGCCAAACGCGCCGCACGAGCCCACTTCACCTTCAACGTGATCGGGGTGCTGTGGATGCTGGTCGCCTTTGTTCCCTTCACGGCGATGGCATGGAATCTCGCCGGGCACTTGCCCGAGGGCCTTCGTTCGGCATCAAAGGGTTTCCAGACCTCGGAGATCGCGTTTGCGACCGCCATTTTTCACACCTCATTCAACTTCATCAACATCTGCCTTCTGGTGTGGTTCGTGCCGCACATCACCCGACTGGTCGAGTGGTGGGTGCGGGACACTTCCCCGACCGCGGGAGAGTCGCGCCTGAAGTACATTTCTCAGGGTCTGGTGGATCTGGGTGAGGTGAATCTCGCCGAGGCGGAGAAGGCCACGCAGAGGATGAGCGAGCTGACCTCGCGCATGTATGATGGATTCGTCCACGTGCTCAACCAGCCCCATGAAGATCTCTCCGAGACCGTTGCCTCGCTGAAGGAGATCGAGGACCAGTGTGACGAACTGCTTCACGACATCACGGCGTATTTGATCCAGTGCTCTTCTCATGAGATCGGCTCGGAGAATGCCCAGCGCATCACCTCGATGCTGCGTGTGGTGTCGGAGTATGAGGAAGCCAGCGATCGGATCTACCGCCTGGTGAAGATCGTGCAGCGGAAGTATGAGAAGAGCCGTAGTTTCTCCGAGGAGCAGCACGTGGAGCTTACCGAGATCTGTTCGCAAGTCCGTGCCATCCTCGATTTGAGTGGCCAATCCCTCACCTCAGCGAACAAGCAGATGCTTGAGACGGCGAACCAACTCGAGGACCAGATCGACCGTCTGCGCAAGGCGCACAACAAGCGGGCGGTGCGTCGCATGAAGCAGGGGGATGCCGTCCAGACGGAAATGCTCTTCACGGAGATCAACAACCACCTCGAAGCAGTCGGGAATCACGCCCTGAACATCATCCAGTGTGCGGAAGTGGTGGGCGGACCGGCATCCGTGGCCCCTGTGGACGTGTGAGACCGGTCAGTGGCCGGTGGGAGGATAGTGGAACTCGTAGTCATCCGGCATGTCCGGATTCTCGGCGGTGAAGATGAGGTCTCCGTCCGGTGATGGGGTCATCTCCATGGGATGGTCCATGACCGGGGATTCGAGCGGCCGTGGGAGGATTCCCGGCACAAGCTGATCGAGCGTTTCGGGGAATCTTCCGTGTGCTTCCCGGTAACGTTCGCAGGCGATGGCCAGCCGGATGAAGTGGATCTGCACGTGGTTCTGGATGGCTGCTTCGATGATGTTGGCGTGGATCTGGATGCCCGTATGCCTGGACAAGGAACCGGTGCGTTGAAGCTGTGCTTCGAAGTCGAGGACGTCGGCCTGCGTGATGTGGGTGCGCAGGGTTCCGGAGGGAGTCCGGGTAAGGGGATCGAGGTGAAGGTCGATGGCCTCGGCCATCTGTGCCTTCAGGTAACCGACGGGCCGGATCTGCCACCACCAATCGTCCAGGGTGGATTGCCATCTCTTCCAGGAATCGTCCCAATTGAAGTCCCAGTCCATGTCGGACGCCGGGAGCGTGGTGGCACTCTGGTGACCATTGAAGAGGTGGTAGAACCAGAAACCCATCTCGAACTCCACTCCACGCAGGAGGTTGTCGACGCGGTCGATCGAATGCATGCCCTCGTCAACCGTGTCGAGAATGTGACGTTGATTCTGCGAATGCCCGACGAGGATCAGAGCCGTGTCTGCAAGGTAGGGGATGACGCCATAGAGCATGACACTGTCCATCGCGCTGTGGCTTTGGTCCTGCCACCTTCCGGTGAAATCAACGACGGCTTTGAAGTCGGCGAGCGCTGCATCAAGATTCCCTGCCTTGGCGCGTAGCACCGATCTGAGGAGGAGATAGTTGTTGAGGTTCCGGACGACCGCCCACTGGGAATGAGGCATGTGATCGGGGGTGGTCGAATCGATCACGAGGGAAGGCTCCGCCATGGCCTCCACGATGCCTTGGATGGACTGATCGGTGGAAGTGAAGCGGGCGAGGATCTCACCCGCGCGTTCCGGGCTGAGTTCACCGTCCGTCGCCGCGGGATCGAGGAATCTCAGGTCGCCCGGCGGGTGGGTTGCATCGCCGGAGAAAAAACCCCACCAGTCAGGATCGGTAAACCCGGCCTTGGAGAGGACATGGAATGGGTCGCATTCGGTGGGAGTGAGAGCCAGCACATCGGGGTGCGTCAGCAGGCAAGCCCCGGAAGTCGAATAGTAGGCATCGACGGCGCGGTTGGTGGTCGGGATGCCGAACTCCTCGAGCCTCGCTCGGGAGTGCTCGAGCTTCGCATTTCCCCAGCGGTTGACCTGCCAGTACCAACAGGTCAGGCCGAGAATCAGGATGAAGGGTGAGACGATCAGAGCGCGATGGAAGCGCTTCGACCGCAGGATCCGCCAGATGGGTTTCGGCAGTCTCATGGGAGCCGGAAGAGTGGCGGCATCATCTCGAAAGCATCACTTTTGCCCGCTGCAGGTCGTCTTCGAAGGTCGGCGTCTTGAAGCGCGCTGGCACGAGTGCCGGGTAGCTGCTGGTGGAGGCGGCAATGAGGGATTGGGCGGCTCGCTTGGACACGATGCCCTTGGAGGCGGACCAGGTTTCGAGGACTTCAGTGACCAGGGTGTCCGGCTTGTCGCGCCGGGCGCTCTTCACTTCGCGGATCAGGAAGTCGAGGTCCCGGTTCGAATACCAACCGGTGGCGGCGACCACATCAGCGAGTTCCGCATCCCCGAGCTCGATGTCGCGGTGGGCGAACATGGCGCGGAAGAACTCGCTGCGTTCTCCGCCCTCGAGATCGAAGATGGGGATCTGCTTCGGAGCCCGGCTGAGGACATCGGGGTCCAACAGATCGGGGCGGGTGGTCATCAGGCACCAGACGACCTTCGAGAGGAGCCCCTTGTCGGACATCATCTTGATGATGTTGGCCATCAGGCGTTTTTCGGTGTCGTGGGTCTCACCCGAATGGATGCTGCCGAATGCGGCGTGCGCTTCATCGACGAGAATGGCGACCTTGCCGTAGATCTCGACGTAGCGCCGGACCATCTCGAAAAGGCGGTCGGTGCCACCGAAGTCGGACGAGCGGATCTGGGAGAGCTCGATGACGATGCGACCGGAGTCGGCGGCATGGGCCTCGACATTGAAGGTCTTGCCCACGCCATTGGGTCCCGACACGACGAAGGCGGAAATGGCGGTTTCGGGGTCCTCGCAGTCGCGAAAGACCCGCTTGATCGCCTCGCGCGGGCCCTTGTAGCCGCAGAGGTCGGCGTCGCCATGGCTGGGGCGCTTGATCGTGACCACGCCATCGAGCTGCGACTTGAGGATCTCGTTGAGCAGGGCATTGACGGCGGCCCGGGTGACGGCTTTTCCGGATCGGGCCGATTCCTCGAGCAGGGATGAAATGGCGTTGAGCCCGAGACCGGCGGCATCTTCGACGAAGTCCTCCTCGCTGGTTTCGAAGGTCGGGGCGCTCGAATCTTCCCGATCGGAGAAGGTGGCGATCTTGCGGGCGACGAAGTGGCGGCGCGTGGCGTCGTTGGGAAAGCCGACCTCGATGGACTGGGATGAGGGCAGCGAGTGGATGCGTGAGTTCAGCTCCGAGCGGTTGTCGGCGATCAGAATCGTGATGTGGCCACCGGCCTGATAGGCGGGATCACTGAGCCAGCTGAGCAGGGTGGCCAGCCGGTTGCGGTCGAGCTCCGAGAGTTTTCCGAAATCCCCCGGCGGGAAGAAGGCGCCCGCCAAGCGGACGATGGTACACACCGGTTTGATGTTCTCACCCCGATCACTTGCCTCGCGTGCCATCTCGGTGAGTTCCCTGAGCAGGACGAGGGCGGCACCCGGACGTTGTTTGGTCCGCTCAAGCAGTTGGTCCGGACTGGGCGCCACCGGTTGGGCGGCTGGCGCCGACGAATTCCCACGCAGGTGCTTGCTGACGATCTCGGAGCCGAAGTCCAGCAGTCCGCCGAGTGATTCCACCGAGGGCTTGCCGGCACCCGGGAGGGCCCGGCGGCTCCAGCCGATGGCTTCGAACAGGGCGTGGCGTTGCTGGGATTCGTAGAAACCGACTCCGAGCGAAAGGTCGAGGCGCACCATGGTGAAGCGCGAGCTGAACGACTGGCAGATGCGCTCTTCCAAGGTCGAGTAGCCTGGTCCGTCCCGGTCCGGGAACAAGTCCATGACGTCACCCGTCAGCGAGAAGATGCGGCGCCCACGGTGCTTCACCCCGTCGACAAGCTGCCTCATGAATGCCGGGGTCGGGCCGGGCCGGGATTCTCGGTTCTCCTTGGTGCTCATGGTGTTCCGATGCTGTCGGAGTGATCGTGATCGAACTCGGCGATGTGTTGGAGTCGCTCGGGGTCGAGCACGTCCTCGTGGACCTTGCGCCGGAGTGCCCGGAACTCAGGTGTGTCGATGGAGGTGGTCGGGCGGGGATAGGCGCCCCCGAGGGCAGCGGTCACGTCGCGATCGGTGACAATCCTGGCGCCGACCTTCTGCTGCGGTGTGTCGGCCTGCCAGTATTGGGACAGCCCGATGATGCGGCTACCGAGGAACAAGGCCTCATCCAGATCGTGCGTCACGAAGATCACGGTGAGTTTGTTGAGCTTGGCCTGCTCAAGGATGAACAACTGCATGTCCTCGCGGGTGCTGTGATCGAGGGCACCGAAAGGCTCGTCCATCAGCAGCACGCGGGGTTTCATGATGGTTGCCTGCGCGATGGCGACCCGTTGCTGCATGCCGCCGGAAAGCTCGTGGGGGTACTTGTCGCCATCCTCCTGACTCAGTCCGACACTTCCCAGAAGGCTGAAGGCTTCATCGCGTGCCTCGCGGAGGACCCGGCGGTAGCGCGGTCCGATGCTCCGGATGAGCGACTCGGCGGGGCCGGTCTGTTGCAGCAGCGGACCAAGCGCGATGTTGTTCGCCACCGTCAGGTGCGGGAAGAGGGAGTAGCGCTGATAGACGATCCCGGTCTTGGGGGTGACATGGCGGATCGGTTTGCCGTCGATGAAAGCCTCGCCCGCGGTGGGGAATTGGGACCCCAGGATCAGCCGGAAGAGGGTGGATTTGCCGCAGCCACTGGGGCCGACGATGGTGGTGAACTCACCCTCGCGGATATTCAGGTTCAGCCCGGTGAACACCGTGACGGCATCGCGGTGGAATCGGGGGCCTCCCTGAAACTTGAGCTTGGGCTTCGAGTGGTAGGTGACCTCGACGTTGCGAAGCTCGACGACTGGAGTGGAATTCTGACTCATGGGTGTCGGGGAGGTCGGGTTCACTGGCTGGAGAGCCACTTGTAGCGGTGTTTGATCCAGAGGCTGATTGCCAGATCGAGAAGGAACATCAGCAAGGTCAGCCAGATCACGTAGACGATGGTCGAATCCATCGCCGTGGTGCGGTAGAACTTGATGAAGATGCGGTAGCCGATGCCGGATTCGGCGGAGATGGACTCGCCCGCGATCATCAGCACGGCCATCACGCCAAGGTTGAGACGGATGGTGTTCAGGACGTCCGGCCAGATCTGGGGGAAGACGACGCGCCATGGCATCTCGAGCTCACAGGCACCGAGACTCTGGGCCTTGTAGAACTGCTGGCGGGGCAGGGCCTTGGCACGGAGGTAGGTGTCCAGACAGATCATCGGAAAGACGCCGAGGACGATCAGCCCGACCTTGGCGACTTCACCCGTGCCGAGGGTGAGGAAAAGAATGGAGAGCAGCGCGAGCGCGGGGATCATGCTGAGGATAACCATGATGGTCTTGCCCAGCGATTCCGCCCACGGATAGCTGCCCATCATCACGCCGATGGGCACGGCAATGAGAATCACCAGCATGGCCCAACCCATGCGCTTGAAGCTGGCAACGGTGTCCTTGTAGAGCATGAACTGCCGTTCGAGCCGGAGTTCCTTGCGCCGCTCGCTTTCCCGCTCCGGGGCGGGGATGGGCAGCGCGACCTTCTTGGCCGCATCGACGAGCTTGCCCGCCGTCGGCATCAACTTGGCACGATCGGTTTCCGCGAGCTCGGATGAGCGCTTCACGTAGGCGAAGCACAGGACGAGCACGGGAAGCAGGGTCAGGATCAGTTTGCCGGCCCATGGAAGCCTGGCATCGGTGCGGAGGAAGGTCATCGGGTTTTGAAGAGTGCGGTGGCACGAACCACCGCACTCCGGATGGGGTTACTTCGATGCGGCCACGTTGAAGCGGAGCTTCACGTTGCCCTTGTCACCGAGGACTTCGCCGTCGGCGAACTCGATGCCGATGTAGCCGGCGTCGTCGGCATCCTCACCGAGCAGCGCCTGATCGAAGCAGAAGTCACGGACCAGTTCGGTGGCCTGCTTGTGGGCCTTCGATTTGAGGGCCTCCGCCATGGTGTCCGGCGTGTAGTAGAAGAAGGTCGTCTTCAGTTGGGCCTTCGCCTCGGCCACGGTGACATTGGCCGCCTGAGCGATGGTGGCGACGAGGTCCTCGGCTTCCTGACCACCGCCATTGAGCGTGGCCATGGCTTCGAACCACGCTCCGGAGATGGCCTTGGCAAGCTTGGGATCCTCCTTCAGCAGGTCCGTGCGCATGACGAAGCCGTCGAGAATTTCGCCGGGGATCTTCGAGGAATTGAAAACATCGGTCACACCCGGTTGTTGGAGCAGCCCGAGTGCGTGTGGATTCCAGGTGGCGGTGGACTTGACCTTGGCATCATCACTGGTGAACCCACTGACGATGCCCTTCTCCGCACGGTGGGCGAACTTGAAGTCGGATTCCTTCAAACCGTTGAGCACGATACCACGGTAGACGAGGTAGTGGCTCACGGTGAACTCTTCGCCGTGCACGGTGGTCCCCTTCAGGTCCGCGATCGATTTGGCTCCGGTGGCAAGCCACTTGTCATTGCCATTCGAGTAGTCACCGACGAGGAAGAACGAGCAGTCGATTCCGGCTTGGCTGATCAAGGTCAGGGCGTCCATGGTGGTCACGGGAACCACGTCGATGTTCTGCGCCTTGAAGGCATCGATCGAGGCCACGTAGCCGAACTCCTTCACCCCGATCTTGATGCCATTGGCTTCGGCGTGTTTGTCCAGTAGTCCGGTGTCGGCGAGGTATTTGACCGGACACCAGCCGATGTAGTTGCTCCAGCCGAAGGTGTAGTCGCCGTCGGCCTGGGCGTGGGCCGCCAGAGGTGCGGCCAGAGTGAGAGCCGCAGTGAGGGCGGCGAGATTTGATTTGAGGATCATGTTGTTCTTTGGGGTAGGGGAAGTGATCAGGCCTTGAGTTCGCCTTCGTCTTCCTGGGTGGTGGTCTTGGGTGCACCTTCCGGTGTGTCTGCTGCGAGCATCTCGTCGAGCAGGTCGAGTCCGGCCTGTTCGACCAGAGTGGACTCCAGCTCGGTTTCGATGGAATCGGCCGATGCCCCTTCGAGCTCGGACTTGATCTTCGCCTGCTGCTTCATCTGCGCGACGCGTGAGGTCACGGTATTGATGGCCGAACGGTCGGAGGATTCCTCCAATCCGCTGAGACGGTCCATCAGTGCGGAGGTGGTCTTGGCATCGACGAAGTCCGCGATGGCCTGGGCCTTCTGGTCATCGAGGGCCTTGATCTCACGCTGGCGCTTGGCCAACTGCGTCTTGAGTTGATCGAGGCGCCCTTGGCGGTCCTTCAACTCGGGTTCGATCTGCGCCTGCAGTTCATCCTCCGTCCTGACCTTCGCCTGGTAGTCGATGAAGGCGCGCTGCCATTTCATCACATCCGGGTCGTTCTGAGCGGTTTCACGGGTGAGGCCCTTTTCCTTGAGGACCTTGGCGAGCTGGATCTTGGCGGCATCGCGCAGCTTGATGGCGCCCTCTTCACGCTCGAGGCTGTCCTCGAGGCGCTTCTTGCTGGATTCCACGTTGGCGGCGAGTTGTGAGACCGCGTTGATGAATTCCGCGTGGTCCTTGATCTCCTTGTCCTTCTGGATGTCGAAGGCCATGCCCACGCCCTCGGCGGACGAGGTGAAGGTCTCTTCAGCGGCTTTGTTGACTTTTCCGCCAGCCCACAACCATTTGAAGGTGAGGAACCGGCCGATTGCTTTTAGTAATCCCATGGTTGTCTTTGGTGCGTTGTTACAGTGTGTTGGATGTCTCTTGGCGGACCGTCTGGAGGAAATCCTTCATGTCCGATTCCGCGGCTTCAGCCGCGGCGACCACATGAGACAATCGTGTGGCCGGGTTATCATTACTTTCATCCAGGCTCAGGTCGGAGCGACCTGCGTCTGACATGTAGGCGGTTTTCAAGGCCGCCTCCAGTTCGTTCGATTCGGCAATCAATTGATCGCGCTTCGAAGCGAGCTGTTGGTAGCGGTTGATCTGTTGTTCGTGGGCCCGGATCTTCTGGTCGAGCACGGTGGGGTCCGATGATCCGGTGGTGCGTTCCGCCGTCCACTCGGCGTGCTCGCGTCTCAGCATGTCGATGCCGATGCCGGCCAGTGCGGTATGAATTTCGGTGGCTTGCCGCAGGTGTTCCACTCCAGCCTTGCGGGCGGACTCGGCAAGCCCGAGACGCTGCCCGACGGCGGCTCCCAGTTTGGCTCCTGCCCGGGTTTCGAGGAACTCGGTGTATTTCGAGTAGGCGTCCGACAATTCGTCGGCCTCCTTCGCCGCTTCCGGGAAACCGATTTCGCGGCACATCCGCGAGATTTCCTCGAGAGCATTGCGGCGATCCTGCTTCAGCTGCTCCATCAGCCACTGGATGTGTTCCCTGGCCAGGGTTTCGCCGCGGATCCACATGTTGTAGATGAAGGCCGCGGCCCCAATCACCCCGAGTGCCACCGAGGCAAAGACACCGAGAAACCCCCAGCTGAAGGCGCCGGTCAGCAGCAGCATGCCTCCGGCGATCGCCAGTGGAAGGATGGTGAATGGAGATTGGATGCACTTGTTTCGAACGGCTTTGAAGATGGCTTCCTCGTCGGTCAGGCTTTCGAGACTGACTTGGTTTTGCTTTCCACCCCGTTTCGCCATGGTCACTGGTTGAGATACTGGGAAATCAGAGCCCGCCCCGCTCGACGAGGATGGCTTCGACGCGCGGGACCCGGCCGCGGTAGGCTCTTGACCGTGGGTTTTCGCCGGGGCGCACCTGCGGGGGATCGGAAGAACCCACGCCTTCGATGAACAAGCGGTCCTCGTCGAAGCCATGCACGAGAACGAGCCGCTTTCTGACCACTTCGGCGCGCAATTCGGAAAGCTCCCGGTTTTCGTCGCTGTCCTGGCCACCGGTGTGACCACGAATGATGACGCGGTAGTTCGGGTAGTTCACGGAGAGGAGCTTGGCGATCTTGTCGACTTCCTCAGCGGCGCCGACTTCGAACTCCGTCTGGTTGCGGAAGCGAATCGGGCGAACCTGAAGCTTGGCGATTTCCCGGAGTTTCTCCCAAGCGGAGTCGGACAGGGGCTCGAAGTCGATCGTGCCCTGGTCGTTCTGACCGAGTGCCCGCGGAGCCGTGTTCTTGAGTGCTTCGAGCACTCTGGAATTCACCAGCCGATAGGGATCGTTGATCTCGGAGGGCTTCAGACGATCCGTATCGATGAGCACGTCCGTGCACGAGAGAATGGTGTCGATCACCCCTTCCTGAGGCGGAATGTTCGAGCCGGAGGCGGAGATGCCGAACTGCTGCTGGCAGTTGTCGTGGAGATCGAGCCAATCGATCTTCTGCTCGTTGACGATGGCCTCGACGGTGTCCCGGTCGAGGTCGGCCCAGCGGGCCATGTCGGTGGTGAGTTCTTCCGAATGCCGGCGATAGTGGTCGAGCGAACGGAAGTAGGCCTTGAAGTATTTCAGGACGTCGTCTTCGCGGCTTGCGAGCGTCTGCTTGTTCACCACGAAGTAGTCCACGATGTAGCCTGCGAATTTGTCCGAACCCCAGATGTAGGTCAGCTTGGGGTTCTTCTTGAGGGCGCGGGAGATGTCGGGCTCCCACATCACGAAGACGTCGCCCTGACCATTCATGGCCCGGGTGTAGACTTCGGCGGATGAACCGACGGGTCTGCGCCATCCGCCACCGTTGCTTCCGGCGGCTTCATCGGCGGATCGCAGGTTGAAGAAGTCCAGATCCTTGACGGTGATATCGACGAGGAACTCGCTCGGACTGTCTCCGGTATAGACCCACTCCAGCGAGGCGTCGTTCAGGTCGGCCACGTCGTTGTTGGGCAACTTGTCCTTCGTGACGACGACGCCGTCGCCCCCATTCGAGCGTGCGATGGCGGCAACCATCACGCCGGGGAATCCTTTCGACCGCCCATGAATGAGATACTCGGCCGCGGGGATGGCGATGATGTCGTATTCCCCGGATGCCAGCTTGGAAACGCGCTCGGCAACGGCCGCTCCATCATCGATCCACTGGATGCCGAGCCCCTGCCTCACGGCTTCCTTCTTCGTCTGCCTCGCGGAGGCGAAAAAGTATCCGAGGTAGCCATCCCCGGCAACGGTGAGGGTGGAGTTCACCTTGGCGTCCGAAATCTCGCGTTCGAACTGTTCGGCTTTCTCCTGCTCGGCCTGTTCCTGGTGTTTGCGGAAAAGCGGCTTCAGGGCGAACCATGCCCCGGCCAACAGGGCGCAGACTCCGAAGATCAGGACGGCCAGCTTTGAAGTGGTGTTCATTCAGTGGGGTGAGGATCCGGCAGGCTGGAGGGCGCGGCAGGTGCTGCTGCTAGAGTGTGTGAGTGGGATGGAGAGGTCGAGGACTTAGAGATCGATGGTGGCGCTGTCATCCAGTTCGGCCAGGGTCTCCTGCATGGCTCCGAGCAACTCCTGTTCGTCGTTGGCCGTAAAGTAGGCTTCGGAGAACTGCCGCAGGGGGTGGTCACTGTTGATCCGGAATCCGATGGTGTAGATCGGCACGTGGTGGTCCCTGGCGAAGGTGATCCCACGGCGGAACGCGGAGGGGTCGCTGGCCTGGCCGTCGGTCACCACGATGAGCCGGATGTCTCCGTAGCGCAGCTGCTCCTGAAACTGGGTGATCAGGGCATTCGTGCCGGTCTGGATGGCGGACCCGAGCGGGGTGCCGCCACCGGCCGAGATCCGGCTGATCTCGTCCTTCAAAGCGGTACGGTGATCATTGCCGCGACCGAGTTTGACGGTTTCCCGACCGAGACCGCTGCGGGCATCGAATACGAAGAGGCCGATGTTCAGGTCGGTGGGGGCACCGTCGACGAAGGATGCGACAGCCCGCTTGGCCTGCTGGATCGGCTCGCCCGCCATGCTGCCACTGCCATCGAAAACGATGTAGGCATTCGAGCTGGGGTCCATTTTGGATCCGGGCGGCGTCGTATTCGGGATGGGCTCGTGGTCGGAGCTGCCCTTGCTGGCGTTGGCGGCGACCATCGGGCTTTCGAATGTCGATTGCCGCTCGGATGAGTTGCCGCTGCTGGTGGTCCGCGATTTCTCGCAGCCCGCGGGTAGCAACGCCGCGACGGCGAGCAGTCCCAGGGAGTAGTTTCGATGAATCATTCTGAGGAGGGGGTCGGAGGTTAGAAGTCGATCTCGACGTCGTCTCCGACTTCAAGGACTTCGAGGCGCTCGAGGATGATGACACCCCGGCGGTTCTCGGCACGCTTCTGGGGCGTGTCGGCATTTTCGTAGATCGGAGCGGTCGAGCCACGGCCCACGGCGACGATGCGGTTGGTGTCCATCACGAGGCCCTTCTTGTCACAGTAGTCGACGAAGGCATCGCGCAGGGCTTCCGCCCGTTCGGCGGACTTGGTCTTGAGCGAACGCTCGAGCAGGGTGGCGGTCTGTTGGGTCGGGGTGGACGACATCTTGAGGACCTTCTGGATCTTGCCGAGCAGTGCCTGATCGTTCTTTTCCAGCGCCTGACGCAGACGCATGAGCAGGTAGCCATCGGCATGCGCCTCGATGATCATCGTGGTGCCGGCGTAGGTGTCGACCATGCCCATGGCTTGGTTGAAATAGTTCTGCAGGGCGGAGTCGTTGGAATCGAAGCTGTTCTGGTTGGCGGCGAAGGGAACCGTGAAGTCGAAGAGGGCGGTGTCCCGCTCGTCGAGTTCCGGATTCTCCATCAGGAACTTCTCCACCTTCTGTTGGGCCTGCTCGGTGGATTTGAACACCGACTTGGCGACCTTCACTTCGCCTGCGTATTTCAGGCCGGCTCCAAGAGCGGCCCAGTCCCATCCTGCGACGGGCATGTCGAAGCGTCCGATGCCCCGTCCCGCCTTGTCGAAGGCGACCTGGATTTCCTCGGTGAGGGTTTCCATGCTGCGGGTGGTTCCCTGTCCGGTGAAGAAGGCGACATTGCCGGAATGGCCGACCAGTTCGGCTTCCGAAAGCATGGCCTCGGTATCGCCCACCAGCCCTGCATCTCCGAGCAGGAGCTTGGCCGATGTGGTCATCACCTTGCGGTGTTCGGCGGTCTTCGTGGCCTTGGCGGCTACGAGGTCACGCAGGGTCTCCTCGGCCTTGAGCAGGCCTTTCACGAAGCCTTCGACCTTCTTTTTGTTGCTGTCGAAGTAGTCTTTCCGGACGGCGTAGACATCCGGGATGATGCGGCTTGCCTGCTTCGAGGTGAAGAGGATGCGGGCACCTTTCACCGCGTAGTCTCCCTCGGTGAGTGCAGCAGCGTCGGGTGAGATCACCCACACGGCGTCAACGTCTTCCTGAGCCTCGAACAGGCCGGGCGGGGAGACGATCTTGTTACCGCCTCCGTCAAGGGGGGCGGCCAGTTCGGGGAGGTAGTGGAACTTCACGTTCGATGGATCCACTCCAGCGTCCTGAAGCACCTTGATGGCGGGGTGCTCATGAGGACCATAGAGTTGGAGGGCGACGGACTTGATGTCCTTGATCGACTTCACCCGGTCGCGCACGACGAGGCAGTCCCCGCCGTTGCTCCATGAGAGCTGATAAATCACGACGAGGTCGGTGCCCGCATTCTGGAACGCCTTCCGGGCCTGCAGGATCATCGGCAGGGTGCCGCGGAGGTAGGGGGAGCTGCCATTGAGGCAGTTCGCGACCTGAGCGGGGAAGTTGTCTTCCCGATAGAGTTCGGTGCCGGGGAGGATTCCGTCCATCACCGCGAGTTGGGTGGCGACATCGGCACCCCAGGCGATGACCGGGACCTTCTTGTCGTTGGTGACCGGTTTGAGGCCGGACTTGGTGGCGGCTTCAAGCGGTTTGTAGCTCAGGGTCTGGGCATTCTGGGCCAGACCGGGAGTGGCAGTGAGACCTACCAGCAGGGCGGCGCCGAGCGCCGAGGGAAACAGGGATTTCATGATTGGAGAGGAGGTTGGGGTATTTCGATGTAGGCTTTACCCCCAGACAACGCGGGTTGCAGGGGAAAATAAACACAAAAACCCGTGCGTTTCTGCCTTCGGGCGGGGTGCGGGGGTTGGTTCCATCAAGGAAGGGTGGGATCTGGACATGCCGCCAGTATTCGGAGTCTCAACATTGTGCGCCATTACACGCTGCCTCGTCGTTTGGAGCGACCGGGGGCAGGCTCCGGCACCAATCGCTTGTTGAAATGGTGCGGATCGTGCTGAGTTTCCCCGCCCTGAACCCATGACTACCGACGATCCCATCGCCACCAGTTCCGACCCGGCCGAGCGTCCGGGAATCACGGAAGGAAAGAAATTCAGCGAATTCCTCAAGACCTGGATCACCAAGCTGGAGGATGACGAAATTACGATGCGTGAGGCCTACGAGAGCCTGATGTCGATCGGCAACTCGCAGGATGAAGTGCCTCTCATCGTGAAGCTGACCGAGAACCCGAAATTCCATTTCGGTGGGTTGGGGTTCTTCAAGGGTCGGGTCACGCTGGAACAGCATGACTACATCCACATTCTGTTGGGTCGTGGGCTGACGCTGATGGATGAAGCCTTCGTGATCGGTTTCACCATGGGGTCCACCGACCGGGTCTCATCCCATGAGCAAAGTCTGTTCGGGTTCATCAACAAGGTGCTTTATCCCAAGCCCTACCGCTTCAAGGAAGACGGGATGAAGGTCTTCAAGGATGCGGTGGCACTGGCCTATGTTTCCGACTGCCTGCCACTCGAGGAGGTCGACTTCAAGCCGATGCTGGACATGCCACTGCGCGAGATCAGAAAGGCGGTGAATCTGGAGGTCGATCTATTGCAGGCCTACTACCGGATCGAAGCCCGGAGGTATCCGGAATGCGCGGCGAGTCAGCGCTTGATCGAGTGAGGCGCGGGCTCGGTTACTTCGGGTTGAGTTCGATATCGTCGTCCGTGAACATTTCCCGGTCGGGTCCGGCGGAACGAAGCTCGATCTCCCTTCCGGCCACGGGATGGACGAAGAGGGGGGTGCCCCAGCGGTCGACGAGCTGCTCCGTCGCGTCGAAGGCAGGGTGATCCGCGGGGAGGAACGCCTGCTGTCCGGCATTCTCCCCGCGCAGGGCGGCCGCGAGGTCGGCGTTGCCACCGATGGGATGCTTCGAGTGGTCCTTGATGATGGAGAAATAGCCGGTGAGGACGCGGTCGACCGCCTTCAGGTCCTCGAGCGGATCGGTCGATGGGTCACCATAGGAAACCATCAGGGCCTCGCCGGGGAGTGGGCCGGTCGCGGGAACGGAGGGTGTGCGACTCTCGGTCGGCTGGGGCGGAGGTTGATTGGCCGGGGTTTCCCGGGGAGGGCGCAGGGTCATCCACAGGAAGATGCCTGCCGCCCCCAGGGCGATGATGAAGGCAAGCGCACGGGAAATCCGCATGGTTCAGGCGAGGAAGCCGACCGGGTTGGTGCTACTGTAGGGATCGTAGAAGGTTCGGATGTTCGGCAGGACGGTGTCCATTTCTCCATTGCTCACCCCAAACCACCGCAGCAGCTCGCAGAAATACTCGTCCACCGACATGCGCGGGAAAATGCGCCCACCGCGACCGATGTCGTCGGGGCCGTCGATGGCCAGTGACGGGAAGTGACCGAGGATCTCGCCGCCTCCCACCGGTCCGCCGAGGACCATCTGGTTGGCCGACCACGCGTGGTCGGTGCCCTGCCCGTTCGACCGCAGGGTGCGGCCGAAATCGGAGGCGGTGAAGGTCATGACATCATCGCTGAGCCCGAGTTGTTCGAGGCATTGCTGGAAGGCGAAGAGTGCCTGGTCGAGGACCGCCAGCATCCCCCCCTGGGTGTTGAGCAGCTCGCTGTGGTGATCCCAGCCGCCGAATTCGATGAAGAAGGTCTGGCGGTGGAGCTTGAGGTCGTCGCGGATGGCGATGGTCCGCACGGCGGCGGCGAGATTCCGTCCGACCGAGTGGTCGGGGAAATTCGCGGCGTTGATGACGGCTTCGACGTTGGTTCCGTCGATGCTGCCCGGGTCGTCGAAGTGGGTTTGGAAATCCTCACCGCGGGCGATGCTGTTCGCGGTGATCTGGCCGTGGGTCCGCTGGAAGAGATTCTGGTAGTGGTCCTCGATCGGGCTTTCGACGGTAGAGCCGATCGCGGCCTGCTTCGCGCGGTGGGCCGGGGTGTTGCTGTTGGCGCCGGTGAAGGTGAGCGCGCCGTTGCTGGTGATGACGAACTGGCCTTCACTCTCGCCGATCTGGAAGGTCGAATTCCCGGAAAGGGAGAAATTCATGGGCATGTAGTAGCCACCGGTCTGCTCGGTGTTGAGCCGGGAATGGATGACGTCGGCACAGCGTCCGGCCCAGCCGGTGAGGACCTGCATGCCCTGGGGCACGGAGGTCTGCCATTGCTCGGTCTGGTCGCGGTGGGAGAACAGGGCCTGGGGGAGGTCGACGAGTTTCTGCTGGTAGGCCTCCTTGTCGGGGATGGGTTCGATGAGGGTGCCGATGTTGGCGAGCAGGCTGAGGCGCTTCTCGGCGGGGTCGCCTTCGAGTCCGTTGAACATCTCGGCGATGCGCGGGCAGGATGGGTGGATGCCGTAGGTGCGGCCGAAGGAGTCGCTGAAATTCAGCGGAATGAGTTGGGAGCGGGGGATGGCCAGATTGGTACGGGAGGCGGCGTATTCGTCGTAGCCGCCGGGCTGGTCCATCGGGATGAGGAAGTTGAAGGTGTCGCAGCCACCTCCGAGGTAGAGGCAGACGAGCGCCTTGCGGGTGCCGGCGGCCTCACCATTGGCCGCGGCGGCGTGGTTCGCCATGGTGAGGTTGAGGAGTGTCGAGAGGATCGGGGTCGAGCCGATGGCGGCGCAACTGGCTTCTCCGAGGAACTGACGGCGTGATTTCATGGTATGGGACGGGAAATGGGTTCGGGTAAGGGTTGGCTCAGCGCTGGGTGGCGCCCTCGGGTGAGTTGATGGTGGTCCAGAGGGCCACGACGACCTTGTCCTTGGGCGTGAGGTCGGGTTCGGCGGCGAAGGCATCGAGGATGGCACTGCGGGTGCGGGCACTCATGTTCCCGGCGCAGAGCAGGAGGTTGATGCGGTCGATGAGCATCCCGTCCTCGGCCGTGAGTTTCAGGAGTTCGCTGTGATTGGGGTCGAAGTTGATGCTCCATCCCGAGTCGAATCCTTCGTTGAGGTAGTCCCACAGGAGGTTCGGGAAGGAGACGACCGAGTAGGAGTCGAGGATCTGGAATCCCGGACTGACGAGCCCTGAGTTCCGGATGGCTCCGGGTGCCTGATATTCGGGCGTGAAGAAGTTGAACACGCTCGGAGAGCTCAGGGGTTCCTGAAAACTGTAGTCGTAGTAGGTCTCGTCCGGATTCCACCAGACAAATTCCTCGTGGGCCTCGGTCATCTTCATCAGCCGGGCCAGGTGCATCGTCCGGATCACCGGCTCGCGGGTCTTTCCGAATGCCGGGTCGGTCGGCAGGTTCCGTGCCTCGGGGTCGAGCAGGATGGCTTTGGCAACTGCGCCGAGGTTGCCCCGCTTGCCCTCGCCGTCGTCTGCGAAGACCGACGAGACCCGGCTGACGTAGGCGGGCGATGGATTGGCGGTGACCAGGAACTGGATGAGCCTTCGTGAGATGAAGGGTGCGGTGTTCGGGTGGCGGAAGAGATGGTCCACGGCATCGTGGATGTCGCTGAGTCCGTTCTCAGCCGAGGGCTCCCGTGCGGGGAGCGTTACGCCGCCCAGCAGGGTCTTCGAACCAAAGTCGTGGTACTGCGGGTGCATTACCATCGGTTTGAGGTAATGCTCGTCGGCCCATCCGCCGCTGCCCCAGCCCCAGGGGGAGTCGTAGTAGAGGCCGGTGAAGACCCGGGCCAGTTCGGTGATCTCGGCGTTGCCGTAGGTGGCGATGGGTTGGCCGTTCGGAGTAGATTTCCGGGTGCCGTCCATGTTCAGCTCCCACAGGCCGATGCTGAAGAGCTGCATGATCTCGCGGGCGAAGTTCTCGTCGGGATACCTCGGGATGGTCGGGTCGGCCTTCTGGTTGCCAACGTGGCTGAGATACCAGCCCATGGCCGGATGCAGGGCGACGTCGTAGAGGAGTTCGCCGTAGTTGCCGAACGCATGGCGGCTGAGCATGTCGTAGTAGTGGGCCATGCCCTCGGGCCGGTCGGCCAACTGGGCGTCGCGGCGTGAAACGACGAGAATCTGTGACAGCGCGAAGGCGAGGCGCTGGCGGAGTTGGTCGGGACCGTCGATGGCGTGGCGTGCCCAAGGGGTGGTGACATTCCGGCCGGTGACGTAGCTGCCGCCATCGTTGTAATCGTAGAGTGGATCCAGTCTGCCGTTCCGGGCGTCCTCCTTGATCTCGCGGATGTAGGGAGTGAGCGCCGAGGCGGGCATGGCGAGTTGCTCATCGATCCACGCTTCGTAGCCGATCTCGCGCACCCGGTCGATCGACTCGGGAGTGGGGCCGAAGCTGGCCTGCATCAGGAAGCGGGCTGCATGTACCGCCGACGGGCTGCCGGTCGATCCCGGTCCGGATCCCGGGAAGGCGCCGGTTGATAGTTTTTCGACCAGTGCCTTGGCATCGCCGGACAGCGGTGCTCCGACGGCTCTCTCGGCGGCCTGGCCCGAGGAGTTCGCCGAATCGGGTGAACTGGCGAGAAACTCGAGCTCGACCCAGTCCTCGACGCCGTCGCCATCGCTGTCCATGGGACCGATCGTAGTACGATAGAAGCCGTGGGTTCCGGAAAGGGCGTTGGGAATGGTGAGGGAGCGGCGGCCGTTGGAAGCGGATGAGGCGGGGAGTCCGCTGGCTGGATCCCACTGGTCGAGGGTCTCGGAATATTCGATCCCATGTGCCTTCCCCCGGATGTCGGGCCATTCGAGGCTCAGGTCGTTGCCCGACTTCAGGGCGACAAGGTCGAGTCGGGAGTTCGGGTCATCCGGGTCGGTGCCGGCCTCGCTCTCGGCGAGGTTGCTCATGCCGTCACCGTCGTCATCGGCGAGAGGGTTGCGCGGGGCGCCACCTGCCCAGAGTGTCCACGCGTCGGACAGCCCGTTTCCATCGAGGTCGTCGGGGGAGCTGCTGAAGTGGAAGTAGGTCGGATACGAGTTCGGGTCGTTTGGCGAACTGCCTTGGCGGATTTCCTCGCCGTCGAGCACCTGGTCGCCGTCGCTATCGTCGTCGTTCGGGTCGGTGCCGGCGAAGAACTCGTCGCGGCTGATTACTCCGTCGTTGTCGGGGTCGAGGGTGGCATCGGCGGGGTCGGCGGGATTCAGCAGGTGGGTGGTTTCCCAGCTGTCCGGCATGCCATCGCTGTCGGCATCCGCCGGGCCGAGGGCTTGGCGGGTGATGAAGGCCTCCACGCCGGGTTCGTTGTCAAAGGTGGGAACGTTGGGGTTGCCGTAGACGTCGGTCCAAGGAGCGGAGCCATCGAGGAGTCTGGGATCGGCGGCGACGCCATTGGTCCAGCTTTCCGTGCCGAGCAGCACCGGTTGGGCGGGGTTTTCGGTCTGATAGAGGTTGTAGGTGAGCGTCCACAGGTTCTCGCCGGGGTCCGGCTGGTGAGCGGTGAACTGGAGACGCAGGGGCAGTGAGTCGTCGGCTTCACCAAAACCGCTGAAACCCAAGGCCTGCTTGAGGTCGTTCGCGGGCTGGGTGGAACCGGTGCCGTAGAATGACCAGCCGGGCTGTCCTTCGTAGTGGAACACGCCATTGATGCAGCGGATGCGGTGGGTCACCACCCCGTCGCGGTAGTAGAGACCCATGCGGATGGCTGCTGACCAGCCACCGTCGTCGAACTCGGTGACCAGTTCGAAGAGCTCGGTCCGGCGGCCTGCCAGTGGGGACTCGGCGTGGTTCCAGCGCAGGCGGATGTCGTCGACCTGCCAGAGCCACGTGCGGGTGGTGGGATTCCAGACCGGCACGCCCGGTGGCACGTCCGCCGGGTTCTGCGGGTCAGTGCCGGCGGCCAGCTCGGTCGGGTCATCGCGTCCGTCGCTGTCGCTGTCGATCAGCATCGGGTTGGACGGGAAGGGGTTGCCGTGGACTTCATCGCCATCGCGCAGGCCGTCGTCGTCGCTATCCGGGTCGAGTGGATCGGTGATCGTCTCTTCGCCGTCCAGCAGGCCATCGTGATCGGTGTCGGCTTCATGCGGGTCGGTGCCGGCGGTCAGCTCCGCGGCGTTTCCGAGGCCGTCCTGATCGGGGTCGGCGGTGGCATCGGAGGCCGCGGGATCGAGGCGGTGCTCGATTTCCACTGCATCGGGGATGCCGTCGCCGTCGCTGTCCGCGGCCATGTCGATGATCTGCACGCCGTGAATGGCCACGGAGTCGTTGTCGAGTTGTTCGAGGATGACCTTCTGGCTGCTGCCGCTCAGTCCACGAAAACGGACGTAGTTGGCATCGGTGAGCTCGGGCTCGGTGGTGGCGGTGGCTTCCGTCCAGGCGAGGAAGGGTGGTGCGGCGGCGGAGCGGAGATAGCGGGTGCTGGAGGCATCGCCATCGAGGCGCGCGCTGGCACGGTTGTAGGGATTTGGCCCGCCGCAGTAGACGATCACGTCGTAGGTGCTGAAGGGGATCCCGGACAGGGTGACTTCGACGGGGATGTCCGGTCCATGCGGCTGGTCGGTCCAGATGCCGCTGTCGAGGAGCCGTTCATCGCCGCCCCCCGAGTGCCGTCCGACCACGGCATAGCCGAAGGACCAGCTTGCGTGGACGGTGGTGGCATTGCCGGCGCCGTCGATCAGCGCCGTGGCGCTGTCGGTCAGCGGGGTGCTGTTCGGTGGCCAGGTCGGTTGGAGGTTGGATGCGTTCCAATGGGGTGCGGGGATGACGCCGGCGCGTTCCCACGTGCCGAGTGCGATCGAGTCCTCCCGGGCGGCGAGGAATTGCAGACCGATGCTTCCGGGGAAGGAGAACGGGGTGGAGGCGGCGGATGCGGGATCGCTGCCAAGCTCGACCTCGTAGCCGTCCGGGAAATTGTCGCCGTCGCTGTCCGGGTTGTCGGTGAGAGTGGTGAGTTCGTCCCCGTCGAGCAGCCCATCATCGTCGCTGTCGGCATCGAGTGGGTCGCTGGCTTCGTCATCGAAAAGCCCGTCGTTGTCGGTGTCTGGATCGGTGGGGTTCGTGCGCAGCGCCGATTCGGCAAGCGAGCTCAGGCCGTCGCCGTCCGGGTCGAGTGCGGCGTCCGTGCCGTCGCCATCGTCGAGGCCGTACATTTCCTCATACCATCGGGGCATGCCGTCGCCATCGCCGTCCGCGTAGGCGTCTTCGTCGACATCCAGCTTGAGGTAATCCAGCGAGATGTAGCCGCCGGCGGTGGTGCCGGTGCGTTCGATGGTGAGGATGTTGTCCTCGGCGGTCAGCGGGAATGCGGAGGCATCGAAAGGGATCTTCAGCAGCGTGTTGGTCTCGATACTCGTCCAGGTTCCGAGTGGCTGGCCATTGAGGGAAATCGTGATGTCATGCTGGCCGAATCCCGGAAGCGTTCCGCCGACCCAGATGCCGCCGCCGAACAGGTCGACCGTGAGCATGAAGTGGGCGTCCGACGAGCGTTGGGCCGCGGAGAGGGGAAAGTGGAAGCGTTGTCGCGGGTCCCCGGCAGTCAGGGCGCGTTCGACATTCTCGATCGCTTCATCGCTCGCCAAGGAGCCGATCGGTGAAGGGTAGTTCCCCGCGAAGTAGTAGTCGTCATCCTTCGCGGTGGAAGAACCGGGGGCGCTGTTCGGACCGAAACTCTCCTGCCGGAACGGCGAGGTGGAGCCGTCATCGGAACCGAGGGACCAAACGGAATTCAGAGCTTGGGGGGTCGCGGCCATCGCCGCAGAGCTCAGAGCTAAAGCCAAGCTGATATTTTGGGACACAAAAGCGAACCAATCAGAATCGGCCCCCTCGTGCAACCGTACGTTTGCGACGAAGTAGAGCGAGGGCGGCAAAGGTCGTGAGCATCAGGGTTTTCGGCTCCGGGACGGCCTGAATATTGTCCACGAGCACCGTGCGTTGGCCCGTGCCACCGCGGAACGAGGGCGTGGAGCTGTGGAGGATGCGGATTTCCCCCACATCGGACAGCGTGGAGCTGGCATCGGATCCACCCGCGCTGATCAGGGCGCCCGGGCTGAGGTCGAAGGAGACGGGGGTCCAGGTCGAGAAAGCGCTGAGGGATTGGGAATCCGTGACGAACCAGCCGCCCGGCCCGTTGACGGCGACCCGCATGTCCGACGACAGGAAGGACTGGTTCCGCAGATCCATGGTCAGGGTGTCGATGCCTGCAGTGAGGTAGTCGCCCGCCCAGTCGGAGGTGTTGATGATGGCCAGCCTGCTGCCGGCACCTTGTCCTGCGGAGGCGGACATGCGCAGGGCGAAGTCCCCGTTGCCATCGGGACCGACGTCGGCCTGGATCGACGGCGGGGAAGGGTGCGGATTTCCCACGCCCCAGCCGGTGCTGCTGTCGAAGGTCTCCAGCTGCATCAGGACGACCCCATGGGTGACGGCGGGAAACAGGAAGCCTGCGAGGATCAGGGAGTGGGAAGCAGGTGCGCGCATCGGCTTCACAGGCTGCATGGTCGCATCATCGGATCAAGGCTGGAACACGTTGGGGAAAGAGGGCGTAGCATGGGAGGCGGCGGCAACTTTGGGCACGAATGAGCTAAGAAAGTGCTTTGTATGTCCATGTTTCCAGCGCACGCTCTGGCCATTGACTCTCTGGACCATGAATCGAATCTCACTCAGTCTCTTCTTTGGCATGTCCCTGCACGGTTTTGCGTCGGCCCCTTTGGAGGGCTTCACTTACGGTGAGCAAAAGGCGCCGACCGGCAAGGAATGGGAGTCGCCCGAGCATGTGGCGCACAATAAGGAGCAACCGCGGGCGACCTTCTATTCGTTTCCGGATGTCGAAAGCGCGCGCAAGGTGCTGCCGGAGCATTCCCGCTTCGTGAAGTCGCTCGATGGGATGTGGAGATTCCACTGGGTCGGCACGCCGGACGAGCGGCCGAAGGAATTCCACCAGCCGTCCTTCGACGTGTCGTCGTGGGATGAGATTCCGGTGCCTTCGAACTGGAACCTGCTCGGGCTGAAGCAGAATCAGAAATACGGCACGCCGATCTACTGCAACCAACCGGTCATCTTCCAGCACAGCGTCAAGCCGGACGATTGGCGGGGCGGCGTGATGCGCGAACCCGCGAAGGACTGGGTGACTTATGAAGACCGCAATGAAGTCGGCTCGCACCGCCGGGACTTCGAGCTGCCGGCCGACTGGGATGGTCGCGAGGTGTTCGTGAAGTTCGAAGGCGTCGACTCCTTCTTCTACCTGTGGATCAACGGCAGCTACGTCGGATTCTCCAAGAACTCGCGCAATGCCGCCGTCTTCAACATCACCGATCATGTGAAGCCGGGGAGCAACGTCATCGCCGCCGAGGTCTATCGGAACTCGGACGGTTCCTTCCTCGAGGCCCAGGACATGTTCCGCCTGCCGGGCATCTTCCGCTCGGTCTCGCTCTACTCGACTCCCAAGCTGCAGATCCGCGACCTGTTCGTGCTACCGGATCTGGATGAGGACTACGAGGACGGCTCGCTGAAGATCACGGCCGACATCCGCAACCTCGGCGACGGGAAGGCCGACGGCCACACGGTGAGCTACTCGCTCTTCGCCAATGAACTCTATTCCGACGAGAACCAGCCGGTCGACGGTGCCACGGCAACGGCCCAGGTCGACGCGGTGGCAGCCGGTGGGGAAACTGCGTCGACGGTGGAGCTGGCGGTCGAGGCACCGCGCAAGTGGTCGTCCGAGCAACCCTACCGCTACACACTGGTCGCCGAGCTCAAGGATGCGTCCGGCAAGGTGGTCGAAACGGTCTCGGTGCACACTGGTTTCCGCGAGGTCGAGATCAAGGACACCGCCGCCGAGGATGATGAGTTCGGTTTGGCCGGGCGCTACTACTACATCAATGGGATGCCGGTGAAGATGAAGGGGGTGAACCGCCACGAGACCCACCCGGAGACCGGACATGTGCTCACCCGTGAGCAGATGGAGGAGGAAGTGATGCTGATGCTGCAGGGCAACATCAACCACGTCCGCAACTCCCACTATCCGACCGACGAATACTGGTACTATCTCTGCGACAAGTTCGGCATCTATCTGGAGGACGAAGCGAACATCGAGTCGCACCAATATTACTACGGCGAAGCCTCGCTGTCCCATCCGCCGGAGTGGAAGAATGCCCACGTCGGCCGGGTGATGGAAATGACCCATCAGAACAAGAACCACGCGTCCATCGTCATCTGGTCACTCGGCAACGAGGCGGGGCCCGGCGAGAACTTCGTCCATGCCTACAAGGCGCTCAAGGAAGTGGATGCCTCACGCCCGGTCCAGTATGAGCGGAACAACTCCATCGTCGACATCGGTTCGAACCAGTATCCGTCGATCGGCTGGATGCGCTCGGCGGTGAAGGGGACCATGGGGATCAAGTATCCCTTCCATATCTCCGAATACGCCCACTCGATGGGCAATGCCTGCGGCAACCTGGTCGACTACTGGGATGCCATCGAGTCGAACAACTTCTTCATGGGGGGTGCCATCTGGGATTGGGTCGATCAGGCGGTTTACAACTACGATCCCGACACCGGCGAACGCTATCTCGCCTACGGCGGCGACTTTGGCGACAAGCCGAACAGCGGGCAGTTCGTGATGAACGGCATCATCTTCGCCGAGCGTGATCCGAAGCCGCAGTACTACGAGGTGAAGAAGGTCTATCAATACCTCGCGGTGAAGGCCGACGATTTGCAGAAGGGAAGCTTCGCGATTTTCAACAAGCACTACTTCGAGCCGACGCACGAGTATGTGCTGGGCTGGTCGCTGTGGAAGGACGGCGTGGAAGTGAAGGGCGGCGACCTCGCCATGCCGGATCTCGCCCCGCGATCGAGCGCCACGGTCACGGTGCCCTACGATGTCTCGACCTTGGAAGCGGACTCGGAATACTTCGTGAAGTTCCAGTTCAAGCTGGCCGACGACATGCCGTGGGCGAAGGCCGGCTACGTGCAGGCGGAAGAGCAGATCCTCCTTAAACCTGCCACAGAGAGGCCGTCGATTGCCGCGGTGGCCGGCAAGGGAGCGCTTGAAGTCGTGGAAGCCTCGGCAACGATCCGGGAAGTCCGGGGCAAGGGATTCACCGCGCGATTCAACCTCGAGGATGGATCGCTGCATGGTCTCGAGCAGGGCGGTGACACGGTGATTGCCGATGGATACGGGCCGAAGCTCGATGCCTTCCGCGCCTTCGTGAACAACGATACCTGGGGATACGTCAGCTGGTTTGAAAAGGGACTGTATAACCTCAAGCATCGCGCAACCGCATCGAAGGTGCGCACCCATGCGGATGGCACGGTGTCTCTGGCCTTCACGGTGATCTCGCAGGCACCGAATGCGGGGAAGCAGCACGGTGGCACGAGCTCGGCGGACATTCGCGTGGAGGAACTCACCAACCGTCCCTACGACGAGGATGACTTCCGCTTCGTTACCAACCAGATCTGGACGGTTTATCCCGACGGGTCGATCGAGTTGCAGTCGAGCATCACCTCGAACGAACCCGGCTTCGTGTTGCCCCGCCTGGGCTACTCGATGACCGTGCCGGCGAAGTTTTCCGACTTCACCTACTACGGACGCGGGCCGATCAACAACTACAACGACCGTAGGACGAGCCAGTTCATCCAGAAATACGAGAGTACTGTGGCCGACCAGTTCGTGCCATTCCCGAAACCCCAGGACATGGCCAACCGCGAGGAAACCCGCTGGTGTGCGCTGACGGGTGACAAGGGCGGGCTGGTCTTCGTCGGCACCGGACCGATGGCGGTCAGCGCGCTGGCTTACAAGGATCTGGATCTCGCGCTTGCCGGCCACATCCATGAGCTGCCGCCAGCGGGCGACACCATCCTTCATCTCGATGCCAAGGTGTCCGGCCTCGGGGGTGCCAGCTGCGGTCAGGGTGGCCCGCTGGAACATGACCGGGCCTACGCGAAGCAAACGGACTTCGGCTTCATCATCCGGCCTGCCACCGGCGAGCTGACGGAAGTGGCGAATGTCGGTCCATCAGGGCAGGTGCCGCTTTCCATCGTCCGTGCGAAGAATGGGGAGGTACAGGTCGCGACCAGCAAGCAAGGGGCGAAGCTCACCATCGCGATCGATGACGGCGAGGCGCGACCCTACCGTGGTCCGGTGCCGCTGAAGCAGGGGGGCACGGTCCGCGCCTGGTATGAAGGCGACCGCGAGTCCGAGGTGAGCATGAGCTTTCCGAAGCTGGAGAAGATCGACCTTGAGGTGGTCTTCACCAGCAGCGAGGAACCCGGTGGCGGCAACGCGGCGCGGAACCTCGTCGATGGCAATCCCGCGACCATGTGGCACACGATGTATTCGGTGACCGTCGCGACCTTCCCGCACTGGGTCGACTTCGATGGCGGCGAGGAAAAATCGATCAAGGGCTTCATCTATCAGCCCCGCCTCGATGGTCCGAATGGTGACATCAAGGAGTACACGATCCAGATCAGCAAGGACGGGAAGCAGTGGAGCGAGCCGATCCAGAAGGGGAGCTTCGCCAAGAACAAGAAGGAGAAACGCGTGATCTTCGACAAGCCGGTGAAGGCCCGCTTCGTCCGCTTCACGGCCCTCAGTTCGCAGAATGGACAGGACTTTGCCAGTGGAGCGGAGTTCGGTCTGCTGGAAGAGTGAACCTGAATTTCCGTATGCCTGTTTCCATGAAGTTCCTGCCTTCCATCCTCGCCGCCGCCGTCGTGGTGAGCACCGCGGCCGCACGCCCGGCGCTCGATCGGCCGAATGTGGTCCTCATCTATCTGGATGACAGCGGCTTCGGCGATTACTCGCTCAATGGCAATCCGGTGATCGAGACGCCGCACATCGATGAGATGGCGCGCAAGGGGGTGAACTTCACCCAGTTCTACGTCACCTCACCGGCCTGCAGTGCCTCGCGCTATTCGTTGATGACCGGACGCTACCCGATGCACTCGGGCTTCGGCTCGTGGGTGATCGGCCCGGGAGCCAAGCCGCACCTGAAGGAGGAGGAAACCACATTGGCCGAAGGGCTGAAGGCACGCGGCTACGCCACCGGCATGTTCGGCAAGTGGCACATGGGGAATCCCAATCAGGGCAACAAGATGTCCGCCGCCGCCCTGCCGCTGGCGCACGGCTTCGACACCTGGGTGGGCACCAACGTGTCCCACGACTACGGCGATGCGAAGCTGCTCAAGTCCGACCCCGATGGCAGCAACCCGGTGCCCGGCTACTCGGAGATCGCCAGGAACCTGCCGTCGGACATCGAGGCTTCCACCTCTCTGACCGGCCGCTACACCGATGCCGCCGTGTCCTTCATCAAGGCACACAAGGACGAGCCCTTCCTTGCCTACATCGCGCACAACCAGCCGCACCTCGGGCTCTTCGTGAGTGAGGAATTCAAGGGCAAGTCGCGCCGGGGTTTGCTCGGCGACGTCATGGCCGAGATCGATGACTCGGTGGCGCGCATCCTGCAGACGCTGCGCGACGAAGGCATCGAGAAGAACACGCTGGTCATTTTCTCATCCGACAACGGGCCCTGGGTCCGCTTCCGCACGGTGGAGAAGAGCAAGTACGGCGAAGCTCGGATGCACGTCGGCTATGCCTTACCGTTCCGCGATGGCAAGGGCTCGTGCTGGGAAGGAGGTCACCGCACCCCGGGGATCTTCTACTGGCCGGGAACGATCGGTGCGAAGCGCGAACTCACACCCGTGAGCACCCTGGACGTCTTGCCGACCCTCTTCGCCCTCACCGGCGCCAAGTCACCCGACCCCGCCGTGCTCGACGGGCGCGACATCCGTTCACTCCTGCTGGAAGACTCATCCGCTCCGGAACTCGGGGAGTTCGAGTTCTACTACAGCCACTCGCAGAACAACCTCATCGCCGTCCGTCAGGGACCGTGGAAACTCATGGTCGCCAACCCCTCGCAAACCGGCAAGGACCACGGTTTCAAGCCGAGCGAACAATCGCCCATCCTGTTCAATGTCGAGGAAGACATCGGCGAACGCATCGACCGCGCCGCCGAACATCCCGAACGGGTGGAACGCATGCTCAAGCTGCTCCTCGAGAAGCGGAAGCAACGCTGAGATGGGCTTTGCCTCTTCTGCGGAACTGAAGGCGCGGGAAGGTAAGGAGCGCGGGTTTTCCAACCCGCTGAGTGGAGGGGAGGGAAAGGGTAAGGAGCGCGGGCAATCCTGCCCGCGGTGAGGAGGTAGCGGGAGGGTAGGGAGCGCGGGTTTTCCAACCCGCTGAGTGGGAGTAGGAGGAGGGAAGAATCAGTAGAGGGGAGACAGCGGGTTGCAGACCCGCGCTCCGGAGTCCGGGAGCCCGGGCTGTGGGCTTGTCACTCAAGGGCGGGCTCGGTTGGACACTCCCGTACCAACTCGCAACCGCGCCACGAAATCGAAGCGATCATCGAGCTTCTGGAAACTGAGGACGCCTCGCACGTCTTGGGCGAGGCGATTGATCCGCATGACGGCGCGACGGGGCACGAGGCGCAGAAAGGGAACCCTAAGGGGCTCCAATCAGCCGTCATTTTTTCACAGAATGCCCCTTCAACTTGTGAAAGATGTTTTGATCAATGGAGATGCAACGCATTGAAAACAAGTTCCCTTCGAGGGCTTTAGGCAACCAGGGGGCTGGGTGTTTTCCAAGAACGGATCGATCAACGGCAAACTCCAAGCTCGCCAGAATTTCTTAAAACAAGTAACTTGCGGTCAAGTTACTGAAAGATGGAAAGCCAACGATCCCAGCTTCTGCGCCTTGCGGGGGAGTCACGCCTACTGCGTGAGGAGCGGCTGCGTGAGGCCGGGATCAGTAGTACGGTGATCTCGCAGGCGGTGAAGGCGGGTGAGCTGATCCGGCTGTCGCGAGGAGTTTACCACCATCCCGAGGCGGAGCTTGACGAGAACCTGAGCCTTTCCGAAGTGGCGGCTCGGGTTCCTCATGCAGTGATCACACTTCTTTCCGCGCTGCAGTTTCACCAGATTGGAACCCAGCAGCCGCATGCGGTTTGGATTCTCATGAAGCAGAATGCGGTCACTCCAAGGATCGACTATCCACCGCTCGAAGTGGTTCGCAGTAGTGTGGCTGCGTCTCTTTCGGCAGGCGTCGATATCCATCCACTCAATGACATTCCCGTCCGGATGACCAATCCAGCGCGTACCGTGGTCGACTGTTTCAAATACCGGAACCGGGTCGGTCTCGATGTCTGCCTGGAAGCACTCAAGGATGTCCTGCAACGAGGTCTGAAGCCCGTTGAAGTGATGGACTATGCCAAAATCCAGCGGGTCACGAGCGTGATCCGTCCCTACCTCGATGCTCTCGTCTGAACCATGAACCTCGTCGCCTCACTCCAGGACCGACTCAAGAACGAAGGGCGGCGAAGGGGCATTCATTATGCCTCCTTGCTGGAGCAATTTGCCCTCAGTCGCTTTTTTGCGCGCCTGGCTCAGAGTGACTACGCGGATCGCTTTGTCCTCAAAGGGGCCCAGCTGTTCCGCTTTCTGAACGAAGAGGGACACCGCCCGACCCGGAATGCCGATTTCCTCAGTTTTGGCGATCATGATCCCGAAGCGCTGAAAGCGATTTTCACTGAGATTTGCCAGCTTACGCCGGAGGGGAGGGAAAGGGTAAGGAGCGCGGGCAATCCTGCCCGCGGCGTGGAGGTAGCGGGAGGGTCAGGAGCGCGGGTTTCCAACCCGCTGGGCGGAGGGGAGGGAAGAACCAGGAGAGGGGAGACAGCGGGTTGCAAACCCGCATTCCGGATTCCTGGAGCCTGGGCTGTGGGCTTGTCACTCAAGGGCCGGCACGGTTAGATGCTCCCGTGCCAACTCGCAAACGCGCTTTCAAGAGGGTGGCCCACAATCCCCCCCGGAAAGACAGATCCCCCGAACGCGGGATCTTCGATGCCGCCTGCTCCATGGGCGGGGCTGGCATCCAGCGCATCGCCGACATATGAATTTTCCCCAATAATGCCTGCCCGCAAACGTGCCGCCAAAACGGCGAAGAAGAAAGACTCCACCGCCCACCTCGGCTTCGAGGCGAAGCTCTGGCTCGCCGCCGACAAGCTCCGCAACAACATGGACGCGGCGGAATACAAGCACGTCGTCCTCGGGCTCATCTTCCTCAAATACATCTCCGACGCCTTCGAGGACCACCGTGCCAAGCTTCTCGCCGGGGAGGGTGACTACGCCGGGGCCGATCCGGAGGATCCGGACGAATACCGCGCCGAAAACATCTTCTGGGTGCCGCAGGAGGCCCGCTGGTCCCATCTCCAGGGCCGCGCCAAGCTGCCGACCATCGGCACGGACGTGGACGACGCCATGGACGCCATCGAGCGCGACAACCCACGACTCAAGGGCGCGCTCAACAAGAACTATGGGCGGGCAGATTTGGACAAGCACCGGCTCGGCGAGCTGATCGACCTCATCGGCTCCATCGAGCTGAAGGAGGAGGCGGGCCAGTCGAAGGACATCCTCGGCCGCGTCTTTGAATACTTCCTCACCCAGTTCGCCAGCGCCGAGGGCAAGAACGGCGGGCAGTTCTACACGCCCTCCTGCGTCGTCCGCCTGCTGGTGGAAATGCTGGCACCCACGTCCGGCTCCCGCATCTACGACCCCGCCTGTGGCTCCGGCGGCATGTTCGTGCAGTCGGAAAAGTTCATCGAGTCCCATGGCGGCAAGCTGGGCGAAATCTCGGTCTACGGTCAGGAGAGCAACCCGACAACCCGCCGCCTCGCCATCATGAACCTCGCCCTGCGCGGCATCGAGGCGGACTTCGGCAAGGAACACGCCGACACCTTCCGAAACGTCCAGCACCCCGACCTCCGCGCCGACTACGTGCTGGCCAATCCCCCCTTCAACGACAGCGACTGGCACCGCAAGGACGACGATGTGCGCTGGCAATTCGGCGTCCCGCCCAAGGGCAACGCCAACTTCGCCTGGGTCCAGCACTTCATCCACCACCTCGCGCCCAAGGGCATGGCCGGCTTCGTTCTCGCCAATGGCAGCATGAGCTCGAACCAGTCCGGCGAGGGCGAGATCCGCAAGGCCATCGTCGAGGCCGACCTCGTCGACTGCATGGTCGCCCTGCCCGGCCAGCTCTTCTACTCCACCCAGATTGAGGTTTGCCTCTGGTTCCTTGCCCGCAACAAGAACGACGGGAAACGCCGGGACCGGCGCGGCGAAACCCTCTTCATCGACGCCCGCAAGATGGGCAGCATGGTTAGCCGCGTGAACCGCGAACTCACCGGCGAGGACATCGCCAGGATCGCCGACACCTATCACCTTTGGCGTGGTGACCAAGGGTATGTAGTCCCGCCTTCAGGCGGATCGAAGAAGGACCGCCTAAAGGCGGAACTACGAACCTACGAAGACGTGCCCGGTTTTTGTAAATCGGCGACCACCGAGGAGATCGGGAAACACGGCTTCGTCCTCACCCCGGGCCGCTACGTCGGTGCCGAGGAAGCTGAGGACGACGGCGAGCCCTTCGAGGAAAAGATGCCGCGCCTCGTCGCGGAGCTGAACGCCCAGTTCGCCGAGTCCGCGAAACTGGAGCAGGCCATCAAATCAAACCTGAAGGGGCTGGGGTATGGCGGGTGATGCTGGCTCAGTCGTGACCATTGAGGAGTTGATGGCCGACGGCACCATTGTTGCTCACAAGGATGGGAACTACGGGTCGAACTATCCACGGGTTGAGGAGTTCGGGTCTGAGGGCGTGCCGTTCCTGACGGCGAAGTCCCTTCGCGAAGGCTATGTGGATATTGCTGGCGCACCACGCTTGGCGGACGAACGAGCCGATGGTCTGACGTTTGGATTTGTTCAGGAGAACGATGTGCTCCTTTCTCACAACGCAACGATTGGACGTGTTGCCATTGTCCCTCCGCATAAAGGACGCCTTCTGGTCGGAACTTCGCTGACCTACTTCCGCCTCAACCCGCAGAAGCTGCTTCCTCGCTATCTTGCAGTCTACTTTGCAGGGACGGAGTTCCAGAACCAGCTCGCGGCAGTGATGAGTCACTCAACGCGAAACCAGGTTCCGGTAACGGCGCAGCGAAAGTTGAGTGTCGTGGTCCCACCCCTCCCCGAGCAAAAAGCCATCGCGGCGGTGCTTGGGGCGCTGGACGACAAGATCGAGTTGAACCGGCGGATGAACGCGACGCTGGAGGCGATGGCGCGGGCGCTCTTCCAGAGCTGGTTCGTGGATTTCGACCCCGTCCGCGCCAAGCTAGATGGTCGCAAGCCCCCCAATCTCGACCCCGCCACTGCCGCCCTCTTCCCTGAGCACTTTGACCACGGCGATGATGGTTTGCTTCCCGTCGGTTGGCGTCGTGCCTCCATCGAAGAGCTTTGCGAGATCAATGGATGGGCCCTCAGCAAGCGGGACGATCTGGAAACGCTCGAATACATCGAGATTTCCGAGGTGAATCGCGGCAACATCTCGAATGTTGCAACCTACAATCGCGGAGAGGAGCCAAGCCGCGCTCGCCGCCGCCTCCGGCATGGAGATACGGCGCTTTCCACGGTGCGTCCGGATCGCGGTGCCTACTTCCTCGCCCTAAATCCGCCTGAGAACCGAGTGGCTTCCACCGGCTTTGCCCTCCTCACGCCAACTGAGGCGCCATGGTCGTTCGTTCACGCAGCTATGACTCAGCAGGAAGTCTCCGACCACCTCGGCCAGATGGCCGATGGAGGTGCCTATCCTGCCGTTCGTCCTGAGATCATTGGGGCAATGCAGGTCGCCATTCCCGGTGAATCAAAGATCCTCGATGCATTCCACCGCATCTGCGCACCATTTTACGAACAGGCGGAATCCAATCGAGTCCAATCCCGCACCCTCGCCACCCTGCGCGACACACTGTTGCCGAAGCTGCTGAGTGGGGAGGTTTCAATCGATCAAGTTGCCTTGGATGCCTAATCTTACCCTCACCATGTTCTTGCTGAAGGATTCGATCACGAATCC
Organism: Haloferula rosea; assembly: GCF_016595525.1. GTDB lineage: Bacteria > Verrucomicrobiota > Verrucomicrobiia > Verrucomicrobiales > Akkermansiaceae > Haloferula > Haloferula rosea. Next base: position 245,360 of record NZ_JAENII010000006.1, read on the forward strand.
CGAGGACGCTTTGGATCCGGACAAGTCGAGAACTGCGATCCAGCTTGCGGATAATTCAAGTGTTTGGGGAACCTTGTTTGTAGGGGCACAGAAACGGGGAATCCCGGACTGGGTTGGGATGCTCAATCAGTTTCTGGTTGAACCCGTGGTCGACGTTTACAGCGCGAGCATCGCGGCAGTTCTGATTGTTTGGCATGAAGAGCGTTATTTTGCCCTGACCTTTGGAAGTGGCAGGTTCCTGCTCGATCCCCGTGCTTGTGTTCGAGATTTCGGTCTCAAAGTAACCTTGAACCGCGTGGATCCCGCGAAGCTACGAAGTATGGACTCCAAGGTTTACGACGATCTTGTGGTTTCAACCCGGAAGCAGCTCAGCCGCAGCGGAGCCGTCGCGAACTTTGAGTTGGATGTCGGGCGGGCACTATTGCGGGGTGTGACGGGCGACGCTAACGACGGCGAAATCTTCAAGCGGCTGACGGGAGCTTCGGCACTTCGTTTTACGACGGAGCTTTCCTTTTCTCAGTTGGACGATATTCTTGAGGAGGTGGTTGCTGCGTACGAAGACACGACCTATCAGGCCAATTTCGGGTGGATCGACAATGTCCGGGAGGTGAACGAAGAACGCGCTGAGGAGCTAGATGGTTTGTTGGAAACGGCTCTACTTCAACCTGATGCCGGCGGGGCCTACCTAGCGCCCGCGGACGTGGTGGATTGGACTGAAATTGATGCCTTCAATTACACCGGCGGTAGTAGCGGCGTTGAATATCAGGATCTCTCTCTGCCCGCGTACGTTGCGATCCACATTGGAAAGGGGCAACCTCCTGACATAGCTGCTCTGAAACGCCATCGAGTGAAGGTGCGCAGAGACGGGCAACCTCAGTGGAGGGACGAATGGGCCGTTTACGAATGCATCGTTTGGGAGACGGACCTCAATGGACGAAAGTATGTCCTCTTCGATGGCCGGTGGTTCGCGGTTGATCAGCAGTATGCCGCTAGCGTGCTTGGATATGTGGCATCAATCTCAGTGGATCCGTCAGGATTGCCGGACGGGACGGTTGGGGAATGGGAAGAGGTCTACAACGCCGCGGTCGAAACCGCTGATCCAGCGACCTACGCCCTCTTGGACCGGCAGTTGTTCACGCCTACAGGCGGCGGATCGCAGATTGAGTTCTGCGATCTCCTGTCTTCTGGCTGTGAACTTGTTCATGTCAAAAAGCGTTCCGGTTCGGCGACCCTGAGCCACTTGTTTGCCCAAGGTTCAGTAGCAGCGGACTTGTTCCTCCAAGACCAAGGGCTTCGTGCAGCGGTCCGCCAGAATCTGACCACCGCTGGAAAGACGGGGCATGCTGCGCTTATACCGCCCGATCGGCCTGTTCCTAATGATTTCGAGGTCGTCTATGCCGTCTTGGTGAAGCCCGGGCGACGCGCGTGGCCTCCACCACTCCCTTTCTTTTCCGCAGTCAACCTGATGCACCATGCTACACGGATTCAGAATCTTGGATTCCGAGTTTCGATTCGGCATGTCCGGCTCAACTAATCCATCAAGCTGCATGCCACACAACTCGACACGTGCTCTCGAACTGCTCCGCCTCGGAACCCAGAATCCGTCCGCGGAGTTCCGCGACGGGCAAGAGGAAGCCATTCGCCATGTCGTCGAGGGGCTGGGCCGTTTGCTGGTGGTGCAAAAGACCGGCTGGGGAAAGAGTTCCGTGTATTTCATCGCGACGAAGTTGCTACGCGAGCAAGGCTTGGGGCCGGCGATCTTGATCTCTCCGCTCTTATCTTTGATGCGGAACCAGATCGCGGCGGCGGAGCGGATGGGTGTGCGGGCGCTGACGATCCATTCCGGCAATACCGCCGATTGGGACGAGGTGAAGGAGCGGGTCAGAAATGATGAGGTGGACATTCTCCTCATTTCGCCTGAGCGGCTTTCGAATGAGTATTTCCGCAACGAGGTTCTTGGTCCGGTGGCGGGAAGGATTTCGCTGCTGGTGGTGGATGAGGCGCATTGCATTTCCGATTGGGGTCACGACTTCCGTCCGCACTACCGCTTCATTGAGCGGATCGTTCGTCAGTTGCCCGCCAACCTTCGTCTGCTGGCCACCACAGCGACGGCAAACGAGCGGGTGATGAACGACCTGGAGCAGATCCTCGGGCCGAACCTTGAAGTTTCGCGAGGCGAGCTGGGGAGGCCGTCGCTTTTCCTGCAGACGATCCGCCTGGCGGGTCAGGCAGAGCGTCTGGCGTGGCTGGCACAACACCTGCCGGGGATTCCGGGCAGCGGGATCGTCTACACGCTGACGGTGAGGGATGCTGCCCAGGTGGCGGAGTGGCTCAGGTCGAGAGGGATCGAGGCGAGGGCCTACAGCGGTCAATCCGGCGACGAGCGCCCGGAGCTTGAAGATGCCCTGCTGCGGAATGAGGTGAAGGTGCTGGCGGCAACGACGGCGCTTGGCATGGGATTCGACAAGCCGGATCTGGCATTCGTGATCCATTTCCAGATGCCGGGATCGGTGGTGGCTTACTATCAGCAGGTGGGGCGTGCAGGGCGCAACATTGATTCGGCCTACGGCATTCTCCTAAGCGGAGTAGAGGAGCAGGAGATCAACGATTACTTCATCGAAAGCGCCTTTCCCAAACGCGAGGAGGTGTCAGCGGTGCTGGATGCCTTGGGAGAGGCTGAGGAGGGCTTTTCCGTTCCGGAATTGATGGCTCGGGTGAACGCGACGATGGGCCGGATTGATAAGGCGCTCTTGCTGATGAGTCTGGAGTCCCCGGCGGCGGTTGTGAAGGAGGGGACGAAGTGGAGGCTGACGGCGGCCGGGCTGTCGGAGGATTTTTGGATTCGCGCCGAGAGGCTTACTTCGCTGCGTCGTGATGAGCAGCAGCAGATGAAGGACTATGTGGATCTGGAGACCGGGCACATGGAGTTTCTCATTTCGGCATTGGACGGCGATCCTGCAGGATATGTCCCGCCCGGAGTGCCTGAGATTGCACAGGATGTGGAGCCCGGACTGATCTGGGAGGCGGAGAGTTTTCTGCGCAGGACGGGTTTGCCCCTGGAGCCGCGCAAGAGGTGGCCAAACGGAGGTCTGCCGCAGATGGGGGTGCGTGGAAACCTAGCGGAGGAGCTTCGCGCGGAGAGCGGAAGGGTGCTTTGCTATTGGGGCGGAGCTGGATGGGGGGAAGAGGTGCGGCGGGGGAAGTATCATGATGCGCGCTTTTCCGATGATCTGGTGGCTGCCTGTGTCGCCATGGTGGGCGACTGGAATCCGCATCCTGCACCGGAGTGGGTCACCTGTGTGCCGTCGCTGCGACACCCGGACTTGGTGCCGGATTTTGCCCGTCGGCTGGCTGCGGCCCTTGGATTGCCCTTTTTTGAAACCCTCCGGAAGACTGATGCTCGCCCGGAGCAGAAGACCATGGCCAACAGCATTCAGCAGGCCCGCAACATTGATGGATCGCTTGAAATCCTGAGTGGCAGCGTCCGGGAGGGCTCCGTCTTGCTGGTGGACGATATGGTGGATTCCAAATGGACCCTGACTGTGGCAGCCTACCTCCTCAGGCAGCAGGGTAGTGGACCGATCCACCCGCTCGCACTGGCCACCACCGCCCACGCCGAATAAGCATGGAAATCTCACCCAACACCCAAGCCATCCTGCTGCTGACCGCTCCATTGATTGCGGGGAAGAAAGCGGAGCCTGCTCCTTTGTTGACGTTAAAGGACTACAACTGTTTCGCCCGTTGCCTGCGGGATGCGGGAAAAGAGCCAGCGGACCTGCTTGGGGCAGATGTTGGTGAGTTGTTGGACAGTTGCGGTGCACGCTATGGACGGGAGCGTCTGGAAGCCTTGCTCGCTCGGGGTTTCCTGCTCGGACAGGCGGCGGACCGTTGGCGTTCGCGTGGAATCTGGGTGATCAGTCGGGCTGATGCCTGCTATCCCCGCCGCTTGAAGGCTCGCCTGCGGGAAGCGGCGCCACCCATCCTTTACGGCTGCGGTGAACCTGGCCTGCTCGATGCAGGGGGCTTGGCCGTCGTAGGTTCCCGGCACGTGGACGATGAATTGGTGCGCTACACGACTCAACTGGGAGCGGTGGCCGCCGAAGCGGGAGTTGCGATCGTCTCCGGGGCGGCGCGAGGGATCGATAGTTCGGCGATGGCGGGTGCTCTGGATGCGGGAGGAAGAGTGATCGGCGTGATGGCGGATAGTCTTCAACGAGCCGCCTTGGCAAAGGGCAACCGTGATGCATTTCGCGATGGGCGACTCGTCGTGGTGTCCGCGTACGATCCAGCGGCTGGATTCAATGTCGGGCATGCGATGCAGCGCAACAAGGCGATCTATGCTCTTTCCGATGCCGGACTGGTGGTGACCTCGGATTTCAAGAAGGGGGGAACTTGGGCAGGAGCGATCGAGCAGTTGGGGAAGCTCAAACTCGTCCCGGTCTTCGTGCGGAATGGGTCTGCTGCCGGGAAAGGAAATCAAGCCCTGCTCCAACAGGGAGGGGAGGCATGGCCTGAGCCGGCGACTGGAGAAGAACTCACGGAGGCCATTTGCAGGGCGAAGGAGGACCGCGCCAAGGAGCCCAAGCAGGAGTCACTTGGGCTGCCCCTTCGTGAGGAAGAGGGCAACTACGCGGCGGAATCTCCCTCGGATGTTGAAGAGCCAGAGGCACGAAGGAGCCGACGGTCTCCCTCCGAACAATTGATGTCGGCGGTGACGGCGATCATGTTAGAAATTCTATACGAGCCCATGAGCGACAAGCAGATCGCCGAACTCCTGAACGTTTCCAAAGCGCAGGTTCAGACGTGGCTGAAGGTGCTGATGGAACAGGGAAAACTGGAGAAACTTACCAAGCCGGTGCGCTATCAAGTGGTTAACGCCGAGGGGAAACTCCTTTGAGAGGCGGGTATTTACCCAATCACGAACATGAGTGATCCGATAATCCACAATCTCAGCCGCGAAGACCTTTATGAGAAGGTGTGGGCTACACCCGGGGTCAAGTTGTCGGAAGAGCTGGGTGTTTCGGATGTCGCGATTGCGAAGCGGTGCCGCAAGTTGAATATTCCCAGGCCCCCGCGGGGCTACTGGGCAAAGGTCGAGGCTGGTCGGCGGCCAAAACGTCCGCCGCTTCCTCCCACAGCCGAGCAGCTGTTTATTCAGGAAGCTCGGAAGCCGGTCGGGAAGAACTTGGCTTTGCCAAAGGATTCCGAAGACCTCCATCCTCTTGCGGCGGCGTTTCTCGAGGGCGTGAGTAAAAGCAAGCTCAGCTACGATAAAAAGCGGGTGAATTTCCGGGAAAGCCCGCTTCCTGAAGCGGACATCAGCAAAGAAATCGCATCACGGGCGGCGAAGGCGTTCCATGCGGTGCTCGAGGTCTTGGAGCCTCGGGGAATCCATTTTCGCAAGTCTCAAAGTTCTTATGATGGTGGTCATTTCCGTAAAGGGAATGACCGGTTGTATGTGAAGTTTGAGGAGGAACTTGAGGATGTTCCCGGCGGGATTGGTCGTCGGAGGTCGGCGTACGGATATCGTGAGCCGAAAACCGTTCCGTGTGGAAAGCTGACCATCACGATCAAGACCGAACGATACGGTTCATCAAAAGGGAAGAGTTGGGTCGAGTCTGACAGTTCTCCGCTCGAAGTCATTCTGGCGGAGGTGGCGACTTTCATCTGTAAGCACTACGCGGAAGCTCAGGTGCGCCGCGAAACCGAGAAGGTCGAGCGCGAAAGGCAACGGGTGGAGAACGAGATTCGTTTGAAGAAACACCAGGAAGAGGAGCGATTGCGAAAGGAGGAGGAGGCGCGGCAAAAGCACGCCGAGTCGCTTCTCAATGTTGCGAGCCAGCGACGGGAGGATCTGGTGAAGGCTTCCGAGTGGTGGCAGTTCTACAACTCAACAATTGCCTTCGTGGACGAGGTGGAGCGTCGGTGGCTGGCAACTCAGGAGAAACAGTTGGCCACTGAGCAGCAGGATTGGTTGGTATGGGCTCGCGAGACCGCGAAGGGGTTGTGCCCCTTTGACTCCGATTTCCCCGATCCATCGAAAGATGGAATCTTTGATCCGGAAGATGTTCCATTTGGCGGTCCCTATCCTCCGATTCGCCAGTTTCCCAATCCACCAAGTATGCCGGAGATCTCTGCTCCGGTCGTTGTCCAGCAAGGTTACGGAGCGTCTGGCTTTCAATCGCCTCCCGCACCTAAACCGTATCCCTTTTGGCTCAGGCACCTCCCACGGTGAGCGTGCCGATTCAAAAAAACACCTATGCTCCTCACCGAATCCACCGTCGAAGAAGCCGCCCTCGAATGGTTCGGGGAGCTTGGGTATGCCATCGGCCACGGACCCGAGGTGGCTCCGGGCGAGGCGGCGGAGGAGCGCAATTCGTTCGGGGATGTGGTACTGGAAGGTCGCTTGCGCGAGGCGCTGCGGCGCTTGAACCCGGAAGTGCAGGAAGAGGGGCGGGAGGAAGTCCTGCGCCGGGTACTGCGGGTGGCGGATGGCACGCTAGTGCGGACGAATTTTTCTTTCTACCGGATGCTCCGGAACGGCGTCGAAGTCAGTTACAAGCGTCCCGATGGCAGCACGAAGCATGACCAAGTCTGGCTGGTGGATTTCTCCGACGAGCGGGCGAATGACTTTTTCGCGGTGAACCAGTTCACGGTGATCGAGGGATCCCATAATCGTCGGCCGGATATCGTGGTGTTCGTCAACGGACTGCCGCTGGGATTGATCGAGCTGAAGAACGCGGCCAACGAAGAGACCGACATTTGGTCCGCCTACAAGCAGCTCAAGACCTACAAGGCGGAGATCCCGACGCTGCTCCGCTACAACGCGGCGCTGGTGGTGAGCGATGGCTTGCAGGCGCGGATGGGATCGCTGACGGCGAGTGAGGAGTGGTTCAAGGTGTGGCGGACGATCACCGGGGAGGAAGACGCGCCGAAGGGATCACTGGAGTTGGAGGTGCTGGTGCGCGGGGTGTTTGATCGTGGGCGCTTTCTCGACCTGCTGCAGCACTTTATCGTCTTCGAGGAAGACCCGGACAACGGTTCCGTGCACAAGATCCTGGCGGGCTATCACCAGTTTCACGCGGTGAACGCAGCGGTGGAGGAAACGGTGCGGGCTAGCGGGATGACGGCAGCGGGCAAGCTGAAGGACGATGAGGGCCGCTACTGGGCCGGGCGGATGCACGGCGGCAAGGCGGGGGATCGCCGGGCTGGGGTGGTCTGGCACACGCAGGGCAGCGGCAAGAGTTTCTCGATGCTCTTCTACGCGGCACGGGTGATCCGGCATCCGGCGATGCAGAACCCGACGCTGGTGGTGTTGACCGACCGCAACGATCTGGACGACCAGCTTTTCGGCCAGTTCCAGCGTTGTGAGGATTTGCTCGGGCAGAAGCCGGTTCAAGCGGAGGACCGTGGGCATTTGCGGGAGCTTTTGAAGCGGGCGAGTGGCGGGGTGGTGTTCACCACGATCCATAAGTTCATGCCGGAGAAGGGCGAGGCCATGCAGGAGCTGTGCGAGCGCAGCAACATTGTCGTGATCGCGGACGAGGCGCATCGCAGCCAATACGGCTTCGGCGGCAAGGTGAACGCCGAGGGGCGGATGACCTACGGTTTCGCCAGCAACTTGCGCGATGCCCTGCCAAATGCTTCGTTCATCGGCTTCACCGGCACGCCGGTCGAGAAGACAGACGCGAACACGCGGGCGGTCTTCGGTGACTACATTTCCATCTACGACATCCAGCGGGCAGTGGCGGACAAGGCGACGGTGCCGATCTACTACGAAAGCCGGATTGCCAAGCTGGCACTCAATGCTGCTGCGTTGCCGAAGATTGATTCCGAGTTCGACGAGATCACCGAGGGCGAGGAGTTTTCAAAGAAGGAGAAGCTGAAGACGAAGTGGGCCGCGCTGGAGGCGCTGGTGGGCGACCCGAAACGGATCGGTCTCATCGCCGCGGACCTGGTGGCGCATTTCGAAAAGCGGGTGGAAGCGATGGAGGGCAAAGCGATGATCGTTTGCATGAGCCGCCGCATCTGCGTGGATCTCTACGAGGCTCTCATCAAGCTTCGCCCCGAGTGGGCGGAGGATGCGCTGAAAGTGGTGATGACCGGCAGCGCGGCGGACGGGCCGGAGTGGCAGAAGCACCTGACGACGAAGAAGCAGCGCCGCGAGCTGGCGAACCGCTTCAAGAACCCTGCGGACGCGTTCAAGCTGGTGATCGTCCGCGACATGTGGCTGACGGGCTTCGACGCGCCCTGCCTGCACACGATGTATGCGGACAAGCCGATGTCCGGCCACAACCTGATGCAGGCGATCGCGCGGGTGAACCGGGTCTTCAAGGACAAGCCGGGCGGGCTGGTGGTGGACTACCTCGGCTTGGCCGACCAATTGAAGCACGCGCTGGCGACCTACACCGAGAGCGGCGGCAAGGGCGATCCGACCTTCGACACCGCGCAGGCCATCGCCGTGATGCTGGAGAAGCACCACGTGGCCTGCGACATGATGCATGGCTTCGACTGGAGCAAGTGGACGAGCGGCACGCCGACACAGCGGCTACAACTGATCCCTGCCGGGCAGGAACACATTCTCGAACAGGAAGACGGCAAGCAACGTTGGGTGCAGGTGGTGACCGAGTTGTCCCGCGCCTTTGCCCTCTGCGCCGCGAGCGACGAGGCGGTGGTGATCCGCGACGACGTGTCGTTTTTCCAAGCGATCCAAGTGGCGCTGAACAAGCAGTCTAGCGAGAACCGCAAGAGCCCTGAGCAGATTGATGCGGCGATCCGGCAACTGGTGAGCAAGGCGATCACCACCGAGGGCGAGGTGATCGACGTCTTCACCGCAGCGGGCCTGCAGAAGCCGGATATTTCGATTTTGTCAGACGGCTTCCTCGCCGAAGTGCGCGGTCTGAAGCACAAGAACGTGGCGGCGGAGTTGCTCGAGAAGCTGCTGAAGGACGAGCTGAAGGTGCGCTCGAAGAAGAACCTGGTGCAGAGCCAGCTTTTCTCCGACAAGCTGAAGAAGACGCTCAACGCCTATCACAACCGGGCAATCTCGACGCTTGAGGTGATCGAGGAGCTGATCAAGCTGGCGAAGGAGATGGACGCCGCCACCAAGCGTGGCGAGGACCTCGGACTAACAGATGACGAAGTGGCTTTCTACGATGCTCTAGCTGCTAACGAGAGCGCGTTGCTGGCGATGGGCGACGACAAGTTGAGAGTGATTGCCGCCGAGCTGATCACGATGGTGCGCAAGAGCGTGACGATTGACTGGACCCTGCGGGAAGGAGCACGGGCGAAGATCCGGGTGATCGTGAAGCGGATTTTGAACAAGTATGGTTATCCGCCAGATCTTCAGGCGGATGCGGTGAAGACGGTACTCGCGCAGGCGGAGTTGATTTGCGCGGAGTGGGCGTGATCGGAGCTACTTCATCTTTGGCAAGAAGGATGAAGATTTGGAGGTCTGCCTATTTGGTACTCGGAGTGGAAGGCGTGAGATCGGCGAAGGGTGTGTGGAAGTGGGTCCCGGAGCTTGGGCTGGGCCCGCGGTTGAGCGAGCGGAAGGTTCAGGCGATCGGGAATTGCCTCGAGATGCATTGCCGCAATCTGGAGGGAGCTTAGCGCGACGGACGTCACGCGCTCCGGCGGTGGGGGTTGAGGCGGGGTGTTGCGCGGCAGCGCCGCGCGGTTCGATCCGCTGAGTGGGGGAGCGAATAACCAGGAGAGGGGAGACTTAGGGCTGCAATCCCGCGCTCTGGATTCGGGGGTGCTCAGGGGGAGAGCTCGGTGAGCCACTCGAAGAGGTCGCGGATTTCCTCCTGGGAGACGGAGTGGGGGAGGCCGGGGTAGGATCTGAGGGTGGGGGAGTAGTCGGCGGCGGCGAGGGACTGACGGGCGGTCTCGGCGGCGCTGAGGGGGACGACTTCGTCGTCGGTGCCATGGAAGAGTCCGATGGGGAGGTCGTGCTGTTTGGCAGGGACGGGGTGTTCTTCCGACTCGAGCAGGTAGCCGGACAGGGTGGCGATGCCTGCCAGCCGTGGTTGGTGGCGCAGGCCGACGTGGAGGGCCATCGCGCCGCCTTGGGAGAATCCGGCGAGGACGAGTTGGGGCGCGGGTTCCTTGTCGATGAGTGACTCGATCTGTGTCTGGCTGGCGGCGACGGTGTCCCAGTCGACGGCGCGGGGGTGGCTGAGGTCGATGATGTCGTACCAGGCGGGCATGATCATGCCCATGTTCAGGGTGACGGAGAGCTTGCCGGCGTGGGGGAGGACGAAGCGCCAGCGGGCGGGCTTGGCGGCCTCGGCGAGCATGGCGGCGACGTCGGCGAAGTCATGGCCATCGGCGCCGAGGCCGTGCATGAGGATCACGCTAAGTTCGGCGTCTTCCGGCGCGACGCCGATTTCGAGGGATTCCAGTGGGGCGGGGTCGGGCATGGCGGAAAGGGTAGGGCGCGGGGTGTTTCGGGCAATCCCGGGTTCGGGGGGAACCGGGGAGTACTACGGGAAGTTCAGCCGCGGCGAGGTTGGCGGTGTTCTCGGGGTGGGGTGGAGGGATCAGCGGAACTCCACTTCATCGAGATTGGGTGCCGAGTGGCCGGTGGTTTCGAGTCGCAGTGTGTTCGCGCCACTTTGCAGGCGGGCGGGGATCTTGATGGTCTTCCAGTCGCTGCCCCAGTCGCGGGTTTTCGGGAATGCGGCGGTGGCGATCGGCTTGCCGTTGAGGGTGACCTTGAGGGGGCGTTTGCCTTTCGGGTCGGCATTCGCGTAGCGGATGATGAGTGTGGCATCTCCTGGCGGTCCGTCGTTCTCCTGATAGAACTCGACCTTGCCCTCCTTGCCCTTGAAGTCGAGGTATCCGGTCCCGTGGTAGCCCTTGCCGCCAGTCACGACGACGGGCCCGCTGAATTTGGCTGACTCAGCCTGCAGGGCGGTGGTCGACCCCGTGTCGGTCTGGACTTCCTCGTCGCCGGCCCAGTGCAGTCCGAGCTGGGGTCCGAAGGATTCGGACATTTTGAGGATGATGTTGTCCTGACGGAGGACGATCGCCTTCACGGTGCAGCTGGTAGGAACCGGGAAGGGTGCGGTGTATCGCGGGCTCGAGGTGTCGGGCTCGCTGCCGTCGGTGGTGTAGTGGATGGCGAGTGGATCGGAGTTCCAGTCGCCGTGGGGATCGAGCTGTCGGGCGAAGATGGCGACCTGATCGGAGGTGAGTTGTCGGCGCTCGCCGAGGATGGAGGCGAAGGTGACCGAGCGGGGTGACCCTTCGAGGAAGAGGCGGGCTTTCCCCATGAAGGCCCGGCGCGTGGCGGCGACCGGTGGATCGGTGTCGGCGGGGTGGCCGTTCTCGAATGAGAGGATGCGGGCGGGACCCTCGATGGCGGCGTGAATGCGGTTCTCGCCGTAGGGGTAGGTGACGCCGTGCTTGTCGACGGTGGTGAGGGTGATGATGGGGTGATTCTCAAAACGGGCATCGATATCGGCTTCGAGTGCTTCCGGAGTGGCGGCGGTCTGGTGCTGGTGCCGGGCCACTTCCTTGCCATCCCGGCGGGCGATGGCGGTGATCTCACCGGGCTGCCATGGGATCATCCACTCGCATTGCATTTCGTCCCAGCTCCGGCCGGGCCGGTCGGTTCCCAGGGACTTGCCATTGAGGAGCAGTTCGACCTCGTCGGCATTGGAATACACGTGGATGGGGATCTCCGTGCCCGGCTGCATGCGCGGGTGGGTCCAGTGGGGAAGGATGTGCACCATGGGGGATCCGGTCCACTGGCTCTGATAGAGATGGAAGAGGTCCTTCTTGAAGCCTGCGAGGTCGAGCGCGCCGCCGGCGAAGGCGTGGAAGGGCCATCCGCCGTGGACGTAGCCGGCTTCACCGGGGTAGTCGAATCCGGTCCAGCGGAAGTGGCCGCTGATCCATGGCAGGTCGCGCACCTTCTCCCAGTGCTGGCGCGCGTTGATGCGGACGGTGGCGTTGTCGTAGGACGAGTTGAAGAACTGCTTGCGGTTGGCCATGTCCGCGGGGGCGAGGAAGGCCTGGGTGAAGATCTCACGAGGGGTGAGGTCGGGGGTTTCGAACGGATCCTGGCGCTTGTTCGGGAAGCCATCGCGATACCAAGTCCTAGATTTGTAGTAGCCGCGGACCTGCCAGGTGTGCGGGGCTTCGGTGGCGACGAAGGGTTTGTCGGACGGGCCGCGCTTGAAGAATCTCTGCGACTCCGAGTTGCCGTTCACGCCGAGGACGTCCATGGCGCCCGAGCCGGAGGCTCCGGAGGTGACGGGGCGACTGGGGTCGAGCTTGTGGCACAGCGCGACGATGTCCTTGGCCACGGCACCGTGGGTTTCATTGCCGACCGACCAGATGATGATGGACGGGTGGTTGCGGTCGCGCTTGATCCATGCGCTGAGGTCCTTCCGCCACCACTTGTTGAAATCGAGGGCGCCATAATCCTTGTCGGCCTTGCGGCTCCAGCCATCGAAGATTTCATCCATGACCATGATGCCGAGCCGGTCACAGAGGTCGTAGAATGCGGGGATCTGGGGGTTGTGGGCGGTGCGGATGGCATTGCATCCCATGTCCTTGAGCAGTCGGAGTTTCCACTCGATGAGTGGCTCCGGCCAGGCGCCTCCCACGGGTCCTCCGGTGAGGTGTTCGCAGACTCCCTTGAGCTTCACGACCTTGCCGTTGAGGTGGAAGCCGGTGTCCTTGTCCCAGCGGATGGAACGGATGCCGAAGGGGATGCGGATTTCGTCGCGAGTGCGGTCGCCATCGCGCAGGGTGAGGACGGCGGTGTGGAGGGATGGTGCCCCGGGTGACCAGAGTTTCGGCTGGGTGAGCGTGAACTCGGTGGTGACCGAGGTCCGGGCGGAGCTGGATTTCGCTTCCAGCGGCTTCCCTTTCGGATCGAGCACGGAGACTTCGAGGGTCAGGCCTTCGGGGTTCACGATTTCCGTGGAGATCGTGATGGAGGCCCGGCTGGCGGACACGGCGGGGGTGGTGATCACGGTGGCGTCATCGGCGAACCGGCTGGTGGCATCGGTGGCGACCAGCGTGACCGGGGCGTAGATGCCGCAGGGGTGGTACCAGCGGGTGGAGGGTTCGAGTCGGCAGTCGAGGCGGACTTCCAGGGTGTTGTCACGCGGCTTCAGGTGCGGGGTGACTTCATGCTGGAAGCTGATGAAGCCGTAGGGGCGGGTGCCCAGTTGGTGGCCATTGAGGAACACCGTGGCGTAGCGGTAGGCGCCATCGAAATGGAGGGTGACCCGTTTGTCGGCAAAGGAATCGGGGAGGTCGAATTTCTTGCGATACCATCCGACGCCTCCGATCCGATAGCCGCCGCGGTCCTTCTGCGCGCCGTTTTGACGAGGTCCGGCCTCCCACGACCAATCGTGCGGGACGTCGACCACGCGGGTCTCACCCGCGGGGAAACTTTCCGAAATCGTATCGGCATGGAGGAACGTCCACTGGTCATTCAGGGAAAGTCTCTCGCGCGCTGGAAGCGTGGAGAGGAGTCCGGTGAGGAGGAGGGCGGCGAGCAGGAGGCGAGGGAGGTTCATTGGGGAAATCACCTGTGGTGATCGGTTTCATGGTTTTGGGACATCGTCGCCCAATCAAGTTCCGGATCGGGTGGGTTCCGGTTTCCGTGGTGACGGAAGGGTGTTCGTTTCACCAAAACGGCCCGCCGGTGAGGGCGGGCCGCTTGGATCGTGGATCATCTGAATTGGTCTCGGGCTCAGCCGAGGACGTTGTCCATGGCATCGATGAGCTCCTGCACGGTCTCGACCGTTTCATTGCCCATGTTCGAGATGCGGAAGGTCGTGCCCTTGATCTTGCCGTAGCCGCCGTTGATGAGGAGGTTGTGCTTGGTCTTCAGCTCCTTGATGAAGCCGGAAAGGTCGAAGCCATCCGGGGTGGCGAAACAGGTGAGTGCCTTGGAGCGGCGACCTTCGGGAGCGAAGAGCTGGAAGCCGTGGCGGGCGCCCCAGGCGTGGATCATCGCATTGGTCTCGGCGTGTCGTGCGAAGCGGTTCTCGAGGCCTTCCTTCTCAATCTGGCCGAGGATGTACTGCAGGCCGTAGAGGATGGAGATCGATGGTGTGGACGGGGTGTTGTTCTTGGCGTCGTTTTTCTCGAACTCGAGGAAGTCGAAGTAGTAGCCGCGGTTCGGGGTGCCCTTGGCACGCTCCGTGGCGGCTTCCGAAACGGCGAAGACGGCGAGGCCGGGAGGAAGGGCGAGGGCCTTCTGCACTCCTGCAAGGATCACGTCAGCGCCGATCTCATCCATGTTGATCGGCACGGTGGAGAGGGAGGAAACGGTGTCGACCACGAGCATGGTGTCGGGGAAGGACTTCACCACGGCGGCGATGCCGGCGAGGTCGTTGAGCACGCCGGTCGATGTTTCCGAGTGGATGAAGGTGACGGTGTCGAATCCGCCTTCGGCAAGTTTTGCGCGGACGGCCTCGGGATCGATGGCTTCACCCCACTCGACCTGGATCTTGTCGGCCTCGTAGCCGAGTTTGTTGGCCACATCGAACCACTTGTCGGAGAAGGCACCGCAGCACAGGCAGAGGACTTTGTTGCGAACGAGATTGCGCAGGGATCCCTCCATCACGCCCCATGCGGACGAGGTGGAAGTGAAGACCGGGCGGGATGTTCCGATGAGTGATTGGAGACCGGGGCGGAGGGAGGCGTAGAGTTCCTCGAAGTCGGATCCGCGGTGACCGATCATGGTGTGGGACATGGCGGCGAAGGTTTCGGGAGAAACATCGACCGGGCCCGGGGCAAAGAGTTTCGGCGTTGGCATCGGCGGGAGCTTAGGAAGGATCGCCCGGACGCCAAGTGGAAGGTGAGGCATTTCGAGAAATCCCTCTGGGTCGAGTCGGGGCGGTGGATTGCAAGCTGGCGGGGTAACTGGGGGCGTGCCAGCCTACCGGGCGTGAAAGTCGAGTTCGAGATCGAGGAGATGGAGCCTGAGGAGCTTCTGAAACTCTGGGAGCCGCAGGCCCGGGCGGTGGCAGCGAAGGCTCGGGACGGGGAAGAGATCCGCCGGTTCTTGATCGGGAAGGGCGTGCCTGAAGAAGTGGCGGGGGGCCGGGCTGCTGAGTTGTGGGTGGAAGCCCAGCAGCGGCGGAAGTGGTGGGTCCAGCCGAGGTGCTGGGTTGGCGGTGGCCTGCTGGTGATGGGGGCGGCCTTGATTGGCTTCAGTTTTCTATGGGGTGCCGGCGTGTTTGCCGCGATCGCGGCCTGTGGGTTCTGCGGGCTGGGTGCGGCCGTTCTGTGGGGCGGGTTTCTCGAGCGAAACTGAGGGGTCGAGGCCTCTCAGCGGCCGTCCATCGAACGGTAGGGTGCCTTGTCGAAGCGGTCTTCGAGTCGTGGGTCCTGATTTGTCTCCAGCTCGGTCATGAGGCGCTTCCTCAAGGTGACCAGGCGTTCCTGATAGGACGGATCCTTGGCGAGGTTGCGGAGTTGGTTGGGGTCCTTTTTCAGGTCGTAGAGCTCGTCGGCGGGGCGACGCATCCATCCCCATGCGAGGTAGGGGGTGAGGTTGCGGTCATCGCGGTTCTCAATCAGCCAGGTCTTGGTCGGAGATGCGTCAAGGTCGGGGAAGGCGGCGCGGGTGTTCTTGCTGATGCTTGCGAAATCGGGTTGCGGTTCGGCGGCTTCGAACGGTTCGCCCATCGGCCACCGGTCGGGCTTGAAATTGCGGATGTAGAGGAAGTCGGGCGTGCGGATGGCGCGGACGGGATAGGGGAGTCGGTCGGAACGGGCGCTGCCGACGTGGCGTTCCCGGCCGATCAATGCCCAGCCCCGGAGCTTGGAATCGTCCGCACCTTCGCGCAGTGCGGGGAGGAGGTCTTCACCATTGGGGTCGTCCTTCGACTGCAGGCCTGCGGCTGCGAGGAAGGTGGGGGCAAGATCGACGAGTGAGACCGGCACCATGACCTGTCGGCCGGGAGCGATGTTCCCGGGCCACCGCATGGCGAGGAGCACACGGCTGCCGAAGTCGTGGACGTTGCATTTTCCACGGGTAAATCCGGGGGCACCGTGGTCGCCGGAAATCACCACCAGGGTGTTGTCGAGTTCGCCCATGGTGCGCAGTTCATCGATGATCACGGCGCAGGCTTCATCGAAGGCCATGACCTCGCCGAGGTAGTCGGCAAAATCCTCGCGGATGACCTCGGTGTCCGGAATCGACGAGGGGAGCCGGCCTTTGAGTTGATCGGGATCGATTCCCCACAGCTTCTTGCCGGAGCCCCGCGTCCAGGTGCGGTGAGTGTTGGTCGGGTTGAAGGAATAGAAGAAGGGCTGGGCGTCCGTGCGCTTGGCGACGAAGTCGCGGAAGTTGTCGCGAACCGCCTTGAAGATCGCAGCTTTGGTCGCGGCGGGGTCCTTGGCCTTCGACATTGCCTGGGAGTATTGGTTGATCTTGCTCCCGTGCTTCGAGAACTGGTTCTGCTTCCCTCCCATCAGCGACTCGCGGAGGTGCCACTTGTGGGACCAACCGATGTGGTAGCCTGCCTTGCTGAGGGTGATGGGCATGCCTTCGACCTTGTCGAATGGGTCGGCGGCGTCTCCCACCCAGGGATTGTGCAGCTGGGATGCCGAGCCGTTGCGAAAAAAGTGGCGGCCGGTGTAGACGGCTCCGCGCGACGGCGTGCAGCTCGGCGCGGAAATGAAGGCGTTTTCAAAGATGGCACCTTCCTCCGCGATCCGGTCGAAGGCCGGGGTGTCGATCAGGTCGTTCGCCGAGGGTTGATCGGGGTCGGAGTAGGCCGATGCGTAGCGGCCGAGGTCGTCGGCGAACAGGAACAGGATGTTGGGTTTCTCCGCTGCATGGAGAATCGGGGAGAGCAAGAAGGGAAGGAGCCAGCGCATGAGGCCCTATATTCGTTGGGATTCACCGATTCCTTTCGGGGGTGGAGGAGGGGTGCAGCCAAAAACAGGGCCGGGCGTGATGCCCGACCCTGCTTGGTTTTGCCAATGTGCCCAGAAGCTTGGAGAATCAGCGGCGGCGACGGTCGTCCGGGCGGCGCTGTGGAGTCCGGTTCCTCAGTTCGTCGGGTCGGTCCGGGGTGCCGGGGACGAGGAAGACATGGTCCTGGATTTCGTCACCGATCCCGGTGTTTCGGCGGATGATCCGGGCGAGGGTCTGTTCTTCGACCAGCTCCAGGATCTCGGGAGCGAGGGCGTGTTCATACCAGAAGCGGTCGCCATCGCGGAGGCGGACGAATTGATCGACCACGATGCGATGGATCACGGGGCCCACCATGGCACCCGGGACGTGCGGTTCGCAAAGTCCGCCGACCCAGAGGTCGATCTGGTCGACGTCGGAGTAAACTTCAGCGAGCTTGTCCTGGATTTCGCGGTCGGGGTGGACGTCGCGGAAGTTGCGTGCGGGGCGCATGCCGAGGGCGCGACGAACCTCGTTGTAGCTTGGCAGTCCGTGGTCACGTCCGCGTTGGATATTCAGTGAAGCGAGGTCGAAGCCACCGGCTCCGGGTGGGCCGAAGAGGAAATTCCGCACGCCGTCGACGAGCTGGTTGTCCAGTTCCTGGCAAGGTTGGGCGGCCAGCCCGCGCAGCAGGGAATCGATGCCGTTTTCTTCGATCAATGATGGATCGAAGAAGGCCGAAGCGAGTTCGAGGTTTCCCTCTTCGGCAGGGTCGCCGTGTTCATCCAACCTCAGGATGGTGTTGGGAAGCAGGCTGTGACCGAAGCGATAGACCGCCGTGGCGAACTCATTGGCAATGCTCGGATCGACCTCTTCCCTGTATCCGCGATAGGGCGGAATGGCTTCGGGTCCGAGCAGGATGGGAAGGAACTCGCGATAGGTGATGTGCTGCATTTCCGCACCCACGATCATGCGCGCGAACTCGTAGATGTCGTCTTCCGAAGCGGATGGGTTGGCTTCGCGGAAGCTCCTTGCCCAGTGGTTGTGCTCGCGGACGAAGAGCGTGTGCATCGCGGTGAGGGCGGCCTGCTCGTTGGCCCGGACGTCACCGGCAAGAAACCAGTCGGCGGATTCGGTCGGTGCGTTGGCGAAGCCGCCTTCGTTGTAGGGGAGCAGTGGTCCGTGAACCGAATCGGTGGTCTTGAGCATGCCGCTGCCGTCGAGCATGCGCAGGGCGTAGGCCCGGGACTCCTCGGAGCCGTAGACATTGGAGGCATCGATGAATGCGGTGATCTCATTGACCTGCTGGCGCGCACCGTCGATGAGCTCGAAGTAGGACCGGTTCATGGCGATGGTGATGCTGCCGGTGCCATAGGGGTCGAACCATGGATCGCCAGTGGGCACCTCGATGTCGAAGGCTTCGGCCGGATCGAGCGTGGGGGTTTCGTCGATGTCGTGATCGAGGAACTGTCCCCACTGCCACAGGTAGTCGGTGGCACCCCGCTCGTTGGGGGTTTCTTCGGTCTGGGCGACTACGGCATTGCTGATGGCTCGTGCCGACGGCCGATCCTGGCCTGCGGGTTCACCAACGCCATCGGCATAGGCGTTCTCGAACAAGCGGAGGAAGGGCTCGCCGGTGTTACCAAGTTCGGGTTCGTCCAGATGGTTCCCGAGTCCATTGATGCTGCGGAACTCGGTTGGGAACTCCGTGCCATCGCTGCTTTCTCCCCGTGGCGGGGGCGACTGGTCGGCAGGCGGTCGAGTCCTCGGAAGGGGGATCCCGGGAGGTCTTCGCTCGCCCCGGTTCTGAGCGCTCACCGCGCCCGTAAGGATGGCTCCTGTGAGAAGGATGGCGATCGTCGTGGGTGTGGCGTGGTGTTTCATGTGTTTGTCGGTTTGAAGCGACCTGCTTGATTGCAGGCTCAGCCCCTTTGTCGCGGCCCATCGTTAGGGGATGATGTCGGAGACCCTCACTTTCTGTTAAGAGTTGGTAAAAGGGATGGTCTCCGCCCCCTCGGATCCGCCAGTCTGCTTCCCATGGAGGATGTAGGAGAAGGCACGGGCCGCCCGTTGCTGGTCGTCGATGATGATCGCAAGCTGTGTGGACTCATCCGGGATTATCTTTCGCCGCTTGGTTGGAACGTGGCGATGCGCCACACCGGAACGGAAGGGCTCGAAGAGGCACTGACGGGAAACTACGAGGCGGTGATTCTCGATGTGATGATGCCGGGCATGGATGGCTTCGACGTCCTGCGCGAACTGAGGAAGTCATCAAGCATCCCGGTCCTCATGCTCACGGCCATGGGTGAGGAGGCGGACCGGATCGTGGGATTGGAAATGGGTGCGGACGACTATTTGCCCAAGACATTCTCAAGCAGGGAACTGCTGGCCCGTTTGCGTGCCGTCACCCGCCGGGCCGTGGTTCAGGAACCAGCCGACGGCAACCCGACCGGTGATCTGGTCGTCGCTGAGTTGAGGCTCAACGAGTCGACCCACGTTGCATCGCGGGGTGATGAGACGCTGGATCTGACCGCGCTCGAGTTCGCGATCCTTGCCACCCTGATGAAGGCGAAGGGGAGGGTGAAATCCCGCGAGGCTCTGCTTGAAGATGTGTCCGAGCGTCGTTTCGACGTCTTCGATCGCTCCATCGATGTGCATGTTTCACAGCTGCGGAAGAAGCTGGGAGACGATGCCAAGGCTCCGCGTTTCATCCAGACGGTGCGCGGTGTGGGTTACAAACTGGTGGATCCATCATGAGCCGCCGAGCCCGGTTTCCCCTGCTGCTGAAGATGGCCTTGTGGCTGTCGTTCCACCTCGTCGTGCTCGCAGCCGCCTTTGTCATCTTTGTGAACTGGCAACTGAGGGTCGGGCTGGGATCACTGATCAGTGGAGCGGCGGGCGATCGGCTGACGACCCTTGGGGAAGGGGTGGCTGCCGAGTTGCGCAGTGCCGACCGGGACGATTGGAAGTCCATCATTGATCGCCATGTCGAGCCCTACGGATTGCATGCCGACGTTTTGCTCGAAGGAGGAGACTGGGCGAGCGGAGTGGATTTCAAGGTCCCGGAAGTGATCCACGAGCGCCTCGCGCAAATCGGTGAGCGAGCGGAGCCTCCGGGTGCCGCGGAGCCCATGCCCGGCGAGCGCAGAGAGAGGCCGCGGGAGGGCCCACCCGAGCGGGACGTGGATTTCGAGCGTTCCGGGCCACCGAGGCCCGGCGGGCGTGCGGGGCCCGATGCTGCACCGGGATCCGACCGGCCTCCCGGCGAGCGCAGGATGGGTCCACGGCCTCGAAGAGGTCAGCCGCGAGCGATCCCGAAGGTGCGGCCCCTGTTCCTTACCCGGGTCAATGGGTCCATGGGATACTGGGCGGCGATCGACCTGCCCTTGTTCACGCCAGGCGTGTCGCCACCGATGCACGGGCTGCTGGTGCTTCATTCGGACGACCCTTCCGCCAATGGCTTGTTCTTCGATCTGAAACCCTGGATCTACGGAGGTCTGGCGGTGCTCGGGCTGAGTCTGCTGATCTGGGCTCCGTTCATTGCGGGGATCACCCGCTACAGCCTCAGATTGGCCCGGGCGACAGATCAGATCGCCGACGGGGACTTCGGTGTCAGGATCCGTGGTCGGCGTCGGGATGAACTCGGCAGTATCGGCCGGTCGATCGAGCACATGGCTGAGCGGATCGAACGGTTGCTCACCGGCCAGCAGCGGTTTCTGGCCGACGTTGCCCATGAATTGTGTTCGCCGCTGGCCCGCATCCGGACCGGACTCGGGGTGCTGGAACACTCCATCGCGGAAGACCAGAAGCCGAGGCTTGAATCGATCGACGAGGATGTGACCGAGCTCTCCGACCTCCTCTCGGAATTGCTTGCCTTCACCCGCGCCGCCACCGCGCCGGAGAGTGCGGTCATTGAAAAGGTGGCGCTGATCGATCTGATCGCCCCGGCGATCGATCGCGAAGCCCCTGGCCATCAGGTCGACCTCCGTGGGGTGGAGGGCGTGTCCGTCATGGCCGACAAACGTCTGCTTGGCCGGGCCATTGCGAACATTCTGCGGAATGCCCACCGCCATGGGGGCAGTGAATGCCGGATCACCATCACCGCGCGCGGCCGGGGAGGGAAGATCGAGCTGAGCATTGCCGACAGTGGCCCCGGTGTCGCGGAGGAGGCATTGCCCCACCTGTTCGAGCCGTTCTACCGGCCGGATCAGGCGAGGAGCAGGGAAGCCGGCGGAGTCGGGCTCGGAATGTCCATCGTCCGCAGCGCCGTGCAGGCTTCCAAAGGGACCGTCGAAGCCTACAGCGCCGACCCGTCCGGGCTGGTCGTCCTGATGACCCTGAAAGGGGTTTGATTACTATGGGTGTAGTAGTTCAGGCAATGCGCTCGGTGAGTCGCCCTCCGGCGCCTCGATCGGGCCGGAATTCCGCTGCGATCCGCCCCGTAGAGAAATCTTCAAAAAAAGTGTCGAAAGGTATTGACCGGGGAGGGGTGGCGTGTAGTTTCCCCCCCGCCGCACCAAAGGGAGCGGCGCGAGAGACGA
>NZ_JAENII010000007.1 GCF_016595525.1 Haloferula rosea
GGATCGATCCGCACGGAAGGTGGAGAGGTCATCATCCGTGCCCTGGGCAAACGCTTCTCGGCTGACGAGTTTCGCACGATCCCCGTGGCTACGCTTGCAGATGGCTCGGAGATTCTGCTGGAGGACGTCGCCGATGTCCTCGACGCATTCGAGGATGTTGACCTGTCTGCTCGCTTCGACGAGCGGGATGCAGTACTGGTGAATGTTTACCGTGTGGGCAATGAGGATACCCTCACTCTGGCCAAGTTGGTGAGGGAATACGTGAGTCAGGCCGAGCAGCGACTGCCCGAAGGAGTCACGGTATCGGTTTGGAACGACCAGAGTTCGTACCTCAAGGGGCGACTCGAGTTACTCCAACGGAATGCCATCGTGGGGCTGGGACTCGTGCTCCTGGTCCTGGCGCTGTTCCTGCGGCCGTCGCTGGCATTCCTCGTTGCCCTCGGGATTCCCGTCTCATTTGCAGGCGGAATCTGGCTGATGCCGCAGCTGGGGGTATCAATCAACATGATCTCGCTGTTCTCGTTCATCCTCGTGCTCGGGATCGTGGTGGATGATGCGATTGTCACCGGGGAGAACGTGTATTCCCGCATCCAGAAGGGGGAGCACCCACGCATCGCCTCCTACAAGGGCACCCATGAAGTCGGGACGGTGGTCGTATTCGGCGTTCTCACCACGATGATGGCCTTCACCCCGATGCTGGGTCTCAGCGGTGTGAGCGGAAAGATCTGGCCGAACATCCCGTGGGTGGTGATTCCGACCCTGGCATTCTCGCTCGTTCAGTCGAAGTTCGTGCTCCCAGCGCACCTGTCATTGCTTGCCCCGCATCGGGACGAGAAACCGACGAATCCCATCTTCCGTCTTCAGCGCTCGATTGCCGATGGCTTGGAACGGTTTGTCCAGAAGGTCTACAAGCCGCTGCTGGCTTTGGCCTTGAAATGGCGCTACGTCACGTGGTCCATCTTCATCGGTGTTCTGGTGATCGTCATGGGCTATACCGTGGCGGGTCATGTGAAGTTCAAGTTTTTCCCTGAAGTCGAGGGCGACGTGCTGACCGCCAAATTCGAACTTCCTCAGGGGGTGCCGTTCGAAGTCACCCAACAGGTTGCAAACCGTTTGGAGGCAGCGGCCTGGAGCGTCGGCAACCAATTAACCAACAACGCCGGCGAGCCCGTGGTGAAGCACGTTTTGACGAGTGCTGGAACGCAGCCCTTCCAGACGGGATTCAATCCGAACGGGCCTCCCAAGGCGACCCACATCGGCGAGGTGACCATGGAGTTGACCGCCGCCGCAGGACGCTCGGTGCTTGCCAAGGAGGTCATCGACGCTTGGCGGGATGCAGTCGGTGATGTTCCTGGTCTCGTTGACATGAATTTCAAGGCCGAGACTGCAGGTGGTGGCAATGCCTTCGACTTCAACCTGGTCGGTCCCGACATCGAGCGGTTGAAGGATGCCACCAACTGGGTGAAAACCGAGTTGGACAAGTATCCCGGAGTGATCGACATCGCCGACTCGACCCGTGAAGGGAAGGACGAGCTTCGGCTGGTGCAATTGACCCAGTCAGGCAAGGCGCTCGGCTTGCGGCTGCAGGATGTCGCCAGTCAGGTCCGTGACGCATTCTACGGCAGTGAGGCACAGCGTCTTCAGCGTGGCCGGGACGAGGTCAAGGTGATGATCCGCTTTCCTCAAAGCGACCGTCGCACCCTCGACGCGCTGGAAACGATGAAGATCCGGACCCGCGATGGTGCCGAAGTGCCTTTCCGTCAGGTCGTGGAATACGAATTCGGCAGGGGACCCGCCGTCATCAATCGGACTGATCGCCAGCGCTCGATCAAGATCACCGCTGACGTTTCAGGTCAGACCAATGCCAATGATGTGATGCGTTCATTCAAGCCGGATGTTCTCGACCAGGTTTCATCGAAATACCCCGGCGTGCGTTTCGTGCAGGAGGGTGAACAAAAGGACCAGGCGGACAGCGTGCGTGAGATCGGGTTGGGTTTCCTTGGCGCCCTCGTCGGCATGTATGTCCTGATTGCGATCCCACTCCGTTCCTACTGGCAGCCCTTGATCATCATGGCAGTGATTCCCTTTGGTCTGATCGGGGCCATCGGTGGACACATCCTGCTTGGGCTGAACCTCTCGATCATGTCGATGTGCGGTCTGGTGGCCTTGGCCGGCGTGGTGGTGAATGACTCGCTCGTTCTCGTTGACTTCGTCAATCGTCACAAGGATGGGCGCTCCACGATGGAGGCTGCATCGGCGGCCGGTGTGCGGAGATTCCGGGCGGTGATTCTGACTTCGCTGACCACCTTCGCCGGTCTCATGCCGATGCTTACGGAAACCGATGTGCAGGCACGTTTCCTTGTGCCGATGGCGGTCTCGCTTGGCTTCGGCATCCTATTCGCCACGGTGATCACGCTATTCCTCGTGCCATCGATCTACTTGATCCTCGAGGACGTCAGAAACCTGTTTTCCCGCAAGAACCGCCGCTCCCATGCATGAGGCGCATGTTCAGGCGAGGATCTGTTTCACCACATGCCCATGGACGTCGGTCAAACGGAACCGGCGGCCCTGGTGCTTGTGGATGATGGCGGTGTGATCGAGGCCGAGCTGATGGAGAATGGTCGCCTGAAGATCATGCACATGGACTGCATCCGGGTGATACGCATGCTTGTTCGGGTTGATCGGCATGCCATCGGCATCGACGATGCTGTAGCCATAGGGATCCGTGTTTCCGAAGGTCATGCCGGGACGGATGCCACCGCCCGCCATCCACATGCTGAAGCATCGTGGGTGGTGATCGCGGCCGTAGCTGGTGGCGGTCAGGCTCCCCTGTGAATACGCCGTGCGACCGAATTCACCGCCCCAGATGACGAGGGTGTCTTCGAGGAGACCCCGTTGTCTCAAATCCTTGATGAGTGCCGCAGATGCCTGATCGGTCTCCTTGGCCTGCCCACGAATGGCGGACGGCAGATTGTCATGCTGATCCCAACCCTGATGATACAGCTGGATGAATCTCACGCCGCGCTCGGCCAATCGACGTGCCAACAGACAGTTTGCGGCATATGTCCCGGGTTTCCGGCTATCCTCTCCATACATCTCGAAGGTCGCCTCCTTTTCCGATGAGAGATCGGTGGCATCCGGCACGCTCGTTTGCATCCGGTAAGCCATCTCATACTGGGCGATCTTGGATTCGATCTCCGGATCGAGTTCGTTTTTGAACTGGATTTGTTCCAGTTCATTCAGGGCATCCAGGGTCGAGCGTCGACTGCTTCGGCAGATTCCC
Organism: Haloferula rosea; assembly: GCF_016595525.1. Taxonomy (GTDB): domain Bacteria; phylum Verrucomicrobiota; class Verrucomicrobiia; order Verrucomicrobiales; family Akkermansiaceae; genus Haloferula; species Haloferula rosea. The sequence continues at coordinate 3,284 of NZ_JAENII010000007.1, forward strand.
TCGGGATTGGACAGATAGAGAACGGGATCCTTGCCCGAACGGAACTGCACCCCCTGATATCTGGAATCGAGAAACCCGGACCCCCACAGGCGGGAATAGAGCGGTTGGCCGCCTTGCCCGGCGGAAACGAGCACGATGAATGAGGGTAGATTCTGATTCATCGCCCCGAGTCCGTAGGAAATCCACGAGCCCATCGATGGGCGCCCGGCAATCTGGGATCCGGTTTGGAAAAAGGTGATCGCCGGATCATGATTGATGGCCTCGGTATACATCGAGCGAATCATGCAGATGTCGTCCGCGATCTCCCGGTGATGGGGAAGAAGTTCGCTGAGCCAGAGCCCGGAGTCTCCGTGTTGGCTGAACTCGAACTGTGACCCGGCCAACGGCAGCGATGACTGGTTCGCCGACATGCCCGTCAGTCGCTGACCTCCGCGCACCTCGGGCGGCAGTTGTTCACCGTTTCGCTCCCGGAGCAGGGGCTTCGGGTCAAACAGATCGTGTTGCGATGGGCCACCCGACTGAAAGAGGTAGATGACACGTTTCGCTTTCGGGGCGAAGTTGGCAACTTTCGCCGCCGGCCCGCTGCCAAACGCCGGGCCGAGCATGCTGCCCAAGGCCAGGCCTCCGAGTCCAGTGGCGCTCTGCTTGAAAAAGTGCCTGCGGTTGATCCGCAAAAAATCGTCAATCGATGGGGGCTTCATCTTTTCCAGAGCGTGGCGTCGAGGTTGAGGATGGCGAGGCAGACGCTGGTCGTCGCCGCAAGGTGGACTGGGTCGACTCCAGATGGCGCCGGCGCCTCTCCCTGGGCGATCAGCTTTGCCGCATCCTCCGGATGATCGGTGAAATAGGCCATCTCACTGCCATGCAGCCGGATGAGAATGTTCAGCTCTTCCGTCGAGGGCGGGCGCCCGGCGAGACGGACGAACGCCGCCGTGATCTCAGTGGAAGGGTCTTGATGATGAACCGCCGTAGCGAGGGCCCGGGCTGCTTCAACGAACTGCACGTCATTCAGCATCACCAGGGCTTGGAGCGGTGTATTGGTCCGCGGCCTCGATACGGCACAAACCTCACGAGTCGGCGCATCAAAGGCACTCATGTTCGGCAAGGGAGCGGTGCGTTTCCAAACCGAGTAGATGGAGCGACGGTGCAATGCCTTACCTGTCGACTGGCGGTAGGCCGGAGACATGCTGTTCGATTCCCTCCACAGATCTCCGCCAGGCTGATAGGGCGAGACCGGTGGTCCACCCACCGTGGGATCCATCAGGCCGGAGGCTTTCAATGCCGTATCTCGAATCTGTTCGGCAGCGAGCCGGTGAGCGGGCCCTCTTGCCAGCCTATGGTTCTCGGGATCCCGTTGGAGTGCATCCGGCGGGACACTTGAGTCTTGAGCGTAGGTATTCGACAGCGCAATGCGGCGACATAGATGATGGATGTCCCAGCCGTGGGCGATAAAGTCCCTCGCGAGCCAGTCCAGAAGGTCAGGGTGGGTCGGAAGGCTTCCCTGCAACCCGAAGTTGTCTGCCGTGGATACAAGACCGCGACCAAAGAAATTTGCCCACATTCGATTGACGAAGACACGGGCAGTCAGGGGGTGATCCGGCTGCGTCAGCCACCTTGCAAGATCGAGCCGGTCAGGTGTGGAACCGCGGGGCCGAAGTGGGGGGAGGGCCTTCGGGGTATCCCGTTCGACACGGGTGGATTCATCGGTGGGCGCATCATACTCCCCACGGGCCAGCACGTGGGTCTCACGCGGCTCCGGCAGTTCCCGCATGACCGGCATCGCACGGATTGATTCTTCGAGCATCACCTCGGCTTTGCGAGCTTCCATCATCTTCGCTGCGGCGGCCCTCGTGCCGGCATCCAGGGCCGATTGGAAATACTCGAGCAATTGTTCCCGCTGCGATCCAGGCTGGACCGCCAAACGGAGGATCGCATCCACATTCCCCTCATGTCTGACCTCCAACTCCGAGAGTTCCCTCCGGTAAATCTTCATTTGTCGGACTCCACCTCCTTGGAACCCTCGATCCCTGAAACGCTGTCCGAGGGTCAGATGGCCGGACCCATAGGTTCGGATCATCGTTCGTTGCTGCATGTGGTCACGGAGGATTTCGATAGGTGCAGGCTTGCCATTGAGATGGATCTTCAAGCCCGACGCCTTGCTTGAACCGTCGTATGTGATGGTGACACGGGTCCATTCGCCAAGCTCGATGGGAGATTGCGTCCGCACCCCGATCCCGTTTCCAGGCCACACCCGATAGAGGCGCGCCGAAAGATGGCCATCTTCCAACATCAGGTCGAACCCGTTGTATCCCACGTCCGTTCCGAAGCACTTTTGGAGCACGACCACCGGATGGGCCTGCCTCAAGGAATCATGAAGGGTGAGATCGATGGAAAACGGACTCCAGCGGTCGATCTGCAGGTGACCCGGAAACACCGGCCCATGATCTCCATCGAGAACCAGATGCCGCCCGGCACCCTCCTCGACGATTGCAGCGCCCGCGAGTTTGGCTCCCTTCGGGCCTCCGGAGGCCAGATTCACCATGGCCTGATCGGGATCGGAGGTGAAATCATAATGCGCCTCGAGATCCACAGCGGCAGCAGGGACCGCGGGTTCCTCCAGCCACTTGATGAAACGGACCACGGATTGGCTTCGCACCGAACGGTGATCAGCTTCGGCCCGGCGCCGGGTGGCTTGCGCCGCCTTCAGCCTTTCGGTCTGTTCATCAGTCGGCAGCAGCATGGCTGGAGCCGGGATCTTCACCGAGCTGTCGTAGAGACCATTCTCGTCGATGGAATTGAAGAAACCACTAAGCGCGTAGTAATCGTGCGCGCTGATCGGATCATACTTGTGGTCGTGACAGCGGGAACACTCGAGTGTCAGTGCAAGGAACGCGGTCCCGAACGTATGGACCCGATCCGCGGCATTCTCCGCCATCCACTCTTCGCGGATGGAACCTCCTTCGTTTGTGAGTCGATGAAGCCGGTTGAAGGCGGAGGCCAATTCCTGGTCCTTGGACGGTTGGTCGAAAACATCGCCGGCAATCTGCCAGGTTGCGAACTGATCATAGGGGAGGTTCGAATTGAATGCCCGGATCACCCAGTCTCGATAGGGCCACTGATGGTTGAGCTGGTCCGACTGGTAGCCATAGGAGTCGGCATAGCGGGCGGCGTCGAGCCAGGCGGATGCCATGTGTTCCCCGTAGGCCGGCGAATGCAGCAGGCGTTCAACGACCGCCTCCTTGGCCGCACGTCGATCCAATGAACCATCTGCCTTGAAAGCCTCAATCTCGGAGGAACTCGGTGGTAGACCGGTGAGATCAAGAGTCACACGTCTGAGCCATCGGGTGTCAGCAGCAGGAGTGTTTGGCTTCAGCCCATCGGATTCCAGCGAATCGAGGACGAAGGCATCGATCGGGTTCTCGACCCATCCTGCCATCTTCGGAGTGGGGACCTCGATGGCTTTCCGCAGTGGCACAAAGGCCCAGTGCGCTTCGTAGACCGCGCCCTGCTCGATCCACCGCTTCAGGATTTCCTTCTCCTGGCCACTCAATGAGAGATTCGAGTCAGGAGGCGGCATGATCTCGTCTTGATCGGTCGAAAGCATTCGCTTCCAGGCGACGGATGCTTCCGGGGAACCCGGGACGATGGCATGGCCGGATGACTCCTCGAGCGCCGCGTAGGCGGAGTCCGCGCGATCGAGGCGCAGCCCTGCCTTGTTGTTCTCCACATCCGGCCCGTGACAGAGAAAGCATTTGTCGGACAAGATCGGCCGGACCTGCTCGTTGTAGGAGATGGTCTCACCAAGAAGCGGCGAGATGAGCAGGAGGGCAGTGAGCTGACGAAACATGGGGCTGGTCGATCAGGAGAGAACGTGGGCGGGATCGATGAGACTATAATCTCAATTCAGGCACTTTCTTGCATGAAAGATGTGAAAAACAACCACGAACTTGAGCGCCATGCCCAGAGTGCAGGGTGTCCTTCCGGGCAACTTCGACCGATTCCAAGGTTTCCCATACGCACTGGCTTGCCCTAGCGTCCCGCCGGAATGTGGATGAGAACAATATTGGTGATTTGGGCGGCGATGGGTTTGTCATTGGGGCAGGCCGCCGCGTCTGCGGAGGTCGGTGAGCCTGATATCGCCGCGCCACCCGGCCAGACCAAGGTGACGGTCGGCGTCTACTTGATCGACTTGATCGAAGTGGATGGAGCCTCCCAGACGTTCACCGCGGACCTGTGGTTCAAGTTGAGCTGGAACGACCCTCGGCTGGCCAAGCCCGGCAGCGGCTTGCGTCGAATGGACCGGGCTGATGTCTGGTATCCCAAGCTTCTCCCATCCAATCAACGCTCCGGCGACCCCAAGTGGCCGGATGAGGTTCTGGTCGATGACGAAGGCACGGTGGTTTATCGGCAGAGGAGTGTCAGCACCTTCGCCTGCCCGTTGGACCTCAGGAAGTTCCCGCACGATGTTCAAAGCCTGCATGCTTTGGTGCTGGGGGTCGAATCGACACCCGAAGATCTGGTCTTCGAAGTCGACGAGGCGGGAAGTGGCCGCTCGAAATCCTTCACCATCACCGACTGGGAGGCCGGCGAGTTCCGTTTGACCTCAGGTACCCATCAGGTCGCGGGAGTATGCATCGAGGTCCCGAGTTTCCGGATCGACTTCAAGGTGACGCGGCTGAGTCGTTATTATCTGGGCACCATCTTCTCCACCGTTGCCATCATCGCCCTGATGGCCTGGCTGGTGTATTGGCTACCGGTGGGAACGCTGCCGCCACGCGTCAGTGTGTCAGTCACCTCAATGCTGGCCCTGATTGCCTATCGATTCGTCGCGGCCCAAGACCTCCCGAAGTTGCCCTACCTGACGAGCATGGATTTCTTCCTGCTTGGAGCCGCGGTGTTGATCCTTGTCGGGCTGACCACCGTGGTGGTCGTTGCCAATCAAGACGGGAAGGGGAACACCCAACTGGCGAAGCGGCTCAATCTGGTGTTCCGCTGGGCCTATCCGTTGGTGCTGCTCGCACTGTTGGCGGCTTTCGCCACGAGCTGATCTCTTGGGTTTGCAGGATGGAGCCGGGCGACTATGCTTTCCACCATGATCGATCTCAAGATTCAGCCGGACGGTGTGCTCATCATTCGTCCCACCAGCGGGCTTTCCGAAGCCGATTTCGACGGGCTGAATGATGCCGTAGATGCCCATCTCGCAGCGGGCGGACAGCTCCGCGGATTGGTGATCGATGCCCCGAGTTTCCCCGGTTGGGCCTCCCTTTCCGGCTTGGTTTCCCACATCAGGTTCGTGAAGGACCACCACCGCTTGTTGTCGCGCGTGGCATTCGTTTCGGACAACGGGTTCCTCCAAGCGCTGCCGAAGGTCGGGAGGCACTTCGTTCAGGCGGAGGTGCGGCACTTCGATGGCGGTGAGGCAGCCGAGGCGATTCAATGGGTCAGCGAAGCTCCCGTGAATCCGGACCACTCGCTGCGCTGGGCTTGGTTCCCCGAGGAGACCGTGATGTGGGTTTCGGTCGATGGGAAGGTGACCAGTGCGGGATACCGGAAGCTGCTCGACAAGATGGAGGAGATCCTGAAGCAGCAGTCACCCATCTCCTTTCTGGTCAATCTTGAGAATCTCGACGATTTCGAACTGGGCGCGATGATGGCGGACATGAGGTTCGGGTTTTCCCACCTCAAACACTTCAAGCGAATCGCCCTCGTGGGTCACGAAGGGTGGATCCGGAAACTGACCAGCCTGCCCAACCCGTTTTCCGTTCAGGTGAAGGCCTTCACCAAGGATGAGGAGGAGGGGGCTTGGAATTGGTTGGCGGAATGAGCACGACGGTCCCAGTGCGAAAGAATCGGCAAATCAGGGAAAGGTTCTTTCCGTCTTTCGGCCGCGATGGTAGAGCCCCGCTTGGATGACGCTCGAGCAGGCAAGACAGGTGTTGGGATTGGGACCGACGGATGATCCAGCGGCCCACGTGGACGCGCTCAGCGAGGCTCGGGAGCGACTCGCTGCCATGGTCCGCGATGCACCGAACGATACGATCGCGCTGCGTTATCAAGACAGCCTGCAGGAATACGACCGAGCCATGGCGGCCCTGCGGGAGGAGGCCGAGCGGAAGCGGAAGGAGAAGGTTGCCCCCATGATGGCTCTGGTGCCTGGATCCGTCACCGGAGAGCCCATTGATTCGAAACGAGGCGATTTCCTGAAGGAACCATCTCCATCGACTCCTTTTGCGGACAAGACCCCGCCTGAACCGGAGTCGAAACCGGCTGAGCCAGCAGCAGAGGCGAAGGCCGTGAGCGACGCGGCGGATGATGAGGGCACCGGTTCCAGCGGGCTTCGTTTCGCGCTCTACGCTATGATTTTCATCCTGATCGGGGGTGCCGGAGGGGGCTGGCTGTATTTCCACATGGAGGCGGAGCGTGAAGCGCGGCTCAAGACCGAGCTCATCTTCCTCGAGGGTGTGGGAGGCAAGTTGGTCGAAGCACGCCGCTGGGACGAGGCACGACTCGCCTTTGGCAAGATTGAAGGACTCGATCCTGGTTCTGAGGTAGCGCTGAGAGGACTCCGCAGCATCGAGGTTGGCATGCGTGAGGAGCAGGAGCAATTCGTCGGCTACTGGTCGGGTGAGGCGCTGGCCGCGTTTGAGGCCGGTCGTCTGGAGGATGCGCGGGAAGCGGCCGACAAGGTGATCAAGCGCTACCCCAAGGAAACGGAAGTGGTCGCGCTGCGAAAGAAAATCGGTGAGGCCCGCAGGGCGCAGCTTCGCTCCGAAGCACAGGAAGCCGTGCAGGCCGCGATTGACGAAAAGGATTGGGAGGCGGCCGGTGAGAGCGTTGCGGCCTTCAGTCTCGAGCTGCCCGGTGACGAATTGATCGTCAGCATGACGAAGTCCATTGAGGATGCGAAGGAGTTGCAGCGGAAGGAACACCAACGGGCAAGAGAGTTGGCAGACGCAGCAAGGCTCCGAGACCAAGGTCAATTCGACCCTCAGGTTCTGGAGTGGATGCGGGAAGCCGTCGCACTTTTCCCCGATGATCCCGAAATCCGGGCGCTTTATGAGAAGGTCGCATCCTACAGCCGGACGATCCAGATTCCCGGCGACATTCCGACCTTGGAGGAAGCGCTCGCTCAAGCCCGTGACCGGGATCGCCTGGTTCTTTCTGAAGGCACATTTGAAGCCGGACTGGCGGTCAATGTGGCGGTTCAACTTGAGGGGGCGGGCGAGGGAAAGACCATTCTCCAATCCCAGGCCGCCAGCTCACCGGCACTGACCTTCGGCCCGAAGGCGAAGGGAGCCACGGTGAGCGGGATTCTTTTCCGTCAGGAAGGATTCGATGCCAGTGAGAACCGCTACCCGGTGGTGCAGGTCCGTGCCGGGGAGGTCAGCTTCACCGACTGCATCTTTCGCGATGGCTCAGGTCACGGTCTTGAAGTGATCGACGGTGGTCGGATCGAAGCCTCCCGGTGTCTCTTCGAAGGGAATGGCTGGGATGGGGTGGCGGCCCGTGGCAGTGGCAGTCGAATGGTGGTTCGGGAGTCGCGGGCCAATGCGAATGTCGGGCATGGCTTCGAGGCTTGGGACGAAGCGGTCGCCTCGATTCAAGATTGCATCGCCAAGGGCAACGCCCGGAATGGCATCCTGATCGATTCCGCGGCCGACGGCCTGAACCTGGCGGGCAACGAGGTGATGGGAAACCGGGAATACGGCATCCTTCTTGCAGCGGGAGCTTCCGGTGTGGTCAGCAAGAATTCCAGCTATGCCAACCTGCTTGGTGGAATGCTGGTGCGTTTTGCATCGATCTCGGTGGAGGTCGAAGGCAACCGCCTCGAGAGCAATTCCGGTCCTGGGTTGATCCTGGAGCAGGGGTTGAGGCCGGAGATCTATCAGGGCAATACGGCACGCAAGAATCGCGGGACTCAGGTCATGAGTGGGGCTCGATTCAGCGAGTCGGAGTGAGCGGACTTGACCACCCGTGACGGGATTCTTACTTAGCGGCATGGAACTGCTTTATGAAGGCAAGGCAAAGCGCCTGTGGACGACCGAGGACCCGAATACGCTCCGCATGGAGTTCAAGAATGACGCCACTGCCTTCAATGGAGAGAAGAAAGCCCAGTTCGAGGAGAAGGGGCGCCTGAACAACGCCATCAGCACCCTGATCTACGGGATGCTGGAAAAGGAAGGCGTGCCGACCCACTTCGTGCGCGAGATCGACGAGACCAATGTCGAAGTCCGCAAGCTCGACATCCTGATGGTCGAGGTGATCGTCCGTAATTTCGCCGCAGGCAGCTTTTGCAAGCGCACAGGGGTCGAGGAGGGCCGGGAGTTCTCCAAGCCGATCGTCGAATTTTCGATCAAGAGCGATGAGCTCGGCGACCCGCTGGTCAACGACGCCTACATCACCGAGCTCGGGCTTGCGACCGAGGAGGACCTTGCGTTCTTCCGCGAATCAGCCCTGAAGGTGAATGATCTGCTGATCAAGTTCTTCGCCGAGTGCGGGCTGCAACTGGTCGACTTCAAGCTCGAGTATGGTCGCCTCTGTGAAGACCCATCGGTCATCGTGCTCGCAGATGAAATCAGCCCCGACGGATGCCGCCTCTGGGATCTCAAGACGGGTGAAAAGATGGACAAGGATCGTTTCCGCCGAGACCTCGGAAACGTCATGGAGGCCTATCAAGAGGTGCTTGAGCGTGTGAAGAAGGCCAGCGAGGCCTGAGCCTGCGTTGGCCTTCTACTCGATCTCGAAGAGATCGGCCGCGATGGCTTCCGCATTCGCGCGGTCGAGCAGGAATGGGTTCTCATCGCCGACGACCCTTCCGAAGTAAACGACCGAGCCCTCTTCTCCGACCTTGGCGATGACCAACCCGCGGTTCTTCAGGCCTGCGAACTCTCCTTCGTCATCGTATTCCTTGATTAGGAGGGAAAGGTTCAACCAAGGTTTCTTGAGTGCTGCGGTCGCAGCCGTGTGATCCGGACGAAGCCAGGCATCTGCCTTCAGATCGAGCAGGTTGTTGAGAAGAAGGTCGGCGCGCTTGTTCACCAGTTCCACCGAAAGATCCTTGCCTTCCTTCTTGGCCGTCCAGCGCTCGGTGACGAAATCGTAGCCCAACTCAAGGGCCGGCTCATTTCCGATCTGACGCTGAATCCCGACAACGTCGGGTTGCGAGATCTTCCACAGTTGGCGTTCGCGCCAATCCCATGGGCGCGTGGGAATGAGGGTGAGCATCGAAGGATCGACCTTCACCACCGTGGTCGTGCCGTCACGGACGGCATGGATGTCCCCGTCCTTTCCCTGGCCGAAGGAAAGCTGGATGACCTCGCCATCGAAGGACGCGAACCGGAGCACGAGGAAGGGTTGGTCGAGACCGTAGGGCTTCAGGTCGGTGGCGGTGTCGGAGACGAAGTCCGAGACCTTCGCTTCGGTCACGGTCTTGATGAGCGCATTCAGAGCCAGCACACTCGGTTCTTCGATCCTGCCATCGAGCAGGATGCTGAACCGGTCCTTCGGGGTGGCCCGTTGAAGAATGATGTCCTCGCCGTTCGCGGGGGAAACCAGAATACTCTTGAGTCCGAGGTGGTTGATCGAGGTCAGCGTGGGATCGCGGAGTTCGTTCACCGAAAGAGGGAGGTCCCTGATGCCGACCTCATCCTTGCCGCCCTCGAGCGATGCGTTGGTCAGCAGCGGCAGCTCGAACACTGCGTTGGGTCGATCACTGATCTTTGCCAGCACGCGATCCGCCTCGGGGGATTCGGGAGGATAAATCTCGAGCACGACTTCTTCGGCTGCACCGAAGAACTTCAAACCGATCTGCTCGACCTCCTTGGGGTCCACCGTAGGCAGCGTGACCTCAGAGCGATTCTTCACGTCGAGCGCCTCGAGATCATACAGACCCTGAAGCAAGCGCACGAGTGCTGCGCGATCCGACTTCAGGCCGAGCGGCTTGACGATCGACCAAAGCTCTTTCGGATGCTCCCTCGAGAGCACCATTTCACCCGTTCGGTTCTTCACGCGCAGGGACTGGACGATGGTCGGGTGGAACAGGAATGGATGGTGATCCCGCAGCGCCTTGAACTCATCCTTCAGCAGCGAGTGGATGTCGCCGGGGTCGGTGCATGCATAGAGGTAATCCTTCCGCCCCTTGTCCCGCGGCTGAACAAACACGGTGGGGATGGGTTCGGCGGTGTCCGGATCAGTTCCCCGCCATGCCGTGCGGTGACCGAGGATGTATTTGGCAATCGTGTCGCCGTTCGGGTCCGTGAAACCGAAACCGATCTGGCCGTCCTCGAAGCCGAAGTTGACGCTCTCGACCTTCTCAGAAGGGATGGCTCCTTCGACTCTGGCATTGAGGGTAAAGCCGAAGATGGCCTGAGCCGCACGCGGATCCATCCGGTCCTCCCACGGTGCCACCATCTGCCACCCGGCATCGGTCTTGCGGCAGTGGGCTGAGGTTCCGTTACCAAGCAGGTAGATGTTCTCCACAGCGTTCGGATCGAACTCATAGAGCTCTTCGCCAATCGGTGTGGATGGAAGACCGAACACCCGGGCAAGACTCCCTTCGCTCATCCGCATGACCGCCAGACTCCCCGACACGAAGGCGAGGAGGGCGAGCAGGATGGTGAAGAAGATGGAACGCATCGGACGAAGGGAAACTCAGGCGCGGCGACCAGCCCAGACCATCAAGCCGATCAGAAACAATCCGATTGGCAGGATGAGGAGGTTGATCCGGTTGATGAAGGTAATCTGCGCGGGGAGGATCGGAATGCGGTAGAGGCGCAGGTTCCGCGGTGCCTCACCGACGAGCGATTCCCGTCCGACCAACCAATTGGTGGCGCTGGCGAGGAAGTCGAGATTTGCCTGCCGTGCCCGATTCGGTTCGAGGAAGGCGGTATTGGAAATGACGATCATGCGGCCCGTGTCGGCCGCGAAACGTTCATCGGTCGCGGTTCCCTTGAGAACCGCGGCTGCAAGCGGCAGCGGCGCCATGTTGTCGTGATCCTTGTCGAATCCGACGCTATCCGCCGGGAACTCGCTCTCCCCCCAGTAACGAGGGTCTGCTTCCAGGAGACTGAAAGGAGCGATTCGCTGGTTGAGCAGGTCCTCGGCTCCTTCGCGGACCTCGAGGCTCTTCGTCGCCCCTTCAAACATGGTCGACTTCTCCCAGAGATCCTTCGTGAGCTCCATGCCCGAGGTGAAATGAGCCACCACGGCGGTGCGGACTTCGCCGGACTTGCTGGTCAGCACGCGGTCATTTCGGGGAGTCACGCCCTGCGTTCGGAGGAAGGAACGGAGGCGGGGTGGGACTTCCGCTTCACCCGTGGTCACGAGAATGGATGCTCTCGGACGCCCCCAGTAGGCTTCGAGGATTTTCAGTTCCTCGGCAGTGAAGTCGTAGCGGGCCCCGATGATGGCGATGGCGTCCACATCATCCGGAATGCTTTCTTTTCCGCCGAGCTGCACGCGCTCAGGGAGGACATTCTGCGATACGAGGTTGGCGCTGAGCACGGGCCACACGTCCGACCCGTTCTCCGTCCCCAGGTCGCTCTTGTCAGCGAGGACCCACATGCGGCGCGGCTTCCCTTCGATCGCATTGACCAGACCGGTGCGCAGTGCGTCCTCACCGAGGAACCCGCGGACCCGACGCTGGTTGTTGGCATCGGTCTCATAGACCACCATGTCCTCGAGTCGGGAAATGTGAACATGGGGGCTGACTTTCTGCCCTTTCGCCTCCTTACGTTCCTGACTGGTGCGGGCATCGATGATGACCAGATCCTGATTGAAGATGAGATTGTATTCCGCGGCGATGGACTCGGCCTGGTCGTTGGCCCGAATCGGATCGAGCAGCATCAACTGGATCTTCCCGTTCGACAAGCGGACGTATTCCTCCGCCACCGGTCGGATCCTTTCGTAGAAGGGGGAGTCCGCCCGGAATGCGACGATCATCCTGATCCGGTCTTCGCGATCGGCGACGTCCGGCGACGCCAGATATCGCTGGGTCGATGGTGCCAGGGTGAAACCGAGGTCATCGCTGATGTCGAAGGGGCGATGATGGAGCGAGGACAGGAAGTTCGCCGCAAAGAAGATGATGACGACCAGTATGATCTGGACGACTGACAGCACACCGACCCTGAAGCGTGGGGTCGACCGGGTCTTGGTTGTTTCTTCAGCACTCATCAGCGTTTCCAGCGGCGGTAGTCGACAATCTGGTAGGTAAGGAAGAGAACCATGAATGTCAGAGTGATGTAGTAGACGAACGGACGGGTATCGAGGAAACCCTTGGCGAAGAAGGCAAGGTGTTCCTGACAGGAGATGTAGTAGAAGATCCCGGCCCCCTGAAACGCGCCACCCCAGATGATCGGGATGAAGCCGAAGAAGAAGAGAAGCATCAGCAGACAGATGGTCAGCAAGCCGGCGATGATCTGGCTGGAGGTGAGCGAGGACGCGAGGCACCCGACCGCGGTGAATGCCATGCCCATCAGGATCAGAATCGTGTAGGTCCCGAAGACTTCACCGGGAGTCCAGGCATCGGGCAAATCCGCCACCCAAGAAAAAAGGTGGAACTGGAGCAGGGTGGGGATCCACAGAATGACGTAGAAGGCGAAGGCGGCACCGTATTTCGACAGCACGACCTGCCAGGTGCGGACGGGGGCGGTCAGCAGCGTCTCCAGGGTTCCCGATCGCTCTTCTTCGGCGAAGCTCCGCATCGTGATGAGCGGGAAGATGAACAGGAACCAGAACCAGAAAACCGGCGAGTGGAAGGTCGCGAAGATCAGGCTGTGCTGGGACGGCGAATCCACGAACCCCTTCATCGAGGTCGAGATTCCCACCCCATTGGCAATCGCCACCGCGGCGATGATGACCCAGCCAAACGGGTTCTGGAAAAAGCTTCGAAGTTCCTTTCGGAACAGGATGAACAAGGTTCGCATGAATTTGGGTCCGATCGTCGGTGGCTCAGGGCAGGAGCGTCGTGGATGAATGAGTTTGCCTGAAGTGCCTCACTGAAACCAGCGAACTCCTGCCTTGAAGAGCGGTTGGTGTTTCTCGCCCGGAATGTTCACCGCCACGCGCGATCCGCGTCGTTCGGTGTGGCCCATCTTACCGAAGACCTTGCCGCAGGGGCTTGTGATGCCTTCGACAGCGGCGGTTGATCCGTTCGGGTTGAACTCGATGTCCATGGTGGGTTCGCCGGACGCATCCACGTAGCGGGTGGCAATCTGCCCCTTGCGCGCCAGTTCACGGATGACAGCCTCGCTGGCAACGAACCGGCCTTCTCCGTGCGAAACCGGGATGCAGTGTCGGTCGCCGATCGAGCTCCCGGCGAGCCAGGGTGAAAGGTTGCTCTCCACACGGGTGTGGACGTAGCACGAGACGTGGCGGCCGATCGAATTGTGCGCCAGGGTCGGAGCCGAAGCCACCGGCTTGCGGATCTCGCCATAAGGCACGAGGCCGGTCTTCACGAGGGCTTGGAATCCATTGCAGATCCCGAGGATGAGGCCGTCGCGATTCTTGATCAGATCCATCACCGCGTCGGCCACCATCGGGTTGCGCAACACGGTGGCAATGAACTTGGCGGAGCCGTCCGGTTCGTCGCCTGCACTGAATCCACCCGGGATCATCAGGATTTCCGAACTGCGGATCGATTCGGCGAGTGCGGACAGGGATTGCTCAAGCGCCTGAGGCGTGAGGTTTCGGAATACCTGAATGGAAGGCGTCGCACCTGCTTCGGCAAACGCCTTGGCAGTGTCGTACTCCGAGTTCGTCCCGGGAAAGGCGGGGATGATGACCCGCGGAGAAGCCGAAGACGTGGGCAGGCTGCGGGTGGCAGGGCGGACATCCGGCGCGTCGAGTTCCAGAGAACCCGAAGGATCGATGCCTTCGGCTTGGGTCGGGTAGATGGGTTCCAGAGTACCCGTCCAGGCTTCCAGTAGCTCGTCGAGGTCGAGATCCTCACCGGACACGTTCAGCTTGGCTGCCTCGGTCGTTCGCCCGAGGGCGACGGCTCCAAGCGATGCCGGCAGATCTTCGCCGTGCTCGACGAGGAACGAGAATGGACGGGGTTCGAACAGGTCGAGCTCGGTATCGAGCTCGGCACCCAAGCCATTGCCGAAGCAACTCGTCGCGATCGCATGGCCGAGGCCCGCGGAGCCGATGGCCTTCACCGAAACCAAAAGCTCGTTGGATTGGTGAAGCTGCTCGGCGACTTCGAGAATCCTCGGGTAGTCCGGCAGGGATTCGGAGGTGAGCGGGATCTCGATCAGCGAGAGTCTGGAACCCGATTGCTTGAACTCGGGTGAGCGGGCCCGCGAGGCGGACCCGGGTGCGAGCGCAAACGACACCAGCGTCGGAGGCACATCGAGTTCGTTGAACGATCCGGACATCGAGTCTTTTCCGCCGATCGCGGCGAGACGCAATTGGTGCTGGGCCTCGAATGCTCCGAGCAGCGAAGCGAACGGAAGGCCCCACCGGGCTGGATCGTCACCGAGTTTGGGAAAGTATTCCTGAAGGGTCAGGCGGATGTCACTCAGGCGCGCGCCAGCGGCTACGGCCTTGCAGACCGACTCGGTGACGGCCCATGCCGCGCCGTGGAAGGGCGACCAGCAGGCGACATCCGGGTTGAAACCCCACGACATGTAGCTGCAGGCGTCGGTATCGCCTTCGAGCAGTGGAAGTTTGGCGACCATGGCATCGGGCGGCGTCAATTGATGAGCGCCACCGAAGGGCCACAACACCGTGCCGGCACCCACCGATCCGTCGAAGATCTCGCCGAGCCCCTTCTGCGAGGCATGATTGAGCTGGGAAAGCCGGGACTTGAGACGGGCGAGCAAGTTCTCTCCTTCGGCAGGCGCGGCGGCCTCGGGTGAGCCCAAGGGTATCGAGTTCACCTTGATCCGGGCTTCCTGCTGCACGCCATTGCTGTCGAGGAAGACGCGCGAGAGATCGACAATCGTCTTGCCGCGCCAATTGATCCTGAGCCGCCCGTGATCGGCCACGGTCGCGACATGGGTGCAGTCCAGATTCTCCTTGTCCGATTCCTGAATGAAGAAATCGAGGTCGGACGGGTCGACACAGACTGCCATCCGTTCCTGGGATTCCGAAATGGCCAATTCGGTGCCATCGAGCCCGTCGTACTTCTTCGGCACGGCATCCAGGTCGATATCGAGCGATGGGGCGATCTCGCCAATCGCCACCGACACGCCACCCGCTCCGAAGTCGTTGCAGACCTTGATTTTCCGCGCCAATTCCTGATGGCGGAACAGCCGTTGGACCTTCCGTTCCGTCGGTGCGTCACCCTTCTGGACCTCCGCAGAGTTATCGAGCGCATCGTCGCTGTGCTCCTTGGAAGAACCCGTGGCACCTCCCACACCATCGCGCCCCGTGCGTCCACCGATCAGGAGGATGAGGTCGCCAGTGGCAGGGCTGCCGCGAAAGACCTGACTGCGCGGCGCGGCTGCGACCACCGCACCGATCTCCATGCGCTTGGCGACGTAGCCCGGGTGATAGACCTCCGCGACCTGACCGGTTGCGAGACCGATCTGGTTGCCGTAGGACGAGTAGCCCTCCGCGGCGACCTGGCAGATCTTCTTCTGTGGAAGTTTCCCCGGCAGGGTTTCATTGAAGGGTGTCAGCGGGTTGGCCGCGCCGGTCACGCGCATCGCTTGATAGACGTAGGAACGTCCTGAAAGCGGGTCACGAATGCAGCCGCCAAGGCAAGTCGCGGCACCACCGAAGGGCTCGATCTCGGTTGGGTGGTTGTGCGTCTCGTTCTTGAACATCACCAGCCACTCTTCCTGCTTCTTTTCGCTGAAACTTGAGCCCGCTGTGGGTTCGATCTCAATCGGCACCACGATGGAGGCCGCGTTGATTTCGTCGGACTCCTCGAGGTTGTCGAGTTCCCCCGACTTGCGGAGTTCCCTCATCCCCATGAGCGCGATGTCCATCAGCGTGACAGGCCGATCGGTGTCTGGGCCGAACACATCGTTGCGGACGGATTGATAGGCTTCCCACGCCCGCTGAACCGGGCCGGTGTTTTCATCGAACTCCACGTCGGCGATCCGGGTCAGGAAAGTGGTGTGGCGGCAGTGGTCGGACCAATAGGTGTCGAGCACCCGGATTTCCGTCAGCGTTGGTGCCCGACCTTCCTCTTCACCAAAGTACTTTTGGCAGAAGGCGACATCCGCAGCGGACATCGCGAGTCCGAGCTCCTTGCAAGCGGTCGCCGGGTCGAGGGCATTGAAATTCTCGAGGGACTCGACGTCTTTCGGTTCCGGAGTCGGCACATGGAGTGATTCCGGGAGTTCCAGAGTTGCCTCATGGGAATCGACGCTGTTGATGATGAAGTGCTTCACCTTGTCGATCTCCTCCGGGCTCAGCCCACCTTGTAGGACATAGACGGTGGCCGAGGCAATCGTCGGGCGCTCCTTGGCCGTCAGGATCTGCAGGCACTGCGCCGCCGAGTCGGCACGTTGGTCGAATTGCCCCGGCAGGTATTCCACGGCAAATGCCTGCTCGCCGGCACCGAGGTGAAGGTCATCCGTCGCATGATCCACCTGGGGCTCCGAAAGAATCGAACCAACCGCGAGTTCAAACTCAGCACAGCTGAGACCGTCGATGTCGTAGCGCTGGATCACCCGCAGGCCCTGAAGGTGATCGAGGTGAAGGGACTCCCTGAGTTCCGGGAGGAGCGTGCGTGCCTCGTGGGCGAAGGCTGGTTTCTTTTCGACGAAAATGCGGTGCATGAAAAGGGGCGAACGGTGGAAGGCCGGGAGCGTAGCGACTCGCCGCATGAGGGCAAGACGCACTTGGCCCAATGCCAAGGATCATTCCCGAGGCCCACTGAGCCCGCGAAAATCGGAAATTCAGCCGAACTCCCAAGGACAGGACGCGACTATTCGCCGCGCAGCGCCTCGGCGCGTCCCTTGTCGATGCAGTTGCACAGCCAATCGATCAGGCGTGCGGCCTCCGAGCTTTCCCGGCGCAGGGTTTCGAAGGCATTCCAATCGATGTGCTGGCGATGTCGGGGAGCGGCAATCCGGTCGAAATTGATCCGTTCCATCAGGGCCTCGGTTTCCTTCGGATGAGCATTCAGGATATTCGCGGCCCGGGGCAGGTCGTCGAGGGTCTCGATGTCGATGCCAAAGGAGCTCACCCCAACGCCGAAGGCCGAGTTCAGCGCACGGAGCCCGTCCGCAAGCGCCTCGTCCTCGATCGGGACGGCATAGATCAACTCTCCGCCCTGGGTCCACATGGAGGCCGACAAAGCCTGAAAGAAGTCCTCGCGGAAAGAGTGCAGGTTGGCCTGGATGCGGAGCCGGGCCGAGGTGAGACGGAATGGGGGAAGCCCGAGACGCTGCTTCAGATTGAGCATTCGCGAGTCGAGTGACATTTCCTCCTCCGAATCCTCGCCGGTCTGCCAGTCGACCAGCGCCATTTCGGGGAACTTCCAAAGGTTTCCCAGCGGTGATCCGGACGTGAATGCCTCACGGAACTCGAAGGGAAATTTTCCATTCACCTCGTTGAAACGGTGGACGATCGCCCGAAATTTTTTGACCCGCTCGAGGGCGTGATCGACCGCCCCTCGGTCGGCATTGAGATCATCCAGCCGTCCCTGACTCAGGGAAACAAGTTCCTGGGCGCCGGAGAGGGCGGGGACGGGAGCGGAACGCCGGTAGTATCCCTGACCCTTCTCGACCTTCGCGATCGGCGAACCCGGGTCGCAGGACATGATGGAAAAGTGATACCGGAGCGAGGCATCGGAGTAGTTCCCAGTGAGCTGAAGCCTAACGAGCCGGATCAATTCGGTCCCCTTGATGGCCTCGGCGGGGTTCGTGGGGAGAAGCGAGGGGAGGAGGTCCGATAGCTGGCTGCGAAGACTCATGGGGTGCGGAAAGAACGGGGGGAGTTCGAGACCGAATCCAACGGCCCCCGTCGATTCCGGGCAAGCTTCAATGGCGAATTTTGAAAAAAACCCGCCCTTGGCCATTCCAAGCGCGCCCGGCTTTCGTCGGCACGCCGCCATCAAACAACGGCAACCCCGTTTCCAGCGGGGGGCTCCATTTGAATCAATTCGAAGCCTTGATCGTCAGAGCATGCAGCGCCATGTTTCGCCCAATGATCAACGTTTCCCGAATTTTCCCTGTCCTTTGCCTGCTCCTGCTAGGCCACGCGACCGCTCAGGATGCAGCCCAGTTGATGGAGCGCGCCCGGATGGCCGCGACCCTGCAAAACAACGACCTCCGCGGGACGATCCGCCAGGGCCGCACGAAGACGGACGTCTCGCTGTTCCTGCGGGGCAAGGATATCCAGTTCACCACCGGGGCGGGGCAGCAGCGTTTCCACATGCGGCTTGGCGATGACAAGTTCGACCTTTTCGAGATCATCAATGGAAAGACGGTCGCCTTTCCGGACAACAAGCTGAGACAACCGATCGCGGGTAGTGACCTGACCTACGAGGATCTTTCCATGCGCTTCTTTTACTGGCCGAACCCCAAGCTGGAAGGCGGAGAGCGCGTGCGGACCCACGACTGCTGGAAGATCCGAATCAATAACCCGGGACGGACCGGCGACTACGGTTTGGTCTATGTCTGGGTGCACAAGAAGTTCGGAGCCTTCATGAAGGTCGAGGGCTTCGATCGTCAGGGCAACAAACTGAAGCAGTTCACCGTGGAAGAGGTGATGAAGCTCAGCGACGGCACCCACACGCTGAAGCAGATGAAGGTCAGCTCCATTCGCGGAGGAAAGACCGTGAGCCACAGCTATCTCGAGTTCGACAAGCCTACTCGTCCCGCACCAAAGGGAGCTCGCTGAACGATGAGAACGACCCGAGTCCTTGCACTAATCGCCGTAATCGGACTGCTCGGTTTTGGAGGTCGGGCCTTGTTCGTTGCTCAATTCGGCATCCATCTCGACGCGGATGAATTCATCGAGATGGCGTCGGATCGCGATTCGATCGGGTCCATCCACAGCATCGAGTATGTGGGGCTTCGCGATGGCGTCGTTTCACTCGAAACCTGGCACCTCCACCGCTTCCCCGAGACCATCCGCTATTGGACGGAGCTGGAGAAGTTACCGGCACGAACCCAAGAGTCGATCCGCAGGGGTGCAGGTCGATGGGTGCTCGGGGAATCCGCTGGTATTTCTCCTGAGAGTGGATCCCGGTCCGATCCGAAAGATCCTGAGTTGGCATCCGCCGAACCGAACCGGAGCGAGCAAGCAGACGAAGGGCGCAGGTTGCAACTGGAACAGGAAATCGGAACCTTGACGAAAACAAGTCTCGAAGTCCGCGGTCAGGTTGCTCTGCTTCAAGATGAGCTAGACGAGGTGAAGAGAAAACTAGGTCAGATCCGCACACAGAAAACGGATTTGGCGAGAGAGCTCACCAAACTGGAGGAGGAACTGGATCTGGAGATGGAGGCAACCGAGCTCGCAAATAGCCACCAACCCATCATGCAAACCTTCCGCTCCCTCATGAAGGACATCGCCGCACTGAAGCGAGAGAAGGATGAGTTGAGGGAGCGTTCGGAGAACGGGGAGTGAGCCAGCGGCACCCTGGGGTGCCAATCAGGGAACCACCTGGAATGCAGCCGCCTGCTCCGGCGTCAATTCGATGCAGGTCCATGGAAGACCGTGGGCATTCAGGTCGGCCATGAAGGGGTCGGGGTCATGCTGTTCCATGTTCCAGACGCCGTCTTTCCTCCACGCACCTTCCAGCATCTGCTTCGCGCCAATCATGGCGGGAACTCCGGTCGTGTAGGAAATGGCCTGACTTCCGACTTCCTCGAAGCACTTTTCGTGGTCGCAGATGTTGTAGACGTAGACGGCCTTCGGCTGCCCATCCCTGAGGCCGGTGATGATGTTGCCAATGCACGTGCGGCCTTTGGTGCGCTCTCCGAGATCGCCGGGGTTGGGCAGCACGGCCTTGAGGAACTGGAGCGGGACGATCTTCTGCCCCTGATACTCGACTTCGTCGATCCGCGTCATCCCGACATTCCCGAGCACCTCGAGGTGCGTGAGATAGGCAGGGGAGAAGCTCATCCAGAACTGGGCACGCTTGATGGTCGGGATGTGCTTGGTCAGCGACTCGAGTTCCTCGTGATACATACGATAGATCTCGTAGCTCCCGACACCATCGGGGCAGTCGAACCCGCGGTGCTCGGACATCGGCGGGGTTTCGACGAAGCGACCGTCCTCCCAGTGGCGGCACTCCGCGGTCACTTCGCGAATATTGATCTCCGGGTTGAAGTTCGTCGCGAAGGCATGGCCATGGTCGCCGCCATTCACGTCGATGATGTCGAGCGTATGAATCTCATCGAAGTGATGCTTCAGAGCCCATGAGGTGAAGACGTTGGTGACTCCCGGATCAAAGCCTGATCCAAGGAGGGCGGAGCGACCTGCCGACTTGAAACGATCCTGATATTCCCATTGCCAGGAATACTCGAACTTGGCGACATCCTTGGGCTCATAGTTTGCCGTATCCAGGTAGTCGCACCCGGCCTCGAGGCAGGCATCCATGATGGTGAGGTCCTGATAGGGGAGAGCGACATTGATGACCAGGGAGGCTCCGGTCTTCCGAATGAGCTCGGCGGTCTGGGCGGAGTCATCGGCGTCCACCCTGGCGGTGGCGATGTCCCGGCCGGTCCGCTGCTTGACTTCCGCGGCGATGGCTTCGCACTTCGACAGAGTCCGGGAGGCGAGGGTGATCTCGCCGAAAACCTCGGGAACCATGGCACATTTGTGGGCCACGACATTGCCGACCCCGCCGGCACCAATGATGAGAACCTTATGCATGCCGCGGGGTTTAGCCGGGACGGAGCCGGATTGCCAAGAAATGAGCTGCAAAATCGAAGTTTCTGATCGGGCGGCAGGCTCCGCACCGGTTCAAATCATGGATTTCCGCCAAATTTCGCGAAACCCTTCGTATTTTGGTGGGTTCTGCCAGCGAAAGCTCCGGAAATTACCGACAAGTTTAGATTCGCACGGCGTTCTTTCTAGCGTAAGGCTTCGCGCCGCTACGACTCTGACACAACTCATGAAACGTCCTTCCACTACCAAGCGCCGCTATCGTGCGGGTTTCTCGCTCCTTGAAATGGTCATCGTCCTCGGGATCATCGCTGTCATCATCGGCGGTGCGATCTCCGTCATGGGACGGGTCGGCGATGGTGCCAAGCGCACCCGCGTTAGCGGTGATTTCCAGGCAGTGGGAGCTGCCCTCCGCATGTATCAGACGAACAACGGCCGCTACCCCACGACTTCCCAAGGACTCGACGCTCTGGTCAACAAGCCAAGCGGCACTCCGGTTCCAAAGCGCTGGGTCAAGTTGATGGACGAAGTTCCGCTCGACCCGTGGCAGGAGCCCTATGGCTACAAATTCCCCGGCACCCATGATCCGACCACCTTCGAGATCATTTCCAAAGGGCCGGATATGACTGAAGGCACCGAGGATGACATCAGCAGTCAGAAGGACGAGTAATCCTGGTGCTCGGGCTGGCTTCTCGCTGCTGGAGATCATCGTCGTACTCTCGCTGATGATGCTCGTCATCGGCGGGGCGATCGGCGCGATGTATCTCAATCGTGACGAGGCCCGCCTCAACGACGCAGTGCAGGAAATTGAAGTGCTCGCCAAGCGGGCACGAACGATTTCCACGCTGCAGCAGCGACCTTATGCTCTCGAGTTCACGGTTTCCGGAGTCAAACTCATGCCGTTTGCCGAAGCGATGATGGACGAGCAGGACCGCGAGTTCATGATCGAATCCCGGGAGAGTGATCGTTCGATGCTCGACGACGGATCTCCGGCACCTGCCGCCCAGACGGGGGTTCGGGACAGTTGGCAGCAGGAAGAGGATGATCCGATGCTGATGCTCGTGCGCCGGTGGGGCTCGACCGACTGGATCGAGCTGAAGCAGCGAGACAGCGAAGTCTGGCGTTTCGATCCGAACGGCATCTGCGAACCGGTCGGCCTTCGGCTTGAGATGGACAACGGTAACTGGATTTCCGCGTTCTTCCACCCGCTGACAGCCGCAGCCACTGAAATCGAGTCCGAGATCAAATGAGACGTTCTCCGAAATCTTCCAAACGAGCTGGCTTCCTGTTGATGGAGGTCATCCTCGCGCTTGGGATTTTCGGAATTGCCGCGACCGCTTTTGCCATTGCCCTGGGACGCACGGCGGATGCTGCGGCCATGGCACAACGACGCATGCAGATCGGGCGTATTCTGGAGAGTGCGTTGACCGAGGCTCTCTCGATGCCGGCCCTCGAGGAGGGAACCACCTCCGTGACCCTCGATGAGGAAATCGGCGGAGCCCAGGTCGAGGTCGACACCCTGATCGAACCACTGCTTGAGATGGAAAACCAGGACGGTCAGTTGCTTCAACAGATGTTCCGGATCCAGGTCAGCGCCCACTGGTACGACGGTGGCGCTTGGATGGAAGAAACCGCCGAAACCTGGCGCTACGCCCGACTCTATCAACCATGAAGTCGGCCGCATTCCATCGCGCGGGCAACCGCGGTTTCACGCTCCTGGAACTGGTGCTGGCGATCGGCCTGCTGGCTCTGCTGGTAGGCATGATCTTCTCCGTGGCGACGCAGAACATCGCCCTGGGGAACGCAGTGGTGGCCCGCCAGAACGAAGAGAGCCTTGAGGCTGCGTTCATTGATCTGCTGGGTGACCAGTTTTCCGCCATGCCGGGCAATGCGCGGATGGAGCTGACCTCGGAAGATACCGGCGCCCAGTACCTTTCCGATCTCACGATCCAGAACGTGCCGTTGAGCTTCACGTGGGGCGGAGCGGAGCGTATTGCCAAGGCGGTCCAGATTTCCACCGTGCGCCGGCGCGACGGGCTTCTCGACATCGTCATGCGTTACTACGAGAACGAGGTTCTCGAGGAGACGCAAGAGGTTGGAGACAGCCCCTCGGTGTTGGACGACGAGCCTTTTGCAGAAGTGATCCTACTGGAGGACGTTCAGGCCTTTGAATGGCAGGTCCTCGATGGTCGGACGATGGAGTGGCAGTATGATTGGGATCTGGTGGGTCGCCTGCCACTGCAGATGGAGTTGGTCTATGCGATGGCACCGGAAGACATCGAAACGCCGGTGCGACAGATTTTTTGGATCACCCCGAAGCAGAATCCCGAGGTGATGATGCGCCAGTTGCAGCAACAGGGTCAGCAGGACCAGCAAGGCGGTGGTGATGGTGGTTCAGCCAATCCCGGTGATGGCGAGACTCCAAGCGTGAGCATTCCCAATCCTCCCACCGATGGAGGTGGGGGTGGCCGCGGCGACGGAGGAGGCGGTGGACGTGGTGGTTCGTCCGGACAGAGAGGAGGAGGGCGGTGAAGCGAGGTCAACGAAACGGATCGGCCTTGGTCGCCGTCCTCTGGCTGATCGCCCTGCTTTCCTTCGCCGCGGTGGCGGCCATTCGGGTGGTTTCCTTCGATCTCGATGTGGCATCCGCCAACATCCACGGTTTCCGCGCCAAGCAGCTTGCTGAGATGGGCATTGCGGTAGGAGCCAACCCGGTGGTCGAGCGGTCGGATCCGATACTCGTCCAGTATTCCGAGGCCGACGGCGAAGGCTTCGAGGTGAAGATCGTTTCCGAAGGCGGCAAGTTCAACATCAACAGCATCATCCTCAAGGATGATACCAACCTGCTGAAGAGCATGTTCATCGACTGGGGCCTGGATATCGATCAGGCAGCCGCTGTGGCCGATGGCCTGGTCGACTGGGTCGACACCAACGACGAAGAGTCCCTGAATGGTGCCGAGGTCGACTGGTATGAGGCGGCCGGACGGATCAATCAGCCGTTCAACCGCCCGTTCTACAGCCTCGATGAAATGCGACTGGTCCGCGGCATGGATCTCGTCGAGGCGATGCGCCCGGATTGGCAATCATGGTTCACGGTTTGGAGTTCCGGCCCGCTCGATCTGAACGAAGCCACCGACGAAATGATTGCCGTGGCGGCCGAGGTTCCGATCGAGCAGGCGGCAATTATTCCGGAAACCGTGCGTGGTCCGGATGGCATTCGCGACACGGACGATGACGCACCTTTCCGATCCGCGCAGGAAGCTCTTGAACTCTTGGGCGTAGATCGCACTCTGCGCCCCGACATTGTGAGCCGATTCAGCGTGAACGAAACCACCACCCGCATTGAGAGCATCGGCAGTTCGCCGGGCGCTCGTCGCAAGATCACCTTGGTGGTGCGCAACCGGACCGGCCAGCCGGCCATCCTAGAACGAACCGAGGAGGTTATCCCTTGAGCAAAAAGCCCGTAGAAATGTCACTTCTCGTCCCCGGTCCATTGGGCTGGGAACTCTGGAAGCAGTTACCGGACGGCGGCTACCAGCGGGCCGACGATGAGGGGCCGATGGTGGTCGGCGAGATGTCCAGGCTCCCGAGCGGGGACCTGGCCATGTTGTTTCCGGTCCGTCAGGTGCACGCCCTTCCCTTCAAGGCACCGAGCACCGATGAAGATCTCTTTGAAGATCTCGCCACCATGCATGCGGAGCGGCTCGGCATTCGTCCGGATGTGATGGCCGGGGAGTTGACCGACAGCTTTCTGGTCAGTCAGGAAGACGAGTCCAGCGTGCTGCTTCATGTCGTCATCCGCAGCCCGGGCGAAGGCGAACTGCCGGTCCGCACCCCCAAGGATTTCGATCTTTCCGCCCGCGGTTTCCCCGTCGAGGGAGATGCGGTCTGCGTGTGGAAAGAACTCGGCCGCTGGGTGTTCAGCATCTTCAAGGAAGGCAAACTGATCTACTGCCAGCCCAGTTCTTCATCCGCTGAAACCCCCGACAACGATGTGGTACGTGACATCCATCTCAGTCTTGGCCAGCTCACGCTTCAGGGACTCAAGGTGAAGCCTGAGCGGGTCCACCTGTGGGGCCCCCAAGGTGAACTGGGAGAACCCGGTGCCCTTGCGGAAGCCTTCGATGTGCCGATCGAGATCGCTCATCGTCCGGACCCGGTCATGCCCGATCCTCCGAGCCGGATCCTCCCGGCGGACGTGCACGCTGCACGACGGGCCAAGGCCCAGCGCAACAAGGTGCTCACCTTGGTTGGTGCCGCGGCGGTCGTCTACCTGGGCTTCGCAGGCTGGTTGGGATGGGGCCTCTGGCAAACGCTTCAGGAGCGAAAGGAGATCAAGGCCGAGATGGCTCAGTATGCGGAAGTGGAAGCGGTCTTCGGCGAACACACCGCCCGCTGGGACGAGCTCAGCCGAGTCGTGGAATCACGATACAACCCGGTTGAGACAATGCTCAACATCGCCAATTCGATTCCCAAGAACAGCGGTCTCCGGCTGACCACTGCCGACATCGACTTTTCCGAGAGCGAACCACTGGTGACGTTGCGCGGAGCGGCACCGGCCTCGGCACCGGTCACCACGTTTTCCTTGGCGCTGAAGCGCAATGCGGATCTCGAATGGCTGGAGTGGAACAACGAACCGGCCAACAAGACGCAGAAAGGCTGGGAGTTTCTGTTCAAAGGTGCACCTCTGGAGCCATGATCCAATTTCTGACCAACAATTCATCCTCCCGGCGGCGTTTCTCCGGCAACTTGACCACATGAACCAACGGGAACAACGACTACTCATCGCACTGGGCACCGCGCTCTTTGCGGTGGTGACCCTGTATGGGTTCAAGGCCATCACGGCCAAGAATGACGCCGTGAAGGCCGAAATTCGCGGACTTGAGACGCAATTGGACGGCCTCATCATGCTCGACCGCACCCGCGAGAGCATGATGGATGATGTCGAGTGGCTGTCGAGGAACCAACCGGACCCGAAGGAAGGGGAGCTCGCTCCGTCGCAACTCGAGAATCTGGTGACCAAAGCCGCGACTCAGGCCGGTCTGAGCGTGAATCGCCCCAAGATTCTTCCGAATATCGAAGGGGAGGGATTCTATGATCGGGCACGCTTCCAGATCTCGGTTTCCGGCGAGGAAGTCGGGCTTTACCGCTGGCTCGTGCAGATGCACAGCCCCAAGGACTTCCGCGCGGTGACGTCGCTGCGCTTCTCCCCGAATCGCGAGGACGACACGAAGATTGATGTGGTGGCCACCATTGAGGAGTGGTTCACCCCGGCGATAGCCGAAGAAATTGAACCCGCAAGTCAAGCTGAAGGCGCATGAAAACGATCCTGCTTTTGCTCATCACCGCGATGGTCGGCACTGCGACCGGCGAACCTCCGAAGCAGTTGATGCTCGGGCGCTACAAGCCTCTCTGGGAGGACTCTCCGTTCACCAGCAAACCGATCGTCACGGGTCCGGCACCGGTGGCCAACCCATTGGAAGACTACTCGCTCGGCGGCATCACCAAGCTTGCCGACGGCTACTTCGCGATTCTCTTCAACAAGAAGGACCCGAAGATCAAGGAAGTCGTCAGCCCCGGATCAAGTAGCGAATTCTCCATCGTCAAGGTCGACTGGGCCGAGAACTGGAAGGAGACCGTGGTCACCCTACGCAAGGGATCCACCACGGGCACCGTGACCTTCGAAGACAAACTCATTACCATCAAGGCGCCGGTCGCGCAAAAGAAGGCGCCGACCAACGCCGCGGCCCGTCCGCCAATTCCAACCAAGCCCAGTTCGGGTTCAACCCGAACACCCCGTCCTCGGGTTGTCACCCCACCCAAGCGTTGACCCTCCGTCCATCTGAATTTTTCCCACTCCACCGAGTTCATGCAACGTAGCCTTCTCTGCCTTCTCGCCAGCGCGACTGTCGCCCTGGCCCAAAACCCTCCTGGCAACCCGACTCCTCCCGGCGTTCCGGCACCTCCGGCTCCGGGTGTTCCGGTCGCCCCGGGTGCCCCGGCCGCACCCGTTCCTGCCCCGGCAGTTCCAGCGGGAGTCGTCGACCCCGAAACGGTCCTGCGGGAGGATCAGATCTTCCCAAAGATGACGGGAGACGAGCTATCCGATCTCTATCGCAAATTCACCGGACGTCGTGTGACCGTCAGCGTGGCCGCTTCGGCTGCGGAATTCCGCTTCATCCAGCGTGCGCCCCTCACTTATGGGGAAGCATCACAGCTCCTCAAAAAGGCTGCCTTGATGGAGGGTTTCGTCTTTGTTCCCGACCCAAACATGGCCGGACACGACGTGCTGGTGGTGGCGACGGGTGGCGAGAACCCGAAGGGTGTCGGGGTGGAGATCATCATCGATCCAGCAGATCTTCCCAACGACGATCGGGTGGTTTCGTATGTGATGAACCTGCGCTACATCAAGCCCGATGAAATCGTCCGAACCTTTACCACCATCGTCGGTCAGTTCGGAGCCTACGGTTCGATCACGCCAGTCCCCAATGCGGGTGCCGTCGTCATTACTGAGAAGACCTCATTGATCCGACGCTTGATTGAACTGCAAGAGGAGATCGACGTTTCGGCCTCGGTTGCGACACGCTTCATCAAGGTCCAGTACGCGGATGTCGATGAACTCGCAGAAACGCTCAACGAAATCCTCAACACCCAACAATCCGGCCAACGCTCGGCGGGTGTGCAACGCGTTGGCAACAATGCCACGCCTCCTGGCGTTCCAGGTGCCGTAGCTGCTGCCGGTGGAAGCAGTGCCGCCGAGGACGTGCCCATTCAAATCGTGGCGGACAGCCGAACCAACCGGATCTTCGCGATGGGTCGTCCGGTCGACATCGTCTTCATTGAAGGCCTGGTTGCCGAGTTCGACAGCGCCACCGATGAACGCAATTTCCTGCGACGGAAGCTCAAGTTCGTTGCCGTTGCCGATTTCCTCGAAATCGCCGAACCCGCTCTGGAGCGTGCGTTTTCCAGTTCCTCGAATGGCAGCTCCACAGGCGGAGGACGCAGCACCGGGGCCAACTTCGGAAACAACAGCCGGAGTACCTCCAACAACCGCAGCACCACCTCGAACAATCGCAGCAATTCCAACAGCAGCATCGGTGGCAATAGTGGCGGGAGCCTTAGCGGCGGAGGTGGCCTAGGGGACCCCACGGTCAATAGCGCCCCGGAAGCCCGATTGGTGGGACGCACCCTCCTGGTCGCCGACAACATCACCAACTCCCTGGTCGTTCAGGGACCTCCTGCTGGTGTCGAGATCATCACCAATCTCCTCGACGAAATTGATGTGAAGGCCGATCAGGTGATGATTTCGGCCGTATTCGGCCAGCTCACGCTCGGCGATGACTTCGAATTCGGAGTGGATTACGTGCAGGCACTCAACGGCGACCGCTTCGCGGGTCGCGGTGGTAGCGGTGATTTTCCACTGGTTCCTTTGGACGGTCTTACCGCCTTTGATCCAGGTAGCCTGGCCGCAGCAGCTGGTCTTTCGCTCTACGGGCGGATCGGCGACGATTTCAATATTGTCGTCAACGCCCTGCAGTCGGACAATCGTTTCAAGGTGCTCTCGCGGCCGACGATTTTCACCGCCAACAACCGCAAGGGCACGATTCAAGCGGGTGAGCGAATCGCCGTTCCAACCAATACTTTCAACAATGGCGGCGTTAATGGCTCAAGTCAGAGCACCAACATCGAATACCAAGACGTCCTTCTCAGCCTGGAAGTGATCCCGCTGGTCAACTCCGAGGATGAAGTGACCCTGGAGATCGCCCTCTTGAACGACGAGGTCATCGGTGAGCAGTTCATCGAGGGTGTGGGTGCGGTGCCAACCATCGGGCGTCGCGAGGTCCTTACGACAGTAACGGTTCCCGACGGCTCCACGATCGTCCTCGGTGGATTGATCGTCAGCCGGAAGCGCGAGAGCGTCTCCGGGATCCCACTGCTCAGCGACATCCCGGGCCTCGGCAAGCTGTTCTCATCCACTTCCACAGAGGACGAGAGGGCGGAGCTGATGGTGTTCATTCAGCCAAAGATCGTCCGCGATTCCAAAACCCTCTACGACGCACAGGTCGATATGGACTCCCGTTTCGAAGTTGCTCCGGCCGCCAACCAGTTTGCCAATGGGCCGGGCGTATTGCCGACGCAATCCGACATCGAACCCGTCAGTCAAAAGGGGGCGCCAGCGCCGGAACCACAACCCGCGACCAGCACCAGCTCCCGGAAGAAGTTCGGCCGGCCTGGATCCGCTTGGCGGCGCTAATCCGCGCAGCCGATTCAGGCTCCCAGTTCCCTCGAGCGGCGTCATGTCGTCGCTTTGTAGGGACATCGTCGGGATGAGGCCGGATTGTTGGCGGAATTCCGCGACGGGGGGCTTGCCAAGGGGCGGGGGAGCTAGCATTTTCTGAGCCTCCGCACACGTCGATCGATCGCGTGCAAAAACAACCTGTTTTCCAAAAATCCACCATGCCCGAAATTACCGAAGCCGAATTGGACCCCAGTGTGAAAGCGCTCTGGCTGAAAGGTCTGGCCGCAGTTCAAAACAAGAATCACGGATACGCCATCAAGCTCCTCCAAGGGGTGCTGAAAGATGCCCCGGGATTCCTCGACGGCCGCAAAGTCCTGCGCAAATGCGAGGGGCTTGAGACTGGTGGTCCCAAGAAGAAGTCCGGCCTGTTCGGCATGAAGTCCGGAGGTGGACTGGGTACCATGAAGCTGGTGAGTGCGGTCAAGAAGGACCCCGCTGCAGCCATTCCGATGATTGAAGCGGAACTTGAGAAGGACCCGTACAACCCTGAAATCAACGACGCACTGTTCGAGGCATTCCTTGCTCTCGACATGAAGGAGAGCGCCGCCTTTGCCCTGGAAACCGTCCGGAAAGGGCACCCTGAGCAAACCAAGTTTCTACACAAGCTGGCTGAGTTCTACATTACCGAAACCCAGGGCCTGAAGGCCGCTGAGGTGTATCAGGACATCCTGAAGCACGACCCAACCGACAGTGCCGCCATCAAGGGGGAGAAGGACGCGACCGCCAGAGCGTCGATGGAGAAGCAAAAGTGGGGTGAGGACACCAACATGCGCGACCTGATGCGCAACAAGGGCGAGGCCGAGAAGATGGACAAGCAGGCGAGGTCCGGCATGACCCGGGACCAGATGGAAGCGCGCCGGGATGAACTCGCCCAAGCCTATGCGGATAATCAAAACGACCTCGGAACCGTCAAGGAACTCGCCTCGGTCTATGAACGTCTGGAAGACTGGGCAAACGCCCTGAGCTTCTACGAGTGGGCGTTCTCGCTGAGTAATGGCGACGTCGCACTCCGCTCAAAGGCCGAAGCCATGAGCGATAAGGTGAAGTCGGCGGAGATGGCTGAACTGGAGCGCCGTGCCGCCGAGAACCCCGATGACCCGGAAGTCATCGCGATGCTCGCAGAGCGACGCAAATCGAGCATTGAGGATGCAGTGGCCGAAGCGACCCGGCGGGTGGATCAAAACCCGACCGACCCGGTTCTTCGTTATGAACTCGGCAGAGCCCTGTTCGATGCCGAGGACTACAGTGGTGCCATTCCTCAGCTTCAGCAGGCGAAACGGAATCCGCACATCCAATCCAAGGTGCTCCTCCTCCTCGGCCGTACCTTCAAGGCGAAAGGGATGCTCGACATGGGTGTCAAACAACTTGAGTCCGCTCTGGAGGACCTCACCGCCATGGACAACACCAAAAAGGAGGTTCTCTACGAGAAGGGCCTCCTGCACGAGGCGATGGACGACAAGGAGAACGCGATCGCTTGCTTCAAGGAGATCTACGAGGTCGACTACGGCTACCGGGATGTTGCGCAGCGCGTCGAGTCCTCGTACGGCGACTGAGGGCACCGACAAGTCCGGAATTTCAAAAGCGTGGTGGGGCCTAGCGGCGTCGCCACGCTTTTCTATTCATCAACGACCCGGAGAATATGCAGAAGCCGCGAGGTCACCGGGTGCTGAGCCGGGTAATGCACCAGCTTCAGGCTCATTGTCCTCCCCGAGCCCGGATCATTTCGTCCAGAGCGACATCGGACTTCACCCAGGTATCGGAGAGCACGCGGGTAATCTCGAACTGCTTGTCCGCTGATTCCGGCTTCCGTTCGACCTCTACCATGATCCTTGAACGAATCTGTCTCGGGTCCTTGGTGGCCGTCTCCCCAGCGGCTGCCTTGGCTTCAACGGCAAGAAGGGCTGCCATTGCATCACTGTCATACGCGCAGTAGCCGTAGATGACTGCATCCGACTGGGCGGATCGAAGCGCAAAGCAGGCAAAGCGGGACTCGTCCGTGTAAATGCCGTTGTAGTAGGTGTCCCGGTTGGCCAGCACGCGGAGGGTTCCCGAACTGGCCTTTCCCGACACCAAGGCTTCCAAACGAGGCTCGGAAAGCTGCGCGAATGCATCGAAATCAATCATCCAATTTCCCGAATTGTCAGGCGTGAACAGGACAAGGCGCCCGCGGCCTTCCGCATAGGGAACCAATACCGCCTCAAGAGGGCGCATCAGGGAATCGACGCTCCCCATCCACCGGGGCGATTGAGGAGGTCCCTGGTCGATTGAAAGATCGTGGAGAACCTGAACTGCTTGCACCGCCGAAATCTTGCCCGGGCGGATCAATCCGCGCAGGTCGTCGGCCGAGCGCGCATTGACCAGACTCCGGGCATTCGAGATGGCGACCTCCGTCGTCAGAGGAATTACCGCCCCGTCATCCTGTGCCACGTTTGATGGCATCGCCGTTCCATTGCCAGGTGCATCGGTCTCCGATCCTCCCTGGCGGAGTAGAGACCACGTCAGCATGCAGCAAAACAGCGCGCCACCCCCGATGAGGATGAGCATCAACCAGCGCCGGAGAACCGCCCCATCTCCGGGCCGGGACGGAGAGCTACTTCGGCGGCGGCGCCCCGATCGCCGACGGCCCTTGCCGGCTTCAGGCCGGTTCGCGATTCGTGACAGCTGACCCAGATCCGGGCTGCTTCCCGCGACCCGCGATTGGACAGGACGTTGTGAGTTACGGGGTTTTTGGGGAATACGGCTCATCGGCTGATCATTCAGCGGGAATATACGGTTATCCGGTAAGGATCATAACGATCATCCGGACGGAATATCCAACCGGGTTGCCGGTTCAGCACTTCGTACCCGGTCAACATGAACTCTGGCAAAACCTGATTGCTGTTCGGGTCGTAAACCTTGCTGCCCGTGAAGTAGCCATTCAGCTTGTATTCGTAGTTCTGATCAAAGCCGTAGCGCTGGTTGCCGCTTCCATTCTCGGGGTAGCGATCGGGCGTCCGTTTCTTGTCCTCCCTCATGACCACCAACTTCGAACGGTCCCATGACTGCCCAGGTCGGCGCACATAACCCCAGAATCGGGTTTTCTTCACGTAATAGCGGCGTCCCACGAAATAGTCGCCCTTGGGTTCCGCCGCAATCTGGGCCTTTCGCTCCTCGACCGTCGGGCCTCCCATGTTTCCTGATCCGAACGAGCCCGCGCACTGGCAGAGCAATGTGGTGGCGAGAACAATCAGCGTGCGACTCCAAAGGTGGCTCATGTGTCCGTTGAGGCTAGCGGCGATGGAGGGCCCGCCGCAAGAGCCAATCAGGGCTGTCTCTACTGGCTTCCGGGCATCGCTACTACATGGTAAATGCCGCTTGCATCGGTGGTATGACAAAGCTAGTCAAGGCCCTCGCCGGGTGCTCACACCTGTCGGTTTTTCCAGCATGAAGCTCGCTTCCCTTCTCACGCCCGACCAGATCGTCTTGGACATGCGCACCGAGGAGCACATGGGCGCCATTCTCGAACTGGTGGATCACCTGGTGGAGGTGGAACGACTCAGTCCATCCCTACGGGAAGAGGTCGTCGAATCGTTGCGCGCCCGGGAAGAACAGGTCAGCACCGGGATTGGCTATGGTGTCGCAATTCCCCATGCCTTCTCCGAAAAACTCGATCAGGTCGTCACCGTTTTCGGGCGTTCGGCCAAGGGCATCGACTTTGAAGCACTGGATCACTGCCCGGTCCATTTCGTGGTGCTCTTCCTCGTCCCGAAGAAGGACTACCACATGCACCTGCAGACGCTGGCAGCCATCGCGAAGATGTTCACCAACTGTGAGATCCGAAAACAATTGGCGGCAGCCGAGTGCAGGACGGAGATTTTGAATATTTTGGCTGGTAAGGGATCGCGGAACGTCGCCTGACTTCCTGCATGACGCTTCAGCAGGAAATCGAGGTCGCCCTGTCAGCTGCCTTCGAGAAGGTGGTCGGCGAAAAAGTGAGCACACCGGTCGTTGCCTCGGCGGATCTCCGTTTCGGGGACTACCAGAGCAATGCCGCCATGGCACAGGCCAAACAGCGCCGCACGAACCCACGGGCCCTTGCCCAGCAAGTGGTCGATGCGATTGAGCTTGGCGGCATCGCCACCACGGACATCGCAGGTCCGGGATTCATCAATTTCAAGGTCACCCCGGAGGCCTTCGCCAAGCGTGCCCGTCGACAACTCGACGACCCTCGACTGGGAGTTCCGAGCCTGGGGGATGGCCGCCGAATCGTCGTCGACTTCTCCGCTCCCAATGTCGCGAAGCCCATGCATGTCGGCCACATCCGCTCGACCATTCTGGGTGATTCCCTTGCGAGGATTGCCGAGTTTCTCGGCTTCGAAGTAATCCGTGACAACCACATCGGCGACTGGGGCACCCAATTCGGGATGATCCTCCACGGATGGAAGACCCGCCTCAACCACGAGGCGCTCGAAACGGATCCGATCGTCGAATTGGTGCGCGTCTATCGGGAGGTCAATGCCGCGACCAAGGATGACCCAGCGACGCTCGATGTCTGCAAAGCCGAATTGGTCAAACTTCAGGCAGGTGACGAAGAGAATCTCGCGATCTGGCAACAGTGCATCGACCTCTCAAAACTCGGACTGCAGCGAATCTATGACCGACTGGATGTGAAGTTCGACTACTGGTTGGGAGAAAGCTTCTACAACGAACGCCTGCCCGGTCTGGTCGACGAGTTCCTCGAGAAGGAGCTGGCCCGTGTCAGCGATGGTGCTGTCTGCATCTTCTCATCCGGCGAACTTCAGGACGAACAGGATCCTTTCAGAATCCATAAGGAGGACGGATGGCAGGACAATCCGGCCATCATCCGGAAGGCGGATGGCGGGTTCCTTTACGCGACGACCGACCTTGCGACCGTCGAATACCGCATCGACGAATGGAAGGCCGACGAAGTCTGGTATGTCGTGGGCACTCCCCAGCAACTTCATTTCCGCCAGCTGTTCGATGCATGTGCGCGCTGGGGGAAGGATGGTGAATTCCATCACATCGCCTTCGGTTCCATTCTCGGCGAAGACCGCAAGTTGATGAAAACACGGTCGGGCGACAACGTGCAACTGGTCGACGTGCTTGAGGAAGCCGTCGACCGGTCGGCCAAGGTCATTGCAGAGAAGAATCCGAATCTGACGGAGGAGGAGATCCGGGAGATTGCTGAAGTCGTCGGGATCGGAGCAGTGAAGTTTGCGGAGCTTTCGCAGAACCGTCTCACGGACTACGTGTTCTCATGGGATCGAATGCTGGCGCTGCAGGGCGACACCGCACCGTATCTGCAATACAGCGACGTGCGCATCCGCTCGATCTTCCGCAAGCTCGACGGCGATTTCCAACCTGCGGAGCTCCAGCTCGGTGAAGATGCCGAGATCCACCTCGCACGGATGCTGATCCGCTACGGGGAAGTCCTCCCGACAATCCTCGACGATCATCGTCCCAACCTGCTCGCCAATTACCTCCTCGAACTGGCCCGGAGTTTCCACTCCTTCTTCGAAGCATGCCCGGTCCTCAAGGCCGAGGAAGATATCCGCAGCAGCCGATTGACACTCTGCGCACTGACTTCGAAGGTGCTTCGCCACGGTCTTGGACTACTGGGAATCCAGTGCCCGGACCGAATGTAACCCATCGACTGATTCACCCCCATGCCCGCCCCAAGACTGCCGTTCTATGTGATCGGTCACCTGAATCCGGATACCGACGCCATCTGCTCGGCGATCGGACACGCGGCCTTGCTTCGTGAAACCGGAGAGCCCGATGCAACGGCAGCCCGCTGCGGTCAGGTACCGCCGCGTACTGCCTGGGTCCTGGAGAAGGCAGGCATTCCTCAACCGGAGCTGGTCGAGGACGTCCGAGCTACCGCAGGCATGATTTGCCGTCGCAATGTCGTGTGGGCCAAGGCGGGGGACACGTTCCTCGCCGCCTACCGGAGCATGCTCGCCAACGGGGTTCGATGCGTCCCTGTCGTGGATGGGAACAACCGCCCGACGGGAATTCTACGGTATCTCGATCTTCTTGAGCTCCTGCTCCCCGGAGACGGAAGCGACATGATGGCCCGGATGATCCAAGTGGCACTCCGAAAGGTGGCCACGACCTTGAATGCCGAGTCGGTGGGAGCCGATCTCCCTGAAGGGAGCGACGACGAGGACCTGATCGTGTTGGTGGGAGCTTCGTCCCAGGCCACCGTGAATCGCAGGCTCAAGGCGGCGACCAAGGAAGGAACGATCGGCCGTTATCTGGTGATGTGTGGGGATCGTCCCGTCGTTCAACACTATGCGATCGAACATGGAGCGCGTGCCTTGTTGGTCACCGGGGACAATGGAGTGGAACCCCAACTGCGTGAGATGGCCAAGCAGAAGGGAGTCATCATTCTCCTGTGCTCCCAGGATACCGCAAGCGCCACGACCTTGATCCGTTGCTCCAGAACGGTCGGGCAGGTGATGGAGCGTCAGTTTCAGACAGTCACCACCGGGGAGCCCGTGGTCCGTCTCCGCAAATCCTTGGCCAGCCTCGATCAGGATCTTTTTCCTGTGGTCGATCGGGTCAGTGGCGAAATGGAAGGGGTTCTTTCGAAATCGGACCTGGTTGATCCTCCCCGCACGCGTGTCGCCCTCGTGGACCACAACGAGTATGCTCAGGCAGTCCGGGGAGTGGAAGACGCCCATGTCGTTGAAGTCATCGATCACCACCGTTTGGCCGGTGACCTGATTTCCCGTGAACCGATCCGCTACCTCAATGAACCGGTCGGATCCACATCGACCCTTGTCGGGCGGAAGTTCCTCCACCGCGACCTTGAACCCGAGCCCGGGGTGGCCATGTGCCTGTGTGCCGGGATCATCTCCGACACGCTTTGCCTGACCTCCCCGACCACGACCGATCTCGACCGCCGGATGCTCGAGTGGTTGAGTGGCATCGCCGGCGTGAAGCCTGAAGAGTTCAAGAGTGAGTTCTTCGCCGTCGGTTCGCTATTGGCATCCGGTTCGGTCGACGAGGTCTTGAATGCCGACCGCAAGGAGTTCCTAGATGAAGGGGTGCGGATCACCATCGCACAAATCGAGGAACTTGGATTGGAAGCCTTCGACGACCGCCGGAAGGTCTTGGAGGAGGGTCTGGCGAAACTCGCTGCCGACGAACGATTTGATATCGCCGTGCTGGCAGTGACCGACATTGCAAAGCACCACAGCCTGGTCCTCGCCGCGGGCGATGAGCGCCTGGTAAGGGCGATTCCCTTCGAGGCGATCGATGACACACTGTTCAGTGCTCACGGTGTCGTGAGCCGTAAGAAACAGATTTTCCCCGCTGTCTGTCAGGCAGTTAGGACGACCCGATAGCTCTCCACTCCTACTTCCGGTCCTTGGCCCGCATGTAGCGGGACCGGCGCTCGGAAGGAGTCGTCTCAGGGGCGGCCTTCGCGGGTTCCGCCTTCTGATCGCTGGCTGAGGACGGCTCAACCACGGGAACCTCGGGAACGTTCGGCTTGGGTTTCCTGGTTTTCGTGACCTTCGCACGACGCTCCGACTTGGCGAGATTCGGCAAGCTGGGCAAGGGGAGTCGCCAGCCCGTCCGTGTGACCAAGGCTTCGATCACCAAAAGACTGAGAAGGGCGACCACAAGCCACAGCCTCAAGGCCACTTCGTGATCATGAGGGGGTCGAAGCCATGCCTCTGACAAATTCAACAACTCGCGCCCGCCCGTCTGGCCAGACAACGCACGAAGCTCAGCAAGGCGCTCCGGCTCGAAGGCCCACTCGACCGACGAACCAACCGTCAGTGGGCCGAAGGGAAGTGCATGGCGACCAAGCTGGACGGCACCACGGATCACCGAGCCTTCCTCCATGTCACGCGACACCGCGAAGTGTCCCGGCTCGATCCGCCGCCATGGCACCTCGTAGGATCCTTCACCAAGTCCTGACTCAAGCAGGCGGATGGTCGGCGGATTGGCGCTCAACTTGTCGGCCCACAACTCAGGGTCGTAGAGCAAATCGAGATTGAGCCGGGTGCCGTCGATCTCATGGCGAAGGCCGACACCAGGCGGTAGATCCAAGCCCATCAACCAGCGCGTCATCGTCTGGACGAAGTCGGCATAGCCCGGCCACTCACGCGCCGGCTCCGAGAATTCACCACCCAGCGGAAAGCTGATGGCAGCAGTCCGGCCCAGCCCCCGCCGCGCATGGGCCACCAGAGGGGCCACGTATTCATCAGTCGTCACCAAGGAAGTGGTCGCATCCTCCCGCGCATACGAGAGATTGTAACCACCCGCCTCGGGGAGCCACTTCAGTTGCTTCGGGGACACCTCGGCCCAACGTCCGGTAGGCGCGGCGCCAACCGGCTCCTCCACGAAGGCCGAGCGAGCGATGGTCACCGTCTCCTGAGCGAAAATCTTGGGGATGTCCACGGCCCGCTCTGAGAAGAAAACCCGTCCGTTGCCCCGCTTGGCGATATCTTCCAACAACTTTGCATCGGGGTCCTTTTTGGTGCCGAGTCCGATCACTGAAACGCTCGCTCCCTCGGCCTTCATCTTCTCCAGCAAACGTTTGTAGTCGCCGGGTTCCTCCGAGTCCGCCGCATCGGAAAAGAGGATCACGTGACGAGTGCCAACATTGGCCTTCTTCAGTTCATCCCACGCGGCCTTCAGTCCTTCATACACGTAGATGCCTCCGCCCTGGGACTGGATCTTCCTCACCCGGGTCATCAGCTTCTTCTTGTTTCCGCCGATCTTCGTGAGTGGAACGATCTTGTGCGGGGCGCTGTCGACCGCGAGCACCGACACCTGGTCCATCGGACCGAGGAGGTTGATGGCCTCCGCGGCACCGGCATTCGCCAGGTCCATCTTGGTCCGTGTTTTCGCACCGGCGTTGACGGTGACTCCCATGGATCCCGAGCGGTCGAGCACCACGGCCAAGGCCACGGCGAGCTTCCGGTGCTCGGTCTTCAACTCCATGGAGATCGGCAGCAGTGGATCGATCGACGACTGGAAGTATCCACCCGATCCGAACGAATGCTTGCCGCCCACCATGAGAAAACCACCTGCTTGTTCCCTGACGAAGAAATCCAGGGCATCGAGGAAGCGCTGGGGAACCTCGTGGGCTGGCACGTTGTTGAGGATCACGGCGCGGGCACCCGAAAGCCGTCCGGGTTCCAGTGACTGGGAGTTCATCTCCACATCGACCGTGAAATCCAATGAACGCAGTACTTCAGCAAGCGGATCATTCTCGTAGCGGGTCACCACGAGCACCCGAGGACCACCGGTGATCTCAATCCACCTTGATGCGCGGTTGTTGCCGGGGTGGGCATCGGTCTCCGGGCTGAGTTCAGCTTCATACTCAAAGGAGCCGGTCAGCGGAATCCGGTCGGTGAACTCGGCACGTCCAACGCCATTGAGAAGTTCGACTTCGGTCTCGATCAAGGTGCTTCCACCACGTCGGATGGTGAGCGGCACCTTTCCGTCCACGGACCCACGGACGAGAACGGAGAAGAGGAAGGGCTCTCCGGCTTGGACCCGAGCCGGAAGGTCGAGCCGGGCAACCCGGTAGTCATCCAGCGTCTCGTCCCGGATCAAACGGAAGTCCAAGGGAATGCCGCGAGCTTCGAGTCGATCGGCAGCCTCCTGCAGCGGTTCGGTGGCATAGCCATCGGTGAACAGGAGCACGCGGGATGGCTGATCCTCTTCAGCGAGAGCCGCCACGTGGGACAGCGCCAGCCCCGTTCGGGTAAGTTTCCGGGATCCCGTGAAATTGGCACCATCTGCACCGTGCTCGACGATCTCCGCGGCGTAGTCGAGTAGGATCATCTTGTCCCGTCGCGATGGTTTGGAGCGTTCAAGCAGCCGCTGCCACTCGGGGAGCCCCTGATCCACCAATTCTTCGGTGGAGTCCGAACGGTCGAGGAGGACCCACAGATCGAGCGAGTTGTCCTTCAAGACCACTCTGGGGTCGGCGAGGACGATCGTGCCGATGACGATGATCAACAACCTGAGCGGCGAAAACAGCCGCAGCGACCGCCACAACCAACCGATCAAAAGGGCGGCGGGCAGGACGAGAAACCACTCAGGCGAACTGAAACTCATGAAATCGTGGGGTTAGGCGCGGGATTTGGCAGGGGATGACGACCCGTCCGCAACATCCGAAACAGCGGGGCCCGACTTGGAAAAGTGCCATGAAATGATCAGCGCGACCAGCAGCAACAACACCCAGGCACGCCACCAGTGGTCTTCCTGGGTATGACGTTGAATGGCTTCCGACCGAGCGTCGCTGAGCGTGTTGGCCGGAGCGCACTGGCTGAAGTCGGCCTCACGGGTATCGGCGAAATACAAGGCTGCTTCGAGCAGGGGCTGATCGCCCTGATCGACACGGAGAAAGCCCGGGGTTCCAGGTGCGGAGAATTTCACCAGGCTCGAAGCTGGAACGCTTCGACTCGAGATTGCCTCACCGGTAATGGAGTCGTGGGTCACCCTCAAAGCCGGAACCGATCCATCACCTTGGAGGGTCTCGGCAGCCAATTCGATGGGCTGACCCGTCTCAAGGTTGTCGCGCACTTCGGCAACCTTGGATTGACGGATCTCCTCGATGAATCGATGAAGACAGACGATGAACGCGGGTTGCTGATCGGCGTTCGACAAACGGAGGTCGAAGTTGAAGCACAACTGAGTGCCCTCAAGGCGGCCGTTCTCATCCTTGATCTCCCTCAGGAAAATCAGTGGTCGCTCGCCCTGCCAAAGCAAGACGTCGTCCGTCGGGCTGCGCTCGAGCTGGATCGATTCACGCACCAGGAGAGACTGCCAGTTCAGCCCGTCGACCAGCGGATGCGGTTCGGCCACAATACCTCCCTTGAGGTACGCTCCAGCACGCGTCCCATCATTGACGAAGACCGCGGCGTCTCCACGAGGAAGCACCGGGTCGAGAGGGTCATAGGAGACCAGTGAAAAGTCGGCTACCGAACTGTCGTTGACCGATTCAATCGCTTCAAGCGATCGGATCATGCGTGCAGCCAATTTCGAGAATTCGGGGGATGTCGCCGAATACAGGGCGATGGTCTTCGGCTTCGGCCGAACCATTGGCACCGTGTCGTCCAGAGTGAACCGGTCTTCGGAGAGCACGAAGTTCGCGCGTTCCTTCCCGGCAGGCAGGGCACCCTGCAACGAAACCAAGCCACCTGGTTGAAGGTCAAAGGACTTGGGTTCGGACGCGGTTCCATCAGGAAAACGTAGTTGCCAGGTCCGAGAGGTCGGCTCCGGTCCGTAGTTCCTGACGACTGCATTCCAGACATCGGCACCTTCCTTTCGACTGAATCGCACCCCCGTCACCCCCACGTTGTCCACCTTCTCGCCCACGGACAACAAACGGGTGTCGTAGGGCGGGGTGTCGACGGGCGTATCCGTCGCGTAGATCAAAATGCCCTCTTTCCCAACCAGAGATCGGGCAATGCGAAGGGCCGGAGACGGGTCGATCAGCCCGGACTGAGGTTGCCACGTCTGCATCACCGCCATCGCGTTCTCGATCGAAGCCCCGGAATACAGCCGCTCCTTTGACGGGTTGCTGTCGAGGATTGTGAGTTCGAGGTGAGTCGCCGGCCCCTTCAGGTCGGGAAGAGCCTCGGTGAGCGACTCGATCAAGTCCTCCTTGAAGACCGACATCGATGCGGACGAATCCAGAACGATACCAATCCGCTGCGTACTACGGGCTTTCTGGTAGCGAGGCTCAGCGAGAATCCAGGCGAGGAGCAGGACACCCAACAACTGCATCCAGAGCGGGACCGAATTCATCAGTCGGTCGAATCGACGACCGCTGGCGGATTCACGCTGGGTTTTCTCCAAGAGGAAAAGGGTGCTGACGGGCAGCACGACCGCCTGCCGCTGCAGAAAGTGGATCGCCAACACGGCAGGAATGCCGAGAAGGGCCCAGAGACCGGCGGGGTTGGCGAGTGTGATCATGCAGGGAAAAGGATGGGTCAGTGGGCGATCTCCAAGGCACCCGTGGGTACCGCTTCAGTGAACAGCGCCGTCTGAAAGTCGGGCTCCGAGGCCACGCGAGCGAATGCGCTGCGATGTCGTTGTGCCGACTGCTTCCACAAGGCGAAGTGCTTGGCATACGTCGCTTTGTAGCGCTTGAGCACGGTCGGCTCGATTCGGTGGGGGTGGCGGGTATTCCTTTCGCTGTCGACGAACTCGTAGTTCCCGGACCATTCCGGGTTCGCCTCGGCATTCACATGGGGAACCAGCAGGATGGGGGACCCTTGACGAGCCGCCAGCAAGTGGAGGATGGGTTCGGGATTGGCCTCGAAGAGAAGGTCCGAGATGAAGACCCGAATCGCATTCTGCCGAAACGCGATGCGCGACAAATCGGGAGCCGCCCCGGCATCCTTCACTTCGAGACTCCGCGCCTCATCGAGCCACTGATGGTGGTCGACACCTTCGGCGGGCGTCGGACGCACGGTATCGCCGCGAACCATGTG
Organism: Haloferula rosea; assembly: GCF_016595525.1. GTDB lineage: Bacteria > Verrucomicrobiota > Verrucomicrobiia > Verrucomicrobiales > Akkermansiaceae > Haloferula > Haloferula rosea. The sequence continues at coordinate 44,846 of NZ_JAENII010000007.1, forward strand.
AACTGATGTGGCGGCTCCGGATCGCCGTGCGGACTCGACGGCGAAGTAGAACAACTCGGCGACCCTGGTCGCCTTGGCCGGGTCGAAGAACATGGACTCCGACGCATCCAACACCACATCCACGATCGGGCGGACCTCTTCGCGATAGAGCTTCATGGTGTAGTTGCCGGTCCGGGCGTAGGCCTGCCAGTTGATGTGGCGGGGATCATCGCCGGGCACGTAAGTCCGGTGATCCTGGAAATCCAGCGAGGAACCGACACCTGCCCCCATGAACTCCCCGGCCTGTCCTTTCCAAACCTTTGAGCGCAGCGGGAGGCGCAACCGTCCGGTGGCTGCCGAGGCGTGACCGTGGGCCCTGATCAGTTCCTCCTTGGTCATGAGCTCACCTCCATATCCTCGGCTTCCCTCTCTACCTCCGCGATGCACCTCGTCTTGATCAGCGCCGTGACCAGCAGAATTACCGTGTAGGCTGCGGTCGCGATCGACATCCAAATCAGCAGTGAAACCGGCGAGAACTTCATCGGATAGTTGACCATGATGAACCCGCTCTGCGGCAGCCAAGCGAGCCATGCCATGAAGCCACGGGAGTCCGCTGGAAGCTCATTGACAAGCACCGCCAGTACGATGGTGACGATGGCATTCGTAGAAAGGAGGAGAAGATACAAGGACAGCCGGTGTTTGATGCGCTTGTCGAAGAACGACATCACCGCGGCAGGCATCAGCAGGCTCCCGAGCAGGGATGTGACGACGGTCTGTCCGCTTGTCGGCATCGTGGAAATACCGGCAAAGTGGCAGGACAAGCCTGCCAGACCGATCATCACCAGCGAGAATAGGACACCGCAGGGCCAACCCGGATAAAGGAAACGTCCTGCGATTTTCCCGAGCGCTCCCTTTTCCACGAATGGCCGGCACACCGGGGGCAGCAATACGAGTGGTTCGGTCATCTCGATGATGAGCGACGGAATCAGAACGAGGGCAATCACGATCACCCAGCCTTCCACCGGCACCGAGGTGATCCCGGAAACTGCCACCAGAAGCAGCATCAGGCCAAGCGTCAGAAGGCGACGGACCGAACTGTGGTTCTCCGCAGCAGGAGCAATCATGGCGGCGCCGACGCCGAGCGCCGTCCATCCGATGTAGACCGCGCAAAGCACACCGAGCACCACCCCCCAGAAACTCTCAGGGGACTGCATCGCCGCAAGGGTAACGAGTTCATCGAACTCCCCTTCGAAACACAGCAGGGGGATGGCCCATAGACCGAAAGCTGCGGCGATCAGAGGGACCAGACCACGCAGAATGACGGAGGGCACGCAGGAGATCCCTACGATGATCGCCGTAATGACAGTGGACCCCAGAAAAACCAGACAGAGGAGCGAAAGTTCCCCGAACAAGTTCATGTCGCCGAACCAGTATCTCAGGATCAGGTAGGGGACGATTGCGGCAAAGATCAACGCGGATTGGCTAACAATCGAAACCCATTTCCCGAGCACGATCTTCCATGCGCTGAGACGGGTGAGCACCATCAATTCGATGGTCTGCCCCTGAACCTCGCGATGGAGTGCTCCGATGCCGCGGATCGGCTGGATGACGAGCACCGCCACACCGAAGAACATGAAGATGATGCTGGTGATGGCCTCACCGGCATTCTGCGGTGCTTCGGCGGAGGCGATCGAGGTGAGCAGCACCAAGGCAAGCAAGCCCTGAAGCGTCAGGAAAACGATGACAAAGGTCTTCGCTCGAAGTCCTTGCCTGAGTTCCTTCACCAGCATCGGCGAGAGCCGATCGCTGAAGTCGGCGAGCCGATCGGCAACCAAGGGCATTTCCGGTGGCTCGGCGGTATTGACGTTCTCGGACATCTAGGAAGTCGGAGCGCTTGGAGTGAATGAGGGTTCCTGCGGTGCAGGGGTTTCAGCCATGGCGGTCTCGCCCCGGTCAATCCGGCCCAGCATATCGATGAAGGCATCCTCAAGGTTGCGTTGCTCCTTGTGGAACTCATGGATCGTCAAGCCATCCTTGATCATCCTGCCAAGGATGTCCGATGCCCGTTTCGGGTCGTTCCCCTCGATCCTGATTCTGCCGCCTTGCTTGCGCGATTCGAGGAACTCGACGTGCGGCTGGACGACGCACCAGTCCGAGATTGCCTGTGGATCACCGCAGACCTGGATGTCATAAAGCATGCCTCCTGCCGCGTCCGTACCCTGCTTGAGCGACTCCGAGTCGCCGTGGTGCACGATGCGTCCTTCATTCACGAACAGGAGCGAGTCGCACATCTCCCCCAGCTCGGAGAGGATGTGGGATGAGATGAAGATCGTCTTCCCTTCGTCGGCCAGCACCCGGATCAGGTGTTTCAGTTCCACCCGGGCCTTGGGATCGAGTCCCGCGGCCGGCTCATCCATGATGAGGACCTGGGGGTCGTGAAGAAGGGAGCGCCCCAAGCAGAGTCGCTGGGTCATGCCCTTCGAGAGCTTATTGGAGAACCGGTCGGCAAGCGGAATGAGATCCGTGAACTCCATGACCTCCTGGACACGGGTCCGCCGTTCCTTGCCCGAGTAGCCGAATGCCCGGGCGTAGAAATCCAAGTACTCGAGCACCGTCATGTGCTCATAGTTCCCGAAGTGATCCGGCATCCAGCCAATCAGGCGGCGGACCTCTTCCGGGTGGTGGACCACGTTGATCCCACAGACCTCGGCGAGCCCCATGGTCGGGTAGTCAAGCGAGGCGAGAATCCGCATGGTCGTGGTCTTGCCGGCGCCATTGGCGCCCACGAAGCCGCAGACCGAACCATGGGGGATCTCGAACGAGATCCCGTTCACCGCCTTCAGTTGTCCGAAGTAGCGGTAGAGATTGTGAACACGAATGGCGGAATCAGACATTGGACGGGTGAGCGGAATTCAACGAACGATGGGTCCGGTAATGATGGTTTGGGTGGAGATCCAGTCGATCGAGTCGAATGTCTCCACAGCGGGTGCCTCGCTGGTGACTGCGAAGAAATGGCCGGCCCGCCCGGTTGCCTCGAGCAGGCTTCGCCGTTGCCGAAGGGCCAGCTTGGAACCCTCCGTATCCCTTGCGAGCTCGTACTCCGCGCGATTGATCGGCGACGCCTTGACCGAGTTTCCCGCCTCGAGATCCACAGCCTTCCAGTAGCCGCCGCTACGATCTTTGTAGTAGAGCGACTCGATCGGAAACTCGAAGGTTGAACTGAGGATCGGAGCGCCGCTGCTGTTCTTGATCTCGATCCGTCCCCGGGTCGGGACCACTGCCTGGATGAGTTGGGCTTGCTCGGACCGGCTCTGGAACCAGTCGCCGGTCACATCAAGATTCCCTTCCTTGAACTTCGCCGTATAGCGCATGCCACCTCCACCCATCCCTGGGGAAAGGCGGGCCCACGCACTGTTTTCGATGGGCACCGGCGTGATCGCCGCGTCCTCGGTGAGCCCGAACGACCCGCCAACCAGCACACCGGTGCGCGACACCTGCTCCTGCGTCACATAGGCGCGGTTCTCGCTTTGTCCGGGAACGACCTCGATCAGGGCAACCCGCATGCCGCGACCACCGACACCATCCTTGGCAAGGATGAGCACAATCAGTAGGACTGAGGTGGCAAGCGAGATGATGGGAGTGGTGATGAACAGCTTGTGCCGCTGGCCTGACTTCGCGAACACGAACAGATTGACCGGTCCGACAAGGACGCCGAAGACAATCAAGACGATGATGAAGAGAGCGTAGCTGAACTTCTGCTGACCGAAGGCGATATGGAGCGGCCATGCGCTGCTGTAGTCCTTGATCAGGCTCAGCCGGTGGGGACGCCCAGCTTTGGAACCACCTGAGAATCGCGATACGGTCTTCTTGGCAGAGAGTCCCGTGCCTACTTGCTGGATCGAGTCGAGTTCGAACGAGCCGTAGCCGTAGGGCATCGTGGAACCATCCGGCTCGCCCTCGATACCCAGGCTGTTGAAGCTTCCTGATCCTCCGATGCGATAGATGACCACGCGTCCTCCCATCCGGACCCACTGTTCGATCCCGTTGCGGGCGTCCGCAGGCACCTTGTTCCAATCCGTATTCGTCAGAAGAAGCGCGTCGTAACCGACATACGCCCTCCAATCCGCGGGCATCCGGGTCGGCTCAAATCGAGCGGCGAACTCATAGCTCCCGTAACCGCTCGACCGACCGTTCAACTCGGCATCGAGGGTCGATGAACTCGGGGTGTAAAGCGACTCACTCATCAACACCGCTGCGCTGTCCGGGGCAAAGCTTGAACTAACCCCTCCGCTATTCCTTCCAAAGCTTCCACCCATGGTGACTCGGACCGTGGTCCCGTCACCCTCGAAGTCCGTGGTCAGCGGCACCAACAGGTCATGACTGGTTGCCGTCGCGGATTTGGAAAACAACTCGAACTCGGAGGTCAGCTCGCTGTCCGATGAAGGATCGCTGCCGGTTTCAGAGCGTGTGCTGATATTGATCGATCCATCGGTCTTGCGCTGATTGACGATGTTCACCCTCACCGGCAGGTAGCCGTGTGGGGGAGGCTTGCTGAAAAGCGCCTCGAACTCCACGCGGGTCTTGTCCTCCGGATAGGTGGCGCGCGGAACCTCCATGAAGAGGGTTTCCTGCGCGCGGGAGACCGAGAACGCGCAGAGCAATCCGGCGAGTAAAAGTCGAACGATGATCATGTGTCTCAAGCGCTGGGGGCGGTCTTCATCGTCTTTGGAGTCGCACCGGCTTGGGCTGGAACCTCTTCGAGAATCGAACGGACCACATCGTTGTTGGTCAGGCCCTCGACCTTGGCGTGGTATTCGAGCACGATACGGTGACGTAGAACCGACGGTGCGACAAATTTCACGTCCTCGAACGAGGCATGGGTCCGTTCATTCATCAGCGCGCGTGCCTTTGCCGCGGATGCCAGTGAAAGGGCGGCCCGCGGGCTCGCTCCGTAGCGGATCGCACGGGCAGCGGAGGACTGCCCGGGGTGGGTGGCATCGACGATGCGCGCGATGTAGTTACCCACCACCTCGGGCAGGAAGATGCGTCGGACCAGCGCCAGGGTGGCGTCGAGCGTCGCGGCATCCATGATGGATTCGATCTCCGGCTCGGTGCCCAACTCCCGGTGATTGACGATTCGCTCGAGCGTATCGACATCGTTCCGCGTCACCTCGAGTTTGAACAAAAAACGGTCGAGCTGCGCTTCGGGCAAGGGGTAGGTCCCCTCGAGCTCGATCGGGTTCTGCGTGGCGAGCACGAAGAACGGTTTCGGGAGTTCATGGGATTCGCCAAGCACGGTGACCCGGCGTTCCTGCATCGCTTCCAGCAGGGCGGACTGGGTTTTGGGTGAAGCCCGGTTGATTTCGTCGGCAAGCGCGATGTTCGTGAAGAGCGGGCCGGGCTGGAACACGAACGAGCGGTTGCCATTGACCTCCTGAAGGACCGGGTTACCGGTGATGTCACCCGGCAGCAGATCCGGTGTGAACTGGATCCGCTTGGTGTCCAATCGGAGCGTTTTCGACAAGCCCTTCACCAGTTCGGTCTTTCCCAGCCCCGGCAGGCCTTCAAGAAGGATGTGTCCGCGGGCGAGAACCCCGGTCAAAACGAGATCAATGAGCTCCTCCTGACCGAAAAGAACTTGATTCAGGGCGGCGCTCAGGGAGCGAACGTGCTTGCCGGCATCGGCGACTTCGGTTTCGGAGGCAAATTCCATGGTCTAACGGAGTGAAAACTCTCACGATTATTAGAAACTCGGATGAAAGCGCGATGAAAAAGGAGCAGCGTTTTCGGAATCACAAGATGCCGTCAGAGATCGGAACCTGATCGACCAAGGCGGATGGTCCGGGGGGGGGGGCAGGAGGGCAGGGAACCCACCCACTTCCGGGGCGGCTCACTTCAATAATACCCGGACACGGTCTTTTCGCTCAATGGGTCGTCGTCGCGGCGTCTCCGTCCCACTTCCAATTCGGATGGTGTACATAGGCGAGCGCTTCCTCGGACGTCATCCCGTTCTTGGCGATAGCGATGTTGTTCGATCGGTGCTGCTGCCAGACCCGCCACTCGGCCTCTGTGGGAGTGTGGCGCTTCTGGTATGGCACTTGGTTTCCGATGAACATCTGAAGGAAACCCTCAAGGCCGAAATTCGCCGCATGACCACGCAGAAGATGCCTTGCGAATCCGATGGGGCCATTCTCCTGGAAGAACTCCAGAACGGGCGCCGCGCCGGCAATATCAACTTCGTTCCGGCAGGTCTTCCAGAACGGCGTATCCAGCATGGTATTGAATTTGTAGTGGAGCGACAGAAAGTCACGGATTTCATCCCATGTGTCCGCGAAGTAATTGTTGTACATCGTCCGAATCGTAGGCGTCGGCTCAAGCCCGGTATGGATCAGGAAATTGGTGAGGTTCTGAGCCTCCTGGCAGACAATCATGAGTGCGGTGGACTCCAGAGGTTCCACAAAGCCCGAGGCATTACCCACGCCGACCACATTACCCACCCACGAACGTTGATAGCGCCCCGATCTGAACTTGATGATCCGGGTGTTGCCCAACTTCGGGTTTTTCGCTCGGAACTCAGCCTCGGCCTCATCGTCGCTGATGGCCTGGGATGAGTATACGTAACCCCGGCTGAGGCTTTTCTCGTGCTCGATCTGCCAGGCCCAACCGCAGTTCATGGTCTCGGCGGTGGTATAGGGAAGGATGGGTTCGTCCTTCCCGCGTGACCACGCCCCGACCAAGGCCCGGTCCGTGAAGAGTGACGCAGAATAGTCCACGAAAGGCTCATCAAGGGCGCCACCCAACAACTCGCTCCGGAAGCCGCTGGAATCGATGAAGAAGTCGGCCTCCAGCGTGCGCCCATCTTCCAATTGAACCGAAGAGATGCCATGGGGAGCCTTGACCGCATCGACCACTTTACCATCGATGATCTCCACACCAATTCCGCGCGCGAACTCTTCCAAGGTCGAGACCAGCGGTTCGTTGTCGAGGTGAAAGGCATGCCACTTCTGGATGTCGGGACATCCATTCTGCAACCGAGGGAATGCCTTGTCATGCCGCATCAGCGCCGTCACCACATCGCAACAACTGAACTCGTCATCGCAGTAGAAGCCATTCGGACGTGGCAGGGTCGACACCTGACTGTCCAGCGCCAGCGCGAAGCCATAGTCGAATCGTCCCCGGGGACCCCAAAGGAATCGGATACCTTTCTTCCAGGTGGGACGCACCTTGGAGTAGAAGTAGCTACGACTGATTCCCAGGTAGGAGAAAAGAAAAGGTGGGAGATTCGGAGTGGTCGCTTCTCCCACGGTAATGACTCCAATTTGAGGACTGCGAACCATGCGAACCTTCAGCCCGGGAATCTTGAGCTTGAGGGAAAGCCCGAACAACAAGCCCGCGCTACCGGATCCAACGATGAGAACGTCCTTAATCATGATTATCGACGAAGCCCCTTCTCAGACCTCGTGGAATGAGTCCACATGAACGGGAAAGGTAGTAAAGCCGAAACGGGCCCCTGCGAAGCCGCCCGCCATCCATGCCACCCCAAAAAGAAGCCCGCCCGAGGAATGGAATTCCTCGGGCGGGTGCCATCGGCCGCTGAATCGGCCATCCTGCAAAGGTCGTCCGGGCTCTAGTCCAAAGGCTGAGCGGAAACGAAGAGGGCCGAACCCTCCGCAAGAACGGTTTTGGAATGGTAGCGCTCGTCGCTCAAGCCATTGAGACGCTTGAGTCGGGCGATATCCATGTCGTATTGATCAGCAAATTGCTGAAGAGTGATCTGCTCCGTGATGGGAACCCGGCGCACGGTGGGCCGCTTGTTGAGGATTGTCTGAGAACCGCCGAGGTCCTGAGGAGCTTCCTCCGCTGACTCCACAGGGGCAGGGGAACTGCTCGTGCTGGATGATTCAGCGCGGCGGGCGACGAGTTGGAGCTCCTGGCCGACTCGCAGAGCCCGTGGATTGACGCTTGGGTTTGCCGACCCGAGTGCCTTCACGCTGAGGCCGTAAGTCTTGGCGATGCTGTAGAAGGTCTCACCTTGCTTCACCTTGTGCGTGCCCCGCACCACGAGATCATCGGTCGTCGGCTTCACAGGAGCAGCATCCGGCTGGGAGGCCGCCAAGGGAAGCTTGAGACGCTGACCAATTTGAATGACTTCGGCATTCTTGAGCTGGTTGCACTTCACAAGTTCAGAAGTCTTCAACCCGTGCTTCTTGGCAATCCCTGACAGGGTTTCGCCCGCTTTCACAATGTGCACGGGCTGGGCTTTCGGCGCAGGCACTGACGAGGTGCTCGACTCCGCAGTCGCTTTCGGGGCGCTCACGGGCGTCGTCTTCGCCTGGGTGGTTGTGCTGACCCCAGCTGAACGCAGCCGGCTGTTCTCAAGCTCAAGGCGCTCGATTTGCCGTTCCTGCTCGGCACAACGGCGTTCCAAATCCGCAAGACGATCCGAACTCCATGCAGGAGTGGCGGTGAGCATCATTGCCGAAAAACTCAAACAGAACATCGCCTTCATGACGTGAAGACTTTCAAATTTTTAAAAAGGCGACAAACAAAAAGTTAAGATTTCCTAAATATTCACGATGCAGGCACGGAGAGTCCCGGAAAGTCCGCGGATAAAAGTTTTCCGTTTCCGGTCTTCAGGAGCCGCTGATTTCTTCAGCGGGCGTCGCCACCGAGATCGATTCGATCACTTCCACCGGAGCGCCATCAGGCGCATAGGGGAGGCGAGTCGTCGACAGCCACTGGCCTGCCTCCAGACCGTCACGCACGATCAGAACCTCACTGGTGGACCAGATGGGTTCGATGGTCGTGCGGATGATGGCGGGATCTTCCCGATCCACCAGATAGATGCGGCCGACGCCACGCAGGGCGAGCCTTGGGATGACGAAGACATCCTTGAGCACCCGGCCCTCGACGCTGGCACGCACCGGTTGACCGATGCGTAGAGGTGGCTTGCCGGATTTCAGACCAAACGGGTCATCCACTCTGGCAATGGCGAACAGTTCACGGGAAGCGTCATCGAGAGCTCCCTCGGAGCGAACGATTTTTGCCGGCCATTGTTGCGATTCACCTTCGGGCGAGACCGAGTGGGCGCTGGTCAATGTCACCTCGAGTGCCTCGTCGTCGGGACGACTTGGAAGGTCGATGAAGGCCAGCTGGTTTGGAGTCAGCGGGAGGCGGACCTCTGCGTAGTCGGTGGCATACACCTCTCCGAGAGGGGTGGAATTGCCGACCGCTTGGCCAAGCCCGACGTTCCGGACCCGTACGCGTCCGTCAAAGGGCGCGCGAATCTTGGTACGTTCGAGGTTCAGACTGGCTTGCTCATATTCCGCGCGGGCCGCCTCGACATTGGCATTTGCCTCCTTGAGTTGTGGAATGCGCAGGACGAGTGGGGAGGGCTCACCATCGTATCCGAGGTCCTCCCAATTCAATCGGGCTTGCTTGGCACGAGCCTCTTCCTGAGCGAGGGCGGCTTCAGCACGGGCGACCCGTGAGCTGGCTGCGGCGAGCGAGGCTTGAAAGTCGGCTGGATCGAGTTCGGCGAGGACCTCGTCTTTCGAGAAGAAAGCGCCGTCCTCGAACCCGGGATGAATCGCGATGATGGTGCCACTGACCGCAGCAGTCAGGGGGGTCTCATAGTGAGCGCGCACGACGCCTTGGGTGTCGAGCAGGACCGGGTAATCGGTCCGCTGTAGTTCAACCACCTCGGTTCTGAGCTTCTGGGGCGGTACGTGCTGGGGGGTCGGCGGCTCGATGGCCGTCGAGAGTTTCCTGGCGGCGAAGTAGCCGACCGTCAGGATCACGATAGGGATGAGAATGCGCAGCAGCATGGACTGGGTCGTACCAATGGGTGACGCCGGGAAGGTGCCCCAGAGTTGGATATTTGCCAAATACGAAGAATCTTGGCTCAGCCTTGCGGAAATCTCGTCACTTTGAAGGTTCCCGGGTTCTGAAGTCCCCTCCGAGCGCCAAGTGCAGGTCGATTCGGTTCTGCAGACGACTGTTTCGCAGGCGAATCAAGCTGGAGCGGGCATTATTCGCCCGCCTTTGGGACTCCAGCACATTGAGGATGCCGGCACCCTCAATTCCGTCCGCATAGTCCCGGGTGGCTTGTTTTTCGGCGAGAGCTGCCTGCTCGACCTCCGTGATGAGGAACTGCTCCTGCGCAGCGAGCGAACGGTCAGCGGCCAGTGCGGTCTCGACTTCCCGAAACGCCTCCAGCGCTGCCTGCTCGTAGTCGGTGATCGCCGCCTTGTTACGCTCCAGCGCGGCGCGCGCCTGATTGCTCAGTTCACCCCCTGCGTAGAGCGTCTGCCCGATATTTGCCGCGATGCTTGCGGCGAGCCACTGCGGATCGAGCAATTGCCGGAAGCGATCGACAGGCGTGCCGGCCGAGGTGGTCAGCGCCAGGGACGGCAGCAAGGATTTCCTCGCCGCGTCCGCCCGCTTCGCCGTCGCGAAGATGCGGGCCCGAGCGATGGCAAGATCCGGACGGCGGTCGAGCAACTCAGAGGGAAGGCCGGCCGGGACCGATCCGCGGAGGGAAGGGAGTTCGTTGCCTGCACGGGTCGTTCCCGAGGGATAGGATCCCGTCAGCACTTCGAGGGTTCGCGCCGCTTCGTCGCGGGCCAACTGGCTCGATTCCAGAGCCCGCTTCGCAGCCGCCACGTTCGTTCGTCCGAACTGGACGTCGATCGAACCCTGACCGGTCCCTTCGTAGTTGCGTTCACTGATCCGCAGGTTCCGCTCGAACGAGTCGAGGATGACCTTGGCCAACTCGTGCTGCTGGTCGGCCGCGATCAGATTGCACCAAGCCCGGGCCGTGCTCGCAGCCAATGACAACCGAGCCCCACGGAGTGAGGCCTGGGAGGCATACAGGTCCGCACTGTCAGCAGCAGTCAGGTCACGCAGTCGCCCCCAGATGTCAGCTTCCCATGAGGCGGAAACGGTCAGGCCATAGCTCTCCGTCTCACGCGCCGGCAGGGGCCCCCGCTCTGAGACCGAAAAGCTTCCCGACGTCGCCAACCTTGCTTGAGGCAGAAGCCGTGATCGCCCGGCAATCGCGACGAACTCCGCCTCCCTCATCCTCGCTTCAGCCGAGGCGAGGTCACGATTGTTCGCCATCGCCTTGTCGATCATGCGCCGCATGCCGGCATCGTTGAAGTCGCTGACCCAGCCTCTGCTGATCTTGGCATCGGCACCGCTGGCTCCACTCTGCCAGGCGCCGGGGGCATGAAAGTCGGCCAACTCGGTCGGGCTACCGAACTGCAGGGATTTGCAGCCGGGAAAAAGCGTTATCGCGACAAGCAAACAAGCTGTCGGCATTCGGGAATTCCATTGCATTTGCTAAAGATCAGTGATGAAACAGGCCGCGCGTGACCTATCAACCTTCGGCCCTTACGTCCATTGTCTGTGTTCTCTGTCTTTGCAAGGGCGGAGAGTTGCTTGCCGCCGAAGACTCGGCTCCAGAAAAGGCCAAGGTTCCCGCGAAGGAACAGGTCGAGCAAACCGACACGCCCGCCAAGGAGAAGGAGGAGAAGGCTCCTGAGAAAAAGGAGGACTCCGACGATCCGGCCGAAGCGGAGCGCCAGGAGATCGAAGCCGCGGTTGCGCTGCCCGTCTCCGCCGACCCAACCCAGATCTATGGCTGGCGCGAGTGGGTCGTCATTTCAGATGGCACGACCGAACAGAAGATGCCGGCCAAGCTTGATACGGGGGCACTGACCAGTTCGATTCACGCCGAGGAAAAGAAGCTCTTCGAGCGTGACGGCAAGAAGTGGGTTCGCTTTGTGGTGACCGACCCTCGCAACAAGGAATCGAAGCGGATGCGGATCGAAGCGCCATTGGTTCGCATCGCGCGCATCAAGGAACCCGGCGGAGAATCCGAGGAGCGCGAGGTGGTGAGGCTCAGCTTCAAGATCGGGGACCGCAAGATGCTTGCCGATTTCACGCTCAATAATCGCATCAACATGCTCAGTCCCGTGCTGATCGGTCGCCGCACCATCTGCGAGCTGGGTTGGGTGGATCCGAGTCGCGCCTATCTCGCCGACAAGAAGCTGATGCGCTGAGCATCAATTCGATCATTTCCCACCACCATGGCATCCCGGATCAAGCTGATCGCCATCGTCCTCATCCTGACCCTTGTGGGCGGTGGTCTGGCGGCTTACAAACACACGCAACTCGGCATTCCGCTGAAGGTAGGTGAAGAACCTGCCGAGTGGCTCGTTGAGGCGAAAGTGAGTTTCATCGCCACCGAGGAGGCGGTCACGGCGCGTCTGTCGCTGCCCGCCTCCGCGATCGAGGAGAAGACGGGTGTGGACTCGCGCTCGACCGGATACAGCTTCATGATCGAAGACCAGCTCGGTGAATACACCGCAGTCTGGTCCGCCGACAAGCGCGAGGGCAACGAGGCGCTTTACTATCGGGTTCGCTTCCCTGAGCGGGGCATCGTCAGCGGTGGGCCGATCTCGCCATCAGGCAAGCCACCCGAGCCCGATGACCCGGGAATGGCCCGGAGCATCCGGGTCGCCGCTGAAAGCATCGTCCGACGGACGAAGGAACTCTCCTCGAATCCCGACACACTGGTCGCCGGCATCTTCCGTGAACTCAACAACGACGAGCCATCCCAGGAGACCTCGTTGCTGAAGGATCACTACGAGGAATTGGTCGGGGATCGCGCCAAGATCACATTGGCGATCGACCTTTTGAAAATGTCCGGGGTGGCCGCGAGGTTGGCCTACGGCGTCCAGCTCGATGAAATCCGCGGCGCTCAGGAACCCATCCGCCTGCTTGAGTACTACGACGGAGTTTACTGGCAGGTTCGCGACCCGGAGGCACCCACTTCGGTGCTCGATCCGCGACAGATGTTTGTCTGGAACCGGGGAGGAGACCCGCTTCTCGACCTCAGTGGGGGAGAGAATTCCCAGGTCGTCTTCACGGCAACGCGCGACATGGTGCCGATGGACCAACTCACGGATCTCCGCAGCTCCGGCCTGCTGGTTTCCACCATCTTCGGTTTGCCCGCCTCGGAGCGTCAGGTTTTCCGCTACGTCGTCCTGATCCCGATCGGAGCCTTCGTCGTGGTCCTGCTGCGCAATCTGATCGGCATCGCCACACTCGGCACCTTCATGCCGGTCCTTCTGGCGATGGCCCTGCTCGAGATGGAGTTGAAGAGCGGACTCCTGATGTTCGCCATCATCGTGGGCGCGGGTCTGTGGTGCCGCTTCCTGCTTTCCCGGCTCAACCTGCTGGTCGTGCCGCGAGTGGCGGCATGCGTGGTCATCGTCACCTTGTTGATGATGCTCCTCAGCGTGGTGAGTTGGCACCTCGGAATGAGGGACGGCCTGAAAATCACCTTGTTCCCGATGATCATCCTGGCGTGGACGATTGAACGGATGTCCCTGACCTGGGAAGAAGAGGGCAAGCGGTCCGCGATCCTCCAAGTGCTTGGCTCGCTGATCGTGGCGGTCGTGGCATTCACCGTGATGGAGCAAAGGCAGGTCCGCTACCTCGCCTTCTACTTTCCCGAGCTTCTCCTCGTGCTTCTCGCCGGGATCCTGCTCCTCGGTCGCTACACCGGCTACCGCCTGAGCGAGTTGATCCGCTTCAAGAACTTCGAGCCCGTTGATTGATGAAAGGGTGGTGGCATCGCTTCATCCGCACGCCCGGCGAACTCCACGCCCTGGGAGTGGTCGGCATCAACATGCGCAACGCCCGCTTCGTGTTGCCAAACAACCCCCGTAGACTCTACGGACTTGTCGACGACAAGACCCAGACCAAGCGGATCGCCGCCGAGCGGGAGATCTCGATTCCCGAGACCTACGGCATTGTTAGTAATCCCGCGGAACTCAGGAGGGTCGAACGACTTCTTGGCGACAGGGAATCCTTCGTGATCAAACCATCACGGGGCTCGGGAGGGAAGGGGATCATGGTCATCGCCGAGAAGGATGGGGAACATTATCTCAAGCCGAGCGGGGCGCGGGTCACGATCGAGGAAATCAAACACCACCTGCAGAACATCCTCGCAGGTCTCTTCAGCCTCGGAGGACTGCGTGACAAGGCGCTGATCGAGTATCGGGTCAAGGCGGCCCGCATCATGACCGACATCAGCTTCCAAGGGGCTCCGGACATCCGGGTGGTCATGCTTCACGGCTACCCATTGATGGCCATGCTCCGGGCCGCCACGCGGGAATCCGATGGTCGATCGAATCTCCATCAAGGAGCGCTTGGCATCGGTGTCGATATCGCGACGGGCCGCACGATCCACGCGATCCACCACGGCAAGTCCGTCGAACTCCACCCGGACCTCAAGGTTCCTCTACTCGGAATACAGATTCCCGACTGGGATCACATTCTGGACATCGCCGTGACGTGTCATGAGATGACCGGGCTGGGTTACCTCGGAGTGGACCTCATGGTCGACGAGGAGAAGGGCCCCTTGATGATTGAAGTCAACGCACGTCCCGGCCTGGCCATCCAGATGGCAAACGGCGTAGGTCTCCTCAAACGCCTCGTGCCGGTCCAGCGACGAGCGAAAGAACACCCGCACGACGAACGCCGGCAGAAGATCAGTTTCTCCCGCAATACCTTTGCCTCCAAATCCGGAATACAACCGACCTCCCTCCCATGATCGAAGCGCGCAACCTTCACCGCAGTTATTCGATCGGGAAGAAGTCGATCGAAGTCCTTCATGGCATTGATCTGTCGCTGAAGAAGGGGGAATGCGCCTTTCTCTGCGGTCCGAGCGGTGCCGGCAAAACGACACTACTCTACACCCTCGCAGGATTGGAACGCCCCCAGCAGGGCTCGGTGGTAATTGACAATACCGACCTCTATTCCTTGAAGGCACGCCAACAGGCGGCGTTCCGCAACGCGAACATCGGCTACATCTTCCAGAACTATCTCCTGCTCCCCGAGCTCACCGCGCTCGAGAACGTCATGGTGCCGGGAGCCATTGGTGGCGCGAATACGAAGGAGCAGGCCGAGGCCGCGTTGGAGCGGGTCGGCCTGAGCAAACGGGGTGAGCATCTCCCCGCCGAACTCTCGGGTGGTGAGCAGCAACGTGTGGCCATCGCGCGCGCGGTGGCAAACCGCCCCGCCGTTCTTTTCGCAGACGAGCCGACAGGCAACCTCGACTCCCGCAATAGCGGTGAGATCATGGATCTGCTTCTGGGGCTCGCGCGGGAAGGGGGGACGACTCTGGCCGTGGTGACCCACGATCCGGAGTTGGCCAAAGTGGGCGATCGCCAGCTGTTGATTCGGGATGGGGCGATCGAGGAGATCGGGAGCTGAACCACCGGTTGACCAAGCTTTCCCGCAATCCTGAAATCCGCCCTTTTCCATCCGACCAGAGGGTGGCATCAACAGCGCATGTCCAACTGCCTGTTCATCCGGAACGTCCAGATCCACTCCGAAGACTCACCTGATCCCGTAACCGCCGACGTGCGGATCGAGAATGGACTCTACCGGGAAATTGGCCCCGGTCTGATGCCCCCTGAGGGCGCGAAGGTCATTGATGGGCGGGGGCGACTGTTGATGCCGGCGATGTTCGATGCGCACGTGCATTTCCGCGAACCCGGCGGAGAGGCCAAAGAGGACATTGCGAGCGGAAGTGAGGCCGCAATCAATGGCGGTGTGACCGGTGTCGTGATGATGCCGAATACCAGCCCCTCGATCGACTCCGGCACCGTCGTCAAGATGGTCCTCGACAAGGCCGCTCAGGTTTCCCGCATTCCCATCCAAACCTCCGGCTGTGTGACCAAGGACCGAGCTGGAAAAGAGCTTGCCGGCATTGACAGCATGCGGGCGCTCGGCGTGACCATGCTGACCGACGACGGGGATTCCACCGGTGACCCGGCGTTGCTCTACCGCGCGATGCAGTATGCGTGTGAGTTCGGCATGTTCTTCGCCAGCCACTGCGAAGTGCCTGAACTGGCTGGCCCACGGGCTCTCAACGACGGCCCGAAGGCCTACCAACTGGGGATCAAGGGCAGCCCGGCCTGCGCCGAAGAAATCATCATCGATCGGGACATCCGCCTCGCCCATGCCGCCGGCGCCCACCTGCACATCCAGCATGTGTCGAGCAAGCTCGGCATGGAAACCATCCAGTGGTGGAAGCAACGGGGCGACGTCAAGGTCACTGCCGAGGTGTCACCCCACCACCTGATGTTCATCGACGAGGACATCGGTGACTTCGATACCCATTACAAGATGAACCCGCCACTGCGGACCCGCGCCGACAACGAGGCGCTGCTTCAGGGACTGAAGGATGGCATCTTCGACCTCCTTGCGACGGATCACGCCCCCCATACGCCCTTCGAGAAGGCTCAGGATTTCACCGCCGCTCCGAACGGCATCACCGGACTGGAAACCGCGGTGGTCTCGATGCACGACCGATTCATCGCGCGAGGTGAACTCACCTGGGATGTGATGGTGAAACGCTACTCGGCAGAGCCTCGGAGGATGATGGGTCTGCCTGCCATTCCGGTCGAGGTCGGTGGCACCGCCGAGTTCCTGATCTTCGATCCGGAAGCCGAGACTACCTTCACGAACGAGTTCATGAAATCGAAGGCGAGCAACACGCCATTCCTCGATAAAACCCTGAAGGGCCGGATTGACCTCGTCGCCCGCGAAGGCGAGATCCTCCTCGAGCGGTAGGAGAGCCGGCGTTCCCCGAGGGAATGGAGATACGATCTCGGATCTCCGCCGCCCACGCGCCACAAAAAACAGGCACAGGGAACTCCCTGTGCCTGAATGAGAATCAGTTCCGCACCGGAACCGATGAGCAGCCGGAGCCGGGCCGTCTAGACCTTGGCAATCGCCTTCTCGGTGGCGGCATCGATGATCGAGAAGCGCTCACGGTGGAGGGCCGGATCCGACCGGAAGATGAGGCGTCCGGAGTGCTGACGCTCCAGTTCCACAAGGATGCGGCTGTCCTCGGTCTTGAACCGGTTCAAGACATCCGGATTCACCACCACGATCAAGTCACCCTCGTTGTTTTCACGCTGCTTGTTGATCACTGCGACCAGCTTCCGCTGGATCTCGACGCTCATGGTCATTGTCGTCTTCACCCGGCCCTTGCCCTGGCAATACGGGCACGGCTCGAACATGGTGTCGCGCAGACTCTCGTTGAGGCGCTGACGCGTCATCTCCATCAGGCCGATGGACGAGATCTGCAGTACTTGCGTCTTCGCCTTGTCGCGGCGAAGGCGTTCCTTCATCGCCTTGTAGACCGTCTGCTGGTCCCGGCGGTGGCGCATGTCGATCAGGTCCACCACGACGAGTCCACCGATATTCCGCAAGCGGAGTTGCCGGGCCACCTCTTCGGCGGCTTCGATGTTCGTCTGCAGGATCATCTTATCGACATCCTTCGAGCCCCGGTTCCGGCCGGTGTTGACGTCGATCGCGATCAGGGCCTCGGTTTCATCGATGACGATGTAGCCGCCGCACTTCAACCAAACCTGGCGGGAGAACGCTTCATCGATCTGCTTCTGTAGGTTGAGGCTCTCGAAGATCGGCTTCTGGGTCGGCAGGTGGTGGATGCGCCGTTTGGCCCTGCGTGAAACCTTGCCGGCAACCTCACGCACGAACTCCGCGGTCTCGGGACTATCACAAATCACCTGATCCACTTCGTCGGTGAGGAAGTCACGCGCGGTGCGTTCGATCAGGCCGGGCTCGCGGAAGGCGCAAACCGGGGCGGGGCGGGAGTCACGCTGTTCCTCCACGCCTTCCCATTGCTCGAGGAGCATGGCCAGATCGCGGACGAAGTGACGGGCGCGGGTTCCTTGGGCGACGGTCCGCATGATGATTCCCATGCCCTCAGGCACGGACAGACGCTGCATGATCTTGCGGAGTCGGGCACGCTCCTTCGGATCGTCGATCTTCCGCGAGATACCGAACTGCTCGGTGTAGGGCATCAGCACCAGGTAGCGTCCGGCGAGTGAGATGTTGGTCGTGACCCGTGGCCCCTTGGTGCCGATCGGCCCCTTCGAAACCTGGATCATGATTTCGGAGCCCACTGGATAGATGCTCGGAATGTCCTTCGAACTGATCTTCTTCTGCTTGCGGGGCTTGTTGCCACGCTTGATTTCCTCGATCCCTGAATCGAGGGCTGCCGGGATGGCGTCCCAGAAGTGGAGGAAGGCATTTTTATCCAGGCCGATGTCCACGAACATGGCTTTCAGGCCCTGCTCGATGTTCTTCACACGACCCTTGAAGATGCCTCCGACAATGTTGTCGTCGCCTTCGCGTTCGACCGTGTATTCCTCGAGGAGACCGTCTTCGAGCAGGGCGACCCGGCGCTCGAGCTTCTCGACGTTGATGATGAGTGTATTGCCTTCCTTCGGGCTGGGTTTCCCCACTCCTAAGATGCGTTTGATTTTTTTAATCATGAATTTGGTAAGCTAAGAGGTTTATGGGTCCTCGACGGGGATGGCACGTGGAATCACGGATCCTTCCTCATCAATTTCCGGGGTGATGGTTGGTTCTGGGGTGATGGGGGTCTCGACAGGCATGGTCACGGCGGGTTGCACATTGACCGGGTCACCTGCTTCGTCTCCCGTTTCGCCGACATCCGTGGTCTCGATTGCTGCGAGGACATCCTCGGGCAGCTCGATTTCTTCGATCGGATCACGATTGCCGTAGAAAGGTTCAAGCGGGGCAAGCGGAAGCCGCATGCCGTCGTCGCGGGCCAGCAGCCCACGTAGAATCAGATGAACGAGGGGGCCGCACACCTTGCCGCCCGACTTGCCGTTCTGAACGAGGACGACCACGGCATACCGCGGCTCGTCATAGGGAGCGAAAGCGACCGTCCAGGAATTGTGCGACCGCTTTCCGTCATCCGCGGTCTGGGCGGTTCCGGTCTTCGCCGCGACTTCAACGTCGGGAATCTTGGCCCGTCCGGCGGTGCCACCGGGTTGGTTCACGGCCATCCACATGCCCTTGCGGATCAGCTCGAGATCGGCCGGCTTCACTCCCTCCTTGATCAGGTCCACCCGAAGCTTCGGACGATCCTCGACCAGAACGGTGCCGTTCTCCATGACCGCCTTCTTGACGATACGAGGTTGATAGTAGCGACCTCCATTGGCAATGCAGGCAACCATCGCGCACAGCTGAAGCGGAGTCGCCAGCGAATCACCCTGACCGATGGACAGCTGCGCGACGTCACCGGGAGTCAGGGAGCGCCCGCGGTTCGCCTGCTTCCATGCACGCGTGCCGGGGATGCGTCCCGCACCCTCATTGGGGATCTCCACGCCAGTCGGCTGGCCGAAGCCGAGCATGGTCAAACCGCTGACAAGCCGATCACTGCCCATTGTGTTGCCCAGCTTGTAGAAGTACGGGTTGCAGGAGCGCTGAAGGGCCTCCGACAGACCGAGCGTTCCATGCCTGCCACGCTTCATGTTCCACAGCCAGCAGGCAGGCTTGTAGTTGCCGTAGGACACGAAGCCTTCACATGAAAAACTCCGTTGGGCCAGACCATTGAGTGCGCCCGCGGTGGCCGTTGCCAGCTTGAAGGTCGATCCCGGAGCGAAGCCCGAGGTCCCGCGATCCGTGAAGGGGGAACTCGGGTTCGCACGGTAGTCCGCATAGACCTGCGCTGCGATGCTTGGAATGAAATCGTTCGGATCGTAATCCGGAACCGAGGCCATCGCCAGCACCTCTCCCGTCCTCACATCCATGACCACACCCGCGGCACGTCCGGTGCGACGCAGCACCTTCGAAACCAGATACTGCACCGGAGCATCGAGCGTCAGGGTCACATCGGCTCCGACCTTCGGCTCACGGTAATCGATCATGCCGGTGATCTTCCCCTTGTCGTTCTTGACGAGGGTCCGACTTCCTTCAGGGCCGCGGAGCAAGGGGTCCAGGGTCGCCTCGAGCCCCATCTTGCCTTTCTCCTCGCCGATGTAGTGGTTGAACCTCCGACGGGCATCGTCGGGAATGTCGCCTTTCTCCCACTGCTGGGTGTAGCCGATGATGTGGGACGCAAGCGCCTCATAGGGATACTCGCGCTGGGGTCTGACATCGAGATACACGCCAGGCACCTCCACGTTGTGCTCCGCCAAACGAGCAAATTGTTCGTAATTCAGGTCCGTGTTGTAGGAGAAGGGGACGAGGCCGCGATGCGTGATGAAATGGGTCCGCATCGCGTTGGCGCTGTAGTTCTTCGCCACATCCAGTTCTGCCAGCTTGGGAATGATCCACGTGTTGACGATTCGGGCGATATCCGTTTCCTGACCGAGACGGGGCATGCCCTGCTCGTTCGTCAGCACGTCGCGCTTCGCATCCTGCTCGTGCTGGCGGCGGTAGCTCTTGTGGATTTCCTCGAGGTCGAAATAGACTTCGTAGTTGCGGCGGTTTCTGGCGAGCTCGATGCCGTTCCGGTCCTTGATGGCGCCGCGGATTCCGGGCTCACGGACGGTCACCTCCCGGTCACCGGGAACCAGCTCCTGATAGTAGGTCCGCTGGGTGATCTGGAAATCATACAAACGGCTCAGCAACGCGCCGAAACCGAACAGCACCAGCGCCGTGAGAAGAAAGATTCGAATACCTGGCTTGGGATCCATTGAGGAATCAGACGGCCTGCGCCCTGGTTGCCCCGCGCTTCAATCCATCTAACCGAATGGTGTAGTTGCTCCATTCCGCGATACGAAAGAGGAGCCAGAAGACGAGTGGTGAGAAGATCGTGGTCAGCCCGGAGGTGAAGACGATCTTGAACAAGGTTCCGCGACTGAAGGTAAAGCCTCCACGCACGAAGTTGATGAGTAAATACTCTGTCAGGAGATAAAGAAAGACCGAGACTCCGGTCAGGATGGTGGATACCTGCCAGCGCCCCTGACGGAACAGTGGCTGGATACCCTGCATGATGAATCCCATGACTCCGTAAAGGAGGATGGAATATCCGAAGCGCAAGGCCTCGACCGGACGGGTATACACTTCGGGATCACCCCCATGGGGACCCAGCGTGCTTTCCGCGTCGGTGAGGAATCCGCAGACGAAGGCGAGGCCCAGCATGAGAGGGGTTGGCAAGGTCACGGCACCGCACAGGAAAACCAGCGGCACGAGGAGCATCCTCGAGCCATTGAGCACCGTGAGTGCCGGCAGGAATTGCTGCACCACCACGGCCAACAGCACCAGGATCAGAAGACACAAGGTGTAGCGGATCATGGGTTGTCCTCCTGGGGGGTGAGCACGAAAACCGTGCCGAGGTTCTGGAAATCCACCGAAGGCCGCACCAATGCCTCGGTGGCAAGTGGGCCTGAGATCACCTGCGCGATCGAACCCAGCAGCAGGTCCGATGGAAACACACCGCCGCGCCCGGTCGAGAAGACCCGCATGCCTTCGCGGATCCGTGCATCGCGTGAAAGAAAGCGCAACCGCAGCATCGGTTCACCGCCGACCTGCTCGCGCTGACCCTGCAGGATTCCCGCCTCGGGTGTGCCTTCGACCTTGGCTGAGACCTGGCAGGCCTCGTCCGTGAGAAGCACGACGGTCGAGCGATGGCTTCCGAGTCGGTCGACCTTGCCGACCAGACCGCGGTCGGTCACCACGGTGTAGGCCGTGGCAATGCCGGATTGGTCACCGCGATCGATCTCCATGGTCTGCCACCAGGTCGTCGGTTGACGCCGGGTCACCCGAGCGGCGACCACGTCGAACTGGGTTCGTTCCTGGAAATCCAGTGCCCGGCGCAAGCTCGCATTCTCCGCCTCCACCGTGCGGAATTGAGCTTCGATCAGACGTAGCCGATTGAAGTCGGTCCGCATCGCTTCGATTTCCGCCTCAAGCACTTTCGAGTGCTCGACTTCATCAAGGAACGCACGTGACCGCTTCTCCAGTTCCGAGCCGACGCTCAGGAAAGGTGAAATCGAGCGGTAGTAGGTCGCCTGAATGTCGCGCACCGTTGGTTCACTCCGCGTCAATGCCCACGTCGCTCCTGCGAGAAACAGGAGGAGAGCGAGCAAATTGAGCGGTTTCATCGCAGGAAGTGGCGATGGAGATTCCGGACAATCAACGTGATGGGCGGGTCACCTGCTTCAACACATCCAGTTCCTGGAGCATCTTGCCGGTTCCCTCAGCCACAGCACTCAGCGGGTCTTCCGCCACGTGGACCGGGAGCCCGGTCTCTTCACGCAGCAGACGATCCAATCCGCGGAGCAGGGCACCTCCGCCGGCGAGGACCATGCCGCGGTCGACGAGGTCGGCGGCAAGTTCGGGAGGGCAGCGCTCAAGGGTCGTGCGCACTGCATCGACGATGGTCGACAGCGGATCCGCCATCGCTTCACGAACCTCCTGCGAGGTGATGGTGATGGTTTTCGGAAGACCGGCAACGAGGTCGCGCCCCTTCACATCCATGGTCATTTCCTTGGCAATCGGGGCTGCCGATCCGAGCCGGATCTTGATGTCCTCGGCGGTGCGTTCGCCAATCATCAGGTTGTAGGCCCGTTTCATGTAGGAAACGATGGCCTCATCGATCTCATCGCCCGCGGTCCGGACGGAGCGCGCGTAAACGATGCCACCGAGTGAAATCAAGGCCACCTCGGTGGTCCCGCCACCGATGTCCACGATCATGTTGCCCGAAGCATCCAGCACGGGCAGGCCGACGCCGATGGCGGCAGCCATGGGTTCCTCCACGATGTGGACGATGCTGGCACCGGCCTGCTCGGCGGATTCCGAAACCGCCCGGCGTTCCACCTCAGTGATGCCCGAAGGAACGGCGATCACGACCTGGGGATTGCCACGGCGACGGTTGTTCGCCTTGCGAATGAAATGCCGCAGCATGGCCTCAGTGACCTGGAAGTCGGCGATCACGCCATCCTTCAGCGGCCGAATGGCGACGATGCTGCCCGGCGTGCGACCCAACATGCGTTTGGCGTCGTCTCCGACGGCCAAAACCTCATTGGTGCCGGCTTTGACGGCAACCACGGAGGGCTCGCGAAGGACAATGCCCTGATCCTTGACGTTGACGAGGGTGTTGGCTGTGCCGAGGTCAATACCGATATCGTTGGAAAACCATTTTCCGAAGAACTTAGAAAACATTATGAAGGTGAAAGAGTTACGAAGATGCTCTGAGCGATTGGCCAGCCTCTTGAATCCGTGAATTCACGAGCTGGCAGACGAAAAAAAATCCCCCTCCCGAGATCTCCGGGAGAGGGGCGAAAATATGTCCGCGATGGCCCTCGAGGGTCAAGCGGGAATAAGGGCTGAATCCATGATCCCTAGAGGGTTCTGACGGAGGAGCAGATCGTCGGATTCAGACGACGACCGCCGGTTGGTGACGCCTGAGAAACTCCTCGGCCATTTCCCGGTAGGCCCGGGCCCCCAATCCGGCGGGGTCATGCTCGAAAATCGTCTTCGCGTGGCTGGGCGCCTCACCGATCCGGATGGTCCGTGGAATCACGGTGTCGTAGAGCTGATCAGGGAAGTAGTTCCTCACCTCCTCGACGACCTGACGGGCGAGATTGGTGCGCCCATCGAACATGGTCATGACGATACCTTCCAAGGTCAGCCCTGGATTCGCGCCGGAATCCCGGATCTGCTCGATCACGTGCACGATCTTCGCAAGCCCCTCGAGACCGAACCATTCGCACTGGAGGGGAATCAGAATTTCATCCGCCGCCGCCAAGGCCGAGGTCATCAGCACCCCGAGCGATGGGGGAGTGTCGAGGATGCAGTAGTCGAACAGATCGTTCGGCTTGAGCCCCTGCAGATGCTGCCGGAGGCGGACGAGGTGGTCGTCGCTACGGGCAAGTTCGATCTCCACGCCCGCGAGGTCCATGTGGGAGGGGATCAGCGACAAACGCTCACGGCCAGAGTCGCGGATCTTGTCCCTGACGTCCGCTTCGCCGAGCAGGGCAGGGTAGACCGAATCCTCGCCTTCGCACTCGATGCCGAGACCGCTGGTGGTGTTCGCCTGCGGGTCCAAATCGATGAGCAGCACTCGTTCGCCCTGCAGGGCCAGGGCTGCTGACAGATTCAGGGCGGTCGTGGTTTTTCCCACGCCTCCTTTTTGGTTACCGATGGCGACTACTTTCATCTCAAACGCGGAGCGGGCACTGACTCTCCCGATCGAAAGGCGGGGTGGCAAACAAAACTGCCGTGAATCTTTTCTCGCACCACCCGGAAAGTCAGGCGAAACAGTCGGGCACGTGAGCGACTGGGACGAGACAAGACTTCGCAGCGAAGTCTCATGGCAGGCATTCAAGGAAGGAAAGTCGTTGCTGGAAAGGGGTCGCGTCCAGGGACTGAAGCTCGGCGAGGATCTGGCCACCGCCCAGTTCATGGTCGGCAAGCGACGCCTTCGGACGGTTGTCCGCACCGGAACCCAACTGGATGTGGAATGCCAATGCCGCGAGAACCGATCCACCGGTGAAGTGTGTGCGCATGCCGTGGCAGTGGTTCTCGCGGGTCTCGGCATGGCGGAAACCGAGACGCCCGAAACCGAAACCGTCACCACGCCTCATGGTGAGAACCTCGCCTGCGCCATCGAGTTTCCCCCGGGATTCGAGAGAGGTCTGGCGGTCGGACGTTTGAGCGTGAAGCTCGATCGCGTCGGCCCGGGCGAAGGCGTGGCCGATGCGGTGCTCTCCCAATGGATTGCGGCCAACCACCCGAACCCGTCGTTCCCATGCCACCTGAACACAGGCGGCAGCCTAACAGCCGAACTATTGGACGCCCTGCGGGATCACCCTCGACTCACGGACTCGAAAGGAAATCCGCTGCGTATCGCGACCGACTCCATGCCACCGGTCAAACTTGCCGGATCATCCCTCAGGGGAACCCGCGTCCACCTTGAGTTGGAGAATCCGCCCACTCCGATTCGCTGGGGCTACGGACTGGGCTGGATGAGTGGAGCGCTTCTTGGCCGAGCACCAGTTGCAGAAGTTCCCGTTGCGTGGCGGGACGAGGCATTCGACCTACTGCAAGAAGGAAGCCTCGATCTTCCCCTGGATGAGTTCATCGGCGGTATCGACTCCTGGATGGATCTACTACAGGCACCGCATGTCGGCTGGCTCGGCGAGATCCGCTTCCGCCAGCGCACCGCAAGAGTCGAGTTGAGCCTTGAGGGGTCGCTGAATGCACTCGATGCGGAAGTCCGCATCGATACAGGCAAAGGAACCGCTGTTCACGACCCGGAAACGAACACGATCTTCACCACCGACCGGACCGCGGCCGACCGTGTCGCCCGGAGGATGACCCAACTCGGATTCTCAAAGTCGGGCTCGGGCTACACACTGCGCGACAAGCCAGCCATCCTTTCCTTCCTCGCAGACGATCGTCACCGCTTGGGGGAGGAATGGACCGTGAAACTGGGTGATCGGCTGAGCCACGTCATCAAATCGCTCCACGTCATTCGTCCCAACTTCGACTTCGGCCCTCAGGAATCGTTGAGCTGCGAACTCTCGTTCCAGACCGACGGCGGCAAGGTCATTCCGCGAGCAAAAGTGCTGGAGATTCTTCGCTCCGGTCGCGATAGCGTGAAAACAAAGAGCGGCGCGGAGATTGTCGTCAGCAAGCAGGTCGCCACTGAAGTGGAACCGCTTCTTGCCGATCTTGGCATCGTCCGACCCGAGGGACGCCTCCAACTCACCCGTGCCCAACAGGAATGCCTGCGGATCGCTGCCGGCAAACCCGGAGTGGGGGACCTTCCACGAAAGACCCCAGGCTCTCTCGGTCCGGCAACCCTGCGCGACTACCAGGTGTTCGGTGCCGACTGGATTCTCGACCGTATCGACCAATTCGGTGGCGCCCTCCTCGCCGATGAAATGGGACTGGGGAAAACGATTCAGACCATCGCCTGCCTGACACGACTGAAGGGTGGCGCACGCCAGCCCAGCCTGATCCTCATGCCCACCAGCCTGATCGGGAACTGGGCGGATGAGCTGTCCCGATTCACCCCCGAGTTGAAGGTCGTGGTTCTCCATGGACCGAAACGGGATGCACTGAGACCTCAGGTCGACGAGTCGGTCGTCGTCATTACCAGCTATGGCACCATGGTGCGCGACCTCGCGTTTCACCTCGCTCAGGACTACTCGTTGGTGGTGGCGGATGAGGCCAGCCTGCTGCGGAATCCCGACAGCGAGATCTCGCGCTCGGTCGCCAAGCTCAAACCCGGGGGCCGACTCGCACTGACAGGCACTCCGGTGGAGAACCGATTGCTCGACCTCTGGTCGATCTTCCGCGTCGTGGCCCCCGGCTACCTCGGAGCGAAAGATGAATTCCTCAGCCGATACGAGCAGGGAGACGCCGCGGAAACCCGCAGGCTGCGCACACGCATCTCACCCTACGTCCTCAGAAGAACGAAGACCGAAGTTGCCAAGGATCTACCGGAGCGAATCGAGACCGACCAGTGGCTTGAACTCGGGGATGGGGCCCGCGCGCTTTACCGTGAGATCGCCACCGCTGGCGTCCACCAATGGGAATCTCTCCAGGATGAAGGGAAACAGGGAGCCGCCAGCATGCACCTGCTCACGACCTTGCTTCGGCTACGCCAAATTTGTCTGGATCCAGCACTCGTCACGGACCTCGAGGAATCGGCCGTCAGCGCGAAAACCCACTGGCTTGGTGAATACCTAGATTCCCGCGCGATAGAACATTGCAAAACGTTGGTATTCAGTCAATTCCCTAGCTATTTACGAAAACTGGAAACCGAAAAACTCGGTCAGGCCGGGAGGATTTTCCGGCTCGATGGCAGCACCAGGAACGGCACCGCACTGGTCAACGAGTTCCAAAAACACGAGGGGCCTGCCGTTTTCCTCATCAGTCTGAAAGCGGGCGGATACGGCCTCAATCTGACGGCCGCAGATGCAGTCGTTCATATGGATCCGTGGTGGAATCCAGCCGTCGAAGCCCAGGCCAGCGACCGCGCCCACCGGATCGGACAATCCAGACCGGTCAGCATCCATCGCTTGCTGATCCGGGATTCGGTTGAGGAACGCGTGCGGAAGCTCCAGCTGGCCAAGCAAGCCATGATTTCGCAAATCACCGAGGACGAAACGCCATCAAACTGGTCCAACGACGATCTCAGAAGCTTGATCGAACTTTAGGCACGATCCGGCAAGCACAGGGTGGCGGCTTAGTGCACGACAGCAGAAGCGGAAGACGAAGTTTGGGAAGCTCGGCGACCTAGCGGACTGACACGCGGTCGGGAGAGCTCGGCAAAGTCCCATGCGAATCCCAAACCGAATCATGGAAAGACAGGGAACAACACCCCGTCCGAGACCACCTATTTCGATTCCGCATTACATACATTGTAACAAGTAATGCTTTAGACCAGTAGTGAGCCGCGACCATGCTGGATTCCGGCCTCGGAGGCCCCAATCGAAGCTATGGGACCAATTTGGCAGCTGTGGCAGGATCAAGATTGAACTGCCCGGATTCGAAGCCCTTCACAGGCTGACCCTCCTTGATGAGATACTCATAGGCGATGATCGGCTTCACTCCTTCGATCTCGGACATCAGGTATACCCGGATCGCCATGGCCTCCTTGCCCGTGCTGCCCTCAAGTGGCTTCGCCGTGAACGTCACTTCGTTGCGGCCATCCTTCGCGCCACCCAGAACGATCTCAGCCTCCTTGGCATTGGCGAAGCGATGGCGGCTGACTCGGTTGATCTGCAGCTGGACCTCCCGCCCCGGACAGAACACGTAGGCCTTTGCGATGTACTTCGCAGGCGGCACAAGCGCAGGCGTGGGTGGAATCTGTCCGGTAGCCTGGCATTCCGGGGTTTCCTTGAAATAGCGAGGATTGCCAGCTGCGAGCTCTTTTCGCACCTCCGGCAAGGCGGCCAGATTCACAAAATCAGCCCGGTCGTAGGTCCAGCGCCCGCGTTCCGATACAAATGAGAGAACGAGCACATTTTCGGTCGGCGCTCCACCAACGCCGAAATTGACTGCACCGAAATAGCCGACTTTCGCCGTCGGCCCCTTTTGCGACAGATGCATGATCCGTAAACCCTGCAGACTTGGTGGCGGCGCAGGCAATTCGAACACCGCGGCTGGAAACGGACGTTTTTCGGAAACCAGACGGTTCTGAACTTCCCGTCGACGATAATCAGCCGTCAACGCCTGCCACTGCCGGGCATCGCGTTTGATCACCGCTTCGCGCCAGGCCTGATAGGTTTTGGTCAGTTGCTGTCCGAGAGCCGCCTGATCGGCCAGCGAAGGGATCGAAGCGGCCAGGAACAGCGCCGCGGAAAGAATGCGTGTCGTCATTGCGGAAAACGATTGGACAAGTTGGCCTGAGAAACAAGACTCTCCTTCGTTCTCCCCATCCATGTCCCTGCTTTCGAAAGTACCCCTCCTTGGCCAGGAACGCCAACGTGAGATGATGAAGTCAGCCACACCGCTGACCTATCTGGAAACTCCGGAGGGTCCGGTGCAGGCGCATTTCTTCGTCCCACACGATTTTTCGCTCGAGCGCCAATGGCCGCTGATCGTCTTTTTCCACGGTGGGTTCTGGGACACGGCCATGCCCACGCAATTCGTGCCCCAATGCCTGCATTTCGCGACTCGCGGAGCCATGGCCGTTGTCGTCGAAACGCGACTCGAGTCCACTCATCGCACCGGCCCGATGGAGGCAATGGAAGATGTGAAGGTCTTTCTCGCCTGGCTTGCCGAGCATTCCGAACGCCTCGGAATCGACCTCGACCGGATAGTTTTCAGCGGCGCATCCGGCGGCGCCTTCCTCGCCCTTGAGCAGGTCCTGCCCAAACCTGGAAAGAACGACCCGGCCCCGCCCATCAGCCCGAAGGCGCTGGTTTTGTTCAGTTCACTCCTCGACACCACGCCTTCCCAATTCGCCAAGCGTTTTCCTGATGGAAAGACGGCCCGGAAGCATTGTCCGCTCCGGCAGATGCGCCGCAAACTCCCGCCGATGATGCTTTGCCATGGCAAATCCGACCGCGTCACCCCCTTCGAGGACGCCCGGAAATTCGTCAAAGGCCTGAAGTGGCGTGGGAATCAGGTGGAATTGCTGGAATTCGAGCGAGCAGAGCACTCCTTCTTCAATTTCAACGTGTCCGAGTTGCACTACGAACTGACCCTCAAGGCCGCCGACCATTTCCTCGTCGGCTTGGATCTGCTCGAGCCGGACGAGTTGGCAGACCTGTAAATCCCCTGCCCATCCGGCTGAAATCCTGCCGGATGCCGAGACTGCCAAGTCGTGTTGCAGGCACAATTCCTGCTTGGCACTGCCACCACCCTGCATTTTAGTCCCTGCCCCGTGGCGGAAGACCGCCAGACAACGATTGAGCGCGGCGCCGCGGGACGAAGTTTTTCCGTTATTATTGCTGCGATGAATCGATTTTACCACCCGTCCACTCCGCTTGTTCCCGGCTCGATGCACTCCCTGTCCGAGGAGCGCGACAACTGTGGCATGGGCGCCATCGCCCAAATCGAGGGCAAGCGCAGTTCACAGGTGCTGGAATACGCACTCCACTCGGTGTGCAACATGACCCACCGGGGCGCTGTGGATGCCGACATGAAGACGGGTGACGGCTCAGGAATTCTGTCCCAGATCCCCTACCCGCTCTTCCGCAAGGTGGTGGCTTCTCTGGGAGGTAGCCTCGAGGACGACTCGGACCTCGCCGTTGCTGTCTTCTTCCTTCCCGAAAGTGACGCTGCCGCCGCCAAGTCGATCAAGGAGCTTGCCGAATCGGTCGTCACCGAGCGTGGCATCGACATCATTGGCTGGCGCGAGGTCCCGGTGGATCCTGACGCACTCGGCAAGATCGCCCTGCGTTCGCAGCCACAAATCGAGCACCTGCTCCTGAAGAAGCCGGCAGGCTGGGATGGCGACCACTTCGAACGTCAGCTTTTCCTCTGCCGACGGAAGATCGAGATCGAGACCTCCGAAGTCCCGTCATTCTACATGCCGTCCTTCTCCAGTCGCCTCATCTCCTACAAGGGACTCGCGATGCCTGCCGCGCTCCGCGGATTCTACAAGGACCTTCAGGATTCCGACTTCGAAACATCGATCGCACTCTATCACCAGCGCTTCTCGACCAATACCTTCCCGGCCTGGCCGCTTGGTCAGCCGTTCCGGATGATGTGCCACAACGGTGAGATCAACACCGTCGAAGGCAACCGCAACTGGCTCTCGAGCCGCGAGGATTACTTTGAATCCGAAGTCTGGGGCGACGACCTCGCACTTCTCAAGAACCTCACGAGCCACAACGAGTCGGACTCGTGCTCGCTCGACCACGCCCTCGAAGTTCTCGTCCTGTCCGGGCGTTCTCTCGAGCATGCCATGTGCATGCTCGTCCCTCCCGCATTCTCGCACGACGAGGACATCTCGGAAGACCTCAAGGCATTCTATCAGTTCAACCGCTCCTTCTCGGAGCCGTGGGATGGCCCCGCCGGCTTGGTTTACACCGACGGCGTGAAGCTCTGCGCTTCACTCGATCGGAACGGCCTGCGTCCGTCGCGCTACAAGCTGACCGACGACGGCATCCTCTACATCGGATCGGAGGCCGGCGCGGTCGTCCTCGACGACGCCAAGGTCATCAGCAAGGGCAGGCTCGGTCCGGGGCAGATGCTTTCCGTCGACACCCGCACCGGCAAGTTCATGGCGGACCGCGAGGTCAAGGAGGCGCTTGCCAAACAGAAGCCATACCGCCGCTGGATCGACGAGAACCGACTCGAGCTTCGTCGCTTCGTATCGCCGGACCCCCACACGCCGGACGTTGATTTCGACGCGCTCGAGCTTTCCCGCCAGCAGGTGTCACACGGCATTTCCCTCGAGGAACTCGACATGGTGTTCCCGCCCATGATCAAGGGCGCCCAGGAAGCCGTGTTCTCGATGGGCGACGACATCCCCCTCGCCTTCCTGTCCACCTACCCACGACTACTCTTCACGTACTTCAAACAGCGCTTCGCCCAGGTGACCAACCCGCCGATCGACCCGATCCGTGAGTGGGCCGTGATGAGCCTTTCCGCCGGACTTGGCCCTGAACTCAACTGGCTTGAGGAAACCCCGGAGCACGCACGCATCGTGCAACTCCAGTCCGCGATCCTGTTCGAGCACCAACTCGAGCGGATCCAATATCTCGAAGAAGAAGGTTTCCCGTCCAAAACCCTCGACATCACGTGGGATGCCGCCAGCGGAACCAACGGCATGAAGGCTCGCCTCGATGAGCTGTGCGATGAAGCCGTACAAGCGGTCGATGGCGGTGTGAACATCCTCATTCTTTCCGACCGCGCCACCAGCAAGGACCGGGTCGCCATCCCATCGATGCTGGCAACCGGCACGGTTCATCACCACCTGATCCGCGAGCGCAAGCGCCTCAAGGCATCGCTCGTGCTCGAGACGGGTGAAGTCCGTGACACCCACCAGTTGGCCTGCGTCTTCGGCGTCGGAGCCACCGCGGTGTGCCCCTACCTCGGCTTTGCCACCGTTCGCCAACTCGTCGCAGCGGATGAGGGCAAGAACAAGCTCGGTGAAGGCATCTCACCTGAGAAGGCCATGAGCAACTACCGCAAGGCCCTCGAGAAAGGACTGCTCAAGATCATGTCGAAGATGGGGATTTCCGTCCTCAACTCCTACCAAGGTGCCCAGATCTTCGAGGCCATCGGCGTCGGCAAGGAGGTCATCGAGTCATCGTTCACCGGCATGCAGTCGAAAATCGGTGGAGTGGGTTTCGGCGAAATCGCCCATGAGTCCCTGAACCGCCACAAGGCGGCATTCTCCACCGAGGTCCCCGAGGGTGAGACCCTCAATCTCGGTGATCCGGGATACAACCGATTCCGGAAGGCGGGCGAGCGTCACGCCCTCACCACCGAGGTCATCAAGAATTTCCACACCTACGTGAAAGGCGGAAACAAGGAGGACTACGACGATTACGTCAAAGCCACCCTTGAAACGAACCCGATGGCCATCCGCGACCTATTCAAGTTCGTGCCGTCATCCAGCGGTCCCGTGCCGATCGACGAAGTCGAGTCGGTCGAAGACATTTGCCGCCGCTTCACCACCGCCGCCATGTCGCTCGGCGCCCTCTCGCCCGAGGCCCACGAGACCCTGGCGATCG
This sequence comes from Haloferula rosea, assembly GCF_016595525.1. Classification (GTDB taxonomy): domain Bacteria; phylum Verrucomicrobiota; class Verrucomicrobiia; order Verrucomicrobiales; family Akkermansiaceae; genus Haloferula; species Haloferula rosea. Next base: position 76,840 of record NZ_JAENII010000007.1, read on the forward strand.
CAATGAACAAGCTGGGTGCCAAGTCCGACTCCGGAGAAGGCGGCGAGGATGTGAAGCGCTTCAAGCCGTATCCGAATGGCGACATGGCGCGGTCATGGATCAAGCAGATTGCCTCCGGTCGCTTCGGGGTGTCCGCCTACTACCTGGTCAACGCCGATGAACTCGAGATCAAGATGGCCCAGGGAGCCAAGCCGGGTGAAGGCGGCCAACTACCCGGACACAAGGTCAACGGCCTGATCGCACGCCTGCGGAACACCCAACCGGGTGTCCAACTCATCTCGCCTCCACCTCACCACGATATTTATAGTATTGAGGATCTCGCCCAGCTCATCCACGACTTGAAGGAAGTGAATCCGCGGGCACGTGTCACCGTGAAACTGGTGGCTGAAACGGGCGTGGGCACGATCGCCTCCGGGGTGGCCAAGGCCGACGCCGACACGATCCTCATCTCCGGTCACGACGGAGGCACGGCCGCATCCCCCTTGTCCTCGACCAAGCACGCGGGCTCCCCTTGGGAACTCGGACTTTCCGAAGCCCAGCAAACCCTGCTGATCAACAACCTCCGCAACCGCGTGACCGTGCGCACCGACGGTGGACTCCGCACTGGTCGCGACATCGTCACCGCCGCCATCCTGGGTGCCGAGGAATACAACTTCGGAACCATTGCGATGATCGCCATGGGCTGTGTCTATGTGCGCAAGTGCCACCTCAACAACTGCCCGGTCGGCGTTGCCACAACGGATCCGAAGTGGCGTTCCAAGTTCAAGGGAACACCCGAGATGGTGATCAACTTCCTCAAGGGTGTCGCCCAGGAAGCCCGGGAAATCATGGCAGACCTCGGGGTTCGCAACCTGAACGAATTGATCGGTCGACCTGAGTTCCTCGCCCAACGCGAGGTGCCGGATCACCCGAAGGCAAACACCGTGGACCTCTCCCCCGTGCTCAAGGATGTGGCTGCAGCCCTCGCCGAGCAACAGGGTGTCGACGAATCAAGTGTGGTTCGCCATCGGACGGCCGAGCGCAACGACGGCATCTCGAAGCCAGCCCTCGACCTGCAGATTCTTGCCGATCTCAAGAAGGCCCTCGATGTCGACCCGGATGCGGTGCCATCCACGATCGAATACGGCGCCGACTCCATCGATGAGAAAACCGTCGAAGCCATCAAGCTTCTCCCGGATCGCGCTGCAGTTTCGCTCAGCTACGACGTGGTCAACACCGACCGGAATATCGCTACGCGTCTCTCGGGTCGCATCGCTGAAGTCCATGGGAACCATGGATTCAATGGGTCCACCGCGATCACGCTCAATCTTCGTGGCACGGCCGGTCAGTCACTCGGTTGCTTCCTCGTCTCCGGGGTCAAGATCGACCTCGTTGGCGAAGCAAACGACTACGTCGGCAAAGGCATGGCCGCCGGCGAAATCGTGGTTCGCCCACCAGCCGACGCGAAATTCGAGGCCGCGAAAAATGCGATCGCAGGCAATACCTGCCTCTACGGAGCGACCGGAGGCCGATTGTTCCTCAACGGGCGTGCCGGTGAGCGCTTCTGCGTGCGGAACTCGGGTGCGGTTGCCGTGGTGGAAGGCGTCGGTGATCACGGTTGCGAATACATGACCAACGGGACGGTCGCCATCCTCGGCAAGACCGGCAAGAACTTCGGAGCCGGCATGTCAGGCGGCACCGCCTACGTGTACGACGTCGATGGTCGTTTCTACTCCCGCGTGAATCCTGAGATGGTGATCGCCTTGAAGATTCAGCGCGCTCAGGACATCGAGGAATTGAAGGGGCTGATCGAAGACCACGTCGCTCAGACCGGCAGCCCCCACGGCAAGGCGCTGCTTGAAAACTGGTCGGAGAACTCCGGCAAGTTCGTCCGGGTCATCCCGAAGGAACGCGCCGCCCTGGAAGCCGCCGAAGAAGAACACGAGTCCGCGGCCGAGCCAACCGGCTCGAAATAAGAGACCAACTTGCGGACAGCGGGAAATTCAGGGGCGGTGGTTCTCGGGCCACCACTCCCTGAGTTCTCGTCCGTCAGGCGTCTCGAAGGCTTTCCGACCACATACGGTTGCCGGTCACTCCCTCGAATCCGCCTGGAGACTCATCAATTCTTGCCAAAAGCCCGACGGGCTCCTATCCCCCATCCCACCATGGCCAGCACGCCCGTAATCAACCTCCGCCGCGGTCACGCGGTCCGCCACAACGGCGACGTTTGTGTCGTCATCGCTCACGAACTCAAGACCCCTCCACGCATGGCTTCCTACGTGCAGATGTCGGTTCGCAGCGTGGCCTCGAAGAAGGTTTCCAATCTGCGCCTTACCTCGAACGATTCGATGGATTCCGTGATGCTGGAACGCGTGCCCCACGAGTATTCCTACAAGGATGCGGAAGGTCATCATTTCCTCAACAGCGAGACCTACGACGACGTGGTTGTGCCCGGCGAAATCATTGACTCCTGCAAGGATTATCTCATCGAAGGACAGGAATACACCCTGCTCTTCGCAGATGGTGTGGTGGCCGACATTGAATTGCCGCAATCCATGGAAATGACCGTGGCTGAGGCCCCGGAAGGCGTGAAAGGCGACTCCGCCAACAACTCCAACAAGACCGTGACGATGGAGACCGGCCTCGTGATCCAGGCCCCACTTTTCATCAATCCCGGCGATCGCCTGCAGATCAAGACGGAAGACGGGTCCTACATGGGGCGCGCCTGAAGCAAGATCTGCACAGTAGTCTGCCAATTTCCCCCGAGTTCTGGGCCGTTGAACCGAATCACCGTCGATTTCGTCCGACTTTGTGAAATTTTTCACAAAGGGCACTTGCCGCTCGTGGGGGGGCTTTTCATATTCCCCGCGCGTGGGGTCAAACCCCTGCCAATTTGTGCGCCATGAGCGATACCGCCTCCACTGCTGAAGCCAAACTGCCTAAGGACCTCGCTGCCGAAAAGGGCCTCGTCAATGTGCAGATCGACGGGATCTGGCGACAAGTTCCCAAGGGGACCCGGATGATCGAGGCCTGCCGCCAGTTCGGCGTCGAGGTGCCTCACTATTGCTATCACCCGAAGCTCAGTTCTCCCGGCAACTGCCGGATGTGTCTTGTCCAGATGGGCATGCCACCCCGTCCCACTCCCGGGCAGGACCCGACCTTCGATGACGAGGGCTACCAGCCCATCGGTTGGATGCCCCGCCCGGTCATCGCCTGTGCCAACACGGTGGCCGAAAACATGGGCATCCGTACCGGTGGCGAGCTCGTGGAGGGAGTCCGCAAGGGCGTGATGGAGTTCCTGCTCATCAACCACCCGCTCGATTGTCCAATCTGCGACCAGGCTGGCGAGTGCCGCCTGCAGGAGTTCTCGGTGGGCCATGGCCGGTTCTCATCGCGCTTCATCGACATGAAGGTCAAGAAGCCGAAGAACGTCGAGATCGGTCCGCGCATCCGTCTCGATGACGAACGCTGCATCATGTGCAGCCGCTGCATCCGCTTCATGGACGAGGTCGCCGACGACCCCGTGCTCGGCTTCACCCAGCGTGGCACCTACACGACTCTGACGGTTCACCCGAACCGTGAACTCGATTCAAACTACTCCCTCAACACCGCGGACATCTGCCCGGTGGGCGCGCTGACCAGCAACGATTTCCGTTTCCAGATGCGGGTGTGGTTCCTCAAGGAGACGCAGACGATCGACGTCAACTGCGGAACCGGAGCCAACATCACCGTGTGGACCCGGGAAGATAAGGTTTATCGCATCACCCCCCGTCAGAATGACGACGTGAACTCCTGCTGGATGCCGGATTCCCACCGTCTCAATTTCCACTACATCGACTCACCCGAGCGCCTCACCGAACCAATGGTGAAAGCGGAAGGGAAACATCAGCCCGCGTCGTGGTCCGATGCCCTCGCCCAAGTCGCTGACTCACTCAAGGCCCACGCGGCATCCGAAATCGCCATCGTCGCATCGGCAAGGCTCACCAACGAGGAACTCCACCTGGCCAAGGCGCTGGCGGACCAGATCGGCACCGAGCATCTGACCACCGTGCCCCGTGATGCGGAGAGCGATGGCATCCTGATTTCCGCTGATCGCAACCCGAATACCACGGGAAGCAAGCTGGTTTGGCGCCGGGCGGATCCAGCATTCCGACTCGAGTCGATTCGCGACGGAGTCCGCGACGGATCAATCAAGGTCGTCCTCTCATTGGGTGAAGACCTCACCGCCGAAGCAGGGTTCTCCACCGAGGACCTTGAAAAACTCGACTTCCTCGCATCCATCCAGCTGCTCGCAGGCGCCACAGCCGAAGCCAGCGACGTCGTCCTGCCAGGCGCTGCCTTCACTGAGAAGCGCGGATCCATGGTGAATGTGACCGGACGCATCCAGCGCCTCAACCGGGCGCTTGAACCGCGCGGACTGGCACGCGACGACTGGGAAGTCCTCCGCGACATCACGGCGAGCTTCAAGGGTGAGTCCGGAATGAGCGCCGACTACCCGCAGATGATCGAGGACGTCTTCTCCGCCATGCGCGAGGAGGTCAGCGAATTCGAAGGCCTCACCCTGAGCAAGATCGGTGACCTCGGGGTTTCCGTGACCGAAACCGGTGTCACCATCCCACTCTTGGAAAACGAACGAGCCCGCAAGGCAGCGGGTGAGATCGTCGGCTAATCCTTCAGCCCTGCATTCATGGAAATTCTCATTCCTCTTCTGATCATTCTCGCCAAGATCGTGGGGCTCACCTTCATGGTGGTCCTTCCCTTGGTGCCGGTCTGCGTCTACTTTGAACGACGCTTCTCCGCGGTCATCCAGGACCGGGTGGGCCCGAACCGGGTCGGAATCCCCCTGACGCTGTTCGGCGGCAAGAAGGACATCCCCCTCTTCGGCATTGTCCAGCCCGTCGCCGATGCCGTGAAACTCCTGCTCAAGGAGGACTTCACACCCACCAACGTCCGCACCGCCTTCTACTGGCTGGCACCGGCACTCACCATCGTTCCTTCTCTGGTGACGGTCTGTGTGATCCCCTTCGGATCGCCACTCACGGTGAATGGTGAGGAAATCAAGTTGGTCATCGCCGATCTGGACGTCGGCCCACTGTTCATCTTCGCGGTTTCATCACTGACCGTTTACGGCATCACCCTCGCCGGCTGGTCCTCGAATTCCAAGTATCCGTTCATCGGCGGCGTCCGCTCGACCGCCCAGATGATCTCCTACGAGATCTGCCTCGGGCTCTCGATCATTCCGGTGCTGATGTGGTATGGCGACCTGAACCTGTCGAACATCGTCGAGCACCAATCCAAGAACGGTTGGTTGCTCCTGCCCTTCTGGGGCGAGTCGGCCCCATGGAATAACGGAGGCGACTACACAGCCTGGTTGTTCTGGTTCCCGGCGGTCATCGCCTTCCTCATCTTCACCATCTCCATTTTTGCGGAGACCAACCGTATGCCGTTCGACCTTCCCGAATGTGAGACGGAATTGGTCGGTGGTTACCACACCGAGTATTCCTCGATGAAATTTGCCATGTTCTTCATGGGTGAATACGCCGCCATGGTGATTGGCTCGGCATTGATCGTGACCCTGTTCCTCGGAGGCTGGTCACTGGGCCCGTCATTCGATCAATGGTCCGCCGGACTCGAGATCGGATCCGTGGGAATCGGCGGTCTGCTCGGCCTCGCGGTCTTCATGGCGAAACTCATCGTCTTCATCCTGTTCTTCATCCTCGTTCGCTGGACGGTCCCCCGTTTCCGCTACGACCAACTCATGCGCCTCGGATGGATCATCTTTTTCGAAGTGGCACTCATCAATGTCTTCCTTGGAGCACTTGTGATCGCCGCACCTCACCTCGGTATCGTGATCACGCTCGTCGGCGCCGTTCTTCTGGCCGCCGTCTCCTCCGCCCTGATCTGGGTCCTCAAGGTCTCCGATAAAAGGGAGGACCCCAACACCGGTCTTCTGGCCTCAAACTAACTGAATTCATGGCAGTCGTTAAAGTCAAACGCCCGGACCTCAATGCAGGCGAAAAGCTCTTCCTCGGAGCGATCGTCAAAGGGTTCTTCATCACGATGAGGCACGCTTTTGATTCGCTCCGCGGGAAAACCCGTGGCGCGGACGAAATGGCGTCATCGGGCCTGGGTGCCACCATGCAGTATCCCGAGCAACGCTGGGACGAGCACATGCCCGAATACTACCGTGGAGCCCCCGCGCTCGTGACCGACGAGCAGGACCGGGAACGCTGTGTCTCCTGCCAGCTCTGCGAATTCATCTGCCCTCCGAAGGCCATCAAGATCGTTCCGGGTGAAATCCCGTCGGACGATGCCTGGGCCAAGGTCGAGAAGAGACCTCAGGAGTTCGACATCGACATGACCCGCTGCATCTACTGCGGCATGTGCGAGGAAGTCTGCCCTGAGCAGGCGATCTACCTGAGAAAGGACTATCTGATCAGCGGCCTGAACCGCAAGGAGATGGTCCACGACAAGAAGAAGCTCTACGAGATCGGCGGAAAACGCGTCGGGCTCGTGAACAAGTGGAATGAATTGAAGTGATCCACTCAGGCAGCAGCCGCTCCAACACCCATCTTCCACACATCCCATGCCTCTAACACTCTTCTGGTTCTTTGCGATCGTGATGCTCGTCGGCGGACTCGCCGTGGTATCCCTGCGCAATCCCGTGGCTGCCGCTCTGGCCATGGTGTCGTCCTTCGTCGGCCTCGCCGGTCTGTTCATCGGCCTGAACGCCTACTTTGTCGGGGTCATGCAGATCCTCGTCTACGCCGGGGCCATCATGGTCCTGTTTCTTTTCATCATCATGCTTCTCGATCTGAAGACCGAAGAGAAGCAGGCTCCCAAAGTGGTCCCGCTCGTCGGTGGTCTCGGCATCGTCCTTGCTTTCACCATCCAGCTCTTCGGCATCCTCGGCAAGGTACCCAACAAGGAGTCGACTCCAATCGACTACCAGGCGGCCTCCGAACACTACGCCCCCATCAGCAAGTCGGTGTCCGAACGTCTGGCTGACGGCCAATTGCCCGACGTCAACCTCGTCGGCGACGTGATCTTCAAAGGCTACAATCTCCCGCTCCAGATCGTCGGAGTCCTCCTTCTGGTCGCCACGGTGGGGGTCGTTGTCCTCTCGAAACGCCAGACCATCTGAACGACCATGGCATCCCTTCATTCCTACCTTCTCGTTTCCGGTCTTCTGTTCGCGATCGGTTTTGCCGGTGTGGTCCTCCGCCGGAACATCATCGTCGTCTTCATGTGTCTCGAGCTCATGCTCAGCGCCGCCAACCTGACGCTGGTTGCCTTCTCCCGTTTCAACGGCAAGAACGGACTGCCCGACTACGACGGCCAGATGCTTGTCTTCTTCGTCATCACCGTTGCAGCGGCCGAGGTCGCCGTCGGCCTCGCCATCATTGTCGCTCTCTATCGGGCTCGTCAGACGATCCACACCGACGAACTAACCAGCATGAAGGGCTAGGCGCCCCGCTGACTGACGATCCACCACTTTCAGAAGCACACTACTCAAGTCTCCATGGCCTGGCTCCTACTTCTCCTGCCGCTGCTCTCCGCCGCAGCAAACCATCTTTTCCTCAAGCGGAATGCCTTCCTGGCATCCATGCTATCCGTCGGATCGGTCGTCGCGACCTTCGTGATCTCGCTGCTCCTGTTGGGGGCGACCGACAGTTACGCTTTCACCTGGGCTTCCCTTCCCGAGCCCGTCGGGAACCTCTCGATCTCGCTGAAGCTCGACCAACTAGCCACCGGGATGATGATCGTGGTCACCGGCATCGGCATGCTGGTCCATATCTTCTCCCTCGCCTACATGGCGGATGACTCCGCGAAAGCGCGGTACTTCACCTGCCTGTCGCTCTTCATGTTCTCCATGACCGGCATCGTGCTGGCCGGGAACTTCATCATGACCTTCATGTTCTGGGAGCTCGTCGGCCTCAGTTCCTACCTCCTGATTGGTCACTGGTACGAGAAGAATTCCGCGGCGGACGCCGCCAAGAAGGCCTTCCTCGTGAACCGGATTGGTGACTTCGGATTCATGGTCGGCATCCTGCTCCTGTTCGGGATCACCGGAACCTTCATCTTCGACGAAATGGGAGCCAAGCTCGCCGCCTTCGAAAGCGCCTACCCCGGATGCTATCCATGCCTGCTCGGCACGGCGATCCTTTGCGTATTCTGCGGTGCGGTTGGCAAGTCGGCCCAGCTTCCCCTCCACGTCTGGTTGCCCGACGCGATGGAAGGCCCCACCCCGGTCTCCGCGCTGATCCACGCCGCGACGATGGTCGCCGCCGGCGTCTACATGCTCTACCGCGTGCATCTCTCGCTCGGCGTGGAGGTCTTCACCGAAACGATGGCGGGAGAAGTCATCGCCTGGGTGGGTGGTCTCACCGCGCTGGCCGCCGCTTTGATGGCGACCCAGCAGGACGACATCAAACGGATCCTCGCCTACTCCACCCTCTCGCAGCTCGGTTACATGGTGATGGCCACCGGCCTCGGTGGTGGCGATGCCGGCATGTTCCATCTCTTCACCCACGCATGGTTCAAGGCCCTCCTCTTCCTCGGTTCGGGCGCCGTGATCTACGCCTGCCACCACCAACAAAACATCTGGAAGATGGGTGGTTTGCTCAAGAAGATGCCCATCACCGGCATCACCTTCTTCCTCGGTTTCCTGGCACTCATCGCCGTGCCATTCACCTCGGGCTTTTTCTCCAAGGAGGCGATTCTCCACGCCGCCGAAGGAAATCCGCCACTGTTCTGGATTGCCGTCGCCGTGGCCGTGCTGACGCCATTCTACATGACCCGCCTGTTTGTGGTCACCTTCCTCGGATCTCCGAGCTCGGATGATGCGGATCACGCGAAGGAAGTCAGCCCGTTGATGTTTGTTCCGCTCGTCCTTCTCGCGGTGCTTGCCGTGATTGCCGGCTACAAGGGAATCAACACCCTCGCACCGGCCCTCCCCGCTCACGCCGGAGAGTTTCACGTGAATCCACTTTTCTGGATTTCCCTCGGAGCGCTGCTGGCAGGCTCCATCCCCGCCTTCATCATCTACAGCGGCCGCACCAAGGATCCGCTCTCCATCCCCTTGTTCCGCGAACGTTTCTACCTCGATGCGATCTACGACAAGGTATTCGTGCGTGGCATTCAGGATGGCGGAGCAGCGCTCATCCACTTTTTTGATGAATTCCTGATCAACGGCGTGTTGGTCGGCGGTTCGACGCGCTTGGTCCAGTCGGTTGGCGGGCTCTTCCGCCGCGCGCAGAATGGCAACCTCCAGGCCTACGCCTTTGCCTTTGGCTTGGGCGTTATCGCCGTCATCTACTTCACCGTGTTCTGGAAATAGTCGCCAGCAGCCAACCTTTCCAATCTTCCCGAAATGCTCCTCGCACTTCTACTCATCCCGCTACTTGCCTTCGCTGCCATCCTGAGCGGCTCCAAGGCACGGACTGCAGCCACCATCGCAGCTGGACTCAACCTTGTTCTCGGACTTGCCGCGGCGCTCTCGTTTGCTTTATCCGACAGCTCCCGTCTGTGGAACTTCTCCGTTGACGTCCTGCAACGACCCCACATCCAGCTGTCTCTGGAACTGTTCGATGGCATGAGCGTGATCATGCTTCTGCTTTCAGTGATCGTCACCTTCGCCGCGGTCTTCTCCGGCAAGGCTCCCGACGGTCGTGAGAAACTTTACTACGGATCCTCCCTGCTGATTTCGGCCGGGGCCATCGGCGCGTTTCTCTCCACGGACCTGTTCTTCTTCTACGCATTCCATGAGCTCGCCCTCATTCCTACCTTCCTCATGATCGGCATGCTCGGTCGTGGAGATCGGAAGGCGATTGCATGGAAAATCACCATCTACCTTGGCTTCGGCTCACTGGTCCTGCTGGCTGGATTGGTGTGGCTCGCGAGTGCCTTCGGAACCTTTTCCATCCCCGCGATGCTTGAGCAGGGCCCACTCGCTGATGCTTCTGCGCAGAAGAGCATCGCCGCGTTCCTCATCCTGGGTTTCGGCATTCTGGTTTCCTTGTTCCCCTTCCATTCGTGGGCAGCTCCCGCCTACGCGAGCGCACCCGCACCGACCGCCATGCTCCATGCCGGCGTACTGAAGAAGTTCGGTCTCTACGGTCTCCTCCGACTCGCAGTGCCTCTTCTTCCTGATGGCCTCTCCGCGTGGTTGGTTCCTCTTTGCGTCCTGCTCCTCGGCAATATCGTCTGGGTCGGATTGGTCACCATCAGCCAGAAACGCCTCGACGGCATGCTCGGCAACTCCTCGGTGATGCACATGGGCTACATCTTCCTCGGAATTGCGGCCCTCGCCGCGCCCGGCCTCAATGAAATCGCTCTCCCTGCGGCCGTTCTCCTGATGTTTGCGCACGGCATCTCGATCGCCATGCTCTTCGGCCTCGCCGACCGCATCGAGCGTGTGACTGGAACCCTGGATCTCCAGAAACTCGGAGGTCTTGCCAAGTCAGCCCCCGCACTGGCCTTCCTCTTCGGCCTCGTAGGCATGGCCAGCATCGGTCTTCCGGGACTGGCCAACTTCGCGGGCGAAGTGATGATCTTCATCGCCTCCTTCGTGAACTATGATCCGGCCGCCGGCCTCGGACCGGTGCAGATCACCTGCATCATCGCCATCAGCGGCGTGGTCATCAGTGCCGTCTACATGCTCCGCGCCTATCGCAGCATCTTCCAGGGTCCCGCCGTTGATTGCACCCGCAAGGCTGCAGACCTAACGCTTTCGGATCGCATTCCCGCTGTGCTGCTGGCCGTCACACTCCTCGCGGTCGGGATCTTCCCGAACCTCCTGCTTTCCCTGCTGAAGTAGTTCCATACGCCTTCCACTTCGCACCATCCATTTCCATGCCTGCCTACTACCTTGAAGCTCTGACCGTCGTTCTCGGTCTCGCCTTGCTGATGTTCGAGGCCTTCGGCCCAGCCCACAACAAGCGCCCGATCGGCATGTTCGCGGTGTTCGGACTGTGCCTGATCCTGACCTTCAACTTCTTCGCCGTCGGACCGAAGGAAGGTTCGGCCATGGCCGACTGGCCCCTGTGGAATTTCTATCAGTTCGACTCGCTCGCCCGCTTCTACAAGGGGTTCGCCCTGGTCTGCACCATCCTGGTCCTGCTCATGGCCATGGATTTCCGGTCCATCCTTTCCCGCTTCACCGAGAATCCCGAGTCGGAGGACGGAACCGGCGAGTTCTTCGCCCTCCCGGTCTTCGCATGCGCGGGCATGATGTGGATGGCATCCGCCAAGGACCTCATCGGCGCCTTCGTCGCCCTCGAACTGGTCACCATCACCTTCTACGTCCTGGTCGGCTACATGCGGCGCAACGTCGGCTCCCTCGAAGCCGGCGTGAAGTATCTCATCCTCGGAGCCCTCAGCACCGGGTTCCTCGTCTACGGCATCGCCTGGATCTACGGTGCGACCGGCACCATGAACCTCGATCAGATCGGCGAAATGATGCCGACGCTCGAGAACCCCAACGCACTGCTCTTCGGCATCGCCCTTGTCCTCGTCGCTCTCGGTTTCAAGGTAGGCGCAGTCCCCATGCAGATGTGGATCCCCGATGTCTATCAGGGCGCACCCACTCCAACGACCGCCTTCCTCTCGGTCGGTTCGAAGGCAGCCGGTTTCATCCTCACCATCCGGGTGCTTCAGCCGATGTTCGTGGAAGGTTCGCCGGTAGCGACTTCGGTCACCGTGATTCTTGGGATCATGGCCGCGGCCTCGCTCCTTGTTGGTAATCTCGCTGCTCTCGCGCAGAGCAACTTCAAACGCCTGCTCGCCTACTCTTCCATCGCACACGCTGGATTCATCATCCTCGCGCTGGCGGCATGGAAATCGGATACGTCCGACGAACTGGGTTCCATTGGAGCCGTCAGCTTCTACCTCGCCACCTACCTGCTGATGACGCTTGCGTCGTTCTTCGTCCTCGCCCAGGTCCGCATCCAGACCGACTCGGAAGAGATCGACAGTTTCAATGGACTGGGGCGCCGCAATCCAACCCTGGCCCTTCTCATGACCGTCATCATGGCGGCCATGGCAGGGGTGCCGCTGACCGCAGGCTTCTGGGGCAAATTCTTTGTCTTCTCCCTCGCCGTCGAGGCCGGTCTCTGGTGGGCCGTCGGCATCGCCTTCATCGGTGCTGCCGCCGGATTCTACTACTACTTCAAGCTCATCCGTTCGATGTGGTGGAACGAACCGGACCGCGACACCGCCAGCGTCGTACTCCCTCAGATCTCACGTATCAGCGTGATGACCTTGACCGCGCTCGTCGTGGTGCTCGGATTCTGGCCCCAGCCGATCCTTTGGCTTTTGGGCTGAAGGTGACACACCCGGCTGCAGCATGGCTGTGGATGAAAATCCCTACGCCGCGCCGTCGGTCGAGCCCAGCAACCCGGCCTTCCTTCCCCAGCGACGGTCCTTCCCTGACCTGCGAACCAAGGAACTGAAGAAGCTGAGGAACGACTCCCATTCACTCCGTGCCATGGCGGTCCTTCTGATCTTGGGAGCCATCGCTGCTGGGCTCTTTCTCCTCCCGGCTCCCTCGATCCGCCTCTGGATCGGCGTGACCTTATTGATGATACTGAATCTCGGCACAGCCTGGGCGCTTCTCAGTCGCCCGGCATGGGGTCGTCACCTTGGATTCCCCACGGCAGTCCTCATGCTCTTCTTCATTCCCGTGGGAACGATCTTCGCGCCGATCTGCATGATCGCGCTTGCCCGCGGGGCCCGCCTATTCGGTCCCCAGCGCTTCCTTCACCACGAACTTGAAGCTGAGTGGAAATACCGACACAAACTCGGAATCCACTGAGCTTTGCTTACTTGGCCGCAGCTTGCAGCGCCCGGAGTCGATCCAGCGCACTACCATCATCGATCACCCGACGAGCAATCTCGATGCCGTGGCCGATGTCGTCCGACAAGCCCGCGCAGGCGATCGCTGCGCCCGCGTTGAGAAGCACCATGTCCCGCTTCGGACCGGAATCCTCAGCACCAAGAATCGACTCCAGGATCTGAGCATTCAGTTTCGCATCCCCGCCTTCGAGGTCGGAGACTTCTGCATGCCTAAGACCGAAGTCCCGAGGTCGGACCTCTTCATCCGCAATCTCTTCGAGACTCCCCGATTTGCAGATTCGGGTGGATCCCAACAGGCTGAGCTCATCGACGGACCGACCGTCTCCGGTAGTGCCATGAACGGCCCACGAGCTCTCTCGGCCCAGACGCTGAAGAATCTCGGCGAAGACTGGACACCACTCGCGCGAAAACACCCCGACGAGCTGGCACTGCGGCTTGGCCGGATTGAGCAAGGGACCCACGAGATTGAAGATGGTTCTCACCCCCTTGGTTGCGAGTTGCTTGCGCACTTCCACCACCGCCTTGAAGGCCGGGTGGTAAGCTGGAGCGAAAAGAAAGCCGACGCCCGCCTCTTCCAGACACTTGCGGAACCCTTCGGCTGGAAGGTCGAGTCGGACGCCCAGCTCCTCGAGCACATCCGCACCGCCGCTCTTCGAGGTGATTCCTCGATTGCCGTGCTTGACGACCGTGGCTCCCGCAGCTGCCACGACGAACATCGAAGTCGTCGACACATTGAAGAGATTCAGCTTGTCGCCTCCGGTCCCACAGACGTCGATGGTCGGACCCTCCCGATCCACAAGACCCGCGTGGGGGTCAACGGCATGTTCGAGAAATGCTTCGACGAACCCGGCGATCTCTGCAGCCGTTTCTCCCTTCTTCGAGAGCGCCTCGAGCAATCGGGCCTTCCGCGCCGAATCCCCACCACTCTCAAGCAGCAGCTCCGCAGCCACCCGAACTTCACGGTCATCCAAGTCGCGCCCTTCTTCGAGATGCTGAATCAATGCGTCCATTGCCGGGATGCTACTCCACTGCCCGATCAAGATGCCAGCCTCACCTGCAAAGAAATCCCGAAGACAAGACGTCTTCGGGATTGAATCGGCGGGAATCGGCTCCTCGGCTCAGTTCATCCGCAGACGCTTGATGCATGAGAACATCACGATGAGGGAAACCACCACGATCACCATCAGGATCGCCCCCAAGGCGAGCTTGCCGTAGATGAAGCTACCAATCGCAAACAGAGAACCATAGATGATGAAGCACCCTAGGAAGATGCAGAGCACCTGCAGAGGCATCTGCCAGGTTTGTCCCTCCGGTTCCAACTGCTCTCCATTCGCGGCGGCCGCCTCACGAACGGCGGCCCAACCGGGACCACCCGGCTGGGTCTTGCGGTAGAAGGATTTCAAGGTCTCCATGCTGGCAGGCTTGGTGACCAGCGTGGTGATGATCCATGCCAACGTCACGGCGATCACAGCCATGATCAACTGGGTCGGGAAGACCAGACTGGAGATTGCGGCGTCGTAGAGGACGATCCGTTCACCATCAACAATGGCAGCGATGCTCGAATTCACGAGTGACGGATCCTTGTGACTCTTACGCGTCTCGTGTTGCTTTTGCACCGTCTGCGCAAACGCCACGATCTCGGAGTTCCTTGAGCCCTCCTTGTTGAGAATGGCCAGCACAGCGGACTCACCGACCTTTGCATTGAAGGCACCGTAGGCCACTTCATACGCATTCAAGGCAGCAGCCACACCGTCCGGATCCTCCTTGGCCCGCTTCTGCGAGGTCGACCATACCTTGGCGGCCTGATTCGACCTTTCCTTCAAGCTCTCCGCTTCCTTTCCGAAAGTTGCCTGCTGGGTTTCCACCATCTTGGCGAGAGCCGGGTCTTCGATGGACAAGGTGCGTTCCTTCACCAGCGATGAGGTCGCGAGAAACCGGGTCATTCCATCATCCTTGACCACCACGACAATGAGGATGGCGACCACGGTCGCCACGACCATCGCCACGATCTCGGTCCACGCATTGATCCGCCACCAGAACCAACGCAGAAGGTAGATCAATCCCGTGCCTGCACCCGACAGCAGCAGGATCTTGAAGGCCTGGCCGGCGCTCTCGAGCACGGTCAGTGAGAGCGTACCCGCACAGACCATCAGCAATACCGTGCAGATCCGCCCAACGGTCACCAACTCCTTCTGCGAAGCCTTGGGGCTCACGAAGCGCTGGTAGAAATCGTTCACCACATACGACGAACCCCAGTTCAGGTGCGTGCCGATGGTTGACATGTATGCGGCGATCAAGGAAGCCACGACAATCCCCAACCACCCGGGGCTGAGGAAGGTCAGCATCGCTGGATACGCGATATCCTGTCCAAGATACTTCGGATCGATCGCCGGGAACTTCGCCTTGATGTCGGAGAGTTCGGGGTAGATCACGATGGATGCCAGCGCCACGAGGATCCATGGCCAGGGACGCACCGCGTAGTGCATGAAATTGAAGAGCAAGGTCGCCCCCACCGCGTTCTTCTCATCCTTTGCGGAAAGCATCTTCTGGGCAATGTAGCCGCCACCGCCCGGCTCGGCGCCGGGATACCAGACCGACCACCATTGCACCGCGACCGGAATCAACAACAGTGGCACCCATTCCACCCAGTCGTTGAACTCAGGCAGCGGGTTGAGCTTCGGTGCGACGGCCGGGTGAGCCAGCAGGTTCGAAAGTCCGCCCACTTCAGGAAGATTCACCGCCACGATGGCCGCATAAACCGCTCCGGCCATGGCGATGCCATACTGGAAGAAGTCCGACCAGATGACGCCCTTGATGCCACCGAGAGAGGCGTAGATGACCACAAACACCGAGGCACCCACCACCGTCTGCATGGGCTGAAGACCCAACATGATCGCCCCGATCTTGATCGCGGCCAAGGTGACCGATCCCATGATCAGGCAGTTGAAAAAGAAGCCGAGATAGATCGAGCGGAAGCCCCGGAGGAATGCCGCCCCCTTGCCGGAGTAGCGCATCTCGTAGAACTCGAGATCGGTCATCAGGCCGGATCGACGCCACAATTGCGCATAGATGAACACCGTCACCATCCCGGTGATGAGGAATGCCCACCAACCCCAGTTCGAGACTACCCCTCCACCGCGCACGAGGTCGGTGACCAGGTTCGGGGTGTCGCACGAGAAGGTGCAGGCCACCATCGAGATGCCCAGCAGCCACCACGGCATGCCACGTCCCCCCAGGAAGAAGTTCTCGGTGCTTTTCCCCGCTGAGCGGGAAGCCACCACCCCGATCCCCAAGACAATGAGGAAGAAGATGGCGATGATGACCCAATCGATGGTCTGGAGCTGTAGGGCTAGGAAGGTTGGACTCATTCGCACGTCGTGTTTCGGACGCGCTGAGACTCTGCAATCTCCATCACCGGAGCAACCCGGAAATTGGGCATATTGTCACAAAAATACCGTATCTAGCCGAAATACGGAGGTTCGTTGCCCTCGATCCACTTGATATTGCATCCACTGCTTGGCAACTGCCGACTTGGCGCCGCCTCACCAGCCAGCATCTCATCGATCGCCAACTGCAAATCCGCACCGTTTGGAGTCACCCCATTCTTCGGGCGGGCGTCATCGAATTGCCCAGCATAGAACAGCCCACGATCAGCGCCGAACAGAAAGAAATCCGGAGTGCATGCCGCACCGTAGGCCTTCGCCACCTCCTGGGTCTCGTCAAACAGGTAGGGGAAATCCCAGCCACTCTTCGCAGCGAACTCCGCCATTTTCTCGGGACCATCCTGAGGATACTTTTCGATGTCGTTTGAAGAAATCGCCACGACCTCGATCCCCGCCTCCTTGCAGCGCTTCGCGAAACGGCCCAGCTCTTCCGCCAACATCACTACGAATGGGCAGTGATTGCAGACAAACACGATCAGGGTGCCATTGGACCCGGTCAGATCCTGAAGCGAGTGCTTCGTTCCGGAAGGATCGGGAAGAACAAAGTCCGGGGCCTTGTCGGCGGCCTTCAGGGTGAATGTCGAAAGTGTCTCTGCCATGCCCACCACCTCGACTCATCCGGCGACCGCGTCAAGGGCGGAGCCTGCCCCGAAGCGATTTTCCAGAATCGAACGGCGATAACTGAAGATCGATTCGAGTTTCCGACGGACGAACAGGGCGTGCACCAAGGAACCGATCGGCCCGAATGGCATCGCATAGTAGACGAGATCCTTCATCAGGACCCCGCCCTCGACGGATTCAAAGGTATGTCGGTGATGCCAGAACGCGTAAGGGCCGATCCGCTGCTCATCGACGAAACAGTGCACCTCTTCGACCCCCTTGATTTCGGTCACCCACGATACCCAGATTCCCGGGAAGACCATGACCTTGTAGGTGATGATCTGGCCATTGTGCATGGTGTCGGACCGACAACTCTCGATCTTGAACCCGAGCTCGTCCGGCGTGATCTGATCCAGATTCCGGGGCGATGAGAAAAATTCCCACGCCTCCCCGATGTCAATGGGCAGCCATTGCTCCTGCTCAAGCGTGTGAATTTTCATGAGCCATGCATCGCATCGATCCCCAGCTCGGCAAGTCCCACTTCCCGTCAGGAAAAAGCGGCCGAGAGAAGGGTCGAAAGCACAACAATGATGCCAATGATGCATTGAAAGCCGAGGAACAACAGACTCAGCCCCATCAGGATCTGAAACACCTGTCCAGGCTCCCGTCGCCGAACCGCCATGCGCAAGCTGAACCCGCCCAAGCAGAGGGCCGCCAGCACCCCTGCATGATGCACTCCAAAATCAACGCCCTCCGCCCAAGCGACCTTGGGGAGCAGATCGACAACGATGCCAAGAAGATACTGAACCCCGATCGTGAATGCCAACACCCCCGCACACCCGATCCCGGTGAAAATCGGCTTCTGGGGAGGAGACTCCACATCCAGCCAATCCCCGGACCCGACCTCCGTCGCACGGTTAGCATCCCCCTTCCATTCCCAGACCCACACTTCCCCGAGATCCTCGGTTCCCCCGAATTGCTCCCACTCGGGAGTCCCCCTGATCTCAGGAAGGACATCCACCTCAACCCTGACCCGCCGATACTCATCCCCCTCTTCAGCGCCCTCGGGGAGCCCTTCGAACTCGTCGAGCCTGTTCAGCAGTTCCTTCGAAACCTCCCACACTTCACCGACCACAAACCCACCAGCCGGATCGAGCACCAGCCCGGGATACCACGAAATCTGATAGAGGTGCCCGCGGACACAACGGACACCTTTCAATTCACCACCCTTCATCCGGAACGCGTTCGACGCGTTGCTACGAAGGGTGCCGTAGACAAATACCAGTTCTTTCGAACCGCACGCCACAGGATCAGGCCCGGTAACCGAGCTCCTCGTTCAGATACTCCTTCAGCGGCTCCAGCCCCTCTTCAAGCTCCGCCGAAATCGGAATGATCTTCACTTTCGGAAACCGCGCTTGGAAGATCTTCAATTTCTCATCCGCTCCTTCGAGGTCCATCTTGTTGGCGAGCACGATCCAAGGAAAGTCGCCCAACTCCTCATCATACTCACGGATTTCCTTCCTCAGGATCTCAAGGTCCGAGATCGGATCGCGACCTTCACTTCCCGCCATGTCGATCACGAACAACAGCGTGCGGCACCGCGTGATGTGACGCAGGAACTCATGCCCGAGCCCGCGGTTCTCATGAGCCCCTTCGATCAAGCCCGGGATATCCGCCACCGTGCAACGACGGAAGTCACCGAACTCGACCACCCCCACCACCGGCTGAAGGGTCGTGAAGGGATAGCTCGCCACCTTCGGGTGCGCATGGGACAGCTTGCTGATGAGCGTGGACTTGCCGGCATTCGGGAAACCAACCAGCCCGGCATCCGCAATCCGGCGCAGCTCGAGATAGTAAACCCCCCGATCGCCTTCGGTGCCAGGCGTGCTTTCGGTCGGAGTCTGATGCGTCGAGGTCTTGAAGTGGGTGTTTCCCTTGCCTCCGACACCGCCCGAACAAAGCACAAACTCCTGACCTTCCTCCGTCAGGTCGGCAACCGGCTCAAGATCGATCCCCTCCTCGGAGCGCTCCAGTTTGACCGCGTCCTGAACGTTGTCCGCATTGGCACGATAGACGACTGTTCCCGGTGGCACCTTGCCGACCACCGTCTTCCCACCACGACCAGAACGCTTGTATTTGCTCCCGTGCTGACCGTTCTCGGCAATCAGTTTGGGATCGAAATGATACTGGCGCAGGTTGTCCGTCGATGGATCCACCTTGAGGATGACGTGGCCTCCACAGCCACCGTCACCACCATCGGGCCCCCCTCGGGGTACGAATTTCTCCCGACGGAACGAGACGTGGCCATTTCCGCCGTCGCCGGCCTTCGCGTAGATCCTGATGTGGTCGATGAACATCTTGAAGTGAGTGTGGCCTGCGGGCTTGCGCTAATCAAACCTTGGCGTCCAGCCATTTCCCCCGGAAGTGAAGGCGGGTGAAAATGAATGCCTGGCTGACCATGTCGAGCGCCAGGATGATCCACACCGCCAGGAGACTGGTCAGGCCGAGCGAGCTGGCGACCGCCAGCACTCCGACCCGGATGAGAATCATGCTCCCGAAGGCATAATAAATCACCATCGCCGTGGCCCCAGCCCCACGCATCGAGGTCTTCAGGACGATGCAGGTCGCGAAAAACGGCTGACTGATCGCGCACACGACCAGCAAGGGCGAAGCGAGATCGACATGCATCGAGCTCGCCGGAGCGATCAACTCGACCAACTCCCGGCCTGCCAAGGCGAATACCACCCCCATTGAAGTCATGACGATGAGGGCAATTTTCCAGCACAAGCGCACCGCCTTGACCGCCATCTCCTTCGAGCCGGCGCCAAGATACTGCCCGACCAATGCCGCCGATGCCGTGGCGATTGCGAAACCGGGAAGAAACGACATCGACTCCACCCGGATCGCAAGAATGTGCGCACCCAGCGCGCCTTCGATCGGGAGGCTGGAAATCACGCGGACTCCGTAGGCGTGGATTCCCCACATGCCCGCGATCTCCAATGACTGGGGTGCTCCGACCCGGATGATTCGCCGCATCACCGGCCAGTTCGGTCGCAGCCCCTCCACCGACCAATTGAGTTCGCCAACCTTGGGGATCGCGACCACTCCCACCACCACGGCCAACCCTGCGGCCCAACCGATCACGGTTCCCAGAGCAATTCCGTCGATCCCCCGCCCCCCAATCCCGGGTGGGCCGAAGACAAGAAGCCAACTTGCCAGCATGTTGACGCCATTGACGACCACCATCCCGATGAATGGAGTCCGGGTGTCACCACTGCCCCGGAGACCTGCATTGATCGCCACGAGCACCCCGCTGAACGGCCCGGAATACGAGAACACCCGCAAATACTGCTCGGCTCGTTCAGCAGCCAGCGGACCGAGGCCGATCCATTTGATGAGTAATGGTCCCGCCATCAGCAGCACGGCCATGGAAATCAAGCCCGCCGTGAGCCCAAGCCAGACTCCCTGACCCAGACCCTCCTTGGCGAGTCGCTCCTGCTTGCCCCCGGTGGCTCTGGAAACGAGAGCCATCACCCCGGTGGCGACCGCGATCTGGAGGATGTTGAAGAACCACGCCACATACCCGCCCAGCCCCATGGCATCGAGAATCGCCACGCGTTCGGCCCCTTCCGACATGCGACCGGAAATGAGCAGATCCGTCATGCCAACGCAGAACGTGAGCACCTGCTCAAGCAGTGGCCAGACCGCGAGCACGCCGACCTGGCCAAGCAGAGTCTTGCCCGCAAGCCGACCGCCAAGGAGTGCCGACTCGGTCGCCCCCCTCTCGCTTGCTTCAGAACTGGCTCCCGGTTTCGACATGCTTGCCTGAGAAGCCTCTAACCCGACGCAGCACCGGGATCAACCCTGGTCCCCTTGGGCATCACGATGAACTCACCGCTTGGCCAGGCTGCGTTTCAGGAGTGGACGAGTCGATCGACATCGCCGATATTCGATTTCGAATGTCTGAGCAACAAGTCCAACTCGACGGATCACTCCTCCTCGCCACGCCATCCTTGCGGGACGGGATCTTCGACCGTTCGGTGATCCTGCTGGCGAACCATTCCCCGGACGAGGGAGCCTTCGGCTTGATCCTCAATCAACCAACCGGTCAGGAAGTCGGACACTTCCTCAAACAACCCGAGTTCTCCGGATTAGAGAAAATCCCCGTGCATATGGGTGGCCCGGTTTCCCAACAGCAACTCACCTTCTCGGCCTTCTGGTGGAGCGCCAGCGACGGCCTGCACTGGCAGGTCCGCATCCCCGCCGAGGAGGCGGTTCGGCGCGCCAAACAACCCGGCGTCATCGTGCGCGCCTACATCGGCTACTCCGGATGGAGCGCGGGCCAGCTCGAGGACGAGTTGAAGCGCCAATCATGGATCACCGCCAAGCCTGACGCGGCTCTGCTGGGAAAAGTCCACGACCTTGAACTGTGGTCGGACATTCTCAGCACCATGTCCCCCTACCACCGGCTACTGATCGATGCCCCCGCCGACCCGGGGTTGAACTGATTCGACAACGGGTTCTTCACCCGAAGGCATTCTCGACCCGATGAACCTTCGGTCGTTCTCCATCCTTCAGGACCACCTCGATCACATCGTAGCGCCAGGGGATCTCGCGTGTTCCGAGGAGTCGGAGCCATTCATTGCCACCCCGCCGGATCAACGACTGTTTCTTCTCATCCACCGCATCAAGCGGACGCCCATAGTCCGTGGATGTCCGCGTTTTCACCTCGGCGAAAACGAGCAGGTTGCCCTCGCGGGCGACCAGATCCACCTCGCCGCCCTGCGGAGCTCGGAAATTCCGATACAATACCTTCGCTCCTCTCGCCCGCAGCCAATCGCGGGCGATGCGCTCGCCAAGCACTCCAACTTCGGCCGAGCTCAATCGACCTCCATCACGATGGGTCAAGCGGCAGCAACCGTTGAGCAACGGGCTGAAACGACCGACGATGTATGCGACAAGGGCCATGAGTCTGCAACGCTGCCAGATGGACTTTCGTACCATAGCCCTTGTGCCTCTCAAAGCCGTATTCCGGAAACTCCTCGGCATACTCCACCATCCGCCTGTCCCTTGAAACCTTGGCGATGATGCTCGCCGCCGCGATCGACAGGGACTTGCCATCTCCCTTCACGATCCCTTGATGGGACCAACGGAAATTCGGCACCGGCAATCCATCGATCAGACAATGGTCCACCATCTTCCCGATGGCAGCAACCGCCCGCGCCATGGCGGCATGGGTCGCCTTCAGGATGTTGATCGAATCGATCTCATCCGCCTCCACAAACGCATGCCCCCACTGAAGCCGGTCGTCGTTGGTCAGTCTTTCGAACAGCACTTCCCGACGCTTTTCGGTCAGCCGTTTCGAATCATCCAGCCCTTCGCAGGTGAAGCCCGAAGGCAGTACCACGGCGGCCGCCGAAACAGGACCGGCCAACGGGCCACGACCCGCCTCGTCGACACCCGCGACCACCTTGTGACCACGGGCGTGACAGTCCTCTTCGAAACTCAGGTCGGGCATTGCGCCCTCAGAATGCACCCATCCGGTCCATCAACGCCATATGAGAACGGTTCTCCGTCGCAAAAATTTGCGTGGCATAGACCATGCCGTCAGGAGCTGTGTAGACGCCCACTCCCGTGGCATCCCAATCACCCTTGAGATTGAAACTGTGCTTCTTCGAGTTGGCCCAGGAGTCGACCAGTGTGGACGAGACGTTTCCGCGGATCGTTCCGCCGGCGACATTCTCCGCCACGTTCTGCATGCTGTAGGCCCGCTGAGCCGCGAGGGCACGCTCTTCGAAGCCGTAGTGGGAGATATTCTCGGAGCCGAGGGTGAACTTCCCTCGATTCTTCGCCATGAATTCACAGTGCTGCTGGGCGAGCCGATCAAGCCCGGAGTGACGACGAAGTGGCGCCTTCCCAATGGACTGGCGGTAATCGTTGATTGAGGTGTGAAGCTGGCTCACGTCGCCGGACTTCGCATTCGGCGACTTCTGCGCCATGGGTACTCTGGTGGTATCAAGATCCGAGGCGCAGGATGCAAAGCACAGTGCAAGACCTGCCCCCAATCCCCTCAATAGGCTGGTTTGGTTCATGTGGGTAGTGGTGTGTAGTCATGGGGGGACTGCGGAAGCACACTAGCAAACAAACCTTAAACGTAAAGATTTTTTGAAATTCGACACCCAAGCACCTCCTATCACAACCCACTAACGGCAAGCGTCTTGCAGCCACAAACGAAACACCTACGCGATCACGTAGGCCGCCGAATTCCCCGGAAAATGGGTGGAGCCGCTGGTCGGATTTGAACCGACGACCTGCTCATTACGAATGAGCTGCTCTACCCCTGAGCTACAGCGGCTAATGACCTCCTCGCCTCCCTGATGCCCTCTCACTGCCCCATAAGAGCGGTGGGAATCGGCGGGGTCCGAGGTCGGACGGGGAGGGAATTAGCCTTCCCGGTTCCTGATGACAACCATAATTCGGTGCGATTCCCCTCGCCCTTTTCATTCCCCCACGACAGCCACCGCCACCTGCCGCTGGTGGGCCGCTCGACGGTGCTCGAACAGGAAGATCCCCTGCCACGTGCCAAGCACCATCCGGCCGCTCATGATCGGAATCACTTCGCTGCTTCGGGTGAGCGCCATGCGGATGTGACTCGGCATGTCATCCGGCCCTTCGTAGGTGTGGACGAAATACGGGGTGTCTTCCGGCACAAGATGATCGAAGAACGCCTCCAGATCCTGGCGAGCACTCGGATCCGCATTCTCCATGATCACCAGACTGGCCGAAGTGTGCCGGACGAACACCGTCACGGTCCCATTCTCGATTCCAGATGCTGCCACGATGGCTTGGATCCGGTCTGTGATCTCATAAGTCCCCTTCCCCCGGGTCTGGAGCGTGAATCGGTCGGTATGCGCACTCATTATCGTAGAGGAAGCGGGTTCGGTTGGGCCAGGTGGACAGCGCCGGATCGCGGATTGTCCCCGGGCGCTAGAGCATCACGTCCTGCCGCCTACGGGACCCACCGGGCCGAGCCAACCTAAAGTTTCTCCGGTGACTGTAGTAGTTCAGCAATTCGCGCCAGCAGGAGTCCGGCACCACCTCCATCGACCACCCGGTGGTCGAAGGTCACGGCAAGTTCCGCCTCGGTAGCAGGCACGAAGGCCTCCACTTCCTTGCTCCAAATCGGTTTCTTCTCACCAGCGGCGAGCCCCAGAATCAAGGTTTCATTTGGTAGCGGGATCGGAGTGCCGTTGGTCAGCCCGAAGGTTCCGAAGTTGGTGACGGTGGCAATTCCACCGCGGGTGTCATCCTCAGTCAGTCGACGGCGGCGGGCGCGGTCGACCATCTCGGCATAGGCGCCGGTCAACTGCCCGAGATTCATCGAATCGACATTTCGAAGCACCGGGACCACCACTCCATCTTCCACCTGGACGGCCACACCGATATCGAACGCACGAGGGTGAACAATGCGTTCACCGATGAGGAATCCGGCGCTCGCAGGATCCTCCGCCAAGGCGAGCGCAAAGGCACGAAGAAGGTAAAGGGTGAGTCCCGGTTTCGGGTCCTGGGCACGTCGATGATCCAGCGCCCGATCCAGTCGGACCGGACGACTGACGGTCGCCAACGGACGACTCCAGCTGCGGCGCATCGCATCCGCCACGGCAAGCCGCATGGGCGAGGCCTGACTGCTTGGCCATTCCTCGATGTAGTCGAGGAAGGCTTCCAGATCCTGAACCGTAACGCGTCCGCCTGCACCGGTTCCAACCACGGCGGAGATGTCGGCTTCACGCAGTCCGAGCTCCGCCATGCGCGCACGCATGCGCGGGGAAATGTAGTGGGCGCCCATCACACCTGCCGGCACCGGCAGGCCCTTCACACTTGGCTCGACGACCGGTTGGCGTTCCTCGTAGGTGTCATCATCCACCGCGAAGTGGAGGTTCTTTTCCTCTTCCTCGGCGGCCGTGTTCACACGCTTCTCGGCGGCCGCTTCGAGCGTCTCCACGCCGGTCTTTTCGACTTCATCAGCTTCAACCTCCAGCAGGCCGAGGGTCGTGCCCACCGCGTAGGTCTCGCCTTCCTGAACGTTGAGTTCCCTGACCACGCCTTGACACAGGGTGGTTACCCCCATCGTCGCCTTTTGAGTTTCAACTTCGATGACCTCCTGGTCCGCCTTCACGACATCGCCAATGGCGATATCAATCCGGACGACGGTGGCTTCGGCAATCGATTCCCCGAGC
The DNA here is from genome assembly GCF_016595525.1 of Haloferula rosea. Lineage (GTDB taxonomy): Bacteria > Verrucomicrobiota > Verrucomicrobiia > Verrucomicrobiales > Akkermansiaceae > Haloferula > Haloferula rosea. The sequence continues at coordinate 101,954 of NZ_JAENII010000007.1, forward strand.
TGGGGCATGAGGATTGGAACAGTCGGCATGATGGTTAGAAGGAAAGGAGTTCACGCATGGCGATGCAGATCGACTCAGGCGTCGGGCGGTGGGCTGCCCAGAGATTCGGATGGTAAGGGACCGGCGTGTCCCGGGAATTCAGCCGCTTCGGCGGGGCGTCGAGGAGGTGGAAGCCTTCCGAACACACACGAGCGACCACCTCGGCGGTGACGCCTCCCCACGGAAAGGATTCGCCCAAGGTCAGCAAACGACCGGTGCGGGCCACACTGGCCAGAACGGTGTCCATGTCGAGTGGCTTGACCGTGCGAAGGTCGACCACCTCGATCTCCCACCCGCTCTCCTGTTGGAGACGGTCGGCTGCCCGCACGGCCTCGTGGACCATCGCACTGTAGGTGACGATCGTTGCGTGGCGCCCGTGGCGTGTGATGCGTGCCCGCCCCAGAGGAAGGCCATCGTGGTCAATCTTCGGAGCCTTCAGCCAGCGGTAGAGAAACTTGTGCTCACAGTAGAGCACCGGGTCATCGAGGGCCACCGACTCGATCAGCATCTGATAGGCATCGGAGACCGTTGCCGGCGTGACGACGACCAGCCCGGGATAGTGGGCATAGATCGACTCCATGCTCTGGCTGTGGAATGGACCGGATCCGGGAGTGCCTCCTGAAGGAAGTCTCACCGTAATCGGCACCGGAATCCCGGTCCGATAAAAGTGGGTCGCGGCCTGATTGACGATCTGGTTGAAGCCGACCGACGAAAAATCTGCGAACTGCATCTCGAGGATGGGGCGCATGCCGTCGATGGCCGAGCCGATCGCCATACCAACCATCGCATCCTCACTGATTGGAGAATCGAGAACCCGCCCGGGATAGGCGTCGGCCAAGCCCTTGGTTGCCTTGAATGCCCCCCCGAACCGACTGATGTCCTGCCCGTAGAGGAATACCCGCGGGTCATCCTTCAACAACTGCTCCTGCGCCTCACGGATCGCGTCAACGTAGGTAATACTCATGCCTCGAAAGGAAGTGCGGGGTTCTGGGAACAGGCCTGCCAGGTTTCGTGCCATGGATCAGGCTTGGTTTCCTGCTGGGCCTTCGCCAGCGCACGCTGGACCCGATCCTCCAGTTCCGAGCGCCAACCCTCGATTTCCTCGGCCGTCGCATACCCGGAATCCACCATCTGCTGGCGCGCGACATCCATGCAATCCTGCCCGAGGTGTCCGGCCCGCAGGGTGTCCGGCACATAGCTTCCGTCGTCATGCTCTCCGTGCCCCGACAGACGCAGCAGATTCGCGACCACCATTTGCGGACCGCCGCCTGCCCGCGCGCTGGCGACCGCACCTCCGATCACACGAAGACACGCGAGGAAATCCGTGCCATCCACCCGATGACCCGCAACCCCGTAGCCTTTGGCCCGGTCATACAAATCCTCGCAGGCAAACTGTCGGTCGTTCGGCGTCGAGTAGGCGAACTGATTGTTGGCCACCACGACGACCAGAGGCAGCTTTTCCACCGCCGCGGCATTCAGTCCCTCGTGAAAAGCCCCGGTCGAGGTGCCGCCATCACCGATGCAGGTGGCCCCGACCACACCATCCAGTTCGCCCTTCAATCGACGCGCGAGCAGCATGCCTGTTACGACGGGCACCGCGGCACCGAGGTGGGAAATCATGGCCAACAGGCCTTCCGCCGGGCGACCCCGGTGGATGTTGCCATCTCGGCCACGCATCGGACCTTCGACCGACCCGAGGTAGGTCCGGGCGCAATCGAGCAGATCCTCGCCGAAGGCAGTGCGACCTCCCTGATCCCGGATCAGCGGGGCAAAGACATCGTGCTTCCACTTCAGGGAGCCACCAAGCGACGCGCTGACCGCTTCCTGCCCCTTGCCCAGATACACTCCGCCCACGATTTTGCCCGCCTTGTAGAGGCTGGCGAGCTTCGTCTCAAGCTGCCGAGCCTCTAGCATGGCTCGGTAGACTTTTCTGGCATGTTCCCGCTCGGTGGCGGGGGGAGGCAGGTCCGGCTGATCTGGCACGGCCAGAGGCTAAGACGGGCCTCTGCCGGGCGGCAAGGGATATGAGCAATCATCCAATGCTCCGCACTGGACAAGGTCGCGGCCATCCCCTCATAACCCCCCGGCCGGTCAAACCCGGACCCATCATTCCATGAAACCGACACTTTTAGTTCTCGCTGCAGGTATGGGCTCTCGCTACGGCGGATTGAAGCAAATGGACCCCATGGGTCCGAATGGAGAGACCGTGCTGGACTACTCCGTCTTCGACGCGATCCGCGCCGGTTTCGGCAAGGTGGTCTTCGTGATCCGCGAGGATTTCGCTGAGGCATTCCGCGAGTCGGTGGGTTCCCGTTTCAAGGACCGGATCGAGGTCGACTATGCGTTTCAGAAGCTCGATGACCTGCCGGAAGGATTCGAAGTTCCTGAAGGCCGGGTGAAGCCTTGGGGCACCGCACACGCCGTGCGGGCCGCGCGTAAGCTCATCGACGGCCCTTTTGCCGTCATCAATGCGGATGATTTCTACGGGGCCGACGCCTATCAAGTGATCGCACGCTGGTTTTCGGAGACTCCCGCGGACGACAGCAAGAGCCACTACAGCATGGTGGGCTACCCGCTCAAAAACACGCTATCCGAGCATGGAACGGTGAATCGGGGCATCTGCCAAACCATCGCAGGAAACCTTCTGAGCGACGTCGAGGAAGTGGTCGACATCTCCCGTGCGGACGACGGAGTCGTCAGTGGGACGAGAATTGATGGGTCCAGCCTCGTAATCGATGAAACCAGCCCGGTCTCGATGAATTTCTGGGGGTTCACCGCCGAATATCTCGATCAACTCGAAGCGCACTTCACCGAATTCCTCAAGGAACACGGGAGTGAAATGAAGTCCGAGTGCTACATTCCAACCGTGGTGGACGAGTTGATCCGCGACGAGCGCGCTGACTGCGTGGTGCTCGACACCAGCGCTTCGTGGTTCGGCGTCACCTACCCGGACGACAAGCCCCACGTGGTGGAGTCGATCGCCGCGCTGGTCGAAGCCGGCGACTACCCCACGCCCTTGACCTGATCCGCCGGGGGCGAACTTTCATTCCTCATCCAGAGCTGCCTCTCGGAGCCTTTGGAGTTCCCAGAGGCAAACCGCACTCGCCGCGGCGGCATTCATCGAGTCCATGCCGGACTCCATCGGGATCCTCGTCAGGCAGTCACAGGCTTTCTCCCAAAAGGACCCGAGACCCTCGGCCTCGGAGCCAATGACCAGCGCTACTCTCCCCTCCACTCCGTCGAGTTGGGTCAGGGCAGTCGCGTTCTTGTGCCCTGAAGTCCCGATCAATCGGAATCCGCCGGCCTTCAGGCAACGGAGCACCTGGCCCGAATCCGCCACCCGGACCGGCACCCGGAACAGCGCCCCGCTCGACGCACGCACTGCCTTCCTCTCAAACGGTGACGCCCCCTCGGAGCCTAGAATCACTGCAGCCGCACCCAGCGCCGCCGCGTTCCGGATGATCGCTCCAACGTTGGACGGATCGCTGAGCCGCGGACACACCACCACCGTCGCATCCGCGTCCAACTCGGACATCAGTCCATGGACATCAGCCACTTCGTCCGGTTGTCGGGCGAGCCCGATCACACCTCGGTGGAAAGCATAGCCCGCGGTGGCCTCAACCGTCTTCCGGTCGCGGCGGATCACGACGAGTCCACTCCAATCCGGGGGCTCCCACTCACAGTGCTCGCCAGCGAGAACTCCGACGATGTCCCACCATCCCCCCATGGCTCCCTCGACGGCATGCCTTCCCTCAAGAACCACCCAAGGGTCGGTTCTTTCCTTCATCTGAAGCTGTAGCTCCTGCATCCACTCTGCCTCATCCATGACCCGGACTTATCAGTAGAACGGCCGTCGGTCCACCCCGGTGGTCGACCGCAAAAAATGCGTCGCTTTCCATGGCGTGAATCCCCTCGATTTGCTTTGCCAAAGTCCACTTCTCGACTAGCCTCACTCCATAACTACTGTGTGCGTCCACTTACGGCAACGTGCCCGGACCGACTCTATTAATTAGGGGCATTTCGCTGCAGCTTTTGACGGATCACGCCTTCTCAGGAAGATCTAGATGAAGTCAGTCGCCCCACCTGTTGAGACACCGGAACGTGGCTCACAATGCCGGGGACGGCACAGTGGTTTCTTTTTTTCACCAACGCCCCTCAGGCCTTGGTCTGGCCGGCTCCCCGGACACGATATTGGTAGCTTGTCAGCTCCCTCAGTCCCATCGGCCCCCGTGCATGCAGTTTCTCGGTGGAAATGCCGATCTCCGCTCCGAAACCGAACTCTTCGCCGTCTGCAAATCGGGTCGACACATTGTGGAAGACACAGGCCGAGTCGACCGCCGGCAGGAACCTGGCAGCGGCAGCAGCATCCTCGGTGACGATGCATTCCGAGTGATGCGATCCGTAGCGATTGATGTGCTCGACCGCCTCATCCAGTGAGCCCACAACCTTGATCGACAGAATTAGATCGAGGTATTCCGTCTTCCAGTCCTCCTCGGTGGCGGGCACTGCGTCGATCACCTGGCAGGTCCTTTCGCAACCCCGCAGCTCCACCCCTTTTGCCTGCATGGCCTCGGCAACCTTGGGCAAAAAGCTCGCTACCACGCCTTCATGGACCAGCAGCGTCTCCATCGCGTTGCACACCCCGGGCTTCTGCGTCTTCGCATCCACGGCGATCTTCACCGCCATCTGCTCATCCGCGGCGGCATCCACGTAGGTATGGCAAATGCCGTCGTAGTGCTTGATCACCGGCATCCGGGCTTGTGAAACCACGGTCTCGATCAGGCCCCTTCCGCCTCGGGGAATGATGACATCCAGCCACTCGTCCATCTGACACAGTGCCGTCACACTGGAACGGTCGGTGAAGGGAATCAGCTGGATCGCATGCTCCGGAAGCCCGGCTTCCTCCCCGCCGCGCACCAAGGCCTCGGCAATGGCCCTGTTCGAATGAATGGCCTCGGACCCACCACGCAGGATCGTCGCGTTACCGGCCTTGAAACAGAGCACCGCCGCATCACTGGTCACATTCGGACGACTCTCGTAGATGATTCCAATGGTTCCGATCGGAACCCGAACCTGCTCGAGCTTGATCCCGTTCGGGCGCTCCCATGATTCCATCAGATCCCCGACAGGATCAGGCAAGGCGGCGACCTGTTCGATCCCGCCCGCGATCGCGTCGATCCGTGCCTCATCCAGACGCAGTCGATCCAGCATCGCCTTGGTCAACCCCTTGGCCTCTCCGGCTTCAAGATCCCTGACGTTGGCCTCGAGAATGGAGGCCGACGCACCACGCAACCCGGCTGCCATTGCCTGAAGAATGGCATTCTTCTCCCCAGTGCTCAGCTGCGAAAGCTTCAGCGCCGCCGCCCGCGCCTGCCGTGCCATCGTCTCGATCTGATCCTTGATGTCGCTCATGATGTTACAGTAAATCTAGTAGATAGGCCGACCTCACCGGCCAGAATGCGTGGCAACCTCTCCGGTTCGCGACCGTGCGCAATGTGGGTTTCGATGCCTGAATCCACCGCCATCTGCACCGCTTTCAGCTTGGAAGCCATACCGCCGATCGAAAATCTTCCCTGCTCGTCCTTGGCGAAGCCCAGCACATCGGCGACATCGGCCACCTCGGGCACCAGCTCCCTCGTCTCCGGGTGGAGCAGGCCGTCGACACTGGTGAGAAGCACGAGACGTTCCGCCCCGACCAATCGCGCGACGCGTGCGGACAGCATGTCGTTGTCACCGACACGAAGCTCTTCGACGGCCACCGAGTCGTTCTCATTGATGATCGGAACGATGCCCGGCTCGGCCAACAAGCGCTGCAGCGTATCACCCACATACTTCCTCCTTTTCTCCTCCCTCAGATCCTCGCCGACCAGAAGCACCTGCGCCACCGAGAGGTCGAAGTTCCGGAACAGGCTCTCGTAGGTGTGCATCAATCGCGCCTGCCCCACCGCCGCACATGCCTGGCGGACGACCAACTCCGATGGATAGCCATCAAGTTTGAACGCCGACACACCGGCACCCACCGCCCCCGAGCTGACCAGCAGGCAACGGTGCCCGGATTCGATCAAGCCGGCGATGGCCGTAACCAAACGGACCAGAGCCGCCCCATCGAGTGTTCCATCGCGAAGGCGGGTCAGAACGCCGGTGCCAGCCTTGATGACAGTGAGTGGTTTCATGGTTGAGCGACGGGCCTATGCCGTGGATTCGACCAAAGTGCCACAGCAAATCGTGGCAGCTCCGACTTGCCTCCGCCAAGCATCGGGACTATTCGCGCTTCATGAGCACTTCATGCTTTGCCCCGCGAGGAGACAAGAAGGCCATCGAGGAAGATCTTCGGTTCGCGCCAAAATTCGATGCCGATGGTCTGATCCCGGCGGTTGCCCTCGATTTTGAAACGAAGGAGCCACTGATGCTCGCCTACATGAATGCCGAGTCTCTCCAGCTGACCCTTGAGAAAGGTGAAGCGGTCTATTGGTCACGCAGCCGCCAGGAAATCTGGCACAAGGGCGCCACCTCCGGTCACGTCCAGCGCGTCCGGGAAATCCGCACTGACTGCGATCAGGATGCCGTGGTCCTCTATGTCGAACAGATCGGCGCGGGTGCCTGCCACACCGGGCGATCGGGCTGCTTCTACCGTCGAATCGACGGCCCCGACGGCTCGATGAGCCTCACGGAACAAGACCGGAAGTTCGACCCCGAAGCCGTGTATGGGAAAGGCTGATTCCATGCTTGGAGCAACCGCCCAATCGTGAATCTCCCCTTTCCAGAGGAAAAACTTCGGGTTTCTTAACAATATCCGCCAAATCATTGAATTTCGCGATTGCAAAGGCGGGTCTCTTCCCCTAGTTCTCCCGCCCCTCGCGAGCCGAGTGAGGAATCACACATCATTTTCAAGCACAGGAGGACGCCATGGACATCATCAACAAGATCGAATCAGAGCAGCTCAAGAAGGACGTGGTCGACTTCAATGTCGGTGACACCGTCAAGGTTCACACCCGCGTGGTGGAAGGCGGCAAGGAGCGGATCCAGATCTTCGCAGGCATCGTCCTCGCCAAGCGTGGTTCCGGCGTGAATGCCTCATTCACCGTGCGCAAGATTTCCTACGGTGAAGGCGTTGAGCGTGTGTTCCCAGTGCACACACCCCGCATCGCGAAGATCGAGGTGACCCACCGTGGCAAGGTCCGTCGCGCCAAGCTCCACTACCTCCGCACCCGGGTCGGCAAGCGCGCCACTTTGGTGAAGAGCGCCGACGCCTGAGCCGTTCCGCTTGGAACTTTTTCTGAAAGCGCCCGTAGCCTCCGGCTGCGGGCGCTTTTTCGTGCGTTTCCACGGGAAGGTCCCGGACGTTCCCGACGCCGGACTCTGGACAATCCCCCGGGCGCGCTCCACTCTCCGGCGTGAGCCGAATTCCCCCATGGATCGCCATCATCCTGTCCATCGCTATCATCGCCAGCGTCTGGATCCTCGGCACCCGCGAGATGGATTTCATGACGCCTCCCACCGAGGCCAAACTTGAGATGGCAAGGACACGCGCGAGCCAGCAACTCGCCAAACCTTCCGACCTGTTTGCCGTCCCTGCAGGCCCCGTCGAGAGCCCGCCTCCGGCGGAACCTCCCCCCAAGGAAGCCCCGGACCAACCGGAGCCCCCACCCACGATCCAAGTCGGTGATCTTGAACGCAGCCCGACACTCGACGCTTGGAAGGACGAAGAGGACACCCCCGCGGCTTCATTCATCGAACTTGCCTCGAGACTGGAGGCCAACACCCAGATGGCCTGGGCCCGCGTCGCGTGGGAAAGAGTCATCGACCACACGCCAGCGGATGAGGACGAACTCCAAGCCGCCATCAAGGGCGTCCTGCGAACGCGTCTGACGCCAACGGCAATGGACGGTGATGAGCGCCCACGCCTCTCGCTGACCCTTGCCGCACCACGCGACCGTGTCGAGGTCACGAAACGCGCGGCAGCCGGTGCCGCCGAAGAACTATCCAAGGCAAGCTCGGAGCTGATCGTCTTCACCAGCAAAGTCACCCCGGATGCCGAGCTCAATGACGAGTTGGAAGTTGGCCTCGGCATTGGCGAAACCCGCCTCGCCATGCGCATTCCGGCACCCGGAAGTCCCACCGACTACGCCGACACGATCCTGCGCGCGACCTTCCGCTTGATTTCCTCCCAACTCGCGGCGAACGAAGGGCTCCAACCCATCTCCCAACCGATCGCCGGCGAAAAGCCCGCCGAATCTCTCGCGACCCGCATCACAAGGCTCGGGTGGCAATCATTCGCGGCCGCCTTTGCCCCATCAGAATGAATTTCTCTAAGAGGATGACTCCTCGCCCGTTCACCCCTCAGTCACACCCCTTCATGCTCCGTTTCCCAGCCCTAGTCATCGGCATCGCCCTGTCCTCAGCCCTCGCTCAGGACGTGGAACGCGCCCCCGTCGAGCCGAAGACCCTCCCCGCCCCGGATCAGCCGGTGGCTCCGGTGAAACCGGCAATCGAGCGATTGGAGGACGGCCGCATGAAGATCGGCAAGGTGACCTTCGATCCCAAGACGAGGGAGATCCAGTTTCCTGCCGCAGTGAACCAGACTCAGGGTCTCCTCGAGTTCGTGGTTGTGCACCAGAACGGGAAGGTCCACGAGTCCCTTTTCGTCACCGACATCTCGGCGACCCATCTCAATCTCGCCTTCAAGCTGCTCGGCTACGTCGCTTCTCCCGAGCTCTACTTCAAGGTCGAGGAGGATGGGAGCCTTTCGTCAGAATTCGAACAGAGCACTGAAGAGCAGAAGAAGAAATCCCGGGTGCAACTGTCGGTCGATCTCACGAAGGATGGCAAGACCGACCGCCAACCGGTCAGCAAATGGATCACCCACGCCTCCACGGAAAAGGACATGCCGAGCTCCGCTTGGGTATACGGCGGCTCGTTCATCTATGACGGCAAGTTCGTCGCCGAGACCTCCGGCGATTTGATCGCTGTCTTTCTGAGCAATTCCGCTCTCATCAATTTCTCTGGAAAAGACAACCAGTTCGACGACGTTTGGTTGCCCCACCCGAAGAGGGTCCCCGCCGAGGGCACCAAAGTGACCGTCGTCATCCATCCCTATCAATCCTGACTCACCATGAAGACCATCGCACTTGCTTTGCTCGCAACGGGCACGCTTGCCGTTCAGGCACAGGACGCGCCGCCGAATCCCTACCTTTCGATCCAGCAGGAAATGCGCCTCGCCATCGCGCGCGGAAACAGCTGGCTCGCCGAACAACAGAAGGACGAAGGCTACTGGGATGACAAGGAATTGCCGGCTCTCACCGCACTGGCTCTCACGGCTGGCGTGCGGGATCCCGCGGTCGATCTGACAAAACCCCTGCCCGATCACCTGAAGAAGGGCTACGACTGGCTGCTCAAGCAGCAAAAGGAAGATGGCGGAATCTACAACCGCGGCCTCGCGACCTACAACACGGCCACCGCAGTCACCGCCCTGACCGCCGCCGCTCGGGACATTTACGAGCCCGCGATCGTGCGCGGACGGAGCTATCTGATTTCCCAGCAGTGGGACATCGGCGAAGAAGGAGTCACCGACAACCAGAACGATGGAGGAATCGGCTACGGGTCGAAAAACGACCACACCGACCTCTCGAATACCTATCTTGCCATCGAGGCCTTGGCCTTGTCCAAGCAGGTGATCGAAGACGGGAAATTCGGCGATCAACCGGAACTCGATTGGGATGCGGCGATCACCTTCCTCTCAAGGTGCCAGAACCTGACCGAGACCAATGATCGCGCCGATGCTTCGGACGATCCGAACAACAAAGGCGGATTCATTTACACCCCTGGCAGCTCAAAGGCCGGCACCGAAGAACTGGAGGACGGCAGTGTCGCCCTGCGCTCCTACGGATCCATCTCCTACGCCGGTCTGCTGTCGCTGATCTATGCCAAGCTCGAGCCGGATGACCCACGGGTGGTCGCGGTCAAGGAGTGGCTGGGCAAGCACTACACACTCGAGGAAAATCCCGGAATGGGCGCCGAGGGGTTGTATTACTACTACCAGGCAATGTCGAAAGCGCTGGCCGCCGCAGGCATCGACAAGCTGCCATTGGAGAACGGCAAGAGCGCGGATTGGCGCATGGATCTCGCCGGCAAACTCCTCAGCACTCAGCGCGAAGACGGTTCATGGGCCAACTCCAACGGTCGCTGGATGGAGTCCAACCCGGTGCTGGTCACCTCCTACACGGTGATGGCTCTCGAGCAGATCTACCACTCAATCCCCGGGAAACCTTAAGAGGGCTCCACGGTGAGCGCCAGCGGGCGGTGATCGGATGCGACAGCCTCTTCGATCACCCTTGCGCCCATCGGTGACTGAAACCCGCGCAGCAGCACGTGATCGATCTCGACCGTCGGAGCACCGGCGGGTTGGGTGAACCGGGCTCCTTTTTTGGGGACCAACTCCCACTTCTCGAACACCTTCATGGTCTTCGATGACGGGTCGGCGTTGAAATCACCGCACAGGATGACGCTCCGAACCCCTTTAAGCTGGCGGTCCAACTCCTCGGCCTGAAGCCGTTGTCTCTCCTCGCCTTGATGGTCGAGGTGGACATTCACGAAGGAAAAGTTCCCCTCCGGATGCCCGATCATCACCTCGAAAGCGATCCGTGGCTCCCCCCCACCCGGCAGACGATGCACCTTCTGCCCCTTGATCGGGAGCTTCGACAACACCGCCAGGCCGTAGCCACCTCCACCAAAGTCCATGGCCTTGCCGAAAACCGATTGCATCCCAAGAAGCCGACCCAACTCGGCCGCCTGATCCACCTTTCCACTCCGTCCGCATCGGTTGTCCACCTCCTGAAGGGCCACCAGATCCGGTTTCTCCATCTCGATCACCTTGGCAATCCGCTCCAGATCGAGCCGACCATCCTCACCGACGCCATGATGAATGTTCCAACAAACCACCTTGAGAGGGTCGGCACAGGCTGTCAGCAGCATCGCTGAGATGACCAGAAGTCGGGTGAACCACATGAGGATCCATACGCGATCCCCACACCAATCTCGCAAACGCCGCGAATTCCAGATACGATCAGGTCGATGACCGTTGCCAGCAAGATCACCCTGACCCGGATCTTCCTTGTACCGGTATTCGCCGTGCTCGCCATCTACTACGGCGTCAGTGTCGAGGAAGGCCATCCCGAGGAGTGGCTTCGTGGCTGGGCGCTCGCCGTCTTCATCATCGCCTCCGCAAGTGACGGTCTCGATGGCTGGGTCGCCCGCCGCTTCAACCAACAATCCCGCTTCGGCGCCACGATCGACCCGATTGCCGACAAGTCCCTTCTCATGACCGCCATCATCGTGCTCAGCCTCGTCGAATGGGGTCCGGACGGCTGGCGGATTCCACTCTGGTTCAGCGCTCTGGTGATTGTTCGTGACTGCCTCATCCTGGGAGGGGTGGCCGTGCTCCATTTCATCAATCATCATGTGCCGATTCGTCCTCACTGGACCGGGAAGGTCTGCACATTCACCCAAATGTTCGCCTTGGGATGGGTCATGCTCCGGGTCATCCCCATCGATCCCATCTACCCTTGCATCGTGGCTGCGGTCTTCACCGTTTGGTCCGGCTATGCGTATCTCAGGGAAGCGCACCACCAACTGCGGGATTCCCCCCACGTCAAACCGGGCTCCCACCCGTGAACCTCGGATCGGCGGTTCTTTTCTCTCGCCTCAGGACCCCACACTCGGTCTCCTTCCCGCATGCCCACCGTTGCCATCGTCGGACGCCCCAATGTGGGGAAATCCGCGCTCTTCAATCGCCTCGCCAAACGTAGGATTGCGATTGTCCACGACCAGCCGGGCGTCACCCGCGACCGCATTTCAGCCCCCTGCATGGTGACCGCCCATCCATGCACCATCGTCGATACCGGTGGCATCGGCTCAACCTTGGATGACGGCTTCGCCGAACAGGTCACCCTCGAGGCCGACATCGCCTTGGAGACCGCCGATCTCATCCTCTTCGTGGTCGACGGCCAGGAGGGCCTCACCACCATCGACGAGGCCCTTGCTCAGAAGCTTCGCAAGGCAAAATCGCCCGTCCTCCTGATCATCAACAAGGTCGATCATGAGAAGCACGATCACGCCCACACCGAAATGACCCGTCTGGGTCTGGGAAATGGGCTGGAAATCTCAGCCGAGCACGGACGTGGATTTGCAGAGCTCACGGCCGTGATCGATGAGCATCTGGCACCATTGGCCGGAGAAATCGAGGAGGTGGTCGCTGAATCCCAGGAGTCCGGGATCCGCCTCGCCATCGTCGGCAAACCGAACGCCGGCAAGTCCTCCCTCGTCAACGCGATCGTTCAGAGCGACCGCACCATTGTCTCCGACATCGCCGGGACGACCCGTGACGCCATCGACCTTCCCTATCAGTTCAAGGACGAGAAGTTCACTCTTGTGGACACCGCTGGCCTGCGCCCCCGCACCAAACGGGACGAATCGGTCGAAGTGTTCTCCGCCATGCGCACGGAGAAAGCCATCCGACGAGCCGACATCTGCCTGCTGGTCGTCGACCTCGCCTCCGGCGTCAGTGCCCAGGATCGCAAGATCGCCCAACTCATTCTCAAGGAGAAGAAGCCCTGCTTGATCGTTCTCAACAAGTTCGATCTGTTCCACCCCGGAGCGCCGCTCAAGGAGCGCCAGAAGGAGGCCAAGGAACAGGTCCGTCGCGAATTGTTCTTCCTCCACTACGCTCCCTTCGTCTGCGTGTCGGCCAAGGAAGGCACCGCCGTGACGGAAGTCCTCGCGAAGGTGCTTTCGATCAAGAAGACCTCTCAGGACGTGCCGTCCACCGGCAATCTGAACCGCATGCTACAAATGGCGTTCGAGGTGAATCCTCCACCCTCTGCGGGCAAGGGAACGCGCCGCCTGAAGCTCTACTACGCCACGACCGCGGTCAATGAGCGCTACCATACCATCCCCGTTCCGACCTTCGTGCTGTTCGTGAATGACAAATCCCTCAGCACCCAAAGCTACGAGCAGTACCTGTCCAACCGGCTCCGCGAGGTCCATCCTGCACCCGGGATCCCCGTGGTATTCTCGATCCGCTCGCGACGCCGTCGGAAACTCGATCCTAGAAGCCTCTAATACGACCAGCCGCCATGCCATTGCTAGACGTCAAGAATCTCACCACGCGCTTCCACACCCGCAACGGGGTGGTCCACGCCGTTGAGGATGTTTCCTTCGCTGTCGATTCCGGAGAAACCCTGGGCATCGTCGGAGAGTCAGGATCGGGAAAATCCGTGAGTTGCTATTCACTTCTCGGTCTCATCCCCCAGCCTCCCGGTCGGATTCACTCCGGAGTCGCCTCCTTCGACGGCATCGACTTGCTGAGCGCTTCGGACAAGGAACTGCGTGGCATCCGGGGCAAACGGATCTCGATGATCTTCCAGGACCCCATGACATCCCTGAATCCCTACATGCGGATACGGGACCAGTTGACGGAACCCCTTGAACTCCACCTCGGCATGAAGGGAAAACCTGCCGAAGCCCGCGCCATCGAGGCTCTCGAAGAAGTCGGAATCCCTGATGCCGCCTCAAGGATCGGCTCGTATCCTCACGAGTTCTCAGGCGGCATGCGCCAACGCGTCATGATTGCCATGGCCCTGATCACCCGTCCCGAACTACTCATTTGCGACGAACCGACCACCGCCCTCGATGTGACGGTTCAGAAGCAGGTCCTCGATTTGATCCGTGATCGCCAGAAGGATCTCGGGACCGCAGTCGTATTCATCACCCATGACCTCGAAGTCGTCTCCCAAGTCTGCGACCACGTGAATGTGATGTATGCCGGTCGCATCGTGGAAAGCGCTACGCGCAAGGAGCTCTTTGCCAACCCGCTTCACGCCTACACCCGGTCGCTGCTCCAGAGCATCCCGGCCCGCCATCAGAAGGGCGAAGAACTCTACACCATCCCCGGCCTGCCGCCCGACATGTCGAACCCGCCCGCCGGATGCGCGTTCCAACCCCGGAACCGGATCGGCAACTCCGATGCCTGCCTGATGGATCGGTCGCCCCAGTTGAAGGAAATCCAGCCAGGCCACTACGCCCAGGACTGCCCGGGCTGCCTCGCCTCGTAAAAACTGAAATGGAGCACGGCAAGACCGTGCTCCATCCCAAAGATCGCTGCTACCGCGTATCGGCTCAGCCGGTCACACGCATCGGCATGATCACGTAAAGGAAGCTGCCGTCGATCCGGACCACACCCGGGCTCATCTCGTCGATCAAGTCGAGATAAACGGTCTCTTCCTCGAGATTCTGCAGCGGAGCCTTCATGAACTCAGGATTGAATGCGATCTGCATCTCCTTGCCTTCATAGGGAACCTCAAGTGTTTCCTTGGCCTCACCCACATCCGGCGAGTTCGCACTGACTTCCACGCTGTTCTTGCCGAATACCAGTTTCACCGAGTTCGACTTGTCCGAGGAAAGCAGCGAAACACGACGGACGGTCTCAAGCATCGCCTCACGAGGCAGCTCGACACGTTCGCTCGAATCGCCGGGGATCACTTGGCGGTAGTTCGGGTAGTTGCCCTCGATCAGCTTACTGACCAGCAGATGCTCGCCGACCGAGAAGGAAATCTGACTGTCGCTGAGGCGAAGCAGCACCTCACCCTCCGTGCCCAGCAAACGCTGCAATTCCTGAACCGCCTTGGTCGGGATGATCACATCCACTTCTTGGCTCGCTGGGAAATCCAGGTCGCTCTCGACCATGGCAAGACGGCGGCCATCCGTCGCCACCAGGGTCATCTTGCCCTCACGGAAAGAGGTGTAGATGCCGTTGAGCACATAGCGCGTCTCGTCGGTGGAAATCGCATAGCCGGTCTTCTTCAGACCGTCGAGGAGCAGCTGTTGGGGAATGCGATATTCGTTTGCCCCGTCGAAATCCGGCAAAGGCGGGAAATCGTCCTGCCCCAGACCAATGATCTTGAAGAATGACGGACCACACTGGATCGAGGCCGTGTTCTTCGCATCCACCGAGACTTCCACCTCGCTGGCGGGTAGCTCACGAATGATGTTCACCAGTTTCTTCGCAGGAAGCGTGGTCGCACCTTCCTTCTGAATGTTGGCCTCGACCGATCCGGTGATGCCAACGTCCAGATCCGTGGTTGTGAGTTGGAGACGACCGTTCTCAGCGACCAACAACACGTTGGAGAGAATCGGGAGGGTGGTCCGGGTGCTGACGACGTGCTGCACCTTCTGCAGCCCTTCGAGGAGCGCCTCTTTGGAAACGGTAAACTTCATTGCTGATCCAAGCGCTTGTTCCGTGGTGCGCTTGCCCAATGCTTTTCGCTTTTATGAAGCGTTTGCAAGCCTTCGTTTTGACTCCGGCAAGGTTCTACGAATTTTGACAGAGCTCGCTGAATTTCAAAAACTTTTGCAAGTTGTTCAGCGTCTGAGCTCCGACTCGATAAACTGCACCTGTTCCCTCACTTGCCGGTCGGTTTCAATCTGCGCTTTTACCTTCTTCACCGCGTGAATGACGGTACCGTGATCCCGCCCACCGAACGCATCCCCAATCTCCACCAGAGAGCATTTCGTGTGGGTCCGACTCAGATACATCGCGATCTGCCTAGGCACGGCGATACTCGCCGGGCGCCGCCGACTCGTCATGTCGGCCAGACGCATGTCGAACTGCTCGGCCACCAAACGCTGGATCGAGTCGATCGTCACCTGCCGGCTGTTTTCTTCGCGAAAGAGATCCCGGAGGAGGTGCTCCACCTTATCGACCGTCACGCGCTCACCCGCCAGCGACGCGAAGGTCCCGACCCGCATCAGGCCACCTT
This sequence comes from Haloferula rosea, assembly GCF_016595525.1. GTDB lineage: Bacteria > Verrucomicrobiota > Verrucomicrobiia > Verrucomicrobiales > Akkermansiaceae > Haloferula > Haloferula rosea. Next base: position 117,805 of record NZ_JAENII010000007.1, read on the forward strand.
CAAGACGGCGCACGTTGGTGGTCAGGCGCTCGGCGAGCAGACGGATGATGCCATCATCCACCTTCACGCCCCACTCGGCCACCTTGTGCTGGAGGATGGCCAGCCGGGTCTCGAAGCCAGGAGGCTGCAACTCGACGGTCAGACCACACTCGAAACGCGACACCAACCGGGGCTCGAGGTTCTTGATCTCAGAGGCAGGGCGGTCACTGGTCAGGATCACCTGGCAGCGTCCATCCAGCAGGGTGTTGAAGGTGTGGAAGAACTCCTCCTGGGAGCGCTCCTTCCCTGCGATGAACTGAACATCATCGATCAGCATCATCTCGGCGGTGCGATACCGCCGCCTGAACCGCTCGAGATCGCCCTTGCGGACCGCATCAATGAACTCGTTGGTGAACTTCTCGCAGGTCATGTAGACAACCTTGCCAGAGGCTTCGCTGGCAAGCCGCTGGCGCCCAACCGCCTGCATCAGGTGGGTCTTCCCCAATCCAGGTCCGCCGTGAATGAAGAGGGGGTTGAATGCCGATCCCTTGCCGGTGGCCACCGCTTCGCAGGCAGCATGGGCAAACTGGCTGTTCGCGCCCACCACGAAGGAGTCGAAGGTGAACGAAGGATTCAACCCAACACGCTTCAAACGCTTCTCCACCTCGATGCCGTCGTCCTCGCCGACCGTGTCCGGGAACAAATCCTCGGCATCCTCCGAATCCACGGATTCCTGCACGACCTCGCTTTTCGCAACCTTGGCCTGCTCGATCACCAACTGCACCTCCACCACCTCATCGACCATCTCGTTCAAGGCCGCATGGAGTTCGGTCATGTAGTTGCTCTCGATCCATACCTGATGGATCTCATTGGGAATCCCGATCTTGGCCACGCGGTTCTCCACCTCGACCAGACGACACGCCTTAAACCAACGCTCGAACGCATCCACGCTGACGAGTTCACTGAGACGACCCCGTACGGCCGCCCAAGCATCCTCCATGTCCACGCCGCGCTCCCCATGGCCCTCACTGTCCTTCACCTCCACCTGTTCCATCTGATTTTCCGACTCTAAAAAATTTGGTTTTTCTTTCACACACCCCTAACGACATCGCCTTCGACTGCCCCGGTGCAGGGAGGTTTTTACCCCTCATCCCAGCTCCAAGAGAAACCCTTTTCAAAGCCCTCTAACAGATGGAGCAACCACCCCTGTTTCCACGGGCGTTCCACGGCTCGGATTTTTTTAAATCTTGACCAAGGGAACACTTAACGCAGCTAAACCATTCGCACCCACGCAGATCTTTGCACTCATTCCATTTTGCTATTTATAAGCTCTTTGTGGTATTTTTTACGCGCAATCCGTGAGTGTCGAATTCGTCACACTCTACAAAACTTTCCCCTTCACCACTGCGACCTTCGAGGTGAGATCGCAAGTCTCCTATGCTGAGTGTGTTGTCGCACATCCTCCGCCGGAGTTCCACTCACGGCGTCCTGATTCGGCGATGAATCAGGCTGCTTGCTTCCTCTCGTAGTTCTTCCCCGGCAGCCATCCACAAAGGAAGGTCAGAACGGCGGTGACCGGCCACGTCCAAGCGTAACAGAACAGAGACAGCACCTTGCCCTCTTCAAGCAAGTCGGCGTCAAAGGTGTGGAACACGCTGAGCCAAGTCAGGGGGACATCGACATTGCCGAGCAGCACCCAGATGTCGGGCCGGATCAGCGCCACCAGGGCAAACGAAGCCGCAGCGCCCACGATCAGGCCCGGGATACTGCCGCGACCCACCATCGCGCACACCATCAGCCCCAACAGGGGGCCGACCGTGTATGAAGTCATTCCGAACGCGAGCGGAAGAATCGGGATACCCTCCCGCGCCTCATTGAGCAACAAGGTGAACCCCGTCAGAAGCAGGCCCCAGATCATGACCAGCACCCGGGACTTCCACACCAGGTTGAGCTTTTCCATCTCCTCATCGGTCCGGTCTTCCGGGTGATACCAGAGCGACAAGGTGGTCTGGCTGAGCGCGGCCAGGATCGAGTCCAGACTCGAAATTGAGGCCGCAAATACGCCGGCGAGCAGCAACCCGCTGACCCCGGCCGGCAGGACGGTCACAATCCACATCGGGAAAATGTAGTCGTGCTCTCCCGTCACCCGAACCTGGCTGTTCCCTATCGTGTCAGCCCCGGCCTTCACCAACTCGGCCTCTGCTTCGTTGAAAGGGTGAAGATGATAGTGAACGAAGAGGGCGGCCCCCACCATGAGCATCAGCAGCGTAAGCACCTGGCCCACGCAGCTGAACATCAGGGCCTTGCCCGCGTCCTTCGCATTCCGGCAACAGAACATGCGCTGGGCATTCAGCTGATCGACCCCAAAGGCCGTCAGATTCTGGAAAGGCACGGCAAAAATCGCCACCCAGAACGTGAACTGCAACTCCCGCTCAAACCCGAAAGTGAAGTCCATGACCCGAGTGCGCCCGAAGGAATCCGCCAAACTCCAGAACTCCCCGAAGCCACCGGGAACGCCCCCAACGATCCAGATCAGTGCGAGAACGCCCCCGAAGGCGAACAGGATGAACTGCATCACATCGGTCCAAATGACCGTCTGCATCCCCCCCATCAGCGTCCAACCGATCGCAAAGAGCCCGATGATCAGGATGCTGATTTCGATCGGGAGCCCGGTCACCACCTTCAGGGGAATGGCCGCGACAAGCACTCGGACACTCTGTCCCAGGATGCTTCCCAAGGTGAATAGGACCGTCGCGATCTTTTTCGCACCTCTACCCAAGCGGCGCCCCATGTAGTCGTAGGGACTGTAAATCTCCTGCTCGTAGTAAAGCGGCACGAGGAACTTCGCGATGAGGAAGCGGGCAAGAATCGAGCCGATCGCCCACTGCAAGTAGGAGAAATCACCATTGAGGGCGAAGAGAGTGCCCGGCACGCCGATGAAGGTGACTCCGCTGATCTCCGTAGCGATGATTGAGCCACTGACGGCTGGCCACGGCAGCGAGCGTCCGCCGAGGAAGAAATCCTTGATCGTGGACTGCTTGCCACTCATCCGATGACCTACCCACGTGCACAGCACCAGATAACCGAGCAGCACGCCCCAGTCCCATTTCGTAAAAGCACCGGCCAAGCCAACGATCTCCATGGCCGAAGTTAGGGAGATTGTCGGCTCAGCGTCCACGCCGGATTTGCCATCCTGTCGGATCCGCCCCACGCTCTGCCCGATGAACGCATCCCAGCTCGCGGAACTTCTCCACCGCCGACTCTCCATCATCGGCGATCATGAATGGCGGGATCGCGATCCGGATGGTCAGTTTGCGGCCCTCAAGGAGGTGTCCGAAGCAATCGACCGCTGGCACCGCGAACACCGGCATGAAATCGACGCCCGCCTTGATCATTTTCTGACAGGCGCTTCCTACGAAAAGGCGCTTCGCTACGTAGAATCCGAAGGTTCTTGGCGAGGCCACTGACTTTCTGCCAAACGCGGGGATCCACTCTTGCTCATGGCTCTGCAGGGCCCTTAGTCTGCCGCCAAGCACAGTGAGTTCCAACCCCAGCGGCATCCACATCACCGGTATTCTCCCAGCGCGCTGGGGGTCTTCACGCTTCCCCGGGAAGCCCCTGCATGAGATCGCGGGAAAGGCGCTCATTCATCACGTGTGGGATCGCTGCCAGCAATGCAAGATGCTTGATGACGTGTGGGTTGCGACCGACGACCCGCGCATTGAGGAGGCTGTCCGAGCCTTCGGTGGCAAGGCGATCATGACTTCAGACAGCCATCCAACTGGAACCGACCGACTGGCGGAAGCCATCGAAAAACTTCCTGCCACCACACACGTCGTCAATATCCAGGGGGACGAACCCCTGATCGACCCAGCATTGATCGACGAGTTGGCCACCCTGATGACGGTCGAGCCCGAGCTCGACATGGCCACCGCGGCCAATCCTCTCGACCCCTCGGATCCAGCGGTCGGCGACCCGAATGTGGTCAAGGTCGTCACCGCCATCGACGGCCGGGCACTCTACTTTTCCCGCTCGCCCCTTCCGTATTTCCGCAACCAGGTCGCCGGACTTCCGGTCTACCGACACAAGGGCATCTACGCCTACCGCCGCGGATTCATCCAACAGTTCGTGGCTTGGCCTCCATCACTGCTTGAGCAAGCCGAGTCCCTCGAACAGCTGCGCGCTCTGGAAAACGGAGCCTCCATCAAGGTCATCCCGACCCACGATACCGCACCAGGCGTCGACACCCCCGAGCAAGCCCTCGAAGTCGAGCGCATCCTTCTTTCCACCTCATCCTGATCACCTCTTCACGCTGCATGAAATATATCTTTGTTACCGGAGGCGTTGTCTCCTCCTTGGGCAAGGGACTTGCCGCCGCATCCATCGGCACACTTCTCGAACACCGCGGCCTGAAGGTCCTGATGCAGAAGTTCGACCCCTACCTCAATGTCGACCCGGGCACCATGTCGCCCTTCCAGCACGGTGAGGTCTACGTCCTCGACGACGGTGCGGAAACCGACCTCGATCTCGGACACTACGAACGCTTCACGTCGGGAGTTCTCTCGAAGATGAACAACCTGACCTCGGGACAGGTTTTTGACTCGGTCATCAAGAAGGAGCGCCGTGGCGAATACCTCGGGAAGACCGTGCAGTTCATTCCCCACGTGACCGATGAGATCAAGGACCGGCTGCGTAGCGTCACGGCCGACAATCCGGACGTTGATGTCCTCATCACCGAAATCGGTGGAACCGTGGGCGACATGGAAGGCCTCCTCTTCCTCGAAGCACTCAGGCAGTATGCGCTGGAAGTCGGGAAGGAAAACGTCTGTTTCATCCACGTGACCCTCCTCCCCTTCATCAAGGCTGCCGGAGAGATCAAAACCAAGCCCACCCAGCAGTCGGTCGCCAAGCTCCGTGAGATCGGCATCCAGCCCGACATCATCATCTGCCGCACGGAGGCGGATCTGGATGAGGACAACCGGCGCAAGATCGCCATGTTCTGCAACGTGGAGCGAAAGAACGTCGTCGCCTTCCGCGATGTCGACCACACGATCTACGAATGCCCGCTCGATCTCCGTCGTGACAAGATCGACCGCCTGGTCGTCGACAAGATCGGCCTTGGACACACACCATCGCCAGCGATCGAAGATTGGGAGCGCTTCGTGCAGAAGGTCATCCATCCGAAGCACAAGGTCACCATTTCCGTGGTCGGCAAGTACATCGAACTGCAGGACGCCTACAAGTCGATCTACGAGTCACTGATCCACGCCGGTGCCCATCACGATACCAAGGTCAACATCGTCCGTGTCGAAGCCGAGGCCATTGAGGATCACGGAGCAGCAAGTGCCATTGGCGACGTCGATGGCATCCTTGTCCCCGGTGGCTTCGGTGACCGCGGCACCGAAGGCAAGATCCTCGCCGCTCGCTACGCACGCGAGTCCGATATCCCCTACTTCGGCATTTGCCTCGGCATGCAGATCGCGACCATTGAGTTCGCGCGCAATGTCTGCAAGCTGCGCGATGCGAATTCGACCGAGTTCGACAAGGAAACCCCCTATCCGGTCATCTGCCTGCAGGAGGAACAAAAGGGCGTCGAAGACATGGGAGCGACGATGCGCCTCGGTGCGTGTGAAAGCATTCTCTTCGCTGGCACCCGGGCGTCGGATCTCTACGGAGGTGCTGCCACGATTCACGAGCGCCATCGCCACCGATACGAATTCAACTCCGACTTCCAGGATCGACTGCAGGAAGCAGGCTTGGTCATCTCATCAGTCTCCGCCGACGAGGGGCTCGTTGAGATCATCGAGATCCCCGATCACCCCTTCTACCTCGCCGCCCAGTTCCACCCCGAGTTTCAGTCAAAACCGAACAAGGCGCATCCCCTCTTCTCCGGATTCATCAAGGCCGCCCTCGAACACTCCAACCTCTGAACCCAGCATCCCGCTCATGAAAGTCCTCCTCATTCCCGCACTCACCGCCATCACCACCTTGCTTCTCACCGCCTGTGGGAATCGAGTCGACATGCCTTCCGGCAAATCCAAGGGATACACCTCGGCACGACTGGTTCAGACGGACAAGAAGCCTGATTTCGCCGACGTTGACGCTTCGACCAACCGCATGATCCAGAAGGCTCTGGCTGACACCTTCCGCGCCAACGGACTTCAAGTGAAGACAAGCGATGCCGACCTCGTCGTCGGCTACCTGCTGCTGATCCAGGACAACGCTTCGACGCTCCTGATCGATGACTACTTCGGCTACGGCAGGGACGCCGAGCACATCGCCGATGTGGCTCACGTTCGTGGTGTCGTGGAAAATCAGCGCCCCGATCAGTTCGAGCGTGGAGCCATCGTAGTCGATGTCATGGACGCCAAAACCAACAAGTTGGTGTACCGCAATTTTGCGAAGCGCGACATCCACAAAGGGCTCTCGGACTCGGTTCGCCAACAGCGGATTCAAGAGGCCGTCAACGAGACCATGCAGAAGTTTTTCCGCTGAGTCGGCGCCTGAGGAAGCCCGCACGGTTCTCCTTGCCAATTCACAACCGGGGCGATAACACTCCGGCCCGCCGACGCCAGCGTTGGCACCCCATCCTGATTCTTTCAGGACCCGTAGTTCAATGGATAGAATAGCGGTCTCCGAAGCCGTTGATACAGGTTCGACTCCTGTCGGGTCCACCAGGATGGAAGTATCTCCGGGGTCTGTCGACCGATGGTCCCTCCCATCTCGTCAGGATTTCCCGCAGTCCCTTCGATGCTCTGGAAAGGGAGTCCACCTGAGCATGCGCCCAATTCCCCGCCGCTGAATCCCGACACGGGCCCGGAAAGCAAAACCCCACGCAACAGCGCCTGGGCACGCAGCTTCTCTCCAAGACAATCCCACTCGGGACGATGTCGTCGAGTGCCGGACACACGATGGTGGTTTCTGGCTCTCTGTTGCGGGAATGGTGGGCGGTACTGGGTTCGAACCAGTGACCCCATCGGTGTGAACGATGTGCTCTACCACTGAGCTAACCGCCCCTGTCCCTTGCAGGCGAGGGCGATGGGATAAGGCACCGACCAAGCCTTGGCAAGCATTTTGGGAACTCCTCTAGAACTCGACGATCGACCCCAGTTCCGCCACCGAAACATCACCCTTGTGATCCTTCCTCAGGGCATCACGCAGGGCAAGAGATCGATCCTCCTCCCCATGCACCAGCCACACCTTGGAGCGGGAGCCCGTCATGGCTTGGAAGTAGTCCATCAACTCCGAGTGATCGGCATGACCGGAGAACGAGTCGATCGCCTCGACACTCGCACGAACCGCATGTCGCTTACCGAAGATATTCACCTCCTTGCGTCCGTCCCGGATGAACCGGCCCAAAGTGTTCTCCGCACAATACCCCACGAAAAACACCGTGTTGTGCGGGTCTCCAATGCCCGACTTCAAGTGGTGCCGAATCCGTCCCGCCTCACACATGCCTGAAGCAGAAATGATGATACACGGTCCCTCGAATTGGTTGAGCTTCTTCGACTCCACAACCGACCGCACCAGCTTCAACCCCTCGAAGTGAAATGGATCCTTCTTGTCCTCGAAAAGGAAGGAATACACATCCTCGTTGAAGCATTCGGGGTGAAGGCGAAATATCTCGGTGGCTCCCACCGCCAAGGGACTGTCGACGATCACAGGCACCTGCGGGATCTTCTTCTCGTGGAAAAGGCGATGCAGCACGTAGATAAGCTGCTGCGTCCGCTCGACCGCAAAGGCCGGGATCAACACTTTGCCTCCCCGTGCCAGAGACCGTTCAAGAACCTCCGCCACCGCTTCGTCGGCTCCAGTGGGAAGCTCGTGCTCGCGACCGCCATAGGTCGATTCCATGAGGAGGAAATCCACATCCTGAACAGCCACCGGGTCGCGCAGGACATCATTCCCCCCTCGACCAATGTCACCCGAAAAGAGGAAGCGCTTCCGCTTTCCACCATCCTCGCGATCCTCGACCTCGAGAAGAACCTGCGCCGCCCCGAGGATGTGACCAGCGTCATAAAACCTGAGCGTCACCCCGTCGGCAATCAACATCGGGCGTTCGTAACCAACGGTCACGAACTGCCGGAGGCAACGCTCCGCGTCTTCCTTCCGATACAGCGGCTCAACGGGTGACTCACCATCCTTCGCCCGCTGTTTGTTCAACCACTCAACATCCTGCTCCTGAATGTGGGCACTGTCCGCAAGCATGATGGTGCACAAGTCACGGGTGGCGAAGGTCGCATAAATGTTCCCCGAAAAACCACGCTTCGTGAGGTTCGGGAGATTACCGCTGTGGTCGATGTGGGCGTGCGACAACACAACGACGTCCACTTCGGCAGGATCGAAATGGGGAAACCCGCAGTTGATGTCATAGGCTTCCGACCTGCGCCCCTGATAGAGCCCACAATCCAGAAGGATCTTCTTTCCGTTCACCTCCAGCAAATGCTGCGAACCGGTCGTCGTACCGGCGGCTCCACAAAATTTGAGTTTCATCAATCCAAGACTCCCCATTTCTCCCTTCCCTGCCAAGGAGGATCGTCCTAAGACGGCCGCCAAACCACTTCACCCGGCATTCCGCCGGGCCCGATCCTCACTCATCCATGTGTAGAGCATGACCCACAGGGTCAGAGCCAGCGCATAGAGCGGGATCTGCACCGTCTCGGGCAGGGTATAGAGCACCGTCACAATCGGAATCCACACACACCAGATCGCAACCAGGGTCGGAAAAATACTATCTCGATAGTATCTTGTCGTGAGAAAGGATCGCGACCACTGAAAACCGGCGTCCTTCCAGTCGTAGAGGATGGCCGTCATGGGCGCGGTGAGGACGGGGGTGAAGACGAACTGGTCGATCAGGACCTGGGGAACCACCACCGCCAAGGACGCCTCATCACCGAACCATTCAGCCTGACGTCGGTAGAACCAGTCGACCAGAATCCCAATGAAGCTCCAGAACGGGATGGCGAACAGCACGTTGGTGGTGTTCCGCTTGCTCCACTTCACCCGTTGCAGCACGACCCAGCGAAGCACCTCAGGCAGGACGCCTCCCGCGATGATGCCAACGGCGATACTGAACCAGTAACCCGACTCGGTCTTGATCATCGCGATCCGGTCCAGAAACCCCGCCACAGGCGGGCACAGGTAGTAGGCGACCAGCACCCCGACCATCACGCTCTGGACGAGGAGACCGGGCACGAGATTCGCCCTGGCGGCGCGAAATCCAGCCGACCATGGAGCTTCCCGGTAGCGCTCTTGCTCTGACATCGCGACATCCCTTCATGCCCAGAGGTCGATTCCAAGCCCCGATCCGGAATGCCACAACCCTGCCGGAAGTTTTTCATCCGCACATCAATTCTTTACAATCCGCACTCAGTCTTCTCCCGATGAAACACGCATTCCTGCTCCCTCTCCTCGTGTTGCCAGCACTGGCCCACCCCGACCATCCCCCCTCGGTCCACGGGGAGGACCTTGGCCTTCAAAAGGCACATGAAGAAGTCTCCGCGACCAACCAGGTCTCAATCCGGATCGAAGGGGACCTGCGCATCATTGAATCCAATGGCATTCCCGATCACGAGACCGGGAAGTTTCCTGGCCGCGGAAATCCCCACGCGGTTCGAGAACAGTCCTCCAGCCTGAGTGTCCCGCTCAAGCCGAAGGTGGCCGAGGAACCCATCGCACTCACTCGCCAACCCTTCGGAGTGGCGTTGAACGGAGTGCTGTTTGATCCGGGCACCGCCGAATTCTACCGCAACGACCGCAGCTCGGAATGGAACTACGAAGCGCTCAGCGGCGAGATCAATCTGGGCTTGGACGAACACCATGCCCATGTGCAGCCAAACGGGGCTTACCACTACCATGGGCTGCCCACGGGCTTGCTTGACAAGCTGGCAGGAAACGAAAAGGGAATGGTTCAGATCGGTTGGGCTGCCGATGGATTCCCGATCTACGGGCTCTACGGCTACAAGGATCCCAAGGATGCCGCCAGTGAAGTCGTCGAGTTGAAGTCCAGCTACCAGCTGAAGGAAGGAAAGCGCGAGGGAGGTGCCGGGACTCCACGTGGTGAGTATGACGGGACCTTCACACTGGACTACGAATACAGGCAAGGCATCGGTGACCTCGATGAGTGCAATGGCCGGGAAGGTGTCACTCCGGAGTTTCCGGATGGCACCTACTACTACGTCCTGACCGCCGACTACCCCTTCATTCCCCGCATGTTCCGAGGCACGCCGGATGAATCATTCGAACGCAAGGGCCCCGGGCCCGGTGGCCACCCCGGCGGGACGGGCGGCGAACGCCCCCACCCACCCATGGGCCCACGGTCGGGTGGATCGCGTGGACCCGGTGGTCCTCCTCGCCGCTGAAAATGGAGGATTTACAAGGCCTGCATCCGAGGGGAAAGATGATCCGTGTTTCGGATCGCCTCCCTACTCGCATTCACCCTGATCTCGTGCTCTTCCGGCGGTGACGCCGGTGCCCCCCACCATCCGGACCTCAGACTGTGGCAGGTGGCTCAAGGCGCTGAGGGCAGTTCCGACCTGTTCAAAAACTACCGTGTCGATGGCCCGGTTCTCTGGAACCAGGGATGGCCGTGGAAACTCGATCTCACCGGTGTCGCTTGGGACCGGTCGAACACTGCGACCGCCATCACACCGCGACACGTCGTGATGGCATCGCACTACATCCGGAAGCAAGGGGAACCATTGGTCTATCACGACCGGAAGGGAAACCGGCATGTGCGCCGCGTGGAGAAGGTGATCCATTTCAAGGAGAGGAAATTCTCCGGGGACGTCGCGATCGGCCTGCTCGATCAACCTCTCCCCGCCTCGGTCCGCACCTATCCCCTTCCTGCGCCACGGGCGGATGGAGGCGAAGCGCTGATTGGCGCTACCGCTCTGATCACGGAGCAGAAGCGCAAATTGTATTTCCATCAGATCGGCCGCATCTCCAATACGACGATCGGCTTCCGCTCCGACAGAAGGAACCCTGAATCCAGGCAGAAAAAATTGATCGCCGGCGATTCAGGACATCCCTCGTTCATTCTATCCAAGGGTGAACTCGTATTGATCGAGACCCACACCGGTGGCGGCGCCGGATCCGGCCCCTTCTATGGTGCGAAGGCCGTGCAGGATTGCCTCAGCACGATCATCAACGAGCTGGATCCAGCCTACCGGTTCAGGACTGTCAACGTCGATGATATCACTCTGAACGACGCCAAGCTCGGGAGGAAACAATTCGTGAAAGCCCCCTCTCGGCCCCAGAACCCGACACGCCCTGCAGATACTCCCCAACAGCCGGCTCAACCGGGTGAACCCCGACGCCCGCGGCCACGGGTGGTGGTTCCACCACCCAGGCCAAAGACCAAAGACTAGTCAGGGCATCAGTGCGAGATCTCGACTTCGTAGTCGCCAAGCGCCCACTGAATGCCTGCGAGGTAGTGACGCAGGACCTTCGGGTGCCAGAACATGTCGTGGTTGTGGCCTAGCGAACAGTAGAAGACCCGCCCCTCGCCCCAGGTTCTGGCCCAGGCGACACCGTAGTCGTTGTCCTTCCGCTTCAAGCCCTTGACCTTCTCACTCTTCTCGGGGTCGAGGCGAAGGAGCATGTCGACCTTGCTTGAGTCATACGGGTCCTTGTGCTGATAGATCTCCTCCTTGAACTCAAGCGGTTCGCCTTCAAACATGGCAACCAGCGGGTGATCCTTCTTTCCGTCTTCGACCTTGATGTGAACCTGGGTTCCAGCACGCCATGGGTGACCATCGAAGTAGCCGTTGATCATCTCCCCATATTCGGCCCAGTTGTAGAAGGTATCGGTCGCCGCGTGGATCCCCACAAAACCCTTACCGCCCTTCACGAATTTCATCAGGCTGTCCTGAAGCACCTTCTCGTCCTTGGCCCCCTTGAAGACATTCTGTGTCGTGCTCAGAAATAGAATGGCATCGAACTCATCGATCTTACCCGGCTCGAAATTCTCCAGCTCATCGCTGATCACGACGTCAAAAGCACCCGTCTTCTTCCCCATTTCAGCCAAGGCAATCTTCCCAGTCGCGATCGACTTGTGACGGAAGCCCACCGTCCTCGAGAAAACGAGTACCTTGCGCTCCTTCTTCGGCTTCGCATAGGCCTCGCCGGGGAGGGCCGCAGTGATCTTCTTCTCCGCACCGGCAGGAGCAGACTCCTTTTTGGATGCGGCAACGAGAAATACACAGGCTCCCAGAACGAGAGGCAGAATCATGGATGTTTTCATAAGCGGATCGGTTGGTTGTCTTCAGTGCGCGACTTTCGTCCAGGCGGCGTTGTTCTTCGATGATTCGACGGCGGCTTCGATGAATGCCATCCCTGCGAGACCGTCCTTGATGTCCGGGAAATCATAGCCTTCCGCACGCGGGTAGGAACCCTCGACTTCGTCGCCGATCGCCTCAGCGGCCGACATGTAGAGGTTGGCAAACGCTTCGATGAAGGCTTCGGGGTGGCCGAATGGCAAGCGAGTGTGCTTGACCGCTTCAGGACCATTGTAGCTGTTGCCTCGCCGCCAGATCTCACGAGGCTTCTCGGCAAACTTCACGATCAGCTCATTGGGATGCTCCTGATGCCACTCGATCGAGGCTTCCGTGCCGTAAACGCGGATGTTCAGGTTGTTTTCATCGCCGGTCGAAATCTGCGAGGAATACAGGATTCCCTTCGCGCCGCCCTGATAGCGGACCAGCATGTTGCCATCGTCGTCCAGTGGCCTGCCCGGAATGAATGTCGTCAGTTCAGCGGCAACTTCCTCCAGCTCGAGCCCGGTGATGTAGCGAGCAAGGTTCTCGGCGTGGGATCCGATGTCGCCAACACAGTTCGAGATTCCCGACACCGATGGATCCATCCTCCAGTTGGAAATCGAGCCCTCTTCCTCACTCTTCAACGCGGTGATCGCATAGCCCTGCGGGTACTCCGCAACAATCTTGAGGATACGCCCGAGCTTGCCGGACTTCACCATGGCACGCGCTTCCTTCACCATCGGGTAGCCGGTGTAGTTGTGCGTCAGGGCAAATACCTTGCCGCTCTTCTTCACGACCTCGGCGAGCTCGCGACCTTCCTCAAGCGAGTAGGAAAGCGGCTTCTCACAAATCACGTTGATGCCGGCTTCCAGAAACGCCTTGGCCACCCGCACGTGAAGGTCGTTGCGGACCACGATCGACACAAAGTCGATTCGCTCACCCAAAGGAAGCGCGGCCTCCGCCTCCGCCATCTTTTCGTAGGAATCGTAGATTCTTGATGGTTCGAGGAAGAAGTCCTCGCCCGAAAGCCGGCTCTTCTCGGCATCCGACGAAAAGCACCCCGCCACCAGCTCGATCCGACCGTCCAGATTGGCGGCCATGCGGTGGACAGCGCCAATGAACGCGCCTCTTCCACCGCCAACCATTCCCATTCGCAATTTTCGTTTCATGATCGTCTGAAGTATTTCTGTTAGTGATCGAAGCCCACCTTCACTGGTGCCTTGGTCCGCGCCGATTCATAGATCGCATCGATGACCTGCATGAGCTTCAGCGCCTCGTGCGCCGTATTGAGTGGCTCAGCCACCCCGGCAAGCGTCTCGATGAAGTTCGCCGCAGAAGCGCTTCGCCCCATGTCCTCGCATTCCTCAACAACCACCTGCCGGTTCACGGAATTCCCATTTTCCTGCACGTAGAGCTCACAGGTATCAATCGCCGTTTCGTCAAAACCGTCACGACCGAAAAGTCGCTCGACCTTGCCGCCTGCTCCGGTGCCCTGGAACACCACGGAGACCTCCTCACGTTTCACCATCTCCGCCCAGGAAACCTGCAACGACAGCACCTGCCCGGTCTTGAACGTGACAAAACCATGGGCGGCCGCCTCGACATCCGTCGTCCCATCCTTCTTGTCAGGAATGCCCCAGGGCCCTTTGAAATTCTTGTCGGTGATGAAGTCATCAAATGTCTGACCCATGACGTAGGCAGGCTCCGGGTAACCCATGAAGTGCATCGCGAGGTCCACCATGTGGAGCAGGTCGATCAAGGCACCGCCACCCGCGAGTTCGCGGGTGGTGAACCACCCACCGAAGCCGGGAATGCCGGTTCTGCGGACCCACTTGGCTTGGGCTGAATTGATCGTTCCGATCGTCCCGTCCGCGACGTAGGACTTCATCGCGAGCGACTCAGGTCTTGCCCGGTTGTTGAAATTGAACATCAGGGTTTTACCCACGGCCTGCGACACCGAGATCATCTCCTCGACCTCCGCCGCATTCAAAGCCGGCGGCTTCTCACTGAAGACATGCTTCCCCGCCTGCAGTGCCTGGATGGCAAGGGGTTGGTGAAACTTGTTGGGGACAATGATGGAGACTGCGTCGATATCCTCCCGCTCCAACATCTCATCCACCTTCTCGTAGGCGTCCTTGATCACCCACTCCTTGCATGCCCGTTCGGCAGCTCCGGGAGCCGGATCCGCCACCGCTACGATCTCAGCTCCAGCCTGACGGAAACCTGCCTGATGATAGCGTAGCATCCCGCCCGCACCGATCACTCCTACTCGAATCGACATGTGGTCTTATTGGTTGGAGTTGTCGAATGCGGCGTCGAAGGCAGCCTGATTCACCGGGAAATCCAGGTCCTTCACATAAGCACAGCTCTCGGTCGCGCCGTGGAAGCGGTCCATCCGACCGTCCTCCCACTCGATCGACAGCGGGCCTGTGTAGCCGATGTCGTTAAGGGCGACGATCACTTCCTCGAAGTTGATGTCACCCCGTCCGACACTACGGAAGTCCCAGTAGCGGCGCGCATCCGTGAAATCCGTGTGTCCGCCGAACACTCCGACGTCTCCATTGCCGTGCCCCCACCAGGCATCCTTCATGTGGGCATGATGGATCCGGTCCGCGAACGCCCGGATGAACTTCACGTAGTCGACCCCCTGGTAGCCAAGGTGGGACGGATCATAGTTGAACCCGAAGCGGGAGTGACCACCGACGGCTTCCACGGCTCGTGCAGCCGAGGCGATGTCGAATGCGATTTCAGTCGGGTGGACCTCGAGCGCGAAGTAGACATCCTCGGCCTCGAACGCCTCAAGGATGGGCGCAAACCGTTTTGCGAAATCATCGAATCCGGCCTGAATGTATTCCTGACTGGTCGGAGGGAATGCATAGAGTGCGTGCCAGATCGATGAACCCGTGAATCCGTTCACCACGGCTTTCCCGGAGCCTCCAGGACGTCCTGCCATGTAGTTCTTGCCCGCATCGAGGAACTTGCGACACGCCTTGGCGGTATCGATCATCTCTTGGGCCGCACGCTGACGAACACCTTCCGGGTCCCCATCACCCCAAACGTGATCAGGCAGAATCGCCTGATGCCGGGAGTCGATCGGGTCACAGATGGCCTGACCGACCAGGTGCGATGAAATCGCGAAACACGAAAGATCGTGCTTTTTCAGCAGCTCCCAGCGAGCGGGAATGTAGGCCGGATCATTGAGTGCCGCCTGAACATCGAAATGATCCCCCCAACAGGCGAGTTCGACACCGTCAAAGCCCATGGCTTTGACTTTCGGGAGCAGTTCTTCGGCGGGAATATCCGCCCATTGGCCGGTAAAGAGAGTAACAGGACGTGACATGGTATTAGGTTTGTGGATCAACAAGAGTGCGTGAATCTAGCGCCCGACCTTTCAGCCCGGCGACCGGAAAATGCCGGTGTTTTGGAGAAATCGAGACATCAGCTGCGATCGAGCCCCACGAGCCGCCGCCAGCGCCCCTGAAGTCCTCTGCAGACCTCCCCTTCAGGCCAAGGTTTCTGGTCAAATTCGACGACGGGAACCACCCCGCGGATGGCGGAGGTCAGGAAGATTTCCGACGCTTCTCCAAGCTCCTGCATGGGAATCCTCCGCTCCCGGCATGGAATTCCCAGCTCGCTGGCCCACCGAAGCACCTTGGACCTCATCGTCCCCGGCAGACAGCCACTGTCCAGCGATGGGGTGACCAACTCCCCTCCAATCACGGCAAAGCCATTCGATGTCGTCCCCTCGCACCAGTCTCCCTTCGAATTGGCAAAAAGAAGCTCGTCCAAATCCCCCTGACCAGCAGCCATCCGAAGCGCCATCAGATTCTCGGCGTAGCTGGTGCATTTCACCCCCGCGAGTGGAGAGCGCTCATCCCTCGCCCACGGCGCCGTGGCGACCTTCAACCTACGAGGCCCCTCCGTCCAAGGAACGAGGGTGAGCACCGTCTTCTCGTTTTCTCCGTGATCGGACGCCAATCCACCTTCCCCCGCGGATCGCATCACCCGACCTCGCAGCATCCCATCCTCAAACTCCGCCGAGTGTTGCTGAATCGCTTCGGCAACCACCCGCCAATCCGGACACCGTAGACCCATCCGCTCGCATCCGTCCTCCATCCTCTGCCTGTGGGACGGCGCATCGACGATGCTCCCCTCCACCACCAACAGGGTTTCGAACACCCCCATGCCATGGGACAACGCACGGTCGTCCAACCAGTCACCCGATCCCTCCAGCAGCCATGAGCTCACAATCGGAAGACTGAACGATGCTTCGCCATCAGCAAACCCAAAATATCATGATGCCGATTCCGCTCCTGAGCGGTTGCATTTCCTCAGCATCCGGCGAAAGACTTCAGAAACACCCGCGAATCACGACCACTGGACAACAACTGATCCCGCCGTGCGCCGGGAAGATCTGAAATACTACCTTCGCGGTATTTCATCGTATCGAGGAAGAAACTTGCGGCGCGATTGCTCAGGGCGAACACCTCGGGAACCCCATCGCGCTTTGCGACACATTCCGCATGCCGTGCAAGGTCCGCACCATATCCCCTCCCTTCGTGCGCCATTTTCACGTAGAGACAGGCCACTTCGGCCGTCCGTTCCGCGGGATAGCCATGGACGGCGACACAGCCGACAACATTCCCGTCGATGGTCATGACGTGATAGTCATCGATCCGGTCCAGGATGTCCTCGTAGTTCCGGGGCACGAGCTTGCTCCTCCGCACCGAGCGCCCGATCATGCCGAGCAACTCCGGAATATCCTCTTCCCTCAGAGCACGGATCTCCCGATAGGCATCGGCGTGGACCATCGTGCCGACCCCTTCGTTGGAGAACAGTTCATCGACCAACACGCCCTGCTGCCGACCGTTCAGCACATGCACCCGAGGCACCCCCTGCGCGCAGGCGGCGGCAGCGGCCAGAAGAAGATCCGCACCGATCACATTGCCATCCTTGGCAACGGACGGAGCATCGCCCGCACGGACGGCCGGTACCGGTTCTCCATCAATCAAGATGGCCTGCTCAAGCAGGGTAATCAATTTAACCGCACCCATTTCCACGGTAAAGGTCACGACCTCAGAGTCGAGTGGTGCATTCGACGAGGCATCCGCGACCACGGTCTGTCCCCGGCCGTGGATCGACTTGGCTTCGGCAACCGCAGCCGGATCTCCCAAGGGGACTGACAGGCGGGCCGACTTGATCTCGCACTCAAGCGTCCAGTCGTAGAGCTCCTTCACATCTCCCCCAAGGACGCCCAGCACCAGCTTGACGCCCACCGACTCCAGTGCCGCCAGATCGAGCAGGCTTTCGGCCACCGCAGGTTCAGGCAACAGGCCGGCCTCAATCAATACGACGAACACCCGCCCACGGAACTGCGGAACATACTGAAGAACTGCCCTTACATCACCCTGCTCGGCCACGACGTGACGCTAACGGGTCTCCACACCGGACGCAAGGGAGGTATCCGCCTCCCGCCTGCGAATGCACAGAACCCCCGCCAAGTGGCACATCGGGAAAACCATGATGCAAACGAGCCCGGGACCCATTTGCCAGTAGTCCGGATTCGGCGTTTCGACCACCAGCAGCCAACAAAACATGACGGTCAAACCAACCACAACCAAGGAAGAGCTTACAGCGATGAACCACCAAAGCACGCGGTTGGCGGCCACGATCCCAATCACAAACGGAGAAACGAGGACCACCAGAGTCCCGAGAAGCAACCCACCGGAAATGGCCGCACCCAGAAGATCAAAACTGCCTGGATCGATGACCTCGCTCAAGAGTTCAGGCCAGATCCGGTAACCCATGAATGCCTTCATCTCAGCGACGCTTGCACCACTGCTGTAATCCCGACCATAGCTGAACGGGACCACCTGCAATAGAATCAGGAGAACCGCAGCACCGGTGAAGAATGCCAGCGCGAAGAGATCGGACCGCCTCCAAGTCATCCACGCCGCCCTTTCCAGATGCCGACCACCAGTCCTGACAGCCCCAACATGACCACTCCAAGGTCTCCGATCAGCATGTAGAGCGTGAGGGATGGCTCCTTCGGAATGTCCACCTCGGCAAGCAACCATCCTCGGGTAAAGTGGCTTCCATTCTCATCCCTGAGTTCCTGGGGTGGCCCTCCATCAGGATGAGCCGTACTCCCCAATGGATTCACCGCGGCCGATACGCCATTGTTGGCACTGCGAACCATGGGCCGTCGCAACTCGATCGCCCGGAAGCGCGCATTGGCAAAATGCTGGGCGGCACCCGGACTCTCCCGGAACCAGCCGTCATTGGTCACATTGACAATCCACTGCGGTCCTTGACGGATAAACCGCCTCATCAGACGGGGCACTGTATCCTCGAAACACACCGATGGAATCAGGCCGACACTCTCGCCCGCGGCCTCGACCATCAGAGGATCAAAGCTCTCACCCTTCGCAAAGGCGCCCCCATAGCTCGCACCGGACTGCTGCTCGTAAATCGCCTTCAGAAACGGCAGGGTTTCCACCAAGGGGATGTATTCGCCGAAGATGACCAGATGATGCTTGCGGTAGGTGAGCAATTCACTGCTTTCGTCAAACACCGCGAGCGAGTTCCACAGACGCGCGTCAACCTTCTCAACAAAATCCTGACCCAACCGTTCGCCTTCGACCTCGTTCAGGCCCATCGCAAGCGTGAACGTTCCCTGCTCCCGGATCCGGGCCAAGGTCTCGAGATTCTGCCCCCACATCGCCCAGTCCTCGTCACCGATTCTGAGAATCCGCCCATACAGCGCCGACTCCGGCCAGATGATCCAGTCCGGCGTGTTCAAGCGGATCTCCTGCCCCAGCGCCGCCGCCTCCTCAAACCGACTGGCGTCCTGCCGTTCAATCTCCTCGAGCGCCTCAAGGGTTTCCTCCTCGTATCCGAAATGAATCTCTTCAGGCGACCACAAACGCTTCGCCGCATCCTGCGGAACATTCAACTGCACGAGCAGCACTTTCAGCCTCACATGCTCGCCCTGAGGCACCGTGTGCAAACGCCAGACGCCATAACAGAACGCCACCGCGATCAGCATGGCTGCGACTCCGAAATCCACGTGGGGCTTCAATCGCCCACGCTTCGTTTCCGCCCACAGGCGGACCCCCGTCTGAACCAGCACCGCCTGCAGGAAGACCGGCAGGAACGACAAGCCACAGATCCCCAGCAGGTCGGCAGACTGGGCCATCACCGGAGTTTCATGGAAGGCGACCCCCAGGGAATTCCAGCCGAATCCGGTAAACAGCCAGCCCCGCAACCATTCAAGTCCGCACCATGTCGAAGCCGCGGCAAATGCAAAGATCAGCGAGTCCCATGAGGCGCGCCAATGGCTTTTCGGATCGGCCGCTTTGCCGACCTTGGCACGAACCTTTCGCTGGATGGCAGAATCCTTCTTACCCTCTTCTTCCTTGGGCTTCCAAGGGTTCACCCATTTCCCGATCAACAGCCCCCATACCCCCGGAAAGATACCGAGGTAGGCAGCCAACGCGACCCACCCCACCGAGGTCACCTCGGTCAACCAGTGCAGACTGACCAGAGATGCGACAAACCCGGCCAGCCAGCCCATGCCAAAACCCTTCCAACCCCGCCTGCCCTTGGCAGACCAGATCGCAATGAATAGAGGTAGAAGACAGACCCAGACCCAACCGGCCCAATTGAATGGCGGAAACAGCAATCCGATGATCCCGCCCGTCACCACCGCGGCACCGATGCGCAGGACACCGCCCCCCCTTGGAGAAGAACCAGCCATCGTCAGCGCATGCGCTCCGCCGCATCCGATTCAATCGCCGACCAGAGCCGGTCAAGCGATTCCGAAACGGCGGCCTTTGATCCAGCAAGCTCATCCGTGGGCGGGGACTTCGCGAACAGGTAGAACTTGATCTTCGGCTCCGTCCCCGACGGACGGACCGCGAACGATCGGCCATCCGCCAGATCAACAAACAACATGCCTTCCTTGGGAAGCTCGTCGCCCTCTTCGTCAAAGATCGTCTCCACCGAAAAGTCACGCACCCGCTCGACCGCCACCCCATCCACCTCGGTGGGAGGACGCTGCGAGAACGACCTGGCAAGGGACTGGATTTTTGCGGCCCCATCCGCCCCTTCCATGACCAGCGCCTTTCCACGCTCCTCATGGTAGCCAAACTCCTTGTAAATCTCGTCGAGCAGATCCGGCAGCGTCGTCCCCTTCGCCTTGGCGTAGGCCGCCACTTCGGCGAACATCACGGCCGCACCATTCGCATCCTTATCGCGGACGAAGTCACAACCCAGATAGCCGTAGCTTTCCTCACCACCGAACAGGAAGAACCGCGAGTATTCCAAGCGCAGCTTGCGGGTCGTGTCCTCGTCGAGCGAGCGATAGTCGCCCTTCTTGTCCTCGGGGATGGCGTCCTCGTATTTCCTCAGCTTCGAGGCGATGTACTTGAACCCAGTCAGCGTATTCACCACACCCAGACCGAACTTGGCGGCAATCGCACTCTGCAGTTCCGTCGTGACGAAGGTTTTGACGAAAAGCGCGCGCGCCCGAGTCGTCTCGTTGAGCCAACCAATCTCGAAGGCCGCCTGGGCCCGATACCATGCCATCAGCGACCCGATCTGGTTACCCGTCAGCAAGCGCATGACCCCCGCTCCGTCACGAGCGACCACTCCCATGCGGTCACTATCAGGATCCGTTCCGATCACGATCTCCGCACCCTCCTGCTCGGCGAGGGCGATGCCCATCTCGAGAGCCGCGGCATTCTCCGGGTTCGGCGAGGCGACAGTCGGAAACCGCCCGTCACGCACGTCCTGCTCCGGCACCGTCAGCACCTCGAAACCGAGTTCCTTCAGCATCGGAACCGTGATCTGGCCACCCGTGCCATGGAGGTTGGTGAACACCACCTTCGCGGAAGCCCCCTCAAGCAACGACGGCTGCATCAGCAGTGACTTCAGTCGGTCCATGTAGCCCCGATCCGCCTCGGCACCCAGCACCGTGATTCGGCCGCGCTGATCGTCTGCAACCGCATCATACTCTTCGCTCTCGATGGCATTCACCTCCGCGATGATCTCCGATGCGTGCGGCTCGACGATCTGAGCTCCATCATTGAAGTAGGCCTTGAATCCATTGTCGTGCGACGGGTTGTGGCTCGCCGTCAACACCACCCCGGCATCCGCCCGGAGGTCCCGGACCGCGAATGAGAGCTGAGGCGTCGAGCGGGCATCCTCGAACAGCCACGCATCGCAACCCAGTTCCGACGCGACCTTCGCGCAGAACTCGGCGAAATCCCTCGAAAAGTGGCGGGTATCATGAGCGAAAACCAGCTTGGGCTTCCGCTCCGTTCCCACATGCCGCTTCGCATACGCGATCAATCCCCGCACCGCTCGCGAGACATTGAAGAAATTCATCGATGCCGTGCCACTGCACGGATGCTCCGGCCTCTCATTCGGTCCACCCTCGCCCTGCTCCGCAGTCGTGACCACCCGCCCGATCGTCCGCCCTCGCAATCCGCCGGTCCCGAAGGCCAGAGTCTTGAAAAACCGGTCATTCAACTCCTCCCACTCACCACGTACCGCGAGCTCCGTCACCGAAGCAAGCACCACTGGGCTCGTCGAGGCATTCAGCAGCAAATCGATGTTCTTGCGGGCGTCAGGCAGTAGAAGTCCGTCCTTGGTGGCTTGGTCGAGGGTCGAGGCGAGGTCGCTCATGTCGCGGCGAATGCTAGCGCGCCCACCGTACAAGGCAATGCCGCCCATTCGAGAAATGAGCGGCATTGCAAAAATCAGGACTCAGGAAGGAGATCAATTCGCATTGGGAAGCAACCAGAGCACCTGATGGTAGGCCTTCCCGGTTCCGTCCTCAAAGACCTGGAGGTTGGCGCGTTCAAAGCCCTTCTTCCGCATGCTCAGGTCGATCTGGTAAAACTCACTCTCGGACAAACCCCAGAAGACGGCGAACTCACGATGGTTCTCGCCGGTGAACTTCTTCATCACGTGGCGATACTGATGGAAGCCGCCGTTGTTGCGCCCCTCGGTATAGGCAAAATACATGCCCTCTTTCCGCTCTTCGTAGGCCACCTGTTGGTCCGCCTTGCTCATCCATTCGGAGAATTCGCTCTCCTTGAATGGCTCTTTCAAACTCGAATATCCACTGCTCATGTTGGTCTTCTGCGATGAGGTCGCGGTTGTCTTTTCACCACAGGAAAACGACAGACTGGAAACAGCCACCACCAGCAAACACTTCAATTTCCGCATAGCCGATTGTTAGCCCAGACCGCTCGTCCTTGGCAAGGGGCGAACCTGCCAAATTGGCGAAATCCGTCCACCAACCTCAAGTCACTCCGTCGCTGCCCCGAACGCACGAAAAAGGGTGCGGTGACCCATGGCCACCGCACCCTGTGAGATTCGTGCTAGATACTGCCGATCAGCTTAGAAGCTGAACGAGGCACCCAGGCCGAAGGAATTCGAGGTGTCCTGATCGGAACCGAACTCAGCACGGTAGCCCGTGGAGAAGGTCCAGGCGTCGGTTGCATGCCAGACGGCACCCACACCCACCGAGAAGAAGTCATCACCCATTCCTGGAGCGAGCACGGAGAACGGAGTTCCCACGCCACCGAAGGACGACGTGAGCGTCCGGTCGGAATCCATGAAGTTGTAGGTGTAACCAACGCTTCCCAGAACCAGGAAGTTGTTCGTCACTGCATACTCAGCGGTGAAGTCGAACTCGGCGAGGAATGCATCCTCATCGAATCCAAGCACCGTCAGGGCAGAAGCGGAACCGGTCTCGATGATCGTGTCCGTATCAGCCTTGAGGTAGTGCAGTCCGAGCGATGGAGTCAGGCGCAACTTGTCATTGCGATAGACATCACCACTGACTCCGGCCCACAGGTCGATCACGTTCTGGTCGACTCCATTGAAGGAGTTGAGACCGGCGATCGTGGCGCGTGTGCCGTCATACTCGTAGCTACCGTAGGTAAGACCACCGCTGATGAGGATGTTGTGTTCGGCGTTTGCAAGGTAGGAACCGAAGATTCCTGCCACATAGCCTTCAACATCCGAATTCAGGAAGGTGTTCTCAACCTCACCGCTGTCATAACCGAGGAACCCACCGAAGGTGAAGCTGTTCATCGCATGGCGGATGCCAACGAGTCCTCCGTTACTATTGATGTCGTAGTCTCCTCCACCCAGCGACGAGTCGGACCCGCCGTCGTAGTGGCTGAACGCTGCGAATGCCGTGGTGTTCTTCGCATCGAAGATCGGCGCAGGTTCAGGAGTCATACCACCCTTGGCACCCTTGGCGCTGACCATTCCACCCTTGGCACCCTTCTCCTCAACAGGAGCCGGGGCTGGAGTGTACGGTGCCGGTCCGGCAACACCCATCGCAGTGCGGGTGTAGTTGCGCGTCACACGCAAACCGTAGTCGGTGAATCCGGCATACCCCTCTGGGGACAGGCTGTTCAGCCCACTACCCGCACGGTCGCAATCCTCGATCAGATCAAGGAAGATCGCATCAAACGGCTGGGTCTCATCGATGAAGTTGTCCGGATTGAGCACCTCGTCGGAGAGCGCACTGGCGATCACCGATTGGTTGGGGGTCAAATTCGGAAGATCACCGAGGTCCTGGCCCTGCTCGACTCCCACACCGTAAACGATGCCCGTGCCGTTATCGAACAGCATCAGGTTGTCGAAGTCCGAGATGTCGAACAGATCCACCTGACCGGAGTAGGCGCTGGCATCGATCACGAGCGCCTGGTCGCCGCAAGCAAGTTCAAAGAACTGCTTGTCGAGCTGGAGGGTCGTATCATCAAGGTAGGCCGTTCCGGTAACCGTGAGGCTGTCGGTAATGACACCGTGTCCTTCAAGGCCATCGAGGTCGATGTGGAGGATTCCACCAGGGCTCTGGTAATTGCCACCAGCCTGATAGTCACCGCGCACCGTCAGGTTGCCGTGGATGTTGTTGTATCCAGGAGAAACCGTGCCCGAGTTGTAGAGCAGGCTTCCACCGTCACCGATCGAACCGTTACCCGCGAGGGTCGTATTGGCACCGACGTTGAGGTCACCAAGGACACGGGCGTTGCCGTTTCCAGGACCTTCGCCGATCACCAGCGTTCCTTCGTTCACATTGGTGGTTCCGGTGAAGTTGTTGGCGCCATTGAGGATCAATGTGCCAGCACCTTCCTTCCAGAGACCGCCACCGCCGCCACCGTTCTGAATCGCTTGATTCAGGCGGAAGACGTTGGCTCCACTGTCGATATCGAACCCGGCACCACCACCGAAGATGGTGATATCACGAGCCGTCGAGCTGAACGAATTCCCCGTCACGCGGAGGGTGCCACCATCGAAGGTGAGATCACCCGCGAGGTTACCGAGGTTGCCTTCTTGGCTCACGATAAGCACACCACCATTGATGTTCCATGGAGTGAGCTGGTTGGTCGTGCCGGAGCGGATGTCCCACTCGCTTCCATCTTCCTTCACGAAGATGTCGAAGCCTTGGAAGAGGCTGCCGAAGCCGGAGACATTGAACGAACCGTCGTCCTCGCCCCCGAGCGCGAACGTATCGTTCGCACCAGTGGAGATCGAGTTGCCTTGGAACGCGTAGTCGTTCCAGAGTTCGAGCTTGTTGCCACCGCCGGTGAACTCGACCGCATTGGCTTGGCCGGTCCGGCCCACACCACCTGCAATCAGTCCGTCGTTGATCACCGTGGTGTTACCCACGCCGACCACACCGACTCCGCCGACACCATTGATACCGTCGGCACCACCGGATCCACCGGCGAGACCAGCGGAACCGCTAGCACCTGCATCACCGTCAGCACCGTCATCACCGTCAGCACCAGCGAGACCGTCATTCCCGATTCCGCCCGTGCCTCCAGCGAGGCCATTTCTGCCATCAGCCCCGATGTTGCTGTCCGGGCCGGCGGTTCCAGCTTCGCCGGCTTCACCGTCGGAACCAAGACCGCCTTGAGCACCGTCAGATCCGTCAGCGCCTGCGGCACCTTCGTTGCCAACACTACCGGTCGCACCCTGATCACCAGCATCGCCGACGTCATTGGATCCCACGCCGAACGCACCCGATGCACCATTGGCGCCTTGGGCTCCGTTCGAAGCGCCTGCTCCAGGAGAACCTGGTGCACCATCAGCGCCTGCGGCTCCTGGGACACCATCGACACCATCGGAACCATCGGAACCAGGAGCACTGGGGGCACCATCGGTGCCATCCGCACCTGGGGATCCCACAGCACCAGGGTTGCCAGCGGCACCAGGATCACCTGGTTCGCCGTCTAGACCTGGCTGGCCGGGTTCACCCTGGGCACCAATTGCACCTGGGTTTCCATCCGTGCCGTCGAGCACGGTGCCAGGGCCGACTCCGCCGACTCCGTCACTGCCTCCATCTCCTGGGTCTCCTGCAGAGGAGCCCTGATCGAGTGTGCCTCCGCCGGCGCCACCATTGCCGCCAACACCAGCGTCACCGCCGGTCACGTCGCCAGCACCTCCAGCGCCGCCGCTACCGCCGTCGCCGCCGTCGCCGCCGTCGCTGAACGCTGAGCCACCGCCGTCGCCGCCGTTCCCGCCAGCTCCAGCAGCTCCGCCCGTGTCGCCGCCAGCGCCACCAGCACCACCAGTTCCGCCGACACCACCGTCACCACCGATGCCAAAAGCAGAATCTCCGCCGCTGCCGCCGACTCCGCCAGCGCCACCGGCACCACCAGCACCCGCAGCACCCCCAAGACCTCCTTGACCAGGAGTTCCAGGATCACCGCCGGCACCACCAGCACCACCAGCGCCTAGGGCGCCACCGGTTCCAGGGGTTCCAGCCTGGCCTGGCGTTCCTGCTTGGCCTGGGGTTCCCGCAAGGCCACCAGCAGCGCCGGCTCCTCCAGTACCACCCGTGCCACCCAGTCCGAGGGCACCACCAGCTCCGCCGACTCCGGCGTTTCCGGCTTCACCAGGAGTGCCTGCGGCACCTCCGGCTCCTCCAGTGCCACCTGCTCCCGGGGTGCCTGCGGCACCGCCAAGACCACCAGCACCGCCTGCGCCGCCGTCGCCAGCTGCGCCAGCTGCACCGCCAAGGCCGCCGGTTCCAGCGGTGCCACCGGCACCTCCAGCTCCGCCAACACCGGCTGCGCCTGCTGCGCCGCCAGCACCGCCAGTGGCAGCAGCACCGCCAGTGCCACCGAGGCCACCATCAGCGCCTGCGCCAGCCGCTCCAGCGGCACCGCCTGCTCCGGCTGCTCCGGCATCTCCGCCGAGGCCGCCAGCGCCACCGCTTCCAGCGGCTCCAGCAGATCCAGCAGCTCCACCGGAGCCACCTGCACCACCGTCACCACCACGAACCGTGCCGGTATTCATCAAAGTCGCACCAGTATCCAAGGAGACACCAATCCCGCCGTCACCACCGTCACCAGCATCACTGCCGTTGCCGCCGTTGCCGCCGTTGCCACCTTGGCCACCATCACCAGCAGCTCCGCCGTCTCCAGCATCACCACCATTGCCACCGTTGCCCGCGTTGCCGCCGGTTCCACCGTCTCCGCCGGTTCCGCCGTTACCACCATTGCTGGCAGCACCACCGTCTCCACCGAATCCGCCGAGGCCACCGAGGCCACCGAGGCCACCGAGGCCACCGTCTCCGCCGACTCCGCCGACTCCGCCGTCTCCAGAGGTTCCGCCGAGACCACCGTCTCCGCCGTCACCACCGGATCCACCGTTACCTGCGTTGCCGCCGTCTCCGGCAACTCCACCGGTTCCGCCGTTGCCTGCGTCGCCACCGTCTCCTGCAGCGCCACCATCACCGCCGATTCCGCCGTCGCCGCCGTCTCCAGCGTCGCCACCAGCACCTGCGATCCCGGCATCACCGCCGCTACCAGCAGCTCCACCGTCTCCAGCAGCTCCGCCGTCTCCAGCAGCTCCGCCGTCACCGCCGTCACCACCGTCGCCGCCGACTCCACCGATGCCACCGTCTCCGGCCGCTCCGCCGTCTCCGCCGACTCCGCCTGGACCGGCGTCACCACCGGCACCACCAGTTCCACCAGCTCCGCCGTTGCCGCCGTCGCCAAGGTTCGCGTCGCCGTCGCCACCTGCGCCACCGACTCCGCCAGTGCCACCGTCGCCGCCGTCGCCACCGTCACCACCATTGGTTCCGTTGCCTCCGACACCACCGACGCCACCGACTCCGCCAGCAGAACCTGCTCCGCCATCGGAACCGTTGCCACCGACTCCGCCGTCACCGCCTACTTGGCCGTCACCGCCGTCACCGCCAGCGCCTGCTGCGCCGCCGTTGCCACCGTCTTGGCCATTCGCTGCGTCGCCACCGATGCCACCATCGGCACCATTGCCGCCGAGGCCACCGTCGCCGCCGACTCCGCCGACTCCGCCGTCAGCACCATCACCGCCGACTCCGCCAGTTCCGCCGACTCCGCCGATACCACCGACGCCACCGACGCCACCAGCACCGCCGACTCCGCCGACGCCACCAGTTCCGCCAATTCCGCCCGTGCCACCGACTCCGCCGGTGCCACCTTGGCCTGCATCGCCACCAGCACCGCCGTCGGCGCCGTCGCCACCAATGCCACCATCGGCACCAGCACCTGCAACACCGCCGTCTCCGCCGATGCCACCGTCAAGGCCTGCACCACCGGTTCCACCTGCGCCGCCGGTTCCACCCGCGCCGCCGGTTCCACCCGTGCTACCGACTGTGCCATCGGCACCTGCGCCGCCGACACCACCTTCGATCAATCCATTATTGGTCAGCATCGATCCTGCACCGACTTCGGCACCAATGCCGCCGTCGCCACCGTCGCCGCCATCCGCAGAGGCACCGCCGTTGCCGCCATTGCCACCGAGGCCACCGAGGCCACCGATACCACCAGCTGCACCGTTACCGGCACTACCACCGAAGCCACCGGCTCCGCCGTTGCCGCCGTCTCCACCATTGCCGCCGTCACCGGCTGCTCCAGCGGAGGCACCATTGCCACCGTCGCTACCGTTGCCACCGGTACCACCAATGCCGCCGATTCCACCGACGCCACCAATGCCACCAATGCCGCCGACCGCTCCCGTGCCGCCGGTTCCACCGACGCCACCTTCTCCGCCAAGGCCACCGTCAGCGCCGTCGCCGCCGTCACCGCCAAAGCCACCCGTGGCTCCGGTTGCACCGTCACCGCCGTCGCCGCCGTCGCCGCCAGCTTGAGCGGCACCGCCATCAGCGCCGTCGTTGCCTGCTGCGCCGTCGGTTCCGTCTCCGCCAACTTCACCGTCCTCACCGGCATCGCCGGTGCCACCGTCTACGCCGGGTGCACCATCGTTGCCGACTTCGCCATCATTGCCTGGACCACCGGCGCCGCCGGTTTCACCAGTAAGACCGGGTGAGCCAGCCTCGCCGTCCTCACCTGCCGCACCTGCGGCACCAGGGTTACCATCACCACCAGGATCGCCATCATTCGTGCCAGGTCCTGCACCGTCAGCTCCGTCGGTTCCGGGAGCACCGTCACCGCCATTGCCGCCGTCACCGCCAGCTGCACCGTCAGAACCACCATCAGCTCCTGGGGCACCGACCGTTCCGTCGATTGCAGGGCCACCGTCAGCAACAGCTAAGCCGTTATCTCCGGGTGCGCCATTCGTTCCAGCTGCAGCACCATCAGCACCGGGATCACCAGGATCTCCGTCAATGCCATCCGCGGCTGGAGCTTCTGTCATTTGATCAACCCCGTCGTCACCGATCAGGCCATTGCCGCCGGCACCACCACTGGCGCCTGCGCCACCGGTTCCTCCGACTGCACCTGCACCGCCGGTTCCACCGGTTCCACCTTGGCCACCTGTGGCACCCGTTCCACCGACGCTGCCGTCAGTCCCGGCTCCACCGACGCCACCTTCGCCACCTTGCTGACCTTGGCCACCTTGACCGCCGGTTCCACCGATCGCACCGGCTCCGCCAGCACCACCAACAGCGGCGTCACCGCCATTGCCGCCAGCGGCACCGTCCAAGCCATTGCCGCCTGCACTGCCGTTCCCAGCAGCACCACCGGCACCGCCGGTTCCACCAGCCTGGCCATCCACGCCAGCACCACCGGTGCCGCCTTGACCACCCTGACCACCTTGACCGCCAACCCCACCGGCTCCACCAGTGATGGTCGACTCGTTGGTCACATTTGAATTCGTGCCGATCGAAACACCGGCTCCGCCCGTGCCACCGTCCGAACCTGCGGCGCCATCGCCACCGTCCGAACCATTGCCACCCGTTGCGCCGGTTGCACCATTTGCGCCCACCGAACCATCGGTTCCGTTGGCTCCGGTCGATCCATTGTTGCCGTTCGCACCGCTACCACCGTTCTCGCCGTTGGTCGCTGCGATACCCGCAGTTCCGTTGAGTCCATCGGTGGCATCCGAGCCAGTCCCGCCGATCTGACCGGCTGCACCCACTCCACCTACACCACCGACCGCGCCGATGGCTCCGGTGGTTCCATCAAGTCCATTGGCGCCGGTTTCACCAACCAAGCCATTCGTGGCATCGCCACCTGCTTGGCCGGTCGTACCAGCCTGAGCATCAATTGCGCCGTCTGCGCCGTCTTCGCCTGCGCCACCAGCAGCCAAGGCGTCGTCGCCATCCGCTCCGTTAGTGCCAGGGTTGCCCGGGGCACCCGGCCCAACGCCATCAGCACCATCCACACCTGCAGTGCCCTGAGCACCTGCAGCAGGAGTCGCCGGGGCTGAAGGAGCCGCACCCGGAGCCGCACCAGCAGTGCCCGTTGTTCCTACGCCAGCCTCGCCCGGAGTATCGGTTCCTGCAGTGCCTGCAACACCATCGTCACCGTTGTCACCTGCCACACCATCGTCACCGTCGTCACCTGCCACTGCGGCGGGCCCAGCAGGAAGAGCCGTTGCTCCGTCGGCGCCATCAGCACCTGCGTCACCGGTTGCGGCTGGAGGAAGTGCAGCACCACTTGCCCCGGTCTGCCCTTGGGCTCCGTCGCCACCTGCACCACCGACACCGCCGGTGCCACCTGCGACTGCAGAGTTGATGGTGATGTTCGTGTTGTTGCCAATCGTCATGCCGGCACCGCCGGTGCCGCCATCAGTTCCGACCAAACCTGCGTCACCTGGAAGGGCGCCAGCTGCACCCGGAGTGCCGGGAGTGCCGGGGGTGCCGCTTGGAACGAGGCGCGTCGCACGCGGGGTGGCCACTCGGCCAAAGCCACCTGCCACGCGGCTGCTTGTGTTTTGAATGCCCCCACGCACCGAAGACTGAGGGGATTGAAGACTCACGAGGCTACTACCGCGTGATGTTTCAGTAAGAAGATTCAGCTGCTCTGCGAGCGTCTTCGTCTTGTCTGCCGCGGCCGCGTTACCACTGAGGGCGGCGCTCACCGTAGCGATTACGATCGCAGGAACTGCGTGTTTCGCTGCGTTCTTCGAGGAACTCGAGGCAGCGTTTTTGCTATTCTTTTTCATGTCTCTGGGGGCTTGGTGTATTTCCAATTGAGTGAGTCGAATCGACGTCCCTCCCCCCATGTTTGATCGCGGGGGGAAACGACCATTCTCAACACGTATGATTACGTATTGGCCATCATCTATCAGCTCACCGCAACCGACAGCAAGCCAATTCTCGTCGATTATGACCTGCAAAATGCACCCTAACAGAGCACTTTTTGCTTCCCATCACCCCAACTTTCACCGCGGTTGCTTTTAACTCCCTAACAATCCGCATCTTAGGATGATCAACCCAAACCTCACCGCATGGATTCATCCCGAACTGAATTCGAAGTCAGCTCCATCCCCTAGCTCAGAGGAAAACCCTTCGGGAATGGTTTGATCCGGGGCGATCCTCCCATTAGCCCCATCCCCGTCGACTCCTGCCCCGAACACCCATGACCCATTCCCTCGTTGATCAGGCGCTCGCACGTCGAAGTACCCTTGGATCGTCCAACAGCACGACTGCCTTTCGGATCGCAGATTCGATAGGCGATGGAATGCCAGGCATTGAACTCGACCAACTTGGCCCACACATTCTGGCTTCGGTCCGCAATCGAGAGCTCGAAGAACGCGTAAAAGCCATCACAGACCACTTACAATCTGCGATTTACCTAAAAATCCTCGACCCATCCGAAAAGACATCCCCCTGCCACCTCTCCGGCCCTCCGGTTGAAGAGCCGTTTGTCGTCCAGGAGAACGGAGTCCACTTCGAAATGTCGTTTCAGTCCGGATATTCTCAGGGCATCTTCCTTGATCAGAGGGACAACCGTCAAAAACTCCGAAGTGTGTTGGAAGAGGGTCAGACCTTGCTCAACACCTTCGCCTACACCGGGGCCTTCTCGGTTTTCGGAGCCTTGGCGGGAGCAACCACCACGACCATCGATCTGTCACAACCATACTTGGATTGGAGCAAAAGAAACTTCCAACTCAATGACATCGACGTCGAGACCCAGTATTTTTGCAAGGGCGATACCTTTCATTGGCTCAAACGGTTCGCCAAACAGGGTCGGCGATTCGATGCGATCGTGCTCGACCCCCCTACCTTCTCACGTGACAAGAACGGAAAGGTATTCCGAGTCGAGAAGGACTACCCACGCCTTGTGGAGCTTGCCAGTGGCTGTCTGGCGCCCGGTGGAACCATCCTGGCATGCACCAACTGCCGCCAAATCGACGAACAAGGCTTCAAACGCCAAATCCGATCCGCGTTTCGCCGTCCCGTTCATCTCGAATCAGCCCCCATGCCTTCCGACTTTACCGCACCTCCCTACCTCAAGTCGGTCTGGATCCGCTAGGAAGTGCCCCCGGGAGGAATCGAACCTCCATCTAAGGTTTAGGAAACCCTTGTTCTATCCGTTGAACTACGGGGGCGTCGGGCGCGGGAGACTACTCAGCCCACCGGCAAGAGCGCAAGCCCCGGGCTTGCCCCATCCCTCCCAAGCCTCAAGACTTCGGCAAGCGTGAGCACACGACGACCCACCCTTCTTCATCGCCTCGAATTCGGCCTCTACAAGGGGGTCGAGAAGATTCTTGGCGCCCTGAGCCTTGAGGACTGCGTCCATTTGGGCCGGATCGTCGGCGGAAGCATCCATCTCATTACCCCGAGGTATCGACGCCTCGTCGGCCGGAACCTGCGCATCGCCACGGCGGCGGAAGCTCTGAGCGACTCGGAAATCGACGCCTTGGTCGAAGAAACCTTCAAGCGTGGGGCCGCCAACTTTCTCGCAAGTTTCAGGACCCAGAGTTCCTCGACCCAAGAGCTTCTCGAGCGGATTGACGACCGGGGCATGAAGGTGCTCGAACCGAGTCTCACCGAGGGAAAAGGCCTGGTGGTCGCCATGCCGCACATGGGAAACTGGGAAGCCCTTTCGCAACTGGGGACCACTTACTCACCCGATCGACGTTATGGTGGCGTCTATCGCCCGCTGGACAATCCGCTGATGGACGAGTTCACCCGCCAGAGAAGAACGGCGGACGGTGCTTTGCTGTTCAGTCGAAAGGATGGATTCCACGCACCGGCCTCATTGCTTCGAGAAGGAGGTGCACTGGTCGTTCTAGCAGATCAACGGGCCGGCGCGAGCGGTGTCCCGCTTCCTTTTTTCGGCAAACTGACGACCTGCTCCCCCCTTCCTCACCTCATGGCACGCCGGTCCAAATCCTCGGTCGCCATCCTCGGGATCGTCACCACCGGGCCCGCCCGCTGGAGACTTGAGATGACGCCCGTCCCGGATGGCGGTGGCACCGAAGCCATCATGAGTCAGCTCGAGCAGGCGATGCGCCGGAGCCTAACCGATGTATTCTGGTTCCACGATCGGTGGAGGACCGACAGCGCCCGTCCCCTGAGTCTCTTCACAAAGACGGATCCCGCCGTCGCCCGAAGCGCCACCGTTCCCCTTCGGCTCATCCTTTCGACCCCGCCCGAGGCCGACGAACACGGAGTCAACCGCTTCATGACCGAAATGCTCGGCCTACGCCCCGACCTGCGGATCGAACGACTCGCGCCGAAGAACGCATCCTCACCGGATTCGAGGGTCATCCTTCATGACTGGGACCCGACCACTCCTCCGGAGCAGAGTATCGGGCTGATCAAGCGCATCGACGCCACCTATCGAACCCCGATTGATGCCGTCATTCTGCTAGGTAGCGAACTCCCTCTGGCAAAGGCCGCCAAGACGCTGGGAATCCGCTCCAGAATCGGCCTCGGCGTGCAAGGCAAACCGTGGACGAGATCACTGGCCAAGGCATCTTCCGACGAGCAGTGGGCCGACCTCGCCCACCAACTGGCTCAAGTTCCCACCCGCCGCCAGTCATGATATCCCCCCTGCGGATCACAGTCCTTTCCGACGGCAAACCCGGCCATCAGAATCAATCGCTTGGTTTGGCTGAAGCGATCAGTCGCTTGATCACCACCGAAGTCGAAACGCTCCCGGTCAAGAAGCGTCAGTGGTTCGTGGAGCGGCCCAGTCGCACCCCCGACCTCATCTTGGGTGCCGGGCACTCGGTCCACCTGCCCCTGTGGTTCCTTGCGAAACGGACAGGTGCTCCTTCCGTAGTGCTAATGAAGCCTTCACTTCCGCTCGCTCTCTTCGATCTGTGTGTCATTCCGCAGCACGATCTCGGAAGAGTGAAGCCTTCACCGAAGATCATCCCGACCGTTGGAGCGCTCAATCGGGTCCCGCCTCCGGGTTCCCACATCCGCTCGGGTGGACTCATTCTTCTCGGGGGACCGTCCAAACATCACGGCTGGGATGGAGTGTCGGTCGAGCGATGCATCAGCAGCATCTGTCGTGCGGATCCATCCACCCACTGGAAGATCACCGACTCCCGCCGAACCCCGGCGGGATTCCTCGATCACCTGAAGGAGCAATTTCCAAGCCTGGAAGCCCACCCCCACCAAAGCACCCGGCCTTCATGGCTTCCCGAGACACTCAATGAATCAGCCCAGACCTGGGTCAGCGAAGATTCCGTATCCATGATCTACGAGGCTCTTAGTAGTGGAACCCGGGTCGGCCTTCTCCCGATGCCGAGATCAAACCCGAACCACCGCGTCATTCAGGGGGTCGATCGACTGATCGAGGACCAAAGGGTCACCCCCTTTGCCGCATGGACGCCCGGAGAAGCCCTGCCAGAGCCCGCAAGCACCCTCCGGGAGGCGGACCGCGTGGCGGAAATCATTCTCGATCATTTCAACCTTCAAACATCGATCCAACCATGAAGGTCCTGCAGGTCCTACCTGAGCTGAACTCCGGAGGTGTCGAACGCGGCACCTTGGAACTCGCCCAACACCTCGTCGAACAAGGTCACGAGTCCCTCGTGATCTCCGGAGGAGGCAGGCTGGTGACGCAACTGGAACAGAACGGCAGCCGCCACATCACCCTGCCTGTCGGCAAAAAGTCCCTGCGCACCCTCAAGCTCATCCGCCCGATCAGGAGGCTCCTCGAGGAACTCCAACCCGACATCCTCCACCTCCGCTCCCGGGTACCTGCCTGGGTTTGCTGGCTGGCATGGCGAAAACTTCCTGAGACTCAAAGACCGCGACTCGTCACCACCGTCCATGGATTCTATTCCGTGAGTCGATGGTCGCAGGTCATGTGCCGTGGAGAGCGGGTGATCTGTGTCTCCGATTCCATCCGTGACTACGTGCAGACCAATTACCCGAGCACAAACGGGGGCCTCCTGAGGGTGATCCCCCGTGGAGTGGCACCAACCACCTACCCCTACGGCTTCGAGGCGTCCGAGGAGTGGACTCGGCAGTTCCATGGCGAGTTCCCTGAAACACGGGGCAAGTCACTTCTCACACTTCCAGGAAGAATCACGCGGTTGAAAGGGCATGAGGATCTCATTCACATCATGTCAGCCCTTTGCAAGAACCCCAGGATTCACGGCTTGGTGGTAGGAGGAGCTCACCCCAAGAAGGCTGCCTATCTCGACGAATTGCACCAAAAGGTCGCGGAAGCCGGGCTCTCCGACCGCATCACCTTCACCGGGAACCGGGACGACCTTCGGGAGATCCTCTCCATTACCCATCTGGTGCTTTCCCTGACCCGTCAACCGGAGTCCTTCGGCCGTACCACCCTCGAAGCGCTCGCCATGGGAATCCCGGTGGCAGGCTATGCTCATGGTGGCGTTGCGGAACAACTCGATGCACTCTTCCCGGAAGGCCGACTTCCAGCACTTGATCCCGTGGCGGCCACCCCGATCATCAAGCGACTGATGGAGCACACCCCTGCAGTCAGGAAGCCGAACCCATTCACGCTCGACAAGATGCTTGAGGACACGGTCGCCGTTTACAGGGAGCTACTCTCAGACAGCGCCTGACCGGCAGCCTCGCCCCCTATCGCCCGACGGCATCAACCTGACTTGCTTCCAAGGCCACATCCTCTTCTTCACCGGGGTCCGAGGCGCCCTCCGTCAGAATTCGGGACTCTTCGGTCGGTCGATTGGATTCCTTGCCGATCGCAACCGCGATCCACCGGAACTCCTCACTATTGTCGAGGATGACCTTGACCATCATGGTGAGCGGCACGGCAAGCAACATGCCGATGGGCCCCCAGAGCCAGCCCCAGAACATGACCGAGAGAAGAACCACCAGGGTCGACAAACCAAACCGCCGCCCCATCAGCATCGGTTCGACGAAGTTCCCCAGGAAAGTGTTGATCAGGAAAAAGCCGAACATTACCACGACCGCGTCAGCAGGCGTTTTCACCAGCAGCGCAAGAACGGTCGGCGCGACCCCCGCGATGAACGATCCGACGACCGGGATGTAGTTCAGAGCGAATGCCAGAATTCCCCACAGCGGATAGAAATCCAGTCCCGCTGCCCAGCAAAGCGTGCCGGCAAGAACGCCGGTGACCAGACTGATCACCGTTTTGATTCCCAAGTAGCGCTGCGTGTCTTTCAAAGCGCTGACCATTCTCTGAATGTTCGGCCCCCTTGCTTCGCACACCGCATCCATCCGCCGCCCGAACATGCGGGCCTCGGTCAGCATGAAGATGGTTAGAATGATGACCACCAAAGAGGTTCCGAGGAAGCTGACGACGCGTCCGACCACGTCCGTTCCGAAACTCCAGACCTGCATGAAGTCGACATCCCGCAGACGCGCGAGATTCTGATCCACGGTCTCATTCAGTTGCGCCCCTGCATCCTCAACTCCCCAGCTGTCCAGCTTGCTTGAAATTCCGGCCGCCGCTTCCTGCACGCGCTCCTTGGTCAGGTTGTAGTATTCGGTGTGCCACTTCTCCTGAAGGTCTCCGATGACCGCGATGGCGAGCAACACGACCCCCGCGATGAATGCGAAATCCACCAGCACGGTCAGCAACACCGCCACCGCCCGCGGCACCCGATGATTCCGCAACCAATTCGTGATCGGAAAACTCACCGTCGCAATGAAGAACGCGAGCAGCATCGGCACGAAGAATCCTTGTGCCGCTTTCAACCCGGCGATCACCACAACCAGCGAAGCCAGCAGCAGCAGCACCTGTCCTGCTCGGGGTCGGCGGGGATTAGCCAAGGCTCTATTCATTCGTGGCGGGATCTTACGCGCCAGATGCCTAAACGACAAAGAATTCCTTCCGCCAATTTTGTCTTACCGGACGGGACACAGATCCCGCCCCGCCCTCCAGCGGCGTCATGAAACTCCCAGCTTTCTTGCTCCGGTCCACGCACGCGCACCAATCGCCCGCTCTTCCGGCTGGGCAAAGAAAGCGCTCATTCCCTTTCGGCGATTCAGATCGTTCAGTGCCGGAACAAGATCCGGCCACCTCCAACTGAAACCATGCTCCTTGAGCCGGGTGGGTTCCACCCAGCGGCTCTTCGTGACCAACTCGGTCTCGGTCCGTATCATCCACGCTCCAAATCGAAGCGCCCAACGGGGTGTCGGAATTCCGATTGGCATAGCGAGTGCTTCCCGGAATGACCTCATCCAATCCGCATTGGGAACCGCTTCGGGGGCCGTCACATTCACGACTCCATCCAACAGCGGCTGGTCCTCTAACCAATGCAAGACCGAGAGGAAGTCCTCCATGTGGATCCAACTGACCCGCTGCTTTCCACCTGCCATGGAACCACCCATGCCCGAGCGGACCAAACGACCGAGCACATGGTGGACGGAACCCGGTTCGTTCGCCAGCACCATGCCGATCCGCAACGCGACCTTCCGGGTCTCTCCGGGGCACCTTTGCCCGAAGAACGCGCCTTCCCATGCCTTCGCAACCTCAACCGAGAACCCCGTCCCAATCTCACCGCTCCACTCGCCTTGCGGACGATCCCCGGCATGACGATACCAGGTCGCCGAACTGGCGTTCACCCAAAGCCTGGGAGGCGTCTCCAAACCCCGAATCGCCAGACCGATCGCCTCCGTGCTCTCGATCCGGGAATCCAGAATCTCCTGACGATTTCCTTCGGTGTAGCGACAGTTCACGCTTCGACCGGCGAGGTTGATGACCGTTTCGGCCCCCTCGAGAGCCAAAGCCCACGGCCCCTGGGTCCGGCCATCCCACTCCAGAAACATGGCTCCCTCGTCGACACCCTGCCGATCCCGGGCGACCGCCACCACCTCCCGACCACGACGAAGGAAAGACCGGGTCAAATATCGCCCGAGAAATCCGTTCGCACCGAAGATCACCACTTGTCCCTTCACCGGACACCTCCCTTCACCTGACCGGCGGGCCATTCTGGCCAAGAGCAGCGATCATCCCCGCACTCAACCTCGTGCTTCTCGAGCTCCGCCATGACTTCGCGGTCCGAGGAAAATCCGAGCAGGCTGGAAAGCTTCAATCGATTCGACGAGATCGCATCAACCACCTTCAACAATACGGGGCGAAAGACCGGCGCCGCCAGACGCGCACTCCACAATCGATATTCCCGCGTCGCCCACAAGCAGACCAACCAGGCATCGGCGCCCTGCCACCAGTGACCGTCATCCGCGAGGACGATGCACTCCCGGTCTGCGCCAAGGTCAAGAAGACCAGGCATTAGCAGCTCCGCCTCCTTCTCCCTGAATCCCATGAACTCCACCGGAAGCCACAGGGCCTGAGACTCCAGCCACCTGCGGAAGCGGCAGCACACGCCACAGCCCGGGTCGTAGAACACCGTTAGACCAGTGATGTCCCCGTTCATGCCTGTCCCTCCTTTGCGATACGCCGGCCCTTGGGCATCACCGGAGGTCCACTACGCTCAAGTTCGGCACGACGCCGCAAGCGGGTGAACACAAACAGATTGAAGAAGTGCATCGCCCCCAGCACCAGAAGCACGATGCCCATCTTCCCACTGAGAGCCTCAAACACTCCCTGAACCGCACCCACCTCGTGATTGAGCTTCAGGTAGAGCGAAACGAACCCGATGTTGATCAGGTAGAAGCCCACCACCAGCAGATGATTCACGCTGTCAGCGAGTTCCTCGTTACCGTGAAAACAGTCGACGAGGAAAATTCGGCCGTTGCGGTGAAGCGTGCGCGCCACCCAAATCGTCAGAGCAATCGCCAGAAGCAAATAAAACGCGTAGGTTGTGACTGTCAGATTCATGTTTTTGGTTCGTTTGTTTTTGTTGTTTCAGTATCGGGTGAAACTTACACCCAAATTTTTTTTAGCTCAGTAGCTTGGATGCCAGTTGCACAGCGAATCCGTGTTTCATCCCAGCCACTCGATCCGCCACCTTCGAGGTGAATCCGACGAATTCTTCGAGCTGCCTCATCTGCTCATGAAAGGCCTTTCCTTCTACACTGCTCATGCCCCGGCTTGCCTCCGCGCATCCGTGAAGCACGCCAAGCGCGGGCTCAATCTCCCTCCGTTTCCGCTCCCTCGCCACCGTGGTGAAGATCTTCCACACGTCCTTCTCCGCTTCAAAAAACTCTTTCCGCTCGCCTTTCTTTACTACGATGCGAAGCAAACCCCAGGCAACCAACTCCTTCAGATTGGTGTGGGCATTGCCACGGCTGATCTCCAGCTCTTCCATGACCTGGTCGGTGCTGAGAGGCGCCGGCGCCGTCATCAGCAGCGCGTGAATCTGCGCCATCGTGCGATTGATGCCCCACTGAGTTCCAAGTGCTCCCCATTGAGCCACAAACTCATCCCGCGATTCCTTCAAAGCTGCCTGCTCATCACTCACAACGTTTTCAGTAAACTCTGAAAATTTGGGATTACAACATCAAAATGCCCGAAATGGTTGCGCAGGGTGACGATCTCGCCCCATCCACCACTTTCTGCTTCCGAAAAATGACAATAAGGGTAGCAATCAGGCGGTTTGGCCAGAAACCTGCTTTTAGAAACCACCACACCATGAAACTCCTACGTCATTCCCCCTCTTTGGCAGCACTTCTCGTGCTCTCATCCCTGCCCGTGCAGGCACAGCTGATCATCAGTGAAATCATGCAAGACCCTTCCGCTGTCGGCGACAGCAACGGGGAATATTTCGAGCTATACAATCCGACGGGAGCCGCGATCGATATCGATGGCTGGGTGATCAAGGATGCTGGTAGCAATACGCACACGATCTCAAATGGTGGTCCTCTGGAAGTACCTGCGGGTGGTTTCCTGGTTCTGGGAAACAATGCCGATTTCGCCACCAACGGCAGCGTCGTGGTTGGCTATGAATACTCCGGTTTCTTCCTCGGCAATTCAGATGACGAAGTAATTCTCGAGGACGATCTGGGTGCTGAGATTGACCGCGTTGAATACGACGGTGGGCCCAACTTCCCCGATCCCTCCGGAGCCTCAATGGAACTCAAGGATCTGACACTCGACAACAATGTCGGCGGCAACTGGGCAGAAGCGATCACCGAGATCGTCCCCGGCGGTGACAAGGGCACCCCGGGAGCGGGTCCTCCCGTAGGCAACGGTCAACTGGGGCTCTCGCTTGATGTCGCCTCCATTTCCGAGGATCAGAGTGCCTTCATCACCGGTACGGTCACTGCACCGGTCGCTCCGACAAGCGAC
Source organism: Haloferula rosea (assembly GCF_016595525.1). GTDB lineage: Bacteria > Verrucomicrobiota > Verrucomicrobiia > Verrucomicrobiales > Akkermansiaceae > Haloferula > Haloferula rosea. The sequence goes on from NZ_JAENII010000007.1 coordinate 157,916, forward strand.
CTCACCGTGACCGTCACGCTCAGCGATGAAACCGAGGCAATCACCGCGGATGCAACGATCTTCGCCAATGACACCACCGGAACCTTCCTGATCGATGCGGTCGATGACTTCTGGGCGGATGGCGACCAAACCGTAACCGTAACGGTCTCGGCCCCCACCTATGATCCCAACGACACGACCTTCACGGTCACCGATGATGACGCAGGCTTCCTGGTCATCATCAACGAGGTCTACAATGCCATTGATAGCCTGCCTTTCGACGCGAACAACGACGGCACGGGCAACAGTGACGATGAGTTCATCGAAGTCGTGAACGTCAGTGGCGGCACGCTGGACCTGTCGGGCGCGACGCTCTCGGACGAGTCCTTCGTTCGACACATTTTCCCCCCCGGCACCATCCTCGAACCCGGCTGTGCAGTGCTTGTCTTCGCAGGAGGAGACGTCCAGGAGGGTTCCGTGCAGTTCGACTTCGGCGACACACCCGTTCAAATCGCCGACTCCGGAACCCAGTTTCCGGGCCTCAGCCTGACCGATACCGGAGACGCGGTATTCCTTCGCGACACCGATGGAAGCATCACGGGTGTTTTCGATGCGGAAGTCCACGCAGTCACCCTTCCCGACCAGAGTGGAGATCTTGTGGCGAGTTCCATTACGACCTCCACCGATACTGACGCTTCGTCCGGATACATCCTGCACACCGCGACGATCGAAGGCACGGAGATGTCACCTGGAACGACTCCTGCCGGCGGAAGCTACTGCAGCCTCACGGACTCGATCACGGTGACCATCAATCCCGGAACCCGCACAGAGTCCGACGGCTTCGTTGCCATGGCCGGCACCGTCTCCATCCCAGCTGCAATCGGCAGCGATCTTTTTGTCTACGTGGATTCTTCGGATCTTGGCGAAATCGACCTCAGCTTGATTTCCCCACTCATCATTCCATCTGGCTCTACGTCGGCCGATCTCGACCTGCTCTTCGTGGACGATGCTGAAGCGGATGGCACCCAAACCGTCACCCTCACAGGGCGGGCGATCGGGTATCTCAACGGCACCGCCTCGGTCGATGTCGAGGACGACGGGGACGCCGGAGTTTTCACCGATCTCGTCATCAACGAGTTTGATGCCAATCAGCCAGGCACCGACGACGCCGAATTCATCGAACTCTACAACAACTCCGGAACGCTTCAGCCACTCGATGGCTTGGTTGTCGTCCTCTTCAATGGCAGCAATGATACGATCTACGACGCGTATGACCTGACTGGCTTCAGCATTGATGGCAATGGCTTTTTTGTCATTGGCAATGGGAGCGTCCCTTCGCCGCAGATCACGCTCAGCAGTCTCCAGAATGGCGCTGACGCCATCGCTCTCTATTCCGGATCGATTGCGGACTATCCGAACGGCGCTTCGGTTGTCGGACTTCAGGGGACCTTGATTGACGCCGTAGTCTACGGCGGCAGCGACACCGGTCTCCAAGACGCACTCGACCCCAGCGGTAGTTCCGTGGCGGAATCCGGTAGCGCAGACTCGGCGGCGGCTCGGACTACTGATGGCGGTTCCCCGTTTGCGAGCAACTTGTTCGTCACTCAATCGCCAACGCCTGGAGCAACCAACGTTATCGCCGAAAACAGCTTTGCGACTTGGGCTGCAGATCAGGTTCCAGCAATCGTCGACGGGCCTGACGGAGACGCGGACTTGGACGGCATTGCAAACCTCGTTGAATACGCCCTTGGCCTCGATCCGAACGCAGCAAATGGAACCCCCGGCACATTGAGCGGCGGCACGCTGACCTTCACCAAAGGTCCTGAGGCGAAAATGGATGGCAATCTGATCTATGAGATCGAAACCTCGACCGACCTCGGTGTCACAGATCCTTGGGCGCCGAACGGATCCGCGGTGGATGGCAGCGATGATATCTCTCTCGACATCATCACTGCGGGTGGTGTCGCGACCAAGTTCTTTGCCCGTCTCAATGTGAGCGAAGCCGTGGTGGCCGAATAGGCTTCCGACCGACCCACATCCAAGATTCAAGAACCGGATCCCCGAACAACGGGGATCCGGTTTCTTTTTGGTTTCATCTTCCGGATCTCAAGCAATCTTCAGCCATGGACCTCTCCGAATTCCGTAAGGAATACTCTGATCGCGGCCTGCTCCGCGATGAACTGAATGCCGATCCGCTGGCTCAATTCGAGCAGTGGTTCTCTCAGGCGATCGAACTCAAGCTTCATGAGCCCAATGCGATGTCTCTGGCGACGGTGGACGAAAATGCCATGCCATTGCTGCGCACGGTGCTTCTGAAGTATTTCGACGAACAGGGTTTCGTCTTCTTCACCAACTACGAAAGTCGCAAGGCGAGTCATATCGAGAAGAACCCGAGGGTCAGCCTCCTCTTTCCCTGGATCACGCTGGAGCGACAGGTCATCGTTCAGGGCAGGGCCGAGAAAATCAGCTCGGCGGAGTCGCTGCGCTATTTCACCAGCCGTCCGCGTGAGTCACAACTCGGCGCCTGGGTCTCCAGCCAGAGCTCGGTGATCTCATCGCGGAAGTTCCTCATGCAGAAGCTCGCCGAACTCAAAGACAAGTTCTCCCACGGGGAGATTCCGCTTCCATCCTTCTGGGGCGGCTACCGGGTGGTCCCGGAGACCATCGAGTTCTGGCAAGGTGGCCCGGCCCGACTGCACGATCGTTTCCTCTATCGGAGAGACAAGGAAGCCTGGGCCATCGAAAGGCTATCTCCCTGACGCGATCTCAGTCGACCACCTGATAGCGCAGTCTCAGAAACCCCGCACCAGCCTCCTGCGGCACTTGAAGCTCCACTTGCTCGAAGCCACTCCAAACCGGAGCAAAAGGTCTCGCCTCGGTTCGGGTCCCCGGCGGCAAGTCTCCTGACCAGCCCTGGGCGTTGCGACTGAACTCGATCAGGTAGAACCGCCCTTCCTCTGCGGACGGATCCCGCCGCGTAAAGGTGTAGCTGAGTTGGTCCTCCGATGAATCCGGCACCGGGAGCAGCGGGGCACCTACAAGATTTCGTGAGGAGGCGATTGCCGGATTCCCACCGAAGGCATCCTCAAGAAGGTCACTCACCCCGTCTCCATCGCTATCCAATGCGGAACCTTCCTCGCCGTGCGGGGACACCAAGGGCCCTTGGATCAAAATTGTGGGCTCAAAGCTCCGTTCCGTGATGCCATCCGCTGAAACGCTCCACTGGAGCGAAAGCCCCGCCGGAAGCGAATTCCACACCACGGACACAGAGGTGGAGGCATTCGTGGCAAGGCCGGCCAATCGGCACTCCCAGCTCCCGTCCTCCTGCTTCACCGAGATCCATCCAGTTCCAGTGACTTGATCCGGTTGTGCCGTTCCGCTCACACGGATGCGGAGGTTATGAAGCTCCTCATTTCCCGAATTCGATACGCGCAGGGCGACTCCCCCCGGTTGTGATTGCCTCAAGTTCGCACCCGCAACCGTCTCCGCCGACAACCCTCCTTCGGGAACCGGATCGACCCGGGTCAGATGATACCCCTTCGCTTCCATGATCTCGTCGATCTCGTTGACATAGGCAGGCACGAGCGACATCGAACTCCTCAGTTTCCCGGAAACCTGATCCAAGGTGCTGGCGACCCCAAGAATGGTGGGCTGACCCTCAACGATGACGAATGCAGGAGAGCCGGAATCCCCTCCCTGATAGTGAATGTCCTTGGGATTGGTTCCCCCGGGATCGTAGTCGAAGTAGAGCAGGCGGGTCGTATCGAATCCCGGTGAGTTCTGCAGTGCCCACTCACCATCGACTGCGCGTTTCATCGCCTCACCCACCTTGCCGAAAACGATGGCCTCCTTACCCACGTAGACTTCATCGGCCGGGGTGAAGACGCCGAAGGGCTTGATTTGGGAGAGATCGACCGGTTGCTTCAAGGTGCCAATGAACAAGTCGGTCGCCTCATCATCAGCGTTCTTCACTATATCCAGCTCCAGAATCTCGTAGTCACGGAGGACTCCGTCCATGCCAAGAAAGCGGATCTTCCAGCTGAGATCCGGGAGATAGTGGGCAGCCCCGATGAAGTGCACCGGTGAGACGAGCGAGTAGTTCCGATACCATTCGGTCGGGTGCCCCGGCCATCCCATCCCACAGAACAAGGAGGCATTAGGGACGAACTGCGGATTCACGATGGTCGATGTGCCCTGCGGTCCGAAGACACGCTGAAATTCCCCCACCACCGACTTGTCCCGACTGCGGATCTGGAGCGCCTCCCCCGGAATCGAGGTGAGAAGGGCGAGAACGGCCAAAAGAAGAACCGGGCAAAATTGTGGGGCGCGTGGACGGTCCATTACCATGTGAATGAAAGTCCTTAGTTTCGCTTCGCCGGAACCGCAAGCCGCGACCGCGACTAGGGCCAAGCCAAACGGATGAAACCACCAGTTGGCGGAGCCTCCGACCAACCCAAGCTCACTCAGAAAAGAGTGGCAGCCCCCCCAGGACTCGAACCTGGAAATACTGAACCAAAATCAGGTGTGTTACCAATTACACTAAGGGGCTCCAGTGCCTTCGGCGGGGCGGAAACTAGGGGCCACATTCGCGATTGGCAATAGGGAAATCGCACAGAAATGCGAAATATTTCACCCCACCCGATTGCCCCCCTGAGCGATCTCGGGAAAGGCCTACTTCCTGCCAAAGGCCATCAGGTGGGCTCCGCCGCGGAGGAGAATCATGTCATCGACGACCACCGGAGAGGCAATGAGGTCCTCTCCAATCTCATGCTCCTGCACGTTCTCGAGGCCCGCACTTCCGATTTTGGCGGAGAATACTGTGCCGTCCTCGCGCGCCGCCAGGAAGGTATCGCCCGAAATCACCGGCGAAGAGTAGTAGATCTGAGCTCCACGCGGCAACTTTGACTGCCATTTGATCTCACCAGTCCCCGCTTCCACGCAGGTCACTTTGCCCCGGTCTTTCCCGCTGTCATTGAGAATGTAGGCCAGGCCATCCCGTGCGACCGGAGTTGCCGAGTCGCTCCCACACTTCGTGGAGCGCCAGAGCGAGGCCGACTCGGTAATATCCCCGGTGCCACCCAGCTTCACACCTGCGGTGAACTCACCGCGACCGAAGGGCACCACGGCCACGCCGTCCGTGATGACTGGCGAGGCGATGACGCGCCACGCCTTGAGCTTCTTCGGGTTGAATCCACCACAGACCCAGAGCTGTTCCCCCGTTTCCACCGAGTGTCCGGTGAGGTGATCCGCTCCCCAAACAACGATCGTCTCGCGCCCGTCCACATCCACCACATGCGGGGTGGTGTATGCATCCCCGGACTCAACGCCGGTCTCGAACTTGCGGTCCACCTTCCAGAGCTCCTTCCCGGTTCGCTTGTCCAAGCAGAGCAGGAATGATTTCCCATCCGTCTGCATCACCGCCAGCACCAGCCCCTTGGAGGTAACAACGGGAGAGGTCCCAACGTCCCACCACAGCTTGTCCTCACCGTATTTGTCGAAGACATTCAGATTCCACAGTTCCTTGCCCTCAAAGTCAAAGGCGCCGAGCTCTCCGGATTTGAAGTAGGTGAACAGGGTCTTCCCATCCGTCACCGGAGAGGAATTCGCTGAACTGCCTACCCGCTGGCCACGGCCGGGCCGCAGGGTTCCGAGGGTCTTCCGCCAGAGCTCCTTGCCGGCTGAATCAAATGCAAGCACCCCGTCCTCTTTTCCGATCGGAGAGGTGACGAAGATGCGCCCGTCGACCACCACTGGGGTCGAACATCCCCGACCCGGCAGTTTCACCTTCCACAGAAGGTTTTCCGAAAGAGATAGATCAGAAGGAACGTCGGCCTTGCCCACTCCGTTCGCGGTCGGCCCCCGCCAACTCGGCCAATCGTCCGCATGGACGGCGGTCAGGGACAAAATCGAAGCGAAGCACAGGGAGGCGGACACGTTCTCTCTCATGATCCGCCACTACTCGCCGAAAAGCCCGGATCTCTCAACCATCGAATTCACGATCTCTCGAAATCGTGGCACCCGGCGGGATCAGCCCGGGGATCTCCCACTCTCCTTGATCGAAAGGGCCAGACGTTTCCAGGCTGGATGATTTCTCGATTGTTCCGCCGTTTGCCCGAGGAAAAGACTCCAATTGTGGGGACCCACCGTCCCGGGCTGGTTGATCCGATCCGTCATATTGAACAGGTCGGTGATCATGATCGCCGCGTATCGCGAACTCGAGACCATCAAGCGATCGATGAGCTTCCAGAGCTTCTCATCGTTCATGGGACCCAAATCATCGATCCCACCGAAATCCGCCAAAGCCTGTAGGGCTTTCATCGTGTCGTTCCGGTCGTCCTCGTCGGCGGCATCCGGCGACACCCGCCTGCGGTAATCCTCCCACATCGCCGGGATGGAATCATGGTCGTGTGTGGCATAGGTGGCGAACGACGTCTCGGGCAACTTGTCGTAAGGAATCACCACGCCCTCCTCGTCGAAATCCCAATGCGGGATCCGAAACCCGCAGATGCCAAGCGAATAGAGGTGCGGACGCACATAGTCGGGCACACAACCCAGGTCCTCACCCACCACGGCATCTTCGCCGGCCACCTCCTGCACCATCTTGAGGCGGACATCCCCATCGGCCCGATTCAGTGCGCAATTCTCCGCGGTGTCATCGGGGCGCGGAACCCATCCGGGAAGCAGTCCTCCCGTCTTCTCCGCCGCCTCCTCCTTGCTGAGATCGATGAACTCCGCATTCCGGTTCGGTGTCCAAGGGAACCCGTAGATCCGATAGAATCCGAGCACGTGATCGACCCGGAATACATGGAAGATCCCAACGAGTTTCTGGATCCGTTGCCGCCACCAAGGGAATCCCTCCGCCTCCATCTTCTCCCATCGATAAAGAGGGATACCCCAGTTCTGACCCCACTTCTGGATGAAGCGATCGTGCTTGAACACCGTTTCCGGAGGCGCCCCGCCACACCAATCAATATCGAAATCATCACGACCGAAAAACACGTCAGCGGAGTAGCGACTCACACCGATGGGGATGTCCCCCATGAGCTTGAGGCCACGCTCGTCGGCATGTTTCCGCACCCCTTCCCATTGACGGAAGCACAGCCACTGCACCCACGCGAAGAACTCCAAACGGTCATTCACCGCTCCCGCATCCGCCCGCAACGCCGCAGCCAACCGGCCCCGTGCCCCATCAACGCTCTGAAACTCCTCGGGCCACTCATCCCACGCCTCGTTCTCGCCCTCGGCCTCCATCAACCAACGATACACGCAGTAGTCATCCAGCCACGCCGACTCACTCCGGCGGAATGATGCGAGATCATCGTGAAGCCCGGCCGGAGCGGACGACCATCGGCCCCACGCGACATCGAGCAGACGACGTTTCGTCCTCCGGACCTGTTCGTAATTCACCCGATCGGAAGCCGGCTCACCCGCCTGCTGGCGAGCCTCCGCCAGCAGATCAGCGTCGATACCAGGGACATCTTCAAATGCAAGGTAGAGTGGCTCCAGAGCCACACTCGAAATCGCGTTGTAGGGACTGTCGTCCACACCCATTTCATTGATGGGCAGCATCTGGAAGAGACCGACCTCATGATCCGCGGCGAGATCGATCCACTCATGCATCGAGCGGGTGTCACCAATTCCCAAATCCCCCTCTCTGTGGAGCGAAAATACGGGCAGGAGAAGAGCAGCGAGGCGTTCAGGCATGAGCGTTGGGTCAGATGTTGGCGAATGGTTTCAAATCCATTCAGGGTTTAAGCAAATTCATCGCCCGGGAAAAATCACCGCTGGGAAGGAGTCAGCGTCCTGAGAAACCACCTCATCCCCCCGCAGTCCCTTCAGCCACTCGTTCGCATAGCTCCCATAGCGATCGGCCAGCGCTTCAGTCAGACCGGCGTACTTGCTCACGAGGTAGTCCCTGAAATGGGGCGGACACGAACTCTTCTTCTTGGATTCGTTGACCTTCTTTCGCAGCCCTCCACCACCTCCGCTCGGCCTCGGCGCCCCCAAATAATCGCACACCGCCCCGAACAACCCGTCAGGATCCCTACGGATGGCATCGAAAAAGCCGATCATCAGTTGCTCGGGAGCATAATACTTGAGCACCAGGTCCACCGTCCGCAGATAGTCGGTCCGCATGTCCTGGGCCGGGGCATCCACCCGCCGCTTGAACTTGTCGAGATCCTCAAGATCCAAAGGCCTGCCATGCTGCTCTGCGAAACGCAGCATCGACCAGACCCGGTCGACCGGATTCCTGATCAGGAAAATCAGCTTCGCCTGTGGAGCAACGCGATGCATGTGCGCGATATCTTCCTCATACATCGCCGAATACGAAGGCGTCACATCCCCACTCAAGCCGCGGCGGATATCGAAGAGCGACCGATACCAGTCATCCGTGAAGTCGTTCAGGTGGAAGCGGGCCCACCAGCGCGCCTTTGAGATCTTGAGCGACCGCAGCGGGCGCCAGATGTCTCCGATCATCTTCTTCTTCCATACCGGATCCGCCATCCGGTCCTTCAGACGCGTCACCGCAAGGTGATCGGCCGAGAGATACTTTTCCTCGCGGTCGAAGTAGTGCAGCTCCTTCACCGGCGGCATCGCGAAGTCGGGATGTTTCTCGCAGTTCGCATGAAGCCAACTCGTCCCCGCCTTCTGCGCTCCGATACAAATGAAATCCGGCTTCATGAATTGAACTAAGCGCCAAATCTAAGGTGAGCCTCCCGGCAGGGCCACCCTCGATTCAGATTTCTGGGGCCATCCCTGCATCCCCGACCGTTGACAAGCCCGCGGCTGGCGACTCATAAGCAAAGCATGCGCGCCTCACGCCGATACACCACCGGGTTTCTGGTAGCGGTCGTATGCGCCACTGTAGTTGCGGCGGCGATCAATACCTGGGTCGACCCACTTCGCCTCACCGCTCAACCATGGGCTGACCCGGAGTTCGACCCCTATCGCGAGATTTCCTCGCAGATCCGGTCCGGAAAGGCCGGCATGCTGCGCCAGGCCGGACCGATCGATGTGGCCTTCATCGGTTCCTCACGCATCGCCAACGGCTTCGACCCCTCCCTTGAGCAGTGGGGAGACCGGAAGGTGCTGAACCTCGGATGCAGCGGCGGGTTCCTCTTCGAGTCCGTCGCCATCGCCCAATACCTGCTCCGGCACGACCCACCGGAACTCATCCTCATGGGCATCGACCCCGGTGACCTGACGAGCTCCGTCGACACCCGCCCACTCGGAGATTTCTACAGCTCCCCCTTCAACCCGGATGGGGATGCCCTGGATCGCGAGATCCGCTACTGGATCGGCATCTCGACACTCGAAGAATCCCTCGAGACGCTTGAGCGCAAGCGGCTCGAACGTCCAGCCACCTATACCCCCGAAGGCCTGCGGAAACGAGGCCTCGGCCGGGGACGAGGCGGCCACCGTCAGCTCGATTTCATCCGTTCGAATCTAGCAGGTGAAGCCTTTCTCGCCGACGACTCGCCCACCGCCAAAGTGGTGAATCCACCGAAAATTGAAGCCCTGCGGGAGCTTCTTTCGGCGGTCAGAGAGAGCCCGACCCGCCTCGTCCTTTTCCTGCAACCCCGCCATGCCCTCCTTGGATCCAGCTCGGACGGGATCGAGGAGCCGATCTGTCTCTATCAGGCGGAGCGTGAGGCGCTCGTCGCACTCGTGGGTGAAGCCAACGCCATCGAGTCTGTGGGGCCGGAGATCGACTACTGGGAGTTCCTCGACTTCCACCCGATCAATACCGAACCGCTGCCACTCGATGAAGGCGAGCCGATGAAATACTGGACGGATCTCGATCACTTCACCCTCCAGATCGGCAACGCCATGCAGGCACGCATGATGGGCTGGCCGGTGCAGCCCCCCATCGCCGCCGACTACGGTGCGCGAGTGACGGAAGAGTCCCTCCCAGCGAGGATCGAGCAGATCAAGCATGACTCGGTGGAATACCTGACCGGATCCGGTGCAAGGGATCTGGAATGGAAGGAGAACATGGCAAGCGAGACGCCCTGAAGCCGGATGATCTTCAACTCCTACCCCTATCTGTTCCTCTTCCTTCCGATCGCATTGATCGGATTCCAGTTGTTGCGCGGCGCTCCCTACCGCGTCGCCATCGGCTGGCTCGTGGCGATGAGCTTCCTCTACTACGCATGGTGGCGACCCGCGGACCTCTGGGTGATCGGTGCTTCCTGCGGCTTCAACTTCCTCGTCGGCCGACAACTCTCCGGGAACGCTGCTGAAGCGCGGAAACAGGGGATTCTGGTCCTGGGTGTCGTCGCGAATCTCGCCCTGCTTGCGTGGTTCAAGTACGCGGGTCTGTTCGACAAAACCTTCGAGGCACTCACCGGCGAAGGCCTGAACATTCCGGACATCATCCTTCCTCTCGGAATCTCCTTCTTCACCTTCCAACAGATCGCCTACCTCGTGGATGCACGCCGGGGTGAAACCAAGGAATACCACTTCACCGACTACCTGCTCTTCGTCTCGTTCTTCCCCCAACTGATCGCCGGCCCCATCGTCCACCACAAGGAGATGCTGCCACAGTTCGAGCGCGGCCGTGGCCGCGGCCTGAACTCCCTGGATTTCTCCATCGGAGTCACCATCATCGCGCTCGGCCTGTTCAAGAAGGTGGTCATCGCCGACTACCTGGCACGCAGTACCGGACCAATCTTCGATCTGGCTGCCGATGCCCAGTCGAGAGCTCCCACCATGGGCGAAGCATGGGCTGGCGCGCTCGGATACACGCTGCAGATCTACTTCGACTTTTCCGGCTATTCCGACATTGCGATCGGGTCGGCACGTCTCTTCGGCATCCGCCTTCCGCTGAACTTCGCTTCGCCCTACAAGGCCACGTCCATCGTCGAGTTCTGGCGACGCTGGCACATGACGCTTTCCCGTTTCCTCCGCGACTACCTCTACATTTCCCTCGGCGGCAATCGGAAGGGACCGGCCCGACGCTACGTCAACCTGATGCTCACGATGCTCCTCGGAGGGCTATGGCATGGCGCTGGGTGGACCTTCATCCTCTGGGGCGGACTCCACGGACTCTACCTGTGCATCAACCACGGCTGGCACACGCTGCGCAGGAAATTCTCACTCCGCCAGATTCCCAAGCCGCTCGCGCTCGGACTCACCCTATTGGCTGTCGTCTTCGCCTGGGTTCCCTTCCGCTCCGGCAACTACGAGTTTGCGGCCAATGGTTCGACCACCGCCGCGCTCGAAACGGCAGGCCAGATGTTCCGCTCCATGCTGGGTCTGAACGGGTTCACCTTCTGGCCTCCCGATACCGCCATCGTGACGGCCAAGACACGGGCGGTCCGCCCGGTGATCGCAGGACTGCTGGTGGTGCTCCTGCTTCCCAATACCCAGCAGGTGATGCGGCGGTATGTTCCCGCCATCGGCCTGCCCAAGCCCTCGAGCGGGTGCCGGCGCCACTGGTGGCAATGGCGTCCCACCCTGCCCTGGCTCGGATTCACCCTCGCAATCCTCTATGCCGTGGGTCGGGAGTTCGATCAGGTCAGCGAATTCATTTACTTCCAGTTCTAGGCTCGCACCCCCTGCCCAATCGGGACGGAATGAGCGTTGCCAGTGCCCGCGCAGCCCCCTAAATACCTCCTGCGCCTCGGATACGGATGATTTTCAATTCCTACACCTTCCTGCTTCTCTTCCTTCCGCTCACACTGCTGGGCTTCTACATGGTGGGATCGCGCAGCCTCCGCGGCGGATTCTCATGGCTCGTCGTGATGAGCCTGCTCTACTACGGATGGTGGAATCCGAACCCGGACCAGCCATGGTCACCGTGGTGGCTCGCCCTGATCCTCGGCTCATCGATTGGAAACTATTTGTTCGGGCGGTTCATCTCGGGCCATCAGGCCAGTCGGCCCGGCAAGATGGCGCTGGTCCTCGGCGTGACGGCCAACCTCGGCGTGCTCGGCTACTTCAAATACGCCGGACTTTTCACCAAAACGCTGGAAGCCCTCACCGGCAGTGGAATGTCGCTTCCCGACGTCATCCTCCCCCTCGGTATCTCCTTCTTCACCTTCCAGCAGGTCGCCTATCTCGTCGATGCCTGGCGGGGGGAAACCAAGGAATACAACTTCGTCGACTATCTCCTCTTCGTCACCTTCTTCCCCCAACTGATCGCCGGCCCGATCGTGCACCACAAGGAGATGCTGCCCCAGTTCCAGAAGGGACGGCACAACTCGCACCGCTGGGTCAATTTTTCCACCGGCCTCACCATCCTGCTTGCCGGCCTGTTCAAGAAGGTCGTCCTCGCCGACAATTTCGCGCCCATCGCCACCCGACTGTTCGGCATGGCTACGACGGGTGAGCGGGACCTGACCATGGGAGAGGCCTGGGCCGCTTCCACGAGCTACGCCCTCCAGATCTACTTCGATTTCTCCGGTTACTCCGACATGGCCATCGGTGCGGCCAGACTGTTCGGCATTCGACTGCCATTGAATTTCCACTCACCCTACAAAGCCACCTCAGTGGTCGACTTCTGGCGACGCTGGCACATGACCCTGTCGCGATTCCTCCGCGACTACCTCTACATCACCCTTGGTGGGAACCGCTGTGGAAAGGTCCGTCGCTACACCAACCTCCTCATCACGATGGCGCTGGGCGGATTGTGGCACGGCGCCGGTTGGACCTTCTTGCTCTGGGGACTGCTCCACGGAGCCTACCTGTGCATCAATCACGCTTGGTTTGCCCTACGCAAGGCGATGAGTTGGCCCGCCCTGCCAAAGCCGCTCGCGATCCTCCTCACCTTCGTGGCCGTTCTCGTCGCTTGGGTGCCCTTCCGGGCCGGCAGCTTCGAATTGGGACCCGACGGATCCACCGCCAGGGCCTTGGAAGCCACTCGTTCCATCCTCAGCTCCATGTTCGGGCTCAATGGCTTTGAACTCTGGCCCGACCGAAGCGCCATGGCCGTGAAGGACCGCCATGCATTCCGCGCCGTCATGTGCGTGCTCCTCGTCTGGTGCCTGCCGAATACCCAGCAATGGATGCGCCGCTACCAACCCGGTCTCGGGCTTGATCGGCTCCCCGGCGGTCAACTGGGTCCACGCCGTTGGTGGCAATGGCGCCCGACCGGCCCATGGGCCACCTTCTCGATCCTCCTGCTGATGGGAACGATCTACCAATTCGACAAGCTCAGCGAGTTCATCTATTTTCAATTCTGATTCATGCTCGGGAGTTCTCAACAACCCTACAGACGTTACGTCCGGTCCGTCGTCGGCTTCTTCGCCTTCGCCGTTACGCTTTTCGCGGCGGTGAATACGTGGATCAATCCCTTGTGGGTCACGCCGGCCCCCTGGACTGACGAAGGCTTCGCCGAATGGCGCCCGATCTACCGTCAGCAGCGGACCGCCAAGGCCGGCCTCGTCCGTTCCGAGTCCTGGGACGCAGCCTTCTTCGGCTCATCCCGGATCGATATTGCCATGGATCCCGCGCTCCCGGAGTGGGGCGATGAAAAGGCGGTCAACCTCGCGGTCAGTGCGGGGACACTTCCCGAAACGTCCGGCATCCTCCACTACACGATCCAGAATGATCCCCTCCAGCTCGCCGTCGTGGGCATCGACCTGGGGGACATGCTTCACGGTGGTTCAGGCATGCGGAACACCGGCTACATGGAGTCGCCATTCAACGAGAAGGGCGACGCCTTCGAGCGGGAACTCCGCTACGTCGTGGGCATCTCCTCATTCGAGGCATCTTTCCGGGCCATCACCAACCGGATCAACAAACGCCCGCCCGAATACACCATTCAGGGCCACCGACTCCGACATCAGGAGAACTACGACGTCGCCCAGGTCATCGACCGCGATTCCATCCCTCATGCCATGCGTGTCATCCGCGGGCGTCGTACCGGGATCAGCCCGAATCCGTGGAAGATGGAGTGTCTCCAACGCATCCTCGACGATACCAAGGCCGCGAATTGCAAGCTGGTCGTCGTCCTCCCGCCCAACCACGCCACCTACCTGGGCGTCTACTACTATCTCGACGATGTGGATCCCACCCATCTGATGGACCGCGAGCTGATCCTGAAAATGCTGAAGGATTCCAATGAGGCGCATCCCGATGCCCCCGCAGCGACGGTCTGGGACTTCAATGACTTCCACGCCCTGAACTGCGAGAAATTCACGCCGCCGGGCGAAAGGATGAAGTGGTGGCTTGATGGCACCCACGCCCGCAAGGCCCTCGGCGACGTGATGCTTGCGCGCATCATGGACTGGCCCATTGAAGGACCAGGCAAAGACTACGGAGTCGAGCTGACGCTCGATGGCCTGCAGTCCCGATCGGAGCAACTCTTCGCCGGCTACGAGCGGTTCAAGACCGAGAGTCCGGACTTGTGGAACTGGATGGTCGAAAGCATCAGCCACTATCAGGAGTAGCGACGCCCACCGCACCCATCCTCACCCCTTCGGAGCGATCCGGATGCAATCCATGTCGACCTCGAGCGTTAGATCGCGACCCTGCTCCTCGACCCATTTCTCGATGTCCGCGACCGCCGGGTAGGCATCGCCGCCGACTTGGGTGAAACACCGTGCGTCGTCGATCAGAATGACGAATGGCTGCTTCATCCCGGCGAAGATCGCCTTCAGTTCGGCCCACACCGGAGCTGCGAGCTCTCCCTTGGCGGTATCTCCTCCCGAGTAGTGGCCGTCGAGCCAGAAGAGCGTGGGAGCATCCAGTTCAGCGACGATCTCAGGCATCCGCTCTCCGCTGTCGCCCTGAAGCAGCTTCACCTTGTCCACGCCTTGGAAGCGCTTCACCGCCTCGTGATAGAACTTTTCGGCCAATTCAACCGAGTAGATCCGCTCGAAATGCGGCCGCATCGCTTCGACCGTGTCCCCCTTGAAGGTTCCGGTTTCCACGAAAATCCTCAGACCGAACCGTTCGGCATACTCCAAGTGCATGGCGCGCTTCGCCAAGGGTGGCGGCGGGAGCGGGCGACCATCCTCAATCCACTTCTTGTATCTGCGACGCTCCTTGAGCTGTTTCAACCAAGACATGCTTGGGCGGACGCTAGAATTCTCCAGCCCCGGTTCCAAGCGCATTATGGAGAATCGGACTTGCGACCCCATGGCGCTGCCGTCAATCTCGGTCGTGTTTGGAAGGAACCCAAAGAGGGCATACGTGACATGCCGGGATCGGAGGGATGGAGGCGGTGCCCAGGTGTGCGCCCACCTCTCCACCATCCTCTACGCGGCCCACCACCGCGCGACCTACGCCCACACCCCCTTCCAGGAAATCGCCCATCGTCCCAGCGACCTTTCCCCATCGGAATGGGTCAAAACCTGGGAGGAGTTCTTCTCCATCGGCCACGGAGAGACGCAAGCCGAGGACATCGGCGACCTGAAGGAGGTGCCCTTGCCGAAACCTCATCGAAAAAGTCCGAGGAAGGGCGCTCTGAATGTGGTCCACCACTGCCATAAGGTCACCAACCAGCTCGTCGATGCATGGGACGCACTCCGACCATCGATGCGGACAAAGTATTTCCATCACGCCAAGCCGGCCACACCACTTGACGACAAATCAAAGCTGAATCTGGCGGTTCATGTCCGCCGTGGTGACGTGACCTCGAGTGGCACCTTCTCCGAGCGCTTCACCGAGGGAACCACGATCCACTCGCACGTGCACCGCATCGTCCAACTGCTGGGGCCCGACCACTGTCAAGTCCACCTGTTCTCCCAGGCCGGGCAGAACCTGTCTGAATTTGATTCACTTGAACCCCAATGGCATCTGGATCTGGATCCCCTGACCACCATCCACGCCATGGTATCCGCCGACGTCCTATTCGCGGCCAAGAGTTGCTTCAGCTGGCTCGCCGGCCTGATTGGTAACGGTCAGGTGATTCAAGACGACTTCTGGCATCCATCGATGCCGGATTGGATCAATTTTTCCGAGCTTCCCGAGCTGCCCGACGATCAACTCCGGCTGCGGCTCCAGCCTTCACTGTTAGCCCCAACCGTCGCCTCCAGGTCATGAAGCAGTGGCTGAGACAATGGAGGCACCAACGACGGTTCGCCCCCTACGGAAAACCGGAGTTCGTCCACCCCTCCGCACGCATCAGCCGGAACAGCAGTCTCGAAGGGCCGGTCTGCGTTGGACCGGGTTGCCGCGTGAAACAATCGTCCATCGGAGGCTACAGCTATCTGGCCTACGACATCCGCATCCACGATGGCACAATCGGACGCTACTGCAGCATCGGACCGGAAGTGATCATCGGAGGGCTCGGCAAGCACCCTACCGACCATTTTTCCACCTCTCCACTGACCTACTCTCCCAGCCATCCGCTGAGCGAACGACTGGGCCACTCGAAGACCGACCTCGGCTTTGAGGAATCCGCTCCTGTCACCATTGGCCATGACGTCTGGATTGGAGCACGAGCCATCATCGTGGATGGCGTCACCATCGGCCACGGCGCCATCATCGGAGCCAACACCGTAGTCGCCAAGGACGTCCCCCCCTATGCGGTGTTTTACGGCAGCCCCCCCAAGGCCCGCCGCTTCCGCTTTCCTCAGGAAACCATCGCGAGGCTGCTGGAGTCGGAGTGGTGGAACAAAGCTCCTGACCAGATCAACGACGACGACCTCCTCGCCCTCGTACAAGAACATCACCCATCCAACCCGGAGAACCCAGCCTCATGAGTGCATCATCCACACAACCCCAGAGAGTGCTCGTGACTGGCGGCGCCGGCTTCATCGGCAGCGCCCTGATCCATCACCTCCTCCGGACGACCGCTTACGAGGTCTTGAATGTCGATTCTCTGACCTACGCCGGAAACCCCGAGTCGCTGGAAGCCGTCAAGGATGACCCCCGCTATCGATTCAAGCAGATCGACATTACCGATCGGGCAGCGCTGACCTCCGCCTTCGCCGAATTTCAACCCACCGGAGTGTTCCACCTTGCGGCCGAGTCCCATGTCGACCGTTCCATCGAAGGATCCCGCGCCTTCATCGACACCAATGTCATCGGCACCCACACGCTGCTCGAGATCACCCGGGCTTACCTTGCGGAAGCCGATGAATCCGTCCGGAAGCCATTCCGTCTGCTCCACATCTCCACGGATGAAGTCTACGGTGACCTGTCGGAAACCGATCCGGCCTTCACCGAACAGAACCGCTACGATCCCAGTTCCCCCTATTCGGCGTCCAAGGCGGCTTCCGACCACCTCGTCCGCGCGTGGGCGAGGACCTACGGGCTCCCCGTTCTCATCACCAATTGCTCGAACAACTATGGTCCCCGTCAGTTCCCCGAGAAACTGATCCCCCACATGATCCTCAACGCCATCGCAGGCAAGCCCCTGCCGGTCTACGGGGACGGGAGACAGATCCGGGACTGGCTCCATGTCGAAGACCACGCCGACGCCCTTCTCACCGTCTTCGAGAAAGGACGAACGGGAGAGACCTATAATGTCGGCGGCAACCACGAGATGAGGAATCTCGCCCTCGTGGAAATGCTCTGCGACCTCCTTGACCAGCATCCCCAGGCTGTCGCAAATCGAAGTGGAGAGAGTTTCCGCGAGTTGATCACCTTCGTAACCGACCGTCCCGGACACGACCGCCGCTACGCCATCAACCTCAGCAAGATCCACGCCGAACTCGGCTGGTCGCCCGCCCACACCTTTGAGGAAGGGCTGCGCGAAACGATCGACTGGTACCTCACCCATACCGGCTGGTGGCAGCGTATCCTCTCCGGTGAATACCAGCTCGAACGACTCGGAACCCAACCCAGATCATGAAAGGAATCATTCTCGCCGGCGGATCAGGAACCCGCCTCCATCCGGTCACCAAGGTGCTCTCGAAGCAGTTGATGCCGGTCTATGACAAGCCGATGATCTACTATCCGCTTTCCGTGCTCATGTTGGCCGGGATTCGGGAAGTCCTGATCATATCCACACCCCGGGACCTCCCGCTCTTCAAGGA
Organism: Haloferula rosea; assembly: GCF_016595525.1. GTDB lineage: Bacteria > Verrucomicrobiota > Verrucomicrobiia > Verrucomicrobiales > Akkermansiaceae > Haloferula > Haloferula rosea. The sequence continues at coordinate 175,828 of NZ_JAENII010000007.1, forward strand.
ACTGCTCGGTGATGGCAAGCAACTCGGATGCGACTTCGAGTACGCCGAGCAACCCGAACCCAAAGGGCTCGCCCAGGCATTCACGATTGGTGCCGACTTCATCGGCGATGACTCTGTCGCGCTGATTCTCGGCGACAACATCTTCTATGGCTCCGGCTTCGGCCAGCTCATCCGCGAGAATGCGAATCCCGAGGGTGCCGTCATTTTCGCGGCTCCCGTTCACGACCCCGAGCGCTACGGAGTGGTCGAGTTCGACAAGGACCAGAACGTCCTCTCGATCGAAGAGAAGCCGATCAAGGCGAAGTCACACTTTGCCGTTCCCGGGCTGTATTTCTACAACAACGAAGTGGTGGAAATCGCGCGGGCCGTCGAGCCATCGGAACGCGGAGAGCTCGAGATCACCTCAATCAACCAGGCCTACCTCCAGAGGCAACAACTCAAGGTCGGCATCTTCAACCGCGGTATCGCTTGGCTCGACACGGGTACCTTCCAGTCCCTCAACGAGGCCTCAACCTTCGTCCGTGTGATCGAGGAACGTCAAGGGACCAAGATCGGATGCATCGAGGAAACCGCCTTCTACTCGGGGTTCATCAACGCCGACCAACTCGCAAGTCTGGCCGCCGAGTATTCCAACAGCACCTACGGCGACTACCTGCGCCAGCTGGTCCGGGACTCCCGGAGCTAGACGACCCCGACCCGCTCCGGGTTGCGACATCCTCCTTTCCTGCGCACACCTTCATGGCCACCGCCCCCATTCAAGTCACCACTCCCTTTCTCCCGGAGTTCCGTGCCTATACCGACCTCCTCCAGGGCGTATGGGAACGAAACCACCTCACCAATCAGGGACCCTTGGTTCGGGAACTGGAATCCAGAATTCCTACCCACCTCGGACTCGAGCGCCCCGTGCTCTGTGTGGCAAACGGTGGGCTCGGCCTGCAGCTGCTTCTCAAGGCCATGGATGTGCGCGGAACGGTGATCACAACGCCGTTTTCCTACGTGGCGACCTCGTCCTGTCCTGCTTGGGAAGGCCTTGACGTTCGCTTTGCAGACATCGAGTCCGACCATCTCACGCTCGATCCAGCCGCGGTCGAGGCTTCGATCGATTCATCCAGCGAAGCAATCATCGCCACTCATGTGTTCGGCAATCCATGCGCTGTCGACTCACTCGCACGCATCGCGGACAAGCATGGTCTGGCACTGATCTACGACGCTGCACACGCATGGGGAGTGCGCCACCAGGGAAAGAGCATCCTCTCGTTTGGTCATGCTTCCATGGTCAGCACGCACGCGACCAAGCTGTTCCACACGGTCGAAGGCGGCTTCGTTACGGCCGCCGCGCCGGATGTCATGGACAGGGTCGAGTGGATGCGTCGATTCGGCCACAAGGATAACGACAGCTTTCATGGCATCGGCATCAACGCAAAGATGTCTGAGATGCATGCAGCCATGGGCCTTGCCGTGATGGACCGGCTCGGAGAAATCAGCGGCCGCAGGGAGAAGATTTGCCAAACCTACAAGGAGGCACTCGCAAACCAGTCGGAGATCCGGCCCGCATTCGCCCTCAGAAGCGACACGGAGTGGAACCACTCCTACTTCCCGGTTCTATTTGAGTCGGAAAAAAACCTCCTTCGAGCCGTGCAGCGAATGGGTCAAGATGACATCCACCCGCGGCGCTACTTCTACCCTTGCCTCAATCAGAGTTTCTCGACAGACGACCGCGACGGGTGCCCGGTTTCATCCGACATCAGTCGTCGAATCCTGTGCTTGCCACTGTCCCACGCTCTGACAGACGCGGAATTGGCCAGAGTGATCAGAGCGCTCGGACTTGCCGCCTGAACCCGCGGCGATCACCCGACTCATCTGGTGATCAGCAGATCACACCAGCCCCTGCGATTTCGGCTGAGTTTGCGGGTGTAAGCAGCAAAGGCCCTTGCGTCCGCAGAAGCAATCGGCCGACTTAGAAGTTCATCGAACGGCTTCGTATAGTATCCATCGATATCAAGATTCTCGCAAACGCGATAGCGACCGACGAGATCCTCAAGGAATGCATCAGGATCACCACCAGCTTGCTCGATCCACCACGGGGCGTATTCGATCAATAACAACGGGTTGAAGTCCCCGCCCATCAGGGATCGGCAACCGGCCAAGACCTTGTCCTCATACCCCTGAGTATCCACCTTCACGAACACAGAGCCTGAAGTAACACCTTCATCCTCGAGAATCTGATCCACCGTGGTCTGCGGAACCGAAACCGTCTCGAAATTCCCCGTCAGCCCCTTGACACGGGAATCAACACTCATTGCCAGGTTCACTTGGAGCTCGACGGCATCCTCGACAACATCTCCAACGGCGGCATTCACCACCTTGACGTTGCCCAGCCCATTCTCCTCGCAATTGCGCTGGATCACACCTATCAGATGTGGATTCGGTTCTACCGCAATGACCGTGGAATCAGGAAAGGCCCGTGCGAAGCGAAGTGTCATAAAGCCTACATTCGCTCCTACATCAACCACCACGTCGGGCGCCATGTACTCACGGACCTTCACGAGGAATGAGCTATGGAACATTCTCCAATACTCTTCCTTCCTGTAAGTGGACACACTGCTCTCATCCACATGCAACTTCGCTTCCCCGAAGTCGATCTCCTTGGGCAGGAGCTTATTGATATGCGAATACAGCTCGGGGAGTGTTCTGGGTAGTTCGGAGCTCATATCCAGTTAGCAAGAATGACGCAAAGGCAGGAGCCAATCGGAATCGGTTTCGTCTGTAAGAACGACGGGGACCGTCAGGCGGGAACGAAATACATCACGGTCTCGGTCCAACCCTCGGTGTAATGCCGGAGATACAGTTTGTAGTCCGGACGGATGCCGAGGATGTAGTCCTTCAGCACCCTGAAGTCGGATGGATGGTGGTAAACGGCGATGGCCAACTTCGGATGATCTTCCGCGATATGACGGCGGCACCCGGTCAGGGCATTGATCTCCCATCCCTCGATGTCCATCTTCACGAAGCTCACCTTCGCCTCAACACGTTCGTCAATCGTTGTTGCCTGCACCTCTTCCGTTCCGCTGTCGGAAACCGCACTCGCTGAGCCGGAATCGGCATCGAAGCACATGGTGCCCGATTTGTCTGAGGCGATCTCCTTCACGTAGTTGATGTTACTCAAACCAGTCAAACGCTCCTTTGCCTTCTTCAGGTTCGTCTCGGATGGCTCGAAGAAGTAAACACTGTCATATTCAGGGCACCGCTTGCAGAATTCCTCGGTCGTATCGCCATCAAAGCCGCCGCAATCGACGAAGACCTCGCCCGCGCCAAGACCGAGGAAGTCCTCAAAGTACTGTTCCTTCGGCCGATAGGTCTGGCTTTCAAGATGGGACTGGTCACAAGTGAGGCGAAATCCAAGAACCTGATCAAGAACCGCCTTGGACTCCTCATCGGCAAGCGAGTTCCGAAGCTCCTGCCAACTCTCCAGGTACTCGGCGACGTCCACCCGGGTATCCGCCGAAAAGCCGGGAACCTCGACCGCATCCGGCAACACTTGCAAAAAATCACCATAGGAAAGGACCGCCCGAACACCGAGTTCCTTCGCACGCGCCAAGGCGAGGTTGTTGCGGGCCATGAGAACACAGTTCACGACTATCGACTCCTTCGGGACGTCCTCGCCACGAACCACCGGCTTTCCTTGCCACTCGGCATCGGAGCAAAAATCATCGATCACGCCAGCGACTCCCGGCAACCCGATCAGCGCCTGGGAGTGCTCGTTCCTTCCCAGCAGATACGTGGGGCCCACGTCTGCAGAGCCTGCGTGAACCTGCTCGACAAGTTGGCGTGTCTCCGGATCAACTTCCCGGATCTTCAATCCCAGCAACCCGTCTTTCGGGGGTGTGGCGGCGTTGGCATGACGATTCTCACTCATATGATTTGATGGATTCTGTTGGGAGGTTGCTATTGAACCTTCTCCCAATTGCTTGACTTGGATGATCTGACAAGGGCTTCGAGGAACTTCAGACCTTCGATCGACAGGTCGGCACCAAAGACCTCGCGTGAAGCGCCTGACCCACCTTGCTTGTGATCGTGAACCGAGTCAGCGAGGTCCCGGTAGAGATTGGCAAATGCCTCGATGAAGCCAGCCGGATGACCTGCTTTGAATCGGGTATACCGCTGCTCGGAAGCCACACTCACCGATGAGGCGCGATCCAACTTGACGCGACGGCCGTCCGCATAGGCAACCTCCAGTTCTTCCGGGTTCGCTTGAAACCACTCGGCCGACGCCTTGCTGCCGTAAAGCCGCAATCTCAGTCCATTCCGATGACCAAGCGCACACTTGCTGAACCACATCTGGCCCTGCACCTTCTCCGTGTAGCGGCAGAGGCAATTCACGTTGTCGACGACATCAAACCACCCACGACTGGCTTGATCGGCCACAACCTCCAACGGGGTAAACCCTGTCAGGTAGTGGATGAGCTCGTGAAGGTGCACCGCGAGATCAAGGTGCAGAATCGGCATGGGCCCGTCCTTCAGGCGCCATTGCTGCGGACACGGCTTGTTTCCATCGGCATCGGTCCGAAGGTAACCCTCCTGCGGCATCTCCGCCTGAAAGTGAAGGATCTCACCGAGCTCACCTTGATCAATCATGCGGCGGAGTTCGCGGACCATCGGGTAACCGGAATAATTGTAGATCACGGCGAGGTATCCCTGACTCGCCTCACAGGCCTGACGGAGTTCTTCAGCTTCACCACTCGTCAATGCCATCGCCTTCTCACAGATCACCCGCATCCCGGCATTGAGGCACTGGAGGATCATTTCGTGGTGCAGGGGCGTCGGGGTCAGGATCACGACGGCATCGAGCGCATCTCCTTCTTTCTCGAGCATTTCGCCCAGACTTCCGTAGGTCCGGTCTTCTGCCACTCCGTAGGTCTCCCCCGCCTTTTTGTTGGCTTCAGCGTGCGTGCTGAAGGCGCCGGCCTTGAGCGACCAAAGATTGTCCATCCTCGAAGCGCAGTAGTGCGCATATCCGACTGCTGAATCCGGTGCTCCACCGACAAATCCAAGGTTCAATGGCAAATTCGACATAACGATCTCCTGGGGCTTCTCAGGCGAGGTCATAGAGGTCACCGGAAAGCAATTGCTGGTATTGAGCATGCTGCTCGTCCGCCGACGATGCACGTAAAAAGAAAATCGCGGCTCGCCCTGCCGGACTCGGCTGGAGGAAATCGCCGGAGGAAGCCAGCGGCACCATCAGCTTGAGTTCGACCGGATGCCGGAATTCAAGCCCCCACAAGGACATACCCCCGGGCGAGGTGACCGTGTGGCGGATGATCCATTCCTCCGCCGCTGACGAATCCGCAGCCACGGGCAGGCACCCAAGAAAGCCAGACGCATAGTTCGCGGCATACGGCTGACCGTTAGAAAATTCGATCAAGAGCGAATAGAGATCACCGGGACAGCGGCGGGTCACCTCGATGATCCAGTAACGATCCCCGCTGACGATGAACTGGGAATGGACCAGACCATCCACCAGTTGCAGCGATGCGGCGAGTGTCTCCACGTTCTTCCGCAGGGCCGCGCCCATGCTTTCGGGAAAATCCGGATCCACGCGACTCGTATCCACCGCGAACGCATTGGCGGTGCAGTCCTCCTGCACAAAGACATCCGTGACCACCTGACCGGCCACCACAAACGCCGAGTGACTGAAGAGTTGGCCCTCAACAAACTCCTCAATGATCGAACCGGCAGTCGGAGAGGCCACATCGGCGGCTGCCACGGCCTTGGCAAGCTTTTCGGGAGTCACGTCCCGGACAACCTCAATCCCCTTGCCGCTGAAGGAGTCGACCGGCTTCACGATCACGGCATCAGCCACCTCGGCCTGCTCACGCGTGAGCACTGCCGGCACGGGCAGCCCGATTCCACGGGCGACCTCCCGAAATTCATGCTTCTCATTGATCACCCGAGTGGTCTCCGGCGAATCGAGCCCCTTGAAACGCCCGTCGTTGATTTCCGCACACACCTTGTAGGACAAGTCGGTGCAGCCGGGCACCAGAAAATCGAAGCCCATGGAGTCCACGAACCTGCTCAAGGCCTCCGTATCCGAGTAGTCGAGTTGCTCGTAGTGCTCCGCAAGCTTCGCCAGCGGCTCATTCGGCTTCCCGCCCACGACCCAAACTTCATGCCCGAGCGCACACAGCTCACGGTAGACCGGATAGGTGGCGCGGTTGGTATCAACTAGAAGCGTGCGGGGCATGGAAGAAGATGGCCGGTTCGGCCTTGACGCCCCGGTGGCAGGACGATTCCCGGCTCCGAAACGCCGGAGATTTCTTGGCACCCTGTCCGCTACTCTGACAAGGGTAAAACGGGCTCAAACCAGCCGCTCCCACGCAGATCCCGCTATCCCCGGCGGGTCTCCGGCTTGCAGCACTGCCCACCCCTCCAGACCACAACCGGGCCCGTATAGGAGAGCGTGCCGCTGACACACCTTCGCTGCCCGTCATCTCTGACCCGCCGAAGCCATGCCCGCCTATCCGCTTTACTCTCGCCGGGAATTTGCAAACGGTCGGCCCCATTCCGAAGCGGATCCGAGCGACCTGAAAGCCGCACCGCCCCCTTTCCAAGATCCTGAATCATCGACCCTTCATGGCCCTCGCTCCGATCTTCATGACCACCTACCGGAGGCTCGATCACCTCAAGAAGTCGCTGGAATCGCTCGCACGGAATCCACTGGCCTCAGAGAGCACGATCTACCTCACCTCGGATGGTCCGCTACCGGAACATAAGAAGGAGGTGTTCGCCGTCCGGAATTACCTCGAGAATCTGGAGGGTTTCGGCCGTGTGGAGCTCCACTTTTTCGACCAGAACCACCGGGGACAACTTTGGGATCTGCGCAGGGAAGTCAGCGAGAAGCACGGCCGCTTTATCTTTCTGGAGGAAGACTGTGTGACAGCTCCCGGATTCCTCGGTTTTCTCAATGCCTCACTGGTTCGATGGAAGGATGATCCGGCGGTGTTCGGGATTGTGGCCTTCACCCCACCGCTACCGGAATTGGCGGGCCCGGAAATGAGGGCATTCCGCGTCCCTTGCGCCAATGTTTGGGGTTTCGGCACCTGGGAGAGGAATGACAGGATCATCCGCAAAACGATGCCCAAGAGCGAGGTATCCAAGACGCTGCGGTCCCATAAGATGCGCGCAAAGGCCTTCGAATCGCTGGGAGCTCCGTTTCTCGGCATGCTCGGCAAGGCCGCGAGAGGCCAGTATTTCGGTTATGATATCATGGCCAACTACGAGATCATCCAGCGGGACATGGTCTGCATCTACCCGAGCCAATCACTCATCAGGAACACCGGCTTCGACGGAACGGGCGAACACTGCGGCACCAGCGACAACTACGATGTCCAGCTCTACGACCAGCCCCGCGAACGCTGGGACGACCTCAAGGAAGTGACAAGCAAGGAGGTGAATCGAGCCTTCGGGCGTTTCCATGGCACCAGCGCCAGAAATCGTTGGCGGTTCTACTCGCGGTGGCTGCGTGGAAAACTCTAGCCGAAGACCAGCTCCCCCACCCGGGCTTTCCCATTGACAGTCTGAAACGCCGGGAAGCAAGTTCGGCGGGTGAAATCAGTGTTGAGGCGAGTCTTTCGCAAACGCCAGAAGGTGTTCGTTGTCGGTCAAAACAAGACCGGAACCACCACCATGGCCATGGCGCTCCGGGCACTCGGCTACAAGGTGGGCGATCAAGTCGCTGCCGAGCTCCTCTTCGACGACTGGAACGAGGGCCGGTTCGACCGGATCATTGATCTCTGTAGGGAAGCCGACGCATTTCAAGACATCCCCTTCTCCCTGGACCGGACCTTTGTCGAAATGGACAAGGCGTTTCCCGGATCAAAATTCGTGCTCACGGTCAGAGACAGTCCCGAGGACTGGTTCGAGTCCCTGACTCGCTTCCACACCAAGATCATGGGTTGCGATGGCCTCCCAACGGCGAAGGACATGGCCGATTTCAATTATCGTGCCGAAGGCTGGTTTCTCAAGGCTCATCTCGCCATCCTCAAGATCAACGAAGAGCAGATCTATGATCGCGACATCTACCTCGCACACTACAACGCCTACAACCAGAAGGTCATCGATTACTTCAGGGATCGTCCCGACGACTTCATGCTCCTGAACGTGGGCGATGATGACGCAGCGGAACGCCTGTGCAATTTCCTCGGCAGGCCCGGGAAGCTGCAGGCAATGCCTCACGAAAACCAGAGCAAGCAGTAGTTCCTTTCCGTCCCATCCGCCATGCCTTCCGTTCGACGACACACTTGGGTGCTGCTGGGCGGAATTGTGGCCTTCATGCTGGCCACCGCGTTCATCAACAGCTGGGTCAACCCACTCCGGGTCATCCCCTCACCCTGGAGCGATCCGAGCTTCGAACCTTACCGGGACATCAGCTCGCAGATCAGGACGGGGAAGGCAGGGCTGGTGCGCAGCCACGATCAGGTCGACGTCGCATTTCTCGGATCATCCCGTGTCGAGAATGGCTTCGATCCGGAAATGCAGGAATGGAATAACCTGGAAGTGCTGAACCTTGGCTGCAGCGGAGGTTACATCTACGAGACCCGTGGTATTGCTGATTACCTGCTTGAACGAAACAGCCCCTCCATCCTGTTTTGCGGCATCGACCCAGGCGACCTCTCCCGCCCCATGGACAGCCGGGACAAGAGCGACTTCTATGCCTCCCCCTTTGCCCGGAACGGCGACACCATCGATCGCGAACTCCGCTACCTGCTCGGTGTTTCCTCGCTCGAGAACTCCCTTGAAACCATCAACCGCCGAGCGAAGGACCGTCGATCACCCTACACGCCGCGCGGACTCCGAGGCGTGGACGAGGGGATCGACCAAGGTAGCCAGCTTGGATTCATCCGCCGTCAACTGATCGGCAATGCATTCAGTCAGGAAGGCACGACGGCGAACACCAAGATCGTCCCCGACAAGATCGAGGCGCTTCGCGATCTCATGATCAAAGCACGGACTTCAGGCGCCCGGCTCATCATCTTCTTCCACCCCCAGCATGCGATCATGCTCGCAAGCCTCGAAGACCAGGATGACCCGCCGGTCTTCTTCGCCAATGAACGCGCGGTGCTGATTGATCTGGTCGATCAGGTGAATCGGGAAGAGTCGGCGGGGCCGCCGGTCGAGCTCTGGGACTTCTTCGATTTCCACCCCATCAACTGCGAAGCCCTGCCCCTCGGAGACACGTCGCGAATGACATTCTGGGACGATCTCGGACACTTCTCGGTCCCCGTAGGAAACGCCATGCAGGCGAGAATGATGGGGTGGCCGGTCGAACTCGAGGGCGCCGAAGACTACGGCACTCCGCTGAGCAAGGAAACCCTCCCACAAAGAGAGGCGGAAGTAAGGGAAGGATATCGGGCCTACCTCGAAGGTCCACGACGTGGCGACGTCCTCTGGAAGGAAGAACTGATCAACCGCAAGTCGGGACCCTGAGATGCGATGATCTTCAATTCCTATCTCTACCTGCTCCTCTTCCTCCCCGTCGTCGTGCTTGGATTCCAAGCCCTTCGAACGGCTCCATTCCGGGTATCCATCGGCTTCCTCGTGCTGATGAGTTTCATCTACTACGCATGGTGGAGACCGGAGGACCTCTGGGTGATCGGTGCATCGTGCTTGGTGAATTTCTTCCTTGGGCGCGGGATCGCCCGAGGCCGGGCCAAACCTTCGGGCTACGGTTTGCTCGTCGTGGGCCTCGTGATCAATCTGGGGCTTCTAGGATGGTTCAAGTATGCCGGACTGTTCGACAAGACCCTGCTCGCTCTCACCGGCAGTGGACTGGGACTCCCCGACATCGTTCTTCCGCTGGGCATTTCCTTCTTCACCTTCCAACAGGTCGCCTACCTCGTGGACTCATGGCGCGGTGAGGCGGAGGAATACCACATCACGGACTACCTGCTCTTCGTCACGTTCTTCCCTCAGTTGATCGCCGGCCCCATCGTCCACCACAAGGAGATGTTGCCCCAGTTCCAGCAACAGAAGGGTCGCGGACTTGAAGCAATCAATCTTTCCATCGGCGTCACGATCATCGCCATCGGACTCTTCAAGAAGGTGGTGCTGGCCGACAACTTCGCGCGGGTCGCCGGCCCCATCTTCGATCTCGCCGCAGCCGAGGGAGCCCGTGACCTGACGATCGGCGAGGCGTGGGCTGGCACCCTTGCCTACACCCTGCAGATCTACTTCGATTTCTCAGGCTACTCGGACATTGCGATCGGGTCCGCCCGCCTCTTCGGCATCCGCCTCCCGCTCAACTTCGCCTCGCCTTACAAGGCGACTTCAGTGGTCGACTTCTGGCGTCGCTGGCACATGACTCTTTCGCGGTTCCTTCGCGACTACCTCTACATCCCCCTCGGCGGCAGTCGGTGCGGGAAAACGCGTCGGTACATCAACCTGATGCTCACGATGCTCCTTGGCGGCTTCTGGCACGGCGCTGGATGGACCTTCATCCTCTGGGGCCTGCTCCATGGCAGCTACCTCTGTGCGAACCACGCATGGTTCCACGTTCGCAAGAAACTGGATTGGAAACCGATGCCCAAACCCATCGCGATCGGGCTCACCTTCTTTGCCGTCGCGCTCGCCTGGATTCCCTTCCGTTCGGGCAACTACGAGCTCGGCCCCGAGGGGTCCACCACTGCGGCACTCTCGTCGACGTGGTCGATTCTCGAGACCATGTTCGGAGCTCAAGGATTCACCTTCTGGCCACCCGACGCCGCGGTGGTCGTCAAGGACTCCAAGGCCATCCGGCCGATCCTTGCCGGACTCATCGTCGTGTTCCTGCTTCCCAGCACCCAGGAGTTCATGCGCCGATACACTCCCGCCATCGGGCTCAGAAAACCCTCCAAGGATGGGCCACGACGCAGCTGGCAATGGCGCCCGACGGTGCCGTGGGCCCTTTTCAGCCTCGCGATGCTCTACCTCGTCGGTCGAGAGTTCGACCAACTCAGCGAGTTCATCTACTTCCAGTTCTAAGAAACGCCGCCAATCTGCTCGAACACGCCGCCGCCCAGCAGGCGCCCTCCGTCGTAGAAGGCGCAGATCTGCCCTGCTGCGAGCGCGCGCTGGGGGTTCTCGAAGAGCACTTCGACCCGTCCGTCCTCCATCGGCGTGACCCGACACGGTTCGGGTTTCGAACGGTAACGCGGTTGAGCTTCGACCCGCCGCTGCCGATCAAAGGGCTCGTTGATGGTCGAAACGCTGCCCACCACCGCCGACGTGACATAGAGCCCCGGGGTCTCCCCTTCGTCCCACCCGAGGACGAGCTGGTTCAGCTCGAGGTTCTTCCCGACCACGACATAAGCCATCCCTTCCCGGGGCGATGCAACTCCATGCCCCTTGCGCTGACCCAGCGTGTAAAGGTGCAGGCCATCGTGGCGCCCGAGCACCTTGCCATCGAGATTCACGATGTCGCCCGGATTGTCCGGAATGTAGTGGCTGATGAAATCCCGCATCTTGATCTCACCGATGAAGCAGATCCCCTGGCTGTCCTTCTTTCCCGCCGTGGGCAGATCGTGGCGGCGAGCCACCTCACGGACCTCGGGCTTGAGCATCTCCCCGGCTGGAAACATGGCGTGGGAAACCTGGTGCTGGGTCATCAGGGAGAGAAAATAGCTTTGATCCTTGTTGGGATCCGCCCCCTTGAGGATGGCCGCCCCACCCCCGGCGAGGTCACGGCGACGCGCGTAGTGCCCGGTCGCCACATACTCGAACTCCTGCTCGAGCGCATAGTCGAGAAACACGCCGAACTTCATCTCCCGGTTGCACCAGACATCGGGATTCGGCGTGATGCCCTCCCGATATCCATCCACCAGATAATCGACAATCCGCGCCTTGTATTGATCGATCAGGTCCACCACCCGGAACTCGATGCCGAGTTTGCGGGCGACCGCCAGCGCATCATCCAGATCCGTCTCCCACGGACAATCCCCCGGGAGTCCTTCCGCATTGATCCAGTTCTTCATGAAGGCACCCGTCACCTCATGTCCCTGCTCAATGAGCAAGGCTGCCGCCGCGGAGCTGTCCACTCCGCCGGAAAGACCCACCAGCACCTTCGCCATGCCGCGAAAAGAGAGTGCCCACCGCAACCTGCCAAGCGGGAATTTGCCGATCTTGCGCTTCTTGGGCAATTTTCGCATTGGGCGATCCGGAGAATTCGGTGCAGCCTCCCGCCGTGTCCGACTCCGCTCGCTCTCCACTTTCCGGCTGCGCCATCCTGATCGCCGCCGTACTGATGCTCGTTTTCCTCATCGGCTTCTCCGTGTGGCTCCCGTTCCGCCAGGCGGACGAAATTGAAAAGTTCACTCAAGAACAACCCGCGCCAGTCCCCGCGCTTCAGATCTCGGATTTCGAAACCGAAACCACCTCGCTCGTCGAGCGGCTGGAGAACTTCCGCAGCAGCCTCGCCGATCAGGATGCCGAAGCCATCATCGAACTCGACGCCCAAGACCTGAATCTGGCAATCGCCCAGTTCGAGCCCCTCGAAGAGCTTCGCGGAACTTTCCATGTCGATGCAGTCAAGGACGACCTTCTTCACGTCTCGATCTGCTACCAACTCAACGGCCGACCACGCCTTGCGAAAGAAGGTGAGGACGGTCCCATCACCGCGGATCCACGCTATCTGGTCGGCACCCTGAAAGCTCGTCCCTTGCTGACCAAACGCGAGTTGGTGCTTTCGGTCGATGCTCTGGAAGTCCCGAATTCCGAGGTCCCCGAAGGTTTCATGGGGCATTTCTCCACACTCCGGATCTTTGAAGCGGCCAAGGATCACGAAGTGATTGGTCCGGCCATGGCTCAACTCACTAGCGCTCAAATCGAGGGCGACAAGCTGGTTCTGTCCCGAATTCCGGGAGCCCCCATCCCCGATGTCGTCACCGACGAGCAGTTCCAGAAAAGCGGCGGGAAGATCGCCATCTTCCTCGGAGCAGGCGTTTTGGTCTTCCTGATCTTTGCGGGTTTGGTGCTATTCATCGGATATCGCACCCAACTCCGAAAAATCCAGGAACAGGAAAAGACAAACTTCGGCGAGGAGGACGCTTGACGCGAGACGTCGGCAATCCGAGTTGATTTGGACCGAAGTCTGCTCATACCTAATCCCATCCTATGAAATCGAATGTCACCCGGACTGCCCTGCTGAGTCTAGCACTCGCCGGCGGCCTCCACGCCCAAGATAGCAACGCTTCCGCGGCCTCGACTGCGGTCACCCCCCCGGTGGAGGTGAAGCAGGAAGCCGAAAAGCAAGCTCCGAAGCCGAAGCCGAAGTCCAATGAGGAGAAGCGCCAGGCCGAGATGAAGAAAGAGCAGGAGCGCCTCGCCCTTGAGAACGCCTTGGTGGACGAGCGCGTGAAGTACGAAACCGCAAAAATGCGTGCGGAGGCCGCTCGCCTGAAGGCGGAGAAGGACCTCATTGCCGAGCGCTTGTCACACGCCACCATGAAGCGGAAGGCAGAAGAGGAAGCCAAAAACGCCAAGATGGAAGTCGAGCGTGAGCGTCTCACCCGCGAGGCCGCCATTGCGAAGGCCAAAGCCGAATCCCTTGGCAACCAACTCAAGGCGCTGCAAGCCGAGCACAGCATCGAACTCTCCAAGCTCGACGCCCAGATCAAGAAGATCGAGGCAACCGAGCGCCGCAAGGGCTACGCAAATGCCAAACCGGAGTACCTCAAGAACCCCCTCCGCAAGGACGGCACCGTGGTCATCTCTGACCGCCGGATCGCCCTGAACGGACCGATTTCCGGCGGCACTGCGGACTTCGTTACCGACCGGATCCACTACTACAACAATGCCAACCGCCAGCATCCGATCTTCATCGTCATCGACGAGTGTCCGGGTGGCTCGGTGATGGCTGGATACCGCATCCTCAAGGCGATGGAAGCCAGCGATGCGCCCGTGCACGTCGTCGTCAAATCCTTCGCGGCCTCCATGGCGGCAGCAATCACGACCCTGGCCGAGGAGTCCTACGCGTATCCGAACGCGGTCATCCTCCACCACCAGATCAGCTCGACGCTGTTCGGACGCCTGAACCTGACACAGCAGAAGGAATTCCTCGCCGAGAGCAATCGCTGGTGGGAGCGCCTTGCCACCCCCATCGCCGATGAGATGGGCATCACGAAGGAAGAATTTATCGAGAGGATGTATGAACACTCTTCCAGTGGTGACTGGAGCGAATTCGGTGTCGAAGCCCAGAAGCTCAAGTGGGTGAAACACATTGTGAGTGGTATCGACGAATCCTCGTTCCTGCGGGATCCGGACGCCAAGAAGACGACTCCGACCACCACCACGACGACCCGCACAGGTGAAGTCGAAGCTGGCGTCGACGAAGATGGTCGCCCCGTGATGTATCTCCCTCGCCTCAACCCGAAGGATGTCTACTTCATCTACAATCCGGACGGCTACTACCGCCTGCGCTGAGCCGACTTCAGCCTGATTTTCTCGAAAGACGGGGCCCCCAAGGCCCCGTCTTTTTTATGAGCCCCCGCCCCTGCCTCCATGTATCGCTCCATCCTCCAACTCACCCTCGTTCTCTCCCTGGCTCCATCGCTCCTCGCGGAGGACGAGAAAGTGAATGCCAGCGACGAACGGCAACGTTTGGAACTTGAGAACAGTCTGATCGACGAACGGACGAGGTTTGAAACCGCAGGGATGCGCGCCGAGATCGAACGACTCAAGGCCGAGAAGGAACTTCTCACAGCGCGGCTCAATCTGGCTTCGGCCAAACGCAGGTCGACCGACCTCAAGAATCATGCAACTTTGGAACTCGAGAAGCAGCGCTTGGAACGCGAGGCTGCCATCTCCAAAGCCCGGGCGGACAAACTCGAAGGCCGACTCAAGGCCGCTCAAGCCCAGTCCAGCCTGAGGATTTCCCGCCTTCAGAACGAGATCCAGAGGCTGGAAATGGAAAAGAAGCGGCACAATTACGCGGACGCTGAGACCCAGTATCTGCTCAACCCGCTTCGTCCTGACGGCACCCTCGTCATCTCCGATCGGAGAATCGCTCTCAACGAAACCATCACGACTTCCACCGCGGACTACATCACCGACCGCATTCACTACTACAACAATGCGAGCCGGGAATACCCCATCTTCATCGTCATCGATGAGTGCCCGGGCGGCTCGGTCATGGCAGGCTGCCGGATCCAACAGGCAATGAAGGCCAGCGACGCTCCGGTCCATGTGGTGGTCAAATCATTCGCCGCCTCGATGGCAGCCGCCATCACCACTCTGGCCGAAGAATCCTACGCCTACCCGGACGCCATGATTCTCCATCACCAGATCAGCTGGGATCACCGCACGGAGCGGAACCTGACCGAACAAAAGGACTTCTTGAAGAACTGCAACCGGTGGTGGAACCGCTTTGGCACGCCAATCGCCGAACACATGGGAATCACTTCCGAGGAATTCATTCGTCGAATGTATGCCCATTCCAGCAGCGGCGACTGGAGGGAATTTGCTCCGGAGGCCAAGCAACTGAAGTGGATCAAGCACGTCGTGAACGCCATCGAGGAATCATCCTTTGTGAAGCATCCGGATGCCCGCGACTCGCCCCGAACCGATTCCTCCACTCCGAGCGCAAATGGGGTCCAACAGGGGGTCGATGCCACGGGGAAGCCCATCATGATCCTTCCCCGGATCAATCCGCTCGACGTATACTTCCTCTACAATCCGGACGGCTACTACCGCCAACGCTGAGATGCCACCGAAATTCAGTGGACGAGGCATCCGACACAGCGCTTTTCCCGGTCTCACTACTCGTCATCCACGGTCGTTCTCGAACTTTTCGCAAACGACCACTTGAATGCTTAAGTTTTCTTGATAGTTTTGGTTCGTGATTTAACACACGAAACCATGAGCACGCACACCCTCCAAGACGTCAATATCGATCTCGGGACCCCCGCCGAGACCTCCGAAACTCCGTCCGCCAAGCCACGCCGCTGGTGGAATCCATTCCAACGCTCCGACGCTCCCCGCCGCCCTTGGCTGCGCCGGGGTCGTGCCTTGGAAGAACTCCGGGCCGAGCATCTCAAGCTGATCGAGACCATTGAGCAGTTGAACGAGCGGATTAGTGCTCGTGAAGACAACCCTTCCATGGAACTTGATCCGATGCCGGTCATCCGTGGAATCGAGAGCATCAGCAGCGGTCAGGCAAAAATTTCCGAGAGCCTTGAGTCCTTGAATGGTTTCATGGAGCGCGCCAGCGCAAGCGGTGAGCGCCTGACGGAAGCAGTCAGTCAGGTCGATCAGACTCTCGTTGCCGTCCAAGGAACCCATTCCGAAACCGTTGGTGCCCTGGGCCAGGTGTCGGACCGAATGGACGATGTGACGCTGCGCTTCGAGACGCTCTTTGACCGCATGGCCGAGTCCGAAAAGTCACTGGCCGAGGACTATCGCAAGCTCCAACATCGGACGCTGCTTTCCGTGGCAGCCATCAGTGCAGCCGTCATCGTGGTGCTCTCCCTGTTCATGACCGCGCCTTGGGCATAATCGCCAGAGGTTGGCATTCCCTCACGCCTTGGTTTTCATCCGGGACTCGCTCGGTGCTCATGGAGTGCGCACCCGGATGAAAAGGCTGGCGGGGACTTCCCCGCCCAGTTCCTCCTCCGTCATCACGACCCTCGTGGTGCTCGCCGGCCAGTCGGCCGCCTGAACGAATCCTGCTTCGTTCCAACCGCCCAGGTCTGCGGACCAATCGATCAGGTAAGTCCGCCCCGGCACCGATCGGAATTCGAGGCTCGCTCCCACACCGGCCTCAGGCAGGGCGGTCAACACTTCAAATCGACTGGAGGCATCCGTCGGGTCCGTCCCTGCCTCCTTCTCGTCCGCATCCAGCACACCGTCCCCATCGGCATCTCCGGCTCCGAGCAAATCCAGGTCGGGGGCGTAGACAAGCTCCCACGAATCCGCCAAGCCGTCCTCGTCCTCATCAGCGCTGCCACCGAAGCCGAGGCTCACGCTGAACAGGTAGGTCCGGTTGCTGAATTCGGGCGGAGCTTCGTAAATGTGGGGAATGACCGGTGGCTGCCCGAGCTCCAGGACGGCACCCACATGATCCGGGTCGTGATAGCGATAAAAAGGCTGGTCTCCGCCCCACACAAATGCCATCGCACCGGCATCATCCCCCCCTGATCCGTCGGCAAAGGAGTCCACGAAGCCCGCGGCCACCGTTTCACCCGGAGCAATCGAGATCAGGGTCGTTGAGGCTCCGAACGGCCGGTCGTTTTGACCGACGAGGTAGCTATCCTGCGTATTCCCGATCGCAAGCACGGTGAAATCATCCCCACCATTCAACCTGACCACGAACGGGGTGATCGGATCAGTCAACCGGGTCGTCTCGAACTTGAACCGATCCACGCTCACAGTGAGGGTATCGGGCGTCGTATTGGTAAAGGTCTCATCGAGATTGATCACGAAATTCGACGGGGCGCCATCAACGTTCCGAGTCCCCGGCAGTGAGGAATCCGCACCGACGCCCACCGCTGCCACCCGGTAGCTGATCGAGAAGTCATAATCGCGGTTCTGCCCGGTCTCCAGATTGGCACCTACCTGCGGCTGCAGCCCGACCACGACCGACCCTGCATCTCCTTCGAAGGGACCACCACTTCGCCAAATCTCAGCTCCACCCGGCGACCACGACACCACCTCGCCGCCGCTCCCTCCGGACCCATCCGGGTTCGCATCGAGGAAGCCGACTGCCAGCGTTTCTCCAGCCGCCAGAACGACATTCTCCACCCCGTCTGCGAAAGGAAACTCGTTGGCTCCCACGGCGTATCCGGTCCGAGTTTGCCCAATCGCCATCACGGTGAACTCGTTGTCCCCGTTCACCTTCACCACGAAGGGCGTGACAGGGTCTCCCACCGACATGGCCGAGAACCGGAACTGATCCAGCTGGACCACGCACTCCACCCCACTCGTGTTCGTATAGGTCGCGTCTTCGTTGATGACCAGATTCGCCACCCATCCATCGATCCCGCTGCCTGCGGGATCCGCCACTGCACCCAACTCACCTCCCTGATAGAAGCTCTGGGCGTTCGTACACGCATCCGGAGTCATCCCGAGAATCCACTCCGCCAGCTCGACCACCGCTGCCTGATCGACCCTTCCCTTGGCCAGCGGCGGCATCGCGCAGCAATCGTCGGTCGTATTGAGACGGTGGAACAGCACGGAGTTCTCCAAGCTCCCCGGCTTGATCACCGCTGGAGCGGGAAGCCCGAGTGACTCGATCACAGGACCACAAACCAGTCCCTGATTGGTGAGTGGGGTCGTCAAACGAGCGTCAAAGAACGCCCGTGAACTACCACCAGGATGATGGCAGTGCGCACAATTACTATCAACGTAGGACCTCACCCTCGTTTCCACATCGCTCGATGGATCGCCCAACGACACCGAGGTAATGACATTCACCAGGTCCTCTTCCTTGAGCTCCTGCTGGATGAATCCGGCTGCGCTGAGCGATTCGATCTGATGTCCCGACACCCCTGATGGATAAGTCACGGTCTGATTCAACTGCCGGGTGTTGTATCCAAGCACAAAGCCAGCCGAAGGAGTGTGGCACAGGTTGCACTGACTTCTGGACGGGTACTGGTAGTCGAAGATCTCACCCTCAACCGTCAGCAATTCCTCCGCTCCATCCTCGAGGAGATCCGCATCGCTTCCGTCCGCACGCCACTTGTAGGTCACCCCGCCCCATCCATCGACACCATGGACCAACAGCCGGGTCTCAACCGGGGTCCCGTCATCAGGTTGTTCGAAATGCTTCACAAACACCGTTCCGACCGGGAAGGCCCAAGCCTGATTCTCACTGTAACCGATCAGTTCGTCCGGAGCATCCGGGAAACCGTCACTCGGAATCATCACCCATCGACGCTTCGCAAGCCCTGCGCTCCAGAGCGGCGTATTCACCTCATAGGGGATCATCGCCGGTGCTGCCGTCAACGAGGGCACATCCGAAAACAAGCCCGTCTCGGACAACAGCATCGGATATTCCCAGTTCAGCGGCGATGTGCTCCCCGCCGGTTGGATCCGTGAAATCTGGCCACCTCCAGCGACACCCCCTCCCATCTGAAGCACAAACGGCTCACCCTGGGCATCCAATCCGAACGAACTGATCCCCACCCAGATGCCTCCCGCACGGGCCGCGCCCAGGGCTTGCACGCCGATGGCCTCGCCGGTCACTCCATCCACTTCAAGCGCACGGACCTGCTGGTTCCCGTTGTCGCCGAACAGATACTTCCCTTGCAGATCCGGAATCAAGCTTCCGCGATAGACGAAGCCTCCGATGATGCAGTTCCCTTCGTCGCGGAGATACTGATACACCGGCTCCTTCTCGACCCCGATCAACGGGTCCGGGGTATCGCGAAAGCCGGCCCCGAGGCCCTCCTTGTAGTTCCACTGAAAGTTCAGCCCCGGTGCATCCATCACATCGATCTCTTCGGCGACATTCGCCCCGACATCCCCGATCCAGAATTTCCCCGTCACCGGGTCGCAGCTCATGCGGTGCGGCTCGCGCAACCCGATCGCATAGAACTCCTCCAACACGCTGCCATCGGGATTCACCCAGGGGTTGTCGGACGGCACGTAATACCCCTGCGTGAAGGAATCATGCTGTGGCAGCGCCTTCTGGGGCTGCCGACGTATCGGATGGGAAACCGTGCCACCAATCTGATCCACATCAATGCGCCAGACACCCGACCGCGGCCGGTCATTGATCGTCTGGCTGTGAATGTCCGCATCCTCGGCGGCCGTTCCTTCGTCCCCGAATGGAATGTAGAGGAAACCATCCGGGCCGAACACCAGGGACCCACCGTCGTGGCCCTTCACCGTATCGTATTGCTGGATGAGGATCCCGGCATTGGCCGCGGCAATCTCGAACTCCTCCGACAGTGGGTTCCAGATGAACCTTTCAACCCGCTGGTAATAGTAGCTCACCTCGTCCGGATCGTCCGTGGGATGGTGAAGGTAGAAGATGAACAGCTCATCTTTCCCGACACCCATTCCAAACTGCGGGTGGAACGCACACGACATGATTCCGCCGTGCTTCGTGGTGGGATCCCCCGAATTCCAGTTCATGTACCACGCGCGGTCACGGATATCGAGCACCAGGTCCCTGACGGTGGTCGAGTCATCGTTATCGACTCGATAGACCCTGCCATCCATCTCGGCGATCAGGAGTTCGTCGGTCCCGCCGGGCCAGGGCCGGAGATCGATCGGCGAGTCCCACGACAGATTGGGAAACGCCGGCACAAACTCCACGCCAGTTGGAACGATCGACGAATCGGGAAGCACTCCATCCGCAAAAGGGCCGACCGCCACGGCGCCGCCAAAGCCGGTGAACCCCTCCGTGTGCTGCCGCAGAACCACCTCGCTGACGCCGGGAAAGTCCGGTGGCACTTCAGAGCCCACCACCTCTCCGGCACACCATCGGAGCGCCCTCACCAAGGTCTCCTGAAAGGCTGCGCAACGCATCCCCTCGGGCTCCGCCTGAAAGTCGTCCAAATGACCATAGGTCGAGGCGTAGACGCGTCCAGTTCCATGGTTGACCACCCATTCGACCGGCCATTGCAGGGCTGGGTTGCCCGCGCCCGGGTCCGGATCCTCCGCGTAGGAGATCACCGAGAAGTTCGTGGCGGGCCCCCGCGGATACCTCACCACCTCCAGATCGGCCGCCATCCACGATGCAGGGAATCCGGCATGAATCGGGTGATTCCCCAGTCGGGTGACCAAGGAGTCCGCCCGAGCCCCGTGACCGGTGATGCTCCCGACACCTGTTGGATAGAAAATAAGCGAGGTATCGACCGCCACTCCCACGCCGGTATCCACCACGGCGTCGGTCCTCCAGCCCAAGGCCAGCATGGATTGGTAAGCGGGCCAGTTGGGGAATGCCTGGGTCGCCTCGTGGAACGCCACGAAACCGCCACCTCCCGTGACAAACGCTTCGAATCCAGCCTTCGCTGGAGCCGACCATTCCGGCACGCCATCCACCCCGCCCCGATAGCCGGACACGACCACATCGTAAGCTCCGAAATCCGGGGACCACGTCGCCCATTCCGGGTCGCTGGCATTTGCGGGAGCCAACTCGACCTCAAGGGTGAACCCTCCCTCCTTCGACAAGATCGATTCAAGGATGGCAATCCGGTTCTCCCACCCGTGATTGCTCGCCCCTTCAATGAGCAGAACGCGCACCTGGGCCTGCCCGATATCGAGCAGCAAGACGGCACAGATCAGCCAGAGAAAAGGACGGTTCAGCAGGTGCATGGGAGGGGGGTGAGGGGTTCGCAGCACAGAGTCTGCCAACCCACGCCTCTCCTGTAATCACAGCGCCTGAAAATGACCAGAACCTAGAACCACGTAAACACGTAGGTTCCAGCACCACAAAAGATCAGATGCTCCGAACTACTTGCGCGCAATCAACGATGATCCGGTCATTTCTGACGGAGCTTCCAATCCCATCATGTCGAGCAGCGTTGGCGCCACGTCCGCGAGAATGCCATCATTCACTGTCACCTCATCGGCATCTTCCCCCACGTATACCGCATGGACCAAGTTGGTCGTGTGAGCCGTATGGGGCGAGCCATCCGCATTGATCATGAACTCGCAGTTTCCGTGGTCCGCCGTGATGAGCAATTTGCCACCAAGGCGCAGAGTCTCCTCCACGACCGCCTTCACGTCGGCATCAATGGTCTCGCATGCCTTCATCGCAGCCTCCACCACACCGGTGTGACCGACCATGTCGGGGTTCGCGAAGTTGAGGATCACCAGATCGTAGTCCTTGAGCTTGGATACCACCGTGTCGGTGACTTCCTGAGCACTCATCTCAGGCTTCATGTCGTAGGTCGCCACTTCCTTCGGTGAGGGAATGATGAATCGGTCCTCACCATCGTAGCTGGTCTCGACCCCCCCATTGAAGAAGTAGGTCACGTGCGGATACTTCTCGGTCTCGGCAATGCGCATCTGCTTCTTGCCAGCCTCCGAGACCACTTCACCCAGGACCATGTCGAGTCGCTCGGGTGCGAAAATCACATCACAATCGTAATCCGCATCGTACTCGGTCAGCGTCACGTAGTGCACCTTCGGTCGACGTCCCGCCTTGAAATCGGTGAAGCGACCTTCGGAGAGAAACACTTCACTGAGTTGACGGGCGCGGTCCGCGCGGAAGTTGAAGAAGACCACCACGTCTCCGGTTTTCACCCGCTGCTTGTTCGCGTCGCAGAAGACCATGGGCGACATGAATTCATCCGTGGTGTCCTGCCCGTACTTCTCCGCGACCGCCTCCGAGGCGAGGATCTCCTTCGACTCGCCCTTGCCATGCACGATCGCATCCCATGCCAGCTTCACCCGGTCCCAGCGTTTGTCGCGATCCATGGCGTAGTAGCGACCTATCACCGTGGCAATCCGGGCACCATGTTCCGCAATCCGATCCTCCACTTCGGAAAGATAACCGGCACCGGCGGTTGGTGAGGTATCACGGCCGTCGGTGATTGCATGGACCAGAATGTCCTTCGCCCCACCCTTGGCGGCCATGCCGACCATGGCACACAGATGTTCCTGATGGCTGTGGACTCCACCGTCAGAGACGAGACCCACGAAATGCAGGCGGCGACCTCGCTTGGAAGCCTGCTGGATCGCATCAGCAAAGACCTGATTCTCAGCCAGTGACCCATCCTCGATCGACTTGTTGATCCGGGTGAGGTCCTGATAAACGATCCGGCCGGCGCCGAGATTCAAGTGCCCGACCTCCGAATTCCCCATCTGTCCCTCCGGCAGACCGACATCGAGACCCGACGCGCTGACAAATCCTTTCGGATACTTTTCCAGCATCACATCATGGAAAGGCGTGTTGGCAAGAAGCGACGCATTGCCGTCCTTCTTGGCTGTTTTCTCTCCACCTGGGTTCACGCCCCAGCCATCGCGAATGATCAACACTACAGGTTGTTTTTCCATGACGGCCCGCGTGTACCTCCGCCCAGCGAGCGAGTCCAGTCCAAGCCAGAATGCAGGCAGAAAAACGCAAGCGATACGTCGCGGATCATTCCTCCCGAAACATGAAATTTCCGCATTGACAGAACCCCCATCGAGTGGCTTTCTCCCCGCCCCGTCCACCGCATGGCGGATGGGACCCACCAACGCCTCGTTAGCTCAGTTGGTAGAGCAGAAGACTCTTAATCTTTTGGTCCTTGGTTCGAGTCCAAGACGGGGTACCAATGAAAGCCGCAAACCTTCCAAGGTTCGCGGCTTTCTCCATTTTCAGGGACAGCTCGGAACGGCTCATCGTCCCTCACTGAAAACACGAACGCACCCGATGAGGGTGCGTCTGGCTGGGTCCGAACCAGATTCTGCCACCACCCTTCCGGCAGCGACTTCCTCTGGGGGTTTCCCATCCTAGGGACGAGAAAGTATCGGACCCGAGATTTGCGAACCGACCCGCTCAGGCTGTGCCGTTCTCAATGATGCCAAGGAAGCTGGACGGCTCAAGAGCCGCACCACCGATCAGCGCACCGTCGATATCAGGGCAGGCCATCAACTCGGCTGCATTGCCCGGCTTCACACTTCCACCGTATTGGATGCGGACTTTCGCAGCTGCATCCGCACCGAATTGTTCGGCAATCAGAGAGCGAACAAACGCGTGAGCTTCCTGGGCTTGCGCGGCAGAAGCCGTGACGCCGGTACCAATGGCCCAAACGGGCTCGTAGGCGATCACCGTGTCACCAAGCCCCTTTTCCTCGAGGCCGGCAAGGCCCACGGAAACCTGACGTCGGAGCACCTCCTCCAGCTTGCCCCCTTCACGCTCCTCAAGTGTCTCTCCGATGCAGAAGATCGGGCGAAGGTTCAGCTCGCGTGCCTTGAGCACCTTGGCGTTGATGAACTCATCGGTCTCACCATAGATCGCACGGCGCTCACTGTGACCGAGGATCACGTAGTGAACGAAGAACTCCTTGAGCATCAAACCGCTGATCTCACCGGTGTAGGCCCCGGCGTCGAACTGCGAGCAGTTCTGCACGGCCAGTGCGACCGACGACACGTTGCCAAACATCTCGCTCGCCTTGGCAAGGGAGACGAAAGGTGGCGCGATCACGATGTCGCATGGGAAAGTCTTGTGCTCGACATTCGGCAGGAAGCCCTTGGCAAAGTCCTCGGTCTCCGAAGGACCTTTGTTCATCTTCCAGTTGGCGGCAAAGATTGGCTTGCGATTCATGATATTGGGATGCGTTGAGGGATCGTATGCGGGGGTTCAGGCGTCGGTCAGTGCGGCGACTCCAGGGAGTTCCTTCCCTTCGAGAAGTTCCAGGGATGCGCCACCCCCGGTGGAAATGAATGTCATCTGGTCCTCGAGACCAAACTTCTTCACGGCAGTCACGGAGTCACCACCTCCGACGATCGTGATGGCATCGGTCTTGCCCACAGCCTTCGCGACCTCCTCGGTGCCCTTCGCAAAGGATCCGATCTCGAATACCCCCATCGGGCCGTTCCACAGGATGGTCTTGGCTGCGGCAACTTCGGCACAGAACTCTTCGATCGCCTTGTCACCGATATCAATTCCTTCCCAGTCGGCAGGAATGCCACCGCCATCCGCGTAGGCATCCGTGACCCGGGTCTCGGCCCCGTCCTTGAACTCCTGCGTGATGCGGGTATCTGCGGGAAGCAGGAACCGGACACCTTGATCCTCGGCATTCTTGAGAATCTCCTTCGCCAGATCCAGCTTGTCGTCCTCCACGAGGCTCATGCCGATCTCGTAACCCTGGGCCTTGCGGAAAGTGTAGGCCATCGCCCCACCGATGATGAATGCATCGGCCTTCGCCATCAGGGAATTGATGACCTGAATCTTGTCGGAAACCTTGGCTCCTCCCATGATCACGAGGAAGGGCTTTTCGGGGCTCTCAAGTTTACCGACGAGGTAGTCGAGTTCACGCGCGAGTAGGAAACCCATCGCGCTGGTGGAAACATGGTGCGTCACCCCTTCCGTCGACCCGTGGGCGCGGTGAGCAGTTCCGAAAGCGTCGTTGACGAAGATCTCCGCGTTCCCGGCAAGAGCCTTGGCGAAGCCGGCATCGTTTGCCGTTTCCTCGGCATGAAAGCGGGTGTTCTCCAACAGCAGCGCCTGACCCGCCCCAACAGAGGCACGCAGGGCTTCGGTTTCTTCGCCGATGCAGTCAGGAGCCAGCTTGACCTCCGACCCGAGCAATTCCGTCAGACGTTGGGCCACGGGTGCCAGCGAGAAGTCGGGATTGGCCTCGCCCTTCGGCCTACCGAGGTGCGAGCAGAGAACCAGTTTTGCGCCATTCTCCAGCAGGTGTTTGATGGACGGCAGCGCCGCCTGGATCCGGGTGTCGTCCGTGATGGTCCCATCCTTGAGCGGCACGTTGAAATCGGCACGCATGAGAACTTCCTTACCCTGAACATCCAGCCCTTGAATCGACAACTTCGACATGGCCGCAGTGCTGCACCCACCGCACCTAGAAGTCAAGTGCGCGCTGGTTCCGCCCAAGTCACCCGGTTGCACCCGTCCACCTCCCATCAATGCGCTTGATCCTCCGCGCTTCTCCATCAAGGGTCAGCGCCAAGATGATCGACCGCCTTCTTGCCAAACGCATCGTGCCCGTCGTTGTCCTCGATGATGCGGAGGACGCAGAACCACTCGCCAAAGCCCTTCTGGATGGAGGTCTCGATGTCATTGAGGTGACCTTCCGCACCGCAGCCGCCGAGGAATCCATCCGACGGATCGCCAAAGCATTCCCCGAGATCCTCCTCGGTGCCGGGACACTGCTTGAGACCCAACAGGTCGAGCAAGCCAAGGCAGCAGGCGCTTCGTTCGGGCTGGCCCCGGGCCTGAACCCGGAGATCGTCGCCAAGGCAAAGTCGGTCGGCATGGAATTCAGCCCCGGCGTGATGACGCCCGGCGAAATCGAAGCTGCCCTTGCCCTCGGCTGCAAACTCCAGAAGTTCTTCCCGGCCATGGCAGCAGGTGGTCCGGCCATGCTGAAGGCCCTCGCCGGCCCCTACTCGCACACCGGCGTGAAATTCGTTCCCACAGGCGGCATCAACCGCGCCAACATGGGCGACTTCCTCGAACTGCCCGTCGTCGCGGCCATCGGGGGATCCTGGATGGTCGACCGCAAGCTCATCCAGTCGGGCAACTGGGCGGAGATCACCCGCCTGACCAAGGATGCGCTCGAAGCGGCATCCTAGCCCGCTGACCTTCCACCGAGATCGGACTTTCGTCCACCTCGGTGAGCAACCAGTCTAACCCGCATGGAGCGTCACCACGATCTCCCTCTCGATCGGCGATTGCGTCAGGAAACCCTCCTGGCGCGCGAGCGGGTCTACCATTTCGCCGACCCGACTCCGCTTGAACCGCTGGAGTGGGAAGGTCTCGACCTGTGGGTGAAGCGGGAAGATCGATCCCCGATCAAGGCCTACAAGTGGCGCGGTGCATGCAACCGGATGTCCCTTCTCAGCGACGAGGAAAAGGAGCGGGGTGTCGTAACCGCCTCCGCAGGCAACCATGCCCAGGGCGTGGCACTCGCGGCATGCAAACTCGGGGTGAAGGCGCGCATCCACATGCCGCGCTCGACCCCCCGAGTGAAGCAGGACGCCGTGGCGAAGCTCGGAGGCGACCTTGTCCGGATCATCCTGTCGGGCGACAGCTACGATGAAGCCGTGGCCTCGGCACGGGACGACGAAGCCCGCAGCGGTGCCGTTTACATTCACGCCTACGACGACCTTCACGTCATGGCTGGCCAAGCGACGCTGGCCGACGAAGTCGTGCTCTCCGGCAAGGGTCCGTTCGACGTTGCCTACCTGCAGATCGGCGGAGGTGGCATGGCCGCCGGGGTCGCCGAGTGGTTACGGACCTATTGGCCCGACATCGAGTTGGTTGGCGTGGAGGCTGAAGGCCAGGCCTCCATGAAGGCCGCCATCGAGGCTGGCACGCCCGTCACCCTCCAGGAACTCGACATCTTCTGCGACGGCACCGCGGTGCGGAAAGCCGGTGAGCTACCGTTCGAGATCCTGCGCAACCAGCTGTCGAGGGTGGAGACCGTGACGAACAACGAAGTCAGCGCCGCAATCAAAACCCTGTGGGAAGGACTTCGCTGTATTTCGGAACCCGCCGGAGCGCTGGGACTGGCGGCGGCACTGAAGAACCGCGACCAACTGCAGGGAAAGCGCGTTTTGCTTGTCCTTTGCGGAGCCAACATCGACTTCCTCCAGCTCGGGCACATCGCAGCATCCCAAGGGGCAGCGGCCCGCCATCAGCGAACGATCAGCGTGGCCATTCCCGAAACTCCGGGAACCATGCGCCAACTGTTGGACCGCGCCTTTGCCGGTCTCAACATCGCCGATTTCCAGTATGGCAAGGTCGACGGCACCGACGCACGGCCGGTCTTCACCCTCACTTCCGACCACCCGGAGGATTTGGAAGCCCTGCCTCAACGGCTGTCCGAGGATGGCTTCGCATGGCAGTCACTGGATGGGGCGATCGACGTCCAGTTCCGCGCCATCCCCCTGCGCTCTGATCTCCTCCTCCACCCTCTCTTTCTTCGGCTGGAGTTCTACGAGCGACCCGGTGCCCTGCACGACTTCCTCCATCAGCAGCTGCCGGATGACACCAACCTCTGCTACTTCAACTACCGGCAATCCGGAGAACGAATCGGCCGGGCACTCATTGGTCTGGATTTCACGACGCAGGCGAAGCTCGACCACTTCCTCACCGAACTCCAACCGCAGGGCGACGGATACCGTCTGTGCCAACCGCTCGACGCAGAAGCCGCCGACCGACTGATCGCAACCCGGACTGAAACATGATCCGGCTGATCATGATCATGGCCATCGTCGTCGTGGCCCGGGCAAGAACCTACGACCTCGTCGTGCTGGCGGGACAGAGCAACGCGCAAGGATGGGCGAGCAACGCGAAACACTATCCGCCAAGCGAAGCGCAGACGGGCATTCCGCTCTACTACGAGTTTCCGATGATGGGATCCTCTGAGGGAAATTGGATTCAACTGGGCCCCCAGCCCGGAAGGTTCCCCAAGGGGCACTTCGGCCCGGAAGTCAGCTTTGCCAGCGAACTTGCGAGCCGGGGACAGACCCCCGCCATCTTCAAGTTCACCCTCGCCGGGAGTTCGCTCGACACGGCATGGAAAGCGCCGGGTGGTGGGGGGCTCTACGATCAGATGCGCCGGTCCCTTGACCAGGCGGTTCGCGCGTTGGAGGCCGACGGCCACCAGGTCCGCCTGCGGGCGTTGATCTGGATTCAAGGCGAAGCGGATGCCATCGACCCGGGATCGGCGGCCCGTTATGAGGAGAACCTGACCACCCTCGTGAAGCACTTCCGTAGCCGCGTCGCCAAGAACACGAGGCTTCCGGTGCTACTCGGCGTGGATGAGCAGAATCCCTATGTGGTCCGACGCCCCATCATCGTCGCTGCGCAGAAGAACCTCGCCAACCGGGATGCACAGATCGTCCGGACCTCCATGCTCGGCTTGAAGAAGGCGGATCGAACGCACCTGAAACCCAAGGCTGTGATCCAACACGGCAAGCGCCTTGCGGATGCCTATTTTGATTTGCTCAGCCGCCGATGACCCTCCACCCACTGAACGCAAACATGTCCCCATACCCCTCGGAACTCGGTTTCGTCATGCCCGCGGAATGGTCACCGCAGGAAGCGGTCTGGCTGTCGTGGCCGGTCGCAGATCCCCGCCACTGGGGCGGAACGAAGCAGCAAAGAATCGAGGGGATTTTTGCCAACCTGGCAGCGACCCTCTCCCGCTACGAAACCGTCCGCATCAATGTGAACCCGGGCGAAATCGACACCGTCCGCCAAGGCTGTCTGAGCGCCGGGGCCGACCCGGATCGACTCGAGCTTTTCGATCACGAGCACAATGACGTCTGGTGCCGTGACCACGGTCCGATCTTCCTGAAACACCGGGAGTCCGGCGAAGTGGCCATCGCGGATTGGATGTTCAACGCGTGGGGCGGGAAGTTCCCCCCATGGGATGCAGACAACACCATCCCTGAGAAAATCGCCGACTCCCTCTCGCTCCGGCGATTTCCCAGCCGCATAATCCTCGAAGGCGGCGCCATCGAGGTGAATGGAAACGGCCAGCTGCTCACCACCGAGGCGGTCCTGCTGAATCCCAATCGGAATCCGGCCATGAGTCGCGGCGAGATCGAAACCGAGCTCAAGCGGATGCTCGGGATTCACCAAGTGCTTTGGCTCAAAGAAGGGATCGAAGGCGACGATACCGATGGTCACATTGACGACCTCGTTCGCTTCACCGGACCCGACACGCTGGTTGCTGCCGTCGACGCCACCGGGACGCCGAACGGTCGCATCCTCGAAGAGAACCTCCGCTGCCTGAAAACCTTCCGCAGCGCCTCGGGAAGCCCATTCGAGTTGGTGGAAATCCCACTTCCCGAAGCCTGCGAGGTGCCTGGATGGAGACTCCCCGTTCTACCCGCCTCCTACGTGAACTTCCTGATCCTGAACGATGGGGTTGTCGTTCCTACCTTCCGTCAGCCTCGCAACGACGACCGCGCCCTCGGAATGCTCCGCGAGTTGTTCCCCGGGCGGGAGGTCGTCGGATTCGATGCACTCGAACTGGTCGAGGAAGGTGGCACCATCCACTGCCTCACCCAGCAGCAACCCGCCTGAGGCGTGCTTCACTTGATCGGCACTAACTCCACCTTGCCGTTTTCCTTCACGATGGTGAACTGACCGCCCGTGCGTTTGGCCAGCTCCTTCATCGCCGCCTCAGCCTTCGGCTGCATCATCGCGACCGTGTTGATGATGGTGCCTTTCGTCTTGGCGCGGTGCCCCAGCCTTTTTGCCAGCTTCACCATATCGCCACCGACCGCTCCATCGGTCATGAAGAAGATGATCTGTGGTGCCGGATCCATATCCAAAGCCATCTCCAAGGGATTCTCCCAATTGGTTCCCCAGATCAGAGGCGACCCCTTGACCTGCTTGAGGGCTTCCTGGCGCGTCCCGGGACCTCCGGAAATCCACTCCGGCTTCTGCTTCGTTCCCACGCTGTCCCAGTTGTAAGCTCCGCCGGGTGACTTCCACTTGAAGCTCTTGCCATCGAGTTTGACCTGAGCGGACTTCTTGTCCTTGGCCATGCTCACGTCGGAACCAGCAACCCAAGCGGGCCCGGCAAAGAATATCATTTGGAACTGCAGACCCACCCCCAGTTGCTCGACCGACTTCGTCAGCTCCTTGCGCATCAGTCGGTCACGAACCCCATTCATCGAACCCGAGTAATCGATCACGTAGCAAATCCTCTGCGCGGAAACCTGCTGGCGGAAGAAAGTGGTTCCCCCACCTCCCATGCCATCGCCGCTCCCATTTCCCCAGCCGTCGCCGAAGTCATCGCCGATTCCAAAGTCCAAAGACGGCTCGGTGATCTCCACGTCAGGCACCGGGATCGCTGTTGGAGAGACCGTATTGGCAGCAATCACCTTGGCCGAGGCCGACGAAGGCGCCGAAGGCTTGGACCTTTGCATGGAAACCGTCTTTTGCTGAATCTGCTGCTCGGGGTCGACCGGTGCGTTGTACGAAACCAGCACATGCTCCTCTCTCATGAAGGAGGGAAGCAATACGAACGCAAGAATGATCAGCAGCAGGGCAAGGGTGAGCAACGCGATCAGCAGACTCGTCAACGAAGACACCCTCCGCTGGTGTTTCACCATCGCTTCCTGCGCTTGAAAACTGTTCAGGGAGATTTTGGACATGATCTGAAAACGTGTGAAGGGAGCGATTCCTTAGAGCTCCCGATGCGCTGATAATGTCAACCCGCGCGAGAATGTTACAACTTCTTTCCAAAATCCACGTCACCGCTTGCGACCACCGGCCGAATCTTTGAGGATCCGCGCCATGCCCGACTCCCCTTCATTCCGCGAGCTAGCCATTGAAGCTGCGTTGATCCGCTCCAGCGCGTCCGTGCTCGGATGGGATCAGGAAACCTACCTACCCACCCACGCCCAGACGTGGCGGGCCCGGCAACTGAGCTGGCTTTCCGGCCGCCACCACGAACTCACCACATCCGAAGATTGGAAGTTGGCCCTGCAACAGGCGATCGAGGCCGCCGATTCACCCCGCGAGCAAGACTCCCTGAACGAAGCCCTGCGCCAGCTTCAGCGATCCACCCGCCTGCCCACGTCCTTGGTCGAGCGCGAAAGCGAAGTCACCTCGCTGGCGAAGCACGCCTGGGCAAGCGCTCGCGAGCGCAGCGATTTCCCCGCTTTCGCCCCGGAGTTTGAGAAGATCCTGCAAATCAGTCGCGAAAAGGCCGATCTCTGGGGATACCAAAACGAGCCCTACGACGCGCTTCTGGAGACTTACGAACGCGGCGCCAGCGCCGCCTCGGTCGCTGCCATCTTCGACGCCGTTGAGCCGGAATTGGTGAAAATCGCCAAAGCCGCCTGCGCACACACCACCACCACCCGTCCATCGCTGCCTCCAGGACCCTACCCGGTCGAAGCACAGCAGACATTCAACCGGAAAGTCGCTGCAGCCCTCGGCTTCGACTTCGACGGCGGACGCATTGACACGACCACCCACCCGTTCTGCACCACTCTTGGGCCAAACGACGTCCGCCTGACCACCCGCTACGACGAGGCCGACTTCACCTCATCCCTCTTCGGAGTGATGCATGAGGTCGGCCACGGTCTCTACGAACAGGGACTTGAGCCCGATGACTTCGGCACTCCGGCTGGATCCGCGGTTTCGCTGGGCATCCACGAATCCCAATCCCGCCTTTGGGAGAATCACATCGGGCGCTCCCGCGCATTCTGGAGCCACTGGCTTCCGGTTGCTGCCGAGCACTTTCCGCAGCTCGGCAAGATCGGGTTGGACGACTTCCTTGCCGCCATCCACCGCTCGGAATTCAGCTACATCCGGGTGGAAGCGGATGAAGCGACTTATGATCTGCACATTATCCTCCGGTTCAAGATCGAGCGCGCCTTGGTGAACGGCGAGTTGGCCGTCAGCGAAGTGCCGACCGCCTGGAACGAGGCATTCCATTCGTCCTTCGGCCTGACTCCGCCCGACGACCGCCGCGGTTGCCTCCAAGACATCCATTGGTCGATGGGAGGACTCGGCTACTTCCCCACCTATTCACTCGGCAATTTCAATGCCGCCCAGATCTACGCATCCGCGACGCGGAACAAGAACATCCGCGACGCCATTGAGAACGCAGACTACCGCCCGCTTCTCGAGTGGCTCCAATGCCGGATCCACCAACCCGGCAGCACCCTGAACCCAGCAGCCTTGGTCGAGCACGCGACAGGAAAAGCCCCGGGTGTCGAGGATCACCTCGCCCACCTGCGCCGGCGCTACGTCGAGCACACTACTTGATCTCCATGCCACTCTTGGGCCAGATCCACTTGATGACTTTGCCATCCTTGATCAGAGCCTGAGCCTGGATGTTCTTCACGCCGAAAATCGTCTCCGCTTTGTAGGCCACGGTGCCGGTCTGGTATTTCGCACCATCGTGTTCCTCCTCCTCGCCCGCCTTCCAGCCGAGCACTTGGTCAAAGGTGAATTCCTTGATCTGCCCGCCCTTGATGCTGTCCTGCATCACGGCAACGATGCCCTCCGCATCCAGACCTGCCGCAGCAGGCTCAGGGGCTGGCGTTGGAGTCGGGGCTGGAGCAGGAGCTGGCTCAGGCATGGGCGTCACCGCAGCAACAGGCTCGGGCTCAGGAGCAGGAGGCTTGTTGCCGAATCGCGTCAGCAGGTCGGTCTGCATCACCGGAACCTTCCCTTCGATCGGGCCGGCAAACGGGCTGATGACCAGATCCTGTCCTTCGATACGAACGGGAGTCACAGGAGCCCCCGCAGGAAGAATCATCGGCTCTGCCGAACCCGGTAGAGGCAGTTCCACCTTGGTTTTCAAGGTCACCTTCTCCGGCAACTGCGAAGGCTTCACATCCGCGATCCACGCTGGTGGGGCAGGAACCGGAGCGGGCGCTGGCTCTGGAGCGGGTGCAGGCGCTGGAGTCGGCGGCTTGACCTCCGGGTCGGCGTTCTCTCCACCACCGTTTTCTGCGAGTTCCACTTCCTCCGGCTGATCCACCGCATTGAACGAAAGCAGCGTCGGACGCAACATCGGTTCGAGAAAATAGCCAGCAGCGCCAGCCACAGCGACACCAATCAGGGTGGGAACAAGTCTCATGGGTGGTTCTTACGTAGATAGACCCGCAAATCTTTGCGAGTGTTTTCCATTCGTGGCCAAAATCCATTTTCCACCCTCACCATGGCGGTCTTCTTCGCTCGACGCCCCCCTCTGCCGTCTGGTCTGCTTCGGGCATGCCCCGGCTTTTCCTCCTCGATGGTATGGCGCTCGTCTACCGCGCCCACTTTGCCCTGATGCGCAACCCCATCCGCAATTCCAAAGGGGTCAACACCTCCGCTCTTTACGGCTTCACCAACACCCTGCTGACCATTCTCGACAAGGAACAACCCACCCACCTCGGCGTGGCCTTCGACACCTCGGCACCCACACCCCGGCACGAGAAGTATCCGCAATACAAGGCCCAGAGGGAAGACATGCCCGAAGAGCTTGCCGCCGCCATTCCCGGCGTGAAGAAACTCTGCGAGGCCTTCCACATCCCGGTTCTGGAGATCGACGGTTATGAGGCCGATGACCTGATAGGAACTCTCGCGACCCGAGCGGCGAAGGAAGGCATCGACACCTACATGGTCACTCCGGACAAGGACTTTGCCCAGCTGATCGGCCCCCACACCTACATGTGGAAACCCGGCAAGCAGGGTTCGGACCGGGAAATCATCGGCCTCGACGACCTGCATACCGTCTGGGGCGTTCAGGACCCCCACCAGATCATCGACCTGCTGGGAATGATGGGCGACTCCGCCGACAACATCCCCGGCATCCCCGGCATCGGACCGAAGACCGCACAGAAGCTCATCGAGCGCTTCGGCTCGCTCGAAGGACTGCTGGCCAACACAGACCAACTGAAGGGCAAGCAGAAGGAAAAGGTCGTCGAGAACGCCGAGCTCGCCCGACTCTCCAAGGACCTCGCCACCATCATCGTGGATGCTCCGATCAACACCGGATGGGACGATCTGAAACTCAGCGAGCGGGACGACGAGGCTGTCCGTGCGATCTTCAACGAAAATGAATTCCGCAGCCTCAGCAAGCGGCTCTTCGGGGAGAGCGTGAGCACGGTCGACGACGGAAAGGCCGAGGGCGATTCACCCGTGGCCCTCAAGACCATCGAAACCACCCCGCACACCTACCAGCTCGCGGACACCCCGGAGAAACAGGAAGCCCTGTTCTCTGCTCTCGAAGGACTCGGCAGCTTCTGTTTTGACATCGAAACCACCTCCCTGAATCGTTTCAACGCCAAGCTGTTGGGGATTGCCTTCAGCTGGAAAGAACACGAAGGGTGGTTCCTGCCCTACGATCCTTCGCAGCATGCACGACTCCTGGAAATCTTCTCACGCGACTGTGAGAAGGTGGGGCACAACCTGAAGTATGACCTCTCGGTCCTGCTGAGCCACGAACTCCCCGTGCGCGGGCCGTTCTTCGACACCATGCTCGCCCACGCGCTGCTTCACCCGGATTCAAAGCACAGCATGGACTACCTGAGCGAAACCCTGCTGGGTTACCGCCCGGTTGCACTGGTCGATATTGCCAAGGAACCCGAGACCGACGCAGACGACCTCTTCAGTCATGCCGCGAAGAAGGACAAGAAGGAGATCGACATGGAGGCCATCCCGCTCGCCCGACTCGCGGAGTATGCGGCGGAGGATGCCGACGTCACCTGGCAACTCTCCCAACAGCTGAGGAAGGAACTCGATGACTCCTCCCTCGGCAAGGTCCACAAGACCATCGAATCCCCCCTGCTCCCCGTGCTCGTGCGGATGGAAATGGAAGGCATTCGTCTCGATCCGGATGCCTTGATCCAGATCTCCGGGCGACTCCAATCCCGAATCGATGAACTTGGACGCAGCATCACCGAACTTGCCGGCCGTGCCTTCAACCTGAAGTCACCCAAGCAACTCGGGCAAATCCTCTTCGATGAACTGAAGCTCGTCGAGAAACCGAAGAAAACCAAAACCGGACAGTTCAAGACCGACGAGCAAACGCTGCAGTCGCTCGCCGGCGTGCATCCCATCATAGAAGCCATCCTCGAGTATCGTGAGGCGACCAAGCTCAAGTCGACCTACGTGGACACCCTCCCCGATCACCTCGAGCCCTCGACCGGTCGCATCCACACCCACTTCCACCAGTTGGTCGCGGCCACCGGGCGGTTGGCATCGACCGATCCGAACCTGCAGAACATCCCCGTTCGCTCCGTCAACGGCAGGGAGATCCGCCGCGCCTTCGTCCCCAGGAAAGGATTCAAGCTCCTCAGCTGCGACTACTCGCAGGTTGAGCTACGCGTCATGGCGGCACTCGCTGAGGACGAGTCGATGATCGAAGCCTTCCGTGAAGACCGCGACATTCACACCGCCACCGCCGCCAAGGTGTGGGGCGTCGATGATGACGATGTCACCAGCGAACAACGACGTGGCTCGAAGATGGTGAACTTCGGCATCATCTACGGAATCTCCGCATTCGGACTCAGCCAGCGACTTCGCATCGGCCGTGCCGAAGCCGCCGAAATCATCGACAACTACTTCAAACAGTACCCTTCCATCCAGCGTTTCATGGAGCGGACAATCGAAACCGCTCGCGAAACGGGCTACGTCGAGACCCTGGCAGGACGCCGACGCAGCTTTCCAGACCTGCAGTCGTCGAATGCCACCATCCGAGGCAACGCCGAGCGCGCCGCCATCAACACACCGATCCAGGGGACCTCGGCGGACATGATCAAGCTGGCAATGATCCAGATCGACGAACTGCTCCGGGCACGGAACACCGACACGAAACTGCTACTCCAGATCCACGATGAACTGATCTTCGACCTGCATCCGGATGAATCCGATGCGCTCCTGCCAGAGATCATCCGCATCATGGAAACCGCCCTACCCCTGCCGGGCGGAGTCCCGCTCAAGGTCGACCACGGAACCGGCAACAACTGGCTCGAAGCCCATTAGAGCAAACCATAAGCCTTGTGGCTCAGGACAACTCAGATAGTCTTTTCGTATGTCTAGAAGCGTCTGGGCGATCACCATCGCCGCAACTTGCGTCTCTCATGCGGCGATCATCGTAGGCGATGCAGCCATACTTGCGCCGGACGACAACAATCCTTACCCGCAGTATCTTTCACCGCCCGAAAATTTCGAGAGCATCTTCCTACAGTCCCAACCCGGTGCAAGAACCTTCATTCTAACGACAACAGGTGGTAATCTTGCATATGACGTTAGACTGGACTTCCTTTCAAACAGCGCGACTTTTTCGGGACTTGCCATCGCCGAGCCCTACTCCCTGATGCGGGTCCCTCAAGGCACTCTATTGGATGCCGCTTTCTTTCTTGGCAACCGGAACAGTGGGATCGATTTAGAAGCAGCCCCCCTGAACCTCTCCGACGTCACCTCCAGTCGCATCTTCCTCGGCTTCGCCGCGGACCGGGACAACAGCTACTTCCTGAACCCCGGAACTCCACTGTTTGACGATGGCGACAAATTCGGCTGGGCTGAACTTGCGCTAATCGGTTCGGAATTGGTCGTAATCAACAGCGCCACCTCAACCGATGGACCCATCATCGTAGGGATACCCGAACCCGCCTGCTCTCTGTTGGCAGTCTCTGGCCTCGCCATGATTACGGCACTACGCAAAAGACACTGACAAATCCCTCAGGGCGAGACCGGCAAACGTTCGGGCTCGTCGGGCTCTTCAAGCAGGAAGCCGTTCTCCTTATACGCCTTCAAACGAAAATGAGTGGCCGTGGATAATACGCCATCCATCGTACTAAGTTTCTCGGACACGAAGCGCGCCACATCCCTGAGATCCTCGCCCTCGACGACAACCATCAGGTCGTAGCCACCACTGGCGAGATAACAACTCGTGACCTGGTCGAAGCGTGCGATCCGTGTGGCCAACCGGTCGAACCCACCACCGCGCTCGGGTGTGAGTTTCACCTCGATGAAAGCGGACACGTCCTCGTCACCGGCACGAACCGGGTCGATGACCGCCTGGTAGCCGACAATGGTGCCGTCACGCTCCCACTCAGCCACCCTGGCCCGCACGTCCTCTTCACTCAGGGAGAGGATTTCCGCGAGTTCCTTGTGGGTGTGCCGGGCCTTGCGCCGGAGCAACTGAAGCAGTGGATCAATGGTCATCGCCCTTGCTGGTAACCCCTACGCACGGCAACGGCAAGACTCAGTCGCCAAGACAGATGCCCACCGCTTTCGCCGCACGGACCATCTCGCCGTCCGGGTCGACCAGGCGCAACTGGTGCACGGCATCCTCGATCGGCACGGAATCCACATGATACGCCTGATAGCTCACCATCCGGCCGAAGCGGCCTTCCTTGGCGAGATTCACGGCCATCACCCCAAAACGGGTTCCAAGAATGCGGTCGAGGGCAGTCGGACCACCTCCGCGCTGGAGGTGACCCAGCGTGCATGCCCGCGTTTCCTTGCCGGTAAGTTGTTCGATCCGCTGCGCGACCTTCTCACCCACGCCACCCAGACGGACTTCCCCACCGCTGTTCTCGGCAATCGTGGTCAACTCGCCATCGGAGAGTTTCGCACCTTCCGCCACCACGACCAGCGTGCTGTGCTGTCCCTGCGCATCGCGCTCCTTGATCACCGCGGCGACCTTCTCCATGTCGAAGGCGATTTCGGGAATCAGGATCACGCTTGCGCCACCCGCGATGCCGCCCCACAGGGCGATCCATCCGGCGTGACGGCCCATGACTTCCAGAACCATCACCCGCTTGTGACTCTCCGCCGTCGTATGCAGACGGTCCAGACCCTCCACCACACTGCTGACCGCGCTGTCGAAGCCGAAAGTCATGGCCGTAGCCTGAAGATCGTTATCGATCGTCTTCGGCACACCGATGACCGGCCAGCCGAGACGATGAAGCTGGAGCGCCGTGGTCAGTGACCCGTCACCACCGACGATGACCAAGGCTCCGATTCCAAGATCATCGATCGTGGCCTTCGCCTTGTCGACGATCTCCATGGGAACCTCGGCAATGTCACCCTTGCCCACTTTTGCCGCGAAGTGACCTTTGTTGGTCGTGCCGAGGATGGTCCCACCCAGCTTGAGAATACCGATCGTATCCTGCGGCTTGAGTTCGAGGTAATCCCCCGGAGGCAGGAGCCCCTCGAAACCATCTTTGAACCCGACGACTTCCCAGCCAAGTTGGGCCGCGGCGCCAACCACACCGTGGATCACCGCATTCAGACCTGGGCAATCGCCCCCGCTGTTGAGAATTCCGATACGCATCGACACGCCTTTGCCTCAATTTGCTTGGTGTTGTCAGTCAAAAAAGCCGGGATTTTAGCGAGGATTCGGCACATCGAGGATTTCCCTCCGCCGATCCTGGACCTGAGCGCCGCCCCTTACCCAGGCATCATAAATCCCCCACCCCTTCGGTATCAGCGCCTTGGCTCGCCCAAAGCGATCCGGAGAGTTGAGCAGCACGATGATCAACCGCCGCGGTGTGACACCTTTGCTACCATCCGCCTTGGGACGGATCAGCGGCGCACGCTCCACCCCGATCGCCACGCACTCACCCGCCGCCCGGGTCGTGCCGGTCTTGAGCCCGATGACACTTTCTGATACCAATTCGTTGGTGTTCTTCACCCGATACCCACGCGGCCCCTCGGCCCCCTTCACCGTGACCTGGCGCTCCTTCTGACGGGTGATGAAATTGAATCCGGGCCGCCTCATCGCGTAGATCGACAGCTTCGCGATGTCGGCCGCCGTCGACAGCCCGACCTGCTTGGGCAATTCCAAGCCGTGGGGATTGTAGAACTTGGTCTTTTTCATCCCGAGTGCCTTGGCGAGGACATTCATCTCGCCCACGAAGGCCGCGACCGGATCCCCGGACCGGCCCTTGCGGGCGAGGAATTCCCTACCCACATGATCGGCCAGGGATAGTGCCGCCGCGTTGTCCGAACCCAGAAGGGTCGAGGCCATCGCATCCCTCAGGCTGAGGCGCTCACCGGGCACCAGGCGCATCGGATTGGCCCCGGGAAGGCCAGCGACCGAGGCAGGCACGACAAGTTCACGCTCCTCGAGGTTCACCCCCGCGGCTTCTGCCCAATCCACCACCAGCACTCCGGTGGCGATCTTGGTAAGGCTCGCCACAGGCCGCTTCACGGTCGAATTCGTCCCAATCAGGACCTTCCCCGAGTGGGCCTCCACCACCATCACTGCTTCACCTTGCGCCTCCACCACTGGAGACCCCATGGAAACCCATGCTGCGATGCAGCCGATTAATGCACGTTTCATCATCGTGGCGCGCACTCTACCGAGGGTCTCCCGGCACTCAATACCTAATGATGGCCACCGAAAATCCCGCCTTGCCAAGGTTGGGCATTCCCCTAGCCTCCGCCGGTCGGGCGGGCTCCAACCCCCTGACAACCAAATGGGCTTGGCGCAAGTCGAAGCTGCCCGCAGACGCATTGGCGCATCCTCCATCCCGCATGACAAAGGACGGTGCGCCCCGACACCAAAAAGTCGGAGTGTCCGCAGGGATCACATCAGCCGGTGGCACTCCGACTCCGGAGTTCTCGAAAACTGCCTCCACCGACTGCGCCGCCCTCAACATAACGAACAAACACATGTCAGACGAAACATCCGCAAACTCGGGCAATGGCCAGCGCCGTCGCTCCCGGGGCGGGCGCAACCGAAACCGCAATCGCAACCGCCAGAATGGCGAAAACCGTGGGCAGGGAGAAAATCGCAACCAAGGCGACCACTCCAACAGGGGCGAAGGCGAGAACCGCAACAGGAACAGAAACCGCAATCGCAACCGCAACAGAAACCGCGACGGTCAAGGCGGTGGCAATCGCACCCGCAAACCGGCACCAAAGCCTGTCCCACTCACCTGGTGGCAAAAGCTCCTCAAGGCGATCGGCCTCTACACCCCACCCGCACCCAAGGGTCGCGGTGGCGACAAGCCACGGTCCAGCAAGCCTGCACCCAAAAGCAACACTCGTGACACCCGTCGAGAAAATCAGGACGGCGACGAGCGCCCACCACGCAAGAAGCGGGAGCGCAAGCCCCGCGAACCTCGTGAAGAGCGCCCGACACCCTCCACTGAGGACATTGATTCCAAGCGACTCTACCTCGGCAACCTTTCTTACGAGGCGTCCGAAACCGACCTCGAGGAACTGTTCCGCGGCATCGGCAGCGTGCGCCGCGTCGAGATTGTCTACAATCGCCAGACGCACCGCTCGAAGGGCTACGGCTTCATCGAAATGCTGAACGTCGACGAGGCCAAGAAGGCCGTCGAAGTCCTCCACGACCAGTTCTTCATGGGACGCAAGCTCGTCGTCGGAAGCGCAAAGTCGGACGGCCCGGCCAAAGAGTCGGATGGCCCCGAAGAGTTCCGCCCCGAGGACGTGGCTCCAGAGCCAGCTCCGAAGCCAGCCGAACCCACCCCAGCCGCTGAACCTGCCGCTGAGGAGAAACCCGCTGAGACTCCGGCTCCCGAGCCCGCCAAGGACGAACCGAAGGCCGAGACCGTCGTCGAGGCCCCGGCCGAGACCGAAGCTCCGGCTCCTGCCGAGCCTGCTGCAGAAGCTCCTTCCGAGGAAGCTCCCGCAGCCAGCGAACCGGTCGCCGAAAAGAAGGACTGATCGGAACCCATCATTTCCACACCCCGCCGGCCTTGCCGAGCGGGGTGTTTCTTTTCATACCCCCCTCATGAAACACCCGCTCTTCCTCTGTGGCCCCACCGCATCGGGCAAGAGCAGCTTGGCGCTCGCCATCGCCGAGGCCCTCGACGGCGAGATTGTCAATGGCGATGCCTTCCAACTTTACGACGCCATTCCCACCCTTACCGCAGCCCCAAGCGCGGAGGAAATGGCCACCTGTCCCCACCATCTCTACGGCGTGTTGTCGCCCACCCAGCCCTGCGATGCCATGCGCTACCGCGAAATGGCGCTGCCCGTCATCGCCGAAATCCAATCCCGGGGACGGCTTCCCATCGTCGTCGGGGGCTCGGGACTCTACCTGAAATTCCTCAGTCACGGACCATCGCCCGTCCCGTCCGGCGATCCCGAACTGCGCGCCAACCTCGACACGCGCACCCTCGACGATCTGGTGGACGAGTTCACCCGCCTCGACCCGGTCGAGGCCGCCCGTACGGACCTCGCGAACCGTCGTTTTGTCACCCGCGCTCTCGAGATCTGCCTGCTGTCCGGTCAGCCGTGTTCGAGCCTCCGGGACAAATGGAAAACCCGCCAGGCCGAGATCGACTCCGAACTGGCCGGCATCTTCATCCAGCGCCAGCGCGGCGACCTGCGCGAACGCATCGGCATCCGAACCCGGCAGATGCTCACCTCCGGAGCCATCGAGGAAGTCGCCGCCCTCGACGCCCCCGAACATGGCCTCGCCAAGGCCATCGGCGTCGCCCAGATCCGGAGCCATGTCGAGGGAGCCATCGACCTCCAGACCTGCGAAGACGACATCACCACCGCCACCCGGCAGTACGCCAAACGACAGGAAACCTGGTTCAGGCGGGAGACCTGGCTCAAGCAGGTTGATTGGGCGCCTGAGGCTCCACCACCACTCGATGCCGCGCTGAAAGCGGTATCCAACAGGCTTTGACGGCGCCCGCGGAAGCATCCACAGTTTTCCCCACATGCAAGCGGCCCAATTCGAACACGCAGTCGAGAACATCCTCAAGCGGGACAGCCGCTTCGAGCCGCATGCCTACCTGTTCCTCAAGGATTCGCTCGATTTCACCCTGAAACGCGCGGCCGAGGACAATGAAGGCAAAGCCCGCCACGTGTCGGGGCGCGAACTGCTCTTCGGGTTCCGCGATCTTGCCCTGCAGGAATTCGGTCCCATGGCGTCCACCCTCATGGCCGAGTGGGGTCTGACCGAAACCAAGAACGTCGGCGAAATGGTCTTCCACCTGATCGACGAACAGATGTTCGGGAAGCAGGACAGCGACACCCTGGAGGACTTCGTCGATGCCTTCGATTTCCACGAAGCCTTCGTCGTGCCCTTCACCCCGAAGAGCCGGCTGTCGAAAACCCAGTGAACGAATCCCCGGCGAGCGGCGTGATCACCATCCGCCAGAACCGCTGCAGCTGGTGGACCGCCGCCAGCCTGATCGCGGCCGTCGCCATGCTTGGCCTCTCGGTTGTCGGCATGCTCGGCAACCTTCCACCCAGCGCATCCTTCGAGTGGGGATTGCTGCCGCTGCTGTTCCTCGTCTCCGCAGCCATGGCGGTGAATTACGGCCATCAGATTCTCCATCCGCGGGACCACATCATCTCGATCGCGGCAGACTCGATCCGCATCGTCGACTCCAACTACGGCAAGTGGCGTGACTTCACCCTCGCGCCTGATCAAGTCGACCAGTTCGCGGACTACGAGGAAGGAGCCATCTTCATCATGAAGAGCCGCAAGGCCTTCGCCCTGAGCTCCACGCTCAGCATCCGCAGCCGGGAAATTGCTGAGGCTCTGAAGCAGCGACACCCACACATCAGCTGTGTCAACCGCTGAGACTGCGCTCAATCACATCGATCATCGCCTGCGCCGCCCCCTTGCCCGTCTTCATCACATCGCTGTGATCAAGCAAGGCTCCGGGCAGCCCGGCCGCGAAGTTGGTCAGGCACGACAGCCCCAGCACCTTCATGCCCAGCGCCTTCGCCTGCATCGCCTCAAGCACCGTACTCATCCCCACCGCATCCGCACCGAGTCGACCGAGCATCCGGACTTCCGCCGGAGTTTCGTACTGCGGTCCCCGTAGACCCGCATAGACGCCCTGCGCCAGAGGAAGACCGGAAGCATCCGCGATCTCCCGCACCCTGGCCCTCCACCCGGCATCATAGACTTCGCTCATGTCGACGAAGTTCGGCCCGCCCTCCAAGGGCGAAGTCCCGGTCAGGTTCAGATGATCCGTCAGCACCATCCACGAGCCCGGAGGGTTCTCCTCATGGAGGCTGCCAGCCGCATTGGTCAGAATCACTTGCTCGACTCCCTGCTCCGACATCCAGCGGATTCCCGCCGTCACTGCCTTGGCGTCATGGCCTTCGTAGAGATGAATCCGTCCGCGCATCACCACCACCGGTGCATCACCGAGCCGACCAAATACAAAGGCCCCGTCATGCCCGGGCACCCCCGAGGCCGGCAAGCCGGCATCCACGAAAGTAACTTCGCGCTCCACCGCCATCCGGTCAACCAGGGATCCAAGTCCCGAGCCCAGCACCATTCCTACCAGCCGATTCATGATTCATGGTCTAGCAGGCAAGCCCGCGCCTGACCAGTCGGCAGGCTACTCGCCCGACTCCAGCCGCCGCCGAATCCGTTCGGCAAGCCGCTCGAGGTGTGGCACCCCAACGCCCGCGTCATGCGCCTGCTTCAGCGGCTCTCCCCAGATCGCCTCAAATTCGACCGGCCGGTCCTCGACGAAATCAATCATGCTCGACGGCCGATAGGCACCCATCTTCCGAGTCCGATCAATCTCGAACTCCACTACCGAATCCTCAATCGTGTGACCCTTCGCAGACGCCACCGCGATCACCTCGCGCATCAGCGCGACCACTTCGTCCTCCAACCCCAACTCGTCGAGAATCCGATCGGTCGTCACGCCGCCCTCCGCAATGGCCAGACCATTGAACGGGATGTTCCAAACCAGCTTCCGCCACTGCGCATGCTCGAGGCTGTCCGCCGCCGTGCTTGGAATCCCCGCCGCCTTCAGCGCCGCACTCACCGTCTTGGCACGCGGATTCCCCTCCTCGGGCACATACTCCCCCACGGTGATTTTTCCTCCGGCGGTATGCTCCACCCTCCCCGGCGCCACCCGGTTGATGCACACGAAACACAAGCCGCCCAGGATCCGCTCGGGACCGAAAAGTTCCGCGAGAAGCGCATCATTCCCCAAACCATTCTGCAGCGTCAGAATCCGCGTCCCGGGCCCCACCAGCGGACCCAGCACTTCCTTGAATCGCCCGTTCGCGGTCGCCTTCCAGGCCACCAGCACCCAATCCATCGACCCCATTTCCTCAGGCGTCCGATATGCCTGAACCGGATGCACATGCAGATCTCCATCGACACTCTCGACCCGGATCCCTTCGCGGCACACCACGTCGTAGTCGCTGCGCAGGAGGAAATGCACATCCTCCCCACGGGCCACGAGACGGGCACCGTAGTACAATCCGATCGCACCCGCTCCAATGATGGCAATCCTGCCACCCAGCATCGGTTCGCCCGCCATGATCTCAGATTCCCTTCAGTGACTCCGACAAGCGCTTCGCCGTCGCCACGGTGTTGCGGTGGATCTTCGCCGTGAACTCGGTCTGGCGGTTGTAGCCGCCGCCATAGAGCACGGCCACCGGCACACGGTTGCGCATGAAGGCGCCGA
The DNA here is from genome assembly GCF_016595525.1 of Haloferula rosea. Taxonomy (GTDB): domain Bacteria; phylum Verrucomicrobiota; class Verrucomicrobiia; order Verrucomicrobiales; family Akkermansiaceae; genus Haloferula; species Haloferula rosea. Next base: position 220,327 of record NZ_JAENII010000007.1, read on the forward strand.
GGAGCACCTCGTCCCGTCGTTGCAGGTCCTTGACCGAAAGGTGCATCTGACCAAACCGGTCGTTGCTATGGTTGTCGGCCCCGGCGATCCAGATCACGAGATCAGGTGAAAACGTATCCAATCCCGCCGCCAACGTGCTGAAGAGTTGCTTCAAATACATCTCACCCTCCACATAGCGCACCGTCTCCACATCCATCGACCCCTGCACCTTCTTCGTCGGATAGTTCTGCCCGACGTGGATCGAATAGGTGAATACCCGCGGGTCATCCGCGAGGAGAGAGGCCGTGCCATTTCCCTGATGGGCATCGGTATCCACCACCATCACCCGGATGCCCGGCCGGTGCACCTGGAGGTCACGGATCGCGATCGCGACATCGTTGAAAACGCAGTAGCCCTCGCCATGATCCTCGAAGGCATGATGGGTCCCGCCGGCGAGGCAGACCGCCACTCCTTCCTCAAGCGCCGCGTAGCAGGTCTGACGCGTTGCCTCCACCTCGGTCGCACTGCGCTGATAAAGTTTCGGCGTCACCGGCAGCCCCAGCCGGAGTTGCTCCTTCGGGTCGAGCTGGCCCCGGTAGATTTTTGACAGGTAGGCCGGATCGTGCACGCTCTTCAGCAGGTGCGGCTGCACCTCGGAGACATCCACGATCTCTTCCGGTTTCAAGATGCCTCCCCCCAGCAGCATGTCTTTCGACACCCGGAATTTTTCCATGGGAAACGGATGCCCCTTGGGCAGTTCCAGTTCCAGATCCTGAGAATAAAAGCAGCGCATCGTCCCGCCCGAAACAACCACACCCCCGCCGCCTTGCCTACCGGAAAAGCGACGGGCACGGGAGTCTCTGCCTACAATCGCCGGGGATGCCCCCCCGGCCCTCGGAATCAATGGTCCACCGGACCGGCGTCTTCCTCGCCGAAAGCAGCCCGCGGCAGCCTCACACGGTCGACCAGATCGCGGATCTCCTGCGGCGGATGAGGCGTGGCCAGTGACACCAGAATCGTCACCACGAAGTTCACCAGCATGCCAACCGTGCCGATGCCCTCAGGCGAGATGCCCCACCAGAGCGTGCCTCCCGCATTGATGAACTTGAAGTAGATGATGTAGCTGGCCGTGAAGGTCAGACCGCTGATCATGCCAGCGATCACCCCCTGCATCGTCGTCCGTTTCGAGAAAATCCCAAGAATGATGGCCGGGAAGAAGGACGAAGCCGCCAAGCCGAAGGCAAACGCCACCACCTCGGCCACGAATCCCGGCGGATTGATGCCGAAATAGCCGGCCACAATCACCGCCGCTGCCGCCGCACAACGGGCGAGAATCAACTCACTCTTCTCCGACAGCCCGGGCACGAAGGTCTTCTTCACCAGATCGTGGGCCACCGAGGTGGAAATCACCAGCAGCAGGCCCGCAGCCGTCGACAGCGCAGCTGCCAGGCCACCCGCAGCCACCAGCGCAATCACCCAGTTCGGCAACTGACCGATCTCCGGGTTGGCGAGCACGATGATATCGCGGTCGATGTACAGCTCGTTCGTGCCATCCGTCGGCGGATTCTCCAGCAGGCGTTCGCCGAACTCCCCACGCTCCGCGTCGTCCCGCTTGCCCTTGAATCTGGGGATGAACTTCGGATCCCCCTCGAGCGCCGCGAAAGCCGCGCCGTCACCATTATACTGAATCTTCCCGTCCCCGTTCTTGTCGACCCACGCGATCAATTCGGAGTCCTCCCAATTCTTGAACCACTCAGGCACCTCGGTGTAGGAAGTCTCACTCACCGTCTTCAGCAGATTGACGCGGGCAAAGACGGCAATCGCCGGAGCCGTCGTGTAGAGAATCGCAATGAAGAGCAGCGCCCACAGGGCGGACGTACGCGCCGCGCTCGCCTTCTTCACGGTGTAAAAACGCACGATCACGTGCGGCAGCCCCGCGGTGCCACACATCAGCGCTGCCGTGATGCAGAACACATCAAAAGTCGACTTCTGCCCCTCCGTGTAGGTGTTGAATCCGAGCTCCTCACTCAGTCCGTCCAGCTTCTCCAGCAAGGGCATCCCCGTATCGAGATACTCCCCCCCCATGCCGATCTGCGGCACGGGATTCCCGGTCATCTGGAAGGAAAGGAAGATCGCCGGCACCATGAATGCGAAGATCAGCACACAATACTGCGCCACCTGGGTGTAGGTGATGCCCTTCATCCCACCCAGCACCGCGTAGAACAGCACAATCACCATCCCGATGATCACGCCGGTATTCACGTCGACCTCGAGGAAACGGGAGAACACCACACCCACCCCGCGCATCTGGCCAGCCACGTAGGTGAAGGATACGAAGATCGCGCAGATCACCGCCACGAATCGAGCCAACCTTGAGTAATAGCGGTCGCCGATGAAGTCCGGCACCGTGAACTTGCCGAAACGTCTCAAATACGGCGCCAGCAGTAGGGCCAGCAGGACATAGCCACCCGTCCATCCCATCAGATAGACCGAGCCGTCGCGACCCGCGAAGGAAATGATCCCCGCCATCGAGATGAACGATGCCGCGCTCATCCAGTCCGCCGCCGTCGCCATCCCGTTGGCGATACTCGGTACGCCGCCACCCGCGACATAGAACTCCTTGGTCGATCCGGCCCGCGACCAGATCGCGATGCCGATGTAGAGAGCGAAAGTGAGGCCTACCAGAATGTAGGTCCAGTAACGTACGTCCATGATCCTTGATTCAGTCCTGTTCTCCTCCGAGCAACTGCCGGTCGAGCCGGTTCATTACCACCACATAGACGCCGATCAGCACCAGGAATACGTAGATGCTCCCCTGCTGCGCGAACCAGAAGCCCAGCTTGAACCCCGTCCCCGGAATCCGGATCTTGTCGAGTTGGTCGACAAAAAGAATGCCGCAGCCATACGAGACCACGAACCAGATCGACAGCAGGATGCCGAGCCACGTGAGATTTTTTCGCCAGTAGAGGCTCTTGGCCTCCTCAGACGGCAGATTGGGTTTGCTCATGAGTAAGCCATGGACCTACCAGCCCATCCCCCCCACGCAAAGCCCGATCTGCATCACCCGGTTGAGGGATGACACTCCTGCTGACTTTACCATGCCCGGGGAGGCGACTGGAAAATCGGCTCGGGATTCTTCTGGCGCGGTCGCGGGGTGTGGCACAGGTTCGCCCCATCGCGACCATGAACCAACAAGGACCACCCGATTTCCCGCCCCGGACGCCGGAGATGCCGCAGCTGCCGAAACTTCCCGAGCTGCCATTCTCACCAAAGCTTCTGCTTTTCATCCCCGTCGTTCTCGTTCTCCTCCTCGCCGTCTGGCGCTCCTTCTACACGGTCCAGGCCGAGGAAGTGGCCGTCGTCCTCCGCTTCGGTGCCTACCACAGCACCCAGGAGCCCGGCCTGCGCTTCAAGATCCCCTTCGTCGATGAAAAGCTGATCGTCCCGGTCCGCCGCCAGATGAAGCAGGAATTCGGCTTCTCCACCCCGGGCGCCACCAATCGCCACCAGTATTCCCGCGGCAACGAGCAGGAATCCGAGAAGCAGATGGTCACCGGCGACCTCAATGCCGCCCTCGTCGAATGGGTGGTCCAGTACCGGATCAGCGAACCCAGCGAGTATCTCTTCAACGTGAAGAACCCCGACGAGACGCTGCGCAATGCGTCGGAATCGGTCATGCGCGAGACCGTCGGCGACCGCACGGTCGACGAAGTCATCACCATTGGCCGTCAGGAAATCGAAGCCGAGGCATTGCTGAAGCTCCAGGAACTGACGAACAAATACGCCATGGGCCTCCGTATCGACCAAGTCCAACTCAAGAACGTGAACCCTCCGGTTCCAGTGCAAGCCTCCTTCAACGAGGTCAACCAGGCCGAGCAGGAGCGCGAGAAGTCGATCAACCAGGCCAACGGCAAATACAACCGCGCGGTGCCCCAGGCACGAGGCGAGGCGGAGCGCAAGATCTCGGACGCCCAAGGTTATGCCATCCAACGGGTCAACGAAGCCGAGGGTGACGCCGCCCGTTTCAATGCCCTCTACACCGAATACATGAAGGCACCCGCCATCACCAAAAGGCGCATCTATCTGGAAACCATGACCAAGGTCATTCCCGAAATCGGCAAGAAGGTCATCCTCGATGAGGAGGCCAAGCAGATCCTCCCCCTTCTCAACCTCGACACCCCCTCCAAGTAATGAGCAACCCAAACAAGAACGCTGCCAAGGGCTGCCTCGGAGTCATCGTCGGGCTCGTCCTTCTGACCCTGCTTTCGGCATCCCTCTACACGATCAACGAGACCCAGCAGGCCATCATCACCCAGTTCGGCAAGCCGGTGGGCGAGCCGAAGACGGAGTCCGGTCTGAAGTTCAAGACGCCCTTCATTCAGAAGGTCAACATGATCGACAAGCGCATCCTCGCCTGGGACGGCACCCCCAACGAGATGCCGACGAAGGACAAGACCTACATCCTGGTCGACACCTTCGGCCGCTGGCGCATCTCGGAGCCACTGAAGTATTTCGAACGCCTGCGTGATGAACGCAGCGCGCTCTCACGGCTCGATGACATTCTCGGCTCTGAAACCCGCAACACGATCGCCAAACATGAGTTGATCGAGGTGGTGCGCACCACCAAGGACCGCCAACCCGAGCAGTCGACCGACATCGTTGACTCGGACATGACCGGCAAGATCGGAACGCTTCGTCCGATCCGCAAGGGTCGCTCCTTGCTCGAACAGGAGATCCTCAGCAAGGCGGCACCGAAGCTGCAGGAGTTCGGCATCGAACTGCTCGATGTCCGCTTCAAACGGATCAACTACAACCGCTCTGTCCAGCAGCAGATCTTCCAGCGGATGATCTCCGAGCGCCAGCAGATCGCCGAGCGATTCCGCTCAGAAGGCGCGGGTGAGGCCGCCAAGATCATGGGCAACATGGAGCGCGACCTCCGCGAAATCGAGTCCGGCGCCTACCGCACGGTCGAAGAGATCCGGGGTGATGCCGACGCGAAGGCCACGGCCATCTACGCGAACTCCTACAACCAGACCGCCGAGGCCGCCGATTTGTACGACTTCACCCGTACTTTGAAGGTGTATGAGGACGTGATCGATTCCGATACGACCCTCATCCTGTCGACCGACAGCGAGCTCTTCCACATGCTGAAGAGCATGGGTCCGGTTCCTGAGCCCGAGCCCTGAAGAGCTCGCCGGCTCCTCCCGCTCGTAGCGGGGTCGCCCGAATCCGGTGAACGCGAATCGATTCAGGCAGGGCATGCGTGCCCTGCCTTTTTCGTGCCCCTAGAAGCCAACGAAGACCCGTCCCCACAAGAGAACGAAGGGCAAGGTGACCATGCTCACGACCGTGGTGGCGACGACGATCTCCACTGCGACCGCAGGTCGACCGCCATACAGCTTCGCGAGAAGGATCGGCGTCATTGCAGCGGGCATGGCGGACTGAACGATCAGCACCTGTTTCAGCTCGTCCGGCGACGGCAGGAACCGCGCCATCACCAGCATCACCGCGGGAATCAGCGCCAATCTCACGCCGACCCCACCCAGCGTGGCTCGCCAACTGGGACGTTCCTTCCCGATCAAATCCATCATGACCGCGCCGGTGGTGAAGATGGCCACCGGGAAGGCCCCGGCTCCGAGCCAACTCATCGTCCGCCTCAGCACTCCGGGCACCGGCTCACCGCCATCAGCGGCTTCCCTCATGCCGTCCCAATTCAGCGCCACGAGGATGAGGCCGAGCACGACCGCGACCAGCGGCCCATTCAGCAAGTGCCTCCACGGAATCTCCTTGCGACCTGAAATCAGCATCACGCCGACCGACCAGATCGCGATCTCCACGCCGAGGTTGTGCACGAAGAGCATGGCAAGCGCTCCACTGCCGGCCCACATGAGTTCGACCACGGGAATCGCTGTGTAGCCGAAGTTCTGGATGCCGGCCGTGAGGGCGAAGGTCCGCTTCCCCGTGCCATGCTCGTAGCGAAGCAGGCTCGCCACCAACCACGCGAGCGCCATCCCGATCACCGGGATACTGAAACCCAAACCAATCCCCCAGGCCACGGCCGAGACATCGCGCACGCTCTCGTTGCCGAGGATCTTGTCGATGATGAAACAGGGATACATCACCGTGAAGACCAGATGGAGAATCCCATCATCGTTCTCCCGCTTGGTGATGCCCACCCGCCGCAGGAACGCACCCACCGCGATCAGCAGATACACCGGCAACATCTGCCGCAGGACTTCGATCGCCGCTTCCACGGCGGGAGCATCATGCCGGGACCCACCTGCCACAAGCCTGAGTTTCGCACGTCAGGAGCCGGCCCCTCCACTTCGAGGCAAGCCTGCTGATCAAAACACCAGAAGTGAGGCGAAAGGATCCACTCGTGATGTGCGGGGTTGCCATCACCGCCCGTTCCAGCCCATCTTTCAGGCGATGAATGCCCTCGGTCTTCTTCCCATCCTTGCCACGGTCGTGATGGAGACGGAGGATCAATCGGACGAGCAGGCAGACGGAGCCCAGTCCGCCCCCTTTGTCGCCGCGGAATCGACCGAAGTGGACAGCATGTTGAAGCCCGTCGATTGGGTTCGGGAGCACAGCAAGTTCACCTTCAGCGGAAGTCTCGACACGCTCTTCATGGGAGTCGTTGGAGGGGATGGAGCCGACTCGGCTACGGGCATGGATGCCACCCTCATCTTCGAGCATCCCTTGCTGAGTCGATCGTGGGACAAGCACCTCACCCTGTATGGAAGACTCCGCTACCGCAGCGGACTCTGGAATCAGGCGCCAGCAGCCCTCGGGCCATCCATTGGTACCGCCTGGGGTGTCATCGATGGTTTCAATGATGTCGGCTTTGAGATTCCCGACTTCTTTCTCCGCCAGCTCTTTCCCAGCAAGGATCTGGAACTGCGATACGGCCAGATGGTCATCGACTCACAACTCGACGGCCAACCCGTGGGAGGTGCCAAGAGTGCCTTTCACAACCGCGCCTTCGCCAGCAACCCCGCCGCTGCATTCCCACGCCTCGGCGCCGGGGCCACAATCGCATGGGATCCGGATGGCCCATGGGACCTCGTCTACGCCCTCACCACCGTGCAGGGCTCCGAGTCCGGCGATCAGGTGGACTTCAAGTTCTCATCCAGCAACTTCTTCCAGGCCCTTCAGTTCAGCTACAGCTTCCCCGGCGACGACCCGGGCCCGCGCCGGCTGCAGTTGATGCTGTGGCATTCGGATGAGGCACCCGAAAGCGACAAAGCTCCCGGCGAGGGCCTTAGTCTCACCTATTCGCACCGTTTCGACGATCCGATCACTTCGGCATTCTGCCGCATTGCCTACGCTTCCGGCGAGGTCTCGGAGGCGAGTCTCATCGTCGTTGGCGGAATCACCGCGGAGCGCTCCGAGAAGGAGGTCGTCGGGATCGGAATCGGGATCGGCGAGGGCAACCTGACCAACAACTGGAACGGTGTCGTTGAAGGATTCTATCGACGCAGCATCGGAGACCACGGCAGCGCAGCCATCAATGGCCAACTGCTCGTGGGTGAGGGATTCAATGACTCTGGATCGGTGAGGCTTCTGCTCGGCGCGTCGGCCCGCGTCAGCTTTTGAAATGGTCCGATCGCCGTTGAAAGTGGACATACCCGTGGCTTCGGGCAATTCTTCGCCACCGTTTTCATGAGCACCCGATCTTCTCTCTCTCGCTCAGTATTTCGAGCAGTCCCCCTTTCGGCTCTGATCTTCTCCAGCTGCATGGTGGTCGGCACCGACTACAGCAGCCCTGACATGATCACCCCGGACTCCTGGCATCAGAGTCTGAGTTCGGATCTTGCATCAGGAAGTTCCAGCCTCGATTCGTGGTGGAGAAAATTCAATGATCCCACGCTGAATCGCCTCATCCAGACGGCCCGGGACTCGAACCGCACATTGGCCGTTGCCTACGAGCGGATCAACGAGGCACGCGCCGGGTTGGGCGTGTCCCGCAGCCAGCTCTTCCCCACCATCGATTTCGGCGGAGCCGTCTCACGGGGACGCACCAGCCAGAACCTGGGGTCCCCGTCTCCGCCAGCAGGGAAGACCACCGACGTCTACTCGACGGGATTGACCGCTGGCTGGGAGATCGACGTCTTCGGCGGGGTCCGCCGCTCGATCGAGTCCGCCAATGCCACCGTGGAAGGCACGGAAGAACTCTATCGCGATACCCTCGTCAGTCTGCTGGCCGATGTCGCACTCAGCTACATCGAGATCCGGACCTTCGAAGAACGCCTCGCAGTGGCACAACGGAACCTGACCGCCCAGCAGAAGTCGCTGGATCTCACCAAGGCTCGTCTCGACGCCGGTCTTTCTCCGGAGCTCGATGTCGCCCAGGCCGAAACGAACTTGTCCAATACCCGCGCCATCCTTCCCCAGCTCCGGAACGGGCGCAGCCTCGCCGTCAACCGCCTCTCCATCCTCCTGGGCAAGTATTCCTCGGCGACCGAAACCCTGCTGAAAGGCTCCAAGGGCATCCCCTCGGCTCCCAACTCATCCTTCGTCGGCATTCCCGCCAACCTGGTCCGCGCCCGTCCGGACATCCGGGCCGCCGAACGGAATCTCGCGGCACAGAACGCCCTCGTCGGCGTCGCCGAAGCCGAGCTGTATCCGCGCTTCGTCCTCGCAGGCACCTTCGACCTCCAGTCACTCGCCGCCAGCAGCTTGTTGGAATCCAACTCACGCAACTATGCGTTTGGCCCCAACTTCCAGTGGAACATCTTCAATGCCGGCCGGGTCCGCAGTCAGATCGCGATCCAGGAATCCCGGACCAAGCAACTCTACATGACCTATGAGCAAACCGTGCTCGCCGCCGTTGCCCAGGTCGAGGACAGCCTCTCCAGTGTCCGCAACGAACGCGATCGGATCGCGGAACTCCGCAATGCCACCGCCTCCGCGACGAAGGCTGAGGAGCTCGTGACCACGAACTACACGGAAGGCCTGGTCGACTTCCAGAACGTCCTCGACGCGCAACGCACCGTCTTCTCCACCGAGGATGCACTCGCAGCCAGCCGCGGAACCATCGCAGCAGGATACGTCTCCCTCTTCAAGGCACTCGGTGGTGGCACTCCCATGAAGCCCGGCCCTGTTGATCAAAACGGCAAGCCCTGATGAAACCTTCCTCACCCCATCCCGTGAAGCTGCTTTCCGCAGCCGCCCTGCCGCTGCTCGCCTTCCTGTCGTGCAGCAAGGAAAACGAATTCGTCCAACCGCCACCTCCGCCAGTGACCGTCGAAACGCCGGACACCCGCGAGGTCACCATTTACAAGACCGCACCCGCGACCATCGAAGGCCTGGCCGAAGTGGATATCCGGGCGCGGGTCCGCGGGATCCTCGAGTCGAAACACTTCGAAGAAGGCAAACCCATTTCCAAGGGTGACCTGCTGTTCAAGATCGAGGAGGAGCCATTCGTCGCCGCTCTCCAGGGCGCTCAGGCAAACCTTGCCAATGCCAAGGCCGCCCAAGGACTCGCCGCCGCCAAACTTGCCCGACTCGAAAAGGCTGGCGCCGGCGCCGTCTCGGAACTCGACGTGGAGATCGCACGCGCCGAACTCGATCAGGCCGCCGCCGCGGTCAGTCAGAACGAGGCGATCGTCGCCGATGCCAAAATCAACCTTTCCTACACCAAGATCACCGCTCCGACATCTGGACGGATGTCGGAGTCCTACGTCGACATCGGCAACCTCGTCGACGGCAGCCAATCGACCCTGCTCGCCCATGTCACGGCAGATGAACAGATCCGCGCCTACTTCGAGGTCCCGGAACGAGAGATGCTTTCCATCCTTCAGGGGAAGGATGGCCGCACCATCAAGATCGAGGAACTCAATGCCGTCCAACTGACCCTCGCAGATGGATCGGTCTATCCGGAAGAAGGACGGATCGACCTGCTCGACAGTCGTGTCGACCCGCAGACACGCACCGCGACGGTGCGCGCTGTATTTCCCAATCCAAACGGCACGCTTCGCTCAGGACTCTTCGGCACGATCGGTTATCCCGTCACCTTCCCGAATGAGAACTTCCCGAATTCAGTTCTCGTCCCTTCCGCGAGTGTTCTGCGTGACGTCGCCGGGGAATTCGTCTGGGTCGTTGACGAAACGGACACCGTCCGGCGATGCGGAGTCGAAGCGAAGGACACCGTCATCAAGCCGAACGATGACCCGAATGCCGTCGATGAGCGACAGCGACTCATCGTCAAGGGGCTCGAGAAGACGGATCGCGTGATCACCGTGGGAATTCAACGGGCCCGGGAGAGCGCCAAGGTCAGCCCCCAGACAGCGAACGCTGCCGGACCATCAACCCCCAAGGAGGAGTCAGCCGCCCCTGAAGCGGAGAACTGATTGCTGGGAGCCAGCAACGCCTCGTCATGTTCAGTCTCTTCTTCATCAAGCGCCCGATCTTCGCCGCGGTCATTTCGATCGTCACGGTCGTCCTCGGGCTCGTCGCGCTGACCACGCTGCCGGTTTCCCGCTACCCGGAACTCTCGCCGCCGACCATCAGCGTGTCCTGCGTCTACCCGGGTGCCGATGCCACCACGGTCGCCGAAACCGTGGGCGCGACCATTGAGAAGGAAGTCAACGGAGTCGAAGACTCGATCTACATGTCCAGTGTCTCCGGGAATAGCGGAGACTACAACCTGACCATCACCTTCGAACCGGGAACCGATCTCGATACCGCCAACGTGCTGGTTCAGAACCGGGTCACGGTCGCCGAATCACGCCTCCCCGAAGAGGTGAAGCGCACCGGTGTGACGGTGCGGAAGAAGTCCACCGACACCGTCATGTTTCTCGGCCTGGTGTCTCCAAACGGCACCTACGACAATGCTTTCCTCAGCAACTACGCCAATCTTCGAATGCGGGACGAACTGGCCCGTGTCGATGGAGTTGGTGATGCATTCGTCTACGGAGTGGGCATGTTCAGCATGCGAATCTGGCTCGACCCGGACCAGCTGCGCGCCCGCCAGATCCCTCCGGCCGAGGTCCTCGCCGCGATCCGTGGCCAGAACGTCCAAGTCGCGGCAGGTCGGGTTGGCGCAGCACCCGCTCCCGAGGGCACCGCCTACGAGTATGTTCTCCGCACCGCCGGACGCCTCACGGAGGTCGAGGAGTTCGAAAACATCGTCGTCCGGACCGATGAGCAAGGGCGCAGCATCCGCGTGCGCGACGTCGCCCGCGTCGAACTCGGTGGTGAGAGCTACAACTTCGACTCCGCCCTCAACGGCCAACCCGCCGCCTGCTTTGCCATCTATCAGGTCCCCGGGAGCAATCTGATCGAGGTGGCCGCAGGGGTCCGCGAGAAGGTCAAGGAGCTGAGCGAGTCCTTTCCGGATGACGTTGAGATTGATATCGTGTACGACGCCACGGATGTGGTCACGGCTTCGATCCGCGAGGTGATCATCACACTTGGCGCCACCCTGATTCTCGTGGTGTTGACGGTATTCCTTTTCCTGCAGAATTTCCGGGCCACCCTGGTCCCAGCCGTCACCATTCCGGTTTCCCTGATCGGCACCTTCCTCGTGCTGAATGCCTTGGGCTTCTCGCTCAACGTCCTGACCCTCTTCGGTCTGGTGCTTGTCATCGGTATCGTGGTCGACGATGCCATCGTCGTGGTCGAGAACTGCTTCGTCCACCTCAGCAAGGGCTTGAAACCGAAGGAAGCAGCCGCGGCCGCCATGAAGGAGGTTTCCGGTCCGGTGGTCGCGACCACCCTCGTATTGCTCTCCGTCTTCGTGCCGACGCTCGCCTTGGGCGGCATCACCGGAACGATGTTCAAGCAGTTCGCGGTCACGATCTCCGTGGCCACGGTCTTCTCATCGATCAACGCGCTCACCCTCAGTCCCGCCCTGTGCGGCGTCCTGCTCAAGGCCAACCCCAAGGAACCCAAGGGCTTCTTCCGCTTGTTCAATCGTGGACTTGATGGAGCCACCGCTGGATACGTGAAGATTGTCCGCATCGCCATTCGCATGGCGGTGGTCAGCGTGCTCGGCTTTTGCGGACTGACGGCTCTGTCGGTGGCCGGTCTCGGTGGCCTGCCCACCGGATTCGTTCCTCAGGAGGACGAAGGCTATTGCCTGGTGAGTGTTCAGCTTCCGGACGGCGCCGCTCTCGAGCGGACCAATGCCGTCCTCTCTGAAGCCCAGCAACTGATCTCAGGCATCGAGGGTGTCTCTGATTGCCTTCAGGTCTCCGGATTCTCTCCTCTCGACAACGCATCCACATCCAGTGCCGGTTTCTGCGTCGTCACTTTCAACAACTGGTCGGAGCGCCCCGACGATCACCTGAAACAGGATGCGCTGATCGCGGAAATCAATCGTCGGCTCGCCTCGCTTCAGGAGGCTCGGGCCTTCGCCTTCCCGATGCCATCCCTGCCGGGTGTCGGTGTCTCCGGCGGCTTCAGTTTCATGCTTCAGGACCGGGGTGGGGTCGGCATCGAACAGCTTCAAACCGTATCCAATGACGTCGTCGCCGCCGCAAATGCCCAGACTGGATTGCAGAACGTCAGCTCGACCTTCCGGGCAACCGTTCCACAGTATTACATCGACTTCGACCGCGAGCAGATCCAGCGCACCGGCGCCTCGATGAGTTCCGTCTTCGAAACGATTCAGATCTACCTGGGCTCGGCGTATGTCAACGACTTCACCCTCTTCGGTCAGGTGTTCAAAGTGACCGCACAAGCCGACGCACCGTTCAGGGCGACTCCGGACGACATCGGCAAGCTGCAGTTCACCGGAGCTGACGGCCGGATGATCCCGATTGCAGCGGTCGCCGACATCAAGGAGGCGCTGGGCCCTCAAACGATCACTCGCTTCAATCTCTACCCTGCCGTCAAGATCATCGGCAGCCCCGCTCCCGGCTTCAGTTCAGGTCAGGCCATTCAACTCATGGAAGACATGGCCGACCCCAAAGGCGGCGGCATGCTGCCACCCTCCATGGGATACGAATGGACGGAGCTCTCGTATCAGGAGAAGCAGGCCGGCGGTGGCATGATGGCCATCTTCGGCTTTGCCATTCTCATGGTATATCTCGTTCTTGCAGCTCAATACGAGAGTTGGACCCTCCCGATTTCCGTCTGCCTGTCGGTCCCGACCGCTCTCTTTGGCCTCATCTTGGCCGTCATGGCCCGGAACATGGACAACAACGTCTACACCCAGATCGGGATTGTCCTGCTCATCGGACTGTCCACCAAGACCGCCATCCTTCTGACTGAGTTCGCCAAGCTCAAACGCGAGGAAGGCATGAGCATCTTCGATTCGGCGGTTGAATCCGTTCGACTCCGTTTCCGTGCGGTGATGATGACCGCCCTTTCCTTCGTACTTGGGGTCATTCCTCTCCTCGTCGCATCGGGTGCGGGCGCAGAATCCCGAAAAATTCTCGGTACTGCCGTCTGTGGCGGGATGCTGGCAGCCACCGCCTTCAGTCTCGCCGTGGTCCCCATGCTCTACTACGTCGTTCAGAAACTGTCGGAAGGACGCCAGCATGCTTCCGAGGACAGCCCATCCGGGTAGAACCGCCACACAGCCATTTCTGCTCTCCTCTCACGGGCACTCCATCGTCCCATGAGGTCCTGTGGCCCCCGCCGAGTTGATGAATGCGTCTCCAAGTTCTTGCGCCCTGCCGGATGATCCGCTTAGCTAGCCATTGGCCGCGGCATTCTTTCCGGGGTCCATCTCGCTCAAGATTATGAAGTTCATCCCTACTCTGGTCATCGCGGCCACGGTGCTGATCGCTCCCAGCCGAGCCGACGAAACCGAAGAAGCCACCGAAAAGCTGCGACAAGGTGCCACACGCTACATTGAGGCATTCAACAGCAAAGATGCCAAGGCCATCGCCTCACTCTTCCTTCCTGAAGGAGAAATCCACACCGCCTCCGGCGAAGTCGTATCGGGCCGTGAAGCGATCGAAGCGCAGTATCAGGCGATTTTTGACGAAGACGAATCGTCCCAAGCCGCGCTCGAAGTCGGCGACGTCCGCTTTGTCGCACCGGGAATCGCCGTCGAAGATGGTGTGGTTCACATCACCCGCGCCGATGGCGAACTCGCTTCCTACAGCTACACCGCACTCCATGTCGCCCAAGAGGATGGAAGCTGGCTCACCGCCAGGGTCCGTGACGAAGCTCGGGATCTCGCGGGAGGTCACGCCAAACTGCAGGCCCTCGACTGGCTGATCGGGGACTGGTTGATCGAGAACGAGGGAGCCAAGACCTACATCTCATTCGACTGGAGCGAAGACGGACCCTTCATCGATGCCCGGGCGCTGTCGGAATCCCCGGACGCTCTCAACTCGAGAGCCACCATGCGGATCGGCTGGGATGCAGCGAAAGAGACCTTCATCTCATGGAGTTTCGATATCGATGGCGGACATAACACCGGCACTTGGACTTCCGCCGGAGACAACGCATGGCTGATTCGCGTCGAAGGTGTCACCGCGGACGGAGAACGCCTCCAAGCGACACGCAAGGTCGAGGTCTCTCCAAACGGGCAATCCTTCACCTGGCACTCACAAGATATGGCGATCAACGGCGAACTACTGCCCGATCGCGATATCAAGGTCGTCAAGCGGCCACCCTCGCCAACCACTGACGCCGGTGAATAATCCCAGCACGATCCCATCATGAACACTCTCATCAAACTCATCACGATTCTCGTGGCCTGCGGACCACTCATGGTGACTGACGCCATGGCACGAAGCTTCGGTGCAGGTGGAGGCGGCGGAAACCGCAGCTCAGGCGCCGCTCGTGGCGGCGGCATGTCGCGCGCACCGAGCCGATCGAACTTTTCCCGCTCGTCCAGCTCCCGAAACGCCTTCACCGGCTCGAAGGCCCGACCCACTGCGAGGCCCGCCACCAGGCCCACCACGCGTCCGTCCGTCCAGCGCCCCACGACGAGACCTTCCATACAACGGCCGACAACCAAGCCAACGACCCGTCCGACAACTCGGCCGACGACCCGACCCACAACTCGGCCAACGACGAAACCAACCACCCGGCCGACGACACGCCCATCCGTGCCGACTCAGCGTCCGTCCACAAAACCCACGCTTCCGACCCAGCGACCCTCGACCAAACCCACGCTGCCGACCCAGCGGCCTTCCACCAAGCCCTCGGTGCCGTCCCAGCGGCCGTCGACGAAGCCGACGCTACCAACGCAGCGGCCCAGCACGAGACCAAGCACACCCACGACGCGGCCTTCCACGCGCCCGGGGAATGTCACCTATCCCAAGCCCGTCAAGCCGATGCCTCTGCCGGGGAACCGACCAAGCACCAAACCGGGCATCAAACCCGGCGAACGACCATCCACCCTTCCATCCACCCGACCCGGGATTGGAGACCGGCCCGGAACCGGCATCGGGGACCGACCCAACAACCGGCCCGGCAGCAAACCATGGGTTCGCCCGGGCAGTGACCGCCCGACAACCCGGCCCATCAAGCACCCGGATTTCGGAAATAACCGGCCTGGAGGTGGCCGACCCGGCAGCGGCAACAACAACTGGATCAACATCGGCAACCGCCCAGCCATCGGCAACAACATCAACGTCAACATCAACAATAACTTCAAACGGAACCTCAACTGGTCGACCAACCGCCGACACTGGGGCTACAACCCGTGGTGGAACCGCCCGTCACAACGTCCATGGTACGGAGGCTGTTGGGGCTATGGCTGGAACAACCGCTGGCACCACCATCACCGCTACTACTGGGGTGGCTACCGACCATGGCCTGGCTACGGTGGACCCAGTACCGGTGAGATGATCGCATGGGGCCTCGTCGGCTGGGGTCTTGGCAAGCTGATCTTCGATAGTGGCTACCAATCCTACAGCAACCCCTACCCGGTCCAACCCGTCCAGACCATCTACAAGACGGAGGTCACCTATCAGGAACCGATTACCACCGTCGCCGAGCAGACCGCCCCGACCGATGAGTCGACGGCCGAGAAGATGGCGGAGAACTCCGAATCGTTCATCGAAAAATCCCAGCAGGCATTCAAAACGAATGATTTCCTCACAGCACTCGACTACGCGAACAAGGCCGTTGCAGAATCACCTGGTGATGGCGCCCTGCACGAATACCGTGCACTCGTCCTCTTCGCACTCGGCAAGTTCGGCGAAGCCGCCGGGGTCCTCAATCCCGTCCTCGTCGGAAGCCCCGGCTGGGATTGGACCACCATGATCACGGTGTACGACACCCAGGAGACCTACGTGAAACAACTGCAGGCCCTCGAGAATTACGTGAAGGGCAACGACGGCTCGGCCGACGGACATTTCCTGCTCGGCTATCACTACATGGTCTGCGGACACCTGGAAAATGCAGCCGATCAGTTCGAGGCTGCCGTGAAGATCCAACCCGCCGACACGGTTTCCAAACAACTGGCCGAACTGGCCCGTTCCTCCACCGCTTCAGGCGAAGAGGACGACACCGACACCGAAGACCTCGGGGATGTCCCGGAACCCAAGCCGGTCGACGCCGAGAAGCTTCCCGGCTCGTGGGTCTCGGACAAGGGCGAGGAAGGCAAGGTCACCCTCTCCTTGAAGGACGATGGAAAGTTCGAGTGGACCTTCAGCCGGAAGGGCAAGGAAGACAGTTCCTTCGGCGGGGAGTATACCATCAACGAAGAAGGACTGCTCGTCCTCGACGCCGGTGAATCGCAAATGGTCGGCACCATCCAGATGCCATCCGACAGCGAACTCCAGTTCGTCCTCGCAGGTGGCCCGACCGGCGATCCCGGACTCAGCTTCAACCGCTCCTGATCGACTCCATCCGACCCGGCGCCTCGCCGGGTCGGACGGCTTCAGGCCGAAAGGCTGGCTTCTCCGTTCACAGGTTTCCTCATGCTTCCGGATTCCCGCGATGCGTGGTGATCCTGGCATGATCCCCTTGGCGGACCGCCCGATTGCGCATCAAGGAACTCTTCGTAGCTGATCAGCTCCATGCGCCCGTCGACGTGCTCGACGATGGCAGTGAGACTCTCCACCCAGTCGCCGGAATTCAGGTAGTGAATCCCCTCCACCTGCTTGTCCTCAGGCGTGTGGATGTGACCACAGATGATCCCATCGCACTTCCGGTGCCGGGCATACTGCTGCAGCTGGAATTCATAGTTGTCGACAAAGCTGACCGCGGACTTCACCCGCGCCTTCACCTTCTTGCTCAGCGAGTAATATCCCTTGCCGCGCCACGCCCGGAATCTGTTGTAGAGGCGGTTCACCGAGAGCATCGAATCGTAGCAAACTGCCCCGAGCCTCGCGAGCCACTTGTGGTGGGTTGACACACTGTCGAAGCCATCCCCGTGCACCACCAGATACTTCTTTCCGTCCACGCCATGGTGAATGTGCTCCTTCACGAAGTTCACCGGACCGAAGGCCAGGGGAAGAAAGCGGTCGAGGATATCATCGTGATTCCCACGACAGTAGATCACCTCGGTGTCCTCCTTCTCCACCTTCTTGAGGACCTGCCTGATGAATCGGCTATGGCGTTTCCTCCAACGCGACCCCCGCTTGAGCGCCCAACCGTCGATGATGTCACCGTTCAGGACCAGTTTACGACACCGCACCTGCTTGAGGAAATCGATCACCTCATGCACCTTGCTGTCCGGTGTGCCGAGGTGGACATCTGAAATGAACACGGTCCGGTATTCCTTCTGAAGCTGCTGCTTGCGCTGCTTCAGGCTGAGTGATCGACGCCTCCCTTCACGAGCGATCCGCCCGAGGTTGCCCTCGAAGACATCCACCACCCGGTCCCAACCCAGCTCACTGGTGGTCCGCAGCGCCTGCTCCCTCATCCCACCCTGCCAGCGAACCAGCGAATCCTCGGCCAATTCCACGAACTCGTGCGAATTTCCCTTCGTCGCCTTCAGCCCGTTGATCCCGTGGCGAACATGCTGGGCGGAGGCCGCGTAGTCGTAACTCACCGTCACCAACCCGGAAGCCATCGCCTCGAGCAGGACATTGCCGAATGTCTCGGTCTCACTGGGAAAGAGAAGAATATCACTAGAGGCATAGTATCTGGCGAGATCCCTACCCGTCCGCACGCCCGCGAAATGCACGAATGAATTCTTCTCCTTCAAGGTTTCAAGAAGAGGCCCACCGCCGACACAGACACACTGGAGATCCGGCACCCGTTCCCGCATGCGACGGAAACACTCCATCGCGAGAACCAGATTCTTCTCCGCTGCCACACGCCCGACGATCAGCGCCACCGGAGAGCCCCCGCGGGCACCCCATTCCGCCCGTAGCGCAGGATCCCTCTTGGACGGTTGAAACAACCGGGTATCCACCCCCCGCCCCATCAATGCAACATTCTCAAATCCCTCGTCCTCCAGCATCGACACCACCTCGGCGGTCGGTGCCATAGTGACATTGGCACGGCGATGCACCCTCTTCAGATACGCCATCGCCGCCGGCTGCAAGCCGCCCAAACGATACTGTTCCATGTACTGGTGGAAATTCGTGTGAAACCCGGTCGCGGCCGGAATCTCGAGCGACTTGGCCGCCCTGATCGCGGAAACTCCCAGCGGGCTCTCGGTGGCCACGTAAATCGCGTCGGGACGACGCTTCATCCAGCGCTTCCTCAGCTTGAACGGCCCCGGCAACCCGATCCGCACCTCCTTGTAGCCCGGCAACGAAACCGATGGGGCCACGGTCTGCCGGGCCCCGTTCGCCCCACCCGTGCGGATGATGTGCACCATGTGTCCCCGCTCACGCAGGCCATCCACCAACCGACTCAGGGTCATGGCCACCCCGTTGACGTCGGGCGCGAAGGTGTCTGTGACGATGTCAAATCTCATGAATAGTCCGGGGTTGCTGACAAGTTCACTCCGCTTTTGCCCCCATCCCCCGGGCTCCACCACGTCCAATCCGGTGCCATTTCCGACACAAATCACTGATAATCTGCTTCATGGAGCGATGAGCCGCATGATGCCCGGCCACTGCTTTTTCTCCATCCTGACCTTGCCTGTCCTTGGCAGTCAGCCTAGTGGCTCTAAAGTCCGGGCATGTCATCGACCTTCGGCACCCATTTCCGCATCCACACCTTTGGAGAGTCCCACGGAGGGGCTGTCGGCGTGACGATCGATGGATGCCCTCCGAAAATCCCCGTGTCCGCAGAAGCGATCCAGCTCGAACTGGACCGCCGACGACCCGGACAATCCGAGATCGTCACTCCCCGCAAGGAAACGGATACCTGCCACATTCTCTCAGGCGTGCAGGACGGCGTCAGCCTTGGCACTCCGATCGCGATCATCGTCCACAACAAGGACCAGCGCCCCGGAGCTTACGACGAGATGGCCGCAAAGTACCGGCCTTCCCATGCGGACTACACCTACGATGCCAAGTACGGTGTGCGTGCGCTTTCCGGTGGCGGTCGGGCCTCGGCGCGGGAAACCATCGGTCGGGTCGCCGCCTCAGCCGTTGCCAAGGAAGTCCTCAACACCCTCGCCCCGGGAGTCGAAGTGCTCTCGTGGGTCAAGCGCATCCATGACATCGAAGCGGACGTCGATCCAGCGACCGTCACCTCCGAGCAAATCGAAGCCAACATCGTCCGCACCGCCGATGCCGATGCAGCGGAACGAATGATCGAGCGAATCAAGGAAGTCCGCAGCGCCGGTGACTCGATTGGAGGCGTGATCGAATGCGTCGTCCGCGGATGCCCGGTCGGTTTGGGCGAACCCGTCTTCGACAAATTGGAGGCCGAACTGGCCAAGGCCATGATGTCCCTCCCTGCCACCAAGGGATTCGAGATCGGATCCGGCTTCTCCGGAACCCTGCTGACCGGAAGCCAACACAATGACGCTTTCTTCATGGAGGGTGACAAGGTGCGTACTCGCTCGAACCGCTCCGGCGGCATCCAGGGCGGTATCTCCAACGGCGAAGACATCGTCTTCCGAGTCGCATTCAAGCCCACCGCGACCATCATGAAATCTCAGGAAACCGTCACCAGCGACGGAGAAGACACCGAGTTGACCGGACGCGGTCGTCACGATGCGTGCGTGCTGCCACGCGCAGTCCCGATGGTTGATGCGATGGCAACACTTGTCCTGTGCGACCACCTCCTGCGCCAGCGGGCCCAGTGCGGAGGATTCCCGCACACTTGAGCTGCCTCCACCGGCCTCCATGTCCGATTTTCTCTCCGCCGTCAGTCTCGATCAGATCCCCAGCGTCAGCCTCGGGACGGCAGCCCTCTTGATCTTCGGAGCCATCGCAAGCCTCGCCGTCCTGCGTGGCCTGCTGAGAATCGTCTGGGGCACCTTGATCGTCTGTCTCTCCGGCCTGGCCGCCTTCTACTGTTGGCAACACGCCACCGATTGGGGCCGCACCCTGACCAGCAAGGAGATCGAGTGGCTGCCCTACGCACTGCCCGCAGCGGCTTTCGTCAGTGTGCTGCTCGGGCTTCGAGCCCTCGGCCGCTTCATCGTCAAACCCCTTGGTGAACCCAATGATGAGAACGCGGTGAAGAACCGTCGGTCACCCATCCGCTGGGCGCTCACACTCCTTTTCAGCCTCATCCCCACCGCTCTTCTCTGGTTCACCGGAGCAACTTTCCTGCGCCATTTCGGCTCGATCGCCGAGATCCAAACCTACGTCAATGAAGTCGCCCAACAACCGGACACCTCGGAGATCGGCTTCCTCGTCAAACTCAAGCATGACGTCGAGCAGGCATTCCCTGAGAACTGGTTCGCCGCTGTCGACCCCCTTGCCGACGAAGCACGCATCAAGCTCGCGAAACTCATCTCCGTCGCCGACGATCCCCCCCCGAAAGCCATCCCCGTCCTTGAGGTGCAGGCCATCCAGGACCTCATTCTCAGCGACGACAGCCTGCGGCAGCTCGCCCGCGACGGCCGCTACGCGGAAATCCTCCGTGATCCACGGCTCGACGTCGCACTCGAGAACGATGACCTGCGTGAAGTCATGCAGGGGCTTGAACTCTAGCGCGACCGACGATTCACTCCCTCCTTTCTCATCATGTATCTCGTGACCATCGGACTCGAAGTCCACTGCCAGGTGAAAACCCGCACCAAGATGTTCTGTTCCTGCGAAACATCCTTCGCAGACGAACCGAACACCCACACCTGCCCCGTTTGCCTCGGCCTGCCCGGCGCCCTTCCCGTTCTGAACCGGCACGCGATTGAGAAAACCCTGCTCGCAGGACTCCAACTCGACTGCGGTGCCCCGGAAATCTCGAAGTGGGATCGGAAGAACTACTTCTATCCGGACATGCCCAAGAACTACCAGACCACCCAGATGGATCTGCCCTTGTGCATCGGTGGCGAAGTCCCCCTCTACCACCACAATTATCCCACCGACGTCCGCAAGAACATCCCGCGCCCGGACTTCAAGTGCCGACTGAACCGCATCCACCTTGAAGAGGACGTCGCAAAATCCACCCACCTCGGCACCAGCTCCATCATCGACTACAACCGCGCCGGCACTCCCCTGATGGAGATCGTGACCGAGCCCGACATCCAGTCGTCCGCCGAAGCCTTCGCCTTCCTCCGTTCGCTCCAGATGATCCTCCAGCAAGCAGGCATCTCCGATGCCGACATGGAGAAGGGTCAGCTGCGCTGTGATGTGAACATCTCCATCCGAAAAGAAGAGAGCGATCCACTCGGCAACCGAATCGAGCTGAAGAACCTCAATTCCATCTCGGCCGTGCGCCGCGCGATCGACTTCGAGATCGAGCGCCAGTCCGCCGACCTCGATCAAGGCATCCCGCAGGTCCAGTCGACCTGCCGATGGGATGACGACCGCGGTGAATCGCAGCTCCTCCGCACCAAGGAAGACGCCCACGACTATCGCTACTTCCCGTGCCCCGACCTGCTTCCCATCCGCACGGCACCCATCCTCGAAAAGGTCCGCCCCCTGACGACCGAGCGACCGCATGATCGCGCCAGCCGCTACGAGGCAGATTATCAGCTGACCGCCTACGACGCCTCGGTCCTGTCATCCGACATCCCTTTGGCCACCTACTTCGAAACCCTCGCAGCCACTCCCAAGCTGCCCGGCAAGAAGGCCGCCAACTTCCTCATCAATACCCTCCTCGGTCTACTCAACGAGCGCTCGACCCCCGTCGCCGACTCGCCGGTCACCCCGGAGAAAACCGGTCAACTTCTCACTCTTGTCGAGTCCGGTCAACTCGCCCTGAACCAAGCCAAGGAAGTCCTGCTTGTCCTCCTGGATTCGCCGGACAAGGAACCGTCCACCGTGGCCAAGGAGATGGGTTTCGAACCCGCCGACGCCAGTGAGATCGAGGCATTCTGCGACCAGGCGATCGAGGCAAATCCCAAGCAGGTCGCCGAGATACAGGCAGGCAACGAGAAACTCGTCAACTTCCTCACCGGACAGGTCATGAAGCTCTCCAAGGGCAAGGCCAATCCGAAGCAGGTCACCGAGATCATCCGCAGCAAGATTCTCTAGCAGGAGGCGCGGTCCTCCCTCAGACGCAGCCCGCCCCCTCCATCGTCATCCTCGATGTTCCGCCATCGAGTTTCGATTCCATGATTGATTCCCGGTCCCCTAGGCTACGGGGCGATGAAATCATGTGCCCCCACTCCAGCATACACCATCGCCGAGGCCACCAGCTCCCAGCGCGACGCGATCTATCGCCATCGTCATGATGTCTACGCCCGGGAGATCGGCCAGCACCCGGAGAACGAGTCCCGCACCCTCCAGGACGCGCTCGACCTTTCGAACCGCTACCTCGTGGTCACCCACGGCTCCGATCTGGCCGGCTTCATCAGCATCACACCTCCCGGCGATCACGGTTACTCCATCGACAAGTATTTCGACCGCGAAGACCTCCCCTTTCAAGTCGGTCGGCAATCATACGAGCTGAGACTGCTCACCGTCCTGCCTCAATTTCGTCATACCCCGACCGCTGCCATCCTCATGTTCGCCGCGTTCCGCTGGATCGAATCCCGGGGCGGACTCCAGATCATTGCCATTGGCCGACGCGAAGTCAGCGCCATGTATCGCCGCTGCGGCATGAACGAGGTCGGGCGATCCACCCGTTCAGGCGCCGTCACCTATGATCTCATGCATGGCTCCGTGCGCGATATCAGGCAGTCCATCGAAGACTCCCGCTTGCCCGCGCGCATCGAGCACGACACCCACTGGCATCTTGAGATTCCCCTGCGAAAGCCCGCCGATTGCTTTCACGGTGGCGCCTTCTTTGAGGCCATTGGCACTGGCTTCAAGCATCTCGACCGACACCGGGACATCATCAATGCCGACGTCCTCGACGCCTGGTTCCCGCCGGCTCCCGCTGCTCTCGAAGCCCTTCACGCAGAGCTACCATGGTTGCTTCGCACTTCCCCGCCCACCGACAGTGAAGGGCTCGTCCGAGCCATCGCAAGGGCTCGAGATATTCCCGAATCCTCCATCCTCGTGGGCGCCGGCTCTTCGGACCTGATCTACCGGGCCCTTCCTCGCTGGCTGGATTCCGGCTCGACCGCCCTCATTCTCGATCCGACCTACGGGGAGTATGCCCACATTCTGGAGAAGGTGATCGGTTGCAGCGTGGTTCGCGCCACCCTTGAGCGGGAGAACGACTACCTGCACGACTTCGAGCAACTTGCCGGGAAGATCGCAGCAGGCCCCGACCTCGTTGCCTTCGTCAACCCCAACAGCCCGACGGGCAAAGTCATCGACGCCGACACCCTCAAGGCCCTGATCTCCATCGCCCCGACCCGAACGCGCTTCTGGATCGACGAGACCTACATCGACTACGCGGGTGGCCCTTCACTGGAAAGGTTCGCCGCCGATCATGACCAACTGATCATTTGCAAGTCGATGTCGAAGGCCTACGCCCTGAGCGGCGCACGGGTCGCCTACCTCTGCGCCAGCCCGCACCAGCTGGAGGAACTTCGATCCCTCACCCCTCCATGGGTCATCGGACTCCCCTCGCAGGTCGCCGCCGTCAAGGCACTCAAATCCCCCACCTACTACGAACACCGTTGGCAAGAGACGGCCAAGCTCAGAAGGGAACTGGAAGACAAACTCGAAGAGCTCGACTTCCACGTGACCCCGGGCTGTGCGAACTTCGTCCTCGCCCATCTCCCGGACCGGCTTCCGGATGCCCGCTGGCTTGTCGAGACCTGCCGCGAACGGGGGCTCTTCATCCGCAATGCCAGCCCGATGGGCGAGAAGCTGGGCAGGAGGGCCATCCGCATCGCCGTCAAGGACCGTGAAACCCAAGGCCGAATTGTCCGAATCCTCCGCGAGGTGTTGGGAACCGCGGGGCCGTCCAGCGGGCCCACCGTCTCATGCACGACGACCGCATCCCATACCCCAAACCGCATCGTTTGAGGGCACCCGGCACACCCTTGGGTCCAGCGGCTTGAAATGCCGAGCTGCCGCGCGCAGTCTCCCCCGGTGATTCCTGAATCCTTCCAGCTCCGACATGGCGATTGCCTTGAGGTTCTCCCTTCCCTGGATCCAGGCTCACACGACCTCGTCGTCACCTCTCCGCCCTACAACCTCGGGATCAACTATCGATCCTTCGATGACACCGCCGGCCGCTCGGATTTCCTCGAATGGTGTCGCCTCTGGTCGGCTGAAGTGAAGCGTGTGCTGACCGATGACGGATCGTTTTTCCTCAACGTCGGAGCCGCACCGTCCAATCCCCTCTTCCCCCACCAGGTGATCCTCGCCCTGACCGGGGGGCCCGAGCCTCTCTTCGTCCTTCAGAACACCTTCCACTGGGTGAAGTCGATCACCGTCCAGACCCGCAAGGGCGAACAGATCAGCGCCGGGCATTTCAAACCGATCAACTCCAAACGCTACGTCAACGACTGCCACGAGTATGTCTTCCACCTGACCAAGACCGGCGAGGTTCCACTCGACCGCCGCGGCGCCGGGGTTCCCTATCAGGACAAGTCCAACATCGTCCGCTGGGGCCACACCGATGGCATCGACAAGCGCTGCCGTGGAAACACCTGGTTCATTCCCTACGACACCATCGTCTCCCGGGACAAGGAACGCCCCCACCCGGCGACCTTCCCGATCGGCCTCGTCGAGCAGTGCATCCGGCTCCACGGAGTGGGCGAACGGACCCGCCTCCTCGATCCCTTTCTCGGCATCGGCACCTCGGCGGTCGCCGCGAAAAGAATGGGCGTCGCAGGCTTCACAGGCATCGAACTCGACGATTACTACCTCAGCGTGGCCCGCGAACGGCTCGACCCACCCGAGGGCGAGTTAAAGCTGTAGGGTCAACGTTCTCATTGGACCTTCCCGCTTCCTCGCCCATGATCCCTCCCGTGAGCGAGCAAGTCCCTGTCGAAGAATTCACACGCGTCGAGTCCATCTTCGTGCGCCACCGAAACGTGCTGGCGGTCCGCGCCCAGTTCACGCCGATCTACACCGATCACTACCTGCACCTCATGCAGCAGGAGCTCCGGTATGGCGAGGAGCTCGACGGCATCCTGAAGGAACTCTACGCCATGCTGACCCTGCACGCAGTCGCCCGCCCGTGGGCGGAAACGATTGCTTGGACGGTCAACCTGCGTGCCCCTCGGGTGAACCTCTTCGTCACCGCGTCATCGACTCAGGAAATGGTGACCGGCCGCCTGTTCACCGAGGATGTCCGCGAACCGGACCGCAACCTGTTCTACTCGCAGACCACCACCCAGCCCGGCGCCGAACCCAGAACCTCCACCCTGCAGGTCGACGGCAAGGACCCGCTTTTCTGGGTGTCGCAGTACTACATGCAGTCAGAGCAACGCCCCGCCAAGGCCTTCCGCCTCCCGGACGAAACCTACGTCCTCATCGCCGCCCAGCCGGACTTCGACGAGGAGTGGTTCGAGAACCTCGACACCGAAGCAGTGACGAAGCTGCAGGAAACGGAAGAGACCAAGGTCCTTGAGACCCGGCGTTTCCGCTTTCACTGCGGCTGCACCCTCGAAAAGATTCTACCGATTCTGGGGTCCTGGAAGGAACGCCCCGACGAGCTCTTCGGAGACAGCGATCAAATCGTCGTCCAGTGCCCGCGGTGCGCCGCCCGCTACGGGGTGTCACGGGACATGCTCTAGGCCTCGGCGCCGTCGATGAAAGCCGCAGTCCTCCATCTCCTCGGCGAATGCCCGGCCGGTTCTCCCGTGCCCGTCTCCGGCGGCTGCATCCACCGGGCCCATCGCTGGGGGCCCTACTTCATCAAGTCGAACGACATTTCCCACGCTCCGGCCTTCCGCAGCGAAGCTACTGGTCTCGGAGCCATCGCAGCAACCGGGGCGATCCGCACCCCGGAAGTGGTGGCGACAGGCACCGCGGACGGCACCGCCATCCTGATCCTGGAGCATCTCGACCTCCGGCCATCGGGCGACGAATCCCGCCTCGGAGAAGCCATGGCCGCGCTTCACCAAACCACCACATCGGTCTTCGGCTTCAGGGAGGACAATTTCATTGGCTCGACCCCACAGGCCAATCCTCCGACGGCATCGTGGGGCGACTTCTTTGCCGACCATCGACTCGGGCGCATGTTCGACCTGCTCGGTGCACGGAAGATCACCTTCCGCGGCTCCGATCGCTTCCTTGAGCGCGTTGGATCGCTTCTCCCGGAAAATCCGCCGGCATCCCTGTTGCACGGCGACCTCTGGAGCGGCAACCGGGCCTACCTGCCGGATGGAGAACCGGTGATCTTCGATCCCGCCTGCTACCATGGTCACGCCGCGGCCGACCTTGCGATGACACGCCTGTTCGGCGGCTTCGGCCAATCATTCTACGAGGCCTACCGTAGCAACCACGGAGACGACGGCGAAGCGGACGATCTCGACGACATCTACAATCTCTACCACATCCTGAATCACGCTCTCCTCTTCGGCGGGTCCTACATTTCCCAGGCCGACGCCATCATCCAGCGCTTTTCCTGAGCCATGAGAATCCTGTTCGCCCTGCTTGCTGCAGCCTCCTTCCTGAGTTCGTGCGCCACCGACCCTTGGGGCATCCCCGGGCCGGCGGACACCGTCACCGCCGCCGATGCGATCGCCACGGCGCATACCTACAGTGCCCTGACCTGGATGCCGGAGACCCGCCATATCAAGCATGGACCCGATGAACGTGGGATTCTGGTTCACACCCCGGATCAGTCACTCAACCAACGCGGATTCGCAAACGGTTGGTGGAAACCCGGAACCGAAGCACGGGGCATGGCCTACCAATGGGGCGGCTTCGACACCCCGAGGGAGTTTTTGCGATCGCTCGAGGAGGGCGAGTTCGCAGGCGACATCTCCACATCCGCCAAACGCCGTCTCGGAGACTCAGGAACCAGCGAGAGTGCCTGTGGCATCGACTGCTCCGGCTTCGTTTCGCGCTGCTGGCGCCTCCCGAAGCCCTACTCGACCCGACAACTCCCGTCCATCTGCGTCCGGCTGAAATCCTGGCTCCAGCTTGCGCCCGGCGACATCCTGCTCAACGACAAGCACGTGCTCCTGTTCGCCGGATGGGATTCCACCCGGCCAGGCTGCATCCTCGCCTACGAGGCCGGACCCTTCCCGGTATGGCGAGTCAATGCCGCAAGCATCCCGACAAGCAAGCTGGAGCGGGAAAATTACGCTCCCTGGCGCTACCGCGGAATGCGCCCATAGCCCGGCAACCCGCGCACCCCGCTCAAATCCAGCCCATCTCCTCGCGACGCTCCCGGTAGATGATTCCCAGCATCCGCCCATTGGTCATCAGGAGATACATCGACACCACGGCCGAGACGATCTGGCCGAGAAACGGAATCCCCTCGACGGCGTCCACGACGTAGATTTGTCCAAGGTAGAGCATCAGCAGCAGAAACACCGACAGCCAGTAGAGCCCCCCTGCCCGGCAAATCGCCGGCACCACGATCTGCGGCCCCATTGCGCCGAGATAGCCCAACACGACGACCGCCATCATCGCCATCGGGAAATACACGGCCGCCGCCCCAGCCAGGGCGAACACCACTCCGGCGGACGGGGTGTCCACGGCGAACAAATACGCAATCAAGGGGCTGAACACCGCGAGAGCCACCCCGCACACTTTGCACATCGGCACGAGGAGGTCTCCCACAGGGTTCGAGATCTCCGGAAACTCGGGAGCCTCTGTACTCCCCGTGGCGGTCGTTTCGATGATCTGAAAGTAGATCGCACAAAAATACGCGAACAGGATCCAGTTGGCGATGATTCCGATCAGCGGCGCGAAGCCCATCAGATAGGACATGACGTGGATCACCGACCCGATGATCAGGATGAATTTCCCGTTCCCGCGCACCGCATAGCTGAAGACATCCTGAATCACACTCATCGGCCCAAGGCTGCTTGAAGCCACCCGACTCTGGCCATTCCAATGCATTCAAGCGATTCCACCCGCCCGGGTGACGCATTGTCATCCAATCCTGCTTGCCTCCCGGGCGATCCGAATGGAGCATTCGCCCATGCCCAGCTCTCAATTTCTCACAGATCTTTTCGGACTCCGCAACAAGGTTGCCGTCGTCATTGGCGGAACCGGCGAACTCTGCGGAACCATGGCCATCGGCCTTGCCAAGGCAGGTGCTGAAGTCGTCATCGTCGGCCGATCGATCGAAAAAGCCGAAAACCGGATCGCCGAGATCGAAGAAGCCGGCGGCACGGCCTACTTCGTGCGCGCCGAGGCCACCGACCGGGATTCACTCAACGAATTGCTCAATCAGGTCGTCGAGAAATCCGGCCAGATCGACATCCTGATCAACGGCGCAGGCGTCAACTCACCAACCCCGGCCCTCGAGATCACCGACGACGAGTTCCACCGCATCCTCGACGTCAACCTCGTCGGCACCCTGCGGGCCTGCCAGATCTTCGCCAACTACTTCCTGAGCCGGGAAATTCCGGGCTCCATCATCAACTTGGGATCGATTTCCGGGCTGAACCCGCTTTCGCGCGTGTTCTCCTACTCCGCAAGCAAAGCGGCCGTCCACAACCTCACCCGGAACCTCGCCCGCGAATGGGCCGACCGCGACATCCGCGTGAACACCCTGGTCCCCGGATTCTTCCCAGCCGAGCAGAACCGCGCGGTGCTCGACGAGTCCCGCGTCCTCGAAATCATGCGCCACACGCCATCGAGCCGCTTTGGCAGCCCCGAAGAACTGATCGGCGCCACCCTGCTGCTTGCCTCCAATGCAGCCGGTGGATTCATCACCGGCACCGAAGTGGTGGTGGACGGCGGATTCAACGCGATGTCGATCTGATCCCCGGCTGAGGGCCCACGTTTCCGCACGGGGCGGCATTTCCGAAACGGAATTGCCGCTACAAATGCGGCGTTCGCTACCGCTTGCACGCGGGGCCGGAGCGGTGTATGGCCTCCGCCGCGGGACCTGAATTCAAGGTCGCCAAACTATTTTTTCACATGATCAAGTGGATCCTTCAGAAGATCGTTGGTTCGAAGAACGCGCGTGAACTGCGTCGAATCAAGCCGACCGTCGAACGCATCAAGGAAATCGAGGAGGCGCTCCAGCAGGAGCCCGAGGAAAAGCTGCGCGAGCTGACCACTAAGTGGAAGACCCACCTGGCCCGCTATCACGACCTCGATGCCCCGGCCAAGCCCGTGCTTGAGCGCGCCGAGCAGGCCGTCGTCGAGGAAGCCGCCGCCGCTCTGGAAGCCCGACTCGCCGACCTCCGCGAGGAATTCCCCGAGCTCCCTGCCAAGGTCGAGCCCACCGTCGATTCGATCGAAGCTGCCAAGGAAGCCTTCCGCGAAATCGAACCGCAGTTCCGTGAAATCCGGGCACGCTACCTCGAGCAGATCCTTCCCGAGGCCTACGCCGTGGTCAAAAATGGCGCGCGCCGGATGTGCGGCAGCACCATCAATGTCTGCGATCAGGATCTGGGCTGGGAGATGGTCCACTTCGACGTCCAGCTCGTCGGCGGCATCGCCCTGCACCGCGGGATGATCGCCGAAATGCAGACCGGTGAAGGTAAGACCCTCGTCGCCACCCTGCCGGTTTACCTGAATGCCCTCACCGGCCTCGGCGTCCACGTCGTCACGGTGAATGACTACCTTGCCCGCCGTGACTCGGAGTGGATGGGATCGCTCTTCCGCTTCCTCGGCCTCACCGTCGGCTGCATTCAGAACCAGATGTCCCCGTGGGAACGCAAGGAGCACTACGGTTGCGACATCACCTACGGCACCAACGCCGAGTTCGGTTTCGACTACCTGCGCGACAACGGCATGGCCTCCTCCAAGGACGACCAGGTCCAGAAAGGCCACTACTTCGCCATCATTGACGAAGTCGACTCCATCCTCATCGACGAAGCGCGGACACCACTGATCATTTCCGGTCCGTCCACCGTCTCATCCCACCAGTTCGACCGCTACAAGCCGCTCGTCGAGCAGCTCGTGAAACGTCAGACGCTGCTCTGCAACGAGCTCGTCACCAAGGCCAAGGCCGCCCTCGACGAAGAAGATCAGGAAACCGCCGGCAGGAACCTCTTCATGGTCAAGCTCGGCCAGCCGCGCAACCGCCAGCTCATGCGCCTCATGCAGGAGCCGGACGTCCGCCGCCTGCTCGAGAAGACCGAGCTGTCGTTCTATCAGGACGCCCAGAAGAAGGAACTCTTCAACCTGAAGGAGCAGCTCTACTTCACCATCGATGAGAAGGCCAACGACTCCGACCTCATGGAGAAGGGCCGCGAATTCCTCTCTCCGGATGATCCGGAATCCTTCATCCTCCCCGACCTCGGCACGCTGTATGCCGAGATCGATGCCGACCCGGAACTCACCGACGAGCAGCGCACCATCCGCAAGGACGAGATGCAGCAGCGCCTCGATCAGCAGGCCGAGAAGATGCACAACATCTCCCAGCTCCTGAAGGCCTACTGCACCTTCGAGCGCGACGTCCAATACGTGGTCGAGGAAGGCAAGGTCGTCATCGTCGATGAAAACACCGGCCGCAAGATGGCGGGCCGCCGTTGGTCCGACGGTCTCCACCAGGCCGTTGAGGCCAAGGAGGGCGTCACCATCGAGAAGGAGACCCAGACCTACGCCACCATCACGATTCAGAACTACTTCCGTCTCTACGAGAAGCTCGCAGGCATGACGGGCACCGCCGAGACCGAAGCCGCCGAGTTTTCGGACATCTACAAGCTCGACGTCCTTCCGATTCCGACCAACCGGCCGAATCAACGCGAAGACCTCAACGACCAGGTCTTCAAGACCCGCCGTGAGAAATACAACGCGGTCATCAAGAAGATCCAGGAAGCCCACGAGAAAGGACAACCCGTCCTTGCCGGCACCGCATCGGTCGAGGCCTCCGAGACGGTTTCCCGCATGCTGAAGCGTGCCAAGATCCCCCACACCGTGCTCAACGCGAAGATGCACATGCAGGAGGCGGAGATCATCGCTGCCGCCGGCCAGCGCGGCGCGGTCACCATCTCCACCAACATGGCAGGTCGGGGCACGGACATCAAACTCGGCGAAGGAGTCGCCGATGTCGGTGGCCTCTTCGTGATCGCGACCGAGCGTTACGAATCCCGCCGGGTCGACCGCCAGCTGCGCGGTCGCTGCGCCCGTCAGGGTGACCCGGGCATGAGCCAGTTCTACATCTCCTTCGAGGATGACCTCATGCGGAACTTCGCTGCAGCGGACCGCATGACCAACATGATGGAGCGCTTCGGCATGGAAGACGGCGAGGCCCTCGAGCACTCGTGGCTCAACAAGTCGGTCGAAACCGCCCAGAAGCGCGTCGAGCAACGCAACTACACATGGCGGAAACGAATCCTCGAATTCGACGACGTCATGAACAAGCAGCGCGAAGTCGTTTACGGCTACCGCAACGAAGTGCTCAGCGTCGAAGAGCCCCGTGACCTCGTCAACGAGATCATCGAAAAGACCATCCCGGAGAAGGTTGAGGAATTCCTCAGCGGGCGCGACGAAGAATCCCCGGACTACAACGAATTGATTGGCTGGGTGAACAGCACCCTTCCCATCCGCTTCACGGCCGACGACATCGATCTCACCAGCAGCTCGGCAGAGCAGATCGCCGACTTCCTCGTCAAGCGGGTCAAGGAGACCTACGAAGTGCGCGTCAGCAACCTCCCGCCCGAGATCCTTGAAAGCGAGGAGCGCCGCATGATCATGGCGGCGATCGACAAGCAGTGGCAGGCACACCTCTACAACATGGATGCCCTCAGGGAAGGCATCTCCTTCCGCGCCCAGGGCCAGAAGGACCCCTTGGTCGAATACAAGAACGAGGCCTACAAGCTCTTCGTGACCCTGATGGACCAGATCGAGGAGGAAGCCCTCCAGAACCTGTTCCGCTCCGCCGCCAAGATCGAGGAATACCTCAAGCAGCACCTTGCCGCGATGCAGCAGGGCGCCGTCAGTCAGGCCAACATGGCCACCACCGGCAGCTCCGGCAACGTCTCGCCCCAGGCCCTCCCGGGCCAGCCGTCCGAAGGCAACCTGAAGCTCAATCTACCCAAACGGCGACCTCCGAGCTTCAACGTGGAGAACGTCGGCCGCAACGCTCCCTGCCCCTGCGGATCCGGCAAGAAATTCAAGGCCTGCTGCGGCCGCGAAGCCTGATCGCCACGGCAAAACCCATCTATTTCAAACACCTTAAATTCCCAACTAGCCACTTGACAGCGGCCCCTCTATCGGTAGGTTTCGCGCCCCGACTGAGAGGGAAACTAGAAAGATTCAAGCATGAGCGACAAACACACGCGTGGAGTGATCATTAAGAAGGGCGAGCCAGTGGACCGCGCCCTTAAGCGCCTCAAGACCAAACTCGACACCGAGGGAATCCTTGAAGAGATGCGCCGTCGCCGTGCGTTTGAATCCCCGACTCAACGTCGTCTGCGCAAGCAGCGCACCGCTCCAAAGCGCCACAAGGTGCGCTGGCGCTACCTCAGCAGCTCGCAGGATGCGAAGGCTGAGGAGTCATCCGCTG
Organism: Haloferula rosea; assembly: GCF_016595525.1. Lineage (GTDB taxonomy): Bacteria > Verrucomicrobiota > Verrucomicrobiia > Verrucomicrobiales > Akkermansiaceae > Haloferula > Haloferula rosea. Next base: position 253,183 of record NZ_JAENII010000007.1, read on the forward strand.
CTGCAAACAACACCCCGTCCTGAAGCGACGGGTTTTCCTACTCTTTCCGAAAACGGGCGCCCTCACCGGCGTCCGTTTTTTTGTGCCTCTTGGTCCAGCACCCCTCAAACCACCTGATCTTCGCGGCAGGCTGGCTCCAACCCGTGAGACCACCCGATCCAAAGTCTAAAGGTCGAAGGTCAAAAGTCCCGCCACTCAAGCACCTCCGCACAACCGGAGCGAATGAAGGGATCGGACCTTCGACTTTCTACTTTCTACTTTCTACTTTCGGACCGGGGACACGGCCTAAGCCCTCACCACCCTACTCAGCCCCGAGCATCACCAATAGTAGGTCACCGATGCACGAATCGTCCGCGGCTCGGTGGGGTGCAGGTGCACATCGTCGATCCCCGCTGCAGCCTCTCCTGGCAGGCGCGACGTGTAGTAGTATTCGATGTCGTTGTCCTCGCGATCCAGCAGGTTGAGCACGTCGAGTGCAATGTCCCAGTTCTCCCAGCGATAGCCGACCCGGGCATTCACCTGAAACGAATCGGCGGACTCCACCGAACGATCCGCCGTCAATGGGCGCTCTGAGAAGTAGCGCCCCCTGAGCGCGCCATACAGCCCGAGCTCATCGCCGAAGGTGAATCCGCTCGAAACGACGACCGGCACCTGATTCTCAATCCATGGCCCACCGCTCGTGTCGGTGTAGCGCCCTTGGGAGAGAGCGACCTCAGCATCAAAGCCGAACCAATCGTTCGGCCGCCAATACGCCGCGAATTCGACACCGTAGCGGTCCGTTGACGGTCCAGCTTCGACGTTCCCCGCATCGCCGACATACAGCAGCTCGGAATCACTGTAGATGTACCAGACTGCCGCCGTGGTGGTGAAGCACTCGCTCCACTGCGTCCGGGTCCCGATCTCCGCACCCCAGGTCCGGACGAGGGCGTCCACCGGGGCCACCGGCGTGACCCCGTCATTCGGATCCACCCTCGTGAACAAACCACGGGCGTCGTTCGAGTGGAATCCACCACCAAGATTCACGTAGTATTCGGTGTTCGCCCAAGGACCGAAGATAAAGTTCAACTTCGGCACGGCAACCGCATCAAATTCGTTGCCGCTGTTGCGCGGGTCGTCGCTATCCACATCGAAGTAGAACAGGTCGGCCCTCACTCCCGCTTCGGTCCGGAACCAGTCATTCCACCTCGTCTCCGCACCCGCGAACATCGAGTAGTTTCCGGTGAAAACGTCATCCTCTCGAATCGGATTCACATCGCCACGCGCCCTCGTGCGCGCAAGCTCCAGATCCCAGATCAAGTCGTTGCGGGTCTGAATCCCCAGCGTGTAGGCCGTCGGAGCACCAAACAATTCACGGTTCTCAAAGGTCGCCGAGAGCTCACCCCCGAAGAACACCCGCTGGTCGGACTGGCGGAACTGATCGCCATTCGCCGGATCATCGAGGAAGTAGGTGAAGTTCGAATACAGATCGAGATCGTAGTAGCCGGCGTAGGCATTCGCCCTCCATACCACGTCACCCGAACGTTTGCCCCAGTTCATCGACAGCGAGTAGCGCTGCGACTGCCCACCGTTGGTGGGATCGATGAATCCATACCGGTCAATGAGGCCACTTGAGATCGCACGCTGCGGGATCTGATCACTCGAAATCCACTCAGCCTGATAACCCAGCAGCGTGACATTGAAGAAATCCTCCTCGTTCCCCGTCGCCCATTTCAGCATGCCGTTGAAACGCTGGAAGTCCTGATCGAGAAGCCAGGGGCCATCGTAGGAGGTCGCCTCCCCACCATATGTCAGCGTGCCGTTTCCCAGCGTCACCGAATCCCCCATGACCATCCTCAGATACTCGTCCTCGCCCACGGTCACGGTGGCGAATCCCCGCTCAAGCGCATTCACCAGGGAAAATTCTGCCGAACCGGCTGTCGTCAGATCGCCTCGCGTGACGTCAAATGGCCCCTTCTGGTAGTCCAGACGCTCCACGAATTCCGGCACGAGGAAGTTCAGGTCCGCATACCCCTGACCATGACCATGAGCGCGGTAGTTCGCCGGCATCCCGTCGACAAAGAGCCCAAAGTCGGTGCCATGGTCGAGATTGTAGCCGCGCACGAAATACTGGTTCGCCTTCCCCCCGCCGGCATGCTGGGTCACCACCAGGCCAGGCACCACCTCCAGCAGTTCACCACGGCGCAGATACGGACGATCCAACAGCTCCTGCCGGTCCGATTGCCCCATGCTGGCGGTCAATGCTTCCCCCAAAAGGTTCTCCGCCTTGCCCGTCACAACCAAAGTGTCGAGAGCACCCACGATGGACTCATCGTCGTCGGTCAACAAAGGCTCCACCGGTGCCTCTTGGGCGGACGAGACCAAGGGAAGCGCGAAGAGAAGATGGATGAATCGGTGCACATTGGGTGAAACGACCGAAGCCCCACCACCCCATGAACATTCCACAGAAAAGTGTCCGGGTCAGACCTCATCCACCCCGGTCAGCCCTCATCCCGCGCCCACCACGCCGCCAGCTCGTGGCGCGCCCGATACAAGCGTCCCTCGACCGCCCGCTCGGAACACTTCAAAACCTCAGCACACTCGCCGTGGCTCATGCCATCGAGGCAGCTCATCACCAGCACACTGCGTGACTTCTCCGACAACGCCGCCAACCCACGGTCGAGCTTCGCCAGATCCGCACCGAGCATCGCCGCCTCGTCAGGGGTCGACGCCCGACATGTGGCTTCCGCGACCTCGGTCGACTGGGCAATGCTCAATCTGCCTGCCTTTCGCGCCCGGTCGCGACAGAGATTCAGTGCGATCTGATACAGCCAGGTCGACACCTTCGCCTTCGGCCGGAAACGCGGAAGTGCCGCGTGCGCCCGGACGAATGCGTCCTGACTCGCCTCGATTGCCTCATCCTCATTGCGGAGGTAGCGGTAGCAAAAGCGATAGAGCCTCTGCTGATGGCGTTCCACGAGGCTGCGATAGGCATCCGGGCAGCCCCCTTGCGCCAGGGCGACCAAGCGGTGATCCTCCACAGCATCCACATCGGTCTGCTCAGGCAGCGCCGCTCCTGCGTCGATAGGCTGGCTGCTATTCATGCACGATGCTTCTACGGATCCACTCCAACAACTTCTCTGCCTGCTCAGGATCCAGCTGATCCTTCATCACGAAATAGTGATTCAAGGTGGCTCGCTGCAATTCTGACTGGAGCTGGCTCAGGTCCGCCAAGGCCGCTGCGACTTCCGGCGACTCCTGATCACCTTCACCCACCGCCTGCGCAAGACGACGACCCGCCTCCGAGATCTTCCCTTCGAGCTCCCTCCGCTTGTCATCGTAGGCATGCTCGATGGGTTCCAACATCTCGTGCTGAGACGGGCTCAACACCAAACGCTCATGCATCCAGCGATGCAAATCCTGCTCCTGCTGTCCCGCCGTCTCCTCGGCCCCGCTGCGGCTGCCAACGAACCAAGCAGTCAGACCGGCGAGAACCACCGTCGAAACGCCCCAAAGGATGATCTCTCCCGGACGTCTCATCACTCCGAAATGACGATTCCCACACGAGGAGTTTGAAAAGCCAAGGATGGTGGCGGAACCTCACTCCCGGATCTTCCTTCCTCCGAACGCGAGGTGACCAACGCCGCGATCACCGCCACCGCAGCAGTCATAGCAAACCCCGATCGGGTCGCGATCAACATCGGAACCCGGTAATCCTTCGAGGCCATCGCAATCCTCTGCATCACCTCGTCGCTGAACCCCCTCCTCAGCCGCTCCGGCGAAGCGCGCCGCGCAGCATGCAGAGTCTGTTCAATCTCCCGCTCCATCTCGCCCATAGACTATCGGGATGTGCCCTCCGCCTACAAGGCGATAGGTTCCGGAACCCTACTCGCCCAAAGCCTCGGCCCGCCCACATCCGGGGTGGGCTAGAACCGCAGTAGTGGCCTCCCTCTCGTTGCAGAGAAGCCACACAAGCGGCCTCCGGATCACACGTAACGCTTCACCAGTAGCGAGGCGTTGTGACCGCCGAATCCGAAGCTGTTGCTCAGCGCCACATCGATCTTCTGTTCGATCGCCGTATTCGGCACGCAGTCGACGTCGCACTCGGGGTCCTGATTCTCGACGTTGATCGTTGGAGGCACCACGCCATCACGGATGGCCATCAAGCAGGCAAGAAGTTCCGAGCCACCCGCCGCCCCGAGCATGTGCCCGGTCATCGACTTCGTCGAACTCACCTTCAAGCCATTCTTCACGTGGTCACCGAAGGCAAGCTGGATCGCTTTCACCTCGGCGACGTCACCGAGACCGGTCGACGTGGCGTGGGCGTTTAGGTAGTCCACTTCCTCGGGATTCACGCCGCCGTGCTTCATCGCCATCTGCATGGCCCGGGCAGGTCCCGTGCCGTCGGGAGATGGAGCACTCAGGTGATAGGCATCGGCACTCGCCCCATAGCCGATCAGTTCGGCAATGATCGGAGCTCCACGACGTTTGGCGTGCTCGAGTTCCTCAATCACCACCACACCGGCACCCTCACCCATGACGAAGCCGTCGCGGTCCTTGTCGAAGGGGCGTGAAGCCGCCTCTGGATCGTCGTTGCGGGTGCTCAGCGCACGCATGCTGCCGAATCCGGCAAGCCCACATGGCAGGATGCTCGCTTCGGCTCCGCCAGCGATCATCGCATCCGCGTCACCAAATTTGATGATCCGCCATGCTTCACCGATTGAGTTGTTCGAGGTCGCACAGGCCGTGACAATCGCCATGTTCGGGCCACCAAGGCCGAACTCCATGGAGAAAATGCCGCTGCCGATGTTGGCGATCATCATTGGAATCAGGAATGGAGACACCTTCGCCCCCTCCTTCACCACCAGCTTGGCGTGCTCGTTCTCGAGCGTTCCCAGGCCACCGATGCCACTACTGACGATCGCGCCAACACGGGTCAGGTCCAACCCCTCGGTTTCACCGAGGCCGGAGCTATCGTAGGCCATGCGCGCCGCTGCCACCCCGAGTTGCACGTAGCGGTCCGCACGGCGGGCATCCTTCGGGTTCTTGAAATACTGATCGGCCGCGAAATCCTTCACTTCGCCGGCGATTTGGCAGCCATAGGGCGTCGGATCGAGGTGGGTGATCCGGGCGATGCCGCTTCGGCCTTCCTTCATGCCACTCCATGTGGACTCCGCGTCATTGCCCAATGGACTGACACAGCCCACCCCAGTGATTACAACTCGTCGTTCATTCATCATGATTTGGCGCCCCGCAGGGTGATCCTGCTTAGATGCTGCCTCCGGCCCTTGCAAGCCTCATCCAAGGGGCGTCGGCCCACTGCGATCCGTCTTCGCCCCACATTCAGGACAGCGATGCTCGCTACCCCGCCCGTCCAAGCGGAAGACCGCAAGGCAGAGCCTGCAAACCGCCCGATAGCGGGCGGAACGACGCTCTTCTTTCCTGCTTCTCCAGGTCGAGCCCCAGCCGCCCACGACCACGAGGATCATGACGATCCCCAGCACCCAGCAGGCCAGTTCTGTGAGCGTCATCTCGATCATGATCCGATCACGGATTCGACGACCAGCAACCCGGGTTCCCCCTGATTGCCCTCCACGCGGGCACGCTCCACCCAGGACACCACCGAGGCCTGAGGATCCCCGGAATCCATGCGCGTCACCTCCAGCACCCGACCGTCCCGGTCATACTCGATCAGGTAGCGCACCCCGACAATTCCCACCGACTCCGCGGCGGGCAGAATCAAGCTGGCATGCAGAAGACTCACCCCCTCCTTCGACTTCAGGACACGCAGACCGTGAGCGACCTCCCGCGGACCATCGTCGTCCGCGGAAATCACACGACGCTCCGGCAGCGGTGGCAGCACCGCCAGGGGCCACCCCTCAGACGAGGGCTTGCCACTGGATGAAAATTCAATCTCCTGCGGAGCTGCCCGGTAAGGCACGCCCACCTCCCCGGCCTCCCGCAGCGCACGACTCCGCAGCGACGCATACTCAGGATCAGCCGCAGGATTCCAGCGGACCGGAAAGGGTCCGGCTTCGCGCGCGTTCTGCTCGATCCGCTCGCCACCCGAGCCACGTGGGATCATGATCACCGACGCTCGCTGCGCCTCTTCCGCATTCGGCCGACCGACATTGACCCGGACCGCCGCCGACAGCACCACGGCACCCAGAGCGACCAAGGCAAAGGCCGCAAACATCGAGCCTCCGCTCGAAAGCGGCACGCGCCAGCTGAACGCGAGCCCTGACTCGCGATCCCGATGCTGAAGGACTTTGCGACGGCGGAACATCAGCGTGACTCCTCCGCTCGACCCAACAAATACACCCGGAATCCAGCTTGCAGGGCCAACTCGGTCACCCGCCGCTCGAACTCCGCCGAGATCTGCTTGTCCGACCGAACATACACCACTGGCACCTGGATCGAGGCCTGACGGCGGCTCTCCAACTTTGCGACGAGCTCTTCCTCGCTCACCTGCATCCGCTCCAGCCAGATCACCGGTGGTTCCCCCTGAGTGATGGTAATGACGGAGGCATCCGACTGACGCGCCACCTGGAATCGCGATACCGGCATCTCCACCTGCACGCCCGCCTGCGTGATGAACGAAGGCCCGAGCATGATCGCGATCAACAACAGAGCAAACAGATCAAAGATGGGAACCGCATGAAGGAACCCCACCCGCTCGGGAAGTGTGGTTTCCAACTTCATCCTCTCCGGTCCTCACGTTCGCGGGTTTCGATTTCATCCCGGATGGAAACGATGCCGGTGTCATTGCGCGCATCGCACACGATGTTGACCATCTCGATCCCAGTGCGCTCGATCCGGTGGAACAAGCGCTTCGCCCGACCGAGGAAATAAAGGTAAAACAAGTAGGCCGGAATCGCCACCATGAGGCCGAATGCCGTCGTCACCAGCGATTGGAATACCCCGCTTGAGAGCTCCACCGCCGAGACCGTTTCCTCGCTGCCTCCCATCTCCTGAAACATCTCGGTCAACCCGAGGACCGTGCCGAGCATCCCGCTCAGGGGAGCGACCAGCGCCACTGCCAGGATCGCACGCAGGTTCTTCTCGATCCGCGGCACCTCGAGTTGCCCGGCCTCCTGCGCCACATCCCGCAGGTCGGACCGGTCCATGTGGTGCCTCAGCAGCACCGCGTGAGCGACCCGCGCGACCGGACCAGGTGCCCGGGCCGCTTCGTGCAAGGCCTCTGCATACGCCTTGCGCTGGGCGTGACTGGACAATCCGACCAGCAGGTCACCCACATTGATCCGGGCCCGGTGGAAAAAGAACATCCGCTCGACGACAAAGACCGCGCCAAAAAAGGCCAATCCAAGTTGGAGCAAGATGATCGGGCCTCCCAATTCGAGCAGGCCCAACGGATCCACGAAATCAGTCGGCATGCCGGGAGACTAGCCCGATGACCCGGCCATGACCAGCCTCAGGAAACCCGAATCCCGTCCTCCTACCAAAGGCCCAGATTGCCACTCTGAACGGCATACAGCCCCATCAGCAGGTTGGCCACCGCATGCATGACCACGCAGGCACCCAGATTCCGGCTCCAGATGCACAGCAGGTAGGTCAGCGAGCCGTAAACCAGTGCACCCGGGTAGTCGGAAGGCGCATGCGCGACGACGAACAATCCGGTCACCACCGCATACGACAACCATGAACCGCGACCGAACCGCTGCTTCCAGTAGTCACCGTCCCAGTCCAGCACCAGACGCATCATGAAGGAGCGCCAGAAGATTTCCTCAACCAGCGCCACCACCACCGCCGCACGCACAAAGCGCATCACCAACGCCGCCCAATACGCCCCGGTGCCCTCACCGAACATCTCCCCCGGATCAAACCCGTCTTTCCGCTCGACCACCCCCAGCCAGCGCCACCAACCGTCCGAATGCGGCACGTCCAGGTAGCCGTAAAGAAAGGTCGGCAGGATCCAGAACCCAATCCCGACCGCTCCGAACACCGCGCCGATCGCCGACCACTTCAGCGACCAGTTGAATTCATACGACTTCCACCACCGGACCAGCACCACCAGACACGCAATCGTCTGCAGCGGATAGATCCACTGCTCGGGCGCCCGTCGCCACCACGGCTGACTCGGAAGATCGACCGCAAAGAATGCCCCGGCCGCCTGCAGCAACAGCAGGAACCCCATGAAGATCGCAAACGGAATGACCTGCCGCCGCACCCAGAGCGACGGCTGCTCAAGTCGCAGTCGGTCACTCACGGTCTGGCTACCTCCAGTCATCGGCTCAAAGACGCCCCACGAACGCTTCCATCTTGTCCATCGCCAGCTTCAGCTCATCGAAGCCCGTCGCATAACAGCAACGCAGGAAACCTTCGCCCGATTTTCCGAATGCCGTTCCCGGCACCGCCGCAACCCCCTCCTCTTCGAGCAGCTGCATGGCGAACTGCTGACTCGTCAACCCCGTCTTGCGAATGTCCGGGAACACGTAGAAAGCCCCCCCGGGCGTGTGGCAATCCAGCCCCATCGCATTCAGGCGCTTGACCAGAAAGTCGCGCCGCTGGTGATAGCTGTCGCGCATCTTGACCACCGCCGCCGAACCATTCTCCAGTGCCTCAAGCGCCGCCGTCTGGCTGGTGATCGGCGCACAAAGCATCGAATACTGGTGGATCTTCATCATCGCCTCGATGATCGGCTGGGGCGCACAGGCATAGCCGAGACGGAAGCCCGTCATCGCGAATGCCTTCGAGAAGCCGTGCAGCAGGATCGTGCGCTCACGCATGCCCGGAAACGTTGCGATCGAGACATGCGGTTCGTTCTCATCATAGCGAAGCTCGCTGTAGATCTCATCGCTGAGGACCATCAGATCATGCTCCACACAGAGCTTCGCGATCCCTTCCAGATCCTCTTTCGAGGCCGTGGCACCCGTCGGGTTCGTGGGAAAGTTCAGCATGACCACCCGCGTCTTGGGCGTGATCGCCGCAGCGAGCGCTTCCGGCTTGAGCGAAAATCCATCTTCCTTCCGCGTCTCCACGGCCACCGCCTCCCCATACGCCATCACGATGCTCGGCGAGTAGGAAACGTAGCAGGGCTCGTGATACACGACCTCTTCCCCCGGATTGAGCAGCGCACGGAGTGCCAGATCGATGGCCTCCGAGACCCCCACCGTGACCAGCACCTCGCCGGCCGGGTCATAGTGCACGTCGAAGAAATCATCCACGTAGCGGGAAATCGCCCGACGCAGGCTGGGCAGGCCGAGATTCGACGTGTAGCTCGTCTGGCCCTTCTCCAAGGAGTAGATGGCCGCCTCACGAATGTGCCATGGAGTCACGAAATCAGGCTCACCCACACCCAGCGAGATGATGCCCTCGCGGCCTTGGACGAGCTCGAAAAAGTCGCGGATTCCCGATCGGGGAATCGCCGCAACCTGACGGGCAATTTTCTCTGAGTAATCCATCTTCACATCCCGGGCGACGCCGGGGCGCGCATTTGAGAGAGGAACCTCCCTCCACGCAATCCCAATCCCTGTCCCACACCGCCGCGCATCGCCCCAAGCGAGCGGAGCTTCCACCCCTTCCCCCTTTCCGCTTCTCACTCAACAACCGCAGAGCATGCGGAGCTCCCATTTCGCGCCCCTTTCGCGGTTCCCCAATCCTTCAAACCCCAATGCCCATTCCGACCAAGGGCTCAGGGACTGAGGGGTCAGGGGCCAAGCGATGCCAGCCATTGGCAGAAGCCTGGCCCAACGGTTCGATATCCCTCAGCCCAAGGCGCAGCCTTGGGTAAATCAGCTGCCGGAACAACACGGCCTGAAGGGCCGTGATCCCTGATTCTACCCCGAGAGCTCCCTCCCTAGCATCCCGCCTCCTCCATCGATCCCGAGCTTCATCCCCCAAGAGCAAGCGGAGCCTCTCCCTACTTTCCACTTTTTACTTTCTACTTTTCACTCAGCAACTGCAGAGCATGCGGAGCTCTCGTTTCGCGTCCCTTTCGCGGTTCCCCAATTCTTCAAACCTCACCACCCCATTCCGACCAAGGGGTCGGGAACTGAGGGGTCAGGGGCCAAGCGACGCCAGCGAATAAGGAGCGCGGCTTTCCAAGCCGCTGCAGCTCACCCGCCCCCTTTCCACTTTCTACTTTTTACTCTCCACTCAAAAAACCGCAAAGCACGCGGAGCCTCCCCCACTTTCCACTTTTTACCTTCTACTTCCCAATCACCGAACTTCTCGCCCACGCAACCATTCCACCCACTTCACCCGACACCGTCCCAACCCGTTTGCTTCGTCCACAACTCTTCCACAAGACCTCATGAGGCAAACGGACGCCTCCTGCCCGTGGCGCACCTGAAAACGCTCCACACCCTTTGTGTGAATCAATTCTTCAGAATCACCTTCAAGAAAATCCGGAACCGATTACCCGACTGAACGCTGCCGGAGCGCCTGCCCCCAACGCTCCAGATGGCGATGATCTTAGGGCCTCGCTTTCGGAGCCACCGCCACCTTCTCCATCAGATCATCGAATTCACGGCGAAAAGCCTTCCTCTTGCTCCTTGTGATGCAGCGAACAGCCGATAAGCTGTTGGCAATGACCATCGAAAAGGACGTTCGACTCCACCCTCCAAATGCAAGAGACCGGATCCCCGGATATTTCACACTGTCAATAAACTGGGAAATTTTCCCGTGTGTCCAATAAACTGTTCTGCCAAGAAAGATGGGCTTCTCCCTAACATACGATCTCGAAGGAGCTGGGTGGGCGATGGCGCAGATTCAGGACGGTGATGAGAAGTTCGATATAACGGTTTCCTACCTTCACGACTCACTTCGGGAACTTGGTGAGGCAGCCCGCGCACTCAGGGGTGGAGCAGAGTCCGCTCGGGTCGTGTTCATGGACGAGCCGGGCGAGATTCAGTTGCTTCTCACGAGTAGCGAGAGCGGATTGGATTACGAGTTGCGGTGGTTTGATGACTGGAACAGTTGGGGAATGCACCCTGACGACAAGTTTGAGTCAGTCCATCGGGGCACTACTACGGTGCCGCGTTTTTTCGGAGAAGTGCTGAAGGAGTTTGAGGCTCTTCTCGCAGATCATGGCGAAGAGGGATATAGAGAGAAGTGGCACGAGAGTGGTTTCCCTTCTGATCTACTCTTGCAACTCCGCAACAAACCCAAGGCAGAATCGGGTCCCGGGGAGTGATTAGCTCCCCGGTCCCACACCACCCTGCGTACGGCTCCGTACAGGGCGGTTCCAATCAGACTCGGGCATGA
>NZ_JAENII010000008.1 GCF_016595525.1 Haloferula rosea
CGACTCCGAGCCAAGGGCAAGAAGTCGATTGTGATTATCGGCGCTATCATGACCAAGCTTCTTCACTTGATCTTCGGTGTCCTCAGATCCGGAAACCCTTTGATCCAACCCGCCATCTCCAGCATCAACCTCATCCCGAAATATCCCGAAAATACCCCTTGATTCCATCACCGTAACTGACCCCTCTTACACGAGTGTTCGATTTCCGGGGCCGACCTCTTTCTCGCTCAATCTAACGGCATTCTCAACAGCTCAAGGGCTGAACTCGTCACATGAAGCAACTCGTCGCGAGGAACTTCCTCGCCACGGGAAAGCCTCTCTTCGAGTGCAACTAAGTCCTCAACCACTGCAGCCTTTCTCGCCTTGACCGAATTGCGGTTCTCGATCACACGATCCACCCTGAGAACCCCCAGGCTCTTTTCATTCCGGTCAGCAGTAAACACTCCCTCGAAGAGATACGAGCTAGACTTCCTCAGAACGCCGACACTCCCATCAAATTCGACCTTGAGAGCACTTCGCATAAACCCCTCTTGGATGCTTTCACGAGAATCAAAAAGATAAGACACCCCACTAACTACACTCAAGATCCCTTCAACTTGTAATCGCTCACGCTCAAAGTCGGATGAATTCGCTGAAATCTCCTTAATCCCCACCCGGACAGTTTGACTTCCATCCGATTCAACATTGTCCTCCTGCCCGAATCCGACTCCAAGAATTCCCCACAATGATGCTATCGCTATCGTGAAAAACTTCATAATGCTCATTCTATATCCAAGTTGAAACTGACTCAATAACAACCCATTTTTACTTAGCATTCCCGATGTTTGTTGTGTCATCTGGATGCACAGTTCCATCAACACGCCCTTTCCTGTCAGCCCGAGGCTTCCGGCTGAGATCGAGCTCCACCATATCACCGTCTGGATTAACTACAAAACCAAGCTCAAGACCCAATCCCTTCCCGAAGTGGTAGTCTTCGACCGAAAAGTAACGCGCCATTCTCATATTGATATCGTAAACATGCCAGTCCACATCGACCACATCAGGATTGTAAGGAGGACGCTGATGCTTCGGCGATCGCGGACCCGGCTGAGAGTGGTAATAGCCAATGACGTGGCACTGATCATCTCCATTACGATAATTCCGAAACTTCTCAAACTCTGATTCCTCAGGATTGTCAGCATTGTGGAGCCTAACACTGCGCTCCTCCTTATCGGTGATTGCCGGAGTGTATAGGTAATATAGGTCGAAACGGACTGTTGTCGTCTTCTGACAGTCATCGCTGGTATGCTTCCGCATATCATATTCCGACTCATCGGCGTTCCTGCATGAACAATCAACACGTGATTTCTCGCTACGGCTCCAGCAGCGCAGAATGAAGCCGCCGTATTCCCAATGGTTCTTTTTACTGAGAGGAAATATCTCCTTCATAGCGGCAACGGCTGCGCTCCTCGCAGTATCATATTTTGTCTGAAGGGCTACGAGACCGAGCAAATCCCACCGATTCACCCCATCATTCCCGACGAATCCGTATAAGTTGACCCCGCCGCGTTCCCCGATTGGATCCCTGGATGGCCACCTTCCCGTCACCGGGTCGTAGTATCTGTAGCCATAATAGCTGAATCCAGTTTCCTCGTCTCGATACTTCGTGCTGAACTGCCAAGGGTTGTCGTCGACGAGGACGCCAGTGGATTCGCGCACGTTGCCGAAGGCATCGTAACGGTAGATCCCTCCGTTGTTCGCCTGATTGGTCAGGCGGGCGGGGTTGCCATTCCCGTCATAGTGGTAGTAGAGGGCGTGGCTACCGGTGACGACGCGTGCCAGCAGACCGCCCACACCACCGGCTCCCTGGAGGCTGCCACTGAGATCCTCGCCCCAGACCAAATACGCCCGCAGGATCGGGGCGTTGGTGCTCGGGGCTGCGGCATGTTCCTGAATCACGTTCCATCCGTCATAGACGAAGAGGACGGTCTCGGCAACCAGAGAACTCCCATCGTCAGCGGAGGTTGCATGGGTGGTGGTTTCCTTGGCCACGCGGCGCCCGAGGGCGTCGTAGTGGTAGTAGGCGATGGGGTTCCCGGCCGAATCCCTCACCTCCCGGAGCCGATTCCAGGCATCCCAGACGAAGCTGCGCGTGCCGTCACTGGTCAGATTGCCGTCCGCATCGTGGTTTCGGGTCCCCTGCGGCGGGGTGGTGGGTGAGGTGATGGTGGCATACTGATTGAGGTCGTTGGGGGCATAGTTGGTATTGCCCTGCGCGACGGTCGACGAGGCTCCTTGAAGGGTCACCGCAAGACTGGTGCGGTTGCCCATGTCGTCATAGCTGTAGTCGTGGTCTTTGACGAAGGGGGCGGTGGTATTTCGGGGATCGCTCACGTCGTGGTCGACAGCTGTCAGCTGTCCGGCAGCATCGTGCTGGTAACGGTCGCCCACATTGCCCTTCCAAGCTTGGGCGATGCGCCGGGAACGCTTGTCGTAGGTATACCAGTTTCCATCCATCCAACCTCCGTTGGTATTGCGGTGGACCCGTCCGGTGAGCCGCTTGCCTTGGTCGTAATTGGGGTCGGTGCTTGCTCCATTCTCATACTGCAGCCAATCGATAAGTCCGTCCTTGCGGCGGGTGTAGGTCGCTAGCGCGGTGGTCTGGCCGTCATCGGGGTTGTAGACGTATTGCAGCTGACCGCGCAGGTTGTAGCGATAGTCCACTTGCTCGGTGCCCCCGGGGCTGGTTGGATAGGTCAAATGCGAGAGTCGGCCGGCGTCATCGTGATCGTAGCCTACGAGGTAGCTCTGGCCCGTATGCGCCTGGGTGACGGTGGAAGGGTCTCCATTGGCGTGATACGTGGTGGTCACGGTGGCGATGCTATTATTCTGCGTCAAGGGGCGGCCGCTGTCATCGTAGGTGAAGCTGCTGTTCTCCCCTGAACCGTAGAGTCCAGGCCCGCTCCAGTTAATGGAGGTCAAGCGGTCGCGCTGGTCGTAGCCATAGGTCGCCTTTTTCAGGCTGGGGCGTGTGTGGGTGGCTTCAACTGTGATTTCCCTCCCCTCACTCTCGCCCCCAAGCTCCACCGCCCGGCGTTTCGATCCTTACGCGTTCACCCGCCTCCGCCAGGTAGGTCACCACTCCCGGCAGTTCCACCTCGGAGCCCTCGGCATGGATCCGCGTCTGTTTCCCTCCGAGCCCATCGGCCCCACCGTCCATACCGGATGGACACGTGGTCCTTCGTTGGGTGAGGAACGAAACCGTCACCGGCCGGAGGAATTCAATCTCGCGCACGATCCCATCACCGCCGGGATGAATCCCGGTGCCCCCCGACCCCCGACGTAACCGGTGTTGGGTGACGCGAACCGGATACCGTTGCTCCATCAACTCCGGATCCGTTAGAGCGGTATTGGTCATGTGGACATGCCTGCCGCTGCATCCGGCATGGCCCGGACCTGCACCGGAACCTCCGGCAAGGGTTTCGTAGTAGCCGAATCCATCGTCGCCAAAGAGGAAGTTGTTCATCGTCCCCGGCCCGTTCGCCGAAATTCCGAGTGCTTCGAGAAGTGTATCCGCCAGACGTTGGCTGGTTTCCACATTTCCTCCCACCACAGCAGGTGCCTGCCCAGCTGGCCGCGAGAAATCCGGATTCAGCATTCCCGCGGGAAGCACGATCTCAACCGGAGCCAGCAACCCTTCATTCAGTGGCACGTCGTCCTTCAACCACAAACGCAGGACATACAGGAGCACGCTGCGAACGATCGCCGGGGTCGCGTTCAGGTTCCCCGGGTGCTCATCCGCACTCCCGGTGAAGTCAACGAGCATCCGGCCACCGCCCGAAGTGATCCTCACCTTCAAGATCCGCCCGTCATCCAGAACTCCCTCCGCGCCACGAAGCGCGATCGGCCCTTCCAGATGATCACGCATCAACCTCGCCGATCGCTCGACCACCTCCGAAAGACGTCTCCTCACTTCATCCGCGCCAAAACCATCCGCCAGTTTCACCAGTGCATCCCGGCCGAAATGGCAGGCTGCCAGCTGGGCTTCGGCATCAGCAAGATTGTCCTCCGGCCGTCGCGATGGATACGGCGCATCCCGTAGCAGCGCTTCCAATCGGTCCAATCGGGCCCTCCCCTTCTCGACCAGCAGCATCGGAGAAATCAGCACGCCTTCTTCCGCCAGGCAGGTGGCGGATGCCGGCATCGACCCCGGGGCCATGCCACCAAGTTCCGCATGGTGGGCGCGGTTCGCCACGTAGCCGAGCAGCTTCGCGTCGCGATCATGCACCGGGGCGATCACGGTCACATCCGGAAGATGGGATCCTCCGGCTCCCGGATCATTCGTGATCACCACATCGCCAACCCCGAGCTCGATCCGCTGGACCACCTCCCGGACACAGACTCCCAGCGCACCCAGATGGACCGGCACGTGAGGCGCACTCGCGACCAAGCGTCCATCGACATCCAGCAAGGCACAGGAGTAGTCCATGCGGTCCTTGACGTTGGTGGAGACCGCGGTGCGCTTCAGAGCTTCACCCATGGCATCGAGCATTCCCTCGAAGCGACTGCGGAAAAGCCCGGCAAGCACCGCATCCGGGGTGGCCGTTCCGGTTTCACGCGATGCGCCCGACGCACGTTCCAGCCACAGGGTCTTGCGCGAACCCATTCGCATCCTCCACCCCTCGGGGATCACGCAGGTCGAGAAGCAGTCCTGGAGCAACTCCGGCCCGTGGACGAAGGTTTCGCCAAAAGTCTCCTTCGCCACGGGTTCCAGCGTATCCTCTCCGATGACCCGCAGGGCCACCAGTTCGAGCACGCGCTCCTCCCCGACGGGATAGCCAAAGGTCTGCTGGTAGGTGCGTTTGAATGCGCCTTCGAGATCCGAGGCACTTCCGTGCATCGACTCCACGTCCAAGGCCGACTCCTGCCCTTGGATCCGCAGCGTGGCAAGCCAGCGCATCCGCGGCGACTCGATGCCGAGCGCCCTGCCGACCTCATCCGCCAACCTGCCCCAGATGCCCTCCACGTCCGCATCATCGAGGACCTGCAGCACCTGGGAGACCGCCTGCTCCTGCCGGACTGCCCGCTCCAGACCCCACGCACTCAGCAAGCCCGCATCGCCGGGGACGAGGACATGATCCAGCTCGAGTTTCTCCGCAATCGCCGTCGCATGTTGAGGGCCGGCTCCGCCGAAGGCCAACAAGGCATGCCCGCCCATGTCCACACCCTCCCGGATGCTGACCGACCGAATCGCCTCGGCCATGGTCTCCACCGCGATGTCCCGCAGCCCCCGGAGCAGACCACCGGGATCCGCCACCACCTCACCCGTTGATTCCATCTCCGCGATGAGCTCGGCGAACTTCGCTTCCGACGCCCTTCGATCCAGTGGAATGCCCGCCTTGTCAGGATCCATCAAGCCAAGCAGGAGATTCACATCGGTCAGCGTCAGAGGGCCGCCCCGTCCATAGCACGCCGGTCCTGGATCCGACCCCGCACTCTCCGGACCCACCTCCAACTGGCCGTGTCGCCACTGACAGATCGATCCTCCTCCGGCCGCGACTGTCTCGATCTTCAGCGCCGGAGCCACCACGCGGGCAGGCCCGATCTGCTGCTCGCTTCGATACTGAAAGGATCCATCCAGACGCGCCACATCCGTGCTCGTACCCCCCATGTCAAAGGTCAGCAATCGAGGGAATCCGGCCGCGCGACCGATCTCCGCGGCTCCGATCAAGCCACCTGCCGGGCCGGAAAGGAGCGAATCCTTCGGGTGATAGCGATCCGGAGGCACGAGCCCCCCGGCGCTGGTCATGAACCCGAGCCCCGCGCCATCGAGCGGACCGGAAACCCGCGCCACGAAATGCCGCATGATCGGCGCCAGAAACGCATCGGCCACCACCGTCTCGGTCCGCGGAAGAAGACGGATCAACGGTGCCGTCGCCGAGGAAAGCGTGACCTCGGAAAATCCCTCCGCCCGCAACCATTCTCCGACCTGATCCTCGTGGCGCGATGATCGCCAGCCGTGCATCAACGAAACCGCCGCGACTTCACATCCATCCTCAAGCGCTTGCCGGGCCTGCCGCCTGACCTGCAATTCATCGAGTGGATCCAGTTCATCCCCACCCGGATCCAACCTACCACGAATGCCGTAGACGCCGGTCGCCAGATGCTCATGAGCCGGTTGCTGCAACGAGAACAGATCCACCCGCCTCTGGTCGCGGATCTCCAACAGATCCTCCATCCCCTCGGAAACGAACAAGGCCACCCTGGCTCCTTTCCCCTCCAACAAGGCATTCGTCCCGCGCGTCGTCGCCACCCGCATGTCCAGTTCGGGAAATTCCTCACCCGGTCCGACACCGACCAGAATCCGCGCCGCCACGACCGGGGCCTCTTCGCCGCCGTCGAGCTCCACCAACCCCTTGCCACCTCCATGCAGGACGCGTCCTCCTTCATGCCCGGTCACCTCGACACCATCGGCACTTTTCCACCCGACCAACAGGCCATCGGGCCAGCCCACCGCCGCGCCCTTCAAATCCATCCAACCCTCCGCATCCGGCGCACCGAGCTCCACCCTCAACCTGCCATCAGACAGGATCTTGCAGCGGGATTCCCTGCCATCAGGGCTCCGTGCCCAGGCATCGGTGAAGGTTCCTCCGGTATCCACCCGGACCTGCCAGCATCCACTCATCAGGTCAGCCGTCCCGCCCCTGCCTGACGCCACAGGGCATTGAACACCGCGCCTTCGCCATGCGGGCGACTCGCCGAAGTCACCACGCGCGCCACCTCTTCACCCGGCGGCAGACCAAGCCAACCATCCATACGCGACGGCTGGAAACCCGGGTGGCCGTCGCATCGATGGTACTGGAGAACCAGTGGCTTCGAGCGGAGATCGTAGCCACCCCGCTGCGCACTCTCCGCCACGCGCTGGAGCGACCTCCAGCCCTCCTCCAGATGCTCATGACGCACGTCGAACACAAAGATCACCGCATCGGATTGACGAACCAACAGATCCTGTCCGGCCACATACGGACACGCATCATCGAGACAACGCATCAGGAGAGTGCGGCGATCACCCGCCTCGTTGGGCGCGGCGATTTCCGCCGACCACACTCTCAACTCGCCGACATAGTGCGCCAGCGGTTCGGCGTTGAACCGCCGACAAACCGCCTCAAGCACTTCCTGGCGGCCGTGACCAAGAGCACCTGCCACGGTCACCCGGAATGGGCGTGCATCCGTGGAGCTGCTCATGACCGGCGAAGATGCGTCTACATCCGACCGATTTCACGGGCGGCAATCATCAGGGTCTCGCGAACCCCGGGTGCGAAGCCTCCATCGGTCTGGACAGCCAGCATGACCGATCCTTCACGGATGAAGTCGATCGGAGCGCTACCACAATAAAGTTTCACCTGACCCCCACCGAAGCCAAGACCACCAAGGACGCGCTTGATGCCTTCCACGGCTCCGATGTCCGCGGCCGAAACACGACCCAGCTGGCGGATGCCTGGAAGGGCGCCTGCACGCTGAAGGATTTCGCTTTCGGAAAGCTCGCGGTCCACGCCGAAAATCGCGCGCAACTCGAGCTGCTTGATCGTGGAGGAATCGGATTCAGTCATGTCGATGGATGATGAAGAGGGTGCGGGTGAAGCCGGAGCCGGCGTCACCGGCTCCACGGCAGGAGCGGGTTCCACCTTCTCAGGTGCCTGGCCGAAGGGAGAATCCTCCTTCTTGGCCGGCTCGGGGGAACCCCCAAACGGGCTCGAGGCCGGCTCTGCGGATTTCGGTGATTCATCGACACCGAATGGAGAAGTCGAAGCGGCGGGTGGCTCGAAACCGAAAGGTGACTTGCCCTGCCCCGAAGCGAATGGGCTACTCGATTCAGCCTCCGGCTTCAGGCGCGTTGCCTCCTCGTCATCACCTGCCACGGCAAATGGCGACTTGGGGGCCTCGGCCGGGGCGGCAAACGGGTTCTTCGCGGACTCGTCGACCGCGAACGGGCTCTTCGGAGGAGAGGCAAAGCCTTCCTGCGGTTCAAAAATTCCTTTTTCTTTGCTCATCCTACGCTGGTTGGGGTGTGGGGAAACGCGCACCTGTTGGATGCACGATTTGATTTAACTAGCCAAACATTCCGCTAAAGTCGAGGCCTCATCGCGTCGTTCTGACAAGCCCGACGGGCTCATCCCTCAACGAGACGTTTCAGTTTCCGCTTCACACTCACTTTGGCGGCCGGGGACACGCGATCGATGAAAAGCACCCCGTTGAGGTGATCCGTTTCGTGCTGGATCGCCCGCGAAAGCAAGCCATCGGTCTCAATCTCCAGAACCCTTCCGTCGAGTTGGGGAAGCTTCGCCTTCACCACGGCGGGTCGACGGACGTCCGCGCGAATCTCGGAAATGCTCAGGCACCCTTCGGTGTCCTTCTCGCGTTCCTTCCCGAATTCCAGTTCCGGGTTGATGAAGACGAGCGGCATGATGGATGCCAGGTCGGCGTCTTTACCGTCCACCTTGAGAAAGGAAATGCACTCCGGGTCGTGCGACACATCGACCACGGCCAAGCGGATCGCCTTCCCGATCTGCGGAGCCGCCAGCCCGACACCTTGGGCGTCGTACATGGTCTCGATCATGTCATCGACCAACTTGCGCAGTTCGTCGTCCACCTCTTCCACCTTCCCGCAGCGCTCGCGCAGCACGGGGTCACCATATTGGACAATATCGAGAATCATTCGTTTTCTGCGTTTTCAGCCGGCAGCTGGATCCGTGCCGGCACGTCCTTAATCTCAATCCCCGCCTCGGTCAACGCATCCCAGACCGCAACCAACTGCTCGAGGGACACCTCCTTGTCCGCTTCCAGCTCGAGCTTCCTGCCCGGGTTCTCCTTCACGTAGGCGGAGAGGTAAGCCTTGAGCAACTTGATGTTCGGAACCGTTAGATCGTCGAGACGGATGGCTCCGTCGCGATCGACCGCAAGGATGGAGCGGGCGTCCGCAATCGTATCCGACGGCACTTCACGCACCGTCGGCAACTCGATCTTGAGCACCTCGCGCTTCTTCTTGAACTCCGAAGAGACGATGAAAAAGATCAGGACGATGAACAGAATGTCGATCATCGAAACGATCGGCAACTGCCGCGGGCGCTGAACTGGACGTTCGAATTGCATCGTCTGACCCTACTTGTCGGATGCTTTTGAACTCCCGAACAAGCCTTCAGCCCGCGGGGCTTGCTCGCACACATGGCCCATCTTCGTCAGCAGCACCTCAAGCACCGCCGCGTAGGTTTCGATCTTCCGCTGGAAATATCCCTGCGCGATGATCGAAGGTACGGCAATCGCCATACCAACGATGGTCGTCTTGAGCGCCCGACCGATACCACCGGTAATCATCATCCAATCGGCATCGGACTCGATCCCCGAGAAGACCACCACCAACCCGGAGGCCGTCCCAAGCAACCCGAGCAGCGGCGCCACGCTGGTCACCACATCAATTGCAGTCATCCCCGCATGCAGGCGGACGATCTCCGCACGAGCCATCGATTGCACGGCTTCGGCGATGTCGGTCTGGGATCGACCACGCTGGCTGACTGCCACCGAGCAGAGACGCGCCAGCGTACTTTCGCCACGATCGAACTCCGCGAGCACCGGCTCGAAATTCCCATCCCTCACCCGCTGGTCGAACTGCTCGACCTCCGCCTCGAGCGAATCAGGAAGCACCCTTGATTTCCTCAGGGTCAGCACCTTGAACATGATGGCAGCGAGACCGACCACCGAGGTGATCCCGAGAAGGATCATGAAGATGCCACCTTCCTCGAAAAACAGCCCGATCTGCTCGACCAATCCGGGTTCCGCATCCGCGGCTGCTAGAATCATTGAGTTCCACATGATAAATTGCAGGGCAAAACGCCCCTAAAAGATGAAGTTGTAAAGGAGTTCCAGCGGCTCGCCCTGCAATTCGCGGCGCACGTCGTCCGGCATCTTTGGCAGGTTTGCCTCCCGAATTGCCTTGTGGGTAAAACCTTTCTGGATCGCACCGATGCCGAATTCCTCGACCGTGCCAACGGATCGGACCCGACCATTCTCATCCAACACGACCTGAATCCGGATCACGCCCGGGGTGATCAGATCGCGGTGCTGGATCACCCGCCTCTGCCAAGCCTGCTCAATCGCCCGCCCGATCGCCGCATGGTAGCGCCCGAGCGCCCCCTCCTTCACATCCAGCGATGCCGTTCCCCGTCGAGAGATCGACCCCTTCAGCAAGGTCCTCCGTTGGTATCCGCGGAAGCCAGGTTCATTCGTCGCCTGAGGTTTCGCCGGCTTGGGTTGTTCCTCCACCTCTTCCTCGACCTTCGCGATCTCCTCTTCCGCCCTCTCCTCGGGCGACGCCTTCGGCTCTTCCTCCGCCATGTCAGGAGAAATCGGGCGATCCACCGACAACGGCCCTTCGGCCAGGCGCTGCCTCTCCCCACTCGCCTCCTCATCCGGAGACTCGGTTTCCGTGCCGCTCGGCGTCACCGGCTCGACCGGTTCAGTGACGGTCTCGGTGACCTCCTCAGGCATCGGGCTCGGTTCCTCCTCTCCGGGCGTGGCAGCGCGGTCATGCTCCAGCACCCCGTCCTGATACTCACTCACCGTGGTCTCGATCTCGCCAGCTCTCGGTTCGATCCCCTCCTGACTGGGAAGGTCCTCCATCCCCTCGACCGGATCCGCCTCGCTCGTCGCCACCGTATCCCGCTCGCCAATGAAGGCAGGATCCTCCGGGATCTCCGCCGTCTGATCATCCGAGGTGCGCGCAAATGCCTTCGGCCGTTCTGCCGCCGGCGGTTCGACCTTTTCCGAGGTCACCGGCTGGATCGTGATCGACCTCGACTCGGGCTCGGCCGCTTGCTCGGACGGAGTGGGAGGCTGAAAAATCAGCGTCTGAATGGCCATGAACGCCAGGAAGAGCACCACGCCCACATTGATTCCCAACGAC
Organism: Haloferula rosea; assembly: GCF_016595525.1. Taxonomy (GTDB): domain Bacteria; phylum Verrucomicrobiota; class Verrucomicrobiia; order Verrucomicrobiales; family Akkermansiaceae; genus Haloferula; species Haloferula rosea. The sequence goes on from NZ_JAENII010000008.1 coordinate 10,937, forward strand.
AACAACAAGGCCGTGAGCCACAGCCTTGCATCATCAGATCGGGAGGAATGGATTACGCCTGCGGTCATGCGAACACGGGCCTACCATTGATGCTGGCCGACCCTCCTGCAACCGAGATGTCCGTTCCCGCCCAGAAAATCGACAAGCCCCACCGGACCTCTCGGGCATGCCATCGGCCCACGATCCGGCACTCTGAAGTGCCCCGCAGCCTACCAGTCGATGGTATTGTCCGGAATGTGACCCTCGGCCGTATTCAACGAACAGCTCATGTAGAGCGTGCCCATGTCCGGGATCTGGTTCCCACCGAGCGTATAGGTTCCCCCGGCCGGACATTTCGGCAATTCCTCGAAGAACAGTCCCGTGCCGATCACTTGGGCCTCGAGATTGAGCGCCGTCTGCCCCGGGTTGAGGCCCGACATGTTGCCATACCCCCTCACCGCCTTCTGGACGGCTTGCAGGTTCATGATGCAACCCGAACGGTCCGACCCTCGTTTGAAGGCTTTCGCGCCGGTCATCAGAAGGGTCGCAAACAGGAGAAGAAACAGAATGACGACGGCGAGCTCGATCAGGGTCATGCCGGGCATCGCACGGAAAGCAAGCGGACGCCGGGACACGCTCGAAACACGTTGGAGCCCCCGCGAGCGGGTGACGGATTTCATGGCTGGTTTTTGGGACTAAGGGTGCCGGGGAAGCTCCGATCAGACTAGATAGGTCAGAGTTCCCGACAAGAAGTTTTTTAAAACTTTCAGGAAAACCTAATCAATTCAACGGCTTCGGCCTGCGTCATCCACGCCCCCGAGCCAGCTTCCAACACTCAAGGAAACCGCTCGCGAAGTCATCCGGCTTCGACCGGGTCCAGGCGTCGACTTCATCCGCCGAAAGCCAGAGCGTCGATTCGACCTCGGAACACGGAAAATGCGGCTTCCCGTCCCACCTCACCATGTAGAGCACCACGTGCTCCCAGCCCGTTGCCTCCGTCGGCGGCAGCTTCCCCACCTCCTCAGGCTCCAGATCGACGATTCCCATTTCTTCCTCCATTTCCCGGATCGCGGCGTCCCGATAGTTCTCACCCCGATCCAGATGCCCGGCGACACTGGAGTCCCACACGCCCGGATGGGCATCCTTCAACCGAGAACGAAGCTGAAGGAGCAACTCCCCCCGATGGTTGATGGCGAACACATGCACGGCTCGATGAATCAATCCTTTCTCGTGGACTTCCGCCCTCGTCGCCTCACCCACGACCTCGTCGGACTCATCCACGACATCAAAGAGCTCATCACCTTTCTGGGGCAGCTCCTTGAGCGGATGCTCATCGTAGATCCTCGCTACCTCCACCCACTGCTCGAGCGTCAACTCCTCCGCTCGAACCGTCGGCAACAACCCCATCTTCGGAGCCACCTCCGACCACGCCGGCTCGGCAGGCAACTGCTTCTGCAGTTGCTTCCTCCGTTGCGAAAAACCCCTGCGAATCAGCTCGTCAAAGCGCGCTCCGTCAAATACCGGGAGCTCATTGGTCAAGGGCTCCAACACCGCCACCGACGAGTCGATCTGCGGTCGTGGATGGAAGGCCTCGGGCGGCACCACCTTCAGCGGCGTCACCTTCCACTCGCATTGCACCCGCAGGCTCAGCACCCCGTAAGCCTTCGTCCGCGGCACCGCACCAAGACGGTCGATCACTTCCTTCTGCAGCATGATCACCGCGCGCTCGAAAGGATGCGGGCGGGACAGCAGGTTCCGCATGATGGCTCCACCCGAGGAATACGGGAGGTTGCCGAGAAACTTCAACGGCCGATGCTTCCACAGCACCCGGGGATCGAAGCGAGCGCCGTCGGCGTGATGGACCTCGACGTCATCGCGATCCCGGAAGCGTTCCTTCAGCCATGCCGCAAGACGGGAATCGAACTCGATCAGGATCAGCCTCCGGACCTTCCCCAGCACCAACTCGGACAGGGCGCCCGTGCCGGGACCGACTTCCACCACGGCATCCTCCGGCTTCAGCTCGAGCTGATCCGTGATCCACTGCGCCACGTTCGGGTCGCAGAGGAAATTCTGCCCCAGCTGTCGATTCGGCCGCACCCCCGCCTGCTCCAGGGCCTCCATGATTTCAGTTCCGGTCACCCCGCCAAAGGACAGGTCCCGCCGCCCCTCCGCAAGCCCCGGATGACGAATCCCAAGGAAAGCCCCACAAATTTCTTTTCAAATCTTTGAACATTCAGCGACCTGATCGGTCTCTCTATTTTGAAAGCCGCGCGTAAGTGCAGTTTTCATGTAAGGGTGAACAGCAGTTGTCAGTTCTAGAGCCCCCCGGCTAGGGACTGCGCAACTTCCGCCGTCGGGGAGTGGGTGCTCCCCGGCGGCAACTTCTTTTCCGGAGGTGCCATCTGTTCCGGCCATCTGTTCCGGCCATCTGTTCCGGCCCTGCCCGCCCCTTCTTCCCCGCCCCCCTTTCCGGGCATCGTCGCGCCGCCACTCACTTGGCTGCATTCGGTTAAGAATAAGGGTTGAAGGCAGAGTCCCGGCTCCCTTTACTTCCGCGCCCGCGAACAAGCGGCTGCCCATTCATGATCGAGAACATTCGTAAATATACCGGCCTGATCATTGTCGTGATCGTTCTCCTGCTGCTCGGATTCCTCTTTATGGATACCAGCGGATTCTTCCGCCAATCCGCCGCTGGAGCGACTTACGCCACCGTCGATGGCCGGAATTACAGCCAGTCGGAATTCATCAACATCGGCTCATCCCCGATGCAAATGACCGGCAGCATTCGCAGCTTCGACCCGAACGGCCTGGAGATCATGCGCTTCTCCCGCACGCTCATGGGCAATGCGGAAAGCGAAGAGAATGCCGCACTCAACTTCTTTGCCGGCCGCCTGATCATCCAGAAGGCCGCCAAGGATTTCGGCATCCACACGTCCGCCGCAGACATCCGAGAGTTCATCGAAGGCCTGCAGATGTTCCAGTCGCAACCACCCGTGGGCAGCGCCCCCGGCACCCAGGGCGACTTCGATCAAGTCCGCTACAACCAGTTCATCAAGAACCTCGGCGCCTACGGCATGGTCGAGCGCGACTTCCAATCCCTCGTGTCCGACGTCATCGTCGCCGCCAAGCTGCGCGAAATCCTCGGCGGTGGCCTCACCGGATCCACCGACCTGGCGAAAGCCATGGCCGTGGTCACCTCGCAGCAGATCACGGCGGAAATCGCCGTCATCAGCGCCGATGCCATTCGCGAAAAGATCAAGCCGACCGACGAAGAACTGATGGCCTACTGGGAAACCCTCAAGGACGCCTATCAGACGGAGAAGCGGGTGAAGGTCTCCTACCTCCTCACCTCCCCCACCTACTCCGCGGAAGCCAGCGAGCCGGAGGAAGAAGCGTCCGACGCGGAGAAGACCGACGAGCAGAAAGCTGCGGACGAAGAGGCCAAGGCCAAAAGAGCCGAGCTGCGCAAAGCAGAGGACAAGAAATTCGCCGTCGCCATCGACTCCTTCATCACGGAAGTGGGCAGCAGCGAGGGCAAGGACTTCGAAAAGCTCATCGAGGACAACGGTTGGCAGCTCGTGTCGACCGATTGGCTCACCACCTCCACTCTTCCCGACGATCTGAAGCTCACCACACGGGGTGCTTCCGCGGGCAAGACGATCTCCGACTACATCTTCGAGCTGAAGACCGGTCCTGACCCACTCGCCCCGTTCACCAACGTGATCGGCGTGGGCACCAACCAGTGGCTGGTCGTGCGCCTCGACGAACTCGACGAGCCCCGCACCAAGACCTTCGAAGAGGCCAAAGAAGAGATCACCGAGCGCTACATTTCCGAAAAGGTCAACGAAGCGCTGACCCAGGACGTGGAAGCCAAGGGCAACGCCCTCAAGGAAGCCGTGGCCGCCGGCGACTCATTCGAAGAAGCCGCCAAGGGACTCGGCCTCGAAACCAAGACCCTCGGACCATGGGGCGTCTCCGACCCACTTCCCGAGGAAGCCGCAGGCCGTGAAATCTTCCAACTCGCCTCCACCGTCAACCCGGGTGAATTCGCCGAGCCCCTGATCGAAGACGACCGCGCCGTCATCATTCACGTGGTCAAGCGTGAGATCCTCAAGGACGACAACCGCGGACAGCAGTACGACCGCTTCGCCTCCCAGTTCGAGGTGCAGAACGAGAACGCCGCCTTCGCCGGCTGGCTCGATCAGCAGCTGGAAGACGCCGACATCAAGGGCCCACAAGGCCGCTGAATCATCATGTCTGAACGCGACGACCTGTTTGACGAAGCCAACGGCTGCCTGGCCGTCGGCGATCTCGAAGAGGCCGCCGCGCTCTATCGGCGCTGCACCCAGCTCGACCCGGACTTCTTCGACGGCTGGCACGCCCTCGGCATGGCCCTGCTCAAGCTCGGCCAGGTCAAGGAAGCCATCGGATGCGGGCTTCAGTCCGTGACGCTCCGGCCCAACGACCTGCTCGCCTGGACCTCGCTGTCCCAGATGTACGTCCGGGATGGCAACATCCCCGAAGCCGAAGCCGCAAAGGGCAACGCGCGCATCCTCTCTCTCGGCGGCAAGGTGGATCGCTCCTCCTGATCGCCCCCCGTTTTCCAATTCTCCATCCCTTTCCTGCGATGCTCATCACCACCGCCATCGACTACACCAACGGCGCCCCACACATCGGGCATGCCTACGAAAAGGTCCTCGCCGACGTCCTCACGCGCTACCACCGCCTGCGCGGCGATGAAGCCTACTTCCTGACTGGAGTCGACCAGCATGGCCAGAAGGTCCAACAGACCGCCGAGAAGGAAGGCATCCATCCCGCCACCTTCGCCAAGAAGAAGACCAAGCTTTTCCTCAACCTGTGGAAGAAGCTGGGCCTCGAGTTCGACGGCTGGGCCGAGACCACCGACGACCGCCACAAGGCCTGCGTGCAGAAGATCCTCCAGGACCTCTTCGACCGTGGACTGATCTACAAGAAGCAGTATCAGGGCTACTACTCGGTCAGGCAGGAGCAGTTCATCACCGACAAGGAGCGGAATGAGGACGGCGAATTCGGCCCGGAGTGGGGCGAGGTCGAAGAACGGGACGAGGAGAACTACTTCTTCCGCCTCGCCGATCAGGCCGACTGGCTGAAGGAATTCGTCAACTCGCTTCCGGACTTCGTCATCCCGAGCTTCCGGCGCAATGAACTCGTCGGTGCACTGGATCGCGTCGGTGAGGGCGACCTCTCCATCTCCCGGCCCAAGGAACGTCTCCGCTGGGGCATCGAGCTTCCCTTCGATGAGAACTACGTCACCTACGTCTGGTTCGACGCCCTGATCAACTACATCTCCTTCGCCGGCTACCTCGCCACCAACGATGCCGACCTTCCGCAGTTCGACAAGCTCTGGCCGGTCGACGGCAAGCGTCCGCTGCACATCATCGGCAAGGACATCCTCGTTCCTGCCCACGGGGTTTACTGGCCGTGCATGCTTCACGCCATGGGGCTCCCCGACAGCCAACTACCGCAGATCCTCGTCCACGGATGGTGGAACATCCGCGGCGAGAAAATGTCCAAGTCGCTCGGCAACATCGTCGACCCCGACGAACTCGCCGACAAGTTCGGCGTCGACGCCCTGCGCTACTACCTCGTCCGCGACATCGTCACAGGCAAGGACTCCGACTTCGATCTCGATCGTCTCGTCATGCTCTACAACCAGGAGCTTGCGAACGAACTCGGCAACCTGTGCAACCGGGCGCTCAACATGACCGCCCGCTTCTGCGGAGGCACGGTCACGACAACCCACGAACCATCCGAAGCCGATCAGGCGCTTCGCACCTCGCTCACCGACAGCATCGCCGCCTACCGCGCATGCATGGATGCCTACGACATCGCCGGCGCGCTCAAGGCCATCAATGCCCACGTGTCGCACTGCAATGCCTACGCCGAGCAGAACAAGCCATGGGAACTCTCCAAGGACCCTGAGAAGAAGGACAAGCTCGAGAGCGTCCTCTTCCACATGGTCGAGAGCCTTGCGCACCTCACCCTGCTCCTCTCACCCGTGCTGCCCGAGCCGGCGGCACGACTGGCACACCAACTGCGCATGGACGACCTGCTCTCCTTGAAGCTCGATGACCTGAGTTGGGGACTGGTTCCGGATGGCCATCAGACCGGCAAACCCAAGCCTGTCTTCCCGCGGATCGTGGTTGAGGAAGCGTAAGCCTCCCGCGGCAGGCAGTCGCTCAATCACCGAACTTCCACCCCTTCGGCCTGCCCGGGTGGAATTTCGTCCGTCCCCCGCTCGCCTTGCGCATCGGGTCGAAGAGCATGTCCATCCCGCAGGCCTTGATCTCGTAAACCTGCTCCATCAGCTCGCCCAGCCGACCTTTCGGGAAGCCACGCTCCTTGAACCATACGAGATACTCGATTGGCAGGTCATGGATCGGATAGCCATCAGGAGGGAACTCCTTCTTCCCATACTTGCCGAACGGCATCCGCATCGCCGCGATCTCGATCAGCAGATTGCGGAAATCCTCACGGTCGATCTCGCTCATGCCATCATCGGGGTTCAAAACGGTTCATCCACGTCCCCCCAGTCCTCGTCCGGGCTGCTGTCCCACGACGGCGACACCTTCCACTCCTCAACCATACTCTTCGGGAAATCCCCGAGGAAGCGCGAGGGCTTCTGGATCACATCACCCGAATAACTCTTCGGGTTGATCAGCGGATAGCTCATGTACAACTCGTCCTTCGCCCGGGTCACCGCGACATAGAACAAGCGCCTCTCCTCCTCCATCATCTCCACGTCGTCGGCCTCGATCACCCGACCATTGGGAAACTGACCTTCCGCCAGCCAGATCACGAAGACCACCTTCCACTCCAGACCCTTCGCCTGGTGGATGGATGAAAGCGTGACCTTCTCGGTGTCAGGCTCCGTCTTGTCGCCGGTCGGCTGACCGTCGGCAGACCCCAGCAGGGAAAGCTGGGAGAGAAACTCGAGAATGTCCTCGAATCCGTCCGCGTAGCTCATCAGCTGTTCGATGTCACTACGACGGTTCTCGTAATTGTCGAAGGTCGTCTGGAGATGCTCGTCATACATCCCTTCCAGCACGCTGTAGACCATGTCGCTCGGACGGGCGAACTCACCGTTCGGTGTCATCTCATCGAGGATGTAGCCGAGCTGCTCCCAATGCCGCACCGCCTTCTTCGGTGGCTTCATCGACCCCAGTGCCTCCTTCCAATCCGGGATCTCCTCGCTCTTCGCCCAGCCCCCGGCCACCCAGGCCTGCCACAGCTTGTCCGCCCCCTTGGCTCCGATCCCCGGCAGCAGCTGCACCAGACGCTTGAAGCTCGTTTCGTCGCGACGATTCGTCACCAGACGCATGAAGGCTGCGATGTCCTTGATGTGGGCCTGTTCGAAAAACCTCAACCCGCTGGTGATCCCGAACGGGATATCGTGGCGGGTGAGCTCCATCTGTAGCTCCAGCGACTGGAAGTGCGCCCGGTAAACCACCGCCATCTCCTCCAGCGGAATCCCCTCGTCCCGCAGCTCCAGAATCCGCTGACAGACGAACCGAGCCTGGGTCGAGGGATCCTCCAGCGCCACCATCGCCGGCTTCACCCCCTTCTGCCCCCGCGCCGACCTCAGATCCTTTTCGAATCGGGCGCCATTGGCACGGATCGCCGCATTCGACAGGTCGAGGATCTCCGGCACACTGCGGTAGTTCGTCTCAATCTTGAACACCCGGCAATCCTTGAACCGCTCGGGGAAGGACAGGATGTTCCCCATGTCCGCACCACGCCACGAGTAGATTGACTGCGCATCATCCCCGACCGCCATCACCGACGCACCACCGCCCGTCAGCAGATCGATCCACTGACACTGCACCGAGTTCGTATCCTGATACTCGTCGACCAGCACATGCTGGAAACGCTTCTGATAGAGCGCGAGCAGGTCCGGGTGCTCCTTCAGAAGCTTCAGGGTGAGCACCAGCAGGTCATCGAAGTCCACCGAGTTGGTGTCCAGCTTCCGCTGCGTGTAGCGCTTGTGCACCTCGATGATTTCCTCCTCCCAATCGATGAAATAGGGATAGCGCTGATCGATGAGATCACTCAGGGACACCCCCGTGTTCTCGACCAGGCTGAACATGCTGGCGAGCACATCCGACTTCGGGAAACGCCGGACCTTCGTATCGATCTCCAGACTCGCCACCACTCCGCCCATCAGGGACTTCTGGTCGTCGCGGTCGAGGATCGAGAATGCCTTCGTCAGCCCGATCTCCTCCGCGTGTCGACGCAGGATCCGGTTGCCAATCGAGTGGAACGTCCCACTCCACATCGCCGAAAGATCATGCGGCACCAACTCGCGCACCCGCTCGGTCATCTCCCGCGCCGCCTTGTTGGTGAAGGTCAGCAACAGGATCCGACGCGCATCCACCCCCTGATCGAGAAGCCAGGCCACCCGATACGTCAGCGTCCGGGTCTTCCCCGATCCCGCACCGGCAATCACCAGCGCCGAACCCGGCGCCGAGGTCACCGCCGCGAACTGCTCGTCATTGAGCTCGGCACGATAATCGATCCCCGACGATGGAGCCGACGACGGTCGGTTCAGCTGATACTCACGTGCCATTTCAGTAGTGACCCGGGTTCTCAGGAGACATCACCCGACTTCACTGCAGCAGCGGCATGATCCATGTCCTCCCCCGCATCGACCCGCCGGGCGAACGCCTTGAACTTGGCCAACTCCTTCTTGATCACCGGCAGCATGAAGTAAACCCCGATCAGGTTTGCAAACGACATGCTGAACAACATCGCATCGGAGAAATCGATCACCGCCCCAGGCGACATCGCGGCACCCAGGATGATCACGAGGCAGAAGATCACCTTGTAGGTCAGATCCGCCGCATGCGACTTCCCGAAAAGGAATTTCCACGCCTGAAGTCCGTAGTAGGACCACGTGATCAATGTCGAGAGCGCAAACAGAATCACTGCAATCGAAAGCACATAGGAGAACCACGGCACGACCGAAGCAAAGGAGTCCGAGGTGATCGTAATCCCGTCCACCCCTTGGTGCGTGTAGTCGCCGGTCACGATCACCACCAGCGCTGTCATCGTGCAAATCAACACCGTGTCCACGAAAGGCTCCAACAGCGCCACCAGACCCTCGCTCGCCGCAAAGCGCGTCTTCACCGCCGCATGGGCAATCGGCGCCGAACCAATCCCCGCCTCATTCGAGAAGGCAGCACGACGGACACCCTGCAAGAACGTGCCGATCAAACCACCGGCCATCGCCTCCCCGCTGAAAGCCTTCTCGAAAATCAATCCAAAGGTCGGGCCGATCTTGTCGATATGGGTTCCAAGGACGATGAAACAGCCAATGATGTAGAGCACCGTCATCGCGGGCACCAGACGGGCCGTGATCTTTCCAATCCGGGAAATGCCGCCGATGATGACCGCTCCCACCAGCAGAGCGACCGCGACTCCGACCGCCCAGCGGTATCCCTCCACCGCGCCGCCTGTCACATTTGCTAGCTGCGACGTCGCCTGGTTGATCTGGAACATGTTCCCGCCCCCGAAGGAGGCACCAATCGCACAGATGCTGAAGAAGACCGCCAGCGTCTTGCCCAGAGGCCCCAGGCCGCGCTCCGCGAAGCCACGCGTCAGATACAGCATCGGTCCACCATGAACCTTCCCGTCCTTTCCGATCTGCCGGTATTTCACACCCAGCGTGCACTCGGCGAACTTGCTGCTCATGCCGCACAAACCCATGACCACCATCCAGAAGGCTGCCCCCGGGCCACCGACACTGATCGCGATCGCGACGCCTGCGATGTTGCCTAGCCCGACCGTTCCCGAGACCGCCGCCGTCAACGCCTGGAAGTGGGTGATCTCGCCGGGATCGTCACTCTTCGAATACTTCCCCCTCACGGTTTTCAGCGCCAAACCGAAGCCACGGACGTTGATGAACTTGAAAAAGATCGTGAAGAAAACCGCGCCTCCGGCCAGCCAAAGGAGGACAAAAGGAACCTCGAGGTCCACCTTGTTCTCGCCCTGCCCGATCTCCCCTTTCCAAATCGGCACGAAAACTACCGTCGAGACGGCGTCGGTGTAGGGCTGAACGGCTTCATTCAGCTTCTCGTCAAAGGTGAGTTCCTTCGCCGGCGGCTCGGACTCGTCCTGCGCTGAGAGCTGGGTCGTGGCTCCACCAATGAACAGGAAAACGGCGACGAATGTCAGCATGGGGCTGCCTAGGCGAGTGAACAGACGACGAATCATGTCCGGGCAGGCTGGCAACTCCAATCCCTCCCGGCAAGGCTGGAGGCCACCGAGCTGAAGATGCCGGTTTCATGCCCCAATATTCTCTTGATTCACAGAGCCCAATAGGTCTCATTCGCCCCAGCCGTGCACGGGTAGCTCAGCGGTAGAGCAACCGGTTTACACCCGGTTGGTCGGCGGTTCGATCCCGTCCCCGTGTACCATTCTTTTTCTGCTCGGAACCCTAACCGGCTGGCCTCCCCCCCCACACTTCGCGACATCAACGATCGAGGGGACGGGTGAGAACCGTGGCGAGCGAAGCGAGCCCTTAGGTTCAATGCGGCGGGAGCCCCCGGCGACCGGATCCCTTCATGGCGAAGCCACCATCCGGCATGGCCCCGGCGCAGCGCAGGCAATCCCGTCCCCGTGTACCATTCTTTTTCTGCTCGGAACCCTAACCGGCTGGCCTCCCCCCCCACACTCCGCGACATCAACGATCGAGGGGAAGGGTGAGAACCGTGGCGAGCAAAGCGGGCCCTCAGGTTCAATGCAGCGGGAGCCCATGGCCAACTGGACCGCAGTTCGAATCGGACGGGAAAAACCCTTGCGCCCGGTGCGCGCAGCGCGACGATTCGCGCGTGCCAGCGACGGCGCTCAATCCGTGGTTGAGCCGAGCATCGGACCAACCCGCATTTCGAGATCGCCTCGCCTCATTGGGCTCAGGTGAAGGACCCATCGTGTTCGACCATGTCGATTTCCCGGCCTCGGCCTGGCTCATCGCCGTCATCCTCGATGCCCTTCCCCGCGGAAAACGCTGCTGGATTCTCGTTCATGCGCCCAAGCAGCGGGAGCGACTCGCGCTCGAACTGGAGTTGTGGAAGATCCGCTCCGAGATCCTGCCCGATCCGCCGATGATTCTCCAGGAAGGCGAGGTCTCCGACCCCGAGGGCGCGGCGGCGCGCTTGGAGACGCTCGCCTACGCCGGGCGAGCCAGAACCTGCGGGATACTTGCTTCCCCCGACGTCTTTGATCAGGAAGCTCCGTCGCCCGAGCAGCTGACCCAGCAGGCACTCAGTCTCCGGGTGGGTGAGGAATCCGACCCGCAGGAGCTTGCCTCGCGCCTCACGGCTCAAGGATTCATCCGGGGTCCCATCGTCCAAGGCCGTGGCCAGTTTGCGATCCGTGGTGGGATTCTCGACGTCTTCCCGTGGCAGGCCGGCCATCCGCTACGACTGGAGTTCTTCGACACGGAGATCGAGTCCATTCGTGAGTTCGACATCGACTCCCAAGCCTCCCAGCGAAAGCTGAGCCGGGCCGACCTGCTGATCGGAGAGCCTACGATGGACTCCACCGTCGCAGCCTATCGGCGACCGGACGACCTCGTCGTCCTTCTCGGACAACCGCCTGCCGACGCTCCCGACTACGACATCCACCTCCTCGAAGGAGCACTCGATCAGGAGGGCGAGGAAGATTTCTCAACTGCATGTTTCAGCCGGCCGCTGGGTCAGTTTGAAGCCGGCGACTTCATTCTGCAGGAGGCACTCCGCGAACGCTTCTTCCAGCAACTCGACGACTGGGCCAGGGATGACTGGCGCGTTGGCATCGTGTTCGCGAACCGAGGTGAGCAGGAGCGCTTTCAGGAGCTCCTCCCCGTCGACCAGCAAGACCACCCACCGGAGTTCCTGACCGGTGAGTTGATGGAAAGCTTCACCGTGCCTGCGGCGAAGCTCGCACTGCTTTCCTCGTCGGAAATTTTCGGCCGTTACCAGAACCCGACCGCCGCACGACGAAGCCGGACCGACCAGCAGCGGAACCATGTCGCGCGCGCTTCGATTTCAGACATCAATGAGGCGGATCTCGTGGTTCACTCAGAGTACGGCATCGGCCGGTTCCGCGGCATTGAGTCCGACGACGATGGCGAGGAACAAATCATCATCGAGTTCAGGGACGGCGCGCAGCTTGCAGTACCGATCGACCAAGCCCACCTGGTCGGCAAATACGTCGGCCTCGGTGGCCGCACCCCGGAGCTCTCGAAACTCGGCGGCAACTCGTGGCGCAACGCACGTCGAAATGCCGAACAGACCATCCTCGACTACGCGGCCCGTCTACTGCGCGTGCAAGCCGAGCGCGAGGCCGTCTCTGGCTTCGCCCATCCTCCCGATTCACGATGGATGTGGGAATTCGAGAACTCATTCCACTTCACCGAGACTCCCGATCAGCGCCGGGCGATCGACGAGGCAAAGCGGGACATGGAGTCGCCGCGACCGATGGATCGACTGGTCTGCGGCGACGTCGGATTTGGCAAGACCGAGGTGGCCATCCGCGCTGCCTTCAAAGCGGTCACAGGAGGCAAGCAGGTCGCGATCCTCTGCCCGACCACAGTCCTCGCCGAGCAGCACTGGCGCACCTTCCGGGAGCGGATGAGCGACTACCCGATCCGCATCGACCTGCTCAACCGATTCCGAACCGCCGCCGAAGCGAGGAAGACGATCAAGGATGTGGCCAGCGGCTCGGTCGACATTGTCATCGGCACCCACCGCCTGCTTTCCGCCGACATCACCTTCAAGGACCTCGGCCTCGCCGTGATCGACGAGGAACAGCGGTTCGGAGTGAAGCACAAGGAGCGCTTCAAGGAGATGTTCCGCCAGATCGACGTGCTGACCCTCTCCGCCACACCCATTCCCCGAACCTTGTACATGGCCCTCATGGGTGCCCGGGACATGTCGACCATCGACACGGCACCGCCGAACCGCGTGCCCGTCCACACCTCGGTCACCCCCTACGACGAGCGCCTGATCCGCGAAGCGATCAAGCGGGAGATGAAGCGTGGAGGGCAGATCTTCTTCCTGCACAACCGGGTGAAGTCGATCGAGATGATGCGCAAGAAGCTCACCGAACTCGTCCCGGATGCCCGCATCCTCGTCGGTCATGGCCAGATGGAGAAGGACGAGCTCGAGGTCGTCATGCGCGGTTTCGTCCATGGCGAAGCCGACATCCTTCTTGCCACCACCATCATCGAGACCGGCATCGACATCCCGAATGCCAATACCATTCTCATCGACCGCGCCGACCGCTTCGGCCTGGCCGACCTCTATCAGCTGCGCGGCCGCGTCGGCCGTGCCGGCGAGAAGGCCTACGCCATTCTACTCCTCCCACGCGAAATGGTGACCCAGGGGGACGCCCGCAAGCGCATCCACGCCATCAAACAATACACCGCCCTCGGCTCGGGATTCAAAATCGCCATGCGCGACCTCGAGATCCGCGGAGCCGGCAACCTGCTCGGCACCAAACAATCGGGACAGATCGCGGCCGTCGGCTTCGACCTCTACTGCCAGCTCCTGCGCCAGTCCGTCGATCGCCTCCAGGGGAAAACTCCACAGGAACGCGTCGACACCACCTTCCGCTCCGACTTCACCGCCTTCTCCGCCACCGAGTTCGAACGGGGATCCGGGGACGGGCCGATGCTGCCCTGCTACCTGCCACCCGGCTGGCTCGGAGAGACCCGACTCCGTGTCACCGCCTATCGGGAACTCGCCGAGTGTCAGAAGGAATCCGACTTGATCCAACTGGCCGATCGATGGGCCGACCGATTCGGCCGCCTGCCCGACGAAGCCCGCAACCTCGTCGACGTCTCGCGACTCCGACTGCTCGCCGGCGCGAAGGGTGTGCAGAGCATCGAGATCAAGGGGCAGCGGCTGATGCTTCAGCGCAACGGCGACTACATCATGCTGGAGGGCCGGCGATTCCCCCGCCTGACCACGACAGTCCCCGCCGAAAAATTGCAGGAGGCCGTAAACCTGCTGCGCACCCTTTGATCCGGGCATCCTATTCGGCACCCTCACGATCCCTCGCCGCTTCACGCATCGCCACGGCATCGATGAGCACCGGCCAGCTTTCCGGATCGGCCTTGAATGTGGCATCCATCAACTTCCGATTCGGTTGCTTCTGCTGGACTTCCACATGCACCCTGACCTCGTCGCCCCACCCTTCCACGGGACAGAACGAATAGGTCGAACCCGCCGTCGCACTTCTGCTGCGATTGCTCTTCACCGCCGACAACCAGACCACCACACGTTCCCAATCATCCCCGGCTTCCGAAGTCGGCGCGACTTCCTTTGGCTGCATGACCTTGAACAGGACTCCCGGTTTCCGCTCCAGTTCGAAGCGGAAATCGGAGTCGCCGGACGCCGAGACATCGACTTGAAATGACTTTGAGTAGGGATCATCGTCCCGCTCGGAGTCTCCCATGAAGCACCGAAAATCGATCTCTCCGGCGGGCAACTTCCCCACGAAGACTCCCTGGGCATCGAAATCCACCGTCGTCTCCGATCTGGATCCGCAGCTTCGATTCACTTCCAAGGCCCAGCCTTCTCCTGCAGGATCCGAGAACTGAAAGGAAGCCGACATGGGCACCACGGGAGCACCCCCGGTGTGGCCATCTACTAGACTCACCCGAGCATCGACCCGGGGACGCATTGAAACCGACAACTCGACGTGTCCCGTCTCCCTCCAAGCCTCCTGCGGAACCAAGCGCCCGGATTGATACCCCGGGCACTGGATGGCGAGCTGGCTGATCCTGACCCCGGAAAGGATGAATCTCCCATCGCGATCGGTGACCACCTCGCGCGACCCGATCGTGAGCGGGTGATGGATCCCGCCATGATGCGACAACACAGCCCCTTCGATGGCCTCACCGGTCACCCGGTCGATCACCCGACCGGAAATCCTGTCACACCGCCGAAGCTCCAACGGACCTTCATCAAAATGGACCGGCTCGCTCCGTGCCTCCTTGTAAAATTCGATGTCGCCCGCAATCGAACGTACCGCCCACCCCATCATCGTAGCTCCATCCCGCTCGGCGCGCGCCAGCACCTCCATTCCCGAGTCGAACGAGTAGCCTTGGATGACCGCCCCTCGCAACCGGTATCTTCCCTGCGCGTCAGTCGAGGTGCGGAACCACGGGAGCCCTTCAGCCACTCGATTCATATAAACCTGCAGGTAGGTGATTGCTCCGAATCTTCCCACGGTCACATCCGCACCCGCCACCGGAGCGCCACCTTCATCGATGACTATCCCTTCCAGCCAGAACTCCGGCTGGAGGCGGATTGGATCCTTCGGCAATCCATACTGCCAGATGCTGAGGGCGCAGCCCGGGGAATCGATCACCAGGAACGAACCGGCGAAGGCACCTCCGAGCTTCTCATCTCCACCCCGCTTCGCCCAGG
The DNA here is from genome assembly GCF_016595525.1 of Haloferula rosea. Classification (GTDB taxonomy): domain Bacteria; phylum Verrucomicrobiota; class Verrucomicrobiia; order Verrucomicrobiales; family Akkermansiaceae; genus Haloferula; species Haloferula rosea. The sequence continues at coordinate 26,371 of NZ_JAENII010000008.1, forward strand.
TCTCCAGATCAGACTTCGTCACCTGCCAGTCCCCGTCGGCGGTGGGATGGACCTCGTGAATCACCGCCTCCGCAACGGGTTTGCCATCCGGCCCCGTGATATCACGGGAAACCGCCTCAAGCTCCGGCGCGCCAAACGCCAGAGCCACGAAGCCGTTCATCACCGCAGCCAGCCACATGCACCGATCCATTTCCTGAGCATAGCAGATCTTCCTCCCCGGTCCGTCAAGGCTGTGTAAATCCACCTCATCCCCCGAAATTGCCCGAACGATCCCCCGGAAATACGCACACAGCAGAGGCTGGACAAGGGACGAGGCCAGAAGGTGAACTCATCCCCCACATGAACCGCCCTCATCGTTTCTCGTTGTTTTCAGCCGTTGCCCTCATGGCGACCTCCCTCCCGGCCGCGGCCCAGGATGAAGTCTCCGCCATCGATAGCGGGGATACCGCCTGGATGCTCACGGCCACCGTGCTGGTGCTCCTCATGACCCTCCCGGGTCTGTCTCTATTCTACGGCGGACTGGTGCGGGCCAAGAACGTGCTCAGTATCCTCGTCCAGTGTTTCGTGATGGCTGCCCTGATGAGCATCATCTGGATCACCTTCGGCGCAAGCTTCGCCACCGGTCCGGATACGAACCTGTTCATCGGGGATGCCTCGAAGGTGATGCTCAAGCACCTGACGCCGGATCCGAATCTGGCCAATGGCACCATCCCGGAGAGCGTCTGGCTCACCTTTCAGATGACCTTCATCATCATCACTCCGGCGCTGATGGTCGGAGCGTTTGCGGAGCGCATGAAATTTTCCGCCATGCTCATCTTCACCACGCTCTGGACGATCTTCTCCTACCTGCCGATCTGGCACATGGCCTGGGGTGGTGGCCTTTTCCACCACTGGAATGTCCTCGATTTCGCCGGCGGCACGGTGGTCCACATCAATGCCGGTATCGCCGGACTCGTCGCCTGCATCATGGTCGGAAAACGTCGCGGTTTCCCGGGTCCGCTCCTCACTCCGCACAGCGTGCCTTTCACCGTGATCGGGGCCTCACTGCTGTGGGTCGGTTGGTTCGGATTCAATGCCGGCTCAGCCGTCGCCGCTGATGGGGCGGCTGGCATGGCGATGCTGACAACCCAGAGTGCAACTGCGGCCGCCGTCCTCGTGTGGATGGCGCTCGAGTGGTTCGTGCAGGGCAAGCCGACTGCCGTCGGTGTCGCCACCGGCGCGGTGGCCGGACTGGTCGCAATCACCCCGGCCGCAGGTTCCACCACCGTCGCTGGCGCACTTGCCCTCGGCGCGATCTCCAGCCTCATCTGTTACTTCACGGCGACCAAGCTCAAGCCTGCCCTGCGCTACGATGACTCTCTGGACGTCTTCGGCGTCCATGGTGTCGGCGGCATTGTCGGTGCCGTCCTCACCGGCGTCTTCATCCGTCCCGATGCGCTGGCCGAGGGAATGACCATCGCGACCCAGACCTGGGCACAAACCAAGAGTGTGATCGTCACCATCGTATGGAGCGGCGTGGTTTCGGTCCTGGCTCTCGCGATCGCCAAGTTCACCGTCGGACTCCGCGTCAGCGAAGACCACGAGCAGTCCGGCCTCGACCGCACGGCTCACGGCGAGGAAGCCTACAACACCGAGGGATAAGCTTCCGCACCCCCATTTCAACGCCCGCCTCCGACCTCCGGAGCGCGGGCGTTTTTCGTGGGTTGCTTCCTCTTCGACCCCGCTCTGCGGCCTCTTCCCTCCAAAACCCTTGAAAACCCGCGCGTAGCATCAACGTTAGTGCTTCGATGCGACGCCTTCTCCTCCTTGCCCTGATCCACGCCTCCCCGGCGGACGATTTTGCGACCAAGGCGGTCCCATTTCTCAAGGCTCACTGCTACGAGTGCCACAGCGCCAACGACCCCAAGGGCGGGATCGAGGTCCATGAAATCCTCTCCACGGACGCCGCCTACCGCCACCATGAGTTCCTCGACCGGATCGCCGAGGCAGTGAAGTGGGAGGACATGCCGCCACCGGAGGACGTCGACGTCGTGCCCGACGACCAGGAGCGCAGCGACTTCCTGCGCGAGATCGATCGGATTCGCACCACCTTGGAGAAAGGTGACTTTCCACGCCAGGCGGGCCGCCCGACCTTGCGACGACTGAACCGCGACGAGTATTCCTACACCGTCCGCGATCTCTTCGGGGTCAAATTCCTCGCCGGCCATGATTTCCCGTCCGACGGAGCCGGTGGCTCGGGCTTCAACAACACGGGCGATGCCCTGTTCGTGCCGCCGGTGCTGATGGAGAAATACCTCGCGGCCTCGCGCAAGGTGATCGACGCACTTTACGCGTCGCCAGCGTCCCTCAACCGGACGCTGCTTGCCCGCCCGGACGACAAGAAGTCGCCCGAGCAGGCAGCGAGGGAGGTCCTGACCATCCAGGGCTCACTCGCCTTCCGACGTCGCATTTCAGACGAGGAACTGAATGGCTTGATTGGCTTGTTCAACAGCCGGATCCAACGAGGCGACGACTACGAGGCGGCGCTTCGCTCTCCCCTCCAGGCCCTCCTCATCCACCCCGCATTCCTTTTCCGGGTTGAGAAAGACCAAGCAGGCAAGGACGAGTGGAAGCTCGACGACTTCGAGCTCGCCACCCGGCTTTCGTACTTCCTGTGGGCATCGATGCCCGACCGCGAACTTTTCCAGCTCGCCGATCAGGGAAAACTCTCCGATCCCGCCGTGCTGGCCGCGCAGACCGAGCGCATGATCGCCGACCCGAAATTCGAATACTTCGCCCGTCACTTCGGAGGTCAATGGCTCGGCTTCGACGACCTCCGCGAGGTCGCCAACCCCGACCCGAAACGCTTTCCCGAATTCACCCCCTCGCTCCGGCTCGCAATGTATCGGGAGTCCGTCGACTTCCTCACCCACCTCATCCGCCGCAACCGCCCGGTCCTGGAGCTCGTGCACGCCGACTACACCTTCGTGAATGGCGAGCTCGCCCGCCACTACGGCATTCCCGGCATCCGCGGAAACGAGAGCCAGAAGGTCGAACTCCGAGACCCCCAGCGCGGCGGAGTCATCGGACAGGCATCCATCCTCACCGCCACATCGCTTCCCTTGCGCACCAGCCCGGTCAAGCGGGGCAGCTGGATTCTCGACAACCTTCTGGGCACTCCGCCCCCACCACCGCCCCAGGATGCCGGGGTGCTTCCCGCCGATGACCGCTCGAGCGAGGGACTTTCGTTCCGGCAGCAGTTGGAGATCCACCGCGACAAGCCGAGCTGTGCCGGATGCCACGCGAAAATCGACCCCTTGGGATTCGGCCTCGAGAACTTCGATGCCATCGGACGCTGGCGGGATCGCGACGTGAATGGCAAACCGGTCGATTCGCTCGCGGTGATGCCCGGCGACATCACCTTCTCCACGCCCGCCGAGCTCAAGAAGCTCCTCCTCTCCAGCGATGAACTTTTTCTCAAGAACCTCGCTCGCCGCATGCTATCCTATGCCATCGGTCGCCAGCTCGAATACTACGACGAACCCGCCGTCGCCGAGCTGGTGCGTGAGCTCCGGGCCAATGACCTGAAGGCCCAATCCCTCGTCCTTTCCATCGTCCGCTCCCATCCCTTCCAATACCGCAGCGCCAATCGCTGAGACATCATGGCCAACATCCAATCCAACAAGTGGTCCATCCCACGTCGCTCGTTCCTCCGTGGTACGGGTGCCACCCTTGCCCTTCCCTTTCTCGATGCCATGCGCCCGTTGATGGCGGCGGGGAGCAATCAGGGAGTTCCGGTGCGCATGGGCATGCTCTACATGCCGAATGGCGTGCGCGCCGACCGATGGACGCCCTCCGGAAAAGGATCCGACTACAAGCTCTCGCCCATCCTCTCACCGCTGCAGGCGCACCGCGAGGAATTGCTCGTCCTGACCGGCCTGCAGAACAAGGCGTCCTTCACCGGTGACGGTCACTACGTGAAGACCGGTGGCTGGCTCACCGGCACCACCATTTCCAAGACGACCGGCTCCGACATCTCGGCGGGGGGGATTTCCATGGACCAGATCGCCGCACGACGGATCGGACAAGGCACCAAACTCCCGTCGCTGGAACTCGGCACCGAGCCGGTCGCCACCGGCATCGATCGCAACGTCAACTACACCCGCCTCTACGCATCCCACATCGCGTGGAAGGACGCCAACGTGCCCCTGCCCTGCGAGATCAACCCGCGGGTCGCCTTCGACCGGTTGTTCCGCAAACGCTCCGGCACCGGAGAAAAGCGCGCTGCGGATGAGCAGAGCGTGCTCGACCTCGTGCAGGAAGACGCACGTCGACTGCAGTCGAAACTCGGCCGCGCCGACAAGGCGAAGCTCGATCAGTATCTCGACTCCATTCGCGAGGTCGAACGCCGGATCGAACAGGAGGCAAACTCGCTGGGTGCCGGCGAGAACCTGTCACCCGAGTTGCTTGCCAAGATGGACCAGCTCGACAAGCGGATCTCCAAAGCCATGGGCAAATCCTCACGCGAGGAGGAACTCAGTTCCCGTCCGCGTTTCGATCATGGCGAGCACTGCCGCATCATGATGGACCTCATGGCCCTCGCCTTCTGGTCCGACTCGACCCGGGTCTCCACCTTCATGTTCGGCAATGACGTCACCGGTCGGAATTTCTCCTTCCTTGAGGGGGTGAACGGTGGACACCACCCGATTTCCCACCACAAGGGCAACAAGGACCAACTCGACCAGTACGAGAAGATCAACCGCTGGCACGTCGAACAGTACGCCTACCTTCTCGACCGCATGAAGGAACTCAAGGAAGGGGAAGGCTCCCTTCTCGACCACTGCATGATCGGATTCGGATCACCCATCCGGGACGGGAATTCGCACAACCCGCGCAACGTGCCCATCGTCGTCGCCGGCAGCGCTCAAGGGCAACTCAAGACCGGGCGCCATCTCGTTTACGAGGAAGGCACCCCGCTCTGCCGACTCTGGCTCGGCATGCTCGAGCGCGTCGGAGCCAAAACCAGTTCCCTTGGCGACGCCACCAGCCCGCTGACCGGACTCGGTTGATGACGGGTTGCATTTTGGGGCTAACCAACGGCGGGCGAACTGCAGTTCATCTAGCAGACCCGGTCTGCCCAGACTATTCCCAGCGAAGCTCTTCGCCGATCGTGCGGCGGGCCACGCCGTGTTGCCATCAACCCTCTTTCCATCCTTCAACGGCCCCTCTAGTGTCCAACCCAATCCCATGAAACTCGCCATTCTGCTGATCGCCCTTGGTGCGACCGCCCTCACCCACGCCGCTCCCGACTGGGAAGATGAAAAGATCTTCCGCATCAACAAAGAGGCCCCGCGGGCGGTCTCGATGCCCTTCCCCACGGAAGAAAGCGCCTTGAACAGCAAGCGACTGGAGTCGCCCTACGCCAAACTGCTGAATGGCGATTGGAAATTCCATTGGGTCGACCATCCCGACAAGCGCCCGGTCGACTTCTACAAGACGGACTTCGACATCTCATCGTGGAAGACAATCCCAGTGCCCGCGAACGTGGAGATGCACGGGTATGGAACCCCGATCTACTGCAACCAGCCCTATCCCTTCAAAAAGGACCCACCCCGGGTCATGGGCGAGCCCCCGAAGGACTTCACGACCCATCAGGAACGCAACCCGGTTTCATCCTACCGCCATGACTTCACCGTGCCGGACTCATGGGATGGCCGCCAAACCTTCCTCACCTTCAATGGCGTCTCATCCGCCTTCTACCTCTGGATCAACGGGGAGAAGGTCGGCTACTCGCAGGACTCCCGTACTCCCGCCGAGTTCAACATCACGAAGTATCTGAAGAAGGGAGGGAACACGCTGGCCGTCGAAGTCTACCGCTATTCCGATGGTGCCTACCTCGAGTGCCAGGACTTCTGGCGATTGTCCGGGATTTTCCGGGATGTCTACCTCTGGTCCTCCGCCCCCCTTCAGCTCCGCGACTATACCGCCCGTGGCGACTTGAGCGATGACTACAAGACGGGAACCTTCACCCTCTCACCCCGCGTCGCCGCACTCGACGAGAGCTCGAACGGAGACTTCAAGCTCGAGGTCAAGGTGCTGAACCCGGATGGAAGCACCCTGCTCGAGGAGTCCACGGTCGGAAATGCCCACGGTGGGGCTGGAGGCGACGGCGCGATTCAAATCCGCGACCTGGCCATCAAGCCATGGTCCGCTGAAGACCCGAATCTCTATCAACTGCTGCTGAGACTGAAGGATGGAGACGGCAAGGTCGTCGACTACTACGCAACCCGGATCGGTTTCTCCCGCAGCGAGATCAAGGACGGCAACCTGCTCGTCAACGGCAAGCCCATCATGATCAAGGGGGTGAACCGCCATGACCACCATCCGGACACCGCCCACTACATCACCGAAGAGCAGATGCTCGAGGACATCCTCATCGCCAAGCGCAACAACATCAACGCCATCCGCACCTCCCACTATCCGAACGACCCGCGCTTCTACGAGCTGTGCGATGAATACGGCCTCTATCTCTGTTCCGAGGCCAACATCGAGTCCCACGGCATGGGCTATGGCGCCGAGTCGCTGGCCAAGAAACCCAGCTGGAAGGGGGCTCATGTCGACCGCGTCAGCAACATGGTCGAGGCCTTCAAGAACCATCCGTCCATCATCCTCTGGTCACTCGGAAACGAAGCAGGAGACGGGGTGAACTTCGTCGCCGCCTCCGAATGGATCCGGAAACACGAGCCGACCCGGCCAGTCCACTACGAACGCGCCGGCATGGCCGGCCACGTGGACCTCTATAGCCCGATGTATGCTTCCCACGGGGCCTGCGAGAACTATGCGAAGAAGGAAAGCGCCAAGCCTCTCGACCAGCAGCGCCCACTGATCCAATGCGAGTATTCCCACGCGATGGGCAACTCCTCCGGCGGCTTGGCGGACTACTGGGAGATCTTCCAGCGGGAGCGTCTGCTGCAGGGCGGCTTCATCTGGGACTACATCGATCAAGGCATCCGCAAGACCAAACCGGCGCCCGCCGTGGTAACGGACGCCTCGAGCGCGGCCCGCGCCGTGACCCTGAATGGAGAGGTCGCGGAAGACGGTCTGACAAACGGACACGCGACCGTGGCCTCCAGCAAGGACCTCAATTTCAGCGGCCCCTTTTCGGTTGTGGCCGAACTCACCCCCGCCGGAAACCGCGGTGACAACGACATCGTGACCAAGGGTGACAAGGGCTGGGCGCTCAAGGTCAATGCCGCGGGCAAACTGGAGTTCTTCATCTATCAGAACCAATGGAATGCCGTGACGGCCGATGCTCCGGCCGACTTCGAAGGCAATCGCCACACCCTCGCCGGCACCTACGACGGAACCCAGCTTTCCCTGATCCTCGACGGCAAGGTGCTCGCCACCAAGGAGGCCAGCGGCAAGCCCGATCCAAATGGCCAGCCGATCGGGATTTCCACCAATGCGGACCATCCGTCCCGGTCCTTCAATGGCGCCATCCACAAGGTCCGGCTCCATGACCGCGCCCTGGCAGCCGATCAACTCGATCAGGCCGGCACCCTGCTGGACGTCGACTTCTCCAAGTTCACCCGCGCCGAGGGAGAGCTCGAGTTCTTCGCCTACGGCGGGGACTTCGGCGACAAGCCGAACGACGACAACTTCTGCTGCAACGGCATCATCACTTCCGATCGCAAGCCAACGCCACAACTTCAGGAAGTCGCCAAGGTCTATGCCGACACGGACATCGCCCTGATCGGTCGCAGCGCCCTGCGGATCACCAACAAACGGTTCTTCACCTCGCTGGATGATCTTGAACTCGTGATCGGCCACCTGGTGAACGGTGAGGGCCGCATCGATGAGAAGCTCCCGCTCCCCACCATCGCGCCCGGCGAATCCAAGGAGGTTCCGGTCGAGCTTCCCATGTTCAAGCTCGCACCCGGGACGGAGGTGATCCTCACCGCGGAACTCCGACTCAAGAATGACACGCCATGGGCAAAGGCCGGACACCTGGTGGATTGGGAGCAATTCCCCATCGCGGGAGACGCCTTCACCCTGACTCCGACGAAGACCCCGGGCGAGGTCACGCTCGAACAAGCGAACGAACAAACCATTGTCTCCGGCGAAGGCTTCGTGGTGACCTTCGACGACGAACTGGGTTCGCTCAGCCAGTTGTCCATCGGCGGCGAGAACCTCCTGGTCGCGCCAATGCGACTGAACTTCTGGCGGGCACCCGTCGACAACGAAAGGGCCAATGGCTACGCCAACCGATGCGGCGTCTGGAAGGATGCCGGTTCTGAGGCGGTCGTGAGCAATTCCAAAGCCACCAGGAAAGAAGGAGCCGTGATCGTCCACTACGACTTGAAGCTCCCGGTCGGAAAATCGACGTCGACCGTGATCTACAAGGTGGACGGAACCGGACGCATCAGTGTGGACGTCACCGTGCGTCCCAAAGGACAGCCACTGGGACGCGCCATACCAAGGCTCGGCATGCAGTGCCGGCTCCGCCCCGACTTGTCGAACTGGACATGGTACGGCCACGGTCCCGACGAGACGATGCTCGACCGTCAGGCGGGCGGACGCCTCGGCCTTTGGTCGAAGCCGGTCGCCGATGCGTGGTTCCCCTACGTCGAGCCGCAAGCCACGGCAAACCGCACCGGCATCCGCCACGGTTCGCTGACTACGGCAGATGGCGTAGGCCTGAGCTTCCATGCCCTCGGTGAGCCACTGGAAATGAGCGCATACCCATTCGCCATGTCGGACCTCGAGGGGCCACGTCACCCCTGTGACATCCCCGAGCGGGATTTCATCACCGTGCACGTGGACCATCTCCAGATGGGTGTCGGTGGAGTCAACTCGTGGGGTGCCTGGCCAATGGACAAACACCAGCCGAAGCCCGACAAGGACTACCACTGGCAGTTCTCGATCCAACCGACTCGCTGAACCCGCCCACCCACAAGCCCCCGGCCGGCAAATCATCTCTCCTCCATGCCCCACATCTTCCGTCTGCTCACCCTCGGCCTCACGCTGCTCGTCACTTCATGTTTCGAGGTTCGCGAGGAAATCTGGATCGACGCCCGCGGCGGAGGACGCATGCAGATGGACTACAGCCTTCCCAGGGCCGTGGTCACCCCACTGGGCGGCGAAGCCGGGATCCGCGAACAGGTCGACGAGTTGCTGCGCGAAGCACCCGAACTCCGATTGGATGAGCTTGTGGTCACCCACGAGGACGACCAGATCCTCATCCATGCGGAGCTCTCGACCGACTCCATGTTTTCCCTGCTCGACCTTTCCGAGAGCGCTGCCGTGGAGGGCTTGCCGGACGCCGCTTTGAAGTTGATCGGTGAGTTCGAGTTCCAGCGCGAGGGCACGGACATCACGTTCGCGCGCAAGGTGGACGTCGGGTCGGCTCTGGGGCTCGCCGCCATGATGATCCCGAAAGCAGAGAAGGCCGAACGACGGATGACCTACATCATTCACCTGCCAACCGCGGCAAACGTCCACAGCGCCGACCGGACGGAGGATGAAGGGCGCACCCTGATCTGGGACAAGACCTTGGGAGAAGCCATGGGGGAACCCATGCTGATGACCTTCACCGCCCCCATCCCCTTGCCCTGGGGGTGGATCGCCGCGGCCATGATCATCATCATGGCCATTCCGGTTTTCGCCATTCGACGGTGGCGAAAGCGGGCGGCGATTCGAAAGATCTCCACGACCGCCACCTAGCCATCCTCCTCTTCGGAGGTGAGGCTTTCGATGGTCTCCACCGACGCCCGGTCGCGTGGACGGAGAAACAGGAGGCCTCCCATCAAGGTCCAGATGAGGGAACAGGCGAAACCGATGAGCGTTGCTGCCACCGCGATGTCCGGTTTCATGCCGGTCAGGTCTTCCATCAGGATCTTCATGGATGCCTCGCGCACCCCGAGCCCCGAAATGGACAGCGGCATCGCGCTGAGCATGTCCACCACTGGCATCGCAACCAGGATCGGAGTCGCATCCACCATCGAACCCGCCGACCGCGCGCCGCACCAGAAGCTGGCATAGTAGATCGGCAGCATCACGATTGCTGCCGCAGTGGCAAGCAGGGCATGGCCCCACTTCGTCCGATACACATCGAGCGCTTCGGGGAACTTCCTCATCATGGCGAATCGGGTGTGAATCAGCTTTGCCTTGATGCGGTTGTGGATCGGCGGAGCGGACATCACGAACATGAACACGATCGATGCCAGGCCTCCGCTGAAGAACACCCACGAAAATTTCAGGATGGCGCGCGTCTCCTCACTCTGGCTGGCGAGCGCATCAAAGCGGCCCGCGGTCAGCGCGAAGAACACCACCGACATCGCGATCAAGCCGACCAAGTGATCAAACATCACCGCCAGGGTGACCGCCATCTTTCGTTCGGGATGATCGCGGATCAGCAGGAAAATGCGGGCGGCATCACTGCCGATGCTCCCGACCGCGAGCAGGTTGAACAAATTGCCGATCAGGGTCAGCTCAACCGAGCGCCACAGCGTGATCCGGATCCCTTGAGCGAGCAAAAGCACCCACAGGCGGAAGGCCGTCAGGAGAACCGTGACCCCTGCAAGAAAGATGCCCGGCAGAATCCAGCGCCACGACAGATCACCCGGGCTGGCGAGGATGGAATTGTCCCATTCAACTTCCCGCAGTGCCCACCACAGGCACAAGCCGGTCAGGACCAGTTTGATCAAAAACAGCAGCCACTTCTTCATCCGACTGCCAATGCATCACCCGGGATCAAGGCTGCGCCTCGATCTCCTTGGCGACCGTCTCGACGCTTTCGAGCACGGTCTTGGCCTTGTCGGCATCGCCGATCTTGAGCCCGAAATGCTTTTCGATGGCGACCACCAGTTGCAGCGCATCCACCGAGTCCAATCCCAGACCTTCGGCTCCGAAGATCGGCGTGTTGTCTTCAATCTCCGATGCTTCGAAATCGAGCATGAGCTCGTCGATCATCATCTCCTTGATCTGCGTCCGCAGTTCCGCGCCTTCAGCCATTTGAGTTTCGTTTAAGTGTCTTTTTTTTCAGAAAATGCCGCCGTCGATCTTCAAAGCGGAACCTGTGATGTACCCTGCATCCTGACAAGCGAGAAAGCCGACCGCGGCGGCGACCTCTTCGGGACGACCGAAGCGACGCATCGGGATGCCCGATTTCGCCCGCTTGGCGGCGTCCGAATCCATGTCGGAAAGTGCCTCGGTCTCGATGTATCCGGGAAGGATGGCATTCACCGTAATCCCGGCCCGGGCGACTTCCTTGGCCAGGGTTTGACTGAGCGTCACCACGCCGGCCTTGGCCGCAGCATAGTTCGTCTGGCCCACCGGAGGAAGCAGGGCACTCAGCGAGGCGATATTGATGATTCGCCCGAATCGCTGGCCCATCATCGTGCGGATCACCGCCCGGCATCCGTAGAACACGGAATCGAGATTGGATGAAATCACCGAGCTCCAATCCTCATCGGACATCGTGGCGAGAAGGGAGTCGCGGTGCACCCCGGCATTGTTCACCAGCACGTCGAGCCGGCCATCCTTTGCCGAAATCCTGGCCACGGCCGCCTCCCAGTTCTCACGATCCGTGACTTCAAGTCCCACCAGCTCGCATCGACCTCCGAATTCGGCCGCAAGTGCCTCCGCCTTGACGCGGCTCGACCGGACACCGAGCCAAACTCGGGTTTCCTCGTCTTGCTCCAGAAACCATCGGCCGATGGCCAAGCCCAGCCCGCCATTTCCACCTGTCACCAAGATGCTACGCACGGCCCCAGCATCGGCCCCGAACGCCATTTGGCAAGCCGCAGAATGTCATGGGCATGCAGCAACTGATCCGGCGCTACCAGCGAGCCAGCATGAGACGTGTCACGATGCCTACCGCCGCCGCGATCACCGCGAACCAAATCATGATCACCCCAACCTTCCGGGATGCTTGGTCATAGGTCGGGAACACCCCCTCCGGCGTCTTGTCCTTCATGCTGACAAGCGACCACCCGATGCCCACTCCGGCGATCCCGAACAGCAGGAAGCCGCACCCGGCAATGATGCAGCACACGAATCCTCCCAGCACCAGAAACCGGGACGCCTGCTTCCCCTCCTGCTTCAACCTGAGGCTCTGCTCCCGCTCCCGCTGGACCGCCGCAGGGTCCAGCCCCCTCGCCTTGGCCATTTGCCGAGCGTGAGCCACATCGAACGCGCTCCACTCCGACTCATGGGCGAGGATCTCAATCAGATCGTCGTCACTCGCGGTAAGGAGGTGGTGATCCTCAGGAAGCGGGTCATTCAGATAGGTCGCTTCCAAGAGATCCCGCGCCTTCGGATAGTCCTCAGCGGCAACGGAGAAAATCACCTCCGCGTCCCGCTCGGCACCCAGACTGGAAAGATCGAAGGTCGGAGCGGTGGAGCTGGTCCGGTACTCAATCCCCGCTCCATCGAGCAATCCGATCAAGTCGTCCGCCGGTCCACCATGCCTCAACCGCTGCAATTCAACAAACTCATCGTCCACAGGGTGATCGAATAGGTCATCAGCCCCATGCTCAAGACGTTCCTTCACGATCGAACGGATCAGAAGCCACCAGCCGGCGCCGCGCATAACTCAGCCCCGACTTGAGGGAGAGCATCAACAGAGGCGCCAGCAGCAGGCAGCAAAGCCGACATCCATTGAATCCATGTGCGAGGCCAAGCCCCAGGGCCATGACCACCTGGGGGACAAAGACGAACCACAACATGGACTCACAGGAAACGAGGAGACTGCGGAAGTACGGCTTCTGCCAGCTGGCATTCAGTCCCGCCGTGCTCTGCCCCGAAAGCTGGGTCGTCTGAATCTGATCGCCCAACAACTCGGTGAGCAATGCCCCACCATGGAAGAAACCGGCAATGCCAAGCCCCGCGAGACCCATCAGGCAGGCAGTGACTCCATCTCTGACCTCCCCACCCATGGCTCCGAGCAACCAGGCCGCGATCCCACCTCCCATCAGCGAAGCCAGCACCACCAGGACCATGACCAGCCTCACAAACCGAAGGAATGCGAGACTCAGCCTGACCCCGAGCGGGAAGCTGTCTTCTGGATTCACAAATACTTGTCGGTCACCGCACCCTCACTGGCGCTGGTCACCAACTTGGCATACTTCGCCAGCACCCCCCGCGTGTAGCGCGGCTCGGGCTGGGTCCAGTTGTCGCGGCGAGCCTGCAAGGCCTCGTCATCGAGATTCACGGAGATCTTGTTGTTGACGGCATCAATCGTGATCTCGTCGCCATCGACCAGCAAACCGATCGGCCCACCCTCATGAGCTTCCGGGGTGATGTGGCCAACTACGAATCCGTGACTCCCTCCGGAGAATCGGCCGTCCGTGATCAGGGCCACGGTCTTGCCAAGTCCACGGCCCATGATCGCACTGGTGGGGCCGAGCATTTCGCGCATCCCCGGACCACCCTTCGGTCCCTCGCGACGGATGACGATCACATCGCCGTCCTGAATCCCTCCTTCGAGGATCGACTTCATCGCATCGTCTTCGGAATCAAACACCTTGGCCTTGCCGGTGAAGGACTCGCCTTCCTTGCCGGTGATCTTGGCGACCGCACCACCCGGCGCGATGTTCCCGTATAGAATCCGCAGGTGGCTGTCCTTCTTGATCGGATTGTCCAGCGGACGGATGACCTCCTGACCTTCGGGATAAACCAAGGGTGAGTTCGCCAGGTTCTCCGCCATGGTCTTGCCGGTCACCGTCATGCAGTCACCGTGCAGCAGCCCTGCCTCAAGCAGCATGCGCATCAGAGGCACCGTGCCACCAATCCGCACCAGCTCGGCCATCACGAAACGACCGCTCGGCTTCAAATCCGCCAACAGCGGCACCCGCTTCCCGATCTCGGTGAAGTCGTCGATGGAAAGTTCGACCTCAGCGGCACTCGCCATGCCGAGAAGGTGCAGCACCGCATTGGTGGATCCCCCGAGCGCAATCACCACCGTAATGGCGTTCTCGAACGCCTTGCGGGTCATGATGTCGCGGGGCTTGATCCCCTTGTCGATCAGGTTGAGCACCGCCGCACCGGCATCAAAGCAATCGCGCATCTTGTCGTCGCTGACCGCCGCCTGCGCCGAGCTGTTGGGGAGACTCATGCCCAGCGCCTCGATCGCCGAGGCCATGGTATTCGCGGTGTACATGCCCCCGCAGGATCCCTCGCCCGGGATCGCGCAGCTTTCCACCGTCTCCAGTTCTTCGTCGGAAAACTCACCCGATGCGTGTTTCCCGACCGCCTCAAAGATCGAAACGATGTCGAGCTGTTCTTCCTTGCCCTTGATGGTCGCGCAACCGGGAAGGATCGTTCCGCCATACACGAAGACGCTCGGGCGATTCATCCGCGCCATCGCCATCACGCAGGCCGGCATGTTCTTGTCGCAGCCGCCGATGGCCACGAATCCGTCCATCCCCTCGCAGCCCACCACCGTTTCGATCGAGTCGGCGATCACCTCGCGGGAAACCAGCGAATACTTCATCCCCTCGGTCCCCATGGAAATACCGTCGGAAATCGTGATGGTGTTGAAAATCACCGCCTTGCCACCCGCCGCATCAGCCCCTTTCGCGGACTCCTTGGCCAGCCGGTCGATGTGGATATTGCACGGAGTGACCTGCGACCACGTGGAAGCGATCCCGATGTGCGGTTTGGAGAAATCCTCTTTCTCAAAGCCGACCGCATACAGCATCCCCCGCGAAGGGGCACGATCGGGGCCATCAAGCATGGGCGAGGAATACGGGCGGCGTTCGTCTGACATGGCCGGACTGTGTTTTTCCACGCACACGACGTCAAGACGCAGGGGCGCCAGAGTCGGTCAAATTCCCATCGCCCCGGAATCCACCCGCGGCCCCGTCCCACCCGTCATGCCATCCATTTAACCCAACTGACAGTCTCGGCCACTCAGAAGCCTTGCCAGTCGCCGCTGAGCAACTTATGGCCTCCGGCCTCATGGCCACCTATCGCGTTCTCGTCTCGGACCCCATTTCGGAAATCGGCGTCGCCGCTCTCAATGCTCATCCCGACATTTCCGCCGATTTCAAGACCGGCCTCCCACCTGAGGAGCTGATTTCCATCATCGGCGAATACGATGCCCTCGTCGTCCGTTCCCAGACGAAGGTCACCGCCGAGGTGTTCGCCGCCGCCAAAAAACTGCGGGCCGTCGGCCGGGCCGGCGTCGGAGTCGACAACATCGACCGTGCGGCCGCCACCGACCACGGGGTGATCGTCATGAACACGCCGACCGGCAACACCATTTCGACCGCCGAGCACGCCTTCACCCTGATGCTCTCGACCGCCCGGAACATCGCTCCGGCCCACGCCGAAGTGCTCGCAGGGAACTTCAAGGCAGCGCGCAAGGCCTACCAGGGCATCGAGCTCAACGGAAAGCGCCTTGCCGTCCTCGGCATGGGCCGGATCGGCTCGGAATTCGCCAAACGCGCCCAGGCATTCAACATGAAGGTGGTCGCCTACGACCCATTCCTGACCCAGAGCCGCGCAGATGAACTCAAGGTTGAACTGGCGGAATCCCCCGACATCGCCCTGAACGGAGCCGACGTTGTCACCCTCCACGTGCCGCTGACCGACGACACCAAGCACATTCTCAACGAAGCTCGCCTCGCCTCGATGAATCCCGGTGCCATCGTCGTCAACTGCGCCCGCGGCGGCCTGATCGACGAACCCGCGCTCAAGGCAGCGATCGAATCCGGACACATCGCCGGCTGCGGTCTCGATGTCTTCGAGGAAGAACCACCGCCAGCCGACCACATCCTTTTCGGGCTCAACAAGCACGTCGCCTTCACCCCCCACCTCGGTGCCTCGACCAATGAAGCCCAAGAAAACGTGGGAATCCAGGTGGCCGAGCAGATCCGCGATTTCCTCGCCACCGGCGAGATCCGCAACGCGATCAACATGCCGTCGCTCGACGCCGCCGCCCTCGCGGAAGTCGGCCCCTACCTCGACCTCGCCGGCTCCCTCGGCAAGCTGCTCGCCAAGCTGGGCCCGGAGAACCCGGACTCCCTGCGCGTGTCCTACCACGGCCCGCTGGCCAAGAAGGACACCGGACTCGTCTCGCGCAAGGCCCTCACCGCCTTGCTCAGCGCCCGCCGCAGCGACGGCCAGGTCAACATCGTCAACGCCCCCGCCGTGGCCCAATCAATGGGCCTCGACCTGACGGAGTCCACCATCAGCGCCCAGACTGAGTTCAACGAGCTCCTCGTCGCCGAGCTGCGCAAAGGAGATCAGCGCTTCCGCGTGGCAGGCACCATCATCGGCAAGAGCCCGCGCATCGTGGAAATCGACCGCTTGTTCGTCGACACCAACATCAAGGGCGAATTCCTCATCGTGAAGAACGACGACCGCCCCGGTATCGTTGGCGCCGTCGGCACCCTGCTCGGCTCGGCCCAGCAGAACATCGCCAACCTCTCGCTCGCCAGAAACAAGAGCGACGGCAACGCCCTGACCGTGATCGAGGTCGATTCGCCGCTCTCAGCCGAGCTGATGGACTCCATTCGCAGCACCCCCGGCGTCCTTTCGGCGACCGGAGTCAGCCTGTGATTCCGCAAATTCTTTCACTCTCATTGAATTCCGGGGAACTTTGCCGTTGCCAAGCCCCGCCTCCCTCTGAAAACATCACTCCAACGTATGAAAAAACTCTTCATTCTTGCGACTGCGTTCTTCGCTTTCAGCGGCATTGCCTCCGCTGACATCCAAGCCCCTCCAGGCCACGCTTACAACTCGACCCGGAAACTGGGCCGTGCCATCAGCAACATCCTCTACGGCTTCATGGAAATCCCGGAGCAGATCGTCCGTAAGGGCGATGACTACGGTCGCAAGGCTGGCTACTCCTACGGTGTGGTCGACGGCACCAGCCGTGCCCTTCGCCGCCTCGGCTATGGCTTCTACGAGCTCTTCACTTTCACCTGCCCGACCTACCGTGGCACCTTCAAGCCACCTTACGAAAAGTGTGGCATGGACAACCGCATTGAGATGAACGTGCACGACGGCCTCTCCGAGTTCCCACCAGAGCTGGGTTTCGAGACCTACTACAGGCACAGCCGCACTCAGAGATACTGATTTTCTGCAGTCCACGTTCAGCGTGAATTTCATCCCGGCAGCGGCTCAGGCCCTGCCGGGATTTTTCTTGCTTGGTGAAGGTGCCCGAAACCGAGACCGGCGCCCTGCCCTCTGCTCTTCCGGGTTTCAAAATGACGGAATATCCCGCAAACTTTTCCCCCTAGCCGCGTTTCAACCTCCTATGAATCCGACCCAGTCCTTCCTGATTGCACTGCTGATGATCCTCTTCATCGGCACAGCGAACGCCGAGTCGCGAACCTGGCGGAACAAGGAGGGCTCCGGATCCTTCACCGGGACCTACCTGGGGCACGACGCCCGGCACGTGACCATTCGCCGTCAGGACGGTCAGGTCTTCACCCTGAACATCGACAAGCTTCACGAGACCGACCAGGCGTGGCTGACCGCAAAGAACCCGCCAAAGGCCGAGGAAACACCGATCAACCCGAACGCGATTTTCGACACCCTTTGCTTCGGCGACAACCGCAAGGATGTCGAAGCGAAGCTGAAGGCCAGCAAGGTGGTGGAGACCACCCTCGATGAGACCTTCTTCGGTCGCTTCGGCCTGAACGGCACCTACCGGACCAAGCAGCAGATCGGCGGGCTCCACTGCGAACTCTACTTCGACTGGTCCAAAGCCGGCAACCTGGAGGAGATCTCCCTGCAGACCCAGGGCCTTGGCTCGGAATCCTATGCCAGCCGACTTCAGGACAACTGGACCGAACTCGCCGACCTCCTGACCACCCTGCACGGAAAACCCCTCCAGGCAGGCAAGTATCCGGAACGCAATGAGCTGCAGAACGACCTGTTCCTCGCTTCCCACATCTGGCGTCTCGACGGCGGGGGCTCCGCACTGCTTGGCACCTCAATGCAGTCCGGGAAATACCTGATTGTCGTCCGCTTCACCACCGCCTCGATCGAGCCCGTCCGCGTCCCTTGATCCCCACGGGGCCTCATTTCCTAATCCCGCTCGACCAGCGAGACCTGCAACACCCCGCAGGCTGCCAGGCAATTGAGCACATCGGTGAACCGCTGCGTGCTGACGCCGTCATCCGTCATCAGCATCACCCCGAGTTCCTCGCTCCCGGCCGCAGCAACTGCGGCTTCAAGCCCACGCTTCAGAACCGGAAGCTCCCGTCCGTCACCGCCATGGGCCACCGTGATCCCCGCCTCTCCCTGACCCCAGATCACGGAATTGTCCGGAGTGATCTCGATCCAGACCGGAGTGCTCGAATCCATGGCTTCCCCATGGGGGACCGGCAACTTCATCGGCAGATCCCGCTCGGTCGGCATGATCGTCGTTGCGACCAGAAAGAAGATCAGCAACAGGAACGCGATGTCGACCATCGAGCTCATGCCGCTCCGACCACTCGACTCCTTGAACTCGGGAAAGGTGATTCTCATGATGCTGGGAACGAACCAACCCGGGATTCTCTTGGGTTCGTATTCGAATCGCAGGTTCCAAACCTGTGCGGCCCATTCCTCCCTCGCCTCTAGGATTGAATCCACCCATGATCCTGCAATCAAACGTCTCACTCCAATCCGATTCGCGCTTGGGATCTGCCTGGGGATCTCCTCACTGGCATTCGCAAGTGACTTCCCCGAGCCCACCAACAATCAGGCAGTGCGGGACACACCGTTGGAGGATCCGGAGACCCTCGTCGACCGGTTCACCCTGCCCGAGGGTTTCAAGGCCACGCTCTACGCCGCGGAGCCGGACATCAGGAATCCCATCGCGATGTGCTGGGATGAACGGGGGAGAATGTGGGTGGCCGAGAACTACACCTACTCGGACCAGAAGGAACGCTACGACCTGAAACTGCGCGACCGCATTCTCATCTTCGACGACACCGATGGCGACGGGCGCTTCGATGAACGGACGGTGTTCGCCGACGATCTCCAGCGCCTGACCAGCATCGAGCGCGGCTTCGGCGGTGTGTATGCGCTCTGCCCACCCCACTTGCTTTTCATCCCCTGCGAGGAGGATCGCCCCACCGGCCCACCCGTGGTTCTGCTTGATGGCTTCGGTGCGGACAATGGATTGCGCCACACGATTGCCAATGGCCTCAAGTGGGGTCCGGATGGATGGCTCTATGGTCGCACAGGCATCACCCGAACCTGCCACATCGGGCCACCTTCCACGCCCAAGGATGAACGCCAGCCGATTGGCGGAGGGATCTGGCGATATCATCCCGTCCACCAACGATTCGAGCCCTACTGCCACGGCACCACCAATCCCTGGGGCTCCGACTGGAACGCCAACGGCGATCTCTTCTTCATCAATACGGTCATCGGCCACCTTTGGCACGCCATCCCGGGCGCACACTTCAAGCGCATGTTCGGAGAAGACCCCTACCCCCACGTCTACGAACTCATCGACCAACACGCGGATCACTACCACTGGGATACCGGCAAGAAGTGGAAGCAATCCCGCAATGCCGCCGGACTCTCCGATGATCTCGGTGGTGGACACGCCCATGTCGGCATGACGATCTATCAGGGAGAACAGTTTCCGGAGAATTACCGCGGCAAGGTCTTCACCGCGAATCTGCATGGACGTCGGATCAACGTGGATCGCCTCGAACCCTCAGGGAGCGGCTACGTCGGAAAGCACGAACCCGATTTCATCAGCACCAGCGACCCGTGGTTCCGTGCGGTCGAGGTTTCGACCGGCCCGGACGGTTCGCTCTACATCCTCGATTGGAGCGACATCGGAGAATGTCATGAGCACGACGGTGTCCATCGTACTTCAGGCCGGATCTATCGAATCAGCTACGGAGATCCCACACCCTTCAGAACGGACCTGGGCAGCCTGAGCAATGAGAAGTTGATCGAGCTCCAGACAAACCGCAATGAATGGGCATCCCGCATGGCCCGGTGGGAACTCAGACAGCGAGTCCACCAAGGAGGCGACCAGAGACTCGAAGCCATCTCAGCCCTCGTCGGGAGGATCCTGCCCAATGCTCCGGAAAAATCCCCCGAAAGCACCGCACTCCGCCGCCTGTGGCTGATGTCCACCCTCCGGAATGACACAGTCGAAGCAGCCGCCATGCTTCCCTGGCTCACCCAGGACACGCCTGCACTGCATTCGCAGTTGATCCGGATCCTGATCGACAACCCGTCAACCAACAAACCTGACCACAAGCCCGGGGTTCCACCGGTAGTTTGGAACCGGATCACCGATCCAGAGTTGGTCGGCGCTCATCCTTCCACGCGACTCGCACTTGCCTCGTCGCTGCCGAAACTCCAAGAAGACCAGCGGGTCGAACTCGCCCGACTCCTTCTCTCCTTCGAATCCGACTCCAGTGATCACAACCTCCCCCACTTGATCTGGTCGGGGATTTGCCAACTCCCACTGCCGCGACTCGTCGATTTGTTCGAGGACTGTCGCCTCCCGCCGGTCCGGCGGTTCATTGCCCGGCGCATCGCAGCAGCGGTGAACGAGACACCGGCAGCCCTCAATGCCCTGCTCGACATCCATGTCGAGAGTGGAGCCAGGGAGAGGATCGACGGCCTGACTCAGGCATTCGACGGCTGGAAACGCGCCCCCCGACCGGACAACTGGGCTGCTTTCGTGAAACAACTTCCCGAGGCCGAACAACATGCCCCCTCGGTCATCGCGCTCAGCATCCTTTTCGGGGACAAACGCCAACTGACCACCCTGCGGCAGACAGCCATGAAGACGGATGCCCCCGTCGAGGCCCGGCGTGGCGCCTTGTCCCTGCTAGTGGAACTCGCCGCCCCGGACTTGCAGGAAATCTGTGAAGCCTGCCTGGATGTTGAGGAACTCGCCCCGATCGCCATCCACGGCCTGTCTTCCAGCAAAGACCCTTCGGTCGCCGAATCACTGATTCGCCGCTATCCGGATCTGCCGGATCGAGCCCGTAGCGAAGTGATCACACTTCTTCTGTCGCGACCAGCCTCCGCATCGCTGCTTCTCGACCATCTTGGCACCACGATTCCAACCGCGGACCTGACCACCATTCATGCCCGACAAATCAAGCATCTCAACAAGCCCACACTGAACGAGAAGCTCTCCGCTCGCTGGGGCGAACTACGAGAGTCACCGGAGCAACTGATACAAAGCATCGCCAGCTACCGCTCGAAGCTCACACCGGAATTCCTGTCCAAAGCCAACCCATCACAAGGGCGCCTTCTTTTCCAATCCAATTGTGCCGCCTGCCACAAGCTCTACGGGGAGGGTGGCTCCATCGGTCCGGACATTACCGGGAGTGGTCGCCATTCCATCGACTATCTCCTCGAGAGCATCGTCGACCCCAATGCCGTCGTGGCCAGCGAGCACGCGCTGATGCTTCTCTATCTGAAAGACGGACGCGTTCTCAGCGGGATGCAGCGCCGACAGACCCCGCAAACCATCACTCTGAGCATGACCGACCGTGAGGTGACCGTTTCCCGTGAGGAGATCCGGAAGCAGGAGAAGCAGAAGGCCAGCATGATGCCGACCGGACTTCTTGACCCGCTCAATGACCAGGAACTCCGCGACCTGATCGCCTACTTGATGTCCCGCGAGCAGGTCGAACTACCCCGCTAGCCGCGACCATTTGCAAGCGCGGAGGGATCAATGCCAGAAGTCCACGGCATACCCGCACTCTTCGGCGACGGCTTGGGTGAAGAAATAGTCACCCCAGCTTGTGTAGACACTGATGAAACTCCCCTGACCGTCGCCAACCTCCCCTTCACGCAGGAGACCCGCTCTCGCCGTGGTCGAATCGAGAAATCGCTCCGAACACAGCGCACGAATCATCCGCTCCTTGCCCTCGAGTAGCGCTGGTGTGGCCTCACCCAGGCGATCCAACTCCTGAATCGCGCAACAGGCAATGGCCGCGGCCGACGAATCACGGATCGCCGTGTCCTCATGAGCCAGGGAAAAGTCCCAGACCGGAACTCCCACCCCATCGAGCTCATTCACAAACTTTTCGGCCACCTTTCGAGCCGCCGCAAGGTAACTCGCATCCCCCGTATGCCTGAAACCCAAAGCGAACCCATACATTGCCCAGGAGGCACCCCGGGCCCAGTGGGAATCGATATCCAGCCCACAGTAATTGTCACCCCCGAGCGGACTCCCGGTCTCCGGATCGAAGCGGAACGCATGGAAGACCGACCCATCAGGGCGCACGAAGTGCTTCAAGGTGGTATTGGTATGCCGAATTGCAATATCCCGAAGACGTGTATCGCCTTCCTCCTTGGCCGCCCAGTAGAGCAGCGGCAGGTTCATCAAACTGTCGACGATGGCAAGGCCTTGGTATTTGCAGGAGGAATCGTCCATTCGCCCCCAGGCGCGGATGTAATCTCCAGGTTCGATGAACCGGTCGGCCAATAGGCGCGCCGCACGCAAACCGGTCTCGCGATGCCGCTCCTCGCCCGTGCGCCGATACAGAGCCACCGAGTACAATGAGAAAAGAAAACCCAGGTCGTGCATGGTATCCTTCCCATGCCGTCCGATCTTCTCTTCGTAGTTCTCTTTGAGGCCACCAACCACATCGAGCAACTCAGGGTCATCTGCCGCAGCCGATGCGATCAGAGCCATTCCAGCAAAGAACGAGGTCGTCCAGTTGTCGATATGGTAGAACGACTCATTGCGGTCCGAGTAGTGGCCGGCTCGGTCGAAACCCCAACTCGCAGGAGATGCAACCAAGGATGGGAAGAACTTCCGTATCTTCGAAATCGAGGCACCCAACGCACTCTCAACATCCGTCATGCACGGAGTCGCAAGAGTGTCGATGTCTGACTGAATTGCCATGGTTGTGTGCCGCAACTGAGAGTAGCCCGGAACACGAAGACTAGGCACGAGATCAGCCTAATGAAGCATCCAAACGGTTTCCTTGTTAACTCGTTTCCTACCGAAATGCTGCAGGGTGAACCAATGCATTCTCAGCATTCCATGTCACCTCCCCCGAGGACCGGCAGCGCCATGCTCCATTTTGATCTCTTATCAAAACGGCCGTAACCGGCTGCGGACCATTGGCGGACACTTTCAAGCCCGGCATTTCAAGCAGCTTCCCATGACCGAGGTACACCTCCTCAACCTGTCCCTTTTTGATCAGCACCACCCCCAGCGTTCCTTCGAAGGTCACCCCCTCGATCTCAAACGCTTTCCCGGGGGTCGCCGATTCAACAAGGAACACCTTGGCGTCCTCCCCCGACACCAGCACCGCCGCATGCCCCCCATCGGTCCCGCATCGCCGGACGGAACGGATCCAGGCACCCCGCTCCTCGAAATAGGGTTCATAAAGTGCCACGAAAGGTCGACTCCAAGCTTCACCCGATTGACGCACCAGCACCGTCGGCATCGGCATCTTGTCGAGCCCACGCGGCAGGTTCTTTCGAATGGCTCGATTCTGGGGAGCCTCCATCGAAAAGATCCGCCTGTCCTTTTCCCCAAGCATCCACATCGCCATGGTCGGACTTTTCCCGTCAGGAAGACGCAGCGGAAAGATCGCACGAAAATCACCATCGAACTCCGTCGAGCTTTCTGCACGAAAGTAGTCGTAGCCACTGAGGTCCCCATGCTGCTCGCCGAGCAGCTCGCATGGCTCGAAGCCGAGTGAATCCCCCTTCCGGTCCACCACGGTCACCTCCTGCGCCTGTCCATGATACAGGTAGTCGTGACACCGCTCCTGATCAGCATCGAGCACACGGGACCGGAACAC
Organism: Haloferula rosea; assembly: GCF_016595525.1. Taxonomy (GTDB): domain Bacteria; phylum Verrucomicrobiota; class Verrucomicrobiia; order Verrucomicrobiales; family Akkermansiaceae; genus Haloferula; species Haloferula rosea. The sequence continues at coordinate 50,103 of NZ_JAENII010000008.1, forward strand.
ATCGAAGTAGAATCCGGTCTCCCCGTCGATACGGACGACTCCCAGGGTCCGCCGCTGGTCGGCTGCCGGACGGAGATGCCGGAACCTTGCTTGAGCAAACCCGATGTGCTCGGTGAGCCCCGTCTTCTCCGACTCCGGCTCAACTGCCTCGAGAGTCATTGCCAACTGGCCTGGCCCCTCGGGCGGATACAGCGCATGGCCATTGGGAATCACTGTATTGTGGGCCGCCATTCTCGAGTAGTAATGACGTTGATCCCTCTGCCAGTAGCTGGACCCACGACCGGGGTCCGGAGCAAGAATCTGTCCCGCGCCATACAATTCGATGGCGAGACCATTCGCATGGGCATGCCCACCGGCAGTCCCAAACATGGCCGCGGACAGGTCGTGCTCGGGAGCCGATCCATCCAGATGCATCATCAGCGCATTGAGTGGCTCTGCCATGAAAGTGCGAAGCGGCTCCTTCGACAACGGCGCAACGTCCAGCAGATCTCCGACATAACTCGTGACGGCATGAAGCGTGGCCTGCTTTGACCGGTCATAGCGTCCGGTCTTGATCTCGTTGAGAAGCAGCGATGTCAGGCGCGCTTCCTGCTCCCGCTTGCCCAGCTTTCTCGCTGCGGAAATCAACATCTCCAGCGCGTTCATGTTGATCCGGATATTCGTCGAGTCACCGAGACCGATCGACAGACCATTGGGATGCACCAGTTCGGCCTGCACCAGCAAGGCACGCTCCAATTGTGGGTGGTCCAGGAGCTCACGTCCTCCCGGTTCGAGAGCGAGCAGGTTTGCCACCCCGAGGATGCTCGCCGTCGTTTCAAATCCATAGCCCGGCGCTTCCGGCCAGATCGCGGTCTTTCGATCGTAACCCTGTTCGACCACCTGCATCAATCCAAGCTGACCCGGTCGGTCCGCATGCAGGACTTCACCGACATAGTACTCGCGACCTCTCCCGTCGGAGTAATACTCATCAGGCTCGAGCACGAGGCCTCCGTGGGCAATGATCTTCGCCTGGAACAGGTTCCAGTTCCCCTCGTTCAAGCCGCCCTCGACCACGCGGTCCGCCATCCGCTTGATACCCTTCTGGATCACCAAGGGGTCCTTCCCCGACTCAACCAAGTAGGAGTGGATGAAGTCGTAGCACTGGCTGATGAGGATCAGGATATCCTCGTGGATGACCTCGAACGAGGTCGTCCCGATGATCCGCCCCGAGCCGCTCTCGGGGTCCTCGATCCGCGGAGGCAAAACATACTGAAAGCCCTCCATGTAGGTCCACAGCACCGGCAGCGCCACCTTCGCATAGCGCTCTTCCCCGGTGACCCAGTGGAGAAATGCGGCCTCCGCAGCGATGGTCATGATGTGAAAGTTCACCGACTCAATCAGGCGCCCGGTCTGACTGGGATGAACCCACTCGCCTTCATCCTCTTCGGTATTCCACAACCACACGTCGTCCCCCCACGAGTTGTAGGGCTTCCAATCCTCAATCTTCCGGGGAACCACATAGATGGATTTCCAGTCTCGTGCCCCCGCGAATCTGGGCGTAGGGACCGGCGCCCGTCCCTCACCTCCGATCCACTTTGACTCGCGTGTCACAGGGAGCATGTAGTGCGTCTCCCAATTCATCATCAGTCGCGATACCAGCCAATCGGGCTCCTCCTCGACCTTCTTTGCCACAGGATCCACCCGACTCTTGATCACCTCGTAGGCCGCCTTCACCCATCCGACATCACTCACTCTGGATTGCATCTCCGCATGGTCGGATGCACGAACCAGCAACCGGGGGTGATCCGCCCTCGCCCCAGGCGCCGTGACCAGCAATACCCCCACGATCCGTATGAGCCAACCACACGTCCAACGCCAAACCGCACAGGCCACTACTCGGATCGGTGTCGCGATCGATAGCTGAAGCAGACGATGGCCCCCACCAGAATCATGACTCCCCCGCAGGCGAGAAAGCAAAGGCGACCGGTCATGGGATTGGGAATCCATACGAGAGATGCGACGAATAGACCATAAATCAGGCACAGACGGCCAATGGAAACGGAAATCGCCCTCTCTTCTTTCAACCCCGACCCGCTTGGCGAAACCACCGGCGTCTTCAATCGGCCGAAGAAGTCGTCCAAGCGCTTCATGTAGCTCTCATCCTTTTCGTCGTAGAACCATCCGGTCGCAAAAAACCACATCGTGCAGAGCCCACAGACGATGAAGACACTGCTGAAGATTCGGAATGTGGTCACCTCCTCGGGAAGAAACGGCCCCTCCATTCCGGGCAGGAAGGCGAACATCTCAGGCGTCAACCAGAACCGGACCACGTAGGAAGCGCAAAGCCCCACCACCACCGTCGACCATCCCGCCCAAGGTGCCGTCTTCCGCCTGAACAAACCAAGAAACAACGGAATCGACATCGGCAGACCCAGGCTGATGGCCACCTGTGTCAGGAGATCGAACAAGGCCATCTCCCTCATCGTTTCCCAAAGAAACGCACAGGAGACCATGATCGCTCCAAATACCCCCGTCGCCAGCTTCGAAACCACCAGCAGCTGTCTTTCCGGACAATTCGGGTGCATCACCGGCAGGAAGAAATTCCGAACGAAGATCCCCGCGCCCTGATTCAGCCCGGCATCCATCGAGGTCATGGTTGCCGCGAAAATCCCGCACAACAACAGCCCGAGCATCCCGGTGGGCAGCACCTCGCTCGCCGTCAACACAAACGCCCCTTCCTCAGGAAACTTCAGATTCTCCATGATCCCTCCAATGTCCCCGTCGTGGCGAATCGCCGCCACGGTCGGAGGAATCAGCCAGATCAAGGGCGCCACGATCATCCCGATCATGGGAATCAGCAGGGTGAGGCGCGCATCACGATCACTGCGGGCCATCAGGAACTTCGCCGACTTGTCGATCGAGTTCTCCTCAAAGAGCTTGGTGACCATCAAGGCGACAAACCACAGGGCGATGAACTGGGGCCTCGAAAATTCTCCCCAGTCACGGTGGGCAGACGGCGCTTGCTCCAACATCCCCCGGATTCCACCGATGTCGGCTTGATTCAGTGCCAAAACCGCCACCAGAACGGTTACGGTCACCACCAGGAACATCTGGACAAAGTCGCTGGCCACAACACCGAACGAGCCACCAAGCATCGCAAGAATCGTTACCGATGCTCCTAGAACCAAAATCACGATCGGCGTTTCCGCACCCAGGACCGCAGCCATGAATACCGCAACGGCATTCAGCGTGACTCCGCCGAAAATCAGGATGAACGGCAGCCTCGCCCACGTGAAAAACACCTGGGTGCCCGGGCCAAACCTCAATCGCACCGCCTCGAACGGGGTGATGACCTGCATCCGACGGAAACGATAGCAGGTGAATGCGAGAAGGATCAGCAGGGGAACGAGAATCGAATAGAACAGCAGGATCGAATAGGCACCGGTCTGGAACATCTTCCCGGCCGCGCCCGTGAAGCTCCAGGCGCTGAAGCCCGCCATCCACACCGAGGCGCCCGTCACCCACCACGGCATGATCCCCCCTGCCCGGAAATAGTCGGACGTGCTTTTCGATCTGCGCGCATACGTGATCCCCACCCCAAGGAGGAAGATCACGTAAAACGCGATGCTGATGAGATCGTATCGGTCGATCATGCGCCGACCACCCCTAGCCTGATCTCAAGGCCACAGGGAGGAAAACCTGCCAGAGATTTCATCAGCCGGCCTGTGTCGGCCGGCTCGCTGCCTCACTTTGCCGTGAGGTCTTGATTCAGACGGCCGACATGACCATCCCAGTAAAGACCGAGACGGTAGCTGCCGTGAGCCATTCCTGATGGAAGACCGTCGAACCAACCCGGCGTGCTGCCTACGAAGTTCGGGTGCTCCCGGTCCACTTCAGTCAACATCAGTCGTTGTGCGGGATTGCCCATCTTCGACATCGCCGCAGACAACTTCATGCCATCCCGCCTCGCATCTCCATAGGGATAGCCAAAAGGAAGGAAGTTGGGCTGGGGCCTTGAGGGATTGTCACACTTGCCGCGCCCGGAATAAACACGGTGCATCACCAGCAGCGACGGACCGTCCTCATTGACACCGCGCTTCTGCCAACGCGCCGCCGCAAGCTCGGGGAAGAACTGACCTTCATAGGGATCCTCTCCACCAAGGTAGGGAGCGAGTGGTTTCACCAAACCCCTTCCCCGGTTGGTCCAGATGGGCCCAACGCCACCGGAAGTCGTCGGAAGAATCCCGTTGTTGTCCCCGCAATACATCTGGATCGCTCCGAAGACCGACCGCAAGTCATTGGCGTCCACGGCAGCCGATGAGCTCGCCTTCACCTTCTGGTAACCGATGAACGACAAGGCAGCCAGAACCGCCACGATCAGGATCGAAACCATCAGTTCAACCAAGGTGAAGCCGCGAGCACCACGACGTCGTGAATTCATCGCTTTGGAACCGCACCGATCGGCGCGACCAACGAAACAGGCACAACTTTCAAAGGATTGGGTTTTTGCGCTTTCCATAAGCGTGAAGGTGCTCGCGGAGACCCACAATTCGCAAGTGAGAATCCCCGGATGTGAGGTCACCATGTAAACCCTGATGACTTCACAACGAGTTTACAGGGTGACTCCAGCATCCCTTCCCCAATCAAGGTCACCACCCGTAGGGTTACCGATACCGATCGAGAACTTGGGAGAGAACCCAATGCTTCCGACCTCAAAGAAAACAAGACCCAAACCGCAAACTCATGACCATGAAATCCACCCCACGATCCAAAACCCCAAGATCCGTTCCTTACTCGCTCCGACTCGGCCTCGCCGCCATTCTCCTTTCTCCTTCCGTCAATGCCCAGTCGACATGGAATGGTGCGACGGATGCCCTGTGGAGCACCGCCACCAACTGGGATGTCGCTCCGATTGATGGAGCGGCACTCATCTTTGATGGCTCCGCCAACGTCGCGAACACCAACGACTTCATTACGTCTCTCAGTGCGGCAAACGAAGATTCCTTCACCTTTCCCGCGACGGCCGGATCTTTCGTCATCAGCGATGGTGGCGCAGGAACTGTAACCATCGGAACCACGGCCGGTTCCAACAATCTGGCATTCATGGACACCACCACACCCCAGGAGATCGCTCTTGACCTCCAATTCGCAGGTGGAGGCCGGGACCGGAGGGTTCAGATCAACACCGCGGGTGCAACGCTGAGACTCAGCGGAAACATTGACTCCTCGAACAGCTGGCTCTTCCCGAACGGAGAAGCGGGCACCATTGAACTCACCGGCGACAATACCGGACCCGGCAAGGGCGTCCACAGCTCAGGGTCCAATGGCATGCGCGCTTGGTGCCGACTCAACTCCCAGAATCAAACCATCGCACTCGGTAGCCCGACCTGTCTGGGCGACGCCAACGTCGACTTCGCGAATCTGCGTGGACTCCGCATGAACACCGGCGGCCAGGTCCTCACCACCGTCGGCGGCATGGATCTCGTCGGCGCCAACAAGGTGGACTCGACCATCAGTTGGAACGAAAGCACCAGTTACATCGGCTCCGGTGACCTCGAAGTGGGCGGCCTGATCTACACCAAGAACAACGGACGCGCATGGTCGGTCGACGGTGGAGGTGAGTTCATCATCTCCGGACAGGGGCTCATCCTCACCACCCGGGAGGCAGCCCAGGTGATGATCCTGCAGCCTCTCAACGGTAACGTGATCACCATCAATGGCCCGATTCACGACACCCATCAAAGCGGTGGTATCGTGACACAGGCCACGGGATTCGGTGGTGTCCCAACCGATGGTGTCCTCCGCCTCCAAGGAACGGGGACCGTCAACATCAACGCCGACAACTCGTCCACACTGAATGGCGAAGTCTACATCCGCACCGCTGGGCTCACCGTGAAACTTGGCGATGCAAACGCGCTCGGAACCTCGGGAGATCCTGTCGATGTGGTCACCCCGGTGTCAGTCGATAAGGTTTCCCAAACCTACACCAGCGCCCCCGCCAATGAGATTGATGTGGCCGACACCACAGACATCGAAGTAGGCTTCACGATCACCGGCCCTGGTATCCCGGCTGGTGCAGTGGTCACCGCCATCGACAGTCTCAACAACATCGTCACCATGGATGTGGACGCGACAGCGGATGGTAGCGATGTCTCCCTGAACTTCAGTGGGGACCTCGTTGAGACCGAAACGCCTGGTAGAACCAATCTGGAGAACGGAACGCTCGACCTGAACGGCTTCACCGTCAGCGAAACCTTCGTGAACATCGCCGGGGGCAGCAAATTCATCAACAGCAACACCGGCACACCTGCTGAGATCCTCACCGAGATCGTCAATCAGGGCAATCCGACCTTCGATGGTGACGGTGACATCATCGTCAACAACATCCGTCGCACGAATGGTGTCACTCGCCGCATCTTCAAGAACGGGGCTGGCACGCTGACTCTTGGTGGTGATCAGGACAATGGTCGCTATGGTCTCACCGTCGATGGCGGCGACGTCATCCTCGCAAAGACTGCGGGTGAGGCTGTTGCCCGTTTCCCACTGATCATCAACAACGCCGCCAGCACGGTCACGCTCACCAATACCGGTGAACAGATCGGCAATCAAACGGATGGCAATGGCTTGCACCAGATCAACGAGGGCACGCTCGACTTCAATGGATTCGACGAAAGCCTCGGCGCCCTGTCGACCAGCAGCGGCACCGAACCAGGTGGCCTCGTGACCAACAGCAACGTAGGCACGACCTCCACGCTGACCCTGCTCGGTGCAGGCTCGGATGCGACATGGCCGGGAACGCTGAGTGGCGACCTCAACCTCGTGAAGGGCGGAGCGTTCATTCAGACCTTCACCGGCACGGTGAACTACACCGGTGACACCACGGTCAACGACGGAACGCTTGAGTTCGGAGCCGGCACGGATCTTGATGACTCCTCAACGGTGAACATCAATGGTGCCACCGCCTTCCTGAAGCTCGACGACGCGGCCAACGACACGGTCGACAGCCTCTTCTTCGATGGTGTGCAGCAAGCCGCCGGCACATGGGGTTCCACCTCCTCGGCAGCCACCAATCAAGACGACACCCGCTTCTCGGGCACCGGCGTCCTGACTGTAACCACCGGTCCATCGGCCACCGACTACGACACCTGGCTTGGAGGTTTCACCTTTGCCCCTGGTGACGACACCACCGGCACCGGTGATCCGGATGGTGATGGTCTCACCAACGACGAAGAGTACGCTTTCGGCCTGAACCCAACACTCGGAAGCTCGGTCAATCCATATGTGGTGGGCGCAGGCGATGTCACGGCTGGCACATTCAGCTACACACGTCGTGATCCCGCACTGAGCAGTCTCACTTACTCGGTCTTTGTCTCGGATGACCTCGTGAACTGGATCGAAGACACCACCGCCACCCAGACACCAGGGCCGACCGATGGCGACGGCAACCAGCAAGTGGATGTCACCCTCACCAGCCCACCAACGGGCGACAAGGGCTTCGTCCGCGTTGAGGCGAACTGAGTTCGGCTTCATCACATGATTCCAAAGGCGGCAGTCGAAAGACTGCCGCCTTTTTCATTCCCACAGGGAATCCCTGATTCCACGCTTCTCTCACGCACAAGCTCGAAACCGGGGTCTCCCCCCTCGCACCGAAGTGCGCAGTCACATGGTCAACCGTGTGACCTCTTGGACTTCTTTCCCGGCGTAAGTTACCCTCCGAATGTTGGGTAAAGCGATAGGCTGACCCATCCCCCCGGCCCGAGACCCCCGACACCCGATCCATGCTCCACCCGAACCGCATCCTGCTTCTTTTCTTCATCACCTCACTTTGCCGTGCTGAAGTCATCGATCACGACATCTGTATCTACGGGGCCACGTCAGCGGGTGTCACGGCAGCCGTGCAAGCAGCTCGCGACGGAAAGTCGGTGATCATCGTTGATCCGAAGCGCCATCTCGGCGGACTGACCACCGGCGGTTTGGGGGCCACGGACATTGGCAACAAGGATGTCATCGGCGGCATCAGCCGCGAGTTTTACCACCGCATCGCCAGGCACTACAAAGATGATGCCAGCTGGAAATGGGAGACTCGTGAACATTTCTTCGAGAATCGCTCCAAACGTTCCAAGCTCTCCGAAGTCATGAAGGAAGATGGCACGATGTGGACCTTCGAGCCCCATGTGGCCTCGAGGATTTTCAAGACCATGCTCGAAGAGGTGGAGGTGACCGTGCACTTCGAGCAACCGATTGCTTCGGTCAGGAAGGAAGGCAAACGGATCACCAGCTTCAGCACCGAGACCGGGAATGCCTACCGCGCCAGGATGTTCATCGATGCCACCTACGAGGGCGACCTGATGGCACTCGCAGGCGTAACCTACACCGTCGGGCGCGAAGCCAACCCGAAGTATGGGGAGAAAGCCAACGGCATCCGGAAGGAAACACCGAAGAACCAACTTTTCGGCAGCATCGATCCCTACGTGGTCCCAGGTGATCCCACCAGCGGCTTGATCCCACTGATCCAGGATGGCGACGGGGGCACCCCGGGTGATGGAGACCATCGCGTGCAGGCCTACAATTTCCGCCTGTGCTTCACCAATGTTCCTGAAAACCGCCTGCCTCTCGACAAACCGGACAACTACGACCCTCAAACCTACGAACTGGCCGCGAGACGGATCGAAGTCATTCTTGAAGCCGGCAAGGAACCACTGATGAAGAACTTCTGCAATCCGGTCTGGATGCCGAACGGCAAAACCGACATCAACAACAGCCAGGGCATCTCCACCGACTTCATCGGGGCGAACTACGATTACCCGGATGCCGATGCAGCCAGGCGCGACGAGATCTGGAAGGCCCACGAGGACTACGTCCGTGGATTCTGGTATTTCATGTCCACCAGCCCGCGGGTTCCCGAGAAGCTTCGGAACGAGTTTCTCTCCTTCGGACCGTGCAGGGACGAATACGTGGACGACAACTTCTGGTCACCCCAGCTCTACGTGCGGGAAGCACGCCGCATGATTTCAGAGTACGTGATGACCGAGCACCACTGCCGGAGCAAGGTGGTCGCACAGGATTCGATCGGCATGGCCGCCTACGGCATGGACTCTCACAACTGCCAGCGGATCGTCCAGAACGGGGCCGCCCGCAATGAAGGCGACGTGCAGATCCACGGCCTGAAGCCATACGGCATTTCCTACCGGTCCATCGTCCCGAAGACCCACGAGTGCTCCAACCTCTTCGTCCCGGTATGCCTCTCAGCGTCCCACATCGCATTCGGATCCATCCGCATGGAACCCGTCTTCATGGTTCTCGGTCAGTCTTCCGCCATTGCGGCTTCTCTGGCCATCGACCATGACCTTGCGGTCCAGAAGCTCGACTACCAGACTCTCCGCCCCGCCCTCATCAAGGCGAAGCAGATACTTGAGCGGCCGACGAAAAAGAACTAGCAGCCCCGATGATTTCGCCATGACACCCACCCATCGACCTCCAGACGCCAGCCCATGCGATCCACGGACAGGCGGAGCACATGGGTCACTTTCCTCATCGTCATCGCGGCGATCAGCGCAAACCTCCAGACCATGAAGCACCCCCCTCATTCCATCATTCGGGCCTCGATCCAACTCCTTTTCGCGGTGCTTGCCCCCGTCGCCGCTGCCGATCTCAAGCCGGATCGCTCCGTAATCTACAAGACGGTGGGTAACACCAGGCTCCACCTCGAAATCTTCGAACCCCGGGATCTGAATGCATCCGACAGTCGATCCGCCATTGTATTCTTCTTCGGCGGCGGATGGAACGGTGGATCGACCAAACAATTCCACCAGCAAGCCGAGACACTTTCCAACATGGGCATGGTGGCCTTCTGTGCGGACTATCGGGTCAAGAGCCGGAACAAGACCACTCCTTTCGAATGCGTAACAGACGGCAAGTCCGCCATCCGCTGGGTGCGCGAACATGCCGCCGAACTCGGGGTGGACCCGAACAAGATCGTCGCCTCGGGTGGCTCCGCGGGCGGTCATGTGGCCATCTGCACCGACCTCATCACCGGATACGAAGAAAAGGGCGAGAACCCCGAGGTGAGCTCGCGCCCGAATGCTACCATCCTCTACAATCCGGTGATCGATACCACGCGCAAAGGCTACGGAGCCGCCAGGTTCGACGCCGATCAGCAAACCACCCTCTCTCCCTGCCATCAGGTCAAAGAAGGACTCGCGCCCACCATCGTCTTCCACGGAACCAAGGACACCACCGTGCCATTCGAAAACGCGGAACGCTTTACCGAACTGATGAAGAAGCACGGCAATGAATGCACGCTCGTCCCCATCGTTGGCAAAGGTCACGGCTCGTTTAACTCACTCGCATTCCGGCCGAAGAACGACAAGGCCGACTATGATCTGACCATGACGCGTTCGATCGATTTCCTGAGATCCCACGGCTACCTCGAGAACCCATAGGACATCCCTTCCAAGCCATACCAATGAGACTCGCAACCGCATTTTCCACCGTCCTGCTAGCCATGGCCGCCGCGAGCCAGTTGGTCGCGGAAGTCACCAAGCCAAACATCGTCCTGATCCTTGCCGATGACCTTGGATATGGCGACGTCCAGTGCCTCAATCCGGAACGGGGAAAGATTCCCACTCCACACATCGACCAGCTTGCGGCCGAGGGCATGATCTTCACCGACGCTCATAGTAGTTCCTCCGTCTGCACGCCTACTCGCTATGGTCTTCTCACCGGCCGCTACAACTGGCGCACCCGTCTCCAGCGGTTCGTCCTTTACGGATACGACAAACCACTGATCGCTGCGGATAGGCTGACCGTGGCAGGATTGCTTCAGAAGAACGGCTACACCACCGCCTGCATCGGCAAGTGGCATCTCGGCATGGGCCTGCCAGAGGGAGAACCCGACCCGAAGATCACCGACGGCCCCCTCACCCGCGGCTTCGGCACCTTCTTCGGAATCAGCGCATCCCTCGACATGCCGCCCTACGCCTTCATCGATGGCGACCGATTCACCCAACCGCTCACAACCACCAAGACCTGGATGCGCACCGGAGCTGCCGCGGAAGACTTTGAAGCGATCGACGTCCTTCCCACCTTCACCCGCAAGGCCATCGATTTCATCGAGGCGGAAGCGAAGACCGACAAGCCGTTCTTCCTCTACATGCCCCTGACCTCACCCCATACCCCCATCGTGCCGAACAAGGAGTGGCAAAAGAAGAGCCCGATCGGCCGCTACGGCGACTTCGTCATGGAAACCGATGCCATCGTGGGTGAGATCACCAACTCCCTGAAGAGGGCCGGGGTCAGGGACAACACCCTCATCATCGTGACCGCAGACAACGGGTGTTCCAAGGCCGCAAGAGTTCCCGACATGGAGAAGAAGGGTCACTACCCCAGCGCCGATCTGCGTGGCTTGAAAACGGACATCTTCGAAGGGGGCCACCGGGTTCCCTTCATCGCCCGCTGGCCGGATCGCATCGAGGCTGGCAGTCGGTCGGATCAGACGATCTGCCTGAATGACGTGATGGCCACCAGCGCCGAGATCGTGGGGGTCACCCTTCCCGACAATGCGGGTGAGGACAGCGTCAGCATCCTGCCCGCACTTCTTGGCAAGCCCATCCCCAACCAACGGGAGGCCCTGGTCCATCACGCCATGGAAGGTGACTTCGCCATTCGTCAGGGAAAGTGGAAGCTCATCCTCTGTTCGCACTCGGGCGGCGTAAGCGATCCGAAATACAACAGCGAGAAGTCCAGAACACTTCCTGAAAACCAACTCTATGACCTGAGTGCCGACCTCGGTGAGACCCGCAATCTCCAGGCCGAGCACCCCGAAGTCGTCGCGGAACTGACCAAACAACTGGAGAAGATCATCGCCAACGGACGCAGCACTCCGGGCGAAGCACAAAAGAACGACGCGCCGATCAAGCTGCGAAAAGTGCACAAAATCAAGAAGTAGGTCCCCAAACCCCTTACCATGAAAACGCTCACGATTCTCTCCTGTGCCTTGTTGCTGCCCTGTCTCTCCGCAGCTGCCGACGACAAAGCGAAAAAGCCCAACGTCCTCTTTCTGGTTTCCGATGACCTTCGCCCGGAGCTCGGATGCTACGGGAATGACGTCATCAAGAGCCCGAACATTGACGCCCTCGCGGCCAGCGGGCTTGTCTTCAACCGCGCCTATTGCCAGCAGGCCGTGTGCTCACCATCGCGTAGCAGTGTCATGACCGGAGCACGTCCCGACACCACCGGGGTCACGAACCTGACCACCCACTTCCGCGAGGCCATGCCCGACGTGGTCACCCTGCCACAACTCTTCAAGAACCACGGCTACACCTGCAGGGCATATGGCAAGATCTATCACGGCGACCTTCAGGACCCCCCATCGTGGTCCCCACAGAAGGAGCAGTCGTCCATTCGCGGCTTGTTCAATTCAAAGACCTACCTGGTCGCTGACAAGGAACCCGTCAAGCTCACCAAGACCGACCGCGGACCCGCCTTCAGGAAAACGGATGACCCTCCGAATGGCGGTGGTGAAGGGAAGCTCGCCGACCAGGCCATCGCCGCACTGAGGGACCTCAAGGCCGAGTCAGAACCTTTCTTCCTCGCCGTCGGCTTCCACAAGCCCCACCTCCCATTCAACGTCCCGAAATTCTACTGGGATCTCTATGATCGCGACGAAATCCCGCTCGCTCCGAACTACTTCCTGCCACAAGACGCCCCCGAGTTCGCTTTGGTCGAGAAACCGGAGATGTGGAACTACAGTGGTGTCCCCGACACCGCCGATCTCCCGGAAGACTACCGCCGCGATCTCAAGCACGGCTACTATGCCGCGGTGAGTTACATGGACGCCCAACTTGGCCGCGTTGTCGACGAGCTCGACGCCCTCGGCCTCCGCGACAACACCATCATCATCCTGTGGGGCGACCACGGCTGGAAACTCGGTGAGCACCGACGCTGGGCGAAGCACAGCTGTGTGGAGAACGACACCCGTTCCCCGCTCCTCATCAGCACCCCGGGGATGCCGTCCAAGGGTGACACCACTGATGCCCTCGTTGAGTTCGTCGATATCTACCCAACCCTCGCCGAGCTCGCAGGCCTCCCCCTTCCCGACCACCTCGAGGGCAGCAGCTTCACACCGCTGATCGAGAAACCGGACAGGGAATGGAAGGAAGCCGCCTTCAGCCAGTATCCTCGCAGCTACAAGGGCAAGCGTCTCACCGGGTACACCATGCGGACCGATCGCTATCGCTTCACCCGCTGGGTCCACACCAAGGATCACTCCAAGGTCGAGGCCATCGAACTCTACGACCACGACAAGGATCCTCAAGAAAACATCAACATCGCCCCGAACCCCGAGAACCGCGCCCTGATCGAGAAGCTCACCGAGCAATCAAAGGCAGGCTGGAAAGCAGCTCTCAAACCATGACCATCATCCGCATGATCCAACCCTTCACCTCCGCCCTGCTGATCAGTTCAGTAATCCTCATTTCGGAGGCTCGAAGCGAAGTCACCACGACTTCCCTCCTGAACGAGATGGTAGATCGCGAAGCACTCCCACGCTTCCCATCGTCCGATTTCCGCCTGAAGCAGGCCAGCAGTTACAACCGGGCATCGAAGACCCCGGACGACGAGAAGGGCTGGTTCACCAACCGCGACTTCAACTCAAACGACCGCGACAAGAACTTCATCCGTATCGACAATAGGGACGGCCGCAAGGAATGGGTCCTGATGGATCACAAGGGTGCCGGAGCCATCGTTCGCACATGGATGCCGTGGGCGAACGATCGCAAACCGGACACCGACACCATCATCCGGATCTACCTGGATGGCGCCGCCGAACCCGTCCTTCAGGGGAACATGCTCAGCCTCTTCGATGGCAGCGGCCTGATCCCCTACCCATTCGCACACGAGTCCCTGCGCTCCGCCGTCTCCTTCTTCCCGATCCCGTATGCCAAGCATTGCAAGATCACCACATCCAAGGCTCCGTTTTTCTATCAGTTCACCTACCGGGAGTATCCCCAGGGAACCAAGGTCAAAACGTTCTCGGTGGAAGAGTTCGAATCAGCACAACCGCTGGCCAAGAGCATCGGCGAAAAACTGATCGCTCCTCATGGCCCCGACCTTGGCGGCGATCTCACCCTCACCAAGACTCTTTCCACTCAGGAAGAAGCCATCATCGACCTTCCCGCAGGACCGGGTTCGGTCCGCGAAATCGCGGTCAAACTGGGAAGCTACCAAAAGCCGGCAATCACCCGCAGCGTGGTGCTGAAGATGGAATGCGACGGGAAGGAAACCATCTGGTGTCCGATTGGCGACTTCTTCGGCAGCGGCATCGGACTTCATCCGTTCCGGGGCTTCTACCGCACGGTCGATGAAGACGGCACCATGTCCTGCCGCTGGATCATGCCCTATCAAAAGACCGCGAGGATCTCGCTCGTCAACCTCGGCAAGGACTCCGTTGAAGCCACCCTCGCAGCACGAACTGGCGATTGGGCGTGGGATTCACAAAGCATGTACTTCCACGCCGATTGGAAGCGTCAGTACCCGGTCCCCACCCGTCCATTCTCCGACTGGAACTACATCACGACGTCCGGACAGGGCGTCTATGTTGGCGACACCCTGACCGTCATGAATCCCGTCGAGCGTTGGTGGGGCGAAGGCGATGAGAAGATCTGGGTCGACGGAGAAGACTTCCCATCCATTTTCGGCACCGGCACGGAAGACTACTACGCCTACTCGTGGGGAGGTCGGAGCACCGACTTCTACGAGCATCCCTTCCATGCCCAACCTCGCTCGAACGAATACAACAAGCTGAATCGAAAGACGGCCAGGAATGAGAAAGACACCTCGGGATACAGCACGGAAACCCGCACACGATCGCTCGACACCATGCCGTTCGGCAAGAGCCTTCAACTCGACATGGAGGTCTGGTCATGGACGGAGTGCGACATGGAGTTTGCCGTCGCCACCTACTGGTACGGCCTTCCTGGCACGACCAGTAATGTTGAGCCTTCGCCCGACGGAGCTACAGCGCCTCTGACTTGGCCGCTGTCCGCGAAACAAGGCGGAAACAAGAAGCCAGCACGCTGAATCGAAACCTTCGGACAACCCGGCGGGCCGAAGTCGCGAAGACACCTCCCGACAGCACCGGTCCGGGCAAACACACATGGGCGACACCCGAGCTGTCGAACCTGCCTCGGGTCGGAGCAGTCACCCGTGTGACCGGCTCCATCGTTGTTGCAACCTACCCACAGACGGACGATGGCAAGGAGCCGGGCTTTCCCTCGTCTCCAACCACCGGACCGGCAGCCCCCCGCTCTCCTCTCAAGCAATCCAACGACTTTCAGAATGAAAACGACACTCAGATTCCTGACGATCTTCTCGGTAGGACTCATCAATGCCCATGCGGCACGCAACCAGCCGAACATCATCCTGGTGATGCCCGACGACGTGGGCTACGGCGACTACGCCTGCTTCGGGAACCCCATCATGAAGACCCCGGCGGTCGATGCCTTCAAGAAGCAGAGCCTGCTGTTCAGCAAATTCCACGTCAGCCCGACCTGCGCACCAACCCGCGCAGCGCTGATGAGTGGACGTCACGAGTTCAAGAGTGGTGTCACCCACACCATCTACGAGCGTGAACGCCTGTCACTCGATACCTTCACGCTCCCACAGATGCTCAAGTCCGCCGGCTACACCACCGGCATCTTCGGCAAATGGCACCTTGGCGATGAAGAGGAATATCGCCCGGAAAGCCGTGGTTTCGATGAAGTCTACACCCACGGCGGCGGCGGCATCGGCCAGACCTACCCCGGTTCCTGCGGAGACGCCCCCGGCAACACCAACATCGACCCTGCCCTGTGGCACAATGGCAAATGGGTGAAGACCAAGGGCTACTGCACCGACCTCTTTTTCCAACAGGCCACCCGGTGGATGGATGAGAAACGCAAAGCCGATCAACCCTTCTTTGCCTACATCTCCCTCAATGCCGCCCACAGCCCGTATGTCCTGCCCGAGGAATACTACCAACACTACCTCGGCAAGCCCGGCGTCACCGATACCATCGCCAAGTTCTTCGGCATGATCGAGAACATCGACACGAACTTCGGAGCCCTCCTGAAGCAGCTCGAAGAGTGGGGCATGGCCGAGGACACACTCGTCATCTACCTAGCGTCCGACAATGGCGGAACCAAAGGCATCCACATCCACAACGCCGGCATGAGAGGCAGCAAGGGCCGCCCCTACGAAGGAGGCACACGGGTCCCCTGCTTCTTCCGCTGGCCGAACGGAAGCATTCCTGCCGATCGTGAATGCGACGCCCTCAGTTCAGGCATGGACATCTATCCCACCCTGGCCGGGATCGTGGGTGCCGAGTTGTCCGACGCCGTGAAGAAGCAGATCGAAGGCCGCAACCTTCAACCATTGCTCAAGGACCCCGCTGGCGAGTGGCCGGCACGCACGCTCATCCACCACGTCGGCCGCTGGGACAAAGGCAAACGGGAAGAGTGGAAATACACCGCCTGCGCGATCGAGGACGGACGCTTCCGCTTGGTCAACAACAAGGAGTTGTATGATCTTGAGGCTGACTCCGGCGACAAGTCTCCTGAGTACAACAACCTCATCTCCAAATATCCCGAGATCGCTGCGAGGCTTCGGGCCGAGTATGACAAGTGGTGGGATGCACTCCCCCCCTACCTCGTCAACGAGGATGCCATGGGCCCGAAGGTCAACCCCATGAAAGCCCTCTACTGGGAACAATTCGGAGGTGGCCCGGATGAGAAGATGAGATGGCAGATGAAGCCTGACCGGCTGATCAACGGCCATAAGAAGAAAAAGGAACCTGTCGCCAAATAGCCTTCCTTTCCCTCGATGAGACCCTGCTCTGCTTCACTGACCGCCCTGCTCCTCATTTCCTCGGTCAAAGCCCCCGCCGCCAGCCCCGGCGAGACCGTTTACCAGTCCGGATTCCTGTCAAAGAGCGAGGCCCTCGAGTCCATCGAGTTGCCCGACGGCTACCGCCTCGAACTCATCCTCAGCGAACCGCTGGTCGAGGAACCGGTAATGACCGCTTGGGACGGAAATGGCGCGATGTACGTGGTGCAGATGCGCACCTACATGCAGGACATCGATGCCTCGGGTGAGAAGGACTCGAAGAGCGTCATTACCCGCCACGTCGACACGAACGGCGACGGCCGCTACGACAAACACAGTATCTTTGCCAAGGACCTCAAGCTGCCACGCTTCGTGCTGCCGCTCGACGACCGGGTCATCGTCGGCCTGACCGACACCCTCGACCTCTGGACCTACCGCGACACCAGCGGCGATGGCATCGCCGACGAGGTCATCAAGATTCATGAAGGTGGTCGCCGCGGCGGCAACATGGAACACCAGCCAAGCGGCCTGATGTGGGCTTTGGACAACTGGCTGTATCTCACCTACGAGGCCAAGCGCTACCGCTTCACCGACGGCAAGCTGACTGTCCAGCAAATGCCGGCCGGCGGCGGCCAATGGGGCCTGACGCAGGACGACTGGGGTCGACTCTACTATTCCAATGCCGGCGGCGAACGTCCCGCAGTCGAGTTCCAACAGCCGCTGACCTACGGCTCGCTCGCCCTTCCCGGACAGGAAGAGGATGGCTTCCGCACCGTTTACCCGATCGCCGAGGTGCCCGACGTCCAGGGTGGCGAACGCCGCGTCGGCCCGAACGGCGGGCTCAACAACTTCACCGGCGTGGCCGGTCAGTCGATCTTCCGCGGCGACCGCCTGCCACAGGAACTTTACGGCGACCTGTTCATCCCTGAACCGGTCGGCCGCCTGATCCGCCAGGTCGAGGTCGACCGCCAACAGGCCAAGACCGTGCTGCGCAACGCGACCCCCGGCACGGAGTTCCTGCGCACCCGCGACGTGAACTTCCGCCCCGTCTGGACCGCCACCACCCCGGGCGGGCAAATGGCCATCGTCGACATGCACCGCGGCATCATCCAGCAAGGCAACTGGACCAAGCGCGGCAGCTACCTGCGCGAGGTGATCCAGAAGTGGAAGCTCGACAGGAACATCGGCAAGGGCCGCATCTACCGCCTCGTTCACAAGGACTTCAAGGCCGGGCCACAACCGCGGATGCTCGATGAAACGACCGCCCAACTCGTCGCCCACCTGGCCCACCCGAACGGCTGGTGGCGCGACACCGCGCAGAAGCTGATTATCCTCCGCGAGGACCGCGAGTCGGTCGTCCCGACACTTGAGAACATGGTCCGCAAAAGCCCCTCGGAGCTCGGCCGCCTGCACGCGCTGTGGACCCTCGAGGGCATCGGCAAGGTCGACCCGACCCTCCTCGTCCACGCTCTCAGGGACCCGGCCTCGATCGTCCGTACCTCCGCCGTACGCATCGCCGAGCCCTTCATGACCCGCGGCGACGAGTCCGTCGTCGCTGCCCTTTCCAGTCCGCTCCCGAAGGACGCCGAAATGGTCGTGCAGATGCTCAACTCAATCTCCGCCAGCGCCACCACCGCGCCGGAACTGTTGGCCGTCGCCAGCCTGATCGAGGAGAAGTTCGGTGACACCGAAATCATCAGCGAGGTCCTCAAGGTCCGCGAAAAGGCAACCCGCGAAGCCCGACTGGCCATGGCGCGCCAACAGCAGGATGCGCACTTCGCCGCCTCGATGGAACGCGGCAAGGCAATCTACCAGCAGTTGTGCTTCGCCTGCCACGGCGAGGACGGCCAAGGCGCGCCGATGGTCGGACGCCCCGGCGCCAAGCTCGCGCCCTCCTTCACCGACTCGCCCCGCGTCCTCGGCACCGGTGAAGGCGCCATCCGGGTGCTCCTCCACGGCATGAGCGGACCGATCGACGGCAAGGAATACGAAGGCCTCATGGTGCCGATGGCAAACAACGACGATCCATGGATCGCGGACATCGTGACCTACATCCGCAACAGCTTCGACAACGAGGCCCCCGCGATCACCCCGGAGCAGGTGGCCATCCTGCGAAAGCGCCACGCCGACCGCAGCGAAGCCTGGACCGCCGAAGAACTCGCCGAACTTGAACCGGCCGGGCTTCCTTTCGACAAGCGCTGGAAGCTCAGCTCCAGCCACAACGCCCGGGAACTCGAGCTCGCCTTCGACGGCAACGACAAGACCCGCTGGACGACCCAGAAAAGCATGGCACCCGACATGTGGATTCAGATCGAATTCCCCGAGACCACACGTCTGAACGGCCTGAGCCTCGACACCCGCCGCTCGAAGGGCGACTACCCGCGAGGCTACCAGATCCAGGTTTCCAACGACGGCAAACGCTGGAGCGACCCCATCGCCGCGGGCGTGGGAAGTGTCGAAACCAAGATCGTTTTTCCCCAGGTTGAAACCCGCTTCCTCCGCATCACCCAGACCGGCAAGGACCGCCTCTACTGGTCGATCCACGAAATGAATCTCTTGGGCAAGTCGTCCTGACCCCGGAACCCAATATCTCAGAACTCATGAAAAGCCCCATTTTCCTCTCCCTCGCCCTGCTGCTCTCCGCCGCCCATGGCGCCAAGCATGACATGGACGAGAAATACAACCCTCCTGCGACCGCCAAGTTCGTGGACGAGGCTTCTGCTCCTGAAGAACCACTGACCTTGTGGTATCGCATGCCCGCGAAGAAATGGGAAACCGAAGCGCTCCCGGTCGGGAACGGCCGTCTCGCCGGGATGGTCTTCGGTGGTGTCAATCAGGAACGCATCCAGCTCAATGAAGAAACCCTGTGGGACGGCGAATACCTCGACCGCCACAACCCGAGGGCACTCGAAGCCCTGCCGAAAGTCCAGCAGCTGCTCTTTGAGGGTAAGAACAAGGAAGCCACCAAACTAGCAGGCAAGGACATGATGGGAGTGCCTTCCCGAATCAAATCCTACCAAACCCTCGGCGATCTGCTGCTCGATTTCCCCGATGCGGAAAGCGTCTCCGGCTACCGTCGCGATCTCGACATCACCACCGGGATCTCACGGACCAGCTACTCCGTCGACGGCGTCACCTACACCCGTGAGGTCTTCGTCAGCGCACCGGATCAGGTGATGGTCGTCCATCTCACCGCCGACCAACCCGGCAAGCTCGACTTCACCGCCCGCTTTGACCGTCGCGACGTCACCTACACCGAAGGCCCCGGCAACCGACTGATCATGCGTGGCAAACTCGGCGTCGAATTCGAAGCCCAACTGCTTCCCCGGGTGAAAGGCGGATCCATCTCGACGAAGGACGGCGTGCTCACCGTCTCGAAGGCCGACGAAGTCACCCTGCTGGTCAATGGCGCCACGAGCTACAAGCACGCCGAGGACCTCAGCGGCGATGAAACCGCCCGCTGCGAGGCACCGCTCAAGAAGGCCTGGGAAAAGCCCACCGCCCAACTGCGCGCCGACCACGTCAAGGATCACCAATCGCTCTTTAGTCGTGTCGAGCTCGACCTCGGCACCACCGATGCCGTCAAACTCCCCACCGATGAACGCCTCCGCGCAATCAAGAAAGGCGCCCGCGACCCGCAGTTCGAGACGCTCTACTTCCAATATGGTCGCTACCTTCTGATCGGCAGCTCACGCGACGGATTCCTCCCCGCCAACCTGCAGGGCAAGTGGTGCCAGAACTACAAGGCCCCTTGGAACAGCGACTACCATTTCAACATCAACTTCCAGATGAACTACTGGCCGGCACAGGTCGCCAACCTGTCCGAGTGCCACCTGCCCTACTTCGACTACGTCGAAAGCCTCGTTCCCTACGGCCAGAAGACCGCCAAGCTCCACTACGGCGCCGACGGATGGACCCTCCACCACCTCTCCGACATCTTCGGCAAGACCACCCCTGCCGATGGCGTGCATGGCGTCTGGCCGATGGGTGCCGCGTGGGCGACGCGCGGATTCATGGAACACTACCGCTTTACGGGCGATCGCGAGTTCCTGGAAAAGCGCGCCTACCCGATCATGAAGGAGGCCGCCGAGTTCATCTTCGATTTTCTGATCGAGGCTCCCGAAGGTTCCCCCGTCGCCGGCAAACTGGTGACCAATCCTTCCCACTCACCGGAGAACAGCTTCATCAAGGCGGACGGGACCGAGTCGCTCTTCACCTACGCGTCCACGATGGACCTCCAGATCATCCACGGGCTTTTCTCGGACCTGTTGGAGACCAACCAGATCCTCGGTCCTGGCGGAAACTTCGACACTGAGTTCCGCAACAAGGTCGAGGAAATCATGGCCCGGATCGCCCCCATGCAGATCAGCGCCAAGACCGGTCGGCTTCAGGAATGGATCGAGGACTACAAGGAAGTGGACCCGAAGCACCGCCACACCTCCCACCTCTACGGCCTCCACCCGGGCAAGCAGATCAATGCCAACGACACGCCCGAGTTCTACGAGGCCGCGCGCAAGTCGCTCGAAGCCCGTGGCGACGGCGGCAAGGGCTGGAGCATGGCGTGGAAAGTCAACATGTGGGCCCGCTTCAAGAATGGTGAACGCTCCTACGACCTGCTCACCAACCTGCTCAGCAAGATGACGCTGACCAACCTCTTCGACACCCACCCGCCCTTCCAGATCGACGGCAACTTCGGCGGCACCGCCGCCATCGCGGAAATGCTGCTCCAGACCCACGCCGGCGACATTGAAGTCCTCCCGGCCCTGCCGAAAGCCTGGCCAAACGGATCGGTGAAAGGCCTGCGTGCCCGCGGCGGCTTCGAAGTCGATATCGCCTGGAAGGACGGCAAGCTCAGCGAAGCCACGATCAAGTCGCTCAACGGCAACCCGCTCAAAATCCGCTACGGCCAGACCGTCGTCGACAAGGAGCTCGCCAAGGGCGAAAGCCTCACCTGGAGCGGGAACTAACAGAGAATCATTCACGATGAACGAGAACAAACCCTCTGACGACTCCTGCGGCTGCCAACCCGGCGCCTGTTCTCCCGCCCCCTTTTCCCGCCGCGGTTTCATCAAGGCGGGCTCGTTCGCCTCGGCCGCAATGATGAGCGGCGGCCTGCGGGTGATGGCCGGACCTTTCACTCAGGCGGACTTCGAAAAGATCGTCCCTTCGGACAAGAAGCTGAGCAAGGAATGGATCGCCAGCCTCTATGACCGGGGCAAGCCCATGACGGCCACCAAGCCGGATCTGAAATACATCGGCATGCCGATCAACGGCATCTCCACCGGTCAGGTTTACCTCGGTGGCGACGGACGCCTGTGGTGCTGGAATCTCGATGGCGAGCCGGACATGAAGTGGGAAGACATCGGGAAAGGCCACAAATACATGAAGCCGGAGACGGCCCACAGTCCGATGGACCAGGGATTCGCCCTGAAGGTTGGTTCCGGAGATGCCAAGCGTGCCTTCACGCTCGATGCCGATGGCTTTGGCGACATCCGCTTCACCAACCAGTATCCGATGGGCAAGGTCGAGTACGCCGACGCCGATTGTCCGGTGAAGGTCCAGCTGGATGCCTACACGCCTTTCATCCCCCTGAACCGTGACGACTCCAGCTATCCGGTGATCGTCATGCGCTACACGATCCAGAATCCCTCCGATCAGGAACAGGAAGTCGCCATCGCGGGATGGATCGAAAACTTTTCCAACCATCGAAGCGGAAAAGAGAACGGCAAAGGAGCGCGCCTGAGCCAGTATCGCGAACTCGATGGTCTATCTATCGTCGAATGCTGGGCGAAACCCGCCGCAGGTGCCAAAGCCGCCGACGGCGAAACACCGCTCGACCTCGCCAATGACTTCGGCGCGGTCGCCCTTGGCCTGTTAGGCGACACGAAACCAGACTTGGTGGACACGACACGCTCCCAGCCTGGAGCGACCGATCTCTTCACCGCCGATCCATCGGATAAAGCGTCCCGGGACGTGCAGGAGCGCCCCTTCAGCGACAAGGCCTTCGCATCCTTGGGTCGCAAAGTAAAGCTGGCTCCGGGCGAGAGCAAGACCATCGCCTTCACCCTTTCCTGGCGTTTCCCGAACGCACGCTATGTCGAGGGATTTGGACGCAAGGAATGGAGCCGCGACGTCAATTACTACTCCACCCTGTGGCCCAACGCGAGCGACGCGGCCAGCAGCGTCGCCAAACAGGAAGAGGAACTTCGGAACACGACCCAGGATTGGGTGGACTCCTGGTATGACTCCACACTGCCCCACTGGTTCCTCGAACGTGCCTTCATTCCGATCGACTGCATGCAGACGCAACTGACCTTCCGCCTCGCCGAGCAGGACGGTCGCTACGGACTCGCCGAGGGCGTGAACTGCTGCGAGGGCAACTGCACCCACGTCTGGCACTACGCCCAGGGCTTGGCACGACTCTTCCCGGTGATCGAGCGCGAGTGCCGCGACAAGGTCGACTTCGGTCTCAGTTTCAAACCCGACACCGGCGCGATGAACTTCCGCTGCACGACGAAAACCTTCCGTGAGGCCATCGATGGTCAGTGCGGGACGATTCTTCGTGTGCTTCGCGAAAGCCAGATGACCACCGACCTAAAGTTCCTCGAAGGCATCTGGGAGCGCACCAAGCAGTCGATGGACTACGTCATCGAGAAATGGGACAAGGACGAAGACGGCATGCTTTCCGGTGGCCAGCACAACACTCTCGACAAGGCCTGGTATGGCCAGATCCACTGGCTGATCAACCTCTACCACGCCTCCCTCAAGGCCTCGGCCGTGATGGCCCGGCAGATGAAGCAGCCGAAGGTCGCGGAGCGCTACGAGGGCATCGTTGCCAAAGGTGGGAAGTCCATGGTCGAACTGCTGTGGAACGAGGACTACGGCCACTTTATCCACATCCCCGAGAAGAAGCCGGAGGAAACGATCGGCTCAACGACGGGCTGCCACATCGACCAGGTGCTCGGCGAATTCTGGCTACGGAACCTCGGCCTCGATCCAGTCTTACCGCAGGACAAGATTCGCAAGTCGCTTCAGTCGCTCTGGAAATACAACTTCTCTCCGAACATCGGTGACTTCCGCAAGCTCGAGAAGAAAGGACGCTGGTTCGCCGCGGAAGGCGACGCGGGTTTGATCATGTGCACCTTCCCTCACGGCAAGGAGAACGCGCAGAAGACGAACTTCCACCGCTACTTCAACGAGTGCATGTCCGGCTTCGAATGGCAGGTCTCGGCACTGATGATCTGGGAGGGCATGCTCGAGGAAGGCCTCGCGGTCGGCAAGGCGATCAACGACCGCTATCAACCCGCCAAGCGCAACCCCTACAACGAAGTCGAGTGCGGCGACCACTACTCACGCGCACTGGCAAGCTACAGCGCCTTCATGGCGATCTGCGGCTATCGCTACGATGGCCAAGCGGCCAAACTCGGTTTCGGGCCGCGCATGAACCAAGACGATTTCCGCGCCGCCTTCACCACCGCCGAAGGCTGGGGCCGCTTCACACAGAAAGTGGCCTCCGGCAAACAATCCGCCGGCATCGAACTGCGCTACGGCAAGCTGGAGCTGAAGGAACTCGCACTCGATCAGGTTGCTGGAACATCGGCGACGATCGCCAAGGTGGAAATCGATGGGAAACTCGTCGATGCCACCTTCAGCACCGAAGCAGGTCGCTACGTGATGACCTTCAGCGACGGCATCACCATCCAACAAGGCCAGCGCTTGCGCGTCTCACTCGTCTGATCATCTCCTGTTTCTCACCATCATCGATTCATGTCCCGGAAGGCCCTCTGCTCCATCCTCCTGACCCTGCTCGCCGCCCAGGTGGCCTCCGCCTGGCCGGAGCAACCCCCCGAGCCGAACAACCCGAAGGTCGACTTCGAATACTCGGACCCGGCCGCAGCGCCATCGGAACCGCTCACCCTTTGGTTTCGCAAGCCCGCGGCCCTGTGGGAACAAGAAGCTCTCCCCGTCGGCAACGGCCGGCTTGCGGCAATGGTCTTCGGCGGCATCAACCACGAGCGCATCCAGTTCAACGAGGAAACTCTCTGGGACGGCGTGCCGATCGACTACACGAACCCGGAAGCTCTGGAGGCCCTGCCCGAAGTCCGGCGACTGCTGTTCGAAGGCAAGAACAACGAGGCCAAGGGTCTGGCGAAGCGCAAGATGATGGGCGATCCGTACAAGATCAAATCCTACCAGACCTTCGGTGATCTCTTCCTCGACTTTCCCGATACCGACAAGGTCTCCGGCTACCGTCGCGACCTCGACCTCACCACCGCCATCAGCCGCACCCAGTACACCATCGATGGCGTGCAATTTGTCCGCGAGGTCTTCGTCAGTGCGCCCGACCAGGTGATCGTGATCCACCTGAAGGCCGACCGCCCGGGCCAGATCAGTTTCGACGCGGAATTCTCCCGCGAGAACGCCAAAATGGAATCCGCCGACGGAAACCGTCTGGTCCTGACCGGGAAACTCGGCATCGATTTCGAGGCCCAGCTCGTTCCGCGCGTCAAAGGCGGATCCGTTTCCTGCAACAACGGCAAACTCACCGTCAGCAAGGCCGACGAAGTCACCCTGCTGCTCAACGGCGCTACCAGCTACAACAACGCGAAGGATCTATCAGGCGACGCCCACGCCCGTTGCGAGAAACCGCTCCGTGCGCTCACCGGCAAGAAGACCTACGAGCAAATCCGTGCCGACCACATCGCCGACCATCAGTCCTTCTTCAACCGGGTGAAGCTCGACCTCGGCAGCACCAAGGCCACCGACAAACCCACCAACGAACGCCGCCGTTCCCTGAAAGGCGACTCCTTCGACCCGCAGCTTGAAGCCCTCTACTTTCAGTTCGGCCGCTACATGCTGATCGGCAGTTCCCGCCCCGGCGGCCTGCCTGCCAACCTCCAGGGCAAGTGGTGCCAGTCCTACGACGCCCCCTGGAACAGCGACTATCATTTCAACATCAACTTCCAGATGAACTACTGGCCCGCCCAGATCACCAATCTGGCCGATTGCCACCTGCCGATGTTCGACTACCTGGAAAGCCTCGTTCCTTCCGGAGAAAAGACGGCCAAGGTCCACTACGGAGCCGATGGCTGGGTGATTCACCACCTTTCCGACATCTACGGCATGACAGCTCCCGCAGACGGCGTGCACGGCGTCTGGCCCTTTGGCGCCGCGTGGACGGTGCGCGACATGATGGAGCACTATCGCTTCAATCGGGATGAAACTTTCCTCAAGGAACGCGCCTACCCGTTGATGAAGGGCGCCGCCGAGTTCATGCTCGATTTCCTCATCGAGGCACCGGAAGGCACTCCGCATGCCGGAAAGCTGGTGACCAATCCATCCCACTCGCCAGAGAACGAGTTCATCCTGCCCGACGGCACCAAGACCGAGTTCACCTACGCCGCGACGATGGACCTCCAGATCATCCATGACCTCTTCACCGGTCTGCTCGAAGCCAGCGATGCCATCGATCCGAGCGGCGGTCATGATGCCGAGTTCCGGAAAGAAGTCGAAACCGCCCTCGCCAATCTCGCGCCGCTCCAGATCAGCAAGAAGAGCGGCCGACTGATGGAGTGGATCGAAGACTACGAGGAAGTCGACGTCGACCATCGCCACACCTCTCACCTCTACGGCCTGCATCCCGGCAAGCAGATCACCAAGAACGCCACGCCCGAATTCTACGAAGCCGCCCGCAAGTCGCTCGAGACCCGCGGCGACCGCGGCACCGGCTGGAGCTACGCCTGGAAAGTCAACTTTTGGGCCCGCTTCCACGACGGTGACCGCGCCCGCAAGCTGCTCATGGACCTGCTTCGCGGCCGCACCATGGACAACCTCTTCTGCAACCACCCGCCCTTCCAGATCGACGGCAACTTCGGCGCCTCCGCCGGCATCGCCGAGATGCTGCTGCAAAGCCACGACGACGAAGTCCACCTGCTTCCCGCACTGCCGAGCGTGTGGAAAGAAGGCTCCGTCCAAGGCCTCCGTGCCCGCGGCGGCTTCGAAGTCGATATCGCCTGGAAAGACGGCAAGCTGACCGAGACAAAGGTCCGCTCACTCCATGGCCAGCCCCTCAAACTCCGCTACGGCCAGACCGCCGTCGAAAAGGAGCTAACAAAGGGCGAAAGCCTCACCTGGACCGGAAACTGAGCCATGAAATCACTACTTCTTTCCACCGCTCTCCTCGCTGGAGCGCTCTCATTGTCCGCCGCCGAGTACGACGCCTCCGTCCCCCAGTCGACCCACTCGGAAGTCTCTTACGGACCGCACAAGCGCAACGTCCTCGACTTCTGGAAAGCAGCATCCGACGAACCTACCCCACTGGTCTTCGTCATCCACGGCGGTGGCTGGGGAGGCAACAGTAAGGAGGCCATTCACAAATTCGTCGATACCAACAAGCTCCTCGACGCAGGGATTTCGGTGGTCGCGATCAACTATCGCTACCTCAAACAAGCCGGCGAACTCAGTCCGCCGGTCAAGGCGCCGCTCTTCGACGCCGCCCGTGCCCTGCAATTCGTCCGCAGCAAGGCGGACGATTGGAACATCGACAAAGCACGCATCGGTGCGGTGGGAGGATCCGCCGGCGGCTGCAGTTCGCTGTGGCTGGCCTACCGCGATGATCTCGCCGAGCCGGACAGCGACGACCCCATCGCCCGCGAGTCGACCCGGCTTCATTGCGTCGCCGGCATCCGCGTCCAGACCACCCTCGACCCGAAGCAGATGAAGGAGTGGATCCCGAACAGCCGCTATGGCGAGCGCGCCTTCGCCAAGAAGGATTTTCCCGAATTCTTGGCGGCGCGCGACGATCTGATGCCCGAGATCCAGCAATTTTCCCCCTACCATCTTCTCACCGCCGACGACCCGGCGACGTACCTATTCTACCAAACCCCACCGAATCCAGGCGGCAAAGAAAAGGACCCGACCCACTCGGCAAATTTCGGTGTGGGTTTGCTCAAGCGGTGCCAGGAACTCGGTGTCGACTGCGAGTTCGTCCACCCGGGACAGGAGGATGTCGTCCATCCCACCGCGACCGACTACCTGATCACCAAGCTCAAGGCACCGATTGAAGAATCCAAGAAATAGCCTCGCTCTCCAACAAGCTGTGAAAACCCTGCTCCTCTTCGCTTTTTCAGCCACCGTTCTCACGGCGGACGAAAGCAACTCCACCTTGTGGTATGACCAGCCCGCCGCGGAGTGGACCGACGCCGTCCCGATCGGCAACGGCCGACTTGGCGCGATGGTCTTCGGCGGGATCGAGAACGAACGCCTGCAGCTCAACGAGGACACACTGTGGAGCGGCGGCCCCCATTGCTACGATAATCCCGAGGCCTATAAGCACCTCGCTGAGGTCCGCAAACTCCTGCGTGATGGCAAATACGCCGAAGCCGAGAAACTCGCCGGCAAAATGATGGGCGAGCCGATCCACCAGGCGGCCTATCAGCCATTCGGCGACCTGCAGCTGAAATTCCGGCATGAGGCCGAAACCAGCGACTACCGTCGCGAACTCGACCTCGCAACCGGAGTCAGTACCGTCACCTATCAAATCGACGAGACCAAGTTCACCCGCCAGGTCTTCGCCTCCCACCCCGACCAAGCGATCGTCGTTCGTCTTGAATGCAGCCAGCCCGGTCGGATCAGCTTCGACCTGACCAACACCAGCCCACACCCTTCCAAAACCCTTGCCAGCGAAGGCGGCACCCTCACCATGACCGGGCACGTTGCCCCCCGCACCGGCAAACGTGAGGGCGGCTCACGCGGTCTCACCGCCGACTGGGACAAGCCGGGCACCCGTTTCGCCGCCACCACCCAAGTCCTCACCGAAGGCGGATCCATCAGCGCCCATGGCGACAGACTGACCGTCACGAATGCCGACGCGGTGACGCTCTACTACGTTGCTGCGACGAGTTTCGAAAACTATCAGGACGTCACCGGTGATCCCGTGGCCAAGGTCGATCGCGATCTTTCCGCCATCGGCGACAAGGCTTTCGCTGACGTCCTCAAGGCCCACGTCGACGACCATGCCTCACTCTTCGAACGCGTCTCGATCGATCTCGGTGGCGCGCCTTCCAAGCTCCCCACCGACGCTAGATTCAAGCTCGCCCGCGAGGGCCAGCACGACCCCGGCCTTGCCGAACTTGTCTTTCAATACGGCCGCTACCTGATGATCGCCGGCTCCCGCCCCGGTAGCCAGCCGCTCAACCTGCAGGGCATCTGGAACGACGACATGAGCCCGCCGTGGTCGAGCAAGTACACCATCAATATCAACATCGAGATGAACTACTGGGTCGCGGAGGTCGGCAACCTCAGCGAATGCCACGAACCGCTTTTACGGATGGCTGCCGAGCTGCAGGAGCCCGGCAGGAAAACCGCCGAGACCCACTATCGCGCCGAGGGCTGGATGACCCACCACAACACCGACCTGTGGCGCGGCACCGCCCCGGTCGATGGGCCGCAGTGGGGCATGTGGCCGATGGGTGGAGCATGGCTTTGCCAGCACCTGTGGGAGCACTACCTCTACACCGGCAACCAAACCCATCTCAAGAAGAGCTACCCCATCCTCAAGGGTGCGGTGGAGTTCTTCCTCGATGTGCTGATCGAAAACGAGAACGGCTACCTCATCACCTCGCCTTCGCTTTCGCCCGAGCACAGCCATGGCGGGGGCACCAAGGACGGACTGAGTATCGGCCGCGACGGCACTTCGCTCTGCGAAGGGCCCACCATGGACCTACAACTGCTCAACGACCTCTTCGCCAACACCATCGCCGCTTCCGAAAAACTCGGCGTTGACAAAACATTCCGCGCCAAAGTTGCCGAGACCCGCAAGCGACTCCAGCCGATGCAGATCGGTCGCCACGGTCAGCTACAGGAATGGCTCGTCGACTGGGACAACCCCGAAGACCAGCACAGCCACGTCTCGCACCTCTACGGACTTTTCCCCAGCGCCCAGATCAACCGCTACGACACCCCCGAGCTTTTCGAAGCGGCGACCACCTCCCTCGTCCATCGCGGTTTCTCTGGCGGCTGGTCCGGCGCCTGGCGGATTGCCCTCTGGGCCCGGGTCGGCGATGGCGACAAGGCGCTCAGATCGCTGAACGATCATGTGATGCCCCGCTTCGCCACCAACCTATTCAATGGCAGCGAAAAGTTCCAGATCGACGCCAACTTCGGCGCCACCGCCGGCATCGCCGAGATGCTGCTCCAGAGCCACAACGGCGAGATCCACCTGCTTCCCGCCCTACCGAAAGCCTGGCCCAGCGGTTCGGTCAAAGGTCTCCGTGCCCGCGGCGGATTCGAAGTGGACATCGCATGGAAAGACGGTGAACTCACCGAAGCCAAAATCCACTCTCTCAATGGTAGCCCCCTCAAGCTCCGCCACAGGGGGCGAAGCGTCAGCAAGGTCCTGAAGCAAGGCGAGTCCCTCACTTGGAACGGGCTCCCGCAGTAGGCGATCCGACAGTTCTTCAGATTCACTCCTGCTTGTGCGATTTGCCATCACACCGGAGCAATCTGGGCCGGGGCAGACTAAGGGGAATCGATGTGAAGCCGGAGGAAGCACTTCTCTTGTCCGATACTGTCGAGGGGCTCCGCTGCCCGCCAGGTCACGAGCTCGGTGCCATCCCCCTGGTTGACCGCTTCCACCATGACCAGGTCAGTGTTCGACGAAGACCATGCATGGAGATCCTCGGAAATCTCCGGATAGAAAAGAATATCACCCGCATCCAGATTTCGCCGAACCGTAATCGCCAAGAAATCCTGGAACTCGCCGTTCACATAGAAGCTGGCGAAGTGGGGACTGACAGGGTCTCCGCTTGAAGGGTCATTCGGATCCGTCCCTGCCCCATACTCGAAGAGATCCGCGATCGTATCCCCATCCGAATCGACCTCAGGGTCTCCGCCAAGGCCCTGGCTCAAGAACCACTGATCCCAGGTGATCCCGTCCGGCCCGCCTGGGTTGCCGTGAACATCGGCGTGGGAACGCCAGTTGGCAGCGACGTTGTGGTCCGGGTTCGCCGATTCGATGTTGAGCACAAGGCTGTATCCCTCGCCATCCGCCTCGGTCGGCCACGGCAGTTGATCATCGTAGGTGAAGTCCTTGATGACGGAGTCAGTGGCATCCAGCAGGGTGACCCGCTCGCCGGAGTTATCGAGATTTCCGGTGTATTGACCCGCAATGATGGAGGGAGGCACACCCGGATAGCGTTCCGTGAAGGCGGCGAGGTTGTTAACGATCAACACGCGCTCGCCGGGACCAAGCTGGACGACGTTGCTTCCGGTGAAGTCAAAGGTGATGCCATCGGTAAAACGGGTCCCGGTGAGTTCGATGGTGTTGGAGTCCGACAGATTGAGCAATTCGATGAATTCGTAGTCGTCCTTATCGGTGGAGCTGTCCGCCGCAGTTCCGCGCGGGTTGTAATGGAGTTCGGAAACAACCAGGTTCGCGGCGGAACCGGCAACACCGACTATGAATTCGAAGTCATTGAGAGCGCTCCAGGTGGAGATCGAGCTGTCATAGACGCGGGCCCTGACGCGTCCACTCTGATTGAGCACGACCGTGCCATTGGAGACTCCCGCATTTGGGTTGATGGATCCGCCGACCAGCCGGGGATCGGAGCCATCGGTCGTGTAGTAAACCACACCTCCGGAGGCGTTCGGGTTGGTGATGCCCAGCCCGAACCCAGAGGGAACCGAGCCACCGTTCTGTGAATACACAGGAGCGTCGATGGAGGGGTAAAGCGGCTTTGCGCCATCATGATCGTAAGCCCGGAGTTGCGCAATCAAGGTGGCATTGCGCCCGATCCCCGCAGTTTGGCCACTGACTCCCGCATTGATGAAATCGAGGACCTTCTGGTGGGCATCAAGCCAGGTCGAGTAGGTAAAGCCCCCACCCCAGCGGGCGAGCTCCGCATTGATCGCTTCGGTGATCGTCTGGTAGCGGTCATCGACGCGCTCAAGGGCGGCCGCATCGGCAAACGCGCCACCATTGAACAGATGCTTATGAACGCGATCAGCGAATGCCATGCGGTATTCCTCGTTCCACGCAAGATCCTCGTGAAGATACTGAGGATTGCTGCGTGAGAATTCCGATGGCGGTCTGTCGGTGTAAATATCGCCCCAAGGTCCGACGCGGCTATCGCTATCGTCGACCCGGGCACCGTTCCCCGCCCCCATGGAATGCTCACCGTCATGAACGAAAAAGCGGAAACCGTCGACCCCGTCGCGGTCTCGCATCCCAAACCAGTTGTTGGAAGCCCGGACAAAGGTCGAGACCGGCGCATCATAGTTGCCGGTGTAGAAGATCGCGATGAGGTAGTCGGCAAGGTTGTCGACCTCCAGCAGATCGGGGTTGTTCGCGAGGTCCGGGTGCGGGGAGATCCCATCGGAATCAAGCCCTTGCAGTGCGAAGTAGGCGCTGTTGTCAGAAGGATTGGACCGCAGAGCGCGCACCTTCGTCCAAAGGTCATACCAGGCTCCATTCAGGTCACCATCGGTCGCTTCCGTCGTGTAGTTCGCTTCATTGGCTGCCGACTTGATGACATCATACCCATCTTCATCCCCACCGAGGTAGGTTTCTCCAAAGGCGGCTTCGGCGCGCTCCTGGCTCATGAAGAGCCCCCAGTAGACTCCGTTGATGTAAAGCTGATAGTAGCGGCTACGGGTGTAGGGCTGCCCCATGTCACGCTGGGCGTCACGGCCGTGCACCTCACGAAGGAAAGTGTTCTGGTTCGAGTTGTCCTTCGACCATGAGTAATTCTGAGCGGTGCGCAGATCGAGCCTTTCGAAGCGAGATGGGCCCTCGTCCTGAAACACCGGATACCGGAGATCACCTTCGTAGCTATTCCTGAAATACAGACGGAACGCATGCTTGGGGTTGCCATTGCTGCGGCTGGCCCCACCGCGGATTCGGACACCGCAGTCCTTCTGGAACTGCCCGACACCCTGACCGCTCTCGTTGAGGAGCTCGACCGAACACCCACGCTCCCACCCGGCACCGCGTTTGGAGGCATTGGAGTAGATCCCTCTCGAGGCAGACGAAAAGTCCTCCTGCTCCATCACCAGCGAGATGGTCGGAATGTCAACGAGGCCATCGACGATGTCCTGTTGGGTCACGCTGCCACCACCCATGCCGTATTCATAGACCTGCCCGTTCACCGGGTCACTTGGGAAGCCAAGGGACGCAGCGTGGGTCACATCCTGATTGAGAACATCGTTGGGAAAGATGTAGGTCTGGGTATCGACATTCGTGGGGGCGTATCCATCGAGGAACGCTGCAGCGCGCACCACCGTGGTTTCGGAAACGGGGATCGGCGACGAATAGATCTCACCATGATTCCGCGTCGGCTCGGAGCCATCAAGCGTGTAACGGATCTCCGCACCCGGGTCATCCTTGGTAATGATGAGATCGAAGGGCGCGTAGAAAAGCCCCCGATCGACATCAAAGTGGGTATCACCAAGAAACCCCTGAACCCCACCGAAATTGGAACTGCCAGGTGTCGGTGTGGGCATGTAGCCGATTTCCTGCCCGGCACCCCAACTACCGTAGGATGCATCCTCCTCCTGGGGCGGGTAGGTTGGGTTGAAGTGATGAACGAGCACATAGACGCCGAAGACATTTCTCCGGTAAAGCCCGAGATACTCACCACTTGAAGAGAGCTTGAAGTTGGTATGGAACTCATTACCTCCGAATACCGTGTTCTTGGAGGACGCGAAGATGACGAGGTGGCCACCATGCTCCAGCGGGTAGGCGGGAATCGCATACTTTCCGGGATTCGACGGGTTGTCAGTCAGGAAGTAGCCGGCAAGGTTCACGGGGCCCCCGGTTCCATTGTAGAGCTCGATCCAATCCGATGCATCGCCCTCGGCGTCGTCGAGGGTGTTCTCGTTGTCCGCCATGAACTCGTTGATGATGAGGTGCGGGGTAATCAGTGGTTGCTGCACGGCAGTCACCTCGAACTGGGAATTGACGTTCTCTTCATTGAGGAAAAACACCTCGCCCGCATCCCCTCCCGTCGCCTCGAAATAGACATACTCGATGGCGTGAGTACCCACCGGCAGGAACATGCTCCCGTTGGTCGTCAGCGGCGCGTGGGTGCTGTCGTCGAGGATCAGATCCTGGCCATTGATGCGGAGCCTTCCCCCATCGTCGTTGTTGATTCCGAATGTATACTCACCCGGAATGTTGACGATGAGGTTGGCGGTGGCGCGGAGAACGTAGTGGTCAAGCCCATCGCCGATCGGCGGAGACAAGTCACCAGGAAACTCACCGGAATTCGCGGGTCCATAATTGATCTGCGGGACCATGCTGACAGTGATCTCCTCATCGACATTCGAACCAGCCAGTAACGCGTCGGCATCCGCGAGACTCGTGACGGTCCCGGTTGACGTTCGGTGGAGGACGGTCCACATGCCCGCGTCAATACCGATCCGTGTGAGCAGGGTCGCGGTGACGGTGGCACTACTTGAACCGAAGGAATTGGAAGCGGTAAGGGTATAGGTGGTGGTATTGAGCGGAATCGCAATTGCCGTTCCGGAGACTGGGTTCACCGATCCGATCTCTGGAGAAATCACCACCGACTCCGCGTTGCCGACGGACCAGGAAAGTTCAACGCTGGACTCGGGCACCGGATTGGCATTGTCGATCGTGAACGAACCAATGACAGGCACGTCCCCGGTTGCGATGGTGACGGAATCCGAGGCAGATCCAGCCGCATTGGTTGCCGTGATGGTATAGGTGGTCGTCGCGCTGATGTTCTCGACAACCAGGCTTCCGTTCCCCGATGCATCCGTATCGGGCAGGACGTTGCCAATGCCCTTGTCGATCGAGATTGAGGCAGCGCCCGTGCTATTCCACTGAAGGATGGTTGATGCTCCCGAGGGGATGAACTCCGGAGTGGCCGTGAGGTCGACGGTGGGCGGCACATCGACATGGACCGTGGTGGTTGCCGTTGCACTCCCCGACCCGGTGGTTCCAGTCAGCGTGTAGGTGGTCGTGGATGTCGGAGAAACCGACAAGGAGTTCAGCCCGGTGACGTCGACAGGAGCTGGACCACCGCTGATGGTCAGGCTGCCAAAACCAGCGGCACTCCACTGGAGCAAGCAGCTTTGACCACCCGTGATATAGGCTGGAGCAGCACTGAATGCGTCGATCTCCATGGGCGACCCGACGAGACCGCTGCCACTCTCGGAGAAGGCAAAGAAAGATGCCCCATTCCCCGGATCCGACGCGGCATAGGTCCAGCTGGTGTCACCGATATCCAGCGAACCCGCCCCCGCCCCATCATCGTGATGGTTGCGAAGTTGATTGAAGGTGCCGAGGTCGTAGAGAAACCGGGAATCCGTGGCGAGGGCGTAGAGACTGCCCGCCTCAGCATCGTTGAAGGGTTCGTCGAAAATGCCGACGTCATCGATGCCGCCCTTCCACTGTCGCTGCGGATCCGTCTCCGGGTTGGCGCCGATGAGAAGGGAAAACCGATCCCGGGCACGTTGCGCTTCGTTCAATTCAGGATCGTCCGGATCCGTGGCAACGAGCACACCATCGACGTAGAGGCGGGCCTCCGTCCCGTTGTCTGTGACGGCGAGGACGTGGTGCCACTGCCCGTCATTGACACTGCCGCCCGCGATATCGCCACCGCCACCATAGTAGGCGATTTCCGAAGAGTCTCGGTTGCGGCGGGCAATACGGTATTCGTCACTGTCCCCCTTCGAGAGGACCGCCTGCCAACCGGTATCCCAGGAATCCACCTGGATCCACGCCGAAACGGTCAGGTCTTCCTGCCTCCTCCGGGTGTCGGCGCTATCGGCAATATCAAGGTAATTCGATCCAGTGAGACGCAGGCCATTGCCAAATACAGCCGGCGAGTAGTTCGCAGTCCCGACCCATGTGGCGGCGTCATCGCTCACACCCGCCTGCGCGGAATCCAGAACGACCGACCCATTTCCCGACTCCATCTGCCAATAGCCTACCAATGAATCACTCAGGGCGGGTGAAAGCACGAAGGGCAGGATGAGCAGAGCTCTTGAAATAACGTTCATAGGGAGAAATCGAATGGGTGGTGGCGGGTTCCGCGTCACCGACATGGTGACGAGGATGATGGAGAGCAGTTGCGCAGGCTGGCTGTATGGAAGAACCGATGCCGATGGCACTCGCGAGGATGGGAATGGCCACCATCCCGGGGTTGAACCCGAAGGTGGGCAACAGGGATCGAGAGCACTGAATCCAAGGCTTCCACGACGCTTGGGGCATCCATGAAGATTCGGGCTGGCGGCTTCATTCGCGTCCTTGCCTTCTCAGGCATTTCACGAGCCTCGGGTGAGCGGCCGAAGCTTGGACAAGGGAAAAGAGCCCCCGGATTCGGAGGCTCTTTTGATGGTTAGGGATCGAATCACCTGAGCGGGTTGGCCCAGGTTACTCCACCACTTCGACTTCAAAGACCTGGTAGAAGGACTTCGGATAGGTCGCAACATCGACCGCAACCTCGGTAAAGGTGTTGGTCGAGCCACCCGTGTAGGGATCTCCCACATCCTCCCAGTCCGTGCCATCAAGCGTCGATGTTACCCGCATTTGATAGGTCTTCGACGGCGTAAGGCCCGAGACGGTCAAGTTGAAGTTGCCTCCGACATCAAACCCGAAGGATTCGACGACCACCGCCTTGTCCGGAACAGGTCCCGGGGTCACATCGTTGGCGATGAGGTATTCAACATTCTCTCCGTTGCCGTAGATCTCGTAGATCTCCTCCGGAGTGAGTACCCGCTTCCAAATTGCGACATCATCGATGTTACCATTCCAGGTCCGAAGTGAGTCCGGATTCGCACCGATGAGGACGGATGCAGCCGTATCCAGTGCATTCGGAATCGCATCCCCCCTGAACTCAACAAGGTAGCCATCGAGATAGAGGCTGATGCCCACCCCGGCTTCAGCAACCCCCACGAGGTGGTGCCAATTTCCGTCGTTGATGGGATTCGCATTCGCGGTGGAGTTCTGCGCAGGAACGTCACCGCTCGTGCCGGCTGCGAAAGCAGCTCCCACCGTATTATGCCGCCGCGCGAGGCGCCACGTGCTTTCACCCTTGGCAACAACCGCCTGCCATTGCTCGTCGAGCGCTTCCACCTGAACCCAGGCCGAAACAGTGATGTCACCGCCGACAATGTCGAAGTAGTTCTCGTCTCCGGAGACGAGCACGCGCTGGTTGTTCGCTTTGTCCAGATCGATCGCCTGACCGAACTTTCCGGTCGCATAGGTCTCGGTGGATACGGTTCCGAGCATGCTGCCATCCAGACCCAGGAATCCGGAGTCGGTCAGATCGTTGTCGAACTGCCAATTGCCGCGGAAGCCACGCAACCACTCGGTAGGGAAAGACTGGTCATCGGTTGGGTCAGTCGGAGGCGTGGCGTTGGTTTCCGTGCCATCCACCCATCCATCGTCGTCGAGGTCGGCATCGTTGGGATTCGTCACGTAGCCGTCTGCTCCTGCCACGACCTCTTCTCCGTCAGGAATGCCGTCAAGGTCGCTGTCAGCAGCGGCCCAATCGGTCGTATCACCAGGAGCGGTACCCAGGGTGGGCCCAGTCCAGGGGTTTGCGGAGCCCGATGTCTCCTGGAGGTTGGACAATCCATCAAGATCGAAATCGTTATCGGCGGTTGGGTCACTGCCAGCCAGAACTTCCTCGAGGTCACCGACACCATCGAAGTCGGTGTCGGGCTCGTTCGGGTTGGTCATGTGAATATTGACCTCATCATCGTCGAACAGACCGTCGTTGTCGGAATCCGTCGAGGCGAGCACCTTTGACAGGGGATTGAGCGAGAGTTGGGCGACTTCGGTTGGCGTCACCACCCGTTTCCAGATAGCGATATCGTCCAACTGACCATTGAAACGGTTCGTGAAGGTCGCTGCTCCACCGTCACGCATGCCGAAGGTCAGAAGCTTATCGAGTGCGTTCCCCGGTCCACCCTGCGAGAAGTCGGACGAGCCAACCGTCGTGGCATGACTGGTATCCTCGACCCCGTTGACATACAGGCGCCGGGTTCCGTTCGCACCATCCCACACAGCGAGGA
Source organism: Haloferula rosea (assembly GCF_016595525.1). Lineage (GTDB taxonomy): Bacteria > Verrucomicrobiota > Verrucomicrobiia > Verrucomicrobiales > Akkermansiaceae > Haloferula > Haloferula rosea. The sequence goes on from NZ_JAENII010000008.1 coordinate 87,987, forward strand.
TGTGCTTCCAACCCGTATTTGCGGTCGCAGCCGTGTTGTCGAGGCCTGCTGGGTCGTCAGGTCCGCCAGTACTGCGAAGCGTCATGCAGGCAAAGGCGTTCCTGTTGTTGCGGCGAACCTGCCACCCTTCGACGCCTTCTCCGTGCTTGCACAGGAATGGACTCCACTGACCTACGGCACCATTCGCCCAGAACGAGATGGACAATGCGTTTGCGGCATTGACGTCGGCGTCAAAGGTGGTCGCATAGGAGCCCTCGGTGTTTGCCGAGTTGTTCACGAAAACCCCGTTGCTGCCATCGAGGGCGAGAGCCTGACCAAAGTCGGTATTTTGCCCCGCCACATAGGCGATGGTTCCATCCGCGGTGCCATCATGAAGTCCCCCGGTGTGGGTACCCGAGGTCTCGGTGAGGTTGTTCTCGAATTCCCAGTAGCCAATCAGCCCGGTGTCTGCGGCGGGAAAACTCTGGTCATCAAGTGGATTGGTCGACTCCGCCAATTCCAACCCATCGAACCAAAAGTCATCATCGGTATCGGCATCATTGGGGTTGGTCACATATCCGTTGGCCAATGAAATCTCATCTCCGTCGTCGACCCCATCGCCATCGCTGTCCGGGTTCATCCAGTCGGTGGTGTCACCCGGAGCGGATCCGAGAGTGCTTCCCGTCCAAGGATTGGCCGAACCGGTATTCTCTTCCGAGTTCAGCAGGCCATCCATGTCGTCGTCATCATCCGAGAGTGGGTTAGTCCCCATTTTGACCTCGGTGAAGTCATCGACACCGTCGCCATCCGTATCGGGATTATTGGGCAGTGTTCCAAGAGTCGCCTCATCATCGTCGAACAAACCGTCCGAGTCCGTGTCCGTGGATGCGATCGCGTCAGACACGGCATTGGTGGAAACGTGCAGGATTTCAAGCTCGGTCAGAGCACGACTCCAGATGGCCACATCATCGATCTGGCCCGTGAAGTTGTTGCCGAAAGTCCCCGAACCCGCATCACGCATGCCGAATGTCAGGTAATTGACAACCGCGGCACCTGGCCCTCCGGTCGGAGCGGTATCACCCGCTGCAATCGTCATCGTCGAATCCTCAACGCCGTTGACGTAGAGCTTTCTCGTCCCGGAAACCCCGTCCCAGACAGCGACGAAGTGCTTCCAGCCGGCATCGTTCGCCGCAGTATTGGCACCCACAGGATCGATAGCCCCTCCCGTACCTTGAAGGGTGAATGTAGCATTCGGAGAAGCCCCACGCTTGCGCACCTGCCAGCCCTCGGAGAGTTCACCGAACTTGCAGACGAACGGATTCCATGTGGCGGGGGTTCCCTGCGCCCAGAACGAAATCGTGATCGCATTCGCGGAAGCAATGTCGGCGTCAAAGGTGCCTGCGTAGCTTGGATCCACGTTCGACGTGTTGTTGATGAAGACACCATTGCTGCCATCCAGATCGAGAGCCTGGCCAAAGCTACCACCCGGATCGACAGGCAGCGCTGGCGGGCCCGAGGTGTAGGCACCCGTGCCATCCCACGTGCCGTCGTGAAGATTGCCGGCATGGGCGCCGGAAACTTCGGTGAGGTTGCCCTCGAACTCCCAGAGTCCGATGAGGTTTGAACTGAGCTGCGCGCTGGCCGTTCCAACGGGAAGGCAGGCAGCGAGCGTGATTAGTATGGGTTTTGTCGTTTTCATTGTCAGATGATCATCGAACCGACTCAGCGACTGCGAAATCAACAAGCAGTCGTGGCACTCATTCCAGCTCAGGGTGAGCCGGTGAGCTGAGTCCTTGGGTTTTCAGTTTGGGTTTCTGGGTTGGGTTTGGAGCCTTCTGGGCGGTTCTCACTCGTTTGCGAACTGGAACCGTAGTAGCAAGAAAAACAGACCATGTCCCACAACGAGACCATGCTCCACCTATGCTATTGTCGATCCTCGCAAAAACGTATTGAAGTCCGTTTTTCCGTCACAGCCGGCAGATTGCTCACTCTGTAAACTTGCTCCATCACCGGCATAAAGTCGACCTTGAGCGGACCTTCTGGAGGGGTCACACTGCCCCATGGCGACATCGCGAACCGCGCATGAAAGACATGCTCGATCAGCGGACATCTGGAGACAAAATAGCACAATATCTCTGATTTCCTTATCGTTCGCGCCATCGCACGGGACCACCTCGTCGATTGCCCTCATGGAATTCGTGGCATGATCGACTCCCACAAGTGACGGCGACGCGCCGTCAAACGCATGACACAAAAAACAATCTCTGGGAAGTGAGACTCGATCCTCGAGGTTCGCAATCCATCCCCGACTTCCATACCGGGATCTCTGAGTAAGCTCCCCTCGTCTCGATTCGAGCTCAACATCGGCTTCACCGCTCGCAAGAGACACGGCTTGCATCGTCGGGCGATTGCATCCCACCTTGTCCCCACTTGGATAAGCTCATGGCACATGCTCTCAAACTCCCACGAATCCGGCGCCTTTTGATGCTGCTTGCGTGGACTTCGATCTCCGCGTCGGCCTTCTGTAGGGACAGCGTCGTTGTCTTCAATGAGGTGCACTATCATCCGAGGAATGACGGCGATCTTCTTGAATACGTGGAACTCCACAACCAGTTGGCGTTTGAAGTCGACATGTCGAATTGGCGGATCGATGGGGACATCGATTTCGACTTCCCGGAAGGCACCATCTTGCCTGGGCGGGGCTACCTTGTCATTGCGAAGGACCCTGCAGCCTTGTCCTCCGCAACCGGACACAGTGGAGCCTTGGGTCCATTCAATCGCAGCCTGTCGAACTCCGGTGGGACGATCCGTCTCTACAACAACAAGCTCTCATTCCGCTCGCAATCGGGCACTGGCTCGGTCGGCGCCGCCACTTCCACTCTGGAAGGCCGACGCATCATGGATGAACTCAGCTTCGGCGATAACCATCCTTGGCCTGTCGGACCGGATGCCTCCGGATTCTCCCTCGCCAAACGCGATCCTGAGCGTGGCACCGCGGCTCCAGAGAACTGGACGGTCAGCACCCAACTCAATGGCACCCCAGGCAGCGAGAACACCTTCGCATCACTACGCAAGCTCTCGTTCAACGAAGTGACTTCGTCTCTCGATGCCGATTTCCAGCTTGAGATCCACAACCACGGCGACACCCCGGTCGCACTCGGAGGCTTGGTGATCGGGTCTTCCGACGAGCTCTCTCCGGATTACCTCCTCCCGGCGCTTGAGCTCGAAGCCCATGGCTTCCTCGCCATCGACGCGCTCATGCTGGGATTCGTTCCGGCTGACAACGACCGCTTGTTCCTCCATGGATCCGGGAAGGCCACCCTGATCGATGCCGTCCGGGTCGATGACACCGCGGTCGCACGAGCACCCGATGGCACGGGTGCATGGTCCCGCCCCACTACAATGACCCTTGGGTCGGAGAACGACGTTTCCTTCGAGGATGCCATCGTCATCAATGAAATCTTCTATCACGCCAAGGCACAGCTCGAATCAGGTGGCACCAGCACGACAAACCAGCAGGTTCTGGATTACTCGTCCACATGGCGCTACAACCTGAGCGCGGGCGCCGCCGGACTTCCCTCAGGATGGTCAACGGTCAGCCATCCAGTCGACGGTAACGACTGGGCCTCCGGTCCCGGACTGCTTGGATTTGAGAACACCCCACTGGGAGAACCGCTCCAAACCTCCGTCGCGCTGGAATCGAAGATCACCTACTACTTCGAAACGGATTTCATCTACAACGACCCCGAAACGGTCACGGAAATGGTGATCAACCACTACGTCGACGATGGCGCCGTGTTCTACCTGAACGGGGTCGAGATCGGCCGGTTCAATATGGAGCCGGGCACGGTCACCCCCAACACCGTGGCCAATCCCGGAGTCGGAAATGCTTCTCTGCATTCGCTCGTCATTCCCACACCGAATGTCCAAGCCGGCAGCAACCGCCTCTCGGTAGAAGTCCACCAGATCAACACAGGAAGCAGCGACATCGTCTTCGGTGCCAACGTCGTCCTGAGAACCGAGCAGACCAGCGACTACACTCCCTTTCTGGAACGCGATGAAGAATGGCTTGAACTCCATAACCGCAGCGCGGCGGTGGTGGACCTCTCCAGCTGGGCGCTGGATGGAGGCATCCGCTTCGACTTCCCGTCCGGCACGACCATCGCTCCGGGAGGGTATCTGGTGGTCGCCAAGGATTCATCCGCATTGTTGGCGAAGCATCCCAGTTCCCCGGTGATCGGCGACTACTCGGGACGGCTTGGCAACGGTGGGGACGAGGTGATCCTCAGGGACGCTCATGGGAATATTGCCGATGAAGTGAACTACTACGGTTCTGGTCATTGGCACCCGCAGGCGGACGGGGGTGGCTCCAGCCTCGAGCTGCGCGACCCGGATGCCGACAATTCCATCTCTGATGCCTGGCAACCCAGTCACGAATGGGCACGTAACACTTGGCAAACCTACTCATACGAAGCCGTCGCGACCGACAACGGCATCGGCGACAACCTCTATCACGAACTACAGATTGGCCTGCTCGATTCGGGCGAGCTGCTGATCGACGACCTCAGCGTCCTCGAAAACAACAGCACCGAGTTCATCCAGAACGGCGATTTCGAAAGTGACGCCGTGGGGGCGGCACCCGACAAGTGGCGCGCGATAGGCTCTCACGGCTCGCATGGGAAGACCGTCGTCATCAGTGATCCCGACGACCCGGGGAACAAGTGCCTTCACGTGGTTTCCACCGGCCCCACCGAGAACAAGCACAACAAGCTGGAGACCACCTTCGCCAATGGTGAGGAAGTCGTCCCCGGAAACACCTACCGAATCACCTTCCGTGCCAAATGGTTGAGTGGCTGCAGCCAGCTCAACACGAGGTTGTATTTCAACTACCTCCAACGCACCCACGCCCTGGACTCCGCCGAGATCTGGGGAACCCCCGGGACCATCAACACCGCTGCCATTCCCAATGCAGGACCGGACCTGTCCGGCCTCAACCACTCACCGGCAGTTCCCGATCCGGGGGAACCGGTCACGGTCAGCATCCTGGCAGATGACCCCGACGGCATCAGTGGCGTCACCCTCCATTACTCAGTCAATGAGGGGCCGTTTCTGAGCACGCCCATGACCTCGTCGCACGGCAGATTCACGGGCACCATCCCCGGCCAGAGCGCCAGCGCCATCGTGCGCTTCTATGCTCTGGCATCGGACGACCTCGGCATGACCTGCCTGCTCCCGCCGGCCGGAAGTCAAGGAGGCGCCTTCTTCAAGGTGCAGGATGGATTCACGGACACCTCGGGAGTCCGCCACAACCTCCGCATCATCATGTCGGCATCGGACCGCGACTTCCTCTTCCTGGACACCAACCGGATGAGCAACGACCGCTTTTCCGCCACCGTCATCGAGGATGAAGAAACCGTTTATTACGACGTGGAGCTGCGTCTCAAGGCCAGCGCCCACGGCCGCTACCAATCCGGAAGCTACGGTTTCAACCTTCGCTTCCAGCCGGACCGGCGGTTCCGGGGTGTCCACGACAGCATCTCGGTCGAGCGAGGAGGATCCGACCGGCAGATCCTCGCCAAAACCCTTACCAATCGAGCGGGCGGCGGCTATTGGTCATTCTACGATGACGTCAGCTACGTCATCCCTCCCACCGCGAATGACCGGGGCGTCGCCCTGCTGGCACTCAGTCGGCACACCTCAAGCTACTGGGACGGCCTCTTCCCCGACGCCGATGAAAGTGGGACCCTGTTCAACCTTGAACTTCACTACTCACCGAATGGCACGACTGGCGGGCCAGAGGACCTGAAAATCGGAAATCCATACAACCACACCAACGGGCAGTATCGTCTTCAAGACCGAGGCGATGACAAGGAGCCCTACCGCTGGGGTTTCCAGATCCGCAGTGCTCGTGAACGTGATGACTACTCCCGAATCATCGAGCTCAACCAGGCCGTTGGGAACCTCTCTGGCAGCGAGCTCAAGAACGCGCTCGATTCGATCATCGACGTCAACCAGTGGATGCGGACCTTCGCGATGATGTCTCTGAATGGTACCGACGATGTTTACAGCCGCATCTGGGAACACAACTTCCGCTTCTTCGTCCGTCCAACCGATGGAAAAATCATCATCATGCAATGGGATCTCGATCGGTCCTTCCGGCTCGCCGCGGGTTCTTCGGTAATCCCAACCGTGAACAAGCAGGGAACCCCCTATCCCGTCGCGAAGATCTTTTCGATACCGGAATACCGGCGCCTTTTCGATGGTCACCTGAATGACCTCGTTCAAACCACCTTCAACAGCGACTATGTCAGTGCCATCTCGGGCGGGCTCGCCACGGGCATCGGCTCGGGCGTGAACTTCACCAACTACGTCACCAACCGGGCGAACTACGTCCTCTCCACCCTCCCGGCTCCCATCTCCTTTGAAATCACGACCAATAGTGGCGCGGATTTTTCCGAAGCCGACAGCGTCGTCGACCTGTCCGGCAGCGGATCCCATGATGTCTTTTCCATCGAGGTCAACGGGATGCCTACCACCGTGAACTGGACTGGCACCAACAGCTGGCACGTTTCCCTTCCCATCGGGATCGGCCCCAACCCCCTGACTTTCACCGCGAAGAACCATCACGGAGTCGAGGTCGGAAGCGACTCCATCACGGTAACCAATACAAGCAGCATCGATCTCGCCGACGCCGGCAACACGATCCTCAGTGAGTTCCACTACCACCCGGGCTTGCCCAGCCCCGCCGAGTTGGCAGCGGGATTCACCGAAGACAATGATTTCGAGTTCATCGAACTGATGAACACCAGCGCTTCCTTCGTTGAATACACCAACGTCCGTTTCACCGATGGGGTGACCTTCACCATGCCGCCCGGCACCGTCCTCGCTCCGGGAGAAAGGATCATTCTGGTTCCTGATCAAGCGGCCTTCGAATTCCGCTACGGCATCGGCACGGCGAGAATTGGTGGCGTGTACACCGGCAAACTCAGCAACGGAGGAGAACGCATTCACCTGGTGGCTGCCGACGGATCCACCATTGTCGACTTCACCTATTCCGATGCCTTGCCGTGGCCGGGAAGCCCGGACGGCGAGGGATACAGCCTGGTTCTCCGGGGATCCACACCCGGCACCGCGGATCATTGGCGTCCGAGCATCGCGATCGACGGCAACCCGGGCAATACGGACGCGATCCACTATGCCGGAGGTAGCCTCGTGGATTACCTGCTGGTTGGCTCACCGACACCGCATGCGACAGGTGGCAACTTCCAACTGGAATTCACGATTCGTGCCGCTGCTGATGACGCCACCTTCGAGGTGCATTTTTCCAGTGACCTCGACTCATGGACCCCGGCGACGGAGGCAAACCGACTGTCCCGGACCGATCACCCCGATGGAACCAGCACCCTCCTGTATGAGACACCCATTCCCATGGGCGATGGGCTTGCCCACTTCGGCAGGGTCTCTGTGGCACCCCGCTGACGATCCCTTGGCCCGGCCTTGAGGTAGTCGACAGGGAAACCTGACTAGGCAGCGAATGCTGCTGGAAAACGCCCCTCAATGTCGTTGAGTCGCATCAGCCCTGAGGTCGCGCGATTTCACGGCTCATCCCGGCATGGACCGCGCGCTCCTGACATTCTCGAACCTCCTCCGATTTTCATCATGAAATTCTGCCTAACCGCCATGCTCGCCGGATCCCTGCTGATCGTATCGCCTGCAGCGCAGGCAGAGGACGCAAGCGCGGCGAGCAGCGGAAAGTCGGCGCCAGCCAAGCGCATGGACTGGTGGACAAACGCCGATTTCGGCATGTTCATCCACTGGGGTGTCTACTCAAAGGCAGGCGGAGAGTGGAATGGCGAGACCCACCACCACGAGTGGCTCCAGTTCACCGCCGGAATCCCCCTCAAGGAATACACCGAATACGCCAGAACCTTCGATCCGAAGGACTTCGATCCCGACGCCTGGGTGAAGGTCGCGAAGGATGCCGGGATGAAATATCTCGTCATCACCAGCAAACACCACGACGGCATCGCGATGTATGACTCAAAGGTCAGTGATCACAACATCATCAAGCTTGCGGGACTGGAAAAAGACCCCATCCGCCAACTTGCCGATGCCTGCCGCAAACAAGGGATCCGCTTCGGCGTCTACTACTCACTCGGGCGCGACTGGCAGGACCCGGACGTCCCCACCGGCAAATACAAGCCCGGTTGGCGCAGCAACCTGATCGACTTCCCCAACGAAAAGCAGAAAGTCTTCAACCGCTACTTCAAGCGCAAGGCCCTGCCCCAGGTCCGGGAATTGCTCACGAACTACGGGCCGATCGACATCATGTGGTTCGACACCCCCGAGCTCATCTCCCCCGCGGAGAGCAAGGAGATGCTCGACATGATTCGCTCCATCCAACCGGAATGCATTGTCAACCAGCGTGTGGGCAACGACCTGGGCGACTACGAAACGCCCGAACAGACGATTCCTCCGGCCGTGTCCCATGAACCCTGGGAAACCTGCATGACCCTGAATAGCCACTGGGGATACAACAAGGCGGACGACGACTGGAAGAGCTCCGGCTATCTGCTGCGCAACCTCGTCGACATTGTCAGCAAGGGAGGCAACTACCTGCTCAATGTCGGACCGACCGGCGAAGGCATCATCCCCGAGCCCAGCGTGATTCGCCTCACGGAAATGGGCGATTGGCTGAAGCGCAACGGCGAGGCGATCTACGGCTGCGGGCCGACGCCATTCGGGGACGAACTCGGTTCCTACAGCGCGACGGAAAAGGACAAGAAGGGAAACCCGAAGTTCATCGCCAAGAAGGAATGGCGAGCCACCACCAAACCCGGAGAACTATTCCTTCATGTCTTCAACTGGCCGAAGCAAGACCTCACCATTCCACCTGTGGAAGCCAGCATAGCCTCTGCAACCTTCCTCACGAACCCTGATCAAACACTGCATTTCGATCAGACCGATGATGGCGTGACCATCAAACTACCCGACGAGGCCCCTGACAGCCCGATCACGGTCATTCGACTGAAGCTCACCAAGTAATCATCATCCCCATTCAACTCCATGAAGCTCCAACTCTCCAACTCACCCCTTTTCCGGACACTACTCTGTTCGGCCCTGCCCCTCTCCTTCAGCGCCGCCGTGGCGAACGAGGCACAAACCCACCTCGAATCCCCTGACGGAAGCATCAACGTTGTCTTCAAACTTACTGACAAGGGCGCTCCGCGCTACGCGGTGAAACGCGGAGGCAAGGACCTGCTTCTCGAATCGCAGCTCGGACTCAAACTGAAGGGCGACCGCCATCTGGTCGATGGTTTCGCAGTGTCCGACAGCTCGACGTCCAGCCATGACGAGACCTGGACACCCTTCGTCGGTGAACGCAGCGAGATCCGCGACCGCTACAACGAACTCGTCGTCGACCTCAGCAAGGAAGACAGACCCGCCCTGCAGATCAAGTTCCGCGCCTACGATGAGGGAGTCGCCTTCTGCTACACGCTTCCCGAACAAGCAGGTAGTTTCACCATCACCGGGGAGTTGAGCCAATTCCGCTTCGCCGACGATCACTTCTGCTGGGACACCAAGGACCCTCAGGCCGTCTACCGTCGCGTCCCCATCTCCGAAGCCGGCAGCAACATCGAGCGGCCGTTGGTCGTCGAAGCCAGCCCCTTCGTCGCCCTTGGCGAGGCGCGCCTTGTCGACTACGCACGCCTGCGTTTCGACACCACAGATGACAACACCTTCGGCATCAAGCTCGGCAGCAATGTGGTGGCGAAAGGCTCCTACACCACCCCATGGCGCTACATCATGATTGGCGACACCCCCGGCGAACTGCTTGAAAACAACGACCTCCTCGTCAACCTCAACGATCCCTGCGCGATCGAGGACCCATCGTGGATCCGCCCCGGCAAGGTGATCCGCAGCGAACTCAACACCGAGACCGCCAAGAAGACGATCGATTGGGCCAAGAAGATGGGTGCCGCCCACATCCTGCTCGATGCCGGCTGGTATGGACCGGAAAACAGTGAGAAGTCCGACGCCACCACCGTCACCATCGACCCGAAGCGCTACAGCGGGGAATTGGACATGCAGGAGGTCATCGACTACGGCAAGAAGAACGGCATCGGCACGATCCTCTACGTCAACCGACGTGCTCTTGAGAAGCAACTCGATGAACTTCTCCCGCTCTATCAAAAATGGGGGGTCGCCGGAATCAAGTTCGGCTTCGTCCAGGTCGGCTCGCAGAAGTGGACCAAGTGGGTGCACGACTCGGTGAAAAAATGTGCGGATTACCAGATGATCGTCGACATCCACGACGACTACCGCCCCACGGGCTGGAGCCGGACTTACCCGAATCTTCTCACGCAGGAAGGCATCCACGGCAACGAGGAGATGCCCACACCTGAGAACAACGTACTGCTTCCCTTCACCCGATTCCTCTGCGGTGCTGCCGACTATACCGTTTGCTACTACAGCTCCCGTATCCAATCCACCCGCGCCCACCAGCTTGCAGCCTCCATCGTCTATTACAGCCCCATCCAGCTCATCTTCTGGTATGACGGCCCGCGGAATTTCAAGAACGCCGACGACCACGACCTTGAGGTCTTCAAGGAAGTCGTCACCACTTGGGACGACACCAAAGTGCTCCATGGCGAAATGGAGAAGTTCGTCTCCATTGCTCGACGCAACGGCGACAAGTGGTTCGTGGGCACCATGAATGCCGGAGAACCCCGCAAGCTCCCCATCAAACTCGACTTCCTCGAGCCCGGTGTGGAATACACCGCCAACATCAAATCCGACGGAAACCCGGATGGCAGCGACCCGAAGAAGGTCGTCAGCACCCGGCAAACCGTGACGTCCGAGTCCATCATCACCGCCGATATGGCACACAACGGAGGTCAGGCCATCATCCTGACCCCTACGAAATAAGGAACCAGGCGCCTGAGTTTTCGAGCTTCATCACGATGCTGAAGCTCGAAGCTCTCCCATCACGATTCTCCGGCCAAATCGAAGCGCCGCCTTCCCGGGTTCTTTTGCAAGCAATTCACTGCCTCCAGACCTGCACCCGGAAGAAGTGATCCGATCCATAGCCCCCCATGGGAATGCTGAAGGGCAGAACCCCTCCATTTCCCGAATAGACCCCCTCAACATCCTGCCAGCCGGATTCGCTCAGACCCCCGTTTTCCTGAATCTGGTAAAAATGGCCGATCTGGGAATTGAGAATTGAAAACTCCAGGTTGCCACCAGAACTTGCGATGGGGCTCATTCGCAGTTCTTCGATGACGATTGGATTCGACGGCACCACGGAAATCTCCGTGCTTGGATCCCCTTCAAATCCGTCAAAACGGGCGATCACGATGTAGTGATAGGGCGTTCCGGCGGAAACTCCGGTATCGCTGAAGCTGGTCCCCGTGATGGTGTCATCCACCACGGTGTACGGACCTCCCGCTGTGATGGAGCGCTTCACGGTATAGCCGATGGCCTCTGGAACCGCGTCCCATGAAAGGTCCACTTGGGATGCGTTCATCGGCGAACCGGCGAAGCCGACCGGAGTCTCCGGAATCTGAACCCTGAACCAGTCGAAGTTCACAAAGTCCGAGCCTGTCGTGCCGTCTTCGACGAACTCAAGGTAAAGGTTGTAGATGCCCGCCTCGTTATCGAGCTTCGTTTCGATCGATTCATAGACCTGCCAGTTGCCGGTCTCGGGAATATCCACCTCACCCAGGATCGCCCCATCGGCACTCCCCTCGCGAATCCTGATGAACCCATCAGGGCGCCCCCCAGGACGGGCCACATTGAAGGCCAGGGTGGAGTCCTCTGCCAACGCGACACCACCGTAGCGGACGAAGTTTCCGTCGTTGATACCAGCGACATTCATGTAGGTCGAATGATCTTCGAGGATGGTGCCCCACTGGTGGCTGTAGTCCTCGGCCTCGATATGCGCGTAGTCAAAACTCTCGGGACCGAGCACGATCTCGAAACAACAGACGGACTCGCCGGGAATCACGGATGTGAACGAGTCACTGGATCTCACCGGAACGAGCGACTCGAAGCCCTCGACATCACTCGGGTCGGTCCAGCGGGTGCGCCTCACCGTCGAGCTAGCGATCGTATTGCCGGCTGGGGTAATCTCCAATGGCACCGCCGCGGCGTTCTCATTGATGACCCAGACGGTCATCAGGTTGCCCTTGATGAAGGCCGCCACATTGCGGGGAACATCATCGTCGTTGGCGCCAAGAGGAGCGCGGAAGAGATCGGGCTCCTCGACGATGTCGAGCGCGTGACCGTAATTGGACGTCGAGCTGAGCTTCTGGAAAATGTGATACTTGACGTTCCGGGTCGGCGTTCCGTTGGGATTCAGAATGTAGGCGTGCCCCTGGCTGGTGGTTCCGATTGCCAACCAGCCGTTGAGCCCGCCAAACCCGGCGCGTATGGCCTCCAGGTAGTAATAGAACGAGGTCGTTTCATTCTCACCCGAAGTGGTTTTCCACCCGTGGACTTCGGTATTCCAGATCTCCGGAACCGTATCGCCCGGATTGCTCCAGATGCTCGCCACCTTGTCTGCAAATGTCTCCGCCTTCCCATCCCGACCGGTGTTGTGACAGGAGGCGATGTCAATGGCGTTTCTCCTGCGGGTGGTGTTGACCGTGTTCAACCAGGAGTTTCCCTGGGCATAGCTGTAGGAGGATGCAGCCACGATGGCCGGCATCAGCTCAGGATCCAGATTCGCCTCCAGGTACTCGGCGATATCGCGGACGTCGCCACTGCTCATGGCACCGGGACCCCGCCCGGAAGTGTCCCACTCGTTGGTGACATCCAGAAAGCTGATTTTGAACCCATAGGAGTCCATGAGCAGGATGTATCGTTCCAGATACTCGGCACACTTCTGGACATTGGCGGCATTGAGATTGTAGTCGGTGTTGTTGCCTGTTGATCCTGTGATCCATTGGGGATAGGGCTGCCAGTTGACATTGTTCTGGGCTTCATCCAACGGTCGGGGGGAAGCGAAGAACTTGATGTTCGGATTGGCCTCCTTCATCTCCTGCATCATGGGAATGATCTTGTTGGTATAGGCCGACAGATCGAAGTCCCCTTCCGTCAGTTCATAGCCGGCATTGATGGCCACGCGGACATAGTCGATGTCGGTATCCACCGCCGACCACCGGGCAATGTCGTTACGTTCGGACCCATTGAGACCACCCGTCCAATACCACAGGCGCTCGTAGTCCATACCGTAGCGCATCTTTTGTTGGGGGGTGTTGCCCACAATCAAGGGAAGTGGTGCACTTGCAGACTCGTAGGAAAACCAATTCAGGTTGAAGGCAGCCGAAGGGATCACAAACTCCAAACGAAGCGTCTGTGTGCCTGCTGTGGGGAAATTCACCCAGGTGCTGATCGTTTTCCATGACTGCCAGCCATCGGAAGCATCGATCCACAGCGAGTCGAGCATCTGCCCTCCTGAAACGATGTTGATGAATCCGTCCGAGTCGTCCGCAGCAACGCGAAAATCCAGCCGGTGCCATCCGGCCGATTCGGGCGCGATGGTATACTCCATCCACTCCCCATCGCTGATCCAACCCAGGTTCTTTCCACCGCCGATATCCTGCGTATCCTCGAAACGGTATCCCTGACCGTCATCATAGTCCTCTGCTTCCACCATCGCCGTCTTCGACCACCAGTTCAGGTTGAAGAGCGTGCCGTTGTTGGTGGTGCTGGTTTCCACGAAAACGAGATAGACATCCTGCGGGCCCACCACCGGGGCCACGGGAATGGACAGCGTTTCCCATTCCTGCCAGCCACCGGTCTCGGGGACCTCGATCTCCGCAATCAGCGTTCCACTCGTCGACCCAAGACGGACTTCGATGTGGCCGTCGTCCGTGCCGCTGTTCCGGGCGACCCGGAAGTTCAGAAGGGCGTTGTCGCCGAGGGTGACGTCTTCAAACCGAAGCCAGTCGCCGTTGGAAATATAGGCGACGTTCTGCCCGCCTCCGTCGTCGCTGGTGTCCTCCAGACGGGTTCCGGCCTGACCATCGTAGTTTTCGGCCTCGATCTGCCAACCGGCAAAGGGATTGGCGATGGCGCGCAGTTGAAGGGCATTGAGCTGAGCCCGGCCATAGTTGATGCCGCCATTGAGCGTTCCGGATACGCCGAATGACTGGGTGGTGGCGTCGGCGGTGAAGGTTCCGATCACAAATTGGCCGTAGTCGATGCCATTGTCTGCGTCGGTGTCCAATTGGAGGCTGGCGGCCCCGTCGAGAACCGTCAGAAAACCGGGATTCCGATTGGCATCCTGCGCCCAGTACTGGATTTGGTAATCTGCACCAATGGTCAATCCTCCCAACACCACGGTATCCGTGGCAAATGCCTGAGAGTCGTAATCGATCGCATTGGACCCGTGAAAATAGCCATCGTTGACCACGCCACCATAATCCGAGCTTCCAGCTCCGAAGTTCGCATCATCGCGAAACTTGCTGCTGAAGCCCGGAATGGAGTCCGCATTCGCCGCGCTGTAGGAGGCAAACTCGACCTCGATGCCATCCTTTCCTGTCACGATCACGGAGGACGAACCGTCGCCACTGCTGCTGGCGTCGAGTGCGTAGACCAGGGTGCCGCCAGTCTCGACATCAGCCGTCGCCGTGGAAATCGCCTGCGGGGTTCCCCACGTGATGATTGCCGCACTTAGGGAGGCGGGGATGACGGCAAGGCTGCAGCCGGTCAGGAACAGGAGGAATTGCTTCATGAAACTACCGTTGAATGGATTGGCGACCATTTTGCATCAGTGATACCGATCTCGCGGAAGATACACCAGACACAGTGGATGCCAGCCTGAACTCCGCGCACCTTGGTAACCTCTGATGAACGCCACACCCAGGCAGCCGATTGAGACAAATTGTTCCACCTTCCCATCACACTGACTCGCGGGAGGGTTGAATCCTCAGTGAACGACGGCATACCTTGCGCCTCGAATCGCGTTCCAGCTTACGGAATCGATGCACGTCCCTCGGGAGACCCGCGAACACGAGAGCCGATCCCACGGCATTACAACATGCAAAAACTCCCAGCCACTTTCCTTTTCACGGGTCTCCCTCTTGCTCTCAACTGCCTGACAGGAGGAACGGCTCATCGCCCCCATCAAGGTCCCTTGATCGTGGTCCACTGCGAACGGACCATGACCGAATCGCCCGCATGAATCACATGGCCCGAAACGTTTCCTTCTTCATGAAGCACCTGCTACTCGCGGCCCTCTTGTCCCTTCTCCCCGCCGAAGCGGATTGGGTTGCCCTGCTCAAGCAGGACCACTCGGATTTCCCGAATCCGGAGCGCGGTTTCTACTCCTATCAGAGTCTTTCCGCTCCATCGGATGAGTGGAAGGAACTGAGGAAGAAGGGAATCTCCCTGATCGCGGGCAAGCTGCAACTCGAAGCCTATCGCGAGGTAGAGGCCCTTCCGCAGACCCTTCTCGATGAGGTCCGTGCTGGATTCACCCAAGCCCGGGCATGCGGACTGAAGGTGATCGTGCGGGTGAACTACGGTCACCGCGGCCCGAGTGGTGACTACACGACCTACGAAGATCCCGCCGGGGAGATCCTGCTCGCCCACATGAGCCAACTGGCACCCGTCTGGGAAGACAACGCGGATGTCATCGCCCTGTTCGAGGCTGGTTTCGTCGGTCCGTGGGGCGAATGGCACACCACCAGGATCGCGAAGCATGAACCACTGCAGAGGAAGTTCTTCCTTGAGATCCTGAAACACACACCCAGGTCCCGCATGGTGGCCCTGCGATACCCGGAATTGAAACGAAGCATCTTCAAGCGCCGGAAGCCCCTCGGAGAAGAGGAGGCCTACAAAGCAACCGACCTCGCCCGAACCGGTCACCACAACGACTGCTTCCTCTCCTCACCCAACGACGTCGGGACCTATGGGCGCGGAAAGGACTCACGTCTGGAGGAAGTCGACTACCTCGCCAAGGAGACCCGCTACACGGTCTACGGAGGTGAGACCTGTGCACTCCACGGACTCAACGACGCGGAGCGAACGCTGGCCGAACTGGATTTCCTCAACGCCAGCTACCTCAACAGCGGATACCATCCTGAAGTCCTCGCCAAATGGAAGGACCAGGGATGCTACGCGGAGGTGTCCCGGCGCTTGGGCGCGCGCTTCCATGTTTCCGAAGCCACGGTCAACGGTGGGCGCCTGACTCTCACCATCAACAACCTCGGCTTCGCTTCTCTCTTCAATGCACGACCCGTGTTTCTGATGCGCGGAACTGAGGACAAAGTGATGGAACCCGTCCCGATTCAAATCGATCCCCGGTCATGGAAATCGGGGGAGAAGGTCACCCTGACGCTTGACGTTGAAACCGACGAAATCACACAAATCGGTCTGTGGATGCCGGACATGTCCCTTCCCTTGCGCAACGACCCCCGCTACTCGATCCGTTTCGCCAACATCGGAGCGTGGGATGAGGTCCGGGGCATCAACTGGTTCGTCAGGTCGAGCCAACCCTGACCCTCATTCAATACAACTCCATCTGAATTCCCAATGAACGCATCCCGAATCCTCCAAGTTCCTGCCGTTACTTTCGTCAGCTTCTGCGCTCCTCTACTTGCCCTCGAAATTCATGTCAGCCCGGATGGAGATGACACCAACCCGGGTTCTCCCGAGCGCCCCGTGGCCGGCCTTCATCGGGCTCAGGAAATCCTGCGGAGTTCAGACCAGCGCGGCAGCGAACCCATCGACATCATTCTCGACGAAGGAATCCACTACCTCGGCAAACCCCTGCTGCTCGAGGCGGCTGACTCCGGCAGCAAGGACGCGCCAGTCACCCTCCGCGCGGCGAACGGCAAAACGGCAGTGCTGAGCGGAGGCGCCGATCTGGGCAATCTCGACTGGAAGATCCATCAAGGCCAGATCCTGATGGCGAAGGTCCCCGAAGGCACGGCCATCGATATCCTCTACGTCAACGGCAAGACCATGCCCATGGCACGCTACCCGAACTTCGACCCCGAGGCGCAGTACTTCAACGGCACCGCCGCCGATGCGTTCAGCAAGGAAAAGGCCGCTGAGTGGAAGAACCCCGCAGGCGGCTTCATGCACGCCATGCACAAGGCCAAGTGGGGCGGCATGCACTACCGCATCACCGGCAAGGATGACAACGGCGAACTGACCCACGAAGGAGGCTGGCAGAACAACCGCCCTTCCCCACCCCACCCCGACATCCGCTTCGTCGAGAACATCTTCGAGGAACTCGATGCTCCCCGTGAGTGGTTCCTCGATACCGAAACCCATACACTCTACTTCTTTGCACCCAAAGGCCTCGACCTCTCGAAGGCGACCTTCCAAACCGCACGCCTCGAGAACCTTGTCGAGCTTCGCGGCACCGAGGAATCTCCGGCCCAGCACATCCAACTCTCCGGCCTGACCTTCACCCACGCCGCCCGCACCTTCATGAAGAACAAGGAACGACTGCTGCGCACCGACTGGACGGTCAACCGCAGTGCCGCCGTCTTCATCAATGGCGCTGAGGACTGCCTCATCCAGAACTGCCACGTCCGCGAAGTCGGAGGCAATGCCATCTTCGTCAACCACTACAACCGGCGTATCACCATCCGGGGCTGCCACATCGAGCAGGCCGGCGGCAATGGAATCGCCATCATCGGAGGTCAGGGAGCGGTGCGCGACGGACTCGTCGGCTACGGCTCACGCACGACCTATGAGAAACTCGACAAGACTCCCGGGCCGAAGACCAACAACTACCCCGCCGAAGTTCTCGTCGAAGACTGCCTGATTCACGACATCGGCCGGGTTGAGAAGCAGACCGCAGGGGTCGAGATCGACATCGCCATGCACATCACCGTGCGCCACGTCACCGTCCACGACGTCCCCCGCGCCGGCATCAACATCGGCGCCGGCAACTTCGGAGGTCACGTCATCGACTTCTGCGATGTCTTCGACACGGTCATGGAAACCGGCGACCACGGGTCGTTCAACTCCTGGGGCCGCGACCGCTTCTGGAAATTGAAGGACGTCCCCAATGACGAAATGGGCGCAGGCAAATACAAGGATCTGCCCCTGCTCGACGTCATTCACCCGATCACGATCAGCAACAGCCGCTGGCGTTGCGACCACGGATGGGACATCGATCTCGACGACGGTTCCTCGAACTACCACATCTTCAACAACCTCTGCCTCAATGGCGGCATCAAGAACCGTGAGGGCTTCCTCCGCACCGTGGAGAACAACATCATGGTCAACAACAGCCTCCACCCCCACGTCTGGTACAAGCACAGCGGCGACATTTTCCGGCGCAACATCGTCTTCGACAGCTATCGGCCCGCCATCATGCCCGACACCCCGTGGGGAAAGGAATTCGACCACAATCTCTACGTTTCCAAAGACAAGACCGGACCCGCCCTTCCCCTCGCCGGTCAGAGCAAGCGTGACGAGCATTCCATCTACGGGGATCCCGGGTTTCTGGATCCTCAAGCAGGAGACTACCGCGTCGCTCAGGATTCACCTGCGCTCAAACTGGGCTTCAAGAACTTCCCCATGGACCGCTTCGGCGTGACCAGCCCCCGGCTCAAGAAGCTCGCGCGGAGCCCCAAGCTCCCCATCCCCGGCGATCCCGAGCAAAAGAAATCCAAGCGTGACCGCCGCGAGCACCAATGGCTCGGAGCCAAGGTGAAGAACATCGTCGGCATGGGCGAAGTCTCCGCCACCGGACTCCCCGACGAGATCGGGGTCCGCCTCCTCGACGTACCGAAAGACTCGGCCGCCGCCAGACACGGACTGCAGAAGTCCGACGTCATCATCGGCTGCAACGGAAAGAAGACCGACACCTTTGCCGACCTTCAGGGCCACTGGCATGTCTCCAACGAAGATGTGGAACTTGAGATCTGGCGCGGTCAGGAATCGCAAATGCTCGAAATCAAGAAGGACTGACCGCTCTCGGCATCCCGGCTGCCCTCATCGGCGGGAAAAGGCGGTCAGCGAGCACCTGCCGGCACCCCCATCCTCGACCTGTCGATTTCGTCCCGAAATCAACAGAGAAACCCGCCCCCTTCTTGAGTCTCCGTCACAGGGTTTATGCTCCATGCAGACCATGAAACTCAGTTTTGCTTCCCTCCTAGCCACTGCCGCACTTGTGACCGGCTCCACTGCACCCCTCGCGGCCGAGGAGACTCCCGAAGTCACCGAAACCAAGCAACAGCAACATGACCGCATGGAATGGTGGCATGAAGCCAAGTTCGGCATGTTCATCCACTGGGGCATCTACTCGGTGGTCGGCGGCGAATACAAGGGGCAGAAACTCCCGAACAGCGCGGAATGGATGATGTGCCGGGGCAAGGTTCCCATTGCCGAATACAGCAAATACGCCGAGCAATTCAACCCGACCAAGTTCGATGCCGATACCTTCGTCAAGATGGCGAAGGACGCCGGCATGAAGTACATGGTTATCACCGCCAAACACCACGACGGCTTCGCCATGTTCGACTCGGTCTGGGGTGACTACGACGTGGTCGACGCAACTCCATTCGGTCGAGACATCATGAAGGAGCTCTCCCGGGCCTGCAATGAACAGGGGCTCAGATTTGGTTTCTACTACTCACAGGCGCAGGACTGGCACCACCCGGGAGGTTTCGGAAACAACTGGGACAAGACAATCAAGCGCGTCAGCTCCGACATCTACGTGAACGAGAAAGTCATTCCCGAGGTCAAACAACTCCTCACCGAGTATGGCCCCATCTCCATCCTCTGGTGGGACACCCCGCGCGACATGAGCGCCGAGGCCTTTGAGAACATCTATTCGTTGAAATCCCTCCAACCGGGAATCATCACCAACGACCGTCTCGGCAAGGACTACCCGGGTGATCACAAGACCTTCGAACGCCACATTCCGGACCGTGGCCCGGTGGATCAAGCTTGGGAGGTCTGCATGCCGATCAGTGGCAGCTGGGGTTACAAGAAGGGAGATGAAGACTTCAAGTCGACCTCGAAGCTGATCCGCAACCTCGCCGACATCGCCAGCAAGGGCGGCAACTACCTCCTCAATGTCAGCCCGACGGGCGAAGGCGTGGTCCTCCCCCAGGCCGTGGAGCGACTCAAGGAGATCGGCGACTGGATGAAGATCAACGGCGATTCCATCTACGGCACCACCGGTAGCCCGTTCAAGAAACTCGACTGGGGCCGCTGCACCAAGAAGGAGTATGCGAAGGGAACCACCCTTTACCTCCACGTCTTCGACTGGCCCGAGAACGGTGAATTGCTCGTCCCTGGACTGAAGAACCCGGTCAAGCAGGCCTATCTGATGGCAGACTGGAAGCCTCTCGAGTTCCGCCAGGAGGAATCAGGCACCATCATCAGCCTGCCCACCGATGCGCCCGACCCCATCAACAGCGTGATCACCGTGCAAGTCAGCGGCACCCTCGAAGTCGAGGACACCGGTCTCACACAGGACAAGGACGGCAACCTGCTGTTGCTGGCCGAGGATGCCTACATCCACAACAACGAAGGCAGCACCGACGCCAAACTTCAGGACCGCGGTGAGGAACCGGACAACATCGGCTACTGGAACGACAAGGAAGCCACGGTGGAATGGGATTTCAAGATCACGCAGCCCGGCACCTTCAACATCATCGCCGAGCTCGCCTCGGAAGCTGACAGCCGCTTCGTCATCACCGCCGGAGAGAGCACGATCAATGGCACGGCCCTGTCCACAGGCAGCTACGGCACCTACCGTAAACACCCGGTCGGGACGATCGAGTTCCCATCGGCCGGTGACTTCACCTTGAAAATCAAGCCGGATTCCAAGGCATGGAGCCCGCTGAACCTGCGGCGGGTGACCTTGGTGCCCGCCAAGTAACCCTTACCCTTTACGAGAATCGGGGGACCCTGTCCTGGGTCCCCCGAATTGAATTTCTCAGGCTGCCCCCTCACTCGGCAACCACACGCACGAACAAGGCAGGGTTCGACAACAGACCCACTGGCAGGGTCACGGTGACGGTCTCCACCGGATTCCCTCCATCGCTCGACTCACCGAAGCCAGCCGGCACGGGTGCCCAATCATTCGCCAGCGAAACCGAGTATTCGTAGCGATAGCTCAGACCGGTCGCGTTGGAGACCGGATTGCGCCGGGTGTAGCTGAACGTTCCGGTGGCGGCATCCAGCGACTCACTGATGGGGCTCACTGACGATGCGGAGGTGGGATCGGTCCCGAACGCATACTCATCCCCGTTGGAGACCCCATCCAGATCATCGTCGTCATGCGGAAGTCCCTCCAGGCCGAATCCGCTTGCCCAGCTTTGATAGTCAGGGGATGAGGCATCGCTGAGCACCACCAGCCAGCCATCGCCCATGAAGCGGTCATCATCCACCACATCGAGCACGGTGCCGGTCACTGACGAACTTCCATAAGTTCCCGAAGGCATCTGCACGCCATCGATGTACAGGGCGTTGACCACGTCGGATTGTCCGTGGAACAGGTCGAGTTTCCCACGAGTTCCGCTCACATAGGGAGTGAAAATCACCCTACCCGTGTCGGAAAGGATTGGATCAAAAAGCCGCATGGTTCCCGCTTCAATCTGGGTGTCCCCCTCGTAGCCGGTCTTGAGTCCGGATTCAAGGAACTGGTCGATCTCGAGAAGCCCGTTGCCCCGCTTGATCAGGCCACCGGGCCCCGACATGTTCCGTTCGATGATCAGGGCATTGTCCCCACTCGCCGGATCCACCACCAGCGTCTCGTTGATGACAACCGGCACTTGGATCTCGTTGTCTCCGTCGTTGAACCTCGGACTCATCAGGGAGGGCGCATCAACGACGATCGATCCGGTGCCGCTGATCGTCGATGCATGCAGTTCAAGCTCCGGCCCGTTCATGATCAGATTCCCATCGAAGACGCAGGCGCCTCCGATATTGATTCGCTGGGTGCCCGACAAGGTCACCGAGCCGTCCAGAATCTCCAAACTCACCGGCCCCGTGGCGATCGTGCCCAGACCACTCGTGAATTCGAGGTCCCCCGCACCGGTTTTCTCAAGCGGGTTCTCATCGAACGTGTTTTCGACCGGCCCAAGGCTCAAGCTCTCCGCATTCCGGATATCAGCCCCGCCACCCCCCATGATGATCGATGCGGACAGTCCGTTGAAAACGCCTCCCGCCTCGACCTCAAGACGGCTACCTCCTCCCAGTTCCAGCGTACCCAAGGTCAGGTTTCCGGTCGGCCCAACCTCGATCTCACCATTCTCCAGGCATCTCACCACCCCGTTGATGGTGGCAGTGTTTTCAAACCGAACCGAACCACGGTCCACGTTGTTCATGCTCTCCGCGACAAGGCTACCGCCGGCAATGAAGGTCAGCGTGCCGTTCCTCGTGTTGACCCACGCAAGATCTCCGGCGATCACCCCTGCAGGCTCGATCGTGACCGCTAGATTGCCATTATCGGGGAAAATCACGTCGTCACCCGTGTTGAAGACCGTCGGCAGCCCGTTTTCCAGGAAGTCGTCGTCCGGAGTCGTCCAATCACCCACACCGTCCTGGTCACCATAGATGATGCCGGTCGGCGGTTCGGGGATCGCAGCCACCGTCAGATACTTCGCCCGCACCTCGCGATCACCGCTGGTGTTGGTCAACTCCATCGTGATCACAGTCCCTGCCGGCACGCTTCTACTACCGAGAGAAAAGGTGTCTCCAAACGGGGCGCCAAACAGCACGAGCGGGGCGCTTGCATCCGAAAAGGAAAGGGTGACCTCCGAGGAGTTGTCTCCCCAACCCGCGAAATCGAGAGCCTTCAATTCGACATCAACATCGAAGCTGAACATCCACGCCTCCCCCGGATTGAAATCCCGATCGTCATTTCCCCAGCCTCCCGAGTTCACGACCGAGTTGATGCCAAGAGCGTCCCCGACATTACCGGGAGGCAGGCTGTTGGTCACATGGCCGGCTCCGTTCGAAGCCAAGGTTCCGTCCTGACCGCGGATGTCCACGGTCGTCAGTGTGATGTCGATCAGATTGTCGTCTTTCTCCATCATGCTCGCTCCGACTCCTTGCCCATCGAGACCGCCTCCATCGAGGAAATTGAATTGGACGTCGGCAAGAGCAGTTGAAGTCAGAAGAGCCAGGGAAAGCAGACCAGACCGGGTGCAGCGGGATTTCATGGTGTAGGGATTGGTTCGAAGCATGCGGGACGACCGTGAGTTCGCCCTCTTATGGTGTCACCTCACGAGAATTCGGGAGGGACGGCCCCGCCGAGCAGAAGGTGTGCCGGGGGACCTCGAAAATGGATGTGAACTCAGCAATAATATCCATGCCTTCCTGATCCACTCCAAGAGGTCAACAGGGTTCGCACCACATCCCTTGAACCCCCATCCGCGCCCAACAGAATTCCGTGACCAGCTCGTAAACCCATGTCCGAAAAACCTGCGCCGTCCGGCAACCGCTTCGCATTCGTCATCGTCACTTCGCTGTTCTTCATGTGGGGCTTCATCAGCTGCATGAACGACCTGCTGATCCCGAAGTTCAAAGCGGAGTTCGACCTCACCCAATTCCAGGCCAACCTCGTTCAATCCTTCTTCTTCGGCGCCTACTTCCTCGTCTCCTTCATCTATTTCATCATCTCCGCCTCCAAGGGAGATCCCATCAACAAGATCGGCTACAAGAACGGCCTGATCATCGGACTGTTGCTGACCGCAGGTGCCTGTCTCGTCTTCTACCCGGCCGCCAACGCCAAGTCCTACCCCCTCTTCCTGACCGCCCTCTGTCTGCTGGGCAGCGGCGTCACCCTGATCCAGATCGCGGCAAACCCATACATTTCGATTCTCGGACCCGAGTCATCCGCCTCGTCCCGATTGAACCTCTCCCAGGGCCTCAACTCACTTGGCTATGTCCTGACCCCACTGATCGGCGGCTACTTTCTCTTCAAGGGGCAGGAGGACACCGGACTCGAATCGGTCAAGGCACCCTACATCGGTCTTGCCGTGGTCCTCTTCCTGATCGCCGCGGCCATCAAGTTCATCAAGCTTCCCACCTTCCAACAGCACGGGAAGGTTGAGGCAGGCATCAAGGTCTTCCGCCACAAACACTTCATCTGGGGCTGGTTCGCCATCTTCTTCTATGTCGGTGCCGAGGTAACCGTGGGAAGCATCCTCGTAAACTACCTCGGCGACAGCGAGATCGCCGGGCTGAGCGAAGAAGAGGGCGTCAAGTATCTCGCCTTCTACTGGGGCGGCCTGATGATCGGCCGCCTCATGGGAGCCATCTCCCTGAGCGGTCTTGCAGAAGCGAAGAAGTATCCCTTCATGCTTCTTGCCGCAGCGGTATCCATCGGCGTCATCTTCCTCTCGGCATCTGCGGATTCCGACATGAAATTCGGTGACATCTGGCCCTACCTCGTCACCGTCGCCCTTAGCTTCTTGTTCTTCCGCCTCGGCAATGCCAAGGCCGGGCGCATGGTCGGACTCTTCGCACTGATCGCCACCGTGCTGTCGGTCCTCGCCATGACCACCTCCGGCAATTTCGCGCTGTGGTCCATCGTCGGCATCGGACTCTTCAACTCGATCATGTGGTCGAACATCTTCACCCTGTCCATTCGCGGGCTCGGAGAAGACACCTCACAAGGCAGCTCGTTGCTCGTCATGATGATTGTCGGTGGTGCCGTCCTCCCGGCGATCCAGGGATCGATGATGGACCTGATGGGCGTCCGCCTCTCACTCTCCATCGTTTTGGTCAGCTACCTCTACCTCGCCTTCTTCGGCTTCATTGGATCGAAACTTGGCCGTGAGGCAGACGCCCCACCCCCATCCGCGTAAGGTCTCTCCGGTTCGATCACGCCGATCCACCATGTCTGCCAACCCGAATACCGACGAGCGCGCCGTCATGGCGCTTGATGCGGGAGGAACGAACTTCAAGTTCTCCGCCATCCGTGGAAACGAACCCGCCATCGAGCCGTTCTCCGTACCTTCGAATGCCCACGACCTGGAACTCTGCCTCGCCACATTGGTCGATGGTTTCAAGCGGGTGCGGAACTCACTGCCGGACAACCCGGTCGCCATCAGCTTCGCGTTTCCCGGACCCTGCGACTACCCGAACGGCATCGTCGGGGACCTCAAGAACCTGCCCTGCTTCCGGGGCGGTGTCGCTCTCAAGGCCATGCTTGAGGAGGTATTCGACATTCCTACCTTCATCAACAACGACGGCGACCTTTTCGTCTACGGTGAAGCGATCGCCGGCCTCCTGCCCGAAGTGAACGAACTTCTTGCCAAGGCAGGCAGCCCGAAACGCTATCGCAACCTCTTCGGCGTCACGCTCGGAACCGGCTTTGGCGGTGGAATCGTCCGCAACGGTCAGCTCTTTCTCGGCGACAACATCAGCGCCGCGGAAGTCTGGACTCTCCGCAACAAGATCGACCGCGACATGCCCGCCGAAGAAGGTGCCTGCATCCGCGCCGTCCGTCGCACCTACGCGGAACAAACGGGCATTCCGTTCGACGAGGCACCTGATCCTCGAACCATCTACGAGATTGGTGTGGGAACGACCGAGGGAAACCAGCAGGCCGCGGTCGCAGCCTTCCAGCGCCTCGGTGAAGTCGCCGGCGACGCGATCGCCCAGGCACTCACTCTGATCGACGGACTCGCCGTCATCGGCGGCGGCATTTCCGGCGCCCATCCACTCTTCCTCCCCTCCATCATTGCCGAGATCAACGGCAACTTCCGTACTCCGAACGGCGAGACCCAGAGGAGGCTGACCCAACTCGCCTTCAACCTCGAGGACCCCACCCAGGTGGAAACCTTCCTCAAGGGTGACACCCGCGAAATCATCATCCCCGGTACCACCCGGACCACTCAATACGATCCCATGCCGCGTGTCGGTGTCGGCATTTCCCGACTCGGCACCAGCGAAGCCGTGGCCATCGGTGCCTACGCCTTCGCCCTCAACCAACTCGACTCTCAATAACATGCTACGCTCCCTTCTCTTCGCCCTACTGACCGTCAGCGCCGTCGCCGCTGAGAAATCGCCCGTTGATTGGATCGACCCACAGATCGACACCAAAGAGCCCCGCTTCTTCTTCTTCAGCTCCGCCTGCCGGCCATTCGGCATGGTCAATCTGAGCCCCGATACGAAGACCGATCACACCTGGAAGTCCGGCTACCGCTACTACGACGAGAAGATCCAGTGCTTCAGCCACATCCACGGCTGGCAGATCGCCGGCCTGCCCGTCATGCCCGTCGCGGAAAGTTCGAACCACAAGGACTACGCCTCGAAGTTCTCCCACGACGGCGAAATCGTCAAAGCAGGCTACCACAAGATCCACCTCGACGATCACGGCGTCACCGCCGAACTGACTTCGACCACCCGGGTCGGATTCCATCGCTATACCTACCAGAAAGACGAAGCCGCCCACCTGATCCTCGACCTCGGGCGCAAACTCATGGATCACGAGATGATCGACCCGGTCGCCGAACTCCGTGAGGACAAGATGGCCATCGAAGGATCCACAACCATGGGCCCTTCGGGACGCCGGAAAAAGGAGTTCACCGTCTACTACGTCGCGGAATTCGATCATCCCGCCGAAGCCGTCGGCGATTGGAAGAACGGCAAGGTGGTCGTCGACTTCGGCAAGCTCGGGAAACCGCTCCAGATGAAGGTCGGCCTGTCCTACACGAGCCTTGAAGGAGCCCGCCGGAACCTCGCCGCCGAGCTGCCGCACTGGGACTTCGAAAAGGTCGTGCAGGATTCCTACGACCAATGGAACGACTGGCTCGGCCGCATCGAGGTCGAGGGAGGTACGGACGCGCAGAAGACCAAGTTCTATACCGACCTGTGGCACGCTCACTTGGGCCGGCGCATCATCAGCGACGTCGACAAGTCCTACCCGGACAACACCGGCCCGGAAACCGTCGTCCGGAAGGGCAAACGTCACCACTACAACTTCGACGCCCTGTGGGGTGCCCAATGGTCCCTCAACGTGCTCTGGCCGATGGCCTGGCCGGAGCTCATGGATGATTTCGCCGACACCATGATCAACATGTATCAGAACGGTGGCATGATTCCCCGGGGACCATCCGGTGGCAACTACACCTTTGTGATGATCGGGGATCCAGCGACCTCCTTTTTCTCCGCTGCGTACCACAAGGGCATCCGCAATTGGGACAAGCAGATCGCCTTCGATGGACTGATGCGGAATGCATTTCCAGGCGGCATCCGTGACCATGCCGGCTACGAAACCCAGAAGTATTCCAACGGGGGCGGCATGAGCTACTACGTCAATCGTGGCTATGTGCCGCTCGGCATTCCCAAGTCTCAAGGAGGACACCGTCAGGGCGCAGCCCAGACGCTCGAGTATTCCTATCAGGACTGGTGTCTCGCCCAACTCGCGAGATCCCTCGACTACAACGAGGAAGCCGAACTGCTGGAGAAGCGCGCCACGAACTACAAGAACCTCTGGGACCCATCGATCGGCTGGATGCGCCCACGCAACCTCGATGGAAGCTGGTACAAGAATTTCAAGCCGATCAACGAACAGGGTGGCTTCACTTCCCCCGGCTTCGTCGAGTCCGCCTCGGCCATCTACACCTTCTACATCCCCCATGACCTGAAGGGGCTCGCCGACCTCTTCGGCAGCGCCGACGCCATGGCGGACCGACTCAACAGCAACTTCGAGAAAGCGGCTCCCGTTCGCTTCATCGCCGAGCACGGCAACCACGCCATCTCCTGGGTCGACTACCAGAATCAACCGTCGACCGGGCTGGCCCACGTGTTCTCCCACATCGGGAAACCCTGGCTTTCCCAATACTGGGTCCGCGAAGTTCTCGACAAGACCTTCTCCGACATCACCCCCGATGGTGGCTACAATGGTGACGAGGACCAGGGACAGATGGGAGCACTCAGCGCCCTGATGGCGATCGGTCTGTTCGACATGACAGGCGGAGCCGCTCAGAACCCCAACTTCGACATCCTCGCCCCCGTCTTCGACAAGGTAACCATCAAACTCAACCCCGACTACCACGACGGCGGCGAGTTCACCATCACCACGAAGAACCAGAGCCCCCAGAACCGCTACATCCAATCCGCGAAGCTCAACGGCAAATCATGGGATTCCTTTCTTCTCCCACATTCCGAATTTGAAAAAGGTGGAACCCTGGAACTCGTCCTGGGTCCGGAACCGAACAAGGCATGGGGAACGAAGGAATTGCCGGAACCCCGCAGGAATGGGAGGTAAGCGGACTTGGCTCGTCGGGCCGGGAGCCGTGCCACTCGCCACTGGATGGGTGCAGGGGAAACAGTCGTAGGAACAGCCCATCGACACCGACGGGCGGATGTTTATCATGTTCCGATCCACCTCAACCTGCCTGACCCGAATGGCGCGGTTTTCAGGGCATTGATCCGGCCCACCTTGCCAGTGGTATGACCGTCTCCCACCTAAGAGCAGCGCCAGTCCAACCAGACCCTCAATAGCGATAGTCCAGTCCGTCGCGACTGAGCTGGCAGCTCCGGTCGATATCCAGCATCGCCTTCTCAAGCTCCGCGAGTCTCTCCGGCAACTCGCTGGCCAGATCCTTCTTCTCGAAGGGGTCTCGCGACAGATCGTAGAGCCGGAGCCGACCACTGGGCTTCGCTTCACGAAGCAATTTCATGTCGCCACGGATGATGGACATGCCGTCGGTGCCCTGCACCAGACGGCGGTATCCGAAGAACAGATCCTTCCCCCGTTCGTCGACTTCTCCCTTCGCCACCGGCATCAGGTCGATCCCATCGATCGGGCGCTTGTCCTTCGACCGGAACTCGTATCCGGTCAGATTCGCAATGGTCGGAAAGAAATCCACCGTGGAGCATCTCACCATGGTCTTGCCACCAGGTTTCAGCATTCCCGGCCACTCGACACAGGCGGGAACCAGAAGGCCCCCTTCATACATGGTGTGCTTGTGCCCCTTGAACCCTCCTGCTGAAGCGACCCCCTTCTTCACCATCGGATCCGCCGGGCCATTGTCGCTGCAGAAGAACACCACGGTCTCACGTTCGATCTTCAACTCCCTCAGCTTGGCACGCAACCGACCGATCTGCTCATCCATCGCAGTAATGCAACCATAGTAATTCTTCCGCGTTTCACCCGCCTTGGGATACAATTTCTTGTATTCCTCTCCTGCCACAACCGGTTCGTGGGGAGCATGGAACCACACCGTGGCGAGAAAGCGCCCGTTGCGGTTCTTCTCAATGAAGGGGATCACCCGATCCATGATCACACGGCTGTCGTCGCCCGCCACGTTCTCGGTCACCGGCACACCGTCCTGCAAATACGGCGCTCCACCCTTCCACGGTTCACCCGGTTCAGCCCCCCACTTGCTCCAGCCATCGGGAGTCACACAAGGATCCCAGGTCGGGACGGCGCTCGTCGTGGCAAAGTACTCGTCGAAACCATGATGAGAGGGCGGCGAGTAGAATCCCCGTGACCCCGGTTGATCGGGCTCGATCCACCCCACGTGCCACTTGCCGAAAAAGCCGGTCGCATACCCTTCGTCCTTGAGCATCTCCGCCACCGTGATCTCGCCCACCCGCATGCCTCCGGTGTGCGCCGCGAGAATCCCGAAGCGAAACGGAAACCTCCCGGTCAGACAGCTTCCCCGTGTCGGTGAGCACAACGGCGAGGAAGCGTAGAAGCGATCGAACCGCACACCATTTTCCGCCATCTGATCCAACTGCGGTGTCTTGATCTCATCATTTCCATTGAAACCCACATCCCCCCACCCCTGATCATCGCTCATGATGAGGATCACATTGGGACCCCGCCCTTCGTCAGCCCCGGCGGCCACACCCCACTGCATGGCAGCCACCGCTACGACGAGCGAAACCGCCCGCACCTGCTTCATCCAATATCGAATTTCCATCATGACTCTTCCTCAATGAGTGGTTTCACGGCGGCAGAGATCAATGCCGCAATCTTCCTCGTCCCGGCAGGCGACGGATGCACCCCGTCTTTGCTCAACCACCCGGGCTCGGATTCCAACTCCTGATTGAGGTCAACCAGGGTCAGGTTGTGACCCTTTGCCACCTGGATGGCTGCCTGTCGATAGCTCTGCCACAGCTTGGGTATCCCTCCCGCCGCTTCGTAGAGATCCGATTCATGACGGGTGTAGTAGATCTTCTCGTCGATCGGGGGCAAGGTGCAGACCACCACCTTGGCGCCGATTTCCCGGCAGGCATCGACGATCTTCTCAAGATTCGCCTGATACTGCTTCACCGGCACATGAACCCGCGGAGCATCCACACGGGCATCGTTGGTCCCGAAGAACACCACCACCACGTCCGGTTCCTGATCGAGCACATCCTTCTTCATCCGCCTCAGGCCCGCCGCGGATGAATGACCAGCCACACCGGCCATCACCGCATTCACTCCGAGCGTCTCACCCAAGATCTCCGGGTAGCCACGCTTGGTGATGCTGTCACCGAAACAGACGACTGTCTTGCGGTCCTCGTCGCCCTCAGGGGAAGCCGCAGCCGACACGAGGCAACTCAGCAGCACAGCCAACGCGGGGAGAAATCTCATCATGGGATCGGAAGGAAAGCCTGCATGAAGAAGCCCCGTCGTCGTCCGAGCCTCCACAGCCTAAAAATCATGCCTACTTCCAGACTCTATGCTGGCACTCCCTCCGGTCACCCTGTTGACTTTCCGGGATTTCACATGAGTAAATCCGGACCATCAGGGAAACACGTGACCCTTCGCGACATTGGCGCCGCCTTGGGTGTGAGCCACTCGACCGTCTCGCTTGCTCTGCGAGATCATCCCCGGATCTCTGAAAAGATGCGCGCCAAGGTGAAAAGCAAAGCCGAGGAACTCGGCTATCAACCCGACCCGATGCTGGCAGCGCTCGCCACCTACCGCCGCAGCCGGACGGATCAGCCGATCACCGCATCGATCGCCTGGATCAACGCCTGGCCCGACCCGAAGGACCTGCGTGCGCACCGGGAGTTCGACAGCTACTGGCAGGGTGCCAGCAAGGCCGCGGAGAAATTCGGTTACCGCTTGGAGGAGTTCCGCCTCGACGCCAACTTCACCCCCGAACGGCTTCACCAGATCCTCGACACTCGTGGGATTCGTGGGCTTCTCCTGCCACCTCACCACAATCAGCCTGATTGGAAGAATTTCCCATGGGACAAGTATTCCGTCGTCCGCTTCGGTCGCACCCTCCAATCACCCTCCTGCCACATCGTCACGGCCGACCAGGTGGCGAATACCATCCTCGCTTTCCAGAAGATGCATGAGCGAGGATACCGCCGCATCGGCTTCGTCGCCCACAACTTTGAGTTCCGCTACAATGGCATGCTCTTCGAACTCGGCTACATCGGAGGCCAACGTATGATCGATGATTGCGTCAAGCTGCCCCCGCTCCTCCTCCGCCGGCGCAAGCCTGACGAAGTCCGCGCCAGCCTCCGGGCCTGGCTCGACGAACACCGCCCGGATGCCATCTTCACCACTCTGACGGACCTTCCTGCCATGCTGAAGCGGGAACAACTCACGGTTCCTGACGACATCGCCGTGGCCGCCACCACCATCCTCGACACCAACGTGGACTCAGGCATCGACCAGCACCCCGAGGAAATCGGCCGGGTCGGTTTCCTGATGCTGAACTCACTGATCAACGACGGTTCCCGGGGCATCCCCGACATCTTCCGTCAGATCCTCGTGGAAGGCAGCTGGGTCGACGGCTCTAGCCTGCCGGACCGCTCCGCTTGAGGGTCTTCCCCCTTCCTTCGATGCAGTTCTACCGAGACATCGGAGCCCCCTCGAAACCAGGCTGACAAGTACCACCGGGGGGACTCGAACCCCCACGCAGGTTACCCTGCAACGGATTTTAAATCCGCGGCGTCTACCAATTCCGCCACGGTGGCATTCAACAATCGACTCCCGGGACTTCCAGCTCGGGCGCGCGCATTAACTCCGCCATTCAGCGCACAGGCAAGGGCAATCGAGCCCCGGCGAATACGTCGAGCTGACCCCGCCTGCACAACCTATGGCTCGCGCTTGGAAATCACATCAATCGCCCGATCCATCGATACCCTCACCTCCGCTGAGGCATCTTCCCTTGCCTTCTTCAATGCAGGAAGTGCCGCCGAGGTCCCCACCCTGGCAAGAAGTCGGACCGCGGAGAGCTGGGCCAGAGGGTCATACGATTCGAAGCCCGAAAGGAGGCTTGGTTCAATCATGGCTCCGAGATCCCCGTACAAGGCTTCCCAGTCCTGAGGCTCTTTCAACCACAGCGCATGGATCAGATCGATCGAGCCCTCATCGCGCTTTTTCACGAGGAATTGAATCACACTATCCGGAACCTCTTCTCCATTGGACTGCAGTTCGCTCGCTGCGATCCGCACGGCCGCGATCGATCCGTCATCATCCGCCGCCCAATTGATCAGAGCACGTGCCACGTCTCGCTTCATCGAAAGGTCACCTTCCTCGAAGAGTTCCTGCAAGCGCTTCACAATGTCACTCCGGTAGAGCTTCGGTTCGACCTCGACGAGGCGCTTCACCGCCGATTGGGCGCGTTGCAGATCGATACTCTCCAACTCGCGGCGATTGAGCTCGTAGAACGACGGATCCCCAGGGTCCTGCATCTTGTCCAACTCCCCCTGCAGGAAGGTCTGATTGTCGACCTTCACCTCGATCAGGTTGAGTTCATCAATCACCCTCTCCACCGACCCGAACTCATCACAGAGCTCGGCAATCGACGTCAGGCCGGGCGGCACATCACGAAGAACCACCAGATGGTCCGATGGAGGCCGCGGATAACTCCAGGACTCGGCACTCGCACCGGTCGAGCGGACCAGGAAATTGAAAACCTGATCGAGATTGAACAACCGGATGTCCCTTACCCAAACCCCAACGGCAGTCTTGCCTTGGCTGACCCCGTCCGCGCCATAGACCTCCAGAGCCTCAGCCAGCTTGCTGTAACCAATCTCGGATTTCAACTCCGCATACGGATCTTCCTCGATGGAAATGATCCCTTCGGAGGTCAGCCCTCCTGCCGGCTCGAGCGGCATCGGCACCGGCGTCGTGTCCGTAGGGAGTCCTTGACGAAAGACAAATGGCAGCGGCATCAGGCATCCGAAGATCGCGAGGGATCCCAAAACCGCTTTCAGGCGCTGGTGCCGATTGGCAATGAACACCAGCAGTGAGGCTACCAAGCTGGTGAAACCGACGAGGACGAGCCGGTTGCTCATCGGTGCGCCGTCGAGCATGCCGCCCGGGCTACCACCGAACACCATGATCAGGGCCACAATGGCAGCTCCGATCACTCCTGCAAATCCCAGGATGACACGTTGAGGTGACACCGGCTCGACAAACACGTGGGGCTCCGCCTGATGCTCCTGCACCATGGACATGGGTGCGGCCTCGAATTGCGGAGCGGGCCCGCTTTGCAAGGGAACCCTGCCAAAACGCTCCAACGATGGGTCCTTCCGCTCCCCCGGATAGAACTTCTTGCTCCGAATCGTGACCTCCTCGCCCACGCGGAACCGATGGTCGCAGCTTCCGCATTCGACCATCTTCCCTTCGAGTTCGGGTGACACCTTGAACCTCTGACCACACCCGGGGCAGCGGATCGACACCATCTCGGGTTCCAAATTCGGATTTTCCATCGGCGGGGCCATCATGAACGCAGAACCCACCCAATGGCAATACCCGTCCAGCAAGCTTGTCGGCCCCGTTCCGACCCGCTAAGCAGTGGCCATGTTCGCACCCATCGCAGGTCTTCTGGTTCTTCAAGAAAGGGATCGCCGCCTCACAGAGCTCAACGAGCAAATCGCCCACCTCCCCCAGGAGGAGGCCAGAGCCAAGGGCCGGCTCAGTCAGGACGAAGCGAATGTGGCCGCCGCCAAGCACGATCTGATGGAGCTCGGGGTGAAGGCAAAGAATGTCGAGCTCGACGTGGAAACCCGCCGGAACACGATCACCCGGCTCAAACAGCAGCAGTTCGAAACCCGCAAGAACGAGGAGTTTCAAGCCCTCGGACACGAGGTCGAACGCTATGCGGCGGAAGTCGACGATCTGGAGACCCAGCAACTCGAGTGGATGGAAAAGGCTGACGCCCAGCGAAAGATACTCGATCAGGCGGAGGCCGTGCTCGCGAAGAGCCAGAAGGTTGTCGACGAAGACCTGGCGGCGCTCAAGGAACGAGGCAAGAATCTCGAGAAAGAAAAACTGGAAGTGCAGGCCGAACGCGAGCGTCTTGCCTCCGAAGTCGAAGAAGAGCTACTGAGCCTTTATGACCGCCTCCTCGTGAAGAAGAAGGGAGTCGCCATCGCCCCGGTCCACGCCGGCCAGTGCGGCGGCTGTCACGTGAAACTCATTCCGTCCACGCTTGTGAAAGTCCAGGCGGAGCGGGAAATCGCTCAGTGCGAGAATTGCGGACGCATCCTCTACTCCGAAGCCTGACCCGTCCCAACGTTCCCCGAGGTCAAAATTCCCTCGAAGAAAGA
The DNA here is from genome assembly GCF_016595525.1 of Haloferula rosea. Taxonomy (GTDB): domain Bacteria; phylum Verrucomicrobiota; class Verrucomicrobiia; order Verrucomicrobiales; family Akkermansiaceae; genus Haloferula; species Haloferula rosea. The sequence continues at coordinate 122,424 of NZ_JAENII010000008.1, forward strand.
ACTACGGGTTGGAAGTACTCACCGCACGGCCCTCGTACATCTCCTGCCTGCGTTCCTCGAGGACCACGAGCCAGTTCATCATCGTGATCGGCGGCAAGGCTGCCGGGTGCTTGATCGGGCTCAGATTGACCTCCACGAGACCATGGTCGACCTCTGCTTCAGTGGCGGTCTTCAGGTCGAGCAGGTGTACCGAGTCAACCCCGCGATCCGAGTCTCCGGCGAGACTTCCCAGCTGGCCACTCAACTTCAACCGGTAGGGATCCATTTCCGCTCCATACCGCTTCTCGGGAGCAAAGAGCGAACACGGAGGATAGAAAGGTGCCACAATCCCACTTCCCGGCGGAATAGCGGCTTCCACCACATTGAAGTCGTCGGCGATGTAAAGACGCAGATTGGTGACCATGGAGAACCCTTTGGTGAAGCTCGTCATGTCACGGCACTCCTTGAGGATGACTCCATAGTCCAACTCCGTGCACGGAATTGAAGGGCGCTGCAGATACGCGGAGTTCGGGTAATCCACATTCACCGCGATCGAGTGATTCACATCCGGACCATCCCCGCCGAGCTGGGCAAGGAAGGCCGCGAACCGTTCAGGATAGACCGAAAGGCACGGCTTCGAGTCATGAAGCACCGTCACCTCGAACGGATAGCTCGGGCGATAGAAGCCCGACTTGAACACACCCACAATGGGGTCACCGAAGCGGGCGTTGTCGAATGTTACCGAGCCCGTCACACCGGTTTCATAGTAGTATGACCCGTTCTTGCCATAGGCGATGTCAACCGGTTGGTCGAAAAACACGGTTTCGTGCTCCACAGCACACTGAATGTAGCCCGAAGGAAGTCCGACCTCCGGTCCCTCGCCAAGGTCGATCACGAGTTCCTCGCGGTTGCCGTTTTTCAGGTAGCTGAAGGTCAGCTCGCTGGGCATGGGATCATCGACGTCCGGCACCTCACTGATGTCGAGATGCATCGCGCACTGCAATGCCCCGACCGAATAGTTGTTCCAAGTGGTCGGCGAGATGGTGTTGATCTCAGCCGAATGCGCGTGCCGATCGAAAAAGTCCACACCCCGGTTGATCGGAACGAAAGCCGAACGACCGCTTTCGGATGACATCGAGACGGGCATGAAGCTCCCATGTTCAAGCTCGTAGCGCTCCCTGACCCCGGGAGCGAAGGGGTTGGTCGACAGTTGCCCGTCCTCGCCGGACTCCAACGAGTCGATGTCATCCTCCGCCAACAACGGACTGCCTCCCACGGAGGCCTCCGACGACAAATCCACACCGTGCCGGGCGGACACCCAATCCAGATTCAAGCCGGAACCGACCTTTGTTCGACTCGCGAATACCCCACCTTCAATACTCGCATTCTGCCAGTCGGAACCATCCGCATGCTGACCGAGCACCGTGAATGCTTCGGCCGAAATCGCCAGCTGCGAAGGCACCTCGTAGATCGACAGCACGAAATCCCGATAGCGCTTCTCCAAGCCTGTCTTCGTGTCCATGTGATCTGCCAGATTGACGCGAAACGCCCACCAATTTCTCTTTGCCACAAAAGGTTCACCCGGTTTCGCATAACCGAACCTGATCTGCGGGTAGGGAATCAGATTGAATTGCGGGTAGTCATCCACGGATGCGCCGACCCGGCCATCGGCCAGATCTCCGTAGTACTTCAGATCACTGATCACCGGCCAATTTGGATCCACCGTCGTGACCGAACTTGCGTTGGATTCCAGCGGCACGGGGAATCCGGCACCGAAGTCCTGATTCAGGCCAGGAGTCACATAGGCACTGCGGTCCAAATCCAATGGATAGAATGTCTGGGAAGAGAAAGTCGACGCGTCACCCGAATTGCCGATCACTGCATCTTGAAGATTGAACCGCGTCAGGAGCCCCGCCTCGACGGAGTCCTCGGCATTGCCTTCCAGAATCGCCGAACGAAAGATCTTCTGCCACCTCAACGGAGTCCGGCTGGCAGAACTCTCGTCGGATCCATCCTGCATGCAGCGCATTGCACGGTTTGCCGTAATCGGAACGATTGCCCGCAGGACCGCATCCTCTTTTTCCGCATAGTCCAGACGGAGGGTAGTCGCTGCCTGCGTGCGTTGGGATTCCACCGAGGATTCGTAGGATGAGACCATCATCATCAGCATCACCACCCCGAGGGACAGCACCATCAGATAGGAGACATAGCCTCCTTCATGCCGTGAGTTTCGCTTTGTCCGTTTCATAGCTGCTGGGTTCCTGAGTAAACAAGTTCTTCACCGTTGGGCCCCGTGAGCGTCATCCGCAGGATGCCCTGTTCCACTGAAAACGTCACATCGGTCGGCTCCTTGGATATCGCCCAATCCGCCGGACCCACCACACCAGTCGAGGGGATCAGTCGGTAGTACAAGCCCGTTCCCGTTCCCGGATCTTCAAACGACAGGATCGCCGCTTTCTCGGTGCCATCGGACTCCATGAACCGCAAGACGAGCACCTTGGCATCCTCCAGAACCGCCCCCTGGCCGGACCTCAGTGCATTCATGTCCGCGAAGAGCTGATAGCCCTCGGCACTGCTAATGACCCGCACCACGTAGTTGCTGATCAAGGGGGCCTCCCGGACGAGGAAATCCTGAGCCCTGAAAATCCTCAGGAAGCTCATCTGCTGATTGAAGAGCATCAGACTCATGGCAGCCACCATCATGCCGACCGACATCGCCAGCGTGAGCTCGACCAGCGTGTACCCTCGCCGAATTGCGGTTCTTGCCGTCTTCATTGCGATCTCACCACGGTTCGGGATTTCACATACTGACGCCCACCCACTTCATAGAGGAGAAGGCTCTGAAACTTCCAAACCTTCATGCCGGCTGGATTGGTCGAAACCGTACCGCTACCTCCGTCGATCGGGAAATTGTTCGAATCCGGAGTCCGGGTCCGGACCACCGTCCCACTGATCTCCTTCCCTCCCGGCAACTTCCCCAACACCACATTCGCCTCCGACTTGGCCGGATAAACCGGCCACGGTGACGTGTTTGCCAGCAGATCCTCAAAGGGCAGACGCTGCGCATACGCCTTCTCATAGGTAAGATAGGCGTCCGTGATCGTCTGTTGCAGCGTCCACTGACGGGGCGCCGTGACGTTGATCGCAAGCTTGAGCAGGATCAACGAGAGGCCGGTCAGGAAGGTCAGCGCGTAGGTCGCCTCAATCAGGATCGCTCCCCGTGAACGACGGGTTCGCGCACGGCGAAACCGGCCCACAGGGGCCGCGAAGCCGCGCTTCCGCGATGTTCTTGGAGGAGGAGTCTGGGGAGACATTTCACAAAGCTTAACAATAAGCTTTGCGATAGGCAACCCACGTGATCACGCAGGAAACCGCCGATTTCAGGGGTCTTGTGTGACATATAGCTCGGCTCGACGCTCCTCGACCATGACCAGCCAGTTCATCATGGTGACCGGAGGAAGCGCCGATGGATGCCGGATCTGAGTAAGATTGACGGCAATATTCGAGTGCGCCACGTCCACATCGCTGCCCGTTTTCAGATCGAGCAGGTGGACCGCAGAGTCCCCTCCTCCACCCGAATCGCCGGCGAGATTCCCGACCTGACCGGAAATACTAAGTTTGAAAGGGTCGATCTCCGCTCCATACCGCTTCTCTGGCGCAAAGAGCGAACTGGGCGGGTAGTAGGGAGATGGAATCCCGGAGTCGAGCGGAGGCGGCACCGCGATGGTGTTGAAATCGTCGGCGATGTAGAGCCTCAAATTGGTCACGAGCGAGAACCCCTTGTCGAATTTGCTGAGATCCGCGCACTCCTTGAGCACCACCCCGTAGTCGAGTTCCGTGCAGGGAATCGACGGTTGTTCAAGGTAGGCATGCCCCGGATACGCCACATTGACCACCAAAGAATGGTTCACGCTGAGATCGTCAGCTCCAACCGTTTCAAGGAACCCCTCCATTCTTTCCGGATAGACCTCCACACACCATTTCTCATCCTGTAGCAGTGCCACCTTGAAGGGGTAGGACGGACGATAATAGCCGTACTTCAACGAGCCGACCAGCGGATCTCCAAACCGGGCATTGGTGAACTGCACATCCCCACTTGCCGCCGACTCGTAGTAGAATGAACCATTTCTCCCGTAGGCCACATCCACCGGATAGGGGAAATTGACCGTCTCTCCCTCAACCGCGCATCGGATGTAGCCAGCGGGCAAGGCCGCATCGCTGGGGTTCTCATCGAGCCTGATGTCGAGAACCTGAAGACTCCCCCCCTTGAGATACTCGAAGCGCAGGGCCGTCGGCATCGGGTTGTATTCATCCACCGTGTCCGTGATATCGAGTCGCATCGCACACTGCTTCGCTCCGACCGAGTACTCGTCCCATGTCGTGGAAGAAAGCACGTCCGTCTCGGGATTGTGGGCATGGCGATCGAAGAAGCTCGCACCCCGGTTGATCGGGAAAAAGGCCGCACGCCCCGCCTCAGATGCCAGGGAAACCGGCATGAAGGTCTCATGATCCACCTCGAAGCGCTCCCTGACCCCTGGAGCGAAAGGGCTCGACCCCGCCTGCATGTTTCCCACCGCCGCGCTGTCATCGATCTCAATGCCCCGCCTTCCCGAAATCCGGGATAGGGTCATACCCTCCTCGATCCTCGCACGGGTCGCGAAGACACCACCTTCCACCACCGCATTCTCCCACGCGCTTCCATCCGCATGTTTTCCCAATACTGCAAAGGCCTCGGCAGAGATCGCAAGCTGCGAGGGAATCTCGAATACGGACACCACGAAGTCCCGCTCCATGTTGTCGACTCCGGTGCGGGAGTCATCGTCTTCCGCGAGGTCGAGGCTGAATGCCCACCAATTCCGCTTCGCCACGAAGGGCTGGCCCGGTTCGGCATAACCGAATCGGATGTTCGGATAGGGGATCAGGTTGAACTCAGGGTGTTCATCCACCGGGAGCCCCAGGTGTGCTTGCGCCCGGTCGCGATACACCTTCTCGCGGCTGATGATTGGATAAAGCCTGTCCCGAACCAGCATGGTCGAATTGGCGGAATCCAGTGGTGCCGGAAAGCCAGGCCCCATGATCCGTCCCGTACCGGGTGATACATCCCAGCTGTGAGGGTCCGGCTCGATGGGATCGAAGGTCGTCAGGATGTTTCCATAGGCCGAGTCACCCGCGGTGGCCTGAAAGGTGTTATCCAGACCGAACTGGGACTTGAGATCGGAATCCACCGAGGTTCTCGCATTCGCCTGATCAAGTGCTTCGGAGAACAAGCTTTTCCATCGGACCGCCTGTCGGGTCGCTGCACTGTCGTTCGAACCGGACCTCATTGCCATGATGGCCCGATTCGGCACGAGGTTGACGATGGAGCGCAGAATCTCCTCCTCCTTGTCGGCGTAGTCGATTCTCAGAGTCGTCACCTTCGAGACATCCTGGGAAGTCACCGAGGCATTGTAGCTGGCCACCATCATCATGATCATCACCACGCCCAATGACAGCACCATCAGATAGGACACATACCCACGACTGCGCTTACGGAAATTTTCCTTCGTCTTCATAGCTGTTGGGTTCCCGAGTAGACCAGTTCTTCACCATTCGGGCCCGAGAGAGTCATCCTCAGAATACCCTGTTCGACTGCGAATGTAACATCCGCCGGCTCCTTCGAGATCGCCCAATCCGGCGAACCGACCACTCCGCTGTCGGGGATCAGGCGGTAGTACAAGCCCGGGCCGAGTCCTCCCCCCGGATCCTCGAACGAAAGCACCGAAGCCCTTTCCGTTCCATCCGACTCCATGAACCTCAGCACCAGGACCTTGGCATCCTCGAGAACCGCACCGTCACCGGACCGCAGCGATGCCATGTCACTGAAAAGCTGGTAACCTTCGGCGCTGCCAATGACACGAACCATGTAGTTGCTGATCAACGGTGCCTCTCGCACCAGGAAGTCTTGGGCACGGAAGATCCTCAGGAAACTCATCTGCTGGTTGAAGAGCATCAGACTGATCGCCGCGACCATCATGCCCACCGACATCGCAAGCGTCAGTTCGACCAAGGTGTAACCCCGCTTTCTCCTGAATGAAACCCTTCTCATTGTGACCGGACCACCGTTCTTGATTTGACATATTCCCGCCCCCCGAGCTCGTAGATGAGCAGGCTTTGAAACTTCCATACCTTCATCCCCGCCGGGTTGGTGGCGGCGGATCCATTTCCGCCATCCAAAGGGAAGTTGTTGGGATCAGGAGTCCTGGTGCGTATCACCTTCGCCACGAGCGCGGTCGCTCCGGGAAGTTTTCCCAGTTCCACCGTCGATTCGGCCTTCGAAGGATACGCAGGCCATGGAGAATCCCCACCGAGCAGGTCCGCAAAAGGCAGGCGCTGGGCGTAGGCCTTCTCGTAGGTCAGATAAGCATCCGTGATCGACTGCTGAAGCGTCCACTGACGCGGAGCCGTCACATTGACGGCCAGCTTCAGAAGAATGAGCGATAAGCCGGTCAGGAAGGTCAGGGCATAGGTCGCCTCAATGAGGATGGACCCACGTCGATACTTGTTCCTGCGGGAAGATGGCCTCATGGTACGCCCATGCGCAAACTTCTTGCCCTTTGCTGGTTCATCCTCGCCGGCACCCTTTGCGGCCAAGCCGTCCTTGAACCCCCGTTCGGGCTGAAGTGGGGCAACTCCCCCGACCAGTTGCTCGACTGGGCCGGCCGCCATGACCTCGACATCCGCATCACCATGCCCGGCAAGCAACCCGACATGCGGATCTTCCGGGTCGAATCTCCCGCCGGCACCCTCCCCTCGAGCCAGGCCAGAGCGGTCGAGGGTCGATTCATCCAAGGCCGCCTGATCGAAGTCACGATCCACCACGGCAACCCGGGCGCACTCGCTGACACGGTGGAGAAGCAGTTCAATGAGACCAGGAGAGAGCTCGCAAGGAAACACGGAAAGCTCACCGCCAATCAGCAGGAACGGCGTGTGGAAGATCAGTTCTCCACCCGCACTCTTTCGTTCCACAGGGAACCCGTCCAGGGGTTGTTCCTGCTGCTTGCCTTCACGGAAGTCGAAGACCTGCTCCGAAAGTCCCGAAGCGCCAGATTCTCGATCATTTACCGCAACGACAATCTGCGTCGGCGACTCGAAGCCGCTCCAGCGACCGGCGGGGGAACAACCGGTTCGAAGTGATTCAGTGGGTTTCATTCCCCCTTATGGATTGATTATGATGAGTGCATCGAGCGCCTCCGGCTGAATAGTTTGACTACCGGGGCCGCGTTCACTGTCCGTCGAGTGCGGCAACCCGCTACTCCACCGTGGTGACTGTCCCGTTCAGGGTCAGATCCCGGTTGATACTAAAGCTGACGTAGTCAAGTCGATCGGTGCCGAATGGGGTCTCTGTCAGAACTTCAAGAGTCCAGGTGCCACTTGAGTCAATCACCTGATCCCAGTTCTCGATGGTGAGCACACGATCGTGGGGAATCGCATCGTTGATGATCACCGCCGACCCGGGCACCGCGGCACCGACAGTGCCGAGTGACTGGCTTCCCTTGTAGATCTGGGCATAGGTCCTCGAGTCCGGATAAAGATCATTCAGGGTCACCGTGAGTGTGGGTGTCGAGAACCTCAACTGGTCCCCATCCTCGATTCCGGCGATCGAGCCATCTGCCACCGGCCACACCTGGACATACTTCGAGGCCAGCTGAGACTCGGGAGCCTGATAGTCAGGAAGAGAGTTGATCGTGATCCTCTCCTCGCCGCGTAGCTTGGATCGATCGGCTCCCGGAAGGTTCGTCAGTGGGTAGTTGAGCACGTAGGTTCCGTTCTGACCAATGTATCCTTCGGCCAGTTTGGTCGCTTGCTCACGATCCAAGCCAACCCCGACACCATTGCCATAGCTCTGGACGTGCTGCAGGATTTTCACCATTCGGGCCGCCAGAGGAGCACTGGGATCACTGAGCATCCCGTTGAGGGTAACCGTCACGGTGAAGGGCCGGTCAGCACGGGTCCTGGGGATCGTCACATAGGGATCCTCTGTCTCGATCACCACGGAAGCCTGAGGCACGTAGGCGCCGACATATTTGTGATCCAACAGATAGTCGGCGAGCGTGCTGTTCTCGACAGTCCACAATTCAAACCGGGCGCCACCCGGGTCGATGGCAAGCGGAGACAGTTGTTGTCCTGTCTGAGCGACCGGCACCTGCCATTCGGCGTTCGAGAACACCTGGACCTGTCGAATGAAATTGATGTAGCTGTCGGCCTTGGCGAGCGGAGCAGCCAAAGTGCAACTCAGTGCCACGAGTGGGCAGAATCGATGGATCGGGTTCTTCATGGTTCTTCGACGTTTGCAGTTTCAGCAGGTTCCTCGGGTGCCACATAAGGGAGCACCGAGATCGGTCCGGTTTGGTAGGTGGCCACCACCACCTGCCGGCAGTCCTTGAATGATTCCAGCATGGCCTCTGACAACGGAGCCTGGCCCTCCGCTTGCGCGCGGGTGACCTCAACGGTGCGAATCCATGCACGGTTCTGCATCAGGAAATCGGGCCAGTTCACCAACTGGGGATTCTCAGGCAAACCCATCACCCCTCGAAGGTCCGCAGGAAGGTGCAGAACGGCCCGCTTCGGAACGAGGGTCGCGGTATTGCCCCGCTTCAGGACCTCGGACCGTGCAATGAGGCTTTCTGGTTTGAAGGGCTTCGAACTCTTCACCTCCTCTGGGATGTTGGCAGTGGCGAGTTGACCGATCGGATTGACCGCCCGGCCGCGCCCTGCCTCGACGATCGAATCGTGTGTGGCCGCATCGCGGATCACCGCCCGTGGCGGCGCCTGATCACCACAACATCCGTCTTGTGCCCCAACAGGCACGATAAGAGCTGAGCAACCGAATAGAATCTGAATGGTCTTCATGGTCGTGGTTTTCTGGATCACCTGATTTCGTCGTCGATGTTTCCGGAAGGATCTTCCTCACCATTGGGACCACCACCGCCTTGGCCGGGGTTCGAGACGTCAACACCATCCACGTTGTTGCCGTGTCCATTGTTGTTCTTGCAGTAGTCGAAGCTCGCAAGAACCACGAGGTCCTGAAGGTCGAAACCCGAAGCATTGGTGTTCGTCTGACCGAGCTCGATCAGATAGATGACATCCTTCGGTCCGATGTTGATGTAGCCGCCCGCATCAAGGTAGGGCTCGAGGAAGCTCTCAATGTTGCCTTGGTTGAAGGCAGGAACACTCGAAGGAGGGCGCTGTCCATTCACCAGAGCGATCACATTATCGGTGGGATAACCGGTCGAGCGCCAATCCTTCCAGCGGCTGCCGTCGTAGCACCTAGCCCTGATATCAATGGGCTGACCGGCTGGAACCGAACTCGCAAAGTAGGTCTGATTCGGCTTCACCTTGTCCTGGGTATTGTAGAAGAACTGATTCCAGGTGCCGCCACCGATCCGCACCTGGGCCTGCACATAACCCCACACCGGTTTGCCCCTTCTTGTCCCGATCTGGTAAGACGCACCTAGAACACTGATTTCCATGCACAGGTCCGTGGTGGGAGTCACGGTGTCGTCGTCGGGGTCGACGTCGACCACGTCATTCGCCGCTTCGGGATACTGGATGTCCCAGGTCAGCGTCGGGTGAGTGCCGGTCTGCACGAGGGTCGGGAACGCATCAAGAGTTCCAACCGGAATCAATGGTTCCTTGGGCTGGTTCCCGTTTCCGTTCCCGTTGTTGCCATTGCCATTTCCGGCGAGGGCAATCGTGGGGCTGACAAATGACAAAGTCATGGCAAGGGCAGCTGCCGGCAAGGCAGCTCGTAGGCTGGTTTTCATGGCTGGTGTGGGTGTGGGACATTAGGAAAGGAGGCTTCCGGATTCCGATGTCGGGACAGACGATCGGGGGAAGACGGCCCGGAGGAGGGAAAGGCACGGTGCAATCTGGCTGGATATGCGCCGTGACGGTTCGGGACAGAACCCCTCTCCGGGCCACCGGAAACTCACTCGGGACGTGAGCATCCGGACAACTTCACTAGGGTGTAATCAATTCAATCAATGAGGCGGGTAAGGTTCGGTGTAACAGCAGGGTAAATTCGGGTCATCCTAATCGCTCCAGCCCCGCCACGGGCCGGCGGGAACATCGTGCTCTTCGACAAATCGCCATTGGACCCGCTCGCCGCTTTGCAGGCCGAGGTAGTCACGGATTGCCGGACTCACATCGATGCCGGCGCCTCCGTTGCGGTTGTCGCGGGGTTCTTCCCCATCAAAAACGTATTGCCAGTGATCGGTCTGGAACGGGCCGACATCTTCCCAGCGGCCGTAGCAAACACGGCCCTTGCGGTGGATGGCGATCCAACGCCCCTTGCAAACCGAAACCCCTTCCCCACGATATTCGGTCCAGAACCAAGGAATCACTTCGGAGGCCTCGGGACGGTGGCGGAAATTCGACCCAATATCGTTGTATGGCAGGGCGACATAAAACGGATTCAGCTTGGGCTGGAAACCTGCCGGCAGAAGACCATTCCGACGCTTCGGGTCATCATAGCCGCCGAAATTCGATTCCCAGTTGGGATCCCAGGCGCTCGCGTGATTGGGCGTCGGGTTGTTCTCGGTTGGCTCTTCTCCCACCCAGAATACGGTGGCCACGACATTTCCACGCCAAGCGGCAACACGGCGGAACATCTCGGTCGGACTCTCGAGCACAATGGTCGCAGCTGGCGGAACACCAAACGGATCACTCAAGCCCGGCAATGCTGAACGACGATCCTCAAGGAGGGCCTCGTGGGTGATTGCCAGGCGATCTTCCAGCTGAGTCGCCCCACTCACAACTCCCAAGAGGGAAAGCGCGATGAAAAGGTGACTGGAAGGACGAGCAGGCATGATCTTTTTAAAGTTTCGGACGCAGTCGGCGACCTACGTGATCAAGTATGTTTATTTCGGAAACCTAAACAAGAAGTTTCTGCAGAAAAAATTGAACGCTTTAGAATCAAGGTTGTCTAAGCGGAATTTGCCCCGGGACGCACACCGGAAATCCCGGGTTCTCCCCCAAGTACACACGAGACTTCAAATGGGCCCCGGGGCAAAGAGTATAAAGGATTCCGCGCCATCGCCTGTGGTGAAACAGCCCCAAATTCTGCGGGCATTTCCAAGTTGAAGCGCGTCTCATTCCGGCGGACCGAAATGATGCCTGATAGAGAACCAACTCGAACGCATGAGCTCAAGGGTATTTTAAGAAAATTTGAACATCATTGAGTTCAAATGGTCCACAATACCTAAAGACTCTAATTTTTCAGGCTCCTCTGCGGTCGGCTGGTCGGAGGACTCAAGCTCCTCCGAGGCGCTTTTCGAGCTCTCGAATGGAGAATTCGGTCATCGTCGGCCTCCCATCCGCCCCGCAGTACGGCAGGTCACAGCGAAACAACTGCTTCAGCAAGGCCATCGCTTCGCCAGGTCGCGGAGATTCCAGCAGTGCTGCCTGACGGGCCAGCGACTTGGCCAGACGATCGAGAGCAAAGCGGGAGCGGGCCGCCGCCCCTTCCACCAACTCGTCTGCCACATCCAGAAGCAGTGCCCGGATCTCGCCCGGATCGAGGAATTCGGGGATCGCGGCCACACTCAGTGCCCCTCCGCCGAAGCTCTCCAGTTCGAATCCAGCTTCCGCAAAAACCGCTTGGTGCCGCAGCATGGTCTCCACCTCTCTCGGACCGGGTTCCAAGATCAAGGGAACCAGCAGAGCCTGGGACTCCACCACCCCGCCAATCGCCAGCCAGCGCTCGTACAGGATCCGCTCCCGAGCGGCCCGCGGATCGAGAAGCACCAACCCATCCTCGGATTCCAACAGGGCATAGCGCCCGTGAAGCTCTCCAATGAGGCGGAACTTCTCTGCCGATGACACCTCCTCCTTGTCCTCCGATTTCAGGGGCAGCGGCTGATCGATGACCGGAGCGACCCATTCGCGCCGTGGGAACGGATCCACCGGAGAAGTCTTTCCAGCCGGCTCTGCATGGAGGCGGTCCTGGGGTGGCACGGGTGCGGGCTTGGACGCAGAGAATACCGGGGGTGCAGCGGATGCCGCCTGAGGTCGAGGAAGATCGGTCGCGACGCTATTCTCCTTGGCTTGTTGGAGTCCCTCCTGGACCGCCCGAGAGATCAGTTCCCTGAGCTCATGAGGGCGATGAAGTCGAATTTCACGTTTCGCGGGGTGGACATTCACGTCGACTAAAGCCGGATCCATTTCAATCCACAGCCAGGCAGCCGGATGCACGCCATCGACAAGTCCACCTCGGAACCCCTCCACCAGTCCCCGCGACACCGCGGAGTCCTCGACAGGACGCCCATTCAGAAACACGCATTGGTGGCGCCGTCCCTTGCGGGCATGGCTGGCGGGAAGTACGAAGCCCTCCACCTGCGCCCCCTTGCCCTCGACCACTGGCAAAGTGAGCAACTCCGAACCCGTCTCCGTGCCGAGCATCCAACGAACGCGGTCACGGCGCGACATCCCTGCAGGAAGATCAAACACTTCGCGCTCGTCCTTGCGGAAACGCAGCCGCACCCCCGCAGCGGCGAGGGCATGCAGCCGAAGTTGGTGCTCGATGTGCGCCGACTCCGTCGTCTCGGTGCGCAGGAACTTCCGTCGCGCCGGCACGTTGAAAAAGAGATCCCTCACCTCAATCACCGTGCCCGGAGCGCAACCCGCTTCCCGGATTTCGCCGATCGTTCCACCCTCCACCTGAACTTCATGTCCGGCGACTTCGTCCGCCTGCCGGGTGGTCATCCTGAATCGGGAGACACTGGCAATACTCGGCACGGCTTCGCCGCGAAATCCAAGCGTGCGGATCTGATGCAGGCCACCGGCATCGCGCAACTTGCTCGTCGCATGCCGTTCGAGGGACAGCAGCGCATCCTCGCGTGACATGCCACTTCCGTCGTCTCCAACGCGGATCAGGGCCGCCCCTCCCCGTCTGATTTCCACCAAAACCTCGCCAGCGCCGGCATCGATGCTGTTCTCGACCAACTCCTTGACCACGCTTGCCGGACGTTCCACCACCTCGCCGGCCGCCACTTGGCTGGCCAGGATGTCGGGAAGAACTTGGATCCGGGGCACGGGAAGGATTTACGTGCCCGGCCCGCCGAGCCCAAGTGCCAAGTTGGGCAACGGCCCCAAGACCGGACCGATCCGGGAATTTTCCATTCCCAAGTCGTGATCCCGCTCTTATCAGTTCCCCATGATCTCGATCAACCAACGGGCCAGCGAGGCACTCCGGGACCTCCTTGCCGAAAAGCAGGCTGGGCCGACGGCCGGGCTTCGCCTTGCGGTGAAACGCGGAGGCTGCGCTGGCTGGCAATACGAAATGAAGATCACCGAACCCGAGCCCAGCGACCACATCATCCAGTTCGATGGTGGACGTTTGATCGTGGATGCCGAGAGCACGGAACGTCTCAAGGACTGTGTGGTCGACTACGAGGACTCCCTGTCCGACGCAGGATTCCGGATCCGCAACCCTCAAGCCGCCCGCTCATGCGGATGCGGCACCTCATTCGAAGCCGTCGGCGAGACGCCTCCGGACCCTGAAGAAATCGAAGACTGCGGGAAGCCCTGATGCCGAAGAAAAAGGACGCACCGACCTGGAAGCGCAAGCCCCACTTCTACTGGTGGACGCTTGCCAACGCGCTTGCGATCTGCGCGGCCATTCTCAGTTGGGTGCTGTGCCTTCATGTGTTCGGTCACCCCGAAATCCCGAAGAATTACGAACTTCTCAAGCGCCTCGACCTCGCCAAGCCAGCCGTTGGCTTCGAACTCCAGAAGGCACCTCCAGGCAATGCCGCGGACCCACGAGCCCTGTATCGGCGCTATGCCGAACTCGATGACCTATCCACGCAGAGACTGAACCGAGGCCTCCTCAGGAATTACCTCACCGAATTGCCTGAACCCGGACTCATCCAGTACATCGAAGGCAACTTCAAGATCACCCACGTTCGCGAACTCTCGGAAGACGATCTGTTTCATCCGGGATTCGTCGTCCGAGCCCGGGCCATGGTTCGCCCCGACGAGTTCTCGGAAGCCGCCCCTTGGCCGGTCACTATCGACTATCTTTTCCCGACACAAAATGCGTCAGCTGCCGACTGGTTCCAGCCCGGCGATCAGCTTGCGGTCTCCAAGGTGCCGAACTGCGCCCTGCTCCTCCACGTCACCCGGACGCAGACGGAAGACACACCGCTGGTCCGCCTGACCGTCGTCCCCATCGCCATGGGCGACTACAAGATCGGCAAGAATCGCAGCTTCACGATCAGCACTCCGACCGAGCTCAACCCGTCCGCTCCCTTTCCGGTCTTTCCGGAAGGATCCTGAGCGACCACAAGTCCCCAGCGGAAACCCTACTTGGAAAGGGTCAGTTGCCCGCTTCCAATCGGACTCCAAAAGGGATCATTGAAGCCCTCAAGGAAGTGGCGCCCGATCAGATTGGAAGCGTCTTCGGAATCAAAACCCAGCCTCGCACGAAGTGGCGTTGGGATGTTGGACGAGGTGATTTGCAGTGAAGCGCCGTATCCTTCAGCGACATACGAGAGGCTGGTGATAACTCCATCCGATGCATCGACGCTGTAGTTCGTTGTGCCTCCCGTGCCAGTGGAATCAAAGACGAACGTGTAGGTAATCACGTTCGGCGGCGCAGTATTCAAAACCAGGGTTCTGTTGGCGAGAGTCGCCGGGCTCAGACCGCCCGGATGACGGGTCAGGAGCATGTCGAAGAATGCCTTGGGAGCAGCAATCTCGTCCAGTTGGGTGGAGGGTTCGGTCCCAAAGTCCGGATCGATGTGACGCCGCGTGGTGGGAGACCACGACAAGAGGTCAGAGGACCGACGAAACGAAAAGAAGCTCCCGGAACCCAGCGGTTCATCATGATCGAAATGGACCGCATTCTCCTCGACTCGGAGTTCACCAAGCGGCGGACCCACGTAGGGTAGATTCTGGGCGTGTTCATCGAAATCGAGCGCTGCCTGCCCCACCCTCTCAATGGTCACGTTTGAGATCGTCGTGGTCCCCGCTCCGCCGAAAATGATGGCATCCACGACGGCGCGGCTGGCCGGATCCGTGACACTTCCAAAAATCGAATTCACGTCGTCAAACCGGGTCAAGATTGTGTTTCCCGTGAACATGATCTGACTCCCATTCGTATTCGGGCCCCGGTTGATCTCCGGCCCGAAGAGAGTCCCTGTGAAGTTGGCCAAAGCCGACATCGACACGTTGTAGCCGTTGTGACGAAGCGATGCATCGAATTCATCCGGAACGGCGTAACCCGGGCCACCAACCGAACTACTGGTCCCGGATCCCGTGAGCGCGTAAAAGGTGCTTGGAAGAGGGAAAAAACCGAACTCATTGACCACCGAATAGAACGTCTGTCCGTTGTAGAGCGGAGCCCGGGTCAAGCGACCGGTATTCGGATCGATCCGATTCCGAGTTCCCTCGGCGAGCGTGATGAAGTTGGCCACCGTCTTGGGTGCCTTTTCATATTCGAGGACGACTTCGATCGTGCCCTTGTTGGTCACGAACTGGGCGAAGATTCCATCACCTTCAGAGGTTTCAGCTCTGACCGCCGTGATGGAGCCGGCAATGAGGATGAGGGAGCACAGTGATACCTTCATTAAGGGTATCTAAACTTTCAAGACATCCAAATTCAATCGCGAATCCCCGCAGGCACCCGAGGAAACAAGGCAAAAGAGGCCAAATCGTTGATTTTTCGCGGCCTTCAGAAGATCCGCGCGCACCAAAAAACATCAAAAAAGGCCTCCACAAGCTCCGATTGCCTCCGGGATTCGCCGACAAATTCTCAAAACTCACAGTGGCCCGGGGTGCGGGCGAATGGGATCACGTCACGAATATTGGTCATCCCGGTGACGAACATGAGCATGCGCTCGAAGCCCATCCCGAAACCCGCGTGGGGCACCGTGCCAAAACGCCGGGTATCGACATACCATGAATACTCCTCGGTGGAGAGTCCGTGCCGCTCCATGTTGGCGAGCAGCACGTCGAGTCTCTCCTCCCGCTGACTTCCACCTACGATTTCGCCGATGCCCGGAACCAGAAGATCCATTGCGGTCACCGTCTTGTCGTCGTCATTCAGACGCATGTAGAAGGGTTTGATCTCCTTCGGGTAGTTGTAGACCGTGGTTGGCTTCTTGAAATGCTCCTCGGTGAGCCAACGCTCGTGCTCACTCTGCAGGTTGTGACCATACTCCACCGGATACTCGAACTTCACCCCGGACTTCTGGAGGATGTCCACCGCTTCGGTGTAGGACACCCGCTCGAACGCTTCGCTGGCAACGTGCTCGAGGCGGGCGCGCAGTCCTTTGTCGACGAAGCGCTCGAAGATCGCCAGATCCCCGTCCTGACCCTCGAGGGCTTCCTTCACCAGATACTTCACCATCTCTTCGGCGAGATCCATGTCACCCTGAAGATCACAGAATGCCATCTCCGGCTCGATCATCCAGAACTCCGCGGCATGCCTTGAGGTATTCGAATTCTCCGCACGAAAGGTAGGGCCAAAGGTGTAGATGCTGCCGAGAGCCGTAGCGAAAGCCTCGCCCTCCAGCTGGCCCGACACCGTCAGGTGGGTCGCCTTGCCAAAGAAATCCTCCTCGGCCTTCGCTGGCTTCGGGTCGGCAGGATCGTGAGTGGTGACGCGAAACATCTCCCCCGCCCCTTCGCAATCGCTCGCCGTGATGATGGGAGTGTGGATGTAGTGGAATGCCCGTTCCTGAAAGAACCGATGGACCGCGTAGCTCATCCGACTGCGGATCCGGAACATGGCGCCGTAGAGATTCGTCCGCGGGCGCAGGTGGGCGATGGATCGGAGGAACTCGGGCGAATGCCCCTTCTTCTGCAGCGGGAAGTCCTCGGGCGCGGTCCCAAGCAAACGCAACGACGTCGCGTGGACCTCCCACGACTGACCACCGCCCTGGGACGCGACCAGCTTGCCCACCACCACGACCGAAGCCCCGGTGGTCATTTTGGTCAGATCTTCGGAGCCCGGCGTCCCTTGATCCACGATGACCTGCAGGTTTCCAAGGCAGGATCCATCGTTGAGTTCCAAGAACGAGAAGGCCTTCGAGTCACGCCGGGTTCTCACCCAACCTGCCGCCTCAATGGAGGCAGCCGGTCCGGAGGCAGCCAGCAAGTCACGGATCACAGTTCGCATGCGCGCTATCTAGCCTCCAGCCCAGCCCGTCGCAAGCTCCCTTGGGACCGGGCGATGATTACGCATCATTTCCTGTAAAATGGCACCAAACCCTGCGTAAAGAGCCCACTCATATGACCAAGCGTGCGACCCTCACGGCCCTGGCGGCCTGCTCTCCCCTCCTCGCGGCGGATTGGAATCCCCCTCAAGCCGCCAGCAAAGTGGCACCCATGGCATTTGAAGTCCCGGAAGGCCTCGAGGTCACCGTGTGGGCATCCACACCGGACCTGTTCAACCCCACCAACATGGACATCGACGCGCAGGGTCGCATCTGGGTGGCGGAAGGAGTGAATTATCGCCGCCACAAGGGCCGCCGGCCCGGTGGTGACCGCATCGTGGTGCTTCAGGATACGGATGGCGACGGCAAGGCCGACAGCTCCCACACCTTCGTGCAGGAAGAGGGATTGATCGCGCCGCTGGGAGTCGGCGTTTTCGACAACGTCGTGGTCGTTTCCCAACCACCCGATCTGATCGTCTACACCGATGTCGATCGCGACTTAAAGTTCGACCCGGCCGTGGACAAGCGCGAGGTGCTGCTCACCGGATTCAATGCCCGCAACCACGATCACTCGCTGCATTCGGTGACCGGTGGGCCCGACGGCAAATGGTATTTCAACAACGGCAATTGCGGCGCGATCTTCACCGACCGCTCCGACAAGACCTTCACGCTCTACGGCGCGTATAAGGGCGGCGGCGGGGACTGGTTCGTCAACAGCAGCAAAGAGCTCAACAAGGCGAGTGATGATGGCTTCAAATGGACGTCCGGATTCTCCGCACGAATGAACCCGGATGGCACCGAGGTCGAGATCATCGGCCACGGCTATCGGAACTCCTACGAGCACGCGGTCAACTCGTTCGGCGAGCTGTTCCAGAACGACAATGACGATCCACCGGCGTGCCGGAATTCCTACGTCCTCGAATACGGCTCCGCAGGCTACTTTACCCGCGAAGGCCAGTCCTACCGCACGGTCAAGCGTCCGGGTCAGGACCATGGCAGAGCGCATTGGCGGCAGGATGATCCGGGAACCTTCGATGTCGGCGACATCTACGGGGGCGGCTCACCCACCGGTGTCGTCTTCTACGAGAACGGTGCCCTTGGCGATTCCTTCGCCGGAACCTTCCTCAGTTGTGAAGCTGGCCGCAACGTCATCTTCAGCTACCAGCCCGAAGTCCAGGGTGCTGGCTACAAGATGGAGCGTGGCACCTTCATGAACTCCAACCACGACGGCAAATTCGTGGGATCGGACTTCGTCGGCGGTGGCAAAGCCCAGGCGAAAACCGACAAGGGTGAGGTCGACCCGAAACAGTTCCGCCCTTCCGATGTCGCGGTCGGCGCGGATGGAGCCATCTACGTGACGGACTGGTTCGACCCCCGTGTCGGCGGCCACGCAGACCATGATGACTCATGCTCGGGAACCATCTACCGGATCGCACCCAAAGGTTTCAAAGCGGTGAATCCCGAGTTTGACCTGAACACGATCGAGGGCGCGATTGCCGCTCTCCGCAGCCCCGCTCCCAACGTGCGATGGACCGGTTTCGATGCCCTCAGGAAACAAGGAGCCCAGGCGCTGCCAGCCGTCTCGAAACTCCTCGGAGACAAGGACCCATGGATCGCCATTCGCGGGGTGTGGTTGCTTCCCTACCTCGGAGAAGACGGCATCACCAAGTGCACCGAGCTGCTGAAGTCGGGCGACGAACGCATTCAGCTCGTCGCCTTCCGTGCGCTGAAACGTGCCGGCAAGGACGTCTATGCCGCAGCAGCCCAACTCGCCCATGCTCCGTCAGCCGCCCTGCGCAGGGACGCCGCGCTCGCGATGCGTGGCCTGCCCGCCGACAAGGCAGCCCCCGTCCTGATCGAAGTCGCCAAGCACTGGGATGGTTCCGACAAGAACTACCTCGAAGCCATCGGCCTCGGTGCGGAGAACCAGGAGCCCGCCGTCTGGACCGCCATGCGCGAAACCCTTTCCCCCGGCGATCCACTGAAATGGAACGACTCCTTCGCCAAACTCACGTGGCGTCTGTGGCCGACCACCGCCATCGGCTCCCTCAAGGCCCGCGCGATGGCCCCCTCGTTGACCAAGGATCAGCGTGAGTTCGCGATCGAGTCCCTTTCGTTCATCGATGACCCGGCAGCGGCTGATGCCATGTTCGACCTGGTCACCCAGGATACCCAGATCAAGCCGGCTGCAACCCGTTGGCTGTTCGCACGGGGCACCGGCGCATGGGCCAGGTTCGGATTGAAGAAGCGCCTGAAGGAGACCGGCATCTACGACCCTGCCAAAATCGAGATCACCGAGATCATCATGCCCGGCAAGCCGGCGAGCACCAAGTTCTCTGATCAGGATGTGCTCAAGCTCAAGGGTGACGCCGAACGCGGCAAGTCCACCGCCATGAGGTGCGCCATGTGCCACAACATCAACGACGTGGGTCCACACTACGGCCCGGACCTCCGCGGCTGGGTGGCCCGCCAGGGAGAAGCCTCGGCCGTGCGATCCATCATCGACCCGTCCGCAGACATCGCCCACGGGTTCGGAGGCACCGCCGTGAACCTCAAGAACGGCAAGTGGATCGATGGCCTGATCATCGCCGATGGCGACCCTGTCGTCATCACGGCCAATGGAGGCATCACCCAGATGGTGCCGAAGAATCGGATCAAATCGCGCCAGAAGATGAACCGCTCACTGATGCTCAACGCGGACCAACTCGGCCTGTCCGCCCAGGACGTTGCCGACATCGTCGAGTGGCTCAAGAGCTACTAGGAACGTCGTTGTTCCAGTCAACGGAAATTCCTGCGACTTCACCCGGACCGCCTACTCCACCGTGGGCAGGTATTCCTGTGAGACCGATGGGTTGCCAATGAGCCGCGGCCGACCGGACCACTCGTCGAGCTCGCCCCAGATACGCCCCCACATGCGCTTCATCATCCCACCCATGTCGCGTTCCTCCTTGATGCGCGACTTCAATGGATCGCCCCGGCCATCCACCTGATACTCCCACGCGAAGATCGGCCTGAGCTCGAGTCCCCGGTCGTCCCACTCGCGGTATTCCCCGAAGCGCATGTCGACCAACCATACCCCGCGGCGCGTCTCGCGGGCCAGACACCACTCTTTCGAGAAACGCAGCACGCTTTTCACTTCGGAGGTGTCACGCCACTTCGATAGCACCTCGGGCTGCTTGGGGAAGATCGTCCAACGCATCGAGGGGTCACCATCGAGAAGAGACCGGTAACCGACCCAGAACTCGCCTTCCCGCTCAATGACTGCCCTCCACAATAGAATGGAGAAAGGCGCCGGAGCCTCCATCTTCCGATTCCAGTCGATTCCTCTCCTTTCCAGATCCCGGGTAATCGCCGCGGAGACCGATTGCTTCGCCCAGAAGCTCAAACCGACGTAGAAACATGAGATGCCCAGGCACACGGCGGTCATCTTGATTCCCTCCTTTTTTTTCCAGCGTTTCAGCTCGATGCGCAGACCCCAGATCACCGCTACGAGCAGCGGAATGGTGAAGAGAGGATCGATAATGAATAGATTGTCGAGCGAGACCGGCCGCACCGAGAACAGCCAGAGCACCTGCGTTCCGTAGGTCGTGAAGCAGTCGATCAGGATGTGGGTCGACCAGACGAGAAAGACGAACCAACCCGCACGAACCGGCGTGACCTTCTGCCTCTTCCAGCGCAGCGCGAACGGCTTCGCGAGCCCGAAGGTCACAAGCAGGAGGCAGAGGATGGAATGCGTGAAGCCCCGGTGCACCCGCAGGTCCCAAGCGGTATCAAGAAAAGGCACGAGCAAGGAATCCAAGTCCGGGATTGTCCCCAGAAGGGCACCCCAGCCGATCGCAGGACGACCAATCTTCGTGCCTAGCACAAGGGCTCCTACTGCCGCACCAAGGGCTGCCTGGGTGATTGAATCCACGGGCGCCAATCTCCCCGAGTTCCACGCCTCGCCAAGTGAAAAAGCCGATCGGCTTACAGATGGTGCTCAGCCGCCGGTATCCCAGAGGTTCTTGAAGGGCTCGCGCTCCTCATTCTCCGGCTCGTAGCGGGGATTCAAACGCGGGAGGTAGCGTGGCTCGACGTTCGCCTTGATCCACGACTTGAGCTGCTGGAACAACTTGTCGGTCAGCTCCGGCTTCTCCTCCGAAAGGTCCTTCTCCTCGAAGGGATCGGCCGGAATATCGTAAAGCTCCAGATTCCCATGCCAGTCCCAGATCAATTTCATGTCACCGACGCGGATGGCCGAGTGAGGGGTCAGTGGGAACCCGTTGTCGGGGTGCTTGACGATGACGTTGAACGGATAGTGCCAATAGAGCGTGCGCTCGGGTTGTTCGGCAGCGGGGTTCTCCAGGGATGGCAAGATGCTCTGGCCATCGACGTCGGCAGGAATCGGATTACCGGTCAGGGCTGCGAAGGTCGGCAGGAAATCGGTGCAGTCCACGACCGCATCGCACCACGCCGATTGATCGAATCGACCGGGCTGGAAGTAAACCAATGGCACCCGGACTCCCCCCTCATAAAGACAGGCCTTCCCGCCTTTGAACGGGGCGTTGTCGGTCGCCGCCGGATCCGTGTATTCCACCCCACCATTGTCCGAAGTGAACACGACCAGGGTATCATCCGCCAAGCCGGTCTCACCCAGTGCCTTCAGGATCGCCCCGACCGACTCGTCGAGGCTCTTCACCATGGCCGCATAGGTCGGGTTGTCGTGCCCCCCATTGCCAAGCTGGGGCTTCTTGGAGAAATGATCCACATCGTCCTGCTTTGCCTGGATGGGCGTGTGCACCGCGAAATGGCAGAAGTAGAGGAAGAAAGGTTGATCCGGTGTCTTCGCCCTTTCCTTCAGGTATGTCACCGCCTGAACCGTCAGGTCGTCGGTGAGATAATCCTCGCCCGTTGGAGCCCCCGCCTTCCCCGCGGCCGATTCCTTCTGTGGCATCTTCGGGAACGGCAGCTTCTTCTGGTTCCAACTGGGCCTCCAGTTGAAGTAGGACGATGCACCCGAGTCGAGGTAGGCGATCTCCGTGAATCCGTGGTCTCCAGGCTGCATGCCCTCGGCGCCATGCCCGCCTAGGTGCCACTTGCCGATGAACGCGCTGTCGTATCCCGAAAGGACCTTCGGCAGGGTCGGAAGCTCGGGCGATATCGCCGTCTTGGCATGGGCATTGCCCCACGCAAGGGTCCGGCGGATGGCGTCCTGATGACTGAACGCATCATGCGGACTGAAGCCATCCGGAACCGGTCTGCCCTGGTTGTAGTAGGTCGGCGTGCGTGGGGTCGCGGTTGTCACGCCCAGCCGAGCCGCAATCTTTCCGGTCATGATCGCGGCGCGGGTCGGGGAACACAACTGGTTGGCGTATGCCTGCGAGAACGCGACCCCCTGGTTCACCAACCGATCGAGATTGGGAGTCTCATAGACGAGTTCCGCCTCCTTCCGGCTTCCAAGTCGCACCGCATAAGCATTCACATCCATGATCCCGAGATCATCGGCCAGAATGAACACGATGTTCGGTGACTTGGACGGCGAGGCATGCCCGGCGGAGGTGATGCCGACCAAGGCGGACAGGAGGATGGAAACGAACTTTTTCATGGATGGCGGAATGACGGAGCTGAGCCTGACCCGCCCGACCTGCAACTCAACAAGAAACGTTCCCCTCATGGCTTGCTTGCCCAAGTTTCCGCGCGCCTCCCCCCATTCTGATTCAGCAGAATGAGCTCGAAAGTACTCCCGTCCTCCGCCGGACTTCCGAGCCGATCAAAGAGTCCAGCCATACAC
Source organism: Haloferula rosea (assembly GCF_016595525.1). Taxonomy (GTDB): domain Bacteria; phylum Verrucomicrobiota; class Verrucomicrobiia; order Verrucomicrobiales; family Akkermansiaceae; genus Haloferula; species Haloferula rosea. Next base: position 145,371 of record NZ_JAENII010000008.1, read on the forward strand.
ATTCGCCCCTTGGCATCTCGCTCCGGGCAACCAATCCTCCCCCATGCGCACCGCTGTCTATGCCGGATCCTTCGACCCTCCCACCAACGGCCACCTGTGGATGGTCGAACGAGGTTTGGAGATGTTCGACCGCCTCATCGTGGCGATCGGCGACAACCCGACGAAGAGCTACACCTTCACCATCGCCGAACGGTTGAAGTTGCTCGAAACCGCCATTCCCTCCTGCGAGCGCCTGACAGTCGCTCATTTCGACAATCGCTACCTCGTCGACTATGCCATCGAACACGATGCCCAGTTCATCCTCCGTGGCATCCGCAGTCAGGCCGACTACGAGTATGAGCGGATGATGCGTCACGTGAACAACGACCTGGCCCCGGAAATCACAACGACCTTCCTCATGCCCCCACGCGACATCGCCGAGGTGTCATCGAGCATGGTCAAGGGCCTGATCGGTCCCTCGGGATGGCAGGACACGGTTCGCCGATATGTCCCACAGACGGTTTTCGAAGCACTCGAGAAACGTAGCCAACCCATTCGCTAGGTCGGACACCGCCCGGTGCGGCACCTTTTCCCAAACCCATGACAACGCTGTTCATCGCGCTCGGCTCGCTGGTCCTCTACCTCGTCGCCTACCATACTTATGGGAAGTGGCTTGCCCGCCGGATCTTCAAGCTCGACCCCGACCGCATCCCGCCGTCGGTCGAACTGGAGGACGGAAACGATTACGTCCCCACTTCCAAAGGAGTCGTCTTCGGCCATCACTTCACCTCCATCGCCGGTACGGGACCCATCGTAGGACCCGCTCTCGCCGTGATCTGGGGTTGGGTCCCCGCCCTTCTCTGGGTGCTGTTCGGCTCCATCCTGATCGGAGCGGTCCATGATTTTGGATCGCTCGTCGTTTCGATGAGGAACAAGGGACAAACGGTTGGCGACATCTCCGGACGCATCCTCGCCCCCCGGGCACGCATCCTGTTCCTCTCCATCCTTTTCCTCGCCCTGACCATCGTCCTCGCAATCTTCGGCCTGGTGATTGCCAACGTCTTCAAGTTCTACCCGGCCTCCATCTTCCCCTGCTTGATCCAGATTCCCATCGCTGTGGTGATCGGCCTCTGGCTCCACCGCAAGGGCATGAACCTCACCCTGCCATCGCTTGTCGCGCTGGGTGTGATGTATCTCACGGTGTATCTCGGCGACTGGGGTCCCCTTGGGGCATTCAATGCCGCCCTTGCCGAATGGTCGGTTCTGACCTGGTGCGTCGTCCTGCTCCTCTATTCCTACGTGGCTTCAGTTCTGCCGGTATGGGTGCTCCTCCAGCCACGCGACTACATCAACTCACTGCAGCTTCTCTCGGCTCTGGCACTGGTGATCATCGGGTTGGTGATCGCAGCGCTGTTCGGCTTCGGCAGTGGAGCAGAAAAACAAGCACTCGAGATTGCGGCGGAGCCAATCCGTATCGGCGAGAACGCCCCACCGGGTGCACCACTCATGTTTCCCTTCCTTTTCGTGACCATCGCCTGTGGAGCGATCTCCGGATTTCACTGTCTCGTATCCTCGGGCACGTCGTCGAAGCAGCTCAAGAGCGAAGCGGACGCCCAATTCGTCGGCTACGGATCGATGCTCACCGAAGGGTTCCTAGCAGTGCTGGTCATTCTCGCCTGCGTGGCCGGGCTGGGTCTGGGAATTCCTGAGATCATCGATGGCGAGAAGACCGGAGCCATCCTCACCGGCGCCGACGCCTACCACGCCCGCTACGGCAGTTGGCAAGCCGCTGGCGGACTCCCTGCGAAAGTCGGTGCTTTCGTCGACGGCGCCGGGAATTTCATTCAAGCCCTCGGTCTTCCGGCGAAGTTCGCCATCGCCCTGATGGGCGTGTTCGTCGCCTCATTCGCGGCCACCACCCTCGACAGCGCGTGCCGACTTCAGCGCTACGTCACCCAGGAATTGGGTGCCGCGATTGGCCTCAAGGTGCTGACCAACAAACACGTGGCCACCATTTTCGCCATCGTCGTGGCCGGAGTCATCGCCGCCCTCCCCGGAGGACCGGGAAAACCCTACGGATCGGGAGGCCTGCTTCTCTGGCCGCTTTTTGGAGCGACCAATCAGTTGCTTGGGGGCCTCGCCTTCCTCGTCATCCTGTTCTGGATGTGGAGAAGAAACCTCCCTGTTTGGTTCGTCGCCATCCCCGCCCTGTTCATGCTCTTCCTGCCGGCTACCGCCATGATCCTCCAGCTCTTCGCCGGCGATGGTGCCTGGCTGACAGGCACCCAGCCGAACTACCTGCTTGGAGCCTTCGGGCTCGCCACCCTCGCCCTGGAGGCGTGGATCGTCGTCGAGGCAGCGGCGGCGTGGCCGAAGGCCAAGGGAGTGCTCGAGCCGGAGCTGACCCGGTCGGAATCGTGACCCGCTCGCCCTGCCCGATCAGAAGCTTCTTTATTTTCCCGGTGATTGTCCGAGGTTGAACCTTGATCGTGAAACCCATCTGCCTCGCCACCTTCTTCTTCTCGTCGCTGCCTGCGCTCTGCGCCCCTCCAACGGGCTCCATCACACGCCACGTATGGACCAATGTTTCCGGGGTCGCGGTCCCGGACCTTACCAACCTTTCCGACTATCCGGACTCCCCCGACACCAGCACCACTGCCTCTTCGTTTCTTGCGCCAACGAACTGGAGCAACAACTACGGAACCCGGATGTTTGGCTGGGTCCACGCCCCGGTCACGGGCGACTACACCTTCTACCTCCACGCAGATGACAATGCAGAGCTCTGGCTCAGCACCACCGTATCGCCCGATCAACGCCGAAGGATTGCCCGGGTCCCCGGATGGACCAATGCCGGCGACTGGAACAAGTTCCCGGAACAAACTTCCCCGATCATCACCCTCGAGGCCGGGAACTACTATTTCATCGAAGCGCTCCAGAAAGAGGAAGGTGGCGGAGACAACCTTGGGGTCGCCTGGTCCTACCCGGGTCAATCGCGAACCTACGTGCCCGGCGCGAGCCTGAGCCCGTGGCAGAATCTCGCCCCTGAAACGAACGATGATGTCGCCCACCTGCCCCCGGGCGGACAGGTCCGGATTCCAGTCCTCGCCAATGACCTCGATCCCAATGGCCGGGCCGACATCGACCCGGGCAGCCTCGCAGAAGGCACCCCGCCGACGAACGGAAGCCTCGCTATCGACCCGGTGAACGGACAGATCACCTACACCCACGATGGATCCCCGACCGTGAGCGATGTCTTCAGCTACTCGATCAGCGATCAAGCCGGGGCATCCTCGACGGCAAACGTCGTCATCACCATCAGCGACGCCCCACGACTTCCACTTGCGACTTCCACCATGCCCGAAAACGGCCCCGTCCAAGAGCTGACCCTGGTCGACGCATTTCCCGGCCTCGGATTCTCGGCCCCGGTCGGCATCGTGAGTCCGCCCGCCCCGGACCAGCGGCTCTTCATTCTCGAGAAAGGCGGCGACATCAGGCTGATTCCGGATCTGCAAAGCCCCAGCAACGTCCGGTTCATGGATCTCGACGGCCTCGTCAGCGGACGATCAGGCGAGGTCTTTCAAACCAGCAGCGAGCAGGGTCTCCTCGGTCTTGCCTTCCACCCTTCCTATGCCACGAACGGCCGCTTTTTCGTCGTCTACTCGGTGAACATCAGTGGCGTCCGCTACCAGCGGCTCTCCGAGTTCGCCGTCTCTCCGACGGACCCGAACTCAGCGAACACGGGCTCGGAAAAAATTCTCATCGAACAGCGGAACGAGGCCGGCAACCACAACGGCGGCGACCTGCATTTCGGGCCCGACGGATATCTCTACATGAGTTGGGGCGACGAAGGAAACGCCAACGACACCCTCAACAACTCGCAGACCATCACCAAGGATTTCTGGTCCTCCATCACCCGGATCGACGTCGACCTCGAAAGCGAGGATTACACTCCCACGGACGGCACGGGAAGCGACGACGACAGCGTCCCTCCCAACGACCACCCTGCCGTGGTGAAGGACAACCTCGGCAATCCACGCTACGAGGTTCCGGCCGACAATCCGTGGGTCGCAACGCCCGTCTTCAATGGTCAGAACCTCGACGTCGAGGATGTCCGGACGGAATTCTGGGCGGCGGGCCTGCGCAACCCGTGGCGCATGTCCTTCGACCCCGTGACCGGGGATCTCTGGTGTGGCGATGTCGGCCAGGGAGCATGGGAAGAGATCAATCTCATCGAACGCGGCGCCAACTACGAATGGGCATTTCGTGAGGGGAACCACAATGGAGTCAAATGGAACAACCGGCCTTCGGGTTGGACTCCGAACCAGCAACCCTCCGAAGGACCCAACCGCGGACCCGTGTGGCAATATTCCCATGGCTCCGGCCAGTTTGAGGGCAACTCGGTGACCGGCGGTGTTGTCTATCGGGGCAGCAGAATTCCCTCACTTGCCGGGCACTACGTCTTTGCCGACTATGGCTCGGGGAACATCTGGTCATTCGATGTGAATCAGAGCCCGCCAAACGTGCAGCGCATCGCAGGAGAAGGAGGCATCGTCGCCTTCGGGCATGACCCGACCAACGGCGATGTGCTGATGGCCGACATCGACAACGGGCTGATCCGCCGCCTTACCGCTGACACCACCGGTGACGTCTTCCCCGACACCTTGGCAGCTACCGGGCTGTTTGCCGATGCCACCACACTCACCCCGAATCCAGGGCTCATTCCCTACGACATCAATCTACCATTCTGGTCCGACCACGCGATCAAGTCACGTTGGTTCGGGCACCCGGAAACGTCCCCCACCCTCGCGTATAGCCGGGACGGAAACTGGGCATTCCCCACAGGGAGCACCTGGGTGAAGCACTTCGAACTCGAGACCGAACGCGGCAATCCGTCGACCCGCAAACGCATCGAGACCCGCGTGCTGGTCAAGACGGAGGAGGGATCCTACGGAGTGTCCTACCGCTGGAACAACGACGGAACCTCGGCAACTCTCGCCGATGCAGCCGGGGAGGAATTCGATCTGGCCATCATCGACGGGGGCGTTTCCAAGAACCAGCGCTGGCGCATCCCCTCTCACGCGGAATGCAACACCTGCCACTCCCCGCAAGCCGGCCACGCCCTCTCTTTTCAGACCCGCCAGCTCAACCGACCCGGGACGATCGGCGCATTCAGCGGAAACTTCGTATCAGTGCTCGAGCTCACCGGTTACCTGTCCGGCCTCACCGACGACCCGACAACGCTTCCTCGACACGTCCAACCGTCGGAAACCGACTACTCGCTGGAGGCACGCGCCCGATCCTGGCTCGATGTGAATTGCGCCTACTGCCACAGCGCCTCCGGCACGGTGCCCACGGACTGGGATGCCTCGGTCAGCCTTCCCCTCTTCGAAACCAACATCGTCAATGGTCTGCCCGGCACCGGCATTCTCGATCCCGATGACCGACTGGTCGTTCCCGGTGACGAATCCCACTCGGTGATCGTCCATCGTGCCGCGGCGCGCAACGGCTACACGCGGATGCCTCCACTGGCCACCTTCGAGACCGATGACACCGCCATCCAGCTACTCATTGACTGGATCGAAAGTGAGCTACCGTCCCGGCTGAGCTACGATGACTGGCGCAGTTCCTTCTTTGGCATGGACCCGCAGGGAGCCCCCGAGGTGGATGCCGATCTGGACGGGCGCGACAACCATCAGGAATACCTCGAGCAGACTCACCCGCTTCTGGCCGACGCCCCGGCGTCGCTCACCATCGCCCACACGAATGGATCGATCCGGGTTTCGCTCCCTGAACTGAGCGGACGCAGCCTGCGCCTCGAGTCATCCACCGACTTGCTCCATTGGACCCCATGGCCCGACCCGGAAAACAACGGCGTCCCGAGGGCGTCCGGGCAGGCTCTCGAAATCTCGATTCCTGATCCCAACGGTCGTCAGTTCTTCCGCTCCACCGTTGAGGAACGCTGAGCGACTACTCGACCGAATAGCCGTAGGAGATCAGCGCGAAGAATCCGAAAATGATCAACAGGATCAGGAACCAGCGCCACGCCTGGATCGTTTGATGGCCGACCGTCAGGTTCGCATCCCGGTCCCAGGACGTGATCCCGTTGTTGCTCAATCGGGTGCAGGCGGTGATCTGAGTCACTAGGGACACGAGCGGGATCCCCAGACCCAACCCACGATAATAGACTTTCAGGGAGCGCACCAAGGCCTCACCGAACGACAGTTTGCTGCCATCGGCATTGCGGATCGAGATGCGGAAGATCGCCTTCCCCGGTGTCGTGCCGAACAATGCCAGACTCACTGACTCCAACAGCGCGATGACGGCAAGGATCAGCACATTGAACAGGGTGTCAGAGATCTCCAATGCTTCAGGCAGCAGCATCCCAAGAACAATCCCGAGGCTGACACCGAAGATCATGATGTCGACCGACCGCGCCCAGAAGCGGATCCACGGCCTCACTTGTGGTCCCGAAGTCACCTGCTCCGCCACAGCGACTTGTGAAGCCGCACTCGGCGGCGCGTAGGGAGACAAGCTGCCGTCCTCCGATCGAACTTCTGAAGCCTCTCCTCCAACAGCGGATTCGACCGGTGACCCGAGATTTGCAAATGTTTCCAGCTCCGTCGACGGAACCCAGTCCGTCATGCCCTCGGCCCAGACCAGCGTCTCCTTCGGCAGACTTCCCGACCGGAACCGCTCGACCAGAACATCCTCATCCACCGGACCCTGCTGGGCTTCGAACTCACTGAAAAACCACTGTTTCATGACCTGAATGTTAGAGGATCCACCCATACCGGGCGCCTCAAAGATTACGGAGTAAATGGAAATCCATCCGTCGAGGCAACCCCGACATCATGCTCGCGCCACCACCCTTGGATCACTAACCTCACGACCATGCAGCGCCGACAGTTCATCCAAGTCAGCTCCATGGCCCTAGGCACCGGACTCTTGCCCGCTGCCACACGCGCCGCGAACCCCAAGGCGACCCCCGCCCTGACCATTGGCCTGCTCACTGATGTTCACTACGCCGACAAGCCCGCTAGAGGATCACGCTTCTACCGCGACAGCCTTGGAAAAGCTGAAGTCGCCGCCGAGTTCTTCAAGCGGATGAAGCCCGACCTCGTGCTTTGTCTGGGCGACCTCATCGACGCCGCTCCTTCGCTCGAGGAAGAAATTTCCGATCTGAAAACCATCAGCGAAGTGATCGACCGCTCCGGACGACCCCGCCGACACGTGCTGGGAAACCATTGCGTTCACACCCTGACCAAAGCCGAATTCTTCAAGCACGCAGCGCTCAGCCAGACCACAGGCCATTTCTCCGAGGTCATCGGAGGGACTCGGATCGTGGTCCTCGATGCCTGTTTCACCGGCGACATGGAGCCCTACCAAAGGAAGAATTTCGAGTGGACCGACACAAACATCCCAGAAGGGCAGCTCAAGTGGCTGGAGTCGGAGCTGAAGGCATCGAAGGAGCCTGCCGTGGTGTTCATCCACCAGCGGATCGACCGCCCGCCGAGCGATCACCACACGGTCAATCAGTCACCCCGCGTCCGACAGATTCTCGAGCGATCCGGCAAGGTCTCGGCAGTGTTCCAAGGGCACAGCCACCAGAATGATCTCACCACCCTCAACGGCATCGATTACTGCACCCTCGCGGCCATGGTCGAGGGCCAAGGGAGCGAAAAGAACGCCTACTCGCTGCTCGAGATCCATTCGGATGGATCGATGACCCTGAAAGGCTACCATCAGCAGGTCGGTCGGGAGTTCGGCGAGTGAGGCCAGGGGGCGATTTCCTCCCCCCATTCTCCGAGGAATTGTGCAGGACTTGCTCGGCAGTTGACCCAGAATGGGATCCGGTCATCTTGCCCCTGCCTACAGGCAAACCATCAGACATGAAGGACCCCATTACTGTATCCATCACGGGGGCAGCCGGAAACATCGGCTACGCCCTCCTTTTCCGCATCGCTTCCGGCTCGGTTTTCGGTCCCGATCAACCGGTGAACCTGAACCTCATCGAAATCGAACCCGCCTTGCCCGCCCTTCAGGGTGTGGTGATGGAGCTCGATGACTGCGCATTCCCACTGCTCAATGAGATCACGGCAACCGCCGATCTCAATGAAGGCTTCAAGGATGCCGATTGGGCACTCCTCGTCGGTTCCGTTCCGCGCAAGGCAGGCATGGAGCGCAATGACCTGCTCGGCATCAACGGCAAGATCTTCACAGGTCAGGGCCAGGCCATCGCCGCCAACGCCAAATCGAGCTGCCGCACCCTCGTGGTCGGCAACCCGTGCAACACGAACTGCCTGATCGCCATGTCCAATGCCGCCGGTCTTCCGAAGAACCAGTTCTTCGCCATGACCCGGCTCGACGAGAATCGCGCCAAGTCGCAGCTCGCTGCCAAAGCCGGCGTCCATTCCTCACAGGTCACCAACCTGTGCATTTGGGGCAACCACTCCGCCACGCAGTATCCGGACTTCACCAATGCCAAGATCGACGGCAAACCCGTCACCGAAGTCATCACCGACATCGACTGGCTCAAGGGTGAGTTCATCTCCACCGTGCAACAACGCGGTGCCGCCATCATCAAGGCACGGGGTGCTTCCTCCGCGGCATCCGCTGCCAACGCCGCGCTCGATACCGTCGTCAGCCTGATCAATCCGACTCCGGAAGGAGATTGGCACAGTGTCGCAGTCTGCTCGGACGGATCCTACGGCATTGAAGCAGGCATCATGGCGTCGATGCCGATCCGCACCAATGCCGATGGCACTTGGGAAGTCGTCCAAGGCGTGCCTGTGGATGAGTTCAGCCAGGAGAAGATCGATGCGACCATCGCCGAGCTTGTTGAAGAGCGCGATGCCGTCAAGGACCTGATCCCCGGTTGAGTGATCGCGCTGAACCTCAGCGCATCCTGATTCTCATACGCCCGGCTTTCCGCAATGGATCGCCGGGCGTTTTCGTATTCCGCCGGGCCATCACTCCGTGCCCTACCAGCGGTTTCCCATGGGCTGAATCACGTCGGTTTCCAACGAGATGATTGGACAACCGCTGCCCAGCCTCCAAGCTCCCCGCATGCCCGATCCGCTCGTCATCGCCGACCGTGAGTTTTCGTCCCGCCTGTTCCTTGGCACCGGAAAATTCCCGTCGAATGAAGCCATGCGCGACGCCTTGGAAACATCGGGCACAGAGGTCGTCACCGTGGCCCTGAGGCGCGCCGATCTGTCGGGTGAAGGCGACCCCTATGCCAACATCCTGGAATTCATTGATCCCGAGCGCTACCTCATCCTGCCCAATACGAGCGGAGCCATGAACGCCGAGGAGGCCGTCCGCCTCGCCAAGCTCGCCGCCGCCGCCGGACTCCCGAAATGGGTCAAGCTGGAGATCCACCCCGACCCGACCTATCTCCTCCCCGATCCGATCGAGACGCTCAAGGCCGCCGAAATCCTCGTCAAGGAAGGCTTCACCGTACTGCCCTACATCAATGCCGATCCCGTGCTCGCCAAGCGACTTCAGGAAGTCGGCACCGCCACAGTGATGCCCTTGGGCGCGCCCATCGGAAGCAACCGTGGAATCGCCACTCGGGATCAGATCCGCATCATCATCGAGCAAGCTACGGTACCTGTCGTGGTTGACGCCGGCATCGGCGCACCGAGCCACGCCGCCGAAGCCATGGAGATGGGTGCCGACGCCGTACTGGTCAATACCGCCATCGCCATTGCATCCGATCCACAACGCATGGGCCGCGCCTTCCAGATGAGTGTGGAAGCCGGACGTGAGGCCTATCTACTGGGCCTACCCGAGGAATCGGACACGGCCTCGGCGACAAGCCCTCTCACCGGTTTCCTCAAGCGCTGAAATTCCACCGGGAAATTCAGGTCGCCTGCAGGCGTTCCTTCAAGTCGGCCAACGACTTGCGCCACTCGGCAAAATCCTCGGACTCCTGCCAGGTCTCGAGAAGCTCGCAGGGTTCGTTGAACACGCGGTCGACGACGCGCAATGCACGTTGCTGGAGACTTCCCTCCGCCTCGATATCCTGCTCATCAATCCAGTCCTGAAGGTCATCCCCCGCTTCATCGGAGGGCTTCGGATTTCCTCCGGCCCACGCCACCACTTCGGCAGCGGCAAGCCCTTCCTCGGCGATGGGTGCTTCCACGTAGTCATCGCCCAGTCCAAGCACGGCATCGAGGGCCTCCTCGATCATTCCGGAGCCTTCTGATTCCTTCAACTCAGCGAGCCAGTCGCAAGCTGTGTCGTTCCCAAAAACTGTCGTGTCCCAAGCACCCATGCGTGGTTGTATCCCTCGTGAATCCTGCCCCTGTCAATCGTCGATCTCAATTGATCCGACATCCCATCCCGGCTCCGGATATTTCATGTCCAAATCCTCAAGAGTGTCGGCAAAAAGTCGCGCCACGCAGAGGTTCCGATACCACTTCTTGTTCGCTGGGATCACATACCAAGGCGCGTGCTTCGTGCTCGTCCGCTCGATCAGGTCCTCGTAAGCATGTTGGAACTCATCCCACTGTCCCCGGTCGGTCAGATCATCCGGATGGAACTTCCAGTGCTTCATCGGGTTGACCAGACGAGCCTCCAGCCGACGCTTCTGTTCGCCCTTCGAAATGTGGAGGAACAGCTTGATGATGGTCGTTCCCTCTTCGGCAAGCATCTGCTCGAACTCGATCACGTGCCGGTACCTGCGTTTCCACACCGCGTCTTCGAAGATCTTCTTCACCCGCACGGCGATAATGTCCTCGTAGTGGCTGCGGTTGAAGACGGCGATCTCACCGTTGGCAGGGACGTGCGGATGAATGCGCCACAGGAAATCGTGGGCCATTTCGTCCTCCGTCGGCTTCTTGAATGACATCACCCGGATCCCCTGCGGATCGACCCGTGAGAACACGCTCTTCACGCAGCCATCCTTGCCGCCGGTATCCATGGCCTGAATGATGACGAGCACGCGCTGTTTGCCCTCGGCAAAGAGGACCTTCTGCTGGGCCTGGATTCGATCACGGAGCCCGTCGAACAACTCCTGGGTCGTGCTCTTCGATCCCTTCGGACAAAGCGCAATACTGGATGGATCCCTGTCCGAAAGCTTGAGCTTGCTGCCTTCAGGAATCAGATAGGCTTTGCGAGGATCGCCGATTTTCATTGGCATCATGCTTTCCCGGCGATTGCGCTTTGGGAAGCTTGAAATGGAAATCCCTCAGAACTCGCCCGTCGTCACACATTCGGCATTGCAAGACGGACCCACGGGATCAATCTAGGGCCGATGTCCTCTCCATCCGATGCCTCATCGCCCGTCACGACCGCGGTGCATGTGGGCGCCAGCTCCGTCTCCATGCTGATCGCCGAGCGCGGTGAAGACGGAGTCTACAAGCCCCTCGATTTCCTCGAGCAACCCGCCCCACTCGCGCGGGATATTTTCCGCTTCGGGCGCATCACCCGCGGCACGACGGAACGCATCGTCGAGATCCTCGTCGGCTTCATCAGTGCCGCATCGGAAGCCGGGATCGAGCTCGACACCTCATCGCGTGCCGCAGCCACCAACATCCTCACCGAAGCCAGCAATCACGAGCGGTTCCTGAATCGCATCCGGATCGCGTGTGGCCTGGCGATCAACCCGATCGACGACGGTGAGATGACACGCCTGATCTACCTGAAGACACGGCGGCGGCTGCACGACACCCCCATCATGCGGGACAAGCCCGCCATCGTGCTTCACGTCGGCCCGGGCAATACCCGCGCGCTGCTTTTCGACAAGGGAGCCATCAGTCGCTACACCAGTTATCGGCTCGGCACCCACCGGACGCGGGAAATGATCGAAGGATCCCACACCGCCGGCCCCGCCATGCTCCGGGTCATCCGGGAACACGCATCGGGCAACATCGGCCAACTGCGGTTCGACTACCACGACATCCAAACCCACTCGCTCGTCCTGATTGGTTACGAAATCCAGCAGATCAGCAGTTTCCTCACCGACTCGAAGGGACGATGTTCGCTGAAATCCCTCCAACGCCTCTCCCAGCAGGCCGCCGAGATGACCGACCTCGAACTGGTCCAGCATTTCAAGGTCGACTACCAGACCGCCGAGGCGCTGGTGCCTGCCATCGAGAACAATCTCGCCATCGCCGAGGTGCTCGACGCCAAGGAGATCCACATCCCGGCAAGCGACTACGAACAGGGACTGCTCCAGGACCTTCTGATTTCCTCCGACCTGACCAATTCACTCGACCACGAAGTCCTTCGTTCGGCGCGCATCCTTGCCTCACGCTATCAATCCGACGGACGCCATGGAGAGCACGTCGCGCAGATCGCCATGCATCTCTTCGAGAAGCTGACGGACCTTCACGAGATGGGCGAGCATGACGCACTGCTGCTGCGGGTGGCCGCCATCCTCCACGAAGTCGGCACCTACGTGAGCCCGCGGGCCCACCACAAGCACTCGGAATACATCATCCTCAACAGCGAGATCTTCGGGCTCGACCGCCGTGACGTCACCATCATCGCCCTGGTCGCCCGCTATCACCGCCACTCAGGCCCCCAGACCGAGCACGCGAACTACCGCGAACTCACCCCGATCGACCGGATCCTCGTCTCCAAGCTGGCATCCATCCTCCGCGTGGCCGACGCCCTCGAGCGAACCCACAACCAACGGGTCCACGACATCGATGTCCGCTTCGACCACCAGCGGATGTACCTCACCCTGCCCGGCGTCGCCGACGTCGCGGTCGAGCGACTGGCGATGAAATCCAAAGGTGACCTTTTCGAACAAGTCTTCGGTCTCGAAGTCATCATCGACGACCCATCCTAAACCTTGCCGACACCCATGGACCTGCCCTACGTCAATCGAGAACTCTCCTGGCTTGAGTTCAACCAACGCGTGCTCAATGAAGCACTTCGAGCCGACCTTCCCTTGCTGGAGCGGGTCAAGTTCCTCGCCATCACCGCGTCGAACCTGGATGAGTTCTTCCAAGTCCGGGTGGGCGGTCTGATCCTCATGCGCCGACGGGGCCGCAAGCGCCCGGACCCCGCCGGAATGACACCGGTGCAGCAGATCACCGCCATCCGCCGCCGGGTTCAGCGCATGCTGGCGGATCAAGGCAAGCTCCTGACCGGCGAGCTCCTCCCTGCCTTGGAAGAAAAGGGCATCATGCTACTCAAGATTGGGGACCTCAGCCCGAGTCAGGCCGATCAGGCCGCCACCTACTTCCATTCCTCGGTCGGCCCGCTGCTCACCCCTCTGGCCGTCGACTCCGAGGACGAACCGCCGCACATCCCCGGGCTGCAGTTGACCGTTGCCTGCAAACTCATCGACGACGAAACCAACACGACCCGCTACGCGCTGATTCCCATCCCCGATTCACTGGGCCGTCGCGTGCCGGTGGACACCGACGACGACACCTCCGCCTTCGTGCTGATTGAAGACCTCGTGGCAGCCCACTGCAGTTCTCTTTTCCCGGGCGAAACGGTGGATGCCACCGGTTGGTTCCGCCTTACCCGAAACGGCGACATCACCGTCCAGGACGATGATGGCGGCGACCTCGCCGGGGAAATGGAAGATGTGCTGGCGGCGCGCAAGCTCGCCGACACCGTCCGCCTTGAACTCCCCATCCCCCTGTCCCGCGATCTGTCCCGCATGATCGAAAAGGTCTGTGGTGCCAGCACCTCGGAGATCTATCGAATTGCAGCCCCGCTTGGCATTTCGGGATTCATGGACCTGGCCTTCATCCCTGGCTACGACCAACTTCGCGACCCGGACTGGCCGGCACAGTCGTCGCCCGACATCCCACCGACCGAGTCGGTCTTCGATGCCATCAGTCGCCGCGATCTGCTCCTCCATCACCCCTACGAGAGTTTCGAACCCGTCATGCGGATGCTCGACGAGGCATCCAACGACCCGGACGTCCTCTCCATCAAACAAGTCCTCTACCGTACCGCGAAGAACTCCCGCATCATCGATGCCCTGATCCGTGCCGCGGAAAATGGAAAGAACGTCACCGTGCTTGTCGAACTCAAGGCCCGCTTCGACGAAGCGAGAAACCTCGTCAGGGCGGAAGAACTCCAGCGTGCCGGAGTACAGATCGTTTACGGAGTCAAGGGGCTGAAAACCCACGCGAAGATCTGCATGATCGTCCGCCGCGAAGCCGGTCACCTCCGCCGCTATGTGCACCTGGGCACCGGCAACTACAATGAGTCGACAGCCCGCCTCTACACCGACATTTCGCTTCTCACCTGCCGACCCGAGTATGGGGCGGATGCCTCGATGTTCTTCAATGCCGTCACCGGCCGCTCCAAGCTCCTTCGCTTCCAGCGCCTCGTCCCGGCTCCGACCGCAATGAAGCCACGTCTGCTCTCATTGATCGCCGAGGAAGCCGAGCGGGCCCGCCAGGGGGAACCCGCGCGGATCACCGCCAAAGTGAACTCCCTTCAGGACCCCGATATCATTGCAGCACTCTACGATGCCTCCGCCGCAGGCGTGAAGATCCGGCTCAACATCCGTGGCATCTGTTGCCTCAAGACAGGCAACTCCAAGCGGGCCAAGAACATCGAGGTCGTCTCCATCATCGATCGCTACCTCGAGCACTCGCGCATCTTCCACTTCCATCAGGGCGGCGACCCGGTCGTTTTCATTGCCTCAGCCGACTGGATGGGGCGGAACCTCGAACGCCGGGTCGAATTGATGATCCCCATCGAAGACAGCCGCTTGCGCAATCGCCTGATGAAGATCCTCGACACCTTCTTCAAGGACAACACGCAGGCATCGCGGATCAAGCCGGACGGGACCTCCGAAAAAATCGAGCCCGAACCCGGACAAAAGAAGTTGCGGGCACAGGAGTATTTCTTCAGGCAGGCACGGCGCACTGCCAGGGCACGCGAACACGAACGCGCCATGCGCTTCGAACCCCACCTTCCGCCCAAGTAAACACACTTTCCCTATGACGATCGATACAGCCGGACAAACGAAGAGCCAATGGGGCGAAGGCCCGATCTGGTGGCAGGACAAACTCTACTACGTCGACATCGAAGGTCACGCCGTGATCTGCCATGACCCCGTGACCGGCGACGACCAACGCTGGGAAGTCGGCGAACGCGTTGGCACCGTCGTCCCGCGGGAGGCGGGCGGCCTCATCATCGCCGGCGACACGGGATTTCATTTCCTCGATCCGGACACGGGCAAACTCACCGCGATCGGTGACCCGGAACCCGACAAGGAGAACAACCGCTTCAACGATGGAAAATGCTCTCCGGACGGCCGCTTCTTCGCCGGCACCATCAGTCTCGTGAAGAAGACAGGCGACGCCCGCCTCTACCGGCTGGACTCCGATCAGTCCATTCATGAGGTGTTCGGCCCGGTGACCAATTCCAACGGCATCGGCTGGAGCCCCGATGGAAAAACCTGCCACTACATCGACACGCCACGCCGTGAGGTCCTGAGCTTCGACTACGACAATGGCCAGATCAGCAACATGCGCACCAGCGTGGATACCTCCGCCATCGATGCATCACCTGATGGCATGACGGTCGATGCCGACGGAAACCTCTGGGTCGCGTTTTGTCACGGAGCCTGCGTCGCCTGCTACTGCCCGACCTCGGGCAAGGAGCTTCGCCGGATCGAGCTCCCCTGCCTCGAGACCACGGCCTGCGCCTTCGGCGGTCCCGACCTGACCGATCTCTACGTGACCACCGGCATCCACAAGACCGAAGTCGAGGAACTCGCCGGCCGCGTGCTCGTCATCAAGGGACTCGGAGTCAAAGGCCTGCCCGCGAATCCGTTCGCGGGCTGATCTCCGCGCTCAGCGGTCATCCGACACCCCGGTGGGACGGTCGCCGTCCGCCGTGGCGTCGATCGCATGCAGGCTGATGTCGTGACGCATGCACAACTCCTGGACCACATCGCTTTCCAGCAGCAGCACGCGCTTCGCTTCGATTGCAATCGCACCGACACCCGCCTCCACACAGGTCTCGATCGTCTGGGGTCCGACCACCGGCACATCGAAACGAAAATCCTGATTCGGCTTCGACACCTTGATCAGCATGACGTTCTTGCCACGTCCGAGCGACCCGCCGCGCTTGATGCACTCGTTGGTTCCCTCGAAGGCTTCTACGGCAAGCACCGTACCATGGCGCACCACGATGGTCTGGCCGATGTCCAGGCGGCTGGTCTCCTTGGCGATGCGGAATCCGAATGCCGCATCTCCGAGCTGACGCTGCTTCATCGCAGGGCCGAAGACATGACCGGGCCCGGGTAGAAGGTCTTCCAAAAAGGTGGTGGCCGGAAGCAGCTTGATCCCTTCCGAGGCGAGCTCATTGGCGATCGCGCCGAACAAGGACTCCGCATTCCGCTCCGGAGTCTTCGCCAGCACCATCAGCGCCTTCATGTCCGGCCGCAGGTTGAAAAGATTCTTTGGTGCGATCTGCCCGACCATGATGGCCTCGGTGACCCCGTGCTTCTTGAAGAACTTGATCGGCTTCCCAAGCTGTCCGACACGAAACCATTCGGAGGCCTCCACCTCCTCCAGCAACTCCGGCCGGGTCTCATCCTGGAACGCAGCGACAACCAGGGTGGCACCCGGAGCATTCCGCCGGGCAGCCTCCACGAAGATTCTTGGGTAGGCGCCATTGCCGGCGATGATCCCGATCTTCCGAACTGCCTCGTTGCCTTCAGTCATGATCGTGAAAGTAGCGGCTGTGGGACTCGAACCCACACTCCATAGGAACTCGATTTTGAATCGAGCGCGTCTACCAATTCCGCCAAGCCGCCCTTGGGTGGGCGGATGTTTGCCCTACCTGCGCGTCGGGCGCAAGCGGCAAAACCGCCCAACTTTGCATCCGTCCGGCGATTACTCGCCGTCAGCAAGATAGCGCTCGGCCTCGAGTGCCGCCGCACAGCCCTGCCCGGCAGCCGTGATGGCCTGACGGTAGTAGTGGTCCGCGACATCACCGGCTGCAAACAACCCGGAGGTCTTCGTCGCCGTCCGGCCCGGATTCTGAAGGATGTAGCCGTTCTCGTCCAAATCCACCAGATCGCCGAGGAACCCGCTGTTCGGCACGTGCCCGATCGCGACGAACACGCACTTCACCTCGAGTTCCTTCTCGGAACCATCCACGGTGCTCTGCAGCGTCACCGCACGCATCTCACCCTCTTCGTCGGTCAGATACTCGCTCACCGTGCTATTCCAAACCGGCTCGATCTTCTCGTTCGCCAATGCCCGATCGGCCATGATCTTCGAAGCACGGAGCTCGTCGCGACGGTGGATCAGATACACCTTGCTCGCGAACCGGGTCAGGAAGTCCGCTTCCTCACAGGCGCTGTCGCCGCCACCGATCACACACACCGGCACATCCCGGTAGAATGCGCCGTCGCAGGTCGCGCAGGAGGTCAGACCGTGGCCGATCAGCTTCTCTTCGCCCTCGATCCCGAGGTGACGCGGAGCCGCTCCGGTAGCCACGATCACGGTCTTCGTTTCAAGCGTCTTGCCCCCCGCCACGATCTCGAAGTGTCCGGCGTCGGTCTTCGTCACGCTTTCCACATTGGCAAACTCGATGCGGGCACCGAATTTCTCAGCCTGCTTCTGCATGTTGCTCATCAGTTCGGGACCCATGATTCCCTCAGGAAAACCAGGGAAGTTCTCCACTTCGGTGGTGGTCGTCAGTTGTCCGCCCGGCTGGGTGCCGGTCAACATGAGCGGATTCAGATTGGCTCGCGCCGTGTAAATCGCCGCAGTGTATCCTGCGCAGCCTGTCCCGATGATGATTACGTCTTCCATGGTGATCTGAGTCGAATGCCCGCGAAGTATTCCCCAAACCTCCCCAAGGTCAACGCCGGGAATCACTCCATTCCGCGCTTGCGCTTTTCATTGGCGATCCAGTCCTGATCACGCGGCGAAAGGTTCTTCTCGCTGGTCTGGAAACGGGTGCCGTCGGGCTCCATCAGCAGCAGCTTGCCCGCCTGATAGGACAGCAACTTGGCGAAAATACGGCGTCCGCGCGGGTCCGACCACGTCCGGTAGCCCTTCTTCTCCATCTTCTTCTTCCACGCTTCGTGGGATTTCCCGGCCAGCATGGCCGCCTGGCGCAGCTGTCCCCACTTGTACTCCGCCTGGCCACGCCGGTATCCCTTGTAGCGTCCGATCACCTCACCAGAAGGCGTCAGCACCAACAGGTTTGGCTGACCCAGAATCTTGTAGCGCTTCTTCAGATCCTGCACGAAGCCCGACTTGCGCGAGGTCGAGTCATCCAACTTGCTGCCGTCGATCCGCTGGTCGATCTGCAGACGTACGAAAGTACCCGCCGCCCATTCCTCGAAATCCTGCGTGTTGAACAATTCCTCAGCCAATGCCTTGCAATTGGGGCTGTTCTGCGAATCCGTGAACCACATCAGCACCGGCTTGTCGCTGTGTCGGGCTTCCTTGAAGGCGTTGCTGTAGCTCTGGCGCCACGGGCCCTCGCTGGGCACGGCAGACAGCAACTCCTTCAGCTCCGGGACGATCGCATCCGGATCCTCCGCATCCGGATCCGTGAAGACGATATCCTCGTGATCCAGCACCACGCCTGCGTTGTCGCGCAGCGCATCCGGAATGCCGCCGCTGTTGCCAAGTGGTGTGGCTCCACCACCCCGCAGTTCGGCTGGAATCGAACCCGGCCCGAAGGGATCCGGCTGCATCCCGCCCATCGGCCCGGCTCCACCACCGTCGCCTCCACCTCCACAGGAGGCCAGCAATCCGGCTGCGATCAAACAACACCAGCGAAACTTCATGGGATGACCCTAAGAGGCCTTCCCGAAACTTGCAATCCATGGGCAGTTTGCCTTGCCGAGTGGCGCCGGGTCGGCACACTCCCGGCGAACTTTTCCAACCCCTGACGCCCCATGCACCGACGTCTGATCCCACTATTCCTCGTACTTTTCGCATTCATCGCACCCACGGCCCTCGCTGCCGGAGGAGGCCACGGAGCCGAAACACCGGCTTTTGTCACCCAGATGAACGAATTCCCCGCCCTCGAGGAAGCAGAAGGCATCGACAAGACCGACATCATGGCGCGCATCAAGTTCCGTGCGTCCCAGGCCCCGTTTCTGGTGGTCGCCACGATCATCTTCATCTGCGCCATCATCCACACCTTCTTCGCCGTGCCCCTCACCAAGCTCGCGCACAAGGTGCAGCACGAGCATGACGACATGATCCGGCGGAAGAATGAAGCCGCCGGCGAGGAGACGGAGGAAACCGACATGGTGAGTTTCAAGGCAACCCTGCTCCACTTCCTCGGCGAGGTCGAAGCCATCTTCGGAATCTGGGTGGTCGTCCTGATGGGCGCCATCGGCTGGTTCTATGGTTTGGACTCAGTCACCGGCTACATCAGTGGCACGGTCAACTTCACCGAGCCCATCTTCGTGGTCGTGATCATGGCGCTGGCCTCCACACGCCCCATCCTCAACTTCGCCGAGCGCTGCCTCCGACTCGCCGCCCGACTCGGCAAGGAAAGTCTCACCGCCTGGTGGCTCTCCATTCTCATCATCGCCCCCATCCTCGGATCGTTCATCACCGAGCCCGGCGCCATGACCATCGCCGCCATGCTGCTGGCGAAGAAGTTCTACAGCTACCGCCCGTCCGCCAAGTTCGCCTACGCCACGCTCGGCTTGCTGTTCGTCAATATCTCGGTCGGCGGCGTGCTGACCAACTTCGCTGCGCCACCGGTCCTGATGGTGGCCCAGAAATGGGAACTCACGACCCCGGAAATGTTCTTCCACTTCGGTGAAAAGGCCATCATCGGCATCCTGATTTCCACCGTGGTCTACTTCCTCTTCTTCAAGAAGGAGCTGAAGGAACTCAGCGCCCGTGCCCGCGAGGAGGCGGACCTCGAAGAAAAGCAGGATCACATCCCGTTCTGGGTGACTTTCACCCACCTCTTCTTCATGGCGTGGACCGTCAAGTTCGCCCACGACCCACCGATGTTCATCGGCAGCTTCCTCTTCTTCCTCGCCTTCCGTCAGGCGACCGCCCACTACCAAACGGCGATCAACCTCCGCGGCCCCATCCTCGTCGGCTTCTTCCTTGCGGGTCTCGTCATCCATGGTGGCCTCCAAGGCTGGTGGCTCGCACCCATCATCACCTCCCTGTCCGAATGGCCGCTGTTCATCGGTTCCGTCGTGCTCACTTCGTTCAACGACAACGCCGCGATTACCTTCCTCGCCAGCCAGGTCGATGGGCTCTCCCCTTTCCTGAAATATGCGGTGCTTGCCGGTGCCGTGAGCGGCGGTGGTCTCACCGTGATCGCGAATGCTCCCAACCCCGCAGGTCAGGCCCTGTTGAGCCGCTTCTTTGGCGACGGGGTTTCGCCCGGCAAACTTCTCGCTGGAGCCCTCGTTCCGACCATCATTGTGGGTGCCCTGATGATGCTCTTCCCCGACCCGGGCATTGAAGAGATGTTCACGGTCAGTGCAGATAAGGTCGAGGAAGTGGCCGCTCCAGAAGCGATCGGTGATCTTCCCGAAAGCCCTGCGAATCACGAGTAACCATGTTCACCGGTCTGGTCGAATCCCGGGGTGCGGTTCGCGCATTGGAATCCAAAGGCGAACAGGCACGACTCACCATTCAGATTCCCTTCGCCAGCGAACTCTCCCTCGGGGATTCGGTCGCGGTCAACGGGTGCTGCCTGACGGTCACCCAACTGGATGGCGGCGACGCGTCCTTCGACGTTCTCAACCAAACCCTGAAGGTCACATCGCTCGGGGATCTCAAGGAAGGATCCACCGTCAATCTCGAGCGCGCCATGCAGGTCGGCGACCGCTTCGGCGGACATTTCGTGCAGGGACACATTGATGCCACCGGCACCATCGAGGCCTACGCCCCCATGGGTCAGGACCACCGTCTCGAAGTCAGGCTCCCCGAGGACATCGCCAACCTGAGCATTCCAAAGGGCTCGCTCGCCATCGACGGCATCTCACTCACCATCGCTGAACTCGAAGGCACCCTCGCCCGCTTCTGGATCATTCCCCATACCCACGCCGAGACCAACCTCAGCACCCGCCAACCGGGACAACGGGTCAATCTCGAGGCCGACATGCTGGCGAAGCATGTCGCCAAACTGATGGGCAAGGCCTGAATGCCGAGCCATTCATGACGTCGGAGCGAGCCAGTTGAATGGCGGAAACGGTAGATTGCGAAGCACCGCAAAGCCGATCACCAGCCAAGCCAGCACCCACGCACCACGCGTCCCCAAGGGGAACCGCCACGCTGGAGGACACCCCCTCAGCCAGCCAAGCACTTCGGGCACCAGCGCCACGAGCGCCAGTGGGAGCAGGATCACACCCAGCGGGTTGAACCGGAACGCCGCTGCCACATTGCCGTCGAGCACCGCATTGGCAGCGCGCGTCATTCCGCACCCCGGGCAATGCAAGCCCGTGAGATCATGAAGCAGGCAGGTCCACGGCATCGCCGACGGCCCACCGGTCATCAGTAGCCAAGTGGCCACCCCCACGAACCCCAAGGCACCTAGCAGAATAGCCAGCCGCCCCCATCTCAGCCCATGAGCTCGCTCGCTCATCGAGGATCAGAACGAGGAACTCGACTCGGCATAGAAAATGAACCCGAAGGCCGCCAGGTTCGCGATGAGGCCGAGACCAAAGGAAATCCAACACCACATCTTGGCGGCATTCGATGCCTCCTGGGCTGCCTGCCAATCGCCACTGCGCTTCAAGCCGTCCACCTTGGCTGCATACACGATCGCCGGAATCCCAAGTGGCCAACAGCACAGGATAGTCACAACAATCGACTGCCAAAGGTAGGTCGGAATCTCCGGTCCCATCTGCAGCTGGTTGGCCGGCGATGCCGTCACCGGCGATTGGTAGGGAGAGCCACCAGATCCTGCAGCAGGCACGTTCGACGGCCCTGATGGCGTGGAAACGTGAGGTGCCAGTGAGGAAGCCAACTCAGGCGTTTTCGCCAGCGGCTGCCAATCACTCATTCCGTCGTGCCAAACCAAGTCTTCCGGCTTCACGGAACCCGCGGCAATCTTGCCCCTCAGCTCCTCCTCGGAAATCGGTCCCGCCTGGCTGCCGTTCTCAGAATAATACCACTGCATGGCTGAGATTCTCTAGCGCCCGGTGGGCTACATGTCACGGGAGATTGCCACGAGTAGGAATATTCCCCCCGCCAACGTGATCCCAATTGTGATGTAGCCGGTCACCAACCCGGCAATCGCCATGCCACGCCCGCCCATCGGCAGCACATACTCACGGATCTGTTTGAGGGCCAGATGCCCACAGATCACCGCCGGTATCCCGGCAAGAATTCCGATGAAGCAACTGAAAAGGAGCACCAGCGAGCTGATCCCGCACACCATGCTTGCGATGGCCATTCCATTGTTGGGCACCACCGGGATACCTCCGTAGCCGGGCACCGGGGCCGGACCTGCAGCCACCGGCGGCTGATACACGACCTGGGACGACCACTCAGGCACCTGCAGAATCGGGAGCCACTCGTCCATGCCCTCCCGCCACACGATCGTCTGCCCGTTGATCATCCCCGAGGCCAGCATCGCACGAATCTCGTCGTCTTCGACTGGCCCGCTCTGCTGACCGTTCAATCCGTAATACCACTGTGCCATCAGGACCGACTTCACTCATCCGGGAGAGCCCTGCCAAGCCCAAAGCACCCGACCCACTGTTGATCCGGCCACCTCCGACAGGAAAACCCCATCAATGGGAAGGCACACGCCCCCAGCTCGCCGGGTCCATCTGGTAGAAGCGGGCCATCTCCCGATAGACATCCGGCTCCTCACGCTTCATTCCCCTCGCACGCTCGAAAAAGGTCTCTGTCGCGACCGCAAAGAACTCCGCCGGGCTCTCCGCACCGTAGTCGTCCAGCACACTCCGCTTGCCCTGCTCGACCCTCTCGCAGAAGGCCTTGTAGGCGGGTGCGAAGGCTTGCGACCAACGGCCGTAGTCTTCAAGCAACTCGAACTCCGGCACCCCGTCCGCGGCACCGTCGGCCTGGTCGATCTGATGGGCAAACTCGTGCAACACGACATTCAGCCCGTCCTGGGGATTCGCATCGCCCTGCCGGACACTCTGCCATGCAAGCACCACACTCCCCGTCCCCCAGGATTCCCCGAGCCTCACGGTTTCACTGCCATCCCGGTCGTCACGACTCTTGAATGCCACCGGGTAGACCAGAATCGATTTCAAGCGTTCATAGTAGTCCTGGGGCCGGTGCGCGATCAACAGGCAGGCAGGTGCCGCGATCGCCAACCTCATCTCATGGGTCACTTCGTCAAGATCCCCGCAGGCCTCGAACGACTTCTCGGCGAGGAAGACCTGAATCCATCCTTCCGCCAAGGCGCGCGTCTCATCCGGGACAACCTTCCAGATCGGAAACAATTCCTCGATCATGCGGTGGTCCGTCTCCTCGAGCTTTTCCGCGCGCAAACTCTCTCTTCTCCGATCCCTGCGGGCACTGTGCAAGCCGGCCATTCCCGCCAGACCGGCCACCCCTCCCATCAATATCCAGATTCCTAACATGCCTTACCGGGTTCGCTCGATCTGCGGTTCCAATCCACGAGTTCGCGGTATGTCACGCCCTGCCCTCCGAAAATATCCAGGGCCGAACCAACGGTAACATCCACATGCCCACCACTGAGTTCCCCGACCCGCTCGACATCCGCCATCGAAGCCGCACCACCCGCGTAGGTGACCACCCCACCTCTCCACTGACCCAGCATCCCGACCAATTCTTCGTCGATCCCGCCACAGAGCCCTTCGACATCCGCCGCATGGATCAGAAACTCGTCGCAGGAACCCGCCAAGCGATCCAGGGACGGTGGATCCAGCTTCATGTCCGTGAGCGTCTGCCAGCGATTCGTCGCCACTCTCCACCCGTCCGCCACTCTCCGACATGACAAGTCGATGACCAACTTCTCCGCTCCGACCTTCTCGACCAGCCGAGCCAGACGCTCGTCGGAAAACCTCTCGCCGTCCTCAAACAGCCAGGAGGTCACAATCACATGGCTGGCACCTGCATCAAGCCACTCCGACGCATTCGCCTCCGTGACACCGCCGCCCAACTGAAGCCCGCCCGGCCAGGCCGCCAGCGCCTCCCTCGCGGCATCGTGATTGCCCGGACCAAGTTTGATCACATGTCCACCACGCAGATCGTCGCTGCGGAAGCGTCGCGCAAAAGATGCCGGACTCTGCTCCGACACGAAATTCTCAATCGGCCCGGCCCCTTCGTCACGAAGGGTGCCGCCGACAATCTGCTTCACCTTGCCGGCGTGCAGGTCGATGCATGGTCGAAATCGAGTCACATCCCCACCCTCCCCGATCTCGCCGCCAGCGCAAGCCCGGAGCCAGCGCTCAACCGACTTCGAATCAGACGAGGACGACGACAAACCTTCCTCACATCTCCAGCATCAATCGCGTCGGATTCTCAATGCAGTCCTTGATCCGGATGAGGAAGGTCACTGCCTCCTTGCCGTCAACGAGGCGGTGATCGTAACTCATGGCGAGATACATCATCGGACGGATCTCCACCTTGCCATCGACCGCCACCGGGCGTTGTTGGATGGTGTGCATGCCGAGGATGCCGCTTTGTGGTGGATTCAGAATCGGCGTGCTCAGCAGCGAACCATAGGTGCCACCATTGGAAATGGTGAACACACCACCCTGCAGGTCTTCGATCTGAATCTTCCCTTCCTTCGCCTTCATCGCATAGGCGATGATCTCGTTCTCGATTTCCGCGAAGCTCTTCTTGTCGCAGTCCTTCAGCACTGGAACCACAAGTCCCTTCTCGGTTCCGATGGCGACTCCGATGTCGTAGAAGTGGTTCTCGATGATCTCGTTGCCATCGATCATGCCATTCACCTGCGGCACATCCTTGAGTGCCTGGACGACCGCCTTCACGAAGAAGGACATGAAACCGAGTTTGACGCCGTGCTTGGCGATGAACTCCTCCTGGACGCTCTTGCGCAGGCCCATCACGGCCGACATGTCGGCCTCGTTGAAGGTTGTCAGGATCGCCGCGGTCTGCTGGGCATTCACCAAGTGGGATGCAATCTTGCGACGCAGCATCGACATCTTCCGGCGGGTCGTCCTGCCATCCGCCACCGGCGTGGAATCCGGACGCTCTGCGGGCGATGGAACCACCGTGAAATCAGGCTTCGATTTGCCGGAATCACCTGCTGGCGGAGCAGTTTGAGCTGCCGGTTCGGACGGTTTCTCGACCGGAGCGCTTGCCTTGGACTCCTCCTTCGCAGCAGGAGCCGGGGCTGCCTCAGGGGCCGCTCCCACGGTGATCTCGGCAATCACGGTGCCGATGTCGACTTCCTCACCTTCAGCAACGAGAATCCTGATGGTCCCGGACTCGTCCGCTTCGAGTTCGGTCGAAACCTTGTCGGTCTCGAGAGTCACAATCACCTCGCCCTTCTTGACCGGATCGCCGTCGGCCATCCTCCACGCGGCCACGTTCGCGGTGGCGATGGATTCCCCCGCCGCCGGGACTTTGACCGGAACCACCTTGCCAGCCGAATCACCACCAGCGGCTTCGGCGGCGGGTTGGGCAGGTGCTGCACCCTCATCCGACGAACCGGATGACTCCGGGGATGACTCAGCCTGTGACTCATCGATCGTCGCAATCACTGTACCGATCGCAACCTCTTCGCCCTCGGGCACCACCACTTTGAGAATGCCGGAAACATCCGCGGTCAGCTCGTTGGAAACCTTGTCGGTCTCAAGTGTGACGAGCACATCACCGGCTTGCACGGACTCACCGTCCTTCTTGTGCCAATTGGCAACGTTCGCACTCGTGATCGATTCGCCTGCGGCGGGGACTTTAACTTCGGTGGCCATGAAAATTGGGGTAGGAAAATGAAAAGCAGATCGTGGGCCGATTTCAGACCGAGAAGGCCTGTTCGATGAGGGCCTTCTGTTCGCGATAGTGCTTCGCCTTCGATCCTGCGGCAGGACTTGAGGCACGGCCTCGCCCGGCGTAGCGGACCCGGCGTCCGAGCACCTTCTCGAGGCGAGGGAAGATATAAGACCAAGCACCCATGTTGAGGGGTTCCTCCTGGCACCACACGAACTTGGATGCCTTCGGGAACTGGCTCACCAGAGCCTCGATCATCTCGCCATGGAATGGATAGAGCTGTTCGATCCGGAGAATCGCCGTCTGATTGAACTCGTGCTCATCGCGATGGGCAGCGAGATCGTAGTACACCTTGCCGGTGCAGAACACGACCCGGGTGACATCCTCGGGAGATTCAAAGCGCTTCGGATCGGGCAAAATCTCCTGGAAGCAGGACCCCTCGAGGAAGTCCTCCTCGTTGGAGACCGCCTCAGGCCGCGTGAGCAGGCTCTTCGGCGTCATCAGGATCATCGGCTTGCGGAAATTGCGGCGCTTCTGACGACGCAGCGCGTGGAAATACTGGGCCGGCGTCGTGAAGTTGCCGACGATCATGTTCTTCTCGGCGCACAACTGCAGGAAGCGTTCGAGGCGGGCGCTCGAGTGCTCCGGCCCCATGCCTTCATAGCCATGAGGAAGGAGAAGTACTAGATCCGACGGAGTTTGCCATTTCGACTCGGCGGAGGAAATGAACTGATCGATGATCACCTGCGCGCCATTCGAGAAGTCTCCGAACTGAGCTTCCCACATCGTGAGCATGCTAGGCGCACCGATCGAATAGCCGTAGTCGAAGCCCAACACCGCGAACTCGGAGAGCAGCGAGTTGTAGACACAGAACTTGGCCTGATCCTTACCGAGATTCTGGAGCGGGATGTAGCGCTCGCGGGTCTCGGAGTCATAGAACACGGCGTGGCGCTGCGAGAACGTGCCGCGCCGGCAATCCTGTCCGGAAAGACGAACCGGGTTTCCTTCCAGCAGCAGGGAACCCCATGCCAGAGACTCGGCGAGCGCCCAGTCGATACCTGCCCCCTTCTCCAAGGCTTCCATCCTCCTCGGGACGAAGCGCTTGGCCAAGGTCGGGTGAAGGTGGAATCCGTCGGGCACCGTGGTCAGCACCTTGCCCAGATACTGGACCGTGTCCTTGGGAATGCCGGTCGGCACCGAGGCGTGGGAATACTTCGGCTGGGCCACCGCAGTCGACCCACTGAACACAGAACGTTCGCCCTTCTCCTGAGCCTCCAACATCTTCTGATAGCCGGCCTCGAGACGATCCCAGATTGCTTTCTCAATCGCATCCGCATCGCCCTGGCTCAGCGTACCTTCGGAAACCAGACGCTTCTTGTAAAGCTGACCGACGGTGTCCCGGCTCTGGATCTTGCGATAAATGTGGGGCTGGGTGAACGCAGCCTGGTCCGTTTCATTGTGCCCCTGCCTGCGGTAGCAGTACATGTCGATCACGATGTCCCGACCGAACTTCTGGCGGAATTCCAAGGCGAACTGGGCGGCCCAGAACAACTCCATCGGCTCCTCCCCGTTCACGTGCAGGATCGGCGCCTCGATCATCTTCGCCACATCGGTCGCGTAGGACGACGAGCGGGCATCTTCCGGCATCGTCGTGAAACCAATCTGGTTGTTGATGATCACATGGATCGTGCCACCCGTCCGATAGCCCGGAAGCTGGGAGAGATTCAGCACCTCCGCGACCGATCCCTGACCGGCGAATGCGGCGTCGCCGTGGAGAAGAATCGGAAGCACGCGCTTGCGATCGGTCTTTACCCCGTCGTCGCCGAGCTGACGCTGTCTGGCCCGGGCCTTGCCCTCGACCACGGGATTGACTGCTTCGAGGTGACTTGGGTTGGCCGCGAGGCTGACCCGGACTTCGCCATCGGGAAGCTTCCGGACGCTTTCGTAGCCGAGGTGGTACTTCACGTCGCCGTCGCCTGCCACCAGGTCCGGCATGTAGTTCGGGGTGAACTCGTAGAGAATCGTAGGCAGCGACTTGGCCACGAAGTTGGCCAGCACGTTGAGACGACCGCGGTGGGCCATCCCCATCTCGATCTCCAGCACGTCTTCCGACGGGCACTGATTGAGAATGGCGTTGAGGATCACCATCGCCCCTTCGCCACCCTCGAGCGAGAAGCGCTTCTCCCCGAGGAACTTCTTACCAAGGAAGCTTTCGAATGCTTCAGACTCCAGCAGCCACTTCAAGGCCTCGGCCTTGCGCTCGGCGGAGTCGGGCTCACGGCGGACCCGTGCCTCGATCTTCTCGCGCACCCAGTGGCGGACCACGGTGTTGTGGATGTGCATGTGCTCGAAGCCAATGATCCCGGAGTAGGTCGCCTCGAGCGCAGCGACCATATCGCGCAGCTTCATCCGCTCGCCATTCCGGAAAAACCGGTTGGCCGCCTCCCGATCGAGATCTGCTTCGGAAATCCCGAACTGATCCAGCTTGAGCCGAGGATTCCGCTCCGGCGGGCCCAATGGGTTGATGTCGGCCTGGGTATGACCAAGCGCCCGGTAGTTGTAGACCAGACTCACCACTTTGCCGAAAAAGGACACTTCATCCTGAGGAGCCGATCCCTCGGGGGCGGGAGCCGCCGACTTGGCTGGGCTCTCGGCCTGTTTCTTCGGTTGCGCCACGCCGAGCTCAAAGCCCTCGAAAAATGCCCCCCAGGTAGGCTCTACCGATTGGGGGTCCTTGCTCCACTGAGCATATTTTTCTTCCAGGATGTCCGCATTCAGGCGGGCCGAAACCGAGGATTTCATGAATCGAGATTGGAATGAGTTGCAACCCCGGACAGGAATTTCCAGCTTGGCCCGCGTCGCGCAGCGACTAGGTAAGGGGCGGGCCGGGAGGCGTCAACCGCACAGCGCGGTTTTGCCCCGGAAATTCAAAGATTCCTTAACTTGATGATCGAAGTCCGAGAACTCACCAAGCGATTCTCTCGCCACACTGCCGTCGACAACATCAGCTTCAGTGTCGGCAAAGGGGAAATCGTCGGATTTCTCGGCCCGAATGGTGCCGGCAAGACCACAACGATGCGCATGCTCACCGGCTACCTCCCCGCCACCTCGGGGAGCGTTGAGATCGGAGGCCACGATGTCTTTCGCGAATCCGTGCAGGCCCGCCGGAAAATCGGCTACATGCCCGAGAACGTCCCCCTTTACGAGGACATGCGGGTGCGGGAATACCTCAAGTTCCGGGCCCACCTCAAAGGACTCTCGACTAGCGAAACCCGTCGCCGCGTCGGCGAGGTCATCGCCACCTGCGGCCTCGATTCGGTCCGCCGGAAGATGATCAAGGTGCTGTCGAAAGGATATCGGCAGCGGGTCGGACTGGCCGACGCACTCGTCCACTCACCGGACCTGCTGATCCTCGACGAACCGACCAACGGACTGGATCCCAATCAGATCCGCCAGATCCGGGAGCTGATCAAGCGCCTCGGCGAGTCCCATACCATTCTCCTTTCCACCCACATCCTCAGCGAGGTCGAGATGACCTGCGGGCGCGTGATCATCATTGATGGCGGCAAGGTTCGGGCCCAGGACAGCCCGGAGAGCTTGGTCGATGGGATGAGAACCGCCGGCAAGGTCCTCATCGAACTCAAGGCGGATCCCGAGGTGGTCCAAGGTGCGATCAACAGGCTCGACCACGTCAAGCGCGTCACTCAGGAAGCCACCGGTGACGGATGGTTTGCCTTTGAAGTGCTCGTCGATTCAGGCACGGACGCGCGCGAGCGCATCCACGAGGTGATCGCCCAGAATGGCTGGTCGCTCCGTAGCCTCCACCGTCGCGTGGCCACGCTGGAAGACGTCTTCGTCGAACTCACCCGCCAGGATTAAGGGCCGGTTTGATTGGACGAAATGGCCGGAGGCTTCAACCGTTGAGGTTGGAGATCGTCTGGAAGATCGCGTTGATCATCAGGTAGGCCATGGTGCCGATCATGAGCGCCATCACGATCAGGATGGTCGGCATGATCAGGGCCATGATCCGGTTCAGATCCTTGTTCAGCTCCTTGTCGTAGCGCTCAGCAGCACGACGCAGGGACATGTCGATCTTTCCCGTCTGCTCACCGACCGCGACCATGTCGACGAGAAGGGCCGGGAAATTGCCGGTGCGGACCATCGCCTTGGACAAGGCCCGACCATCGCCAACCTGCTCGATCACCTCATTCAGGGATGCTCGCAGGGACAGGTTCTGGGTGGCATCGCGCGACAACTCGAGCGCCCGAAGCAACGGGAGCCCGTTACCGACCAAGTTGGCCATGGTCTCAAGAAACTGAACGTAGAATCGGCTCGAGATCACCGGCCCCGCCATCGGCAGAGTCAATTTCATGCGATCCCACGTCGGGCGATTCTCCTCGTTGTCCTTCCATGCCTTGAAGAACAGGCCGCCAGCAACGAGGAGGATGAGATAAACATACCAGAATGCCGCAAAGTGGTCGGTGACGACCACCATCAGCTGGATCGGCCCAGGCAGCTTGCCGCCCGGTGCTGACTCAATGAGTTGGGTGAGCTGCGGGATCAGAATGGTGACGAAGACGATGGTCACCCCGACGCCCGCGAGCACGAGGAAGGCCGGGTAAATCATCGCCAGAATCAAACGCGACTGCAGCTCCGCGAGCGTCTTCAGGTAATGCGCCTGACGCTTGAGGATCGTATCGAGCGCGCCCGATGCCTCACCTGCCGCCGCCAGAGAACAATACAGCGGACCGAAACTCGGACTGACCCGCTTCAGCGCGATCGAGAAGTTGGTGCCATCACGGACCAGGTGCCTGATCTTTACCGCCACGTCCTTCAGTGATCCGAGTTCCTGACGGTTCTCCATCGCCCGAAGTGCCGGCTCGAGTTGCAATCCGGCGGAGAGCATGTCGGAAAGCTCCTCGGTGAAGAGAACCACCTCCTGGCGTTTCAACTTCAGCTCGCCGTCGGGCGATGAACTCTCGGCTTGCTCCGTCGAGCGGGAAACCGGGCGCGCCTTCGCCTTCGGTTTGGTGGCAGCTTTCTTGGGAGCCTCACTCGTCGCATGACTCAGGCTGACCGGCTGGAGACCCTTCCGGTCGAGCAGACGAAGCGCCTCGGTGCGGTCTCCTGCATCGACCTGCCCCGTTTGCACCGCTCCGTTTGCTCCGAGCGCCTTGTAGGAAAATGCTGGCATCGTATTCCTGACCTCAGTCCGATCCTCCGTCGGTTGCCGTGACGGCGATCACTTCTTCGAGTGTTGTCACCCCCTGCATCACCTTGAACCATCCATAGCCCCGCATCGGGATGTAACCATCCTTGATGGCTCGAGCGCGCAGCGTCGGCGAGTCGGCCCCGTGGGCGATCATGTCCTGCATCTGCTGCCCGAGGACCACGACTTCGTAGATCGCGAGACGACCGGAGAACCCGGTTTCCCGGCACCGGTCGCATCCTTTCGCCTCGTAGGCCTGCCCCTGAATCTCAGCGGGAATCCCAAAGGCTTCACGATCCGCAGGAGTTACATCGCGCGGCGACTTGCAGTGGTCGCACAGCTTCCGCACCAGACGCTGAGCGAGGAATGCCCGCACCGCCGCCGATACCAGGAAGGGCTCCACCCCCATGTCGATCAAACGACTGATGCCACCCAGAGCATCGTTCGTGTGCAGCGTGGAGAACACCAAGTGACCGGTGAGGGAGGCACGGATCGCAATCTCCGCCGTCTCGAGGTCACGAATTTCCCCGATCATCACCGTGTTCGGATCCGCACGAAGAATGGACCGGAGGCCGGCCGCAAAGGTCAGACCAATATCCGACTTCACCGCGATCTGCATCACGCCGGGCAGCTTGTTTTCCACCGGGTCTTCGATGGTCACAATCCGCTGATCGGGTCGATTGATCTCACTGAGGAACGAGTAGAGGCTGGTCGACTTACCGGAACCCGTCGGCCCGGTGATCAGGATGATTCCGTTCGGAAGATCCAGAAGCCCTTCGATCTTCTCGCGCACGAACGGCTCCATGCCGAGTCGGTCGACATTGAACTTCTCCTGGTTGAGAAGACGCAGCGAGACGCTTTCGCCTTCGACCGTAGGCACGGTCGCGACACGAACGTCGATCGTCTGCCCTTCCAACTGCAGGTTGATCCGGCCATCCTGAGGAAGTCGGCGTTCGGCGATATCGAGCCTCGACATGATCTTCAGGCGCGCGATCACCGAGCTTTGCAGCGCCTTGATGTTCTCCGGCACCGTGACCTCGATCAAACGACCGTCGACCCGGTAGCGGATGCGCAGATTGTCGGCGAGAGGCTCGACGTGAATGTCCGTGGCCTTCTGCTCGAGCGCTTCGCGAATGATCTGGTTCACGAACTTCACCACGCTCGCTTCCTCATCGTCATCGGCGTCGATCACATTGGCCTCATCGGCCATCTCGAGGTTACCGAAGTCCATGTCGCGACCTTCGAGAATCTGCTCGAAAGTATCCGCACCTACTCCGTAGAGCCTGCGGAGGGACTCGTGGACGCGGCGACGGGAGGCCATGCACCATTCCACGGGCATGGCGATCTCCTGAGCGACCGCCTGCCGTGCCACCAGATTGAACGGGTCGAAAGTGACAAGCTTCAGACGTGGATTCTCCTCATCGCCAAGCAGTTCCAGAGGAAGTAGTCGGTAGCGCAGAGCCACCCGAGGCCCACAGGCTTCCCGAAGGGGGAGCGGCGCCTCAGGCATGACGATGCTGTCAATCCACTCCATCCCGAGCGACGCGGCGAGTTCCCTGAGGTAGGGTTCCTCATCGACGACCCCGGCGTCGAGCAAATCGTCAATGGGAGAGCGCTGACGCTGAGCGGCGCCATCGAGTACTTCACCCAGTTTATCCAGGTCCTGGCATCCGCTTTTCCGTGCGGGTTCGATCAAGAGGTCCGTCATTCAGCTATGCGTCTTGTCACGTAAAACCGCCCACCCTGCAACCTTGTCTCTTCAAAATTCGGAACAATCCAGTTTTCCATCGAGAACCCACCCAAAGATGGCCAATCCGCCCGCACCGGCTATCCTCCTCTGAAATGCGACTGCTTCTCCTTCTCGTGCTACACCTGAATCTGTCGGTCGCTCGCGCCGACCCCCAGCGCGCATCCAGCGGAAATCAGCCGGTTTTGATCGAAGACGAAGCAGGACGCCGCACATGGCACACCTCCCGGCTCTCAATTCAATCCACCGCGAACCTGAGCCCGAGGGACTTGAACCGACTTGTCACCGTGGCCGAGGCCACCGTTCGCGCCGTGGCTGCCCATCCGCTCCCCTTGTTCAAGCCTCCCTCGGATGAGCGCCTGCGGATCATCATCCTCCACGACGATGCCAGCTACGTCGCCGAAGGCGGCCGTGTCGGGTCGGCCGGGATGTATCTTTGGCGTCAGCAATGTGTCATTCTCCATGCCCAGCACCTGTTCCGATCCCTGCCCGCCAGCCGACTCCGCGCCGAAGCTGACGAGAGTCTCGTCGTCCACGAACTGGTCCACCTCTGCATGCACAGCGCTCCCCCGAACCTTCCACAGTGGCTGAAGGAGGGAATCTGCGAGTACTTTGCGGCAGCCCATCAAGGGGCTGGGAAATTTCGTTTCGACCAGCCCGAGCAGTCGATTCGTCGCCATCTGCGCAAGCGCTTTGATCCCGCTGACCCGGAAATCCCCGTTGCCCCGATCCACGAGATCGCCGGCCTTGATGCCAGGCAGTGGTCCGCTTATCTCGATCGCCTCCCCTTGGATGAACGCCTGCCTCCCTACGCCACCGCGCTTCTTCTGACCCACTATTACCTCCACGGAAGCAAGGAGCGGCAAGACCTCATCCGCCGTGCCCTCGAAACCCCAACCAAGGAGGCCCGCGAACCCGTCGACCTCCATCTCCGAGGAGAAAATTCAAAAATTCTCGAGCAACTCGGGAACTACTGGCGTCCCAAAGGCCTCCAACTCAAGACTTCATCGTCTCTGCCCGCCACTCCGGCCGAAGAATCTCCGAACCGATAAGGCCGGAATGGGTCCAGAAACCAAAGTTTTTGGGGGTAAAAACTATCACTATTCCAAAAAAGTTCATGTAACCTTAAGAAAAGGCTTTCCAAATTGATATTTCCAGATACACCTATTCCCGTGCTTCGGCACCGGTCCATTGGCGCACCCTGCGTAAATTGACCTGCCTGAATTCCGGGGGGATTTCAGACAGGTTTGGCAGAAACCGCCAAGAAGGACTCAGAAAGGACGCGAGTTGAGAATCCGGGGGGAATCCGACTCGCGTCTTTCTACGTACCCCTGCCTCAGGAATTCCCGAGTTCGTTGTACTTCAGGTTGTTCCCCTTGGACTTGTGAACCGGATACCGTTCCTCATTCCTCTCGATCTTTGCACGCATGATCTGCCCCAAGTCGAAGCCGAGGGTATCCGCCATTTCGAACAGGAGAATGCCAACGTCGGCAATCTCGGAGGCGATCTCATCCCGGCGCTCTTCTGCCCGACGCTCGACCTGTTCGGGTTGCTGCCAGACAAAATGCTGCAGCAACTCCCCTGCCTCCGCGGCAATGGCCACCGCCATGTCCTTTGGATTGTGATACGGTGCCCACTCCCGCGCTGCAGAGAACTCCCGAATCTGCTGGGTCAGCCGCTGAATTGAATCTTCCATGTCCCGACCTCGCAGCTTCAAGCTGCTGGACCAAGCAATTTCCGCGGGAATCAGGCTCGCCCTTGCGCCTCCTACCCAGCGCACTACCTTCCGACCATGAAATTTCCCTTACTTAGTCTGCTGAGCCTGTCCCTTGCGGCTTGCGCCGAGACCAAACCCAGTAGCCCCATCATGGAGACCTCCGACACCGCCCCCGCCCAACCCAGCGAGAAAATTGCCAAGACCGACGCCGAATGGCGTGCGGAACTAACACCCGAACAGTACCACATCCTCAGGGAGGCCGGGACGGAGCGTGCGAATGGCAAGGTTTACAAGGAGTTCAAGGAGCAGGGCGCCGGCACCTACTACTGCGGTGGCTGCGATGCTGAACTCTTCTCATCGAAAGAGAAGTTCGACTCCGGTTGCGGATGGCCATCGTTCTACGATCCGGCCAACGCGAAGAACGTGAAGACATCGACTGACTACAAGATCGGCTATGCACGCACCGAGGTTCTCTGCGCGGTCTGCGATGGCCATCTAGGCCATGTGTTCACGGGAGAGGGCTTCGACACTCCGACCGACAAGAGATACTGCATCAATGGGATTGCCCTCAAGTTCGTCCCCGCCGGGAACAAGGCGCCCGATCAGGCAAAGCCGGCTGATCCCTCAAATCCCGCGACGAAAGGCGCGGTGGACGGACAACAGGGTGACCCAAACAAGGAATAGTTCAGCCCACTTTATCCTTTTACTTTCCGAAACTTGCGCTTTCCTTCCCGCTGAGTTGCGTCTTAAAGCAGCTCAATTTTCCACATGTGTCGGGTTTCAAACCCAACTTGGTTTCCGGGGGGAGGCTTTGTTGGGATTCCTGACTGTTGGGACAATCGAAAGGTGCGGGTTGTGAATCCGGGGGGATCCAACCCGCGCCTTTCAACCGATTCATTGGCTGCCTGAGGCATGGTCCACCTTCCAGAGGCGCTCGGCAGCTCGGCGGGGCTCCGCCCCTTCCGGTAGGCACTCGGCACCGAGCGGCAGCCGGTAACCAATCTCACGGACCTTGCGGAACACCTCGGAGTAGTTGACCTCCCCGGTTCCCGGTTCGTGACGACCTGGCGAATCCGCAAACTGCACGTAGCCAATCCACTCCTTTCCCTTCTCAAGGTTGTCGATCAGGTTGCCCTCGTAACGCTGCATGTGGAAGAGATCCCAATTCAGTTTGACGTGAGTGGACCCAACGGCTTCACAGATCGCGATGCCATCCGCGCTTCCATAAAGGCAGTGGCCCGGATGATTGTAGGGGTTCATCGGCTCGACGATCGCCGTGCATCCGTGGGTCTCCAGCACCGGAACAGCCGCCCGAAGCTTTTCAATGACCGATCCGTGCATCTGCCCTTTCGAAAGCCCCTTGATGTCATCCCCTGCCACGACGCAGAAGCGATCACAACCCGGCAAAATGGGAGCAGCTTTGCACGCGGCCTCAATCTCCGCGACAAAGTCACTGACTGGAAAATCCGGATCGTTGATCTCCTGACCAAATCCCCACGCAGTGAACTGGGTCGCCGTCATGCCGTGACGGCGCAACGCTTCCGCACCAGCCGCCAAATCCTTGTCCCGCCAGGTCCAAAGCTCAATCGCCGGGAATCCCAGTTCCGCGGCCTGCTCGATACGCTCGACAAATGAGCCCTCGAACCACATCTCGATGTTGACCGCGATGGCGGTGTGCGGAGTCCTGCCTGGTAGATCGCCTTGTTCGCTCACGCGGGAACCCAAGCACCCGGCCCGCAGGATTGCACGCAGGAACAGGACCGAGTCACCCTCGCTCCGCCGATGTCACGCCGCGGCGTTCCGCAGCAATCCGACCAGCACCCCCTGAATGACCAGCTCGCGAGCCGGAATGAGATCGGGATAATCCGGATTCTCCGCTTGAAGGTAGGGCCGACGATTTTTGACGACGTAGCGCTTCAAAGTGGTCTCACCATCGATCAAGGCCGCCACGATATCCCCCTTTCTCGGCTCCCGGAATTCGAGGATGACGGTATCGCCATCACAGATGTGGGCATCGACCATGGAGTCCCCCCTCACCTTGAGGGCGAAGGTCCGGGCGCTTGGACGGATCCCGAGGCTCGCCACATCGATCGAAATGCATCCTTCCTGCTCTGGCGCCGCATCCTGCGACATGCCCGCCGCAATGCTGCCGTAAATCGGGATGTCGACAATGGCCTCCCGGTCCAACTCTTCGGGAAACACCACGGCACGAGCTTTGTTTGGCAGACGCTGGATCGCCCCCTTCTTCTCCAAAGCGCGAAGATGACTCATCGCCGCGGTCTGACTGGCGAAACCGAAGTAATGCTGGATCTCACGAGTCGAGGGCATCACTCCCGTCACTCGCTGGGCTTCTTTCAGGTAGGAGAGGATCTCTGCTTGTCGATCGGTGAGCTTTTCAGACATGATTCCTTGAACAGTGTTCGTAAGAACAAAGCAAGGAACAAGGGACAGCTCAAGCCATAAATTCTCCGCGGAACTGCCTACTCCAAACTTGAGTCACCCCTCCGATGATTGCGAGGCAGCAGAGCACCCCAAAAAGAAACACTCAGCGTCCCACGACCTCCCGGCTCCACATGGGCGAGCGCGGCAGATCCTTCGGACGGCAGACCACGATCCCGGCCCGCTTGGACGAGTCATTCAAGTAGTCGGTGATGGGGCGGTCGACGATGGTCATCCTCCCCTTGTCGCGCTCCGAAGTCGCATGAGTGAAGTAGGCCCGCCCCTTCAATTTGACGATCAACCCGACATGAGAGGTATAGCCGTATTTCCACGTCGAGGTAATTGCCACCACATCGCCATCCTGAAGGTAGGACTCCACGCTGCGAACCTTGGACTTCGGCACATGCCACACCGGCAGCTTCGATACCCGCGCCTCGACTTTGCCCATCTCGGGGATCAAGGACTTGTTGTTGCGGAGGTAACGGTAGCTCTTCCACGCTTCCGTCATGTAGCGAACCTCACGCCGCAACCTCACCGCACCCGGTAGGCCCGGCGTCACGTTGGTGGCCAATCCACGCTTCTGGTTGTCATAAAACACCTCCTCGAGGTGATGCATCCGGCTCAGGTAACTCCCGGTGCACTTGCCACCACGATAGCGCTCGATCTCGATCATGTGCAGCATGTCCTCGGGACGGTAGGGACCCGGCTTGTAATGAAGCATCCTCGCAAACGCCAAGGCGTTCTCGTAAAAGGTCCAGCAGTCCATGCCACCGAAGTTGACCACGGGATTCTCGATATGATCATCCACCTCGAGCGTGTAGTTCACATACGGCGTCCCGACCATCGCCCGGGCGACACGCACCGTCCTCTGGTTAAGGGGAAGTGAACGCCAGTTTTCCCGCTCTGCCTTCGCGACCAAAGCTTGGAATTTTGACTCTCCCTTGAACACCGTCGACAACGGGAGCCGCACCGGGCTCGGAGGTGTCACCGAGTGCATGGCGGCCG
The DNA here is from genome assembly GCF_016595525.1 of Haloferula rosea. Classification (GTDB taxonomy): domain Bacteria; phylum Verrucomicrobiota; class Verrucomicrobiia; order Verrucomicrobiales; family Akkermansiaceae; genus Haloferula; species Haloferula rosea. The sequence continues at coordinate 183,311 of NZ_JAENII010000008.1, forward strand.
AAGTCGAGACGGGAATCGACTCGGTCGCCGCTCCTTGATTCCCCGCACCGCCACATCCAGCAAGCAGCCCCACCGACCCCAGCAACACCCCGATCCGTCGCGTACGATTCATAACGCATACCCTACAGGATTCCGCGGTGAAGGAAAGCTCACGAATGTGAAACAATCACCACGCCGGGAATCCTGATTGCATCGCCCCGGCACGTCGTCACCATCCTACCCATGACCCTTCCATGCAGCCCCAGGAATGAAATCGACGGCATCGTCTACCTCCCGCGACTCTGTGACAAGATCCGCCTCCATACTGCGGGGCAACTTGATCCGGATTACCACGCCAACCTTGGACGTGGCATGGACCTCTGGACGTGCCAATTCCTTGGAGTCGACTACGAAGCTCTCGCAGAGGTCGTCAGATCCGGAGCCTCGGACGCTGAAGCGCTCGATTGGGCGAGGGAGAATGGCACCCAACGCCCGGAGCATGAGGCCACCTGGTGGAAATGCTACATGCTCACCCGGGGCTTCCGCGACGATCTGGCAGAACGATTGATAGCGCGGAAGCAGGAATCCGGCATGGAGGATCGGACCGAAATTCAGACCTTCATGGACTACATCGACGCCGACGAAGGGCGCTTGTAGGAGACTCCGCCCTGAGCCTCAGATTAGCAGGATTCGGCCCGACCGCGGATTCCCACCCGAGGCGGCCCCCAGCAAATGCTTGCTAACTCCCTCATTCTCCTCTAGAAACCCCCGGTCGGGAGTTGCAATCTTCATTGGATCCAGCTCCCTGACGCTGCACCCCCACCCACCATGAAGATCCCTCACTTGACGACCTGCTTGGCTGTTGGCCTCGCCTGCAGTGCTTTCGGGCAGACGTTTACGCTGGACGACACCGGTCCGGATTACGATCCCGGGACCTACCGCGCCGTCAATGACTACGTCGTCGGCAACGTATCCTTCAACAACTTCACCGGTCCAACTAACCCCTACGCCGTCAACCCAGTCGGCATGAAGCAGACCCGCGTGACGCTGGGTGGAGGCCTCGATGTGGACGTTTGGGATGTTTGCGCACAGATCTTTGTGGGACCAACCGGCAGCTCCACCTACACCGTGACCAACGGATTGGGAGCATCCGGCCTCTCGGCCACCCAGCAGAACCAACTCGGAGCGCTCTATTCCAATGCTCTCCCGCTTTTCCTGACAGCCCGGGCATCCCTCTCCTACGACGAAGCCTCTTCCTTTGCCGCTGCGATTCAGATGTCGGTTTGGGAAATTGCTGAGGAAATTTTCCCGAGCTTGTCATTGGACGAGACGGACGTTGCGGTTCTCAACAGCTTCTCCATCGACGTCGCTGGTTCCGATACCGATGCGTTCACAACCGAGGCCATCGACCTCGCGATTGAATGGGTTGGCCTCATTGAAAGTGGCGACTGGGAGAATTCCGGAGGTATCAGCTTCTTCTATGTCGATGGCGGAACCGAGCAGGATCGCATTTGGGCCACCGTTGGCGCCACAACCATCCCCGAGCCATCAGTGGCAATTCTAGGGATCCTCGGAGGCTTGCTTCTCGTTGGAAGACGACGCCGCTGAGCACCTGGAATATTTTCTCTACCGCCCGACGAGCTCCGGCTCGTCGGGCTTTTTTGTTTTCAGAATCCAGGTCCTTGGCCAATTCACCCAACTGATCGCCATTTCCTCTCATCGTCTGGACCTAATCATGCCACCCGATACAGTGGAGTCATGTCCGACAAGCCGTTCCACTACCAAGATCCCTTCCCCCTTGGCCCCGACACCACCGAGTATCAGAAGATCAGCTCGGATCACGTCTCCCTCTCCGAATTTGAGGGCCAGAACATTCTAAATGTCGCCCCGGAGGCCCTGACCTTGCTCGCGAATGAGGCCTTCAAAGCGATCAACTTCACCCTCAGGCCTTCTCATCTCAAACAAGTCGCAGCCATTCTCGACGATCCGGATGCAACCGAGAACGACCGGATGGTTGCCCTCATGCTTCTGAAGAACGCGGAGATCGCGGCCAAGGGAATCCTACCCAACTGTCAGGACACCGGCACCGCCACCGTGATCGGCAAGAAGGGTCAACAGGTTTGGACCACCGGCAACGATGCCGAAGCCCTCTCGGAAGGCATTCACAAGACCTACACCGAGGAGAACCTCCGCTACTCCCAAACCGCCCCCCTCAGCATGTATGAGGAGGTCAACACTCGAACAAACCTCCCGGCCCAGATCGACCTCTACGCCGATCAAGGGGACGCCTACAAATTTCTCTTTGTCAGCAAGGGCGGCGGATCGGCGAACAAGACCTTCCTCTATCAGGAAACCAAGGCCCTGCTGAATCCCAAGCGCCTGATGGAGTTCTGTGAGGAGAAGATGCGCTCGCTTGGCACGTCAGGCTGCCCTCCCTACCATCTCGCCTTCGTGATCGGGGGCACTTCCGCGGAAACCTGCCTGAAAACCGTCAAGATGGCCTCCACCCGTTACTACGACGCACTCCCCACCGAAGGCAACGAGCACGGTCAGGCTTTCCGTGATCTGGAACTGGAGAAGCAACTCCTACAAGTTGCGCATCAGATCGGTATCGGCGCCCAGTTCGGAGGAAAATACTTCGCCCTCGATGTCCGGGTCATCCGCCTTCCACGCCACGGGGCTTCCTGCCCGGTCGGCATCGGCGTCTCCTGCTCCGCGGACCGCCAGGCCAAGGCGAAGATCACCAAGGACGGCATCTTCCTCGAAAAGCTCGAGAAGAACCCCGGACAGTACATCCCCGACAAGTTCCACGATTGGAAATTCAAAGGCGTCGAGGTGAATCTGGACGAAGGCATGGAAAAGACCCTCGCCACCTTGAGCAAATACCCGGTGACCACCGCACTTTCACTCAATGGAACGATCATTGTGGCTCGTGATATCGCCCACGCGAAGATCCGCGAAATCCTCGAGGAGACCGGTGAACTTCCGGACTACATCAAGGATTACCCCATCTACTACGCCGGACCCGCCAAGACGCCGAAAGGCTATGCCTCGGGCTCCTTCGGGCCAACCACAGCTGGGCGCATGGACCCTTATGTCGACCTCTTCCAGTCCCACGGGGGCTCGATGGTCATGCTAGCCAAAGGGAACCGGTCCCAGCAGGTCACGGATGCCTGTGCCAAGCATGGTGGCTTCTACCTCGGTTCCGCGGGTGGTCCGGCAGCCCTTCTTGCGAAAGAGCACATCAAGTCACAGGAGGTGGTCGAGTTCCCGGAACTGGGCATGGAGGCCGTGTGGAAAATCACCGTGGAAAACTTCCCGGCCTTCATCCTCGTGGATGACAAGGGGAACGACTTTTTCCGCAACCTGAGCCAGTGCCCCATCTGCTGAGGGCGGCACCAGCATGACCTTCGTCAGCTTGGCCGACGACTCCCAGCCCCGGCTCACCACCGGGGCTTTTTGGTTCACCAGCGGGGCTGCCTGGTCACCTGGAGCACCCCACGCCACAGGTCTCCTCCAACATCCAGTGTCTTCGTCCGGCTGACCACGGCGGGAATCGGCACGTTGATGTAGTGGCCGTGCTCCATCCCGATCATCACTCCCGTCTTCCCTGCCATTCCCGCATGCACCGCATGGCGGCCCATCTGGTCACACACGAACCGATCAAACCCGTTTGCAGGGACACTGCGGATGAAGTAGCTCGGATCGAGATACTTCAAGGTCATCTCAAATTCACGTTCGGCAAAGTGAGCCTTGATCCGGTCCCGCAGGTAGGTGCCGATGTCTTCGTGCTGGAGGTTTCCTGAAGCATCTCTCTCACCGGCCTTTCCTTCGAACAGATGCTGCCCGGCTCCTTCTGCGACCACGACGACCGCATGCCCCCGTCGACGAACCCGATCTTCAAGGGACTCAAGGAAGCCCCCCTTCCCTTCGAGGGGAAACGGGATTTCCGGTACGAGGGTGAAATTGACCTCCTGACTCACGACCGATGCCCCGGCGGCAATGAAGCCCGCATGGCGGCCCATCAGCTTCACCAATCCGATCCCGTTCACCGCGTCCCGGGCTTCGACGTGGGCGGCTTGAATCACCTCATGCGCCTTGTCCAAGGCGGTTGCGAAGCCGAACGATTGGTGAACGAAGGAGATGTCATTATCGATCGTCTTGGGAATCCCCACGATGGCCACCTTCGCCTCCCTCCGCTGCAATTCCTTGTGCAAATCGTGTGCTCCCCTCTGGGTTCCATCACCGCCCAGGCAGAACAGGATATCGATGGCCTGAGCTTCGATGAAGTCAGCCATCACCCGAGGGTCCTGCGGCCCCCGTGAGCTACCCAAGGCAGTGCCACCCAACTTGTCGATCGGTTCCACCAACTCCCTGTTGAGCAGGATCGGACGCTTCCCCACGGCGGGGTTCAAACCACGATAGCCGTTCCGGATCCCCAGGACCTTGGGCACACCATAGTTCTCCGAGAGTTCGTAGAATACCGAACGAATCACATTGTTCAGCCCCGGTGACAACCCGCCGCAGGTCACGATTGCCGCGGTGGTTGCCCTCGGATCGAAGAAGAGCCTTTCACGAGGACCGGCCTCCTCCAGTGTTAGAGGAGTTTGGACAGCACGTCCTCCCCCCTCGGTGATATCGAGCCTCACCCGCTCGGACTCCGAGACAAAGTGCCTTCCGCCGTGACGTTTGGCCGATTCAAAACACAATGGAGAGGGATGAACCGGGTCCCCCAGTCCCGAAACAAGCAGGTCCTTCTGTTCGATCATTGTTCTGTGATTTGTGGGTGGTCAGACCCGCCACCAAACAGCGGGCTGCTGCACGACCCCATCCAATCCCATCGCCCCATCCCCTTCACCGCATATCATCCGGAATCCCGTGCTTCGATTCCGGCAGGCAGGCAAGGCAGGTATCTCAGCTTTTTGCTGCCACTTCTTCCGCGGAGAGTGGTGAAACCAAACCGGCTGAGAGGATCAACTTGCTGGCCTCCTCCATGCCCAAATCGCTCTTCATCACCCGCTCGTCCTCCACGATCACCACAAAGCCCGTGAGTGGATTCGGAGCTGTCGGAAGAAAGATCGCCGTCACATCCTTGCCGGATTGCGGATCACGAAAATTGCCGGTGATGAAGCCCAACAAACGGCATCCCGGGCTTGGATACTCCACGAACGCCACTCCCTTGAACTTCCTCTCCGACCCGAGTTGGCGCAGCGCGTCCACGAGTTGTTTGATCGATGAATAGACGAATCCCAACAGAGGAAGCTTCGCGATCTGCGCCTCGAACCACCCCAACAGACGACGACCCGGACGATTGGTCACCGCCAACCCGACGGAGAACAGAATGAGCACCGGTAGCAGAGCGAGAACCAGATTCGATCCAGGAAACTCGAACGACCATAGCAAGTCGGGATCCGCCCGTTCCGGGTCCAATCCACGTTGCCGGTTCAGGAAGTCGAACAAGCCATCGATCATCCCGTCCCCGAGATTGCGAAGAATCCGGTAGATGCTCACCAGCAACCAGAATGTGGCAAGCACCGGGATCACGGATACCACCCCGGCGAGCAAGGCACGGGCCGCTCTGCCCAGTCCGGAGTGTTTGTGTTGGTCGACTGACATCGCGCGCGAAAAGAAAACCGCGCCTCACCGGAATGGCAAGGCGCGGTCTGTTAAAAACTCGTGGATCGCTCAGACCTTGGCTTCATCAGGCTCGGCGAGGGAGTCGACATGCTCGAAGGTGAGCTCTTCGGAATCCTCCGCACGAACGACCCGCACCGAGTCGCCGGCCTTCACGTCGCCGCGAAGGAGAGCTTCGGCCAAGGGATCTTCGAGGAACCTTTCCACAGCGCGGCGCATCGGCCGCGCCCCGTAGCTTGGATCGTATCCCTTCTCGACAAGCAGGTCGCGCGCCGACGGGTCGAGGACCATGGTGATCTCCTTCTCGAGCAGGCGGGCCACAAGCTTGTTCACCTCGAGGTCCACGATCTTGTCCAGATCCTTCTTCTCGAGCATATGGAAGACCACCAGTTCATCGAGACGGTTCAGGAACTCCGGACGGTAGTGCTTCTTCGACTCCTCCAGGATCTTCTCCTTCATGCCCTCGAAATCCGCTTCGTCCTCGGACATCGCTCCGAATCCGAGCGACGTCTGACGCTTGACGGTGGAGGCACCGACATTCGACGTCATGATGATGATGGTATTGCGGAAATCGATCTTGCGGCCCAGAGAGTCGGTCACCATGCCCTCCTCCAGAATCTGGAGCAGCAGGTTCATCACGTCCGGGTGAGCCTTTTCGATCTCGTCGAACAGGACCACGGAATAGGGTCGACGACGGACAGCTTCGGACAGCTGCCCACCTTCTTCGTGACCGACGTATCCCGGAGGCGAACCGATCAACCGGCTCGACGTGAACTTCTCCATGTACTCCGACATGTCGATCTGGATGAGCGACTCCGGATCGCCGAACATGAATTCGGCGAGGTTGCGGGCCAGATAGGTTTTGCCGACTCCGGTTGGTCCGAGGAAAAGGAAGGAACCGATCGGACGACGGGGGTCCTTGAGGTCCGCGCGCGAACGACGCAGGGCCTTGGAAATCGCGACGACCGCCTCGTCCTGCCCGATCACCTGCCCCTTCAGCTTGTCCTCCATCTTCAGAAGCTTCTCGGCTTCCTTCTGCTCCATGCGCTGGAGCGGCACACCGGTCCACTTCGAGACCACCGCCATGATTTCGTCTTCGCCGACATCCACCACGGTTTCCTCAGACGAGGCACGCCAGTTTTCCAAAGTCGTCTCCAACTCCTTCTTGGCATTCTTCTCCTGATCCCGGAGCGACGCGGCCTTCTCAAAGTCCTGCTCGCCGATCGCGGCGATCTTGTCGCGATTGATCTCCTCGATGCTCTCTTCAAGCTCCTTGATCACCGGGGGGCGGGTCATCTGACCGATGCGGGCACGGGCGCCTGCTTCATCAAGCACATCGATGGCCTTGTCCGGAAGGTAGCGACCCGTCAGGTACCGGGACGTCAAACGGACCGAAGCCTCAATGGCATCCTCGGAATACTTCGCTTTATGGTGAGTCTCGTACTTGTCTTGGAGACCCTTCATGATCTCGATCGCATCATCGATGGACGGTTCCTCGACCTTCACCTGTTGGAAGCGACGTTCAAGGGCGGCGTCTTTCTCGATGTACTTGCGATATTCGTTGAGGGTCGTTGCACCCACCACCTGCAATTCCGAACGCGAGAGCGCCGGCTTAATGATGTTGGAAGCATCCATCGCACCCTCGGCGGACCCGGCACCCACGATCGTGTGGAGCTCGTCGATGAATAGAATGACGTTCTTCACCTTCTTGATCTCATCCATCACCGCCTTGATCCGTTCCTCGAACTGACCGCGGTATTTGGTGCCGGCGACCATGAGCGCGAGGTCCAGCGTGATCACCTTCCGATCGCGGAGCAATTCAGGCACGTTGCCGGCGGCGATCTCCTGAGCGAGTCCTTCAACAATGGCCGTCTTGCCAACCCCTGCCTCACCAATGAGGACCGGGTTATTCTTCGTCCGGCGACAAAGGATCTGGATCACGCGTTCGATTTCCGACTCCCGGCCAATGACGGGGTCGAGTTCACCTTCACCGGCCAACTTCGTCAGATCACGACCGAAAGCACGCAGCGCGGGCGTCTTGGTTTTCCCCTCCGCACCTCCGCCTTCAGGGTCAGCACCCTCGTCCTCGAAGACGTCCAAATCATCATCGTCGTCGTCTTCGTTCTCCGGATTGAAATTCGGGTCGATCTCAGCAAGGATTTCGTTCCGCGTGCGCTGGATATCCACTTCCATGCGACGCAAGACCCTGGCAGCCACGCCTTCACCTTCGCGGAGCAATCCGAGCAGGATGTGCTCGGTTCCCACGTAGCTGTGATTCAGCGCCTTGGCTTCCTTGTTGGCCAAGGCCAGCACCTTTTTCACACGTGGAGTGTAGGGAATGCTGCCGGAGACCTTCTGTCCGTTTCCGGTTCCGACTTCCTTCTCCACTTCCATGCGGACGGTTTCGAGGTCCAAGCCCATGCGTTCGAGGACGTTCACCGCCACGCCTTGGCCGAGTTTGATCAGCCCGAGCAATAGGTGCTCCGTGCCAACGTAGCTGTGGTTGAAGCGGTCCGCTTCCTTGCGGGCCAGCGCCAGAACTTGCTGTGCTCTTGGTGTGAAATTATTCATGAAATTCCGAGGTCGGGGGTGTCATCACCCTCTTGGTTTTCTTCTATAGAACTGATATCAGGGGCTTCCAGGGTTTGCAACCGGGAGCGGACAATTTCCGCGCGAATCGTGTCCCGTTCCTCCGGTCCGAGTTTGGCGCCGTTGTGCATCTGCAGGTGGGCCGGCTGGATCTCCATCAGTAGCGTATCGCATGCCGACACGATCTCTTCGGCGAAGAATCCGAGATCGCCGCCCAAACGAAGGAGCGACAGGTGGGTCAGGGCCTCTTTGGAGGGAATGATCCATGCGTGTTTGAGCAGACCATAAGCCCGCCCGATCTTATCGCAAACCATGTCGGGGTCGTCCTCGAGCAACTTTTCACGAGCATCGCGCTCATGCTTCGCCACCTGGGAAATCACTCGCTCGAGTCTCTCAAGAATCGTCTGCTCGCTCTCACCGAGGGTCGACTGATTCGAAATCTGGAACAGGTTACCGAGGGACTCCGAACCTTCCCCGAAAATCCCACGAACCGCCAGACCGATCTTGTTCACCGCCTGGAGAACCTGGCCGATCTGGTCACTCAGGACCAAAGCCGGCAGGTGAAGCATTGCAGAGGCCCTCATTCCGGTTCCCAGATTCGTCGGGCAGGTCGTCAGGTAGCCCAACTCAGGATCGAAGGCATACTCCACCCGATCCGCGACTTCGTCATCGACTGCCGAGAGCGTTTCATACGCGGTTCGGAGATCGAGGCCCGGGCGGATCGATTGCATCCGCAGGTGATCCTCCTCGTTGAGCATGATGCCCACCGACTGCCTCCGCTCGATGACGGCAGCACTGCCCTCACCGCGGGCAGCGTGCTCACGGCTAATCAAATGGCGCTCCACCATCACCTGTTTTTGCAGGGAAGTCAGTGAATCGAGTTCCTTGGAAAATCCCTTTTTCATCACCGACAACCCTTCGACGGCAGGCAGCAAGATCTCCAAGGCATCGCGGCGTTGCTGCTTCTTGGCCCATCCGGGGAAAGGCAGTTCCGCAAGGTTCCGCGCCAGACGGATGCGGGAGGTCAGCACGATCGCGTTGTCCACCCCCTTGCCGACCATCCAGTCAGCGGGGTGTTTCATCAGGGTCGTGAAACGCATCATGACTTGCCCTCCATGCCTGAAATTTCGCCTTCCAAGCCCAGGATCTCATCGCGCAGGGCAGCGGCATCCTCGTAGTTCTCCGAGCCGATTGCGCTCTCGAGTTTCTCTCGCAGTTCCTCAAGCCGCATTTTCCGCTGCTGCATCTCCATCAAGCCATCCGGGACCTTCCCTGAGTGGACGGTCCCCTTGTGCATGCCGCGCAGCATCTGCGAAACCTCGGAGCGGAATGCCTTGTAACAATCTCCGCAGCCGAATCGCCGAACCCTTTTCAGATCGTTCAGAGTGAATCCACAGGTCGGACACGCCGGGCCAGCCACCACCGGATTGCTCACCACCGGAGCCTTCCCCTTGCCCGCCGATGGAGACGTGGGCCCCAGTAGCATATCGGCCAGCGCGAACCCGGTCGGGTCCGTCACACCGCTTTCTCCAGCGCACTCATTACACAGCGCAATCTTCTTCACCTGACCTCCCACCAACTGGGTGAGGTGAACCTTCGCTGGCTTTCCACATTTGTCGCAATCCATGCCCGCCCCAAGCTAGGAGAGGAGGATCGAAATGCGAAACGAAAACTCGGCCAGATTGAGAAATCTTAATCCAGTGGCGTACCGCTCTTCAGCGTGAGGGCGTGGAAGGCCTCGATCAGCTTCAAAGTCACTGGGCCCGGTTCGCCCGACCCCACGGTCCGACCGTCCAGACTGGCGACCGGAATCACTTCCGCGGCGGACCCCGTCAGGAAGCACTCGTCACAGGTGAAAATGTCGTAACGGGTCACCGATTTCTCGACGCACTCGATGCCGTTCTCCGCCGCCAACTCGATGATCACCTGCCGCGTGATGCCGTCCAGCGCCCCATCGGACACAGGCGGCGTGATCACCACCCCACCCTTGACGATGAACAAGTTGTCCCCCGTGCACTCCGCCACGTAGCCCTGTTCGTTGAGCATCACCCCTTCCAGGGCACCTGCCTGAATGGCTTCCACTTTGGCCATCACGTTGTTCAGGTAGTTCAGTGACTTCACCTGGGGCATCAGGGCGGCAGGCGCTGGCCTGCGGGTCGCACAGGTGGCGAGAGCCATGCCCTTCTTGTAATTCTCCTCCGGATACAGGGTGATGGTCGAAGCGATGATGAACATGCTCGGCGTCTCGCAAAGCATCGGATTGAGCCCGAGGGTGCCCGTCCCACGAGTCACCACGAGCCGGACGTAGCCATTGTCCAAGCCATTCGCCCGGATGGTCTCGAGCGTGGCGTCGATGACCTCCTGCTCGGACCACGGCATCTTCAGCAGAATCGCCTTGGCGGAGTCGTAGAGCCGCTTGATGTGCTCCTCCAAGCGGAAGACCCGGCGCTCATAGAATCGAATGCCTTCAAAGACACCGTCACCATACAACAAACCATGATCGAACACGGAAATCTTCGCGTTCGCTTCATCCACAAGTTCCCCGTCGAGCCAGATCTTCATCGAATTTGGCGCGCAGCCTAATGCCCAAAACCCCGCTGGCAAGCGCGTCCTGCGCCCTCGCTAGGGAAGCTCATCCGCCACGGCGGGTTCATCCGCATCGTCGGGCCGCACCTGACCCAACGGCGACTTCACGTCCGTCAGCAATTTCCAGTCGACCCGCCCATGATCGAGGCGCTGGATCTCACTGGCGTAAACCGCATCCTCATTCTTCGGATCCAGCTCGGCGGCCAGCTCGACGAAAATGCGCGCCAACTGCTGATCTTCCACTCCTCCCTGCTGCCGCAGCAGCTGCGAACGGGTGAACAGCAAACGGGCCAGAACCTCTTCCGAATAGTCGCTCTCCACCGGCTCGGGCACCATGCCACGGTTCAGCTGATAGTTGGCGACGAGGGCCCGGCGGTTTCGCGCAGACAAGTGCAGGGAGAGCGCCAACAAGCGGCGTGCCTTCTCCAGTGAAGCCGCTGACGCTTTGGCCTTGGACACCTCGTTAATCGCGTGAACCGCCAGATTGGTCGCGTATTCCTCACGTTCCCGATCCAGCATGCCCAATGCATCCGAGAAGGCACCGGCACCCACTCTGGGCTCCTTCCAGAGAAACGGCTTCTTGGATTCATCGGCGGCACCAAGCGTCATCAGGCCGAGCCACAAAATCACCCCTTGTCCGAAACGAGTCACTGCCAGTATGTTCCAACCCATTTGAAACCCATGCAAGCGGCAAGTCAGCCACCTCCCGACAAGTCCGAGTGGCGCCAGCAATTCCGCAAACAGCTGCGGGCCCAACCCAATCCGGAAGAAGCATCGGCTGCCATTCGGCTCCACCTGACCCATCGCTTGGAAGTCAGCGAACCGCTCCGCATCGCGACATTCTCCGCCCTCCGCGGCGAGGCCGACCTGTCCCCCTTGATCTACGAACTCCCCCGCCACGACTGGCTGTTTCCCCGCGTCCGCGGCAACGACCTCACTTTCCACCGCATCAGCACGACCTCAGAACTCCAACCCGGAGCGATGGGCATCCTCGAACCAGACGGACGACTTCCCGTAGAAGACTCGCAGAGCATCGATCTCATACTCTGCCCCGGTCTCGGATTCGGCAGAGACGGCTCGCGCCTCGGTCGGGGCCGTGGGTTTTACGACCGCACCCTCTCCGCCTGCCGGGCAAACGCCACCATCATCGGGATCGCCCTGCCTCATCAGCTCGTCGACGCCGTGCCAACGGAAGCCCACGACTGCTTCATGGACCAACTCGCCACCGTCGATGGGCTGACTCCCTGCCCACCCCGCTAGACCCAGTCCGGGACGCAGAGCTGAAACTCGGGGATGCGCACAAAAACCCATTCCCCATCTGCAGTTTGGCCGAAGAAGGCTCCTTCCACCGAAGCATCCTCCGCCGTGACATGATAACTGTTGTAGGAAAAATCCTGTCCGGGCGCCAGATCAGGGGTCTGACCAACCACCCCGTCGCCCTCCACGACCACCTGCTCGTCGCCCTCTTTGACGATCCACTTCCGACCGAGGATCCTCACCTGTTCCTGTGACCCATTGACGATCGAAATGAAGTAAACGAAAGGATGCGGCTTGTCGGCAGGCGCATCGAGCGATGGCATGTAAACCACGTCGTCGACCTTCACCTTCAGTCCTTTCAACTCGCGCATGAACCCCCATCTCACGATCTGAAGCGCTCCTTGCCAAACCCCAATTTCACTGTTTCTCGTCTCCTTACCCTCTTAGTTTCAATCATGCACTCAGCTCCCATCGCCTTGACCATCGCCGGATCCGACTGCTCTGCGGGCGCCGGCCTGCAAGCCGACCTCAAGACATTCCAACACTTCGGCGTCTATGGACTGACCGTCGCCACCTGCGTGGTCGCGGAAACCCCGGCAGAAGTCCGCTCAATTCACCCCGTCCCCCCGAACATCATCGCCGATCAGCTTGCCATCCTGCTGGAAAGCTACCCGATCGGCGCCATCAAGACCGGGATGCTTCACTCCGCCGAGATCATCGAGCTCGTCGCCACCGCCCTGGCTCGTCACCCGTCCATTCCGCTCGTGCTTGATCCCGTCATGATCGCTTCCACCGGCGATTCGCTCGCGGAAGCCGACACCAAAGGTGCCTACTTGGATCACCTCGTCCAGCGGGCCACCCTGATCACGCCCAACCTCGACGAAGCCGAAGCCATCAGCGGTGCACGCATCACCAATGAGTCCGAGCAGGCTTTGGTGGCCCGACAACTGAACGATGAACTCGGGACTGCCATTCTTTTAAAGGGCGGACACTTGGCTGGCCCTGACTGTCTGGATCTCTTGATGGACGACGGAATCCGCACCGATTTCCGCTCCCCGAGGATCGACACCCCCGCCAGCCACGGTACCGGCTGCACGCTGTCCTCCGCAATCACCGCGGGACTTGCCCACGGGCACTCCATGATCGAGGCCGTCTCGGATGCGAAAGTCTTTCTGAATCAGTCACTTTCCCATGGCCTCAAGCTCGGAGACCTGCATGCCCTGAATCAGGCGACCCACTTTCCGGACTCCACGACGGAATAATATCCCTCAACAACATACTTTTGCCTTGCCATGCGGGGGCCGGTCACTAGTTTCGCCGCCCCATGGCTAGGACCTCAGGAAAAGCAAAGACCCGGAAGGCTGTCGCCAAACGTTTCAAGGTGACAGGCACAGGGAAGGTCCTGCGTCGGAAACAAGGCAAACGACACTTGCTTCAAAACAAGAACCGTAAGCGCAAGCGTAACCTCGGTAAGGTGACGCTCGTTTCAGATGCTGACATCAAGAATGTGAAGGAAAACCTTCCTTTTGCCTAACCAGGAAACATAGCGGCACATCCGCGCCCCCCATCCGCAACACGGATGGCCTCCATCGCAGCCTGATCCCGCAAGGGATACCCACCAGACGAGCGAGACTGCGGGAGGAAGAACGAAACCAACGGCCCGTCTGACCCAAGAAAGAAAATGCCACGCGCAACCAATAGCCCGGCCTCACGTGCCCGCCGCAAGCGGGTCCTTCTGCGTGCGAAAGGCTTCCGCGGATTCCGCTCGAAGCTCTACCGCTACGCCAAGGACGCCGTCCGCAAGGCACATGAGTACGAATACCGTGACCGCAAGAAGCGGAAGGGACAGTTCCGTCGCCTCTGGATCCAGCGTATCAGCGCTGCGACCCGGGCCGAAGACCTTACCTACTCCCGCTTCATCGAAGGCCTCAATGCCGCAGGCATTGAAGTCGACCGCAAAGTCCTCGCCGACCTTGCAGTGCATGATGCCGAAGCCTTTTCGGCCATCGTTGCTCAAGCGAAAGCCGGTCTCGAAAAGAAGAAGAGCGAAGCAGCTGCCTAAGCTGACCACGCGATTCCCTCTCAAACGCCGCCCGGTCTTGTACCGCGCGGCGTTTTTCTATTTCCGCTGAAGTGGGTGTAGCGCTCACCGCCAAGGAAACTCCACATCCAGCATGGCCTCGCCTCGGCCAGCGTGAGCCCCGGATGAACGCCGGTCCCACTCGGCCATCCGATTCCCCCCTCCACCCTCCTATCCATTGACCTCCGTCACCCGACCCGCTATCCCCTGCCCCGCTTTCCGCCGATGAAGGACCAGATTCAATCCACCCAAACCGAGGCCCTCGCCCAAATCGAGGCGATCTCGGACTTTCGCAGCCTCGAAGACGCCCGCGTGGGCATTCTGGGCAAACAGGGCAGCCTGACCAAGCTCTCCGCCGGCATGCGCGATGTCGCCAAGGAGGACAAGGCTGAGATCGGCCAACTGCTCAATGCCGCCCGGCAAACCATCACCGCATCCCTCGACGCAAAGAAGGAGGCCCTGCAGAGTGAAGCCGATGCCAAGGCGCTCGAAGGCATCGATCTGACGCTCCCTGGCCGCTCGGTCCACCACGGATCACTGCACCCCTTGACCATCATCCGCCATGAGGCCATCGGCATTCTGCGCCGTATGGGATTCGCTCTGGCCGACGGACCGGAAATCGAGGATGAGTTCCATTGCTTCGATGCCCTGAACACCCCGGAAGACCATCCGGCGAGAAACGAGAAGGACACCTTCTATTTTGACTCGGGCAAACTGCTCCGCACCCACACCTCGAGTGTGCAGATCCGAACGATGGAAGGCGGGAAGCCGCCGGTCCGGATCATCGCTCCTGGCTCCGCCTACCGGCGCGACGAGATCGATGCGACCCACCTGTCGGTCTTCAATCAACTCGAAGGACTCTACGTCGATGCCGATGTTTCCTTGGGTGACCTTAAGGGCACACTTGAATACTTCCTCCAAGAGATGTTCGGATCGGAGACCGAAGTCAGGTTCCGCCCCCACTTCTTCCCCTTCACCGAGCCGAGCTTCGAGATCGACGTCAAGCTCCACGCCAAGGGCCAGGCCCCCAAATGGATCGAAGTCGCAGGCTGCGGCATGGTGGACCCCGACGTGTTCGATAGCGTCAATGGCAACCGCAAGGACGAAGCCTACTCGCCTGCGGGAGTGACCGGCTTCGCCTTCGGCATGGGCCTGGATCGCCTCGCCATGATCCGGTGGGGCATCAAGGACATCCGCCTGCTCATCGAAAACGATACCCGCTTCCTCAAGCAATTCGCCTGAACCCATTCTGATCCCAAGAGGTGCTGCAGTTGCCGAGAAGCCACTCTTTGATTCTCCGTCTCGGCGCTTCTTGCGCACCCCTCCGTGGTAGAACCCACATCCCCTTTTCCCAATGAACGTCTCACTCAACTGGCTCTCCACCCACGTGGACCTCAAAGGCAAGTCGCCTGAAGAACTCGATGCCCTTCTCACCTTCGCCGGCGTGGAAGTCGAAGATATCAAGCTCAGCGGCGTGCCATCTGACAAGATCGTCGTCGCTCAGATCAAGGAAGCGGTTCAGCATCCCGACGCTGACAAGCTCAAGGTAACCCAGGTCGACGCAGGCGAAGGCCAACTCCGCCAGATCGTCTGTGGAGCGAAGAACTACAAGGTTGGAGACAAGGTTCCCTGCTGCCTTCCGGGAGCCGACCTCGGTGGCTTCGTCATCGGAGAAACCAAGATGCGCGGTGTGGAATCCAAGGGCATGCTCGCCGCAGCCTCCGAGATCGGCCTGACCGATGAGGAAGACGGATTGATGATCCTGCCCGAAGACTTCGAGATCGGGAAACCGGTCAAGGAACTCTTCGATCACGATGTGCTCCTCGAAGTCGAGGTCACTCCGAACCGGCCCGACCTTCTCAGCCACTACGGGATGGCCCGGGAAATGGCTACGCTTCTGGAAGCACCACTCGCTGAACTGGACATCCCCTCACGCGAGGCGATTTCAACCGCTGGAGTCCGCATCGAAGCGGACGAGGTCTGCCCTTTTTACACCGCGGTGCGCATCTCAGGCGTGTCGGTGAAGCCCAGCCCCGCATGGCTCAAGCAGCGCCTCGAGGCGATCGGACTGCGCCCAATCAACAACATCGTCGACATCACCAACTTCGTGCTCCACGAACTCGGCCAACCTCTTCACGCCTTCGATGCGAGCAAGGTCTCGGGCGATCTGGTCATCCGGACTGCCAAGGAAGGCGAAGTCTTCAAGGCTCTCGATGAAGAGAGCTACACCCTCGAAACCGAAGACTGCGTGATTTCCGACGAGTCCGGAACCGCTCTCGCCCTCGGTGGCGTCATGGGCGGGCTGGACAGCGGAGTGTCGGAGGGCACCACCGATGTCATCCTTGAGTCCGCCTATTTCACCCCATCACGAATCCGCCGGACCTCGCGCCGGACCGCACTGATGTCGGACTCATCTTACCGCTTCGAGCGCGGGGTGGATCCTGCAGGAGTCGCCAAGGCATCGGCCCTCGCCGTGAAACTGATCACCGAGCTGGCCGGGGGAACGGCCGAAGCCGAAACCATCAGCGTCGGCGCAGCGCCCGAACTCACTCAGCCGGTCACCCTCGACCTCGGCCGACTCGATCAGCTCACCGGGGGCTCGATTTCTCACGACGAGGCTGCCGCGATCCTCACCCGGCTGGGACTGAATCTGAACGACTCCGGCCAATGGGACGTGCCGTCTTTCCGCGCTGACCTCCAACGCCACATCGACTTGGTCGAGGAGATTGTCCGGGTCAAAGGACTCGACGCGATCCCGTCGCGCCTGCGCGGCACCTTCGTCCCAGCGTCGTCCGTCGATCACGACTACGACGCCGACATGCGGTTGCGCGAGCGGCTCGCCGGCCTCGGTTTCCATGAATGTCAGACGATCAAACTGATTTCGGACGAGCAGGTCGCCGATGCGCTGCCGCTCAAGCCGCTGCGTGAGGGCGACACCATCCGCGTGAGCCTTCCACTCAGCGAAGACCATGCCGTCCTGCGTCCCAGCCTGACTCCCGGCCTGATCGCCTCCGCGGAAAGAAACATCCGCCAAGGTGCCAGCAGCCTGCGCTTGTTCGAAATGGGCCGCTTCTTCCGCAACGCGGGAGGCGGCAAGGCCAAGGATCTCGAAGCCGAGAGCCTGGCCATTCTGATCGCCGGAGAACGCCAGCCCGGCAATTGGGATACCGCCACCCAGCATGTCGACCTCTACGACCTGAAGGCCATCGTCCAAGCAATGCTCCCAGGACATGCCATCCAGCTCAACCCACGGGAACGCGAAGGGTTTGCACTGGGCGCCGACATCCAGGCAGCCGGTCAGAACCTCGGATCCTTCGCCATGCTCACCCCGGCCAGACAGCGCCAGATCGACGCCTCCGGCCCGGTCTTCATCGCTGATCTCGACTTGGGCAAACTCAGGAAGCTCTCTGCCGTGACCCACGAGATCCAGGACCTTCCACAATTCCCGGGTTCCACCCGCGACGTTGCCATCGAAGCCCCGGAATCGTTGGCCAACGCCGACATCGAGAAGGCACTTGGGAAGATCAAGGAACCTCTCTTGGCAGGCTTCGAGTGTTTCGATCTGTTCAGCGACCCGACCGGCGAAAAGCTGTCGGCTGATCGCAAATCGATCGCCTACCGAATGACCTATCGTTCGGCAGAGAAGACCCTGAAGACCAAGCAGGTGGACCAAGCCCATCAGGGCATTCTGGACCAACTGGCCAAGAGTCTGCCGATCAGCTTCCGCTGAATGACGGGCCTCGCCCCCGCGATCTGGGCGGGCTTAGCTCAGGTCTTCGCTGGTCACCGAAGTCTGTTCCCGGGAGCCCAGCAACTCCGCTTGCTCCACCACCCGGGAGGGAGCTCCATCGAAACGGAAGCTGTGGCAGTTCGGGCAGATGACCACGCCGGAGCCGACGATTGAGTCGCAGCCTTCGCACACCTTGTAGCCGCCTGGATTGGATGCAATCTCGGCGGCTTTCTTCCGGCGCGGTGAATGATCAGGAGACTTGGACATGATTGGACAAAAAAGAAGCGGCACCGAAAATCGGGGCCGCTCCAGAAAAAAATTGCGGATCCCGCAGATTCAGCCAACCGAGGCAACCACTTTCGCAGCCTTGCTCTTCAGGTTCGCAGCCTTGTTCTTGTGGATCAGGCCCTTCTTGGCCGCCTTGTCGACTGCCGAGGAATACTTCGACAGGCTTTCCGCAGCCGCTTTGGCATCACCTGCCTCCACCGATCCGAGGGTCTCCTTGCGAAGCTTCTTGATGGTGGTCTTGCGCTGGCGATTACGCTCGGTACGAGTCTTCGTCTGACGAACGCGCTTGAGGGCTGACTTGTGGTTGGCCATAGGTAGAAAAGTAAATCAATGGACGCCAATTTCGGCGCGGGGCGGGAATTTAGGGATTGGAGCCCTCCTGTCAAGCTTGTCTCGCAGGATTTCCGTCGCAATTTCGGTGATCCAGCGGCCGGGAAGCTCGAGCGAGCTCAATTACTGCATGCTGAGGAAAACATCAGCACCCTTGCGCTGGGCATAGGCCTGTCCTTCGGCGGTATTCAGCAGCGAACCTCGCATCACACGAACCTCCGCTCCCTCTCCCACCCGGTTGTACAGGTCGATCACGTCTTTCATCCCCATCCGGATGCAGCCGTAAGACGCCGGGTAGCCAAGGCGCCACTCCTCGGGCGTTCCGTGGATGTAGATGAGGCGACCAAAGGTGTTCCGGTTGTGATAATCCTTCCCACGCAGCCACATGATGCGGCTGACGATTGGGTCGCGCCCGGGTGCATTCGGCTTGAGAACCTCACCTGTCGGCCTCCGGGTCTTGAAGACCATGCCCTTCGGCTGCCCTCTCCCGATCTTCTTGGCGACCTCCATGCGACCCAGCGGAGTGCGATTGCTCCCAGGCTGCGAGCCAAGACCGAACTTCGAGGTTGAGACCTTGTAGGCCTTGACCGGCTTGCCGTCACGGACGAGCAGCATTCGCTGATCGCGAACACTGACCAGCATCTTGTTCCGTGTGTCCTTCCCTCCTCCGCAGGAACTGAGGGTCAGTGCACCTGAGGTGAGGACGGCGAGAGCAATGAGGGAGCGCAGAAAACGTGACATCTTCAGAGTTCTTTCGAAGTCACCTCTGACTCCTTCGAAGATCCCCCTGAAGGCATCATCCGAGCCAGAGACGATAAGGATGTATAAAAGAATCCAACGGGAAATGGAAGCAGAAGAATTGCGGAAGACCAACGGCCATCAATCGCGGCTTCGACGACCACGAAGAGGAAGAAGAAGCCGAAGAGGAGCTCGACGACCGGAGTCAGGGTCTTCATCGCCTTGTAGCTGCTCTTCTTCCAGTCCTGCTTTTTCGCCTCTTTCTGGCCAATGCCGTATTTCGGCGTGCGGACGAAGCCGGACTGATGGTTGAAGATCGCTTCGATCACAGCCTTGGCGTTGTTGATCGACATCCCGATGCCCAAAGCGAGCAGCAGTGGGAGATAAGGGACTTCACGCCACCATTTCTCCGGCCTCAGGGCTTTCTGCGCGGTCAGGTAGAAAAAGATCACCGACACCGACGCGAAGAAGAAGATCGGCACATTGATGAGGTAGTAGGTCATCCCGCCGAATTGGGAGCCGTGCTGATTCGGATAAATCAGGAAGCACAGGCAGATCAGCATCAGATAGGCGAAATTCGAAGTCAGGTGGGCCGTTGCCTCGAGCTTGACGACCAGCGGCACCTTGGCGCGCCAGATCGTGGGTAGGACCTTCTTGCAGACTTGGATCGAACCCTTGGTCCAGCGGTGCTGCTGACTCTTGAAACCATCCATGTCGACAGGCAACTCCGCGGGAGTCTCGACCTCTTTGAGGAAAATGAAACGCCATCCCTTGAGCTGGGCACGGTAGGACAAATCCATGTCCTCGGTGAGGGTGTCATGCTCCCAACCACCGGCGTCCGCGATGCATGACTTGCGCCAGATGCCGGCGGTACCGTTGAAGGTGAAGAAGCGTCCGCTTCGGTTCCGTGCCGTCTGCTCCAACTCGAGGTGACCGTCGAGGAACATCGCTTGGATGCGGGTCAGAACATTGAAGGTCCGATTGAGGTGCCCCCAACGCGTCTGGATCATCCCGATCTTCTCGTCGGTAAAATAATGGATCGTCTTCTGCAGCACATCCGGATTCGGAACGAAGTCTGCATCCAGAATAAAAAGATACTCACCCTTGGCGAATTCGGTGCCGTTCTCCAGGGCTCCGGCCTTGAAACCCGTGCGGTCCGTTCGGTGGATGAGCTCGGCATCAAACCCTTGGGCTTTCAGCCTTTCGACACCTGCCCGGCAGATCTCCGTCGTTTCATCGGTGGAGTCATCGAGCATCTGGATCTGCATCTTGTCCTGCGGATAGTCGATCTTGGCGACCGCATCGAGCAGCCGGTCCACCACATGGAGTTCATTGAAAACCGGCAACTGGATGGTCACCAGAGGGAGTTCTTCAAACTCCTTCAAGGGCTCGGGGCGACGTTTCGCATGGCGAAGATACAGGTAAACAATGGTCAGCCGGTGCGCTCCATAGCCCGAGAGGCCAAGAAGCACGAGAATGTAAGAAGCATACCAAAGGGGTGACGACCAAAGATCCATAACAATAAGAGAATCAGGAGAATGCAAAAAGCTTCCAGTCCGTGGCTGGAAGCATGAAGAAAGGGAGGACAGAGAGATTTGCGGTGCGGAAAGCAGCTACCTCTCCGGCGGGGCGGAGCCCAGCAGAATCAAGACCAAAGGTCAAGGCTCATCCCCGAATGACGCATTCATGTTGCGAAATTCGTGGGCGACTGCCAGATTCTCCTCGTGTTCCGGATCCTTCCCATCGCCCTAGCAGCAAGCGTCTTGACCTGCCCTCCCCTGTCTTTTTCTCAGGATGAGGCCCCCGCCGAGCCCCCTGCCATCCCTGCCGACCTCCTCGATGACCCCCATGTCCGCGAGGAACTCGCCATCAATGAGTTCACCGCTCCCTCGATTGCCCGGATTTTCGACTCCCTTGAGTCGCTGGCTCCCCTTCCGATGGCGGACTACACAAGAGAGACACCGGAGCGCATGCCTCTCAATCGAGCTGACCTCGCCGTGGAACTCGGATTTCTCATCGCCGACGGCTTCCTGATCGTCCAGGTCGGCGAGTTGGGCAAGGTCGAAGGTCTGGCCTCTCAACTGACCCGCTACGCCAAGGCGCTTGGCGCGGGAGAACGGGTCAACCGTCACGCGGCAAGCCTGCTGGAAAGCGCAAAAAACCAAGAGGTCGACCAGCTGAAGAAGGAACTCGCCGCCACCCAGAAGGACGTGGAGCTCGAACTCGTCACGCTGCGGGATGCCGATTTGGCCCACTTGATTTCCCTCGGCGGCTGGATCCGCGCGCTTCAAGTGGCATCCGGGGCAGTCGACAAGCAGTTCAGCGAAGAACGGGGCCGCGAGGTCATGCGGGAGGACATCGCGGACTACTACGCGTCCATCGTCGGCTCGCTCGAACCCCGAATCGCCGAGCGGCCGAACTACGTTGAGATGCGGAATCTCCTCTCGGGCATGCGCAATGAGATGCTGCTCAAGGAAGGCGAAGCACCGACCCCGAAGCGCATCGCCGGCATCAAGGCGCAGGCAAACACACTGGCCGAACTCGCACTCAAGCGGGAGGAATCTCCATGAGGATTGCTGTTCTGGGCCTCGGAATCATCGGATCCCGCGCCGGAAGCAACCTTCGCTCGAACCCGAACCACGACGTCCGGCTCTGGAGCCGGTCTTCAAGAGGGCTGGAGGGGGAAGTCGAATCGCTTGAAGCGGCGGTCGCGGATGCCGATGTCGTTGCTCTCTACCTCAAAGATGCCGAGGCGCTAAGGGATCTCGTTCCCACGTTGGCATCCTGTGTGAAGGGAGCACCGGCCATCCTCAACCACTCAACCATCGATCTGGAGACCACTCGGTGGCTGGCGGATTTCTGTGCTTCCCGCGGATGGGCATTTCTCGACGCCCCCTTCACCGGGAGCCGCGACGCAGCTCAAGCCGGACAGTTGGTCTACTACGTGGGAGGAAATCCTGAAACCATCGAGGCATTCTCTCCGCTGCTCCTCGAGACCGGGCGCGAGGTGATCCCTTGCGGCGAAGCCGGCACCGCCACAATCCTGAAACTGGTGACAAACCTGATCTCTGCCTGCTCGGTTCAGGCAATGGCAGAAGCCCTCGCCACCGCCACGAAGCATGGCATTGCTCCGCAGGCCCTGATTTCAGCAGTTGGCTCGAATGCCTGCGGCTCTCCACTCGCCGCGATGAAGCTGCCCACCATGGCGGAAGGCAATTTCGATACCCATTTCTCGCTATCGAACATGCTGAAGGACAGCCGCTATGCGTTGGCGCTGGCGGAAGGTCTCGACACTCCTGCCATCCAAGCGGTTTCTCAGCGAATGGCCGAGTTGTGCGACAAGGGACTCGAAGACCTGGACTACTCCGTGCTCGCCAAGCCCTACTCGGACTCATGACGCCCCCCCTTGCCTGCCCCGCCGAGACCCCTACCATCCTCTCCTTTTCAGGACCTGACGCCGTCCGATTCCTGAATGGTCAGATGACGCAAGCCGTCGATGGACTGGGGGACGAAGCAAAACCTGCCTGCATCACCAACGCCAAGGGACGACTCGAACACTTCGTCCATCTTTGCCAAGGACCGGACAACGAATCCATTTGGGTCGTTTCCAACCATGATGATCCCGAAGAATTGCGGGCGCGGCTGGAACGCTACCTGATCGCGGACGATGTCGAGGTGGAGGATCTTTCCGGCACTTGGTGTCGGATCCATGCTTCCGGCCGCCTCACTGGTGCCACTTTCACCCGTGAAAATCTCGGACCATGGGGCAAAGGGAGCGATCATTGGTGGCCCGCGGGCGACGAACCGACGATCCATACCTTGGCTCCGGAAGAGATCGAGGATCTGCGGATCGAACGCGCCCTTCCGCGGTGGGGCAAGGAACTCACCCCGGGCATCCTCCCCCCCGAAGCCGGTTTGGACAGTTCCGCCATTTCCTACTCGAAGGGCTGCTACATCGGCCAGGAAGTCCTTTCACGAATGAAGACCGCTGGAAAGGTGAACCGGAGACTCGGGCTTTTTGAAATCCCCTCCGGCCTCACCGAAGGAGCCCCGCTTGAGCTGGATGGCAAGGAGGTTGGCACGCTCACCAGCGTGGCCGGTTCCCTCCCACTCGCTTTGGGTTACGTGAAGAAGGCTGCGTTCGACCAGGAGTCACTGCAGACCTCCGCCGGACCTGCGCATTG
The DNA here is from genome assembly GCF_016595525.1 of Haloferula rosea. Classification (GTDB taxonomy): domain Bacteria; phylum Verrucomicrobiota; class Verrucomicrobiia; order Verrucomicrobiales; family Akkermansiaceae; genus Haloferula; species Haloferula rosea. The sequence continues at coordinate 206,706 of NZ_JAENII010000008.1, forward strand.
GAAACGCTGGGCCTGACATCTCTCCCTTCCGACCACGAAAAAGCGGCGTCTGGAGTGAATCCAAACGCCGCTGAAAAAATCAGGTTCTCGCTGCCGAATCAGTACTCGTAGCTGAGGGAGAATTGGAAACGGCCCCCTTGGTCAGCCAATGGGTCGGGACTCTCGATCGGAATCGCGTAATCCAGCGCGATTGGAACCGGGCTCACTGGCAGACGGAGACGAACGCCGACACCCACGTTGTGATACAGGTCACTTGGGCTTGGGTCCCAAGCGTCAAGATTCACAAAACCCATGTCGTAGAAGGTCGCGAAGCGGACATTGTCGATCACTGGGATCGTGTATTCCACACTGGCAAAACCGAGTGACTTACCACCGATCACCTCACCGGTGACAGGATCCCGTGGGCCCACGTCGCGGAAGTCGAAGCCGCGCAGAGTGCGTGCACCACCGAGATAGAGGCGGTCGAAGATCGGCACCGTGCCACTCGTCGCATCGACGAAGGCGAGCTCGCCGTCCACCGACAGGATGGAGTCCCATTTCAGATTCCAGAACTTGGAGCCCCGCATCGTCAGGCCGTAGTTGTCAACGTCGCCACCCAGGAAGGTGCCTGCAACGTGCACTCCGATATCCACCTTGGAACCCTCACGGGTCTCGATCAGCGCATCACGGCTGTCGTAAACCCAGTTGGCACTGAGGGCACTGCGGATGTAGTCGCCATCCTCGAAAAGCAGCGGCGATGGGAGCCCACCACCTGCAACGGAATTGGCGGACAGCACTGCCACGCTTGGATCCACATCGATCGAGATCTTCTCAAGGCGGTATTCACCCCGAATCGAAGTCCGCTCGGTCAGGGGCTTGCGCAGGGAGATCGCCATGCCGGCGTTGGTCTGCTCGTAAAAGTCGGAGAAATACTGGGAATCCCGGTAGAACAGCTCACCTCCGAGCGCCAACTGACGGCCCATGAACCACGGCTCGACCAGAGAGATGCCGAAGTCGGTCCGCTCGGAACCGATCCGAAGGTCCATCGCGAAACGCTGGCCGCCACCGGTGAACGACCACGGATTGCGGATGTCGAAGTTGGATTGCTCAAGGTTGACGAAACCAACGACACTGTCGATCGAGCTGAAACCAATACCGGCGGTGATCGAACCGGTGCGACGTTCCTGCACGAGGATGTCGACGTCCCGGTAGTTGCCGCCACGCGCACTCGGCGAGGAATTCACTTGGACGTCACCGAAATACTGGAGGCCTTCGAGACGGGCCTTGGTGGTGTCGAGTTCCACCGAGTTGAAGTAGTCATCAGGATTGAGGGGGACCTCCCGGCGGATCACCCGGTCCTGGGTCTTGGTGTTCCCCTGAATATTGACCGAACCGACCCGGAAACGGGAACCTTCGGTGATGCGGTAGATCACATTGACCTGGTTCGGACCAGCGTCGCGAATGTCAGGCGTGACGGTCGCATCGGCATAACCGCGGGATCCGTAGTAGCTGCGGATCGTGGTCATGTCCGCACGCATCTTCTTCGAGTTGTAGGCGTCGCCCCCGTTGAGGGTCATCGCTGGGTAAAGTTCCTCTTCGGTGAACACGGACATCTTGCCGAAACCGACACCCTTGACGGTGTATTTCTCACCCTCGCTGATCGGAATCACCAGGTCGACCCGACCGTCACCAACCGGCTCACGACGGACACCAGGGCTCGAAACCCGCAGATAACCCTTCGAGCGGTAATAATCGAGGACCGACTCAAGGTCCTCATCGAGTTGTTCCACCTCGAATCGACCCGCCTTGGTGAAGAACGAGAACAAGCTCTTCTCCTTCACGCTCATCTGGCGGCGGAGCGTGCGCTGATCGAAAGTATTGTTTCCCTCGAAGCGGATGTCGCGAATCTCATTCTTACCACCCTCATCAATCACGAAAATCAGGTCCGTTCCCTGACCCGTCTCGGAAGGCTGGACACGGTGGGAGATGCTGACGTCCGGATATCCGGCGTCGCGGTAGTAGTTCTCAAGGTTGTTGCGGGCCTCGAGAATCATCTGGTCGCTCAAGGCGCCACCCGCCTTCAGCTTCGAGGCCTTGGCCAGCTTGCTGTCGCCGTAGACGGTATTGCCGACAAATCCAACGGCGACCACCACCTCACGCGGAACCACCGCGTAAACCACGCGAACCCCTGAACCCACCGGCTCGGCAAGAACACGGACATCATTGACGAACCCCGACTCGTAGAGAGCCTTGATGTCGCTGTCGATCGTGTCGGTCTTGTAGGTCGAGCCCTGACGCAGCTGGATGTAGTTGCGCAAACGCGCTTCATCCACCGTCTTCGGACCATCGTAACGAAAGTCCACTCCGGTCACATTCTTGCCCTCGAAATCCTGCGCTTGCGCCGACATTGTCGACCCCACGAAGATTAAGAGCGCAGCTAGAACCACCCGGCACACTGATGAGAGCGCGCCCCGATTGCCGTTGGGGGATGAAAAAACCATGTCTTTCAGGAATGCGAGGGATCAAACCCGCCCAGCACGTCCCCCGTCAAGGCTTCATCTCCCAAGTCGGCAACAATCTGTTGGAGAAATTCCGTGAATTCCGCGACTACTTCGCTTTGACAACCAGCTTCGCGCATCATTAGCCTCCCGCCCCCAGCGCGGGACCCACCCCCTCTTCACTTTCAGGATCATGAACATTACCGTCGAAAAGCAGCCCAACTGCAACGCCTCACTCCTCGTGGAAGTCCCATCGGACACCGTCCAGAGCGAGCGCAACAAGATCGTCAAGACCTACACTTCCCAAGCGCGTATCCAGGGATTCCGCCCGGGCAAGGCTCCACGCAAGGTCATCGAGAAGCGCTTCGGCTCTTCCATCACCAGCGAACTCGAAGAGCGCCTCGCCCGGCAGGCCTTCGAGAAAGCCATGACCGAGCAGGGGCTCAAGGTGCTCGATTTCGGCCGCCCTGCGGATTTCAAGGAGACTCCGGACGGATCGGTGACCTTCCGTTCGCAGCTGACACTCGCCCCCGAGATCAATCTTCCCGACTACAAGGGCATCACCATCACCGCCGGTTCGGCGGAAGTCACCGAGGAGGAAGTCGAACAGAACCTCCAGTCACTCCGCGAACGCCTCGCCGACTATTCCGACATCGAAGGTCGCACGGCCACCACGGGCGACCTTGCCGTCATCGACTATACCTCCACCCTTGACGGGACTCCGCTCGAGGAAGCCCTCGGCAAGCCGGTCGGCTACCTGTCCGGACGCGAAGGCTTCTGGATCAAGATCGACGAGGAGTCCTTCCTTCCCGGTTTCGCCGCGGAACTCGATGGCTGCGCCGCAGGCGACGAAAAAGAGATCAAGGTCACGGTGCCCGAGGACTTCCCGGTCGCCGAACTCCACGGCAAGGAACTCGTCTTCGACGTCAAGGTGAAGGAGATCAAGGAAGTGTCCCTTCCTGAACTGGACGACGAATTCGCCGCGAAGGTGACCGGCGGAAAAGGACTCGATGAGCTCAAGACCATGGTCGAGCAGCAGCTTGGAGTCGAAAAGCAACGCCAGGTCGACGACGCCAAGGTCAACCAGATCGTCGAGCACTTCAACGAACTCGTGGATTTCGAACTGCCCGAGGAACTGGTCCGCGAAGAGACCCAGAGCCAGGCTGACTCATTGGTGCAGCGCGGCGTTCAGTCCGGCATGAGCGAGGATGAGATCGCCGCCCAGCAGGCGGAGATCTTCGCAACCGCAGGCATGCAGGCGCGGACCAACCTCAAGACCAACTTCATCCTTCAGGAAATCGCACGGGTGGAGAACATCCAGATCAGTGATGCCGAACTGGTGAACCACCTCGCCACGGTGGCCCAATCGCGCAAGGAGAGCCCGAAGAAGATGATCAAGCAACTTCAGAAGGAAGGTCGGATCCCCGGCATCCGGAACTCCATGCTGGTCGGCAAGGCCATTGACTTCGTCCTCGAGCACGCCAACGTCGAGGAAGCTTCCGCAAGCACGGAAGACCAAGAAGAAAAGTCATGAGCAATTTCCCCAACTCGGTTCCCACCGCGGGCTCCCCGCAAAACAACTACTACGTCCCTACCGTCATCGAGCAGGATGGCCGGGGTGAGCGCGCCTTCGACATCTACTCGAGGCTCCTCAAGGACCGCATCATCTTCATCGGTACGCCGATCGACGACTTCGTCGCCAATTCGGTGATCGCCCAGCTGCTCTTCCTGCAGATGCAGGACCCGAAGAAGGACATCCACATCTACATCAACTCCCCCGGCGGCTCGGTCACCGCAGGACTGGCGATGTATGACACCATGCAGTTCGTCACCTGCGACGTGAATACCTACTGCATCGGCATCGCCGCCTCGATGGGATCCGTCCTGCTGACAGCCGGCACCAAGGGCAAACGATTCTGCCTGCCGAACTCCCACGTCATGATTCACCAGGTCTCAGGTGGAGCGCAGGGAACCGCCTCCGACGTCGAGCGGACCATCGGCTTCATGTTCAACCTCAAGAAGCGCCTCAACGGAATCCTCGCCGAACACACCGGCAAGTCCGTGGAGGATGTGGAGCGGGACTCCGACCGGGACAACTACATGACGGCCGAAGAAGCCGCCGAGTATGGACTCGTCGACAAGGTGCTCGAGAGCCGCAAGGAACTCCCCGATGCCGTGAAGTCCGCCATGAAGGCGGATGATGACGGAAAAAAGGACGACGCCTGAGCGGATATCCGCTAAAGTGATGAGAATCCGGCGGGGATGGCCCTGCCGGAGCAACCCCATCGAATCCGACAGTTTCATACCATGGCGCGAGCATCCAACCTGACGATGTGCTCTTTCTGCGGAAAGAGTCATTCTGAAGTCAAAAAACTCATCGCAGGCCCCGGGGTCTACATTTGCAACGAGTGCGTTGAAGTGTGCTCGAACATCCTCGACAAGGAACTGACGGGCGGCGACGGCAAGACCAAGGGTGGAAGCACTTCACTGAAGGGCAAACCCCTTCTCACACCCGCCGAAATGCGGGAACGCCTCGATGACTTTGTCGTCGGGCAGGAGCAGGCCAAGAAGGTTCTGGCGGTGGCCGTTTACAATCACTACCAGCGGCTCCGTCAAAGCGACGCTCTCGAGGACACCGAGTTCGATGGCGTGGACATCGAGAAATCCAACGTCCTGCTCCTCGGACCGACCGGCTCGGGCAAGACGCTTCTCGCACGCACCTTGGCACGTCTCCTCGACGTCCCCTTCTGCATCGTGGATGCCACCACCCTCACGGAGGCCGGCTACGTCGGCGAGGACGTGGAGAACATCATTCTCCGCCTACTACAAGCATCGGACTTCGATGTCGAAAGAGCGGAGCAGGGCATCATCTACGTCGACGAAATCGACAAGATCGGCCGCAAGACCGACAACGTCTCCATCACGCGCGACGTATCCGGCGAAGGCGTGCAGCAAGCCCTGCTGAAGATCCTGGAGGGAACGGTTTGCAACGTTCCACCGCAGGGCGGACGCAAGCACCCGCAGCAGGAATACATCCAGATCAACACCGAGAAGATCCTGTTCATCTGCGGTGGAGCCTTCGTCGGCCTGCCCGACATCATCCAGCGGCGTCTCGGAAGAAGCGCCCTCGGTTTCCATGGGATCGAGGAAGGGAAGAAATCCGACGAGCCGGACCAACTCGACCTGACCGAACCCGAGGACCTGCTCCACTTCGGACTCATCCCTGAATTCATCGGCCGCCTTCCCGTCATCACCACCCTGCGTGAACTCACCGAGGACGAACTCGTCGAGATTCTCACCGAGCCCAAGAATTCGCTGCTCAAGCAGTATTCCAAGCAACTGGCGATGAATGGGGTGAAGCTGAAGGTCACCAAGGACGGCCTGCGGGCGATGGCCGAGGAAGCCGTCCGCCGCGGTACGGGCGCCCGCGCCCTGCGTTCGATTTTCGAGCGCCTGATGCTCGACGTCATGTATCAGGTTCCTTCCCGGGAGGACATCGAGTCAGTGACCCTCAACCGAGCTGTGGTCACCGGCGAGAAGGCCCCTTCCATGCGGAAGCGTCGGTCCGACAAGGATGCCGCCTGAACATCCCGGCTCCCGGGCACCATCGCAACCACCGGACGCGGAAGAGGCCCAAGCGGGGAATTCATCCCAGGGTCACCTCAACTTCCCGATCACGTCGGGATTGCGAAGCCCGCCCAAGGCCGCTTGAATCCAGCCCATGCGATTCATCTTCCTCCTACTCCCTGCCCTGCTCTTCGCGGATGAACCGGAGTCGGAGGTGGAGGCACCCGCTCCCGCAGAAGTCGCCGAGGCATCACCCCTCCCGGATCCTGACGAAGCGGCCTACCCGGCAATCGAACGATTCGTGCAGGTGCTGGAGCAAGTCCGCCAACGGCATCCGGATGTCGATCGGCTCGCCTACGAGCGTTTGGTCAACCACGCCCTCGAGGGCATGCTTTCCTCGCTCGATCCACACTCATCATTCATCCACCCCGAGATGGCCGGCATGATGAAGGACCAGCCGGACCTGATTCCCCATGTGCCTTCTCTGGGCATCACTCTCGGCTGGAGAAGCGATGGACCGTATCTCTCGAACGTGCTGCCGGGTAGTGCCGCCTCGGCCCTGATCGCAGGATCCTCCCTGCTCGAGGTCGATGGCAATCCGGTCAAGGATGTGGATCCCTCGCAGCTCCTGTCGCGTCTGACACGTGCTCCGGGCGAGAGCAGCACCCTCCTGCTCAAGTCCCCCGCCGAAGCGCGTCCTGCTGAAGTGACGCTGGTTCACCGAAGCGTCGAAGATCGGGCGGTCACCCATTCCTCCATCCTGCCTGATACCACACCGAAAGCAGGATACATCCGGCTGGCGTCCTTTACGGATGCTTCCCCACGTGAACTGGAAGCCGCACTTGATGAACTGGAAGACGACGGGATGGAACGCCTCATCCTCGATCTCCGGGGAAACCCCGGCGGTTCCCTGCCCGCTACCGTCCGCATCCTCGGACTGTTCCTTCCACCATCGACGGCTGTCGTCACCACCCAGGGCCGCGCGGGCGAAAATGGCGAACCACTCACCACCCCGGAGCGCCAACGACGTGAGCGGAACTATCCGGTGGCCGTCCTGATCGATCGCATGTCTGCTTCCGCATCCGAGCTCACCGCGGGTGCCCTCCAGGACTTGGAACGGGCCACCATCATCGGCGAGACCTCCTACGGAAAGGGCTCGGTCCAGAATATCATCCCGATGGGTGGCGGCACGGCACTCAGACTCACGATCGCCACCTACCACACTCCTAGTGGCCAAACCCCGCACCTGACGGGCATCCAACCTGATGTCGAGATCGAGATGTCTGATTCACTCCGCGAAAAATTCAACCTTTCGATGCGAAAGGACACCCTGACCCCGGAGGAGCAGGAAACACTCACAGACTGGAAGGACCCGGTGATCGAAGCCGCGTTGGAAGCCACCAAGTAATCCATTTCCTCCCACTCATGCGTCTTCTTGCCATCGAGAGTTCCTGCGACGAAACCGCTGTCGCGATCATCGAAGGAGCCCCCGGCGCCCCGGCGACCCTCCTTGCGTCGAAAGTCGCCAGCCAGATCGAACTCCACCGGGTCTATGGCGGCGTCGTCCCCGAACTCGCGTCGAGAAATCACTCACTCCACCTGCGCCCCTTGGTCGAGCAGGCTCTGGCCGACGCCCACCTTTCCCTTCGCGAAATCGACGCCTTCGCCGCCACCTCCGGCCCGGGGTTGGCCTCCTCACTTCTCATCGGAGCCACCGCGGCAAAGGCCCTGGCTGCAACGACCCGCAAACCCTTCCTCGCGATCAACCATCTCGAGGGACACCTCCTCTCTCCGTTCATCGACCGCTCCGGAGTCCCACCGCACGTTGCCCTCATCGTTTCCGGCGGACATACCTTGCTGCTCGATGTCGAAAAGCCCGGCAGCTACAGGAAACTCGGAACAACCCGCGACGACGCGGCGGGTGAAGCCTTCGACAAGGTCGGAAAGATGCTCGGCCTGCCCTACCCCGGTGGACCCGAGGTCGAGAAGGCGGCAGTACAGGGGCGCCCCGATGCTTTTGATTTCCCGCGCTCGATGATGAAGGATCGCAGCCTCGATTTCTCGTTTTCCGGCCTCAAGACCGCCGTGCTCTACACGCTGACCGACCGGAATCCGGTCGATGGCACCCCGAAGGAGGACGACTTGCCCGACCTTTGCGCATCCTTCCAACAGGCCGTCATCGACGTATTGATCCACAAGACCCTCCGCGCCGCCACCACAAGCAACCGGCGCACCATCGCCCTGTCCGGTGGCGTATCCCTCAACCGAAGCCTGAGAACCGCCTTTGCGAGGGCGACCGACGACGCCGGCATCGAGCTGACTACCGCCGATCCGGCCCTGTGCACCGACAATGCCGCCATGATCGCCTTTGCCGGCCTGCTTCGTCATCAGAATGGCGAATGCTGGCCGCTGGATTCAGATATCGACCCCGCCATGCCACTCGTTCCATAGTGCCCGCGCAAGGCGACCGAGCCCTTCCGGATTTGATCCCCCATCCTTCCCGCTTTTAGTCATTCATGGCCTACCGCACCCTCATCTTTGATTTCGATGGCACTCTCGCCAATACGCTCGAGGAGAGCCGTCGGATTTTCAATGAGCTTGGCAAGGACCACGGGCTCAGGGAAATCACCCCCGCAGAGCTGCCCGGACTCCGTCATCTCTCTCTCAAGGAACTACTCAAACACCTTCAGATCCCCAAACACCGCGTCCCCTCACTCATCGCACGCGGAACTTCGATGATGCGGCGAAACATCGACAAGCTCCCCCTGATCCCGGGGATTGAGTCCGTCATTCCCGATCTCCGTTCGCGCTGCGATTCCTTCGGCATCCTGACCTCGAATGCCACCACCAACGTCGACCTGTTCCTGAGATCGCACGGCCTCCGCTCCCATTTCGATTTCATCTCGTCGACCTCCAAGCTCACCGGCAAGGCGAAGCACCTCCGCGCCATCCGCAAGACATTCTCCCTGGAATCCCAAGAGATGCTCTACATCGGTGACGAGATTCGCGATGTGAGAGCCTCCAAGAAGGCTGGAATCCCGGTGGCGGCAGTGACCTGGGGTTTCAATTCTCCCGAGATCCTCGCAGCCGAGGCTCCCGAACACCTCATCAACCACCCCAGCGAGTTCCTTCAACTTGGACTCCGTTGAGCTCATTCGAAGTTCGACAAGTCCGGCAGACATCGCTCCATTTGAATCCATGAACGACGAGACCCCTCCGAACCACGAGGCCCCCGCGCAGCCCCCCACGCCCGAGGAATCCACACCCGCGCCGACTCAGCAGCCGGCTTCGCAGGATACCAAGGCACCCTCTCCGACCGTCATCGCGATCGCCTTCATCATCATCGTCCTTCTCGGCGTCATCATTTTCCAAAACATCATTCCTCGGAACGGTGCGCAGGGCCCCGCTGAAAGCCCGGCTCGCAACGCGCTCAAGGCCGACCTTGAAACGGTCCGTGCCGAACTGAACCGCGAGCGCATGGAACTCGGCCTCGATCCGATCGGAGGTAGCAGCAGCATCGAGTCTGCCGATGAAGTCGCCAAGCGACTGCAGGCGGATGCCGATACGCTCGCTTCGCTCGCCACCAGCTTCCAGGAACTCCTCGCGAGGAAGGATGCCCAACTCGACGAAATGCGGACCGAATCGATCGCTGCACTCAAGGACCAACAACGACTCCGCGAGCTCCTCGCCACCGCCAATCAGGACCTGAGGAAGGCCATGATCGATGCCTCCATGGCGACCAAGCTCCAGTCCGACCTCAACGAGGCCAACATGCGGATCGTGGCCCTGCAAACCGAAATCCAAGAACTCCGGGCCGTGCCCGACGCCTTGAGGGCCCAACTTCTTGAAAGCCAGCAGCGCGAATCCGAATTGCAGTCCCAACTCCTCCTGCTGCAGTCGAAGTTGGCCCAACTCGAAGGTCAGCTCAACCAGGCCAAGTTGTTTGCCGCCAACGAAAATGAACTTCTGAAGGAAGCCATCGCCCTGGTGCGCGCACTGCGGAAACTCCAGGGTGCCACACCCCAGGAGCTCTCCGCAGCTTACAGTGAGTTCGGCGCTGAACTCGGAGCCAACGTCCTGCACATCTGCAAGTTCGCCACCGGCTCCTCAGAAGTGTCCGCCGAACTCCAATCCAACCTGTCCAACCTTCCGAACGAGGCTCCCGAGAATGCTCTGCTTCTCGTCGTGGGTTACGCATCCGAGACCGGCAATGTCGACAGCAACCGCATCCTGTCGTCCGATCGCGCCACCGCCGTCGCCCAGGAACTCGATACCCTCAAGCGCGTCGGCCAGCAGGTCCAGGCGGTCTACCTCGGCCAAACCAAACGCTTCGGCAAGGACTCCCCGCTTGAGAACCAGCGCGTCGAAGTCTGGCAGGTCGTTCCCAAGCCCAACTCCCTGCCTCCACTGGGTCCAGGTCGTTGACCCACAGTGGGCCCGAGCGCCGGCCCACAATATTACCCACCCAATTTGGTTGAGCTGACACCCCAGATCTCAAGATGTTCAATATTTCTAAAATTTTATTGAGCCCTTACGCGATCGCGGGTATCAACCCCTCATGCTGTCCCAACTTGCATCTCTGAAGCTCCCCCAATTCGAGCGGAAGAACCTGAATTTGAACTTCAGGTCCATGCGCACCCATTTCCTGCCCAATGCGCGGAAATTTCTCGGCCAAACGGCCCACTTCCTGAAGACCTGCTACATTGACGGCTTCAGGGCGTTGCTGTTGGGCAAATTCAACCAGCGGCAGGCCATTCTCATCATCGTGGCAACCATCCCAATCCTCCTGAGCGTCGGCATGCTGTTCATCCCGACCGTGCTTTTTCCCACGCCTCAGCACCAGGCATTCTACCACTTTGCCCAGACTCTGGCCGGCGATTCGATTTCCATGATTCCTGTCGTGATCGGAGCGGTTTCGACCACCCTTGGACTGAAGATTCCTCTGGGCTGATTTCCTTTGTTGCTGAGTTCTTGTTTCTCGAAGTCCGGGCCATTCATGGGTCCGGACTTCTTGTTTTGAGCAAGATGCGGTTCCTGCGACCGTATTGGCTCCTATCGCGAAAGTTCCATTCCCTTCCGTTTTTCCCGCCGTGTCCCGCCTCGCAGTCCACTTCTCTGTCTTCTGTCTCTCGGCATGTCCGTGGGTCATGGCGGACAAGGTGACTTATGACGAACACGTCCTCCCCATCTTCGAGCAGGCGTGCTTGAACTGCCACAATCCCGACAAGGCCAAGGGTGGACTCGACCTTTCCACCTACCCCGCCACCATGAAAGGTGGCTCGGGTGGAAAGATCGTGGAAGCCGGCGATACCGGTTCGAAACTCATCGCCGTCGTCCGGCAGACCGCCGAACCCATCATGCCGCCGGAAGGCGACGCGCTTCCCAACGATCAGATCAAGACGCTGGAGGCATGGATCACGGGTGGTCTGCTCGAAAACTCGAGTTCCAAGGCGAAGAAGCCGACGAAACCCAAGTTCGACACCGCCTTGGCCGGCGATCCGTCTTCCCGTCCTGCCGGACCTCCCCCCTTCCCTTCTGACCTTCTGCTCGAGCCTGCCACTGTCGCCCCTCGAACATCGGCCATTCATGCGATGGTCACCTCACCATGGGCGCCCCTGCTGGCCGTGACCGGACAGAATCAGGTCCTCCTCTACAGCACTTCGAACCTCGAGTTGGTCGGCATCCTCCCCTTCCCTGAAGGCGAACCCGTCTCGCTCGCCTTCACCCCCAATGGCCGCTACCTGATCACCGGCGGCGGGATTGCCGGGAAATCAGGCGTCACCGTCACCTTCGACGTCACCACAGGGGAGCGCGTCCTCACGGCAGCGAAGGAATTCGACACCGTTCTCAGCGCCGACCTCAGCCCCGACCTTTCCCGGGTGGTCACCGGTTCCCCCTCCAAACTCATCAAACTCTGGAACAGTGAGGACGGCAGCCGCCTGGCCGCGATCAAGAAACACACCGACTGGATCATGAGTGTCGACTTCTCCAACGACGGCATCCTGCTTGCCACCGGCGACCGCAACGGCGGTGTGTGGGTCTGGGAAGGCACGACCGGGAACGAATTCCACACGCTCCGTGGTCATCAGGCAGGCATCACCGAAGTCCGATTCAGAGCCGACTCCAACATCCTCGCCTCTGCCTCCGAGGACGGAAGCGTGAGGTTCTGGGAAATGAACGGAGGCAAGGAGGTGAAGAAGATCGACGCCCACAAGGGCGGTGTCACCACCTTCGCGTGGGGGATCGACGGCACATTTGCCACCGCCGGGCGCGACAAGACCGCCAAGCTTTGGAAGCCCGACTTCGGCCAGCAGAAGACGATTCCGAAACTCCCGGACATCCCGACGTCGATCGCTCTCGATACCGAAAACAAGCGTGTGTTCGTGGCCGACTATCAGGGGCTCATCGCCGCTTACGACACACGGAGCGGCAAGCAGGTGGGAACCATTGATTCCAATCCTCCCACCATCCCCACTCGTCTCGCTTCCTTGGAGAAGGAACGCGTCACGGTTCTCAAGGAATTCGATGACTCAAACGCAGCTCACCAGGCCAGCGTCGCCAAGGTCCGCAACGCTGAAGTCCGCCTAACGGAAAACAGGAAGGCGGTCGTCCAATCGAAAGAGGCCCACCAACACGCCAAGCAAGCGCACGAGGAACACAAACGTCTCATCCAGACCACCCGCCAGAAGGTCGATCGGCTGAACCAACAAAAGGCGCAGGCAAATCAAGCGAATCAGAAGGCCGTCACCGAGGCGAAGAACCACGACCGCCGGATTCAGGACGCGCAGCAGGAAGTGGATCAACTCGGCAAGCGACTTGCCGCTACGAAAGAGTCGCGCCAAGCCGCCGAGAAGGAAAAGGACGAAACCAAGCGCGCCGCCACCCTGCAAAGCCACGACCAACAGATCCAACAGCAGTCCAAACAGCTCGCGACCGCAGAGCAAGTTCTCGCGGAACTACGCAAGCAGGCGACCCCGTTCGATACGAGACGCGATGAGACGCAACAACACCTCCAACGGGCTTCGGACGAGTGGAATCGGGAGAAGGAGGCCCTCGCCAAGCACGACGCAGCCCTTCCCTCGCTGAAACAGGCCATTGATCAGACGGCCAAGAGGATCAAGGAACTCGAGAAACAGGGTCCGGAGATTCAGAAATCCATCGATGAGGCCAACAAGGAACGCTCGGAAACCGGATCGAGACTTTGGAAAGCAAGGTTGGCCCTCAACCACCACGCGCACTTGGTCAGACGTTGGTCCCGGGCTGAACTACTGTCCGAGATTCTCCAGACCCGGCAACGCATTGCTGATGACCAACTCAAGTCGGAAGAACTGGCCGCATCATTCGCGGCCACTTCGAAACAAGTCGAAGCCCTGCAAGTGGAACTGGCAGAGAAGCGCCAGGAGTTGGGGGCCATCCTCGGCCAGCTCGCCGCAGTCACGGACGACGCCAAACGCACCGAACTCCTTGCGCTTGAAGCCACCCTCACCTCCATCATCGAGGACTTGGAAAGCAACATGACCCAAGCCTCCAGCCAGCTGAGCAAACAACGAGGGACGCTGGACCAATTGCTTCCATCAATCCACCGGCGGCGGAAGGAACTCGCCACCCATCAGACCCTCTACGACTCCCGCTCCGGCACCAGCGAGTGAGCCGAATTCCGGCCCTGTCGGCATCGGATCTTGCCAACTTCTCCCGCCGGATGAAGCTGGCGGAGCTTCATGCTTCGACCATCGATCATACGCGCTCTGATTACCCGCCAGATTCTGCTGTTTACCCGGAATCCAGTCAGAGCGACCGAACTTTTCTTCTGGCCCGTCGTCCAACTGCTGGTCTGGGGCTTCACCACCACATACATCCAGCAGCTGGCTGCAGGTAGCGACCATCAGCTTCCTCAAGTCATCACCTACCTGATCGGTGGCATCATCCTCTGGGATGCCTTGTTTCGATCCCAGCAGGGAGTCGCCATCTCCTTCCTCGAGGATGTCTGGACGAGGAATCTTCTCAACATCTTCGCGGCACCCATCCGTATGACCGAATACCTCGCGGCCAGTTTCTCGGTTGGACTGCTCCGGGTGGCCGTAACCGCCATTGTCATGGTGGTCATCGCCCTGCTCGCCTACTCCTTCAACCTGTTCCAATTCGAGTGGGCCCTCATCGCCTTCTACGCCAATCTGATGATGTTCGGCTGGACGCTGGGGATGGTGTCGATCTCCCTCATCCTCCGCTGGGGACACGCCGCGGAATCACTTGCATGGGCCGTGCCCTTCCTGATCCAGCCCTTCGCGTGCGTCTTTTACGGCATCGATGTCCTGCCCCAGTTCATGCAGGGAATCGCGCTGGCCATGCCCCCTGCTCACGTATTTGAGGGCATGAGGCAGCTCCTCAGCACCGGCGAAATCGACGCCCAGCACCTCGCGGCAGCGACAGCCCTCAATATTTTATTCATTTCAGGCGCAGCCTCCCTCTTCTCAAAAATGCTCAAAACCGCCCGCGACAAGGGCCTCCTCGTCAAATCAGCGTCATCATGAGCACGGAAACGCCTCATGAAAGTGAGGATTCACGAGACCTCAACAAAAAAGTTGTTCTGATATTTTAAAAATGCTAATTAATCGGCTGCTGCGTCACCCCACCCCACGGCATGCTCCGCCCTCCCAGCATCTCCCTACTCCCCATCATCATCGGATCCCTCATCGGGACTTCCGACCGCGCCTGCTCCTTCGAGGAGGCCCAATCCAGCAACCCCATCGGCAGGATTGCCCGTGTTCTCAACCCGAAGCTCGTTGAAATCGAGGAACGAATCGGTTGGCTCGAGCGGCGACTGCGGCAACTCTCCGCCTACGCCCCCAAACCCTTGAACCACGGTTATGGCTGGCAGTCGATTCGCGCCAATGGCGCCACCGAGATTCCGACGCTCACGCTCGACCTTCAGGATACCTACCCGATCAGCGAAATCTTCATCGTCCCAAGCCAGCTTCGGCCAAGCGAGAACCAGCGCTACTTCCCGCTCCGCATTCAGATCGAAACCTCCCTCACCCCGGACTTCTCGGATGCCCAGCTCGTTTACGAAACCCGTGACAAGTTGCATGAAAGTCAGGCCGGGTTCCCACTTCGGATCGTGACTCGCGATGTCGAAGCCCGCTACGTCCGGCTTTCCATCCCACTCGGTCACTTCCGCGGCGACCAATCAATCGCCGCAATCTCCGAGTTCGTCGCACTTTCGGGAGGTGAGCCCGTTTCGTTTTCCGCATCGGTCACGGCCACCCACTCGCTGGACTCGCCCAACCAATGGGAACCGAAGTTCGCCATCGACGGGCGCACTCCTCTCGGCACTTGGGAAGGCGGAACCTGGACGAATTCCCGGGGGAATCTGGTCGATGTCGACCCTCAGAATCCGGAGGCAACGTGGACCATCGATCTCGCTGAAAGCGAACGCGTCGAGCGGGTCGTGTTGTTTCCCTATCAGTTTGCGGAATTCGGTGGAACCAGCACCTTTCCTGAGAAGCTCACCGTCTCCATTTCCGACACGCCCGACGGCGGAGGCGTTCCCATCGAGGTCAACACCGGAGGCAATAGTTTCGCACCGTGCGTCATCTCCACGCTGGGTCACCAGGGACGCTACGTGACCATTCGCAGCGCCACGCCCGTCAGCCTCGGCAGGCTGCACATGCAGGCCTTGTCGGAAATCGAAGTCTGGTCGTTCGGACGGAACGTGGCGGCTGGCCATGAGGTCGAAACCACCGCGAACGGTGCCAAGCAACCGCCGACTCTGCAACTCACTGATGGCTACGCAAACGGACTTGAGATTCGCCCGATTGCCAGCTGGCTCCAGCAACTCAACGAACGGAACAGCATCCAGAAGGAACTCGCAACCCTGAGCCCGACACGCGCCAGCATGGCGACCGAGACCGAGCTGAATACCACCTGGGGTGCTTCGGTCGCGATCGGTCTCACCTTCCTCATCCCCATCGCCTTCGTCGAACGCCGCCGATTGGTTTCCCGCAAGCAGATCGACAGTCTGCGCAAACGCATCGCCTCCGACCTTCACGATGACATCGGCAGCAACTTGGGAAGCATCTCGCTGATCGCCCGCTCTGCGAAACGTGACCTCCGTCGACTGGAAGGTCCGACTGAAGTTGCCGAGGATCTCGATGAAGTCGAAGTGATTGCCCGTGAAAGTTCGCTGGCCATGCGGGACATCGTCTGGCTCCTCGAGCGTCGACAAGACAGCATCGGCGACTTCGTGCAACGCATGCGCGACACCGCCGGCCGCCTGCTCCGCGACCTCGACTACGAGCTCATCTGCCGCTCAAACCGGACGGCCGCCAAGATGACCCTCGACGCCAAGCGTCACCTCTTCCTCTTCTACAAGGAAGCTCTGCACAACATCCTGAAGCACTCCAAAGCCACCGAGGTGAGCATTCGCATCCAGGATGCCGGTGACCGCCTCGTCATGGAGGTGAAGGACAACGGTATCGGCCTCCCCACCGGAGAGAACTCGCGACCCGCCGCGGTTCGCAAGCTGGTCGACCGCGCAGCAGTGCTTGAAGGCCGCCTGAAGGTGGAATCCAAGCCGGGGAACGGGACGCTCTTGCGTCTGGAGGTGAAACGCGCCAACCTGATCGCGAGCAAGGCAGTGGCATGAGCAGCGATACCCCATCAACCCCCATCCGGATCTGGATTCTCGAGGACCACTCGCAGTTCGCGAAGCAGATGTGTCGCCTCATCGGCGGAGAAGACGACATGAACTGCGAAAAAGTCTTCACCCATCCGGATGAGCTTTTCGCTGAAATCAGCTATGGCTCGAAACTTCCGGATCTGATGCTCTTCGACCTCGGCCTGCCGGGGAAGGACGGGCTTCAGGTCCTCAATGAAGTCAAAGCCAAGTTCCCGGAGCAGAAGATCGTCATTCTGACGGCCTTCGATGACCGGGAACGCGTCTACCGCGCGATCTGCAATGGCGCTTCAGGCTACCTGCTCAAGACCGCCGACCCCGACGACATCGTCGATGGGATTCGCGATGTCATGGGTGGTGCCGCCCCACTCAGTGGCGCCATTGCCAGCATGATTCTCGATGGCTTCGCCAAACTCGGCCCGGTCGAGGAAACGGAGCCTCTCACAAAACGCGAAGAGGAAGTGCTTCGCGCGATGGTCAAGGGTCACATCAAGAAGGAGATCGCCGATCAGTTGGACATTTCCCTCCATACCGTCGACATGCACCTTCGCAGCGTCTACCGGAAGCTCCACGTCCGCACTCAGACCGAGGCGGTCTCCAAGGCCATTCGAAAAGGGCTCATCTGATGCCCTCCCACGCAGCGGGCGGTTCCCGACTGCTCCGACTGCCTTCCTCCTCTGCCTCGCCCCTACCGGCGGGGCTTTTCTTTTCGGCAACCCTTCCACCGGGTTGGCATCGAAGGTCATGCACGAAGTCCACGAACGCTGAAGGGGGAAACATTCAGCGTCCGTGGGCCCCTGGGGGGCTGTGCATTTCCCTTACGCACGCGATCGTGGCAGCTCTGCGTATTCCTCCCATTACGTGATCACGGCGAAGTGACCTCCTGAAAAAGAACGCGGGCGCCGGAGGGGGAGAGTTCCGGCGCCCGTGCGAACGCGTCACTCAGCGAGCGACATCCACATCATGCCTCCCCCGGCACGAAGCACCATTACGCCATCGCGGAGGACCCCGGCCCCCTCCCCTCAGCCCCCGGGAAACCGTGGGATTCCCCAAGCTTCAAAGCCGTCCCGCCGCCTTGATGTCGAGATACTGGTTCGCCAACTCGACCGGAAAGTCCTGCGCAGGCACATCCAGGGTGACCACTCCGTGCGCCCGCAGGGTCGCCATCACTTCCTCGCGTTCCAGATCATACTGTTCCGCTGCAGAAAAGCGCAGCGCATCCTTGAACACACCGATCGGATGCTGGCGGGCGTCCTCGATGGCCCGCTCACGCAAACTCGCCAGGACCACCAAATGCCGCGCCGAAAGGATCCTCAAGGCCGGGATCAATTCGGACGCATCCTCACCCCGAAGGTTCGTCATCACCACCACCATCGCACGCCGTCTCTGACGGGCCTGCAAACGTTCGGCGGCAGTCGTGAAATCACTCGGTTCCGTGGTCGTCTGATAGTCGTAGAGATGGTTCAGCAGCGTCGCCATCGAATGAGCCCCCTTCACCGGCGGCAGCCAGCGATCGGTCCCTCCAAACGATTGAACCCCGACCTGGTCCCCTTGTCGGAGCGCCACGTAGGACAGCAGCAGCATCGCGTTCAAACAGTGATCGAACTGCGGAAGCTCGCCGTCCATCGCCCGCATCCGTCGTCCCGTGTCGGTCAGGAAAATGATCGTCTGGTTTCGCTGTTCCTGGAACTCACGACTGATCAACTGCATCCGTCGGGACGTCGCCTTCCAATCAATCTGTGCCAGCGGGTCCCCCTCACGATACTCACGAAGTTGATGGAAATCCCGGCTGCTTCCGGCCAGCGACCGGCGTACGATCCCCATCTGGTCCTGCCGTGCCTGGGTCGCCAGCAAGGCGAACCGAATCACCGGCTCATAGTCGGGATACACCCGCACCTTCTCCTCCTCACCATGGACGGCGGACTTCCACCACATCCCCAGAGGCGAACGCATCCGGGTATGCACCGGCCGGAACACCGCCTCGCCACGCTCCATGATCCGCACCGGATGTGTCACCCGCAAGCGTTCTCCCCTCGGCACCATGCCCGTCCACGGCATCGCCTCGGCCTCGGCCCCCTCGGGAATGCCGTCGAAGAGCATCAGGGCACACGATGGAGCCCCATGATGAACCAGTTCGATACCGACCTCCCCGGGTTCACCCAGCGCGAACCGCTCGGGCAATTTCCGGACCAGCTCGATCTTCGATCCTTTCCACAGCAGCAACCCGTCGATCAGGAACAGCAGCACCAGCGCTCCTCCCACGACATACCAGGTGACTAGTACTTGACCACCCCAGATCGAAGCGGCCACACCGAGGAGCAGCCACACGAAAAGGAATCTGAGAGTGATCAGACTGGGAGTCATCTTGCGTTCAGTGACGTGGGGCCGGCACCGACTCGACCAGACCCCTAAGGATTTCATCGACCGTCTGACCGCCGATCGAAACCTCCGGTGCAACCTGCACACGATGGCGAAGCACCGGCAGGGATGCCGCCTTGATGTCGTCGGGCGTGACGAAATTTCTCCCGTGCAGGATCGCAATCGCCTTGCCGATCCGGACCAGCGAAATCGCTCCGCGCGTCCCTGCCCCCAGCGCGATGGACTTCGCCTCACGAGTCGCCTGAACGATGGCAACCGCGTAATCGACGACTTCCGGAACAACCTGCACCGCCGCCGTCTCGGCCTGCGCGGCGACCACCTCCTCGGGGGTCGCGACCACCTCGACGGAGTCAACCGGCGACGCGCCCGGAATCTCGCTTGCAGAGCGCGTCACGATCTCCGTTTCAGAAGTCCCGTCCGGATAATCAAGCAACACCTTCATCAGGAATCGGTCCAACTGGGCCTCAGGCAGCGGATAAGTCCCCTCGTGTTCGATCGGGTTCTGGGTGGCCAGCGTCATGAACGGCGCGCCCAATGGCATGGTCTCCCCATCGATCGTGACCTGCCTCTCCTGCATCACCTCCAACAAGGCCGACTGGGTCTTCGCAGGGGCCCGGTTGATTTCATCGGCCAACAACAGATTCGTGAACACCGGTCCCTGCCGAAGCTGGAAGGTCTGGCTCTTCATGTCGAAAAGACGGAATCCCGTAACGTCCGAAGGCATCAGGTCGGGGGTGAACTGAATCCGGCTGAAGTCACCTGCGAAAGTCTTCGCCATCGCCAGCACGAGCTGGGTCTTGCCAAGACCCGGCTTCCCTTCCAACAGAACATGACCGCCCGCCAGCAAGGCCGCAAGAACCTGACTGATCACCTCTTGCTGCCCGAGGACGGAGCGCTCGATCTGCGCGCGCATCCGCGCGACCACACCGCTTGCTGCCGACTCCGGTTGAGCTTCTTCAGCGGCGACCTCTGGCTGCGCTGGCTCGTCGTGGATTGACGAGACCTCGGTCTCTGGAGTCACGGGATCAGTCTCCGGGCTCACGTGTTCAGGATCGGGTGGAATGGAGTCGTTCATGGAATCGAAGTGTGGATGGATTGCAGGTCCGCCACCAGGCGGGTGAAGCTCGCGGAATCCCGCGCGCGTTCGAAAGTCATGGCACGCTCGGCGCGCTCTCTGGGAATGCCGGAACGCTCCGCCATCAGCCCGAACATGTCGGCATCGCGCCGACCGGAGGCCATCGCAAGCGCTTGGGTCCGCTCCAGGATGCTCTCACGCAGAGGTCGCAGCAGCCCTTGGCCACGATCCAGCCTCCAGTGGAAATCGCCGAGCGCTTCCAAGTGGTGATCATAGGCCCTCAGCGCCCTCGAGTCTTCGTGGGCATCGAGCGGGCCGAAACGCGGCAGGTTCTTCCACAACCAGAACGCCACGAGAAGAATCAAGGCAATCAGGGCCGGCCACGCCCGGGACCACAGCAGGCTCCAGAAGGAAAGCGATGCGTTGCGCACAAACACGACCTCTGTGCCATACTCCGAAAGCTCCATCAGGGTCTTGAGCAGCTCGGCATGATCGTAATCGCCAATGTAGCGGTTTCGGAACGGTCGGGCATCACTCACGATCGTCAGCCGCCCGTCACCCAGGTTTCTGGAAATCAACATCCGACCCTTGCCGTCGCCCGGCTTGATGCGCACACCGGACTCCATCCACACCTCGTAGCGCCGCCCTCTCAGCCTCACGAACTCACCAGCCTTCGGTGACTTGAATGCATCCTCCTGCTCAACCCCCTCCACGGTGTATCCAAGACGCGCCATCCACGCATCGAAAGCATCCGGCTCCTCTTCCGCATACCAAGATCCGAAACTTCCTCCGCGGCTCCAGTCATTGATGTAGCCCTCGCCGTGCTCCAGCGTGATCACGGCGTGGCCACCCCACTCCACCCACGATTCCAGTGCCTCAATGTAGCCATCCGCCGTCAGGACGGAGGCCGGCAGGACCACCATCCCCAGCGGATCATCAAGCTCCGGCCAGCCCGGATCATTCCGAACCGTGTAGCCGAAATCCTCCAGGAACCGCTCGGCGGCAAGATAGGGATTCACTCGTGCGCGCCCCTTGTGACCGACCTCGCGAGTCGTCTCGATGTAGCTGCACCCGACCAGCGCGAAGATCAGAACGAGAAGCAAGGCTCTCACGCCGCCCCCCTTTCACGAAACGGCCAGTTGCGGCAGAGGGACTCGATGGTTTCGTCCGAGGGAATCTGCCGGGCATACGCCAGTCGGATCCACTCCGTCGTCAGAGAGCCGAAATACTCCTGATGGAGGACCTGGGAAGTCTTCACCCTTCCGAGACAATCATTCTCGGTATCCGACTCCGCGATCTCCACGCCCCCCTTGCCGATCATCCACGAGATCGCCCCACGGTAGAGCAGGCTCATCGCTTCCTGTCGCCGACCCGACCGCCACGCCTCCATGGCCGCCACCGCCACATCGTCCGGCAGACTCTCTTCGGTCACCTCCATCCCCATCACCACCTTCGCACGGGCCTGCGCCTTCGGAGCCCTCGTCCCCCCGCGCCCGGCGAATAAGTGTCGGTATTTCCAGATCAACCACGCCACTAGTCCGATCAACCCACCGATCACGAGAAACTTCAACAAGGCAGCCAATGCATCCATGCCCGTGCCACCCGCACTACCGACACCCCCGCCAAACAGCTTCTCCAGCCACTCCCAGCGCCACGGCTCGGGCTCCTTGATGGTCTCGGTGTGGATCTCGAAATCCTCGTGCGCCAGCACCTCTTCGATCACCACCTTCGATTCCGATTCCTCCGCCTGCGCAGGGGTCACCATCCATCCGATGACCCCGACAAGGATGGCACCTGCCATGCCCTGCAACCGGTTCGCCATGCGTCGGAAGGCCAACTCCACATCCCATCCCTCGATCCAAGTACGATGGTTGATGTAGATGCCGAATCCCGCGCCGACGGAAAACATGTCGACCAACCACATCGACACACACAGCGAGAGCATGATCGCGACCGACAACCCGAGCGGCGGCACCAAACCCTCGACCTCCCACCACAGCGACATCGCTTCACCCCACTCCGCCTGGGCATTCTGCGGCAGGAAGAGCATGCCGGTGAAGAACAGCGCCAGCGCGAGCCAGAAGGTCAGGAACAGCCGCCACATCGCCAACATGATCACACTCGAATCACCGCGCCGCAGGAGAATCCGGCAACGCGCCGAGTAGTCCTTCCCCTTCAGCCCCTCGAGGTCCTCGACGGGCATGGTCAGCGGTCTCCATGGCGAAGCACGCGCCCAGATCATGCGGAAGAAGAACCGTCGCCCAATCGCCTTCGGCAGTTCCTTCCACAGATGCTTCATCTTGGGATCCTCTCCAAACAGGATCCGGCTCAACTTGAAAAGGGTCAGCCTTGAGCTCACCGGGATCCACCACCAGAACAACAAGGAAAACCAGAACGGATGATCCCGCAGCAACGGCAAGGCGATCAGAAGCACCGGAAGCATGCCGATCCACCAAGCCGCACTGAGCTTGGCGAAATCCCGGCGGACCAGGGCGAGCCCGAGATCCACCGACTCCCACTCGCTGCGCGGCCTCAGTTCGGCCGTCACCGACTCAAGCCTCACGCTCCCCCCTTCCCAACAAAAGGAAATACGCCACGTGCAGCAGCCACATCAGGATCCCGAAGGTATACTTCACGTTCGACGGCAATCCCTGCGCCGACCAGAAGCCCTCGATCACCGCAGCGATGGCCGTCATGCCCGCCGCCCCGTAGATGAGTGGAAGGGCCTTCTTGGCCGCCATCCCGATAGCCTTCGCCCTCGTTATTCTCCCTGGCTTCAGGACAGCAAGCCCCAGACGCATCCCGGCCATCCCGGCGATCACCATCCCGATCAACTCGAACGACGAGTGGCCCGCCACGAAGGTCCAGAACGACTCCGGGTTGCAGGCATAGGTGACGTAGCCGGCCGATGCCCCGATCGCCAGACCGTTGTAAACGAGAAAGAAAATCGTCCCGAGACAGGCCACGATCCCGCCGGCAAAGATCCGGAAATCAATGCTGACGTTGTTCTGGATGTAGTGACCGAACATCTGGAAGTTCGAACCGAACTCGCTGCGCAGGTAGGAGAGCTGTTCCTTCTCACCGCCATACATCTGCTCGAGCCCCGACATGCCCGACGGGCCGAGGATCGCCTGCACCCAGTCGAGGTCGATCCATGCCATCGCCATCATCACACCGAATGGCACCCAGAACATCAGGTTGCACAGCCAGAACAACCGCCAGTCTTTCCTCACTGCGGCGGGAAAGTCCCGCACCACGAAACGCACGAAAGATTCACCACCCTTCCGCTGGCTGCGGTAGAGCATCTTGTAGCCACGGATCACCAAGTCATTGAGCCGGGTCACCACCTCACCGCCATACATCCGATGATTCGCCAAGGCCAAGTCGGCACACATCTCACGGAACCTTCGCGGCAATTCGGAAACACCCGCCATCGGCTTGCGACGCTCGAGGCTTCCGACCAGATCGTCGAACTCGCGCCACGCCTGCTGGCGCCTTTCCTCGAAATTCCCCTTCTTCATCTACTTCCGCTCCTGAAGCCACCTTGCCATCGCCGTGAGCCGCGTCACCCCGGCAGCACCTTTCGAGCCACTCAGCTCGCGTGCGTGATCCGCAATTTCAATCCTCCGCCCCTCCGACCACAGACCCGCCCGATCCGTGAACGCCGACAGGGCCTTCACCTCCTCAGGACGCAGCGCCATCGGGGGGGCAATCGTCTCCAGTGCCGGTGGACTGGGCACCACCGGTTCAGGCGGCACCTTGTCGTAGATCACCACCGTGCCAGCCGCCAGATCCCCTAGGCGCTGGAAACGCTGGGTCGCCACCAGCACACCCACCCCGAAACCGAAGGTCGGTATGCCCATCACCCCGAAACCAAGAAAAGGCATCCCATCCGCATAGCGCAGAAAATTCCGCAGGACTGCCTGCCCGAAGGTAATCGGCGAACCCGATTTCTGAACCACCCTCAACCCGAGGATTTTCTTTCCAAACGTCGCCCCCCACGGACCGGCCTCAAAAAACACCGGATACCACCACCAGACGAAAAACCACATCAACGAGATCAAACCCACCGCCGTCAAACCACCGACGACCATCCCCGTCAGGCTGAGGATGAATCCAGCCAGCAGGATGAACGCCCACTGGATCGCCAGGTCAATCCCGAGCGCCCCGCCCCGCAGCAGCGGCCCCGCAATCCGGAGTCGGACCTCCACACCCTCGGCCAACTCAATGGGCTGAAGGGTATCCAGTCGGTTCTGTGACGCTTCCGTACTCAAGAATCACGCCCAAACTAAGCACAGGGACGACTGCGTAAATCCCGAACTTCAGCAATCCACCCCCAGCCCACCACCGCTCCAAAAGCCCACGAATTTCCCAGTTGAAAACCCAGCCATCCGGCACCATGCTTCCCCCAGCTAAGTGAAGGGGGCGTTCTGGTTTCGACGGGATGTTCGATTCGCTGGCTGCACGTCGAGGTTGGTCGGTTGGCCTCGTAAAAAGCCGCCCAAAACAAATAATTGCAGACTCTAACGAGCTCGCACTTGCTGCTTAATTGACAGCAACGCCCGAACCCTGACGCCTATTAAGGGGGAAGGCGACTACCTAATAGGCTGGCCATCTGATCGGGCGACCGGGTCGAATGGCGAGATTCAACAGGACGCTAGGTTGAGGGACGCGGCAAACAGGCCGAACTCATCCGAAACTACCGACTGTCTGCTAAACGTGTAGATGCCAGTGTTGATGACGTTGCGGACAGGGGTTCGACTCCCCTCGCCTCCACCAGCCTTCGCCAAGGCTTCGGCTGGCAAGCCAGCGGCTTGACTGACGGAGCCTTGGCGAAGG
>NZ_JAENII010000009.1 GCF_016595525.1 Haloferula rosea
TGATGACCGGTTAGGTAGGAGATCCAGGCATTTTCAGCGACGGCGGGTTGGCCGTCGGGTCCGCGCATCATCTTGAGCAAGGGCGCGGTGGCGGGGTCGTCGCCGATGTAATCGAAAGTCTCGATGCGGGCGTGGCCCTCCATGTTCGACTGGCCGGCGAGGATGAAGACCTTGAGCGGCTTGGCTTCGGCGCAGACGGTGGCGAGGAGGAGGGAGGTGAGGAGGGAGGCGGTGGGTTTCATGGGTAGTGCCGAGTGAGAAGTAAAAAGTGGAAAGTGGGGAGATTGAAGAGTGGGGTGCTTGCGAATTCTTAAGTGAGGGATTTTTTCATTTCTACGGTGAGATCTGCAAGGATGAGGTCGATTGGCAGGACTCCGAATTCGGTCTTCTTGAAGTTGGGCTTTCGGGCGTCGAGCATCACAAGGTCTTCTTCGTCGTGCCACCACGCGGAACCCATGAGTTGAATGGGCAGGTTCTGCATCGAAGGCGAGATGCGTTTCCAACCCGCATCTTCCAGAACGTCACGGATCTCGTTCTCGGTCGGCTCGCCACCCCGCAGTGTGGGCTGGGTGATGACAAATCGATCGCCCCGGGTGAGTGCGACAATCCGGATGTCATCGCCGAACATCTGGTTCTGCAGTTCGAGCCTCCGTAAGTATTCGGTGGGCAGGGCCCGCTCGATCCCGAACCTGCCTTCTCGGGTCACGATCGGCACCCAGGCCTCGTTCTTCTGATGTTTCTCGACCCGCTGTCCGCGGAATCGGACGACATGCTCGGTGCCACGGGCATCGATATTCGTCGTCTTCGGAAACTCGACGGAGCGGAGAAGTCCGGATTCGGCTACCGCTTTTTGCTGGGCTTTGAGGACTTCGAGACGTCCTTTGCCTTGGAAGAAACCCGTAGTTCCACCGGAGTCTGCGCCACAAATTGCGCGCGCGACATCACCCGGGAGGAGGAAAGAGCCCTCGCCTCGCTCATCTGCTGGGCAAGTTTCCTGTGGATCTCGGTTTTCGGCATCGCCAGTCAAGGTAGGTTGAAGCTGGCGGATTTACGAGCAGATTTCCATTCCTAAGGCAGAGTAGGTGGGCTGCAAACGTCTCAGGTCGCTGCCCTTGCACGAATGGAGCGGAGCGGTTTTGGGCAGATGAGGGATGCGATCCCGGGCTCGTTATTGTCGAAGGGGCCGGTCCTCGAAAACAAACATTCATCTAGCGGTCGACAGCTTCTCGGCGGGTTGGATCCCGGATGTGAGTTTCTTGCGGTCCTTGGCGAGCGCGCGGAAATCGCATTCCACCTGGAGACCGTGCCAGAAGGTGTCGGTTTGGCCAAAGAAGGCGCCGAAGCGCAGCGACATGGCAGGCGTAATGGAGCGCTTGCCGTGGACAATCTCATTGATGGCGCGTGGTGCGACACCGATGGCTCGAGCCATGGCATTCTGGGAGATGCCCATGGGTTTGAGATATTCCTCAAGAAGGATCTCGCCGGGTGTGATCGGTGACTTCATGAGTATAACGTATGACGTTATAGGGGTGTCGTCAATGGTAGTCGCAAATGGCCACATCGGCACGTCATCGGTCCAGCGGAAGACGACGCGCCACTGGGAATTGATTCGGATGGAGTGGAAGCCGGCAAGGTCGCCCTTGAGGGCTTCGAGGCGATTGCCGGGTGGGACCTTGAGGTCGGAAAGTTTGCCCGCCTGATTCATCTGAATCAGCTTCCGCAGGGCGACACGAGCGATGGCGTTGTAGCGGCGGTTCCGTTCATTGCGGAAAAGCAGCTCGGTGTCGCGGTCGGTAAAGTTGCGGATCATGGGGTTGGGGGAGCGAGAAGACCGGGCCGTTTCGCCGAGGTTGAGGCAGCGCGATGCAATCCCGCGCTCCTCAATCGAAGAGATCCAGCTGCGGTGGATTCGGTTCCGGCGCGTTCTTGGGGCGGGTGTTCTTTGCCTTGGGGCCACGCTTCTTCGCATCAGGCTTGGCGCTGTGCATCTCGAGGTGGGAGAGGATGTCCTTGGCGCGTTCGATGATGGGCTTTGGCAGGCCCGCGAGGCGGGCGACTTGGATGCCGTAGGATTTGTCGGCGGCGCCGGGGAGAATTTTGCGTAGGAAGATGATCTCGTCGTTCCACTCGCGCACGGCGACGTTGTAGTTCTCGACGGCGGCCTTGGCGTTGGAGAGGTCGGTGAGCTCGTGGTAGTGCGTGGCAAACAGGGTGCGGCACTGGATTTCATCGTGCAGGTGCTCGGCGACGGACCAGGCGATGGAAAGGCCGTCGAAGGTGGCGGTGCCGCGGCCGATCTCGTCGAGGATGACGAGCGATTGGTCGGTGGCGTGGTTGAGGATGAGGGCGGTCTCATTCATCTCGACCATGAAGGTGGACTGGCCGCGTGAGAGGTCGTCGCTGGCGCCGACGCGGCAGAAGATGCGGTCGACGAGGCCGATGGTGGCGGACTCGGCGGGGACATACGCGCCGATCTGGGCCATGAGGGTGATGAGCGCGACCTGGCGGATGTAGGTGGATTTGCCGGCCATGTTGGGGCCGGTGAGGATTTGGATGAGGGAGGGGTCTCCGGTTGCCTGTTGCTCGGGGGGGTGGGGTGACGTTTGTGGTTCGGCGGGGGGGGAGGGGCGAGCTGAAGCTCGCGGTCCGTCTGGGGGTGGGATGAAGAGGGTGTCGTTGGGGACGAATTTTTCGTCGACGAGGGTTTGTTCGAGGACGGGGTGGCGGCCGTTGTTGATTTCGAGGTGGCGGCTTTCTTCGAGAACGGGGCGGCAGTGGCGGTGGGTCTGGGCGGTCTCGGCAAGGCCGGCGAGGACGTCGAGCTCGGCGACGGCGGCGGCGGTCTGTTGGAGGGCGTCGAGGTGTTCGCAGACCTGCTTGCGAAGTTCGAGGAAGAGCTCGTATTCGAGTTTTTTGGAGCGTTCTTCGGCACCGAGCACCTTGTTCTCCATCTCCTTGAGCTTGGGGGTGATGAAGCGCTCGGCGTTGGCCATGGTCTGCTTGCGCGTGTAGTCGTCGGGGACGGTCGCGGTGGCGAGCTTGGCGGCGGAGATTTCGATGAAGTAGCCGAAGACGTTGTTGAATTTGACTTTGAGGGTGTCGATGCCGGTGCGCTTGCGCTCGTCTTCCTGAAGCTGGGCGATCCACTGTTTGCCATCGGAGGAGGCGGAGCGGAGTTCGTCGAGCTCGGCGCTGTGGCCTTCTTTGATGAGGCCGCCGTCTTTGAGGGTGGCAGGTGGTTCGTCGGAGAGGGAGGACTCGAGAAGGGTGGTGAGTTCGGTGAAGTCGTGGAGACGATCGGAGTGGGAAGTGACGAGTGACGAGTGAGAAGTGGAGGAGGTGCCGCCTTCGGCGGATTCGGTGGGGGGCTCCGCGGGTTGGGGGGCGCGACTGGAGTCGCGCGCTCCGTCTTGAGAGTGACTGTCTCCTAGGGCCACAGGCGGGACGCCTGTGCTCCTTGAGTTGGGGGACAGGCTGGCGAGGTCGTCCTTGAGCTGGGGGATGTGGCTGAGGGAGATGGCGAGGGCTTGGAGGTCGCGGGCGTTGCCGGCGCCCTGGCTCAGGCGGGAGGTGGTGCGTTCGACGTCGCGGATGCCTTGCAGGGACTCGCGGACTTTGGCGAGGATGAAGGGCTCGGCGAGGAAGGCGGCGATCATTTCCTGGCGGGCGAGCAGGGGTTGGAGGTCGCGTAGGGGGTGAAGGATCCAGTCGCGCAGGAGGCGCGCGCCCATGGGGGTCTTGGTGCGGTCGAGCACACCGAGCAGGGTGTGCTTGCGGCCGGAGCGGGACTCGACGAGGTCGAGGTTGTTCTGCGAGGCGGCGTCGATGAGGACGAGGCGGTCGTTCTCGCGGACTTTCAGCGCGCGCAGGTGCTCACAGGGACGGCGAAGCTGGTGGATGAGGTAGTGGAGGATGGCGCCGGCGGCGCCGGTGGCGGCGTGCATGTCGTCGCAGCCGAAGCCGGCGAGCGAGTGGACGCCGAAGTGGTCGCAGAGGAGCTGGCCGGCGGGCTCGGGGAGGAAGGCGAAGGCGTCGTAGTCCTGCGCGGCGGGGATGGCGGCGAAGTGCTCGATCTGGTCGTCGGCGTAGAGGAGCTCGGAGGGGGTGAGGCGGGCGAGCTCGTCGTCGAGCGATCCGCGCGTGGTGAACTCGGCGACGCTGAATTCGCCGGTGGTGTGGTCGACGCAGGCGAGGCCCCATTTTTTTCCCATCTGATAGACGGCGGCGAGGTAGTTGGGGCGGTTGTCCTCGAGGAGGTTGTGCTCGATGATGGAGCCGGCGGAAATGATGCGGGCGATCTCGCGCTCGACGAGTTTCCCGGGGATGGGCTCGGAGGTTTGCTCGGCGATGGCAACGCGCTTGTTCGCTTTGACGAGCTTGGCGATGTAGGCATCGGCGGCGTGGTAGGGCACGCCGCACATGGGGATGGAGTTGCGCCGGGTGAGGGCGACATTGAGGATGGGCGCGGCGGTCTGCGCGTCCTCGAAGAACATCTCGTAGAAGTCGCCGAGGCGGTAGAGGAGCAGGACGTCGTCGGGCAAGGAGCGGCGCATCGTTTGATACTGCGCCATCATGGGGGTGAGCTTCTTGCCTGCCATTGGTGGGAGGATGAACGCCGGATCTGGCTGGGCCAATGTTGAAGTGGGGGGAAGTTTGTGGAGGCCCGCTGCGCGGGAGTGAAAAGTGCCCCGCCGTCGCTCTCCGAGCTATGGCGGGCAGGCGAGTGAGAAGTGGAAAGTGCCGGGATGGGGGAGCCCGCTGCGCGGGAGTGGAAAGTGCCAAGTGAGAAGTGGAAAGTGCCGGGGTTGGGGGGCTCCGCGGGATGGGGGCTTGGGTTGTGGGCTTGGGTTGTGGGCTTGGGTTGTGGGGCGGGTTGTGGGGCGGGTTGTGGGACGGGTTGTGGGACGGGTTGGAAACCCGCGCTCCTGATGGGGGGTGGGTGCGGGTGGGGGGAATTGGCTTGTCAGGGGGTGGGGGGGTGATGTGTTTCTCGGGGATGCGAAAGGCACTCTCTGGCTTGGCTGTGGTGGTCTCGGGCTCTCTGGCCATGGCGGATGTGACGTTTGTCTTCGATTATTCGGGGAGTGTGGAATTCAACGATCCGACACTGGGGGCGGCCCGCAGGGCGGCGCTGGAAGATGCGGCGGGGAAGCTGGGCCGGGTGTTCGACCACACGCAGACGGTGAATATCGAGGTGACGAGTGTGAATGACGTCAACCAGGGGTTCCTGGCTTCTGCCTACACCGAGTATGCTTCTCCGGCCCTGACCTTCTTCGGCTACTGGGAAGGGGTGGTGATGGACCGGATCCTGACGGGGGTGGATGCCAATGGGGGCCTGGCGGATGGTGGGGTGGAGGTGAATTTTGGCTACACGTGGGACCTCGATGATGATGTGTCGCCCGGGGCGTATGATTTCAAATCGACGATCATCCATGAGCTGCTGCACGCGGTGGGGTTCCTGAGTGGGGTGATGTTTTCGGGGGAGGATTACTGGGGTGATGCGCTGGGTGACCCGAGTGTGTGGGATGTGTTCGATGACTATTTGTGCAACAGCGCGGGGACGCCGTTGATCGATGATGTGACGTTCGAGCTGGATGTGCCTTTGTGGAATTCCGTGCGGACGGGTGGGGCATCGCCGGGGAGTGGGTTGTTTTTCAACGGGCCGATGGCCATGGCGGCGAATGGTGGCCAGCCGGTGGGGTTGTATTCTCCGGGAAGTTGGGAAGAGGGGAGCAGCGGGAGCCATCTGGATGATGACAACCCGTCCTTGGAGGGCTCGCTGATGCTTTCGGGGCTGGCCCCGGGCAAATACCGGCGGAGTCTAACGGACATCGAGCGCGGGATCCTGATGGACATCGGCTATTCGCTCAATCCGCTTCTGGACCCGGCGATCGAGGTGACGGCGGTGAATCCGGGGACGTCGGTCACGCTGCAACTTTCGGGCCCGGAGGACCGCTGGTATGTGATCGAGGTCTCCGAGGATCTGGACGATTGGGATGACCTTGATACGGTCGAGTTGCTCGGTGGATCGGTCTCGGTGCCGGTGCCGATCACGGTGTCGGACACGAAGCTGTTCTTCCGCATGCGCGAGACGAGCGGGCCACCTGCTCCGGCCTTCCTGCGGATGGGGCCGGTGCAGCGGGTGAAGCGTTAGTCGTTCTGCGCCTCAGTGCCGGAATTCGCCGGCGACCTGGGTGTCCATGATGCCGAGGTGTTTCTCGATCTGCTGCTCGAGAAAGATGGCCTGATCGGGATCGGTGATGTTCTTGATCAGGGTCTGACGCTGGTTGCCGGGGGTGACGGCGGTGAGGTGGTAGCGGACGCTGGTGCCGTTCTTGCCGCGGCTGACCTTTTCCTGGCAGTAGAGCTGCTGGAGCTGGTCGCGGGAGAGTGTCTGGTTTCCCCGCCATGGGAGGGGGCCGTGGCGGATGCCGATGCCGCTGGGGCCGGCCTGGACGACGGTGGAGTTCAGGAAGGTGGCGAGGACGCTGTAGGCGACTGCGATGCCGACAGCGGTGTGGATGAGGCCGAAGGCGGACATGATCCACATGCCCTGAGTGATGGCGATGCCATGCCACACGATCATGAATCCGTTCCAGAAGATGCAGAAGAAGAGGAGGAAGAAGACGGCGGGGGTGAACCAGCGCCGGGTGATGACGAGGTCGGCACCTTCATGGCGGGTGGTGAAGCCCTTGGGGAGTCCGACTTCGGGGCGGGGGATGGCTTCCGCCGGAGCTACGGGAGCTGCCGTAGGTATGGCGAAGAGGGCGTTGCAGTGGCGGCAGCGGGCGGCGGCGAGCTGTGGTGAGATGTCGGCGGGGTCGAGCTGGGACCCGCAGTTCCTGCACTTGAGCTCGATGAGCTGGGGAGCGTTGCTCATGCGTTCAGGGCGCGGAGAAGACGACGCGGAAACCAAGATCGGGCCGGCGCTGGAGTCGATCATTCGTCCACTGTCGCTCGAGGGCACCGGCTCCGGGCTGGAGGTAGGAACCGCCGATGATGACGAAGCGTCGGGCGCCGAGCGGGTTGGCGGGATTGAGGGTCGGGCGGCGGATCCACTCGGACACGGAGCCGGCCATGCCGCGGAGTCCGATGGGGGTGCGGTCGTCGGTGCCGATGTCGATGACGGAGCTCCAGGGTGCGGGCTGGAGGACTTCGGGCTTCTGGTTCTGGGTGCGCAGGGCGGCGAACCATTCCTCCTGGGTGGGGAGTCGGCAGCCTTTCCAGTTGCAGTAGGCGGCGGCGTCCCACCAGTCGATGTTGACGATGGGATGGAAGGTGCTGATAGGCTTGTCCTGCCAGGTGCCTTCCGCCTTGGCGGCGGCGAGCATGGCCTCCCAGTCGTCGGGCAGGTGGTCGGCCTTCTCGGCGGGCTGGCCTTCGAGGTCGAAGACGGTGCGCTCTTCGGGGTCGAGCTGTTCGAGGACTTCGAGGAAGTTGTGGTATTCGCCGATGGTCACTTCACAGGCGGCGATGCGGAAGGCGGGAAGCTTCTCGGTGCCGCCATCGTGGGTGGGGTGGGATCCGCCGGCGATGCTGACGGGTTCCGGGATGACGGGCAGGCTGGGAGGGGGGCCGGCGGGGCTCTTCGGCCGCATCACGAGGAAGAGGATACCGAGAATGATGACGGCTCCCACGGAGCCGAGGATGGCCGGCATGGGGGACTTCTTCGTGGGGATGCTCTGCTGGGTCTGCGGGGTGTTGGCGGGTGCGCTGGCTTCGAGCAGCTGGCCTTCGATCTGTTCTCCGTAGGCGCGGACCTGATCCCAGGTGAGGGGCTGGTCGATGCCTTCGCCGCGCATCCAGGCGAGCACGGTGAGGACGCGGCTGGCGCCGGGGTGGCCATCGGCGACGAGGGCGGGCAGGCTCTGGCCGAGGCGGGCGATGTCGGCCTGCTCGGCTTCGGGGTCCGGGGTGCCGTGGCGGGCGATATTGTCGATCCGCACGACGCCGTGCTGGTCGAGGTGAATGGCCGACGGGGTGAGGGGCTCGGTGGCGACGGCGGAGGTCGACAGCTGCATCATGGCCTCGGCGGTGCGCCGCAGCATGTGGGCGAGGTCGCCGGGCTTCAGCGGTTCATTGACGGCCAGTCGGTCGGCGAGGCTCTGGCTGCTGATGTGCTCGAGTGCGACGAAGCACTGGGTCTCGTCGGAGACGGCTTCGAAGACCGAGCCGATGAGCGGGTGGTCGACGCCGGCCTTGGCGCGGACGTCGGCGAGGAATGCGTCGCGATGGGTGAGGTCGGTGAGTTCAATGAGAATCACCGGCCGTTGGACGGACGATTGTTCGGCGAGCCAGTGAGCCTGGCCGCCATGCTCCGAAATGATTTCCTTGAGGAGGTAGTCTCCTAGCTGGCGGGCTTCCATGGGTGGTGTGAATCAGCGTTCTGGTAGAGGGGGCAGGCCGGGCAGCGGGATCTCGTCCACGAGGGGAGGGAGAAGGGGCATGTTCGGATCAAAGTCGGGTGGAAGCAGTTCGCGGTCCAAGAAGAGTGGGTCGAGGCCGGCGGGCTCGGGGCCGATGGTCTGGGTGGCAAGGTGGCGTGGCCATGCCTGGCTGTCGATGAGTTCGTTCTTGAACATCAGCTTGACGACCTGACCGTAGTATTTCCGCCGTCCGAAGAGGTGGGAGCGCGAGGGGTCGGGCTCGGGAAGGATGTAGGTGACACGTAGTAGTTCCTCGCCGCCGAGCCAGTCGATGCCGCCGCTGATCCACTCGACGGTGGTGCTGGAGTCGGGGCTGGCGGGGATGGGGTCGCCGGTGTTCGGCTTGTCGAAGAAGTCGACCTGGACGAAGAAGTCGTCGGCCTCGGGCTCGGAGCCGGGTGCGGCGCTGACGGGAATGGTGAGGACGACGCGTTCGCCGTTCTGGAAGGTCTCGTCCTTGAAGATGCGGGTGCGGCCGAGGGCGAGCTTGCCGCGGAAGTCGGCGGGGCGGGCGATGCCATCGCGCAGCTTGCGTGCGGCGAGTGGGTAGAGGGCGCCGGCGCCGGTGGTTCCGAGTTCGAAGACCTTCTGGTAGGATTCTCCGGCCTTCTCGGCGAGGGTGGGATCGAAGGCGGCCATGGTTTCGTAGACGAGGCCGAGCTCGTAGTGGACGTTCGGTTCGTCGGGGGCCTTGGCGCGTGCTTCTTCGAGCTTCACGATGGCGCTGCCCATGTCCTCGGCGACGCGTGCTTCACGGGCTTCCATGACGAGGCGCTCGACGACGGGGTCGGCGATCGGCGGGGCATCGAGTGGGCGGGCCGGTGGGAGGGTCGGGATGGGCGGGAGCTCGGGTGGTGGCGGCAGAGCGACGACGGGTGGAGCGGGCTCGTCGGGGGCGACGGTGGGCTCGGGGGCGACATTGATCAGGCGGGTGACGACCCTTTCCTCGACGCGCACTTCGCGGGCGGCCTCGACGCGCACGGAGACGGCGAGCCCGGCGATGAGGATCTGGACGAAGGCCACCATGCCGAGTGTCCAGCAGGACAGGTGGAAGCAGACGTGGCTGGGTTTAGTCTTCGACATGGGGGGCACGCTAGAGGACCGGGGGCGGCGGGGCAAGTGACTAGGATGTCGGTGCGATGGTCTGAAACTTGGCGCTTGGCAGGCGGGTCGTTGGGGTTTCTGGTGCGGGCGTGAAGTCGCCGGTCACCCGGAGTTCCCGTGAGTTGCAGTCGCTGACACCGATCGAGGTGGCGGCGGGCCTGCAGCATCGGCCGGGGATGGTGTTTTTCGACACGGCGGGTCACGTGCCTTCGAGCTACGGCAATCCGGTCTCGATCGTGGCGGCGGATCCGTGCGAGGTGATCCGGGGGTCGATCGCCTGTGCGGCGGACCGGGATGCTCTGCGGCGGATTCTGCTGGAACGTTCGTCGGGGCCGTCGGCGGACCGGGGTTTCCCGCTGGGTGGGCTGTGTGGATGGGTGGACTATGAGGGGGACTTCGTCTTCGGGGACTATCCGGAAATGCTGGTCCACACTCATGATGGTGGCTGGCACGAGCGCGGCGGGCTTTCTGCGAAGCTGAGGCTGGCGGAGGCCGAGGCGGTGCGGCTGGGCCCGATCGAGGCGGGCTGGACGAAGGCGCGGTTCGAGGCGGCGGTGGGGCGGATCCGTGAGTGGATCGCGGCGGGTGACATCTATCAGGTGAACCTGGCGCAGGGTTTCGAGCTGAGCGTGGAGGGCGGGTCGTTGTTTCCGCTGTATGAGAGGCTGAGGGCGGCATCGCCGGCGCCGATGGCGGCGTGGATGTCGCTGGCGGGGCGCGAGGTGCTGTCGTCATCGCCCGAGACCTTCCTGCGGATGTCGGGGGGCGGGATCGAGGCGCGCCCGATCAAGGGGACGCGGCCGCGGTTTCATGATGCGGCGGCGGATCGTCAGTCGGCCTATGAGCTGCAGACCTCGCCGAAGGAGATTTCCGAGTTGGTGATGATCACCGATCTGCTGCGCAACGATCTGGGGAAGGTGTCGGAATTCGGCAGTGTGGCGGTGGAGGAGATGCTGCAGCTCGAGACGCTGGAGCAGGTGCATCATCTGGTATCGACGGTGCGTGGGACGATGCGGCCGGACGTGGATGCGATCGACGCGCTGGCGTCATGTTTCCCGGGAGGGAGCATCACGGGGGCGCCGAAGAAGCGGGCGATGGAGATCATCTCGGAGTTGGAAGGCGAGGCGCGCGGGTTGTACTGCGGGGCGATCGGATACTTCGGCTATCATGGGGAGAGCCAGTTCAACATCGCGATCCGGACGATGGTGCGGGAGGGTGGACGGCTGAAATTTCACGCCGGTGCCGGGATCGTGGCGGATTCGGACCCTGAGAAGGAATATGAGGAAACGCTGCACAAGGCGGAGGGGATCCGGCTGGCTTTGGAAGGATTCAACTGCGGATAGGGCGGGAGGGGCGGTCAGCGGAAGAGATTGCGCACCCGGGTGAAGATCGGGGGTATGGCGCATCCTAACAGCAAGCCGCACGCGAGGTGGAAGGTCCATGGCCGGCGGCGATGGATTTCAAGGAGCGGGGGGTCTTCTTCCCAGGAATAGATGTCATCGGAAGGCCCGTCCCCGAGGTCGAGCAGGCCGTTGGGGCCGAGACTGTAGAGGCCGAACTCATCGGGGCATGCCGGACCACGGATGTATTGGTAGGGGTTCTGCCAGGGGTCCGTGGGGATCTCATCGAGTATCCTTTTCCAGCGCGTTGATGACTTGAGAGTGGCGGGCGGATGGACGAGTGCTCGTAGTCCTTCCTCTGTCGTCGGGTAGCGGCCGGCATGGGTGTGGAATATTCGCAAGGCGGCACCGACGGAGTTGAAGTCGCTGTGGGTTCGGGAGCTGCGCGTGCCGTCTCCGGTGCAGCGGATGAAGGAAGTTAGTGTTAGATAAGCCAGGAGGCATGCGCCCATGATGATGAGCCAGCGTTTGATTCGGCTTCGGGTGTGGGCCATCAGGTGGGTAACGCCGTGGAGGGTGGTAATTGTCGGTGGGAGTGAAGCCCGCGGTGCGGGAGTGACGGGTGAAAAGTGAGAAGTGAAAAGTGGGGGGTGCCACCTTCGGTGGGGGAGGTGGGGGCTCCGCTTGCTCGTTGCTCCGCTTGCTGTGAAGCGGGTTGGAAACCCGCGCTCCTGAGGGGGGTGGCTCCTGAGGTGGTGGCTCCTGAGGGGGGTGGTCAGGCGTTGGGTTCGTCGTTGCGGACGATGGTGGCGGTCTTGCGCAGTTCGCGGGCGATGTCGGCGAGGGCCTGGCGTCGCTGGGCCTTGAGGGCGAGGGGGGCGACTTCTTCGGCGAGTTCTTCGAAGGGGGGGATGCGCTCGGGTTCCAATTGCTGGATCCAGACGAGGTGCAGTGCCTGCTCGTAGAAGAAGACGGGGCTGACTTCCTTTTCGCGGAGCGAGAAGAGCATGGCCTCGAAGGGGTTCAGCGGGCGTTCGTAGTCGATCCAGCCGAGGTCGATCTGGCCATCCTCCTTGGCGGTGTGCTCGCGGGCGATGTCGGTGAAGCTGGCACCATCGAGGACGGCTTCGCGAAGTTGTCGGAGTTGCCGGTGGTCTTCATCGGGCCGTGGGCCGGGGAAGCGGACGAGGTGGAGGACGTGGGCGCGTGCGGTGGTGCGGAAGTCCTCGGCGTGGGCTTCGAACCAGGCGCGGTGGTCGGCCTCGGTGAGTTCGGGAAGGTTGTCCCACACGGACTCGGTGAAGCGGTCCATGCGGAGGCGTGCGGTGAGGTCGCTGCGGATTTCGTTGCGTCGCTGTTCGAGGAGGTCCCAGGAGGCGCCGTGTTCGCGCCATTCGCGCAGGGTGGCCTCCATGGCGGTGCGGACGTCGTCCTTGCTGGGCTCGGGGATGCGGCGTTCGGCTTCCTGGGAAAGGAGGACGCCTTCGATGAGTTCTTCTTCCGCCTGGCGGTAGAACTCGGGGTCACGCTCGCAGCAGGAGGCCTCGGTGCGGGCTTCTTCCGCTGACTTGATCCGCTGGAATGCTTCCCGGAGCAGTTCGGGATCGAGTGCTTCGCCGTTGACGGTGGTCACTGCTGGGTGTCTTGAAAGCGGCCGTCGCGATCGGTGGGGCCTTCGAGATACTTGCCCTGCTCGTTGCGGTACTTTTCGGCGAGGCGGCGGGCTTCATCGAGCGGCAGGGGCAGCTCGGGAGCTTCTTCGACGGGTTCGGTCGGCTCGACCGGGGTCGGCTCGGTCGGCTCGGTCGGTTCCGGTGTGGAGGGCTCGACGGGGTCGGGCGAGGTGCTTGGGAGGCCGCCGCCTCCGTAGTATCCGCCGTTGCCGTTGCTACGGGTGAATTCGCGGTTGAGGGAGTCGTAGGTTTCGATCCAGCCGCTTGGGTTGGTTTTCACCGCGGTGCGCAGGTCTTCCTGCATCTTGGTGATGGCCTTTTGCCGGGATGAGGTGACTCGTGGCTGCTTGGCGACGAGGCCTGGTGGCAGGCTGGCGGCGCGCTGACGGGCGGCGGCGAGGCTGGCCTGCTGGGCGGGGGTGAGGAGCCGGTTGAGGTCTTCGCGGGTTTTCGCGAGCTCGGTGGGCTTGGTCGGGGTGCGGTCGGTCAGTTTGACGGGACCGGTCGGACGCGGAGAGGGGCTGGTGGAGCGTCGGGCGCCCACTTTGCTGGCCGGGCGATTTGAGAAGCGGGCGGCATCGTCGTCGCTGCCGGGGGTGCCGGGCGCATCGACGGAATCCGGACCCAGCATGGCCCAGGCGCTGAGCCCGAGAGCGAGCACGGCGGCACTGGAGATGAGAATCTTGGTGGGTTTCATCGGTCGGTCAGCAGGGGAACGTCGCCGCGGGGGCGGATTTGTCTATGCTTGGCGGATCGCGGTGACGGCGGCGGCCATGTCGGGCGCGCCGAAGGTGGAAGAGCCTGCAACGAGGACATTGGCACCGGATTGGACGCACTGCGAGGCGGTTTTTTCGCCGATGCCGCCGTCGACCTCGATATGGAAGCTCAATCCGCGCTCTTTCCGCAGGGCGGCGGCGGCTTCGATCTTGGGCAGGACTTCGGGCATGAATGACTGTCCGCCGAAGCCGGGGACGACGGTCATGCAGAGGAGCAGGTCGATTTGGTCGAGGTAGGGTTCGGCGGCCTCGATGGGGGTGGCGGGGTTGATGGCGAGCCCGGCGAGGCAGTTGGCGGCGCGGATGCGCTTGAGGGTCTCGGCGACGTCGTGGTCGGCCTCGACATGGACGGTGATGAGGTCCGATCCGGCGGCGACGAAGC
Organism: Haloferula rosea; assembly: GCF_016595525.1. Lineage (GTDB taxonomy): Bacteria > Verrucomicrobiota > Verrucomicrobiia > Verrucomicrobiales > Akkermansiaceae > Haloferula > Haloferula rosea. The sequence goes on from NZ_JAENII010000009.1 coordinate 13,702, forward strand.
GGTCGAGGTAGTGGTCGGGCCGGGAGATCATGAGGTGGACATCGAGGTAGATGTCGTTGTGTTCGTGGACGGCCTGGATGATGGCGGGGCCGAAGGAGATGTTGTCGACGAAGTTTCCGTCCATGACGTCGAGGTGGAGCCAATCGGCGCCGGCATTGATGGCGCGGGTGACTTCTCCGCCAATGTTTGAGAAATCGGCAGCGAGGAGGGATGGGGCGATGACTCGGTCGTTGAAGGTCGGCTGGATCACGGCGGGACTCTGAACGGGGATCGCGGAACTTCCAACATTGAACATCGTGGAGCGCGCTTTCAAGGTCGGGCCCGTGGAAGAGGGCATCGATCTGCTGAGTGACGATTATTTCATGGGTCAGGCGCTGCGTGAGGCGCGGCGGGCCTATGCGGCGACGGAGGTGCCGGTGGGCTGCGTGATCGTGCGTGAGCAGCAGGTGATCGGGCGGGCGTGGAATCAGGTGGAAACCCTGAAGGATGCGACGGCGCATGCGGAGATGCTGGCGCTGACTTCGGCGCAATCGGCGCTGGGGGATTGGCGTCTGGAGGGCTGCACGCTGTATGTGACGAAGGAGCCGTGTCCGATGTGTGCGGGGGCGATCGTGCACTGTCGGCCAGACCGGGTGGTCTTCGGCTGTCCGGATGACAAGGCGGGGGCGGCCGGGGGCTGGATCAACCTGCTGCAGTCGAATCCACCGCTGAACCACCAGTGCGATGTCTCGAGCGGGGTGCTTGGCGAGGAGTGTCTGGCGCTGTTGCAGGGGTTTTTCCGCGAAGCGCGGGAGCGCAACAAGGCGGCGAAGAAGGAGAGGCAGGCCCGCGAACTCGGTGAGGGTGATGCGTAGGCTGACGGCTGGGCTGCTGGGGGTGGGGCTGGGTGTGCTGACGGGCTGCAGCACGGTGGGATTCTATTCGCAGGCGGCGATCGGGCAACTGGAGGTGCTGGCGAAGCGGGAGCCGATCGAGCGGGTGATCGCGGACACGGAGGATGAGGATTTGCGCGAGCGGCTGGAGCTGACGAAGCGCTTGCTGGCCTTTGCTGAGGCGGAGCTGAAGATGCCTTCCGGCGGCAGCTACGAGCTGTACACGGCGATCGGGCGCGAGCATCTGGTGTGGGTCGTGCATGCGGCGCCGGAGCTATCGATGGAGCCGAAGCGCTGGTGGTATCCGGTGGTGGGCAAGCAGGCTTACCGTGGTTTTTTCCGCAAGGAGATGGCGGAGGCCGAGGTCGCGCGGCTCGAGGCGGACGGGCTGGAGACCTGGGTCGGTGGGGTGGATGCGTTCTCGACGCTCGGGTGGTTCCGGGACCCGGTGATGGACACCTTCGTGCGGCGTGACGAGGTGGACTACGCCGAGTTGATTTTCCACGAGCTGGTGCACCGGAAGTATTACGTGGCGGGCAAGACGGAATTCAACGAGGCGATGGCCGAGGCGGTGGCGAGGGAAGGGGTGCGGCGGTGGTTCCGGGCGACCGGGCGGCCGCGGTTGGCGGCGCGCTATGACTTGCGGCTGAGCAGGATCCACCAGGCGCGGGAAGCGATCGGTGGGGCGGCGGAGAGGCTGGAGGCGGTCTATGCGCGCGATCTGAGTGATGCAGAGAAGTGTCGGCTCAAGGAACGGGAGATCGAGCGCCTGAAGGTGCGTCTGAGGGAGCTGCGGACCGAGTGGGGCCGGGGGCTGACGTCGTGGATCGAGGAGCCGATCAACAATGCGCGGCTGAACTCCTTCACGACCTATGAGGCGGGTGTGCCGCGCTTCGTGGCGCTGATCGAGGAGTGCGATGGCGACTTCGAGCGCTTCTGGGTGCGGGTGAAGGAGTTGGATGACTGAACCGGCGGCGGGGGTGGGGGTTCCAAAGTTCGTGCCAAATTGATCGACATATTCTTCGGTCGGTGACGCGTATCTTTAGGTCCTTTCCTTTTTTCGCCATGAAACTCCTCAGCCTCCTCTCTCTCGCCCTTGTTGGAAATCTAGCGGCTGCGCCGCGCCTCTTCGTGGATGGTGGAACGATCGAGCCGGGGATGCCGATCGAGGTGATCCTCGACAAGGAGGCCTGCCCGGCGGACCGGATTGGCAAGGTGGCGGCGACGAAGTGGCTGTCGATCGAGCCGGCGTGGAAGGGGAAAACGGTGTGGAAGGAGGCGAATGTGCTGAGCTTCGAGCCGTCGGAGGCCCCTGCGCTGGGGACGCGATATACCTTTACCCTGACGGGGAAGCACATCCATCTGGATGGATCGGCGGTGCCGGCGGGTGAGCTCGGTCAGGCGGCGACGCCGAGGTTCCGGGTGGACTACGCGACCTGGCTTCATCGCTATGAGAAGGACTGGTCGCCGCGGACGGGGGCGTGGTTCCTGCGCTTCAACGATGCGGTGAATGCGGATCAGGCTGCCGGGTTCTTTTCGTACAAGGACAAGAGCGGGCGAACGGTGGCGGCGAAGGTGAAGCCGGCGACCTTTGGCGAGCTCAAGCATCCGGGCTACGTGGTGGCGACCTATCTGAAGCGCTGGGAAGCGGCGATCGCGGGTGAGTCGCTGGAGCCGGACCTTTCGCCGGAGGCGGTGGTGCCGACGGGGCTGATCATTTCGCCTGCGGAACCGCTGCCGGTCGGGGGGGACTGGCGACTGGTGATGAAGGAGGGCTTCAAGGGGGCCGCGGGGAAACCGGCGGGTGAGAGCATCCGGCATGTCGGTGACATCAAGGCGCTGAAGGTGCAGGACGTGATGGCACGCACCGTGGCGGACGAGCCGCGCCGGGTGGTGGTGGATTTCAATCAGAAGCTCCCCAGCGAGATCGCTCCCGAGATGATCACGCTGGTGCCCGAGGTGCCGGAGCGGAAGCTCGAGGTGCACGACGATGAGCTGCATGTCCTTGGGGATTTCTCCGAGTATGCGCAGTGGACGGTCAAGGTGGCGCCGGAGGTGGTGTCGTGGGACGGGCGCCAACTGGGGCAGCCACACGAAAGGAAGATCGAGTTCAAGCGACTGGCTCCCGAGGTCGGCCTGCCGAGTGAGGACGAGACGCAGTTGGCGAGTGGCTCGAGGATCTACCGGGTATCAACGGTGAATGTGGAGTCGCTGAAGTTGAGGATCAAGCAGCTGGACGGTGAGCAGTTGATCCGTGCCCAGCAGGGGTATCGCTACTACACGGGAGATGGTCCGGACGGTGAGCAGATCCGGCCGACCCGAATGATTCCCTACGAGATGATGGTCGGCAAGACGGTGGTGGATCTCGACATCCCGCTGGAAGGTGGCCTGGACACATCGAAGCAGTTGGTGATCGATTGGGACGCGGTGATCGCGGGCGATCCGAAGCCCTATCAGATCGGCAAGGCGGGTGAGCCTGCGGCGAAGCCGGGTCCGCCTGCGGCATTCTTCGTCGAGATCGTGGGAGTTCCGCGGGACGGATGTGGGGCGAAGAAGAAGCCCGCGGTGCAGTCGCTGGTGCAACTCACCGACATCGGGATGGCCTGGAAGATCACGGGCAACGAGGCACGGGTTCTTGCGTTTTCGTGCAAGACCGGGCAGCCGGTCGAGGGGGTGGCGATCGAGGTCTTCGGTGAGGATGCGGTGAAGCTGGGTGCGGTGGAAACCGACGCCTCGGGGATGGCGGTGCTCGCCAGGGATGAAGCAGCCCGCCACTTGCGTGCGGTTCGTGGCGCGGATCAGTTCAGTGCTCCTTTTGATGCCTCCTTGCCGACCGTCGGCCTCTGGCGATTCCCCGTGCGGTATGCCTGGAACGAGCCGCCGATGGAGAAGCGGCGGGTGTTTCTCTTCACCGACCGCTCGCTCTACCGGCCGGGTGAAACCGTTCATCTGAAGGGGCTGGTGCGCCAGCAGGATGGAAACGAGATCAGGATGTCGGAAGGTGATGGCGTGAAGCTCCGCGTCAGCAATCCCACGGGCCGCGACATCATCGAGCGCGACATCACGGTCTCGGAGAAGGGTTCATTCGACGAGACCTTCACCCTGCCATCGGAGACCACCGGGTATCATCAGATCTGGGTCGAATGGACGGCGGAGGCCGAGGCGGCTGCGAAGTTGACCAATTGGGTCGACCGCAGTCATGCGCTCGAGAGTTCCCGGTTCGCGCTTCCGCTCCGGGTCGAGGAGTTTCGACGGAATGCCTTCGAGATCACGCATGAGACCACGGCCCCGAAGCCGGGGGACGACGAGGTCATCCTCGACCTGGAAGCGGCCTATTTCCACGGTCAGCCGGTGGCGAATGGCGAGACCGACGTGTGGACCCGCGTGCAGGACGAGAATTTCTACCCCGAGCGGTTCCGTGATTATCTCTTCGGAGATCACCGGCAGCCGGATTTCGGATACTGGTTCCACTATTTCGGATACCGTTGGCAGGACGACTATGGGTCCCGTAATTCGACCAGTGAATCGGAGGAGATGCAGCTCGATGGGGATGGCCGGGTCCAGGTGAAGGCGGTTGTTCCCGAGAGCGAGTTTCCGATGCTGCGCCGGGTGACGATTGAAACCACGGTCACCGATGCCAACCGTCAGACCCTGAGCAAGAGCACGGGCGTGATCGTGCATCCGTCCGCCGTCCACGCCGGTATCGCGCGGTTGGACCGCCTGGTGCGGGTGGGTGACGAGGTGCCGCTGAAGGTGCTGGCCGTGACCCCTGAGGGTGAACGGGTGACGGAAGCCGTGACGATGTCAGCCACCCTGACCCGTGAGGTGAACGAGCAGGTGAGGATGCAGCACGCGAATGGCCGGGGTGCGGTGCGCAATGAGTCCCGTGCAGAGGAATTGAAGAAGGAGACCCTCGAGCTTGCGGCCGGCGGTTCGACGGAGTTGATGTTCGCGCCCACGAAACCGGGGCTGCACACGATTGAGCTTCGCGGGGCCGATGCGGAAGGGCGGCCGTTTGCCACCGCCACGACGATCCATGTGTATGGGGCCGATGAGTATCCATGGGCCTACGAGGATCACATGCGGATCAAGTTGGTGGCGGAGAAGAAGCGCTATCAGCCGGGCGATACGGCCCGCGTGCTGGTGCTTTCGCCGATCGAGGGCAAGGCGCTGGTCACGGTCGAGCGAGAGGATGTGTCGCGCTCCTTCCTGACTGATCTGAAGGCGACGGAGCCAGTCATCGAGATCCCGATCGGGGACGAGGATGCGCCGAACTGCTACGTGTCGGTGCTGGTGATCAAGGGAGCGGAGGAGAGCCTGCGCAAGCACAAGGAACCGCAGCTCCGTCTGGGCTACTGCGAGCTGATGGTTGAGAATGTCCGCGACCGTCTGGCCGTCACGCTCGATCCGCCGACAGGAGCGGAGAAGGACGGATTCCTGCCGGGTTCGGAGATCGGCCTGACCGGCCGGGTGACGCTGGCGGATGGACGCCCGGCTGCGGGTGCCGAGCTGACGATCTATGCGGAGGATGAAGGTACGCTGTCTGTCGTAGGTTACGACACTCCCGAGCCGATGAATTTCTTCTATGACCCGCGCCTGCTGCGGGTCGAGTGCGGGACTTCGCTGGGGAACTTCATCCCCGAGGCACCGGATGAGCAGACCTTCTTCAACAAGGGGTTCTTCATCGGTGGTGGTGATGGTGGCGCGGCGAATGCGCTGGAAATTCCGCGGCGTGATTTCGATCCGTGCGCGTTCTGGATGCCATCCGTGGTGGCCGGGGCGGATGGTCGTTTCGAGCTGAAATCGAAGCTGCCGGATACCTTGACGCGCTACCGTCTGATGGTGGTCGTGCACCATGATGCGACGCGTTTCGGCCACGCCGAGGATGAGTTCTTGGTGAACAAGCCGGTAATGCTCGAGCCACAGGTTCCGCGCTTCGCCCATGAAGGGGATACCCAGCAGATGAAGGCGCTGCTGCAGAATGCGTCCGATCAGTCAGGCACGTGGGAGGTGACGATTCTCCCGGATGCCTCGTCGAGCGAACCGGTGGCGGTGCTGTCGGATGGAGTGAAGCCGGCGGTGACCGTCGAGCTCGAAGCGGGCAAGTCGGCTTCGGTGATGTTCCCGGTGGAGTACCGGACGACGGGGCGTGCCCTGATTCGCTGGAAGGCGGAGCCGGTGCATCTGGCGGGCCGCGATCAGCATCCGGATTTCCGCAGGCTTTCGGATTCGGTGGAGTCGAGTTTCGACGTCGAGTATCCGGTGCCGCTTCTCCGGCAGAACCGGATGGTGCGTTTTGAGGGTGCGGATGGAATGCGCGACCTTTTGGATGATCTCGATCCGCGCTTGCTCGGTGGTCGAGGTGAGATCGAACTGGAAGCCAGCCGTTCACTGCTGCTGGAAGCGGGTGGCGCGGTGGATTACCTCATGCAGTATCCCTACGGTTGTCTCGAGCAGACGACTTCGTCGCTGATGCCGTGGCTGGCGGTGGAACAACTCCGGGAGGTGTCCCCGGCTTTGGCACGGTATTCGTCCGAGGAGGTTGAGAAGGTGGTCCAGCAGGGTGTGGACCGACTGATCGCGATGCAGAGGCAGGATGGTGGATTCGGTTACTGGCATGGGGCGACCAAGTCCAACCGGTGGGCGAGCAGTTATGCGGGTCTCGGTCTGATTCTGGCTTCCGAGTCTGCGACGGTGTCGCCGTCGGTGATCGATGCGGTGGCGACGTATCTGCAGAAGCAGCTGCGCGAGTTGCCGAAGGAACCGACTTCGGCGGATCTCGAGATCACGGCCCGGGACCTGTGGGTGCTGGCGCTTGCCGGAGAACCCCAGCAAGCCTACGTCAACAAGCTGTGGCAGGATCCGGCGCGTCTGAGTTCGCGTGCGCGGTGTTTCCTGGCGCTCGCGGAGATTGCGGGTGGTCGGGTGGATGTGGCGGAGGCGATCATGCGCGATCCTACGCCGTGCACGGTGGCGGACAATTCGTGGATGCGTTGGCGTCCGGATGAAGGGTTGCAGCTTCTGGTGTGGACGGCGATCGATGCCGAAGGCAAGGAAGCTGCGGATGCGATCGTGGATCTGCTGCAAAGCCGCAACCCGTATGGGCACTGGCGGACGACCTGGGTGAATGCCTGGTCGCTCATGGCGCTGGGTGCGTATGCCGAAGCTCGCGGTGAGATCACCCCGACGACGATGGCGTGGAGCGAGATCGAGCCTGGCGGCGTGGAGGACAAGGGAGAGGTGATCCTCGACCAGGAAAATCCACTGCATTCCCAGTATGTGCCGCTTCATGATGAGCTGAAGTTGAGTGCCGGGGCGGATGGTGAGGCCTACCTGCGGGTGCGCCTGTCGGCGAAACCGGAGTTGGCCCCGGTCCAACCGGTGGCCACGAACGGACTCGAGATCACGCGGTTCTATCAGCGGGTTTTGCCGGACGGTTCGACCGAACCCCTGGGCATTCCCCGGGTGGGGGATCTGATCCGGGTGGATCTGCGGGTGAACCTGCCGAAAGACGACGAGCGCTATCTGGTCGTCGAGGACCGGTTGCCATCGGTATTCGAGGCGATCAACAATTCCTTCGAATCACAGGCTGCTCCGAAGGCTGCGGGGAGGACGAGTGAATCGGCGTGGTCGATCTCGCACAGTGAGGTGCGTGACGATCGGGTGATGTTCTTCTTCGACCGCATCTACAGCCGTGGCACGCGCACCCTGACCTATCTCGCCAGGTGCACGATGGCGGGGAAGGCATATGCGCCGTCGGCCAAGGTCGAGGCGATGTATGATCCGGACCACACCGCGCTGTCGGCGAGCCGTCAGTTTGAGGTGCCAGTGACTCCGTAATGGGAAGGAAGCGTCAGCGGCGGCGATGGCTGTGGATCGGTCTGGCCGGCATGGTGTCGGTCTGGCTGCTGGGCTGGTATGTCGTGCCGTGGTGCGTGGCCCTGCCGGAGGGGCTGGACGAGGTGAATGCCTCCCCGCGCCTGCTGGATCGGGACGGGCACGAGCTTCATCACCTGACCTTGCCGGATTTCACCCGCCGCACACCGGTTTCCCGGGACGACCTGCCGGAGGATCTGGTGGCCTGCACGCTGGCGGCCGAGGACAAGCGCTTCCGGAAGCACGGGGGCATCGATGTACTGGCGACGGCGCGGGCGGCGCGCGACTGGTTGTTGGAGGGGCGGCAGGTGTCCGGGGCATCGACCGTGACGCAGCAGCTCGTGAAGCTGGGCCAAGAGCCACAGTCGAGAACGCTCAAGGTGAAGCTGATGGAGGCGCTGCAGGCACGCCAGTTGGAGATGAGGTGGGGCAAGGATGAGATTCTCACGGCCTACTTCAATCGTCTGGACTACGGCAATCGCCGTATTGGTCCGGTGGAGGCGGCGAGGTTCTATTTCCAGAAGCCGCTCAATCAGTTGTCGCTGGCCGAGTGCGCGTTGCTCGCCGGCTTGCCCCAAGCGCCGTCGAGGCTGGATCCGGTTGATCATCCGGAGCGGGCGCTGGCAAGGCGGGCGGTGGTGCTGGATCGGCTGTCCCGGCTGTCGGATGACGCCCGCATCGCCAAGGCGAGGGATGAGGAACTGCTTCTGCGGCCGCTGATGGATGAGCCGATGGCTCCATGGTTGCCGACCATGGCGGTGGGGGCGGGGGTCGAGGTGCGGACGACGCTGGATCGCGATCTCCAGCAGACGTTGGAGGGCATCGTAGCCGATGAACTCGAGCGATTGAAGGGCTCCAATCTCCAGCACGTGGCGATCGTGGTGCTCGACAACGAGCGGAGTGAGATTCGTGGGCTGGTTTCGTCCGGCAACTGGGATGATCCGAGGGGAGGTCAGATCAATGGAGCGCTGACGCCACGCTCACCGGGTTCCGCGCTGAAGCCATTCACGTATCTGCTGTCGTTCGAACGGGGCGGGCGTCATCCGGGGTCGATCATTGCGGACATCCCGACCCGGATCCGGACGGTGGAAGGGCTCGATGCCCCGGAGAATTTTGACCGGGCATTCCGTGGCCCGGTGACGGTCCGCCGCGCTCTGGCGTGTTCCCTGAATGTGCCGGCGATGCGGGAGCTGAACCGGCTCGGCGGGCCCGAGCCATTGCACGGGTTGTTGGTCGAGCTGGGATTCGAGTCGCTGGGAGACGACCCGGTCGAGCATGGCTTGGGGCTGACGCTCGGGAATGCTCCGGTGACCTTGCTGGAACTGGCGGAAGGATACGCGACGCTGGCTCGCGGTGGTCGGCATCGGTCGGCGACCCTGGTGGCCAAGGACGGCGTAGATCGGCGCGTCTTCTCCGAGCGTTCGGCCTGGTTGATCACGGACATCCTGGCGGACCCGGTGGCGCGCACGCCGTCGTTTGGTCGGCGTGGTCCTCTGGAACTGCCGTTTCCCTGTGGGGTCAAAACCGGGACGTCCTCGGACTTTCGCGACAACTGGTGTGTCGGCTACACGACGGACTACACGGTGGCGGTGTGGGCGGGAAATTTCGACCACTCACCGATGAAGGGGGTTTCCGGAGTGGATGGTGCGGGGCCGATTTTCCAGCGTGCGATGCGGTGGCTTCATCGTGAGGAGAAGCCATCTGCGCGTGAGCGGCCGGCGGGTCTGGTCCGGCTGCGGATGGATCCGCGCAGTGGTCGCCTTGCCGGTGGGTCGCATACGGTCGACGAGTGGGTTCCCGATGGGCTGGACCTCCTGCCGGCGCGCCCGGAGGACTACGATGAGGCGGGTCGGCTGTTTCTGGATGAAACGTATGCCGAGTGGTTGGCCTCCGAACACAACCAGCGGAGGTCCGAGTTTGCCGAGAAGCCGGCACGCCCGGCGGACACTCCGCTGCGCGTTCTGGCGCCGCGCGCTGGGACGGTCTACCTGCTGGATCCCGAACTGCCGAATGGCGGGAAACTGCGGCTTTCCACCAATTTGCCCGGTGTGGCCGAGTGGCAGTGCTCGACGCTGCAACTGGACTGCAGTGGCAGCGAGCCTGTGGCACAACTCGAGCCGGGCAGCCACCGACTTGCTCTAACAGACCGACGTAGTGGTGAGACGCGCGTGATCCGGATCGAGGTTGAGGAGCGGTAGTGGTGGCGTGACTCAGGCGCCGGGTTTTTCCGGTGCCACGAATTCATCGACGGCGCGGAAGTCAACGCGCTGGGTCTCCGGGTTCATGAAGAAGAACACGTAGGAGCGGATCTGCTCTTCGACGGGCCAGCGGGTTTTGCTCAATGCCCGGTCGCCTGCCTTTTCACGGACGCCGAATCCGACATCGTAGAAGCCCTCGTCGCGGGCCCCTTCCGGCCGGATGGACTTCCCTTGAGCCGGTGCGATGGTGAATTTGGTCGAGCCGACGTAGCCGAGCACGGTCTTGCTGGCGTTGTTGTGCACATAGACATCGCCGGGTCTGAAATTCGGGGCGTCGTCGCGGATCACCACCGTTTCGTAGCCGGCCTTCCGCGAGGGCAGGAGCAGTACGATGAAGGACTTCCCGTCTTCTGGAAGTGCCACCTTGGCAACGGTCATCTCCTTGCCCTCGGGGCGCAGCACGAAGCGGCGTCCCGGTGCGGGTTGGGCCTGCGACAGGTGGTTGGTGGGAAGACTGAAGGGTTCGCTTCTCGCTTCCTCGGCGAACATGCTTACTGAACCAAGCTCCTTGGGAACGCGCTCAGCGAGGAATCGGACGTTGGGTTCGGCGGCGTGGAGGAGACTGCCGACGAGGAGGACGGCAAGTAGAATCAGGGGTTGGATCATGTTCAGACTTCTTCGGGTTTGAGCCAGCGGAAGGAGGCCACCTGATAGCGCCGACCCAGCTTCTCGTTCACCTTGTTCTTGAGGTTGACGGGGAGGGTGTCGGGCTCATCCCTGGAGTCGATGTATTCCGGCGTCCGTTCCACCAGGGCCTCGCACCATGCGCGGGCGAGCACCCGGCCGCTCTTGTCGACCGACTCGCCGTAGGCTCGGACAATGAAGCTATCCGAACGGACCGTGAGCACGGGAGCGATCGGAGTGAGGATATCGGCCTGCTTGATGATCCCTGGAGCACCGAAGGAAATTGGTCCTTCCTCGGCTTCGGGGAATGGGAAGCGGGCAGCGACAGCTTGGGAAACGGCCCGCGAACCGGACTGGTAAGCGGCATTCAACCCGGCATCCTCGGAATCCAGCGCACTCTGAATGGCGCCGGCCTGAGCCAGTCCGCTGCTGGGTGCACCGACCCGACGGTTGACGAAGTCGGCGAGGTTGAGGAAGGGGCCGCGCTTGCGGACTTCGCGAACGATGGCTTCCGCGAGTTTTTCGATCTCGTCGTCGCTGAGTGTCCGGCGACCGATCCATTGTTCCTGCTCCGAGACGTCGACGCGACCTTCGCCGGTGGCCTCGACATCAGCGGGTCCATGAAGGTTGACGACTGGTGTTTCCTGCTCCGGCTCGACGACGGACATGGCGCCGGTTGTGTCGCGAACGGCGATCGGGCGGTCCTTGAGGGCTCCCAGCACGGTTTTCCATGCTTCGACCGAGGTGGAGTTCACGTTGAAGGGCGAGTCGATGCGGAGAAGCATGCCGACCAGCTCGGTGGCTTCGTCGGACGGGCGTGAGCCGTTGAAGATCCGGGAAAGGACATCGTCGATGTCATCCTCGTCGACGTTCGGGCGGAAGCGGGCGACCGGAAGGGATCCCTCTCCATTGAGGAAATCCTCGGCGACGGTCTTCTGGTCACGGCGTTCGGAAAATGCCGAGGTCGTCTGTGGTGCGATGCCGGAGAAGAACCAATCATCCCAAAGTGCCTGGTTGGCGAGGTAGGAATGGTCGGCGAGGATGCGTGAGCCTGAGGTGATGGATTCGGTTTTGGACGAGTCGATGACCGATGGGGCGACCGAGTTGCCGATCGCGTGGCTGACTTGTGGGAGGAGTGGCTCGCGTCCATTCAGGGTGGCGTATCCATACACCGGCTTTTGGAATTCGAAGCCGTTCGCAAACGAGTGCTGGAGGGCGGCAAGCGAAACGAGGGGCTCACGGGGAATCGAGTGGGTGGTGACGAAGCTTTGACCAAACTCAGCATTCATCGCCCCGCCGAAGAAGGCACTGCCGTCCGGACTGACTTCGAGACTGCGGTTTTTCCAGCTCACCAGAGGTTCGACGGAGTATTCATACGGGAGCATGTCGCGCTCTTCCTGAGACATGCTGTAGAAATCGACGTGGAAGGCCTTCGGGTTGAAGCGTGAGAGCGATTTCGTGCCGAGGTCCGAGCCGTTTTCCGTCTTCGCGTTGTAGGAGATGAGCATGAAGGGTGCCTTGCGCGAACTCAGTTCGGAGACCGAGAGGGGTCGGGCATCCGAGGATTCGATCGAGGTGAAGACCGAAGGGAGGTTGTTGGCATAGAGGCGCTGGCTTGACTGCTTGGAGCCTGACTGGGTCCGTGAGCGGATCGCGTTGGGTTTGACCCGTTCGTTGCCGAAGTCCCAGTCGATGTACATGCCGCCGTATCCCAGACTGTCGCTGCCGCGGTCGTTGCCGACGTAAAGCTCGTGGTGAGTGAGGGAGAAGTGACGCGTGTGGCGGGCATAGCCGGGGAGGACCTGACCTGAATTCGAGGTCTGTCCGGCGGTCAGGTTGTTGGGCCGTGCTTCGTAAGTGATGGTATCGGTGTCCCTGAGGTTGATGTAGTTCAGGTTGATGTCGCGCACCGGCAGCGACACGCCGCCGCCATAGTTGAATCCCGAACGCCCGGCGAGCTTGTGATCGGTCTCGGTGGTGCCACGGACGATGGTGTTGCCGCTTTGGGAGACCTTGATGACCTCACCGGGTTTGAACACGAGCTGCTCAAGGGCCCCGGCCTGAAGCGAGAGGTAGTTGCCGTCGCCTGGGGAGAGGCTGGCGACGGTTGGGCATTGCAATGGCTGGCGACCATTCACACTGATGAACAGGTCATAGGGGAACTGCCAGTATTTGATGGAGAAGAAGGCGCTGCGGGGGACGGAGACAGGGACATCCAGAGGGTTCCAGAAGGTGATGATGGGATCGGCGACGAGCTGCAGACGGTTGAGTGTCCGGCGGCCGACCTGGACCTCGCGGGTCTCGAATGAGAGCGCGAGCTGGTAGCTGATGATGACCGGTTGCTTGAGGTGGAAATAGTCATCGTTCTGACAAGCCGCGGCGTTGTTCTCGACCTGGAAGTATTCGGCGGTCCGGTCAAGCCGGCCTCCAGTGGTGAATGATGCCCGGCCGCGGGTTCGGAGTTCCTTGTAGGAATTGTAGTAGGCCCATAGCTCATGGAGGTTGATGCCGGTCTCGCCGCCGACCTCATAGAGCGGGTCTTTTGGAGCCTGTGAGGAAGGGCGTTCGAGGGCCATTGAGAGGTCCTTGCGGAATCCGCCGCGGCGGACGTTTGTGACAAGGCCGCTGGAGTGGGCACAGAGGTCGTGGAAGAGTGAACGGGGGCCTTCGATCGAGTTTGCGAGCAGGGCTGCCTGCTGCCAATCGGTGGTGAAGGCCAGGCGCTGGTCGGCACTGCTGAGGCTTGCGAATGGCTTGGCGTCCGTCAGGTTCTCAGCAAGAGAGATGGCGTTTTTCGGAGCCGACTGGAGTCCCGTCCGGACGTCCGCCAGGGAGCGATCCTCGTTGGGTGCTGGAGTGGAGAGGGCGGCTTTGGTGCTTTGATCACCGCTCCACCATGCAATCCGAGCTTCCGACCCGGTCGGGTGTTCGACCCGAACGATGGGTGCCTGGACAAACTCGTCCGGGTGATCACCGAGGGTTCCCGCGCCAACCAGTTCGATCGAGTCTCCCGCGGAGGATGCCTTGTCGGCCATGGATGGCTGATCGAGGTCTGCGGGTTGGCCGGAGACCAACCATGAGAGGAACTCGGGCGTAGGGCGGGACTCGGACTGGTCGGTCCATGCGCGGTAGACGCCGGTCCAGTGGCGCCGACCTGTTCCGGCCGAGGTCTCGGCTCCGTTCTGATCGTCGCTCTGTTGGTCGGCGACCATGGTGATGCGTTGATCGGGTCCGGTCTGCTTCTGGATCTGTGCGATGGCAAGATCCAGTGCCAGCCGGGCATTGGCGCGAGCCTCCGCGGCGGCGATGCCACGGGATGAGCCCGAGATGCTGAGCGTGGAGAGGCTGAGGAGGCCAACGGCGAGCAGGGTCAGCAGGACCATCAGCGAAATGGTGATGATCAGCGCGAAGCCTTGTTCTCCGCGACTTCTGAGTGTCGAGATCTTGCGCAATTTGGATGATTGCATGGGTTTTTCGGGTCTTGGGTTTAGGAATCGGTTCCTTGAAAACAACGAATCGGTTCTTAGTAATCTAATGTATATACATCAGATGTAAAGCTGTCCTACAGCTTGGGTCTTGGGGTCGTCAAGGTGCGAATGTGTTCATTCGATAGTCTATGAACGTGCACGAACTCACGACATTCCCCACCATCCCGCTTTTTCGAGGATGGATGCAAGTCCCCTAAATGTGGGATATGCGGACCATTTCAAGGGTGAACGCCCCTCGTGCCGGAGGGGCGTGCCTTGATCGGTCGGCAATGGAGACCCTCAGGGCTCGGAAACGACCAGGCGCCCAAAGAGTCGGCCTTCGGTGGCCAGTGCGCGTGGCACGCTGACGGTGACGGTCTGGAGGCCATCGACGACCGGGCCGAGCGACACTTCGGCCGCACTGGGAGCACTGATGGCCAGGTCCGCCCAGTCTCCGGTCAGGGTTTCCGAGTATTGGAAGGTCTGAATGGTATCATCTGCGGACTCCGCCCGCCGGGTGAAGGAGAAGACGAAATGAGTTTCGGAGAGGGTTGCCACGGGGAGAATCCCAGGATCCGAAACGCCGGGGTTGCCGTTGAGCACGTATTCCATGCCGGTTTCGATGCCGTCCTTGTCGGGATCCCCTGTCCATGAGGTGTCGGTGAGTCCAGGGAAGGAATCGACCCAGGCGAGGAATGGAGGCAGCACGGTGTAGGATTCGTGGAGCTCGGTGACCTCGCTGTCGGTCATGGCGTAGTCGAAGAGCATCACATCGTCGATCATGCCGGCGTAGCCACTGGGGAAACCGCCGGTCGAGACCTGGCTACCCAGCGAGGCCGCGACGATCCCTGCGAGCGATCTGGTCTTGCCGCTACCGGTGAGGAAGTGGGCTCCGTTGACGCGGATGGTCATGGTGCCCGTCGATGCATCTTTGCTGAAGACCCAGTGGTTCCACTGGCCCATGAAGTCGGAGGTTTGTGCTTCCTTCGAGATGCGGTCGTATCCGGATGAGAATCCGGCATCCCAATAGACCTTCGAGCCGGTCCATGGGAGGTGGATGTTGAGCATGCGGTCGTTTCCATCATCGATCGCGTAGAAGAGGGAATCCTCACGAGGCTGGGAGTCGGCGCCATAGACCCACATGGAGATGGTGATCTGATCCGTTAGTCCGGCGAAGGCGGAGACAGGCAGGCTCACGGCGTCATCCACGCCGTCGAAGTCGAGCGCACCGCCGAGTTTGCCGCCGACCGGAGTGCCTCCGATGAGGGTGGCGTCGTGGCCGTTTCCACTGGAGTCGACGAGTTGGGTGCCGCTGGTCTCGTCGAGGGCCCAGTGGGCGATCAGCGAGCCTTCCCAGACGTCGATGTCGATGGTCGCCGAAGCGCTCTCGAGTTCGCCATCGTCGACACGGAAGCTGAAGCTGTCGCTGCCGAGGAAACCGGGAGTGGGGATGTAGGTCAGGTCCGGGGCGGTTCCCTGCAGGGTGCCGTGTGATGGTCCGCTGATCAGGGTGAAGTTGAGCGAGTCGTCATCGTCATCGGAACCTTCGAGGGTGATGTCGATGGACTGGCCTCCGCGGACCCGGACGGTGGCCGGGGTGGCGACGGGTGAGGTATTGGAAATGGAGCTGAGATAGAGCCGCTCGACGTCCATCTCGGTGAAGGCGACGTTGTAGAGTTTCACGTCGTCGATGAGTCCGTCGTAGCTGTCATTGCCGGGGCGTGTGCCGAGCACGGCGGAGGTGACGCCTGACATGGTGTTGCTTTTGCTGAGTCCGGCCATGAAAAGCACGCCGTTATGGTAGACCTTCATGGTGCCGTCAGTGGTGTTCTTGACGAAGGCCCAGTGGCTCCATGAGTCCTTGAACTGGTCGCTGGTGGCGGTGCGGTTGATCCGTTGGTAGCCCCCGGAGTTGCCCGCATCCCAGTAGATCTGTTCGTCGCTGTAGGGGAGGTGGATGTTGAAGACCCGGTCGCCGGATCCATTGACCGCATAGAAGACGGAATCGGCGAGGGGTTGGTCGGCGGATCCGTGGACGAACATCGAGAGGGTGATTTCATTTTCGATGCTGTCGAAGGCGGCGGCGGGGATTTCGACGTCCTGATCGATTCCGGTGAACTCGAGCGCGCCGTTCTTCAGGCCGGTGGCCCAGTCGACGCCATTGACGGTGGCATCGTGTCCGCGGCCGGATGAATCGGCCGCGGTGGTGCCCGTGGCATCGTCGAGCTTCCAGTAACCCACGAGGTGTTCGTCGTCGCGGTCGTCGAGGTCTTCAAGCCAATGGGTGAGCTGGAACGAATCGAGGGCCATCATGGCTCCCGAGCTGCCGGTGAAGACGAGGAAAAGGTCATGCTTGCCGGTGGTCCTGATCAGGTCGGCGGTTTCGGTGACCCATGGGTTTCCGGACGCACCCGGCCCGACCGCGCAGGTGCCGATCAGTGGTCCGTCGACCGCGTTGAGGCGGATTTCGATGGTGCCGCCATTCGTGCCTCCGGTGACCCGGGCCTCGAAGCGGCTCGGTCCGGAGCCGAAGAAGAAGTCGTCGAAGCGGACCCAGTCGCCGGCGTCGATCGAGCCGACGGCCTGTCCGCCGCCTGTGGTCGGCTGGACACTTACGCCGCTCTGCCCGCAGTGATCCTCCGACTCGATGGTCTGGAGGGTGGCAAAGCCACCACAGCTGCTCACGGTGGTCGACCCCAGGTTGTTGTTCGTGCCACTGTCCGTGACGGGACCGGCGGATTGCCCGGTGGTGTTCGAGCTCTTGGTGTCCATGACGACCTTGTAGTTCGTCCGGTTGTCCAGCGAGATGTTGTTGGAAGTGAAGTCGTTGTAGGTCGGATTCACCGCGAGCCAGCGGTGTCCTTCCTTGAGGCCGGTGACCATGATTTTCTGGTCCGGGTCGACGCTTGCTGCCGAGCTGCGGAAGGTGATGTCGTGACCACTCCCACCGAGGTAGGCGAGCATGTTGTTGGTGGACGCATCCTCGCTTGTTAGAATCGTCAGGTCCACCTCACTGTCGCGGTCGTTCTGGTAGGCGGTGGTCAGGAGTGGTCCGAACTCGGCGGTTCCGGCCGAGTTGACGATTTCGCCTCCGGTGCCGACCCAGTAGCCGTTCTCGCAGCCGAGGGAGACGCAGTTCTCGACGTATTTGGTGTTGTCACAGAAGCCGATGGTCACGCCGGAGCGCATGTATTTGATGGTGCAGTCGATCACCTCCATGTTGCGGGTGTTGCGGGTGACTCCGTCGGGTCCGGGTCCGGTGTTGTAGGCGCGGATGCCGTCTTCTTGCAGGCTGAAGGTGCTTCCGGGCGGCAGGATGAAGCCGGGGCCGTCGGGGTCGTTCACCGGGTCGAGGGCCCAGTTGGTTTCGAAGTTCACACCATCGGCACCTGATCCGGTTCCCAGTTCGGCGAGGACTTCGTCGGTGGTGCGTACTTCACCTTCGAGGTAGCAACCTTCGATGCGGGCATTCAACGATCCCTGGCAAAAGATTCCGTGTCCGTAGGCGCGGTGGAAGATGTTGCAGTTCAGCACATGGTTATCGGTGCCGCGAACGAGGATGGCGGAGTGTTTGAAGTGTTTGATGACGTAGCCGGCTCCCTTGCCGAAGATATCACCGTAGCCGTAAGGGTAGGACCCGCGGACGGTCATGTTGAAGCCTTCGATGCGGTTGCGGTTGCCGTCGAGCAGGACGCCCAGCGCGGTGCGGCGCGGGCGGGTGTTGCCGATGTCGGTGAGGGTCAGGTTCTTGAGCACGAGGTCGTCGCCCCAGACGGCGACCTCCTTGACGTCGATGTTTCCGAAGGACTGGAACACCCGGGTGTCGACCTCGATGGTCACGCCGGTGAAATCGAAGGTGCTGTTCGACCCGGTGAAAGCCAGCAGGGTCGCCTGATGGGGGTCAGAGGGATTCGAGGGAAACAGGCCGGAGTCCACGTCGTCCGGGGTGATGCGGTAGGTTCCCGGAGTCATGACCACGTCGACGTTGGCGTCGTCGAGGTAAGGGATGAGTTCGGTGAACGAATTGACCACGGTCTGGCTCCACGCGGTGGCGCCGAGAAGGGTCAGAACGAGGGTGATGAGCCGGGTGCGCATGATGGGGACGAGGTGATTGGCGGAAGGAAGCAGGACAAAAATCGTCGTTCTCTTATTCCAGCTTTCCATTTCCGGGAATCAGGGCAATCCGGCGCGTCGGTTTCCCAGTTGATCGATCCCGCCGGGCATGGTGGGGGAGAGGCATATCGACAAGAAAACGGCCCGGCTCCGCATCGATGTGGATCGATGTGGCGCCGGGCCGGGTGTCTGGGGGAGACGTGGGTCAGGCCTTCCCGGGAATGGGAGGCACTTCTTCGGGAAGCGTGATCGGACCCTTTTCGAAATCGAGTGGACCCACTGCGCACTGGTAGTCGTAGAATGGGGACTTCTTGTTCTCCATGACATCGACCCAGCGGACCATCTGGCCGGTGTAGGCCGACATGCGGCCCATGATGGCCACCAAGGTGGACTCGGCGATTTGCTTGGCCTCGTTGCGCGGCTTGCCGTCGCGGACCGAGGTGATGAGGTCGATATGCTCCTGGACCATGGCATTGTCCGACTGGAGTTTGATCTCAGCGATGCTGACGTCCTTGCCCTTGAGCTTGCCGCCGCCGAGGCAGATGCCGTCGGTGCCGGTGAACATCTCGCCGACGCGGGAGTAGGCACCGGCAAGTTGACGGCACTGGCTGTGGATGTGCACGTCTTCGCCGAAATCGAGGTCCACGCTGAAGAAGTCGAACTGGTTGCCGGTCACGCGGCGTGCGCGTCCGCCGAATCCGAGGGCGGAGACCGGGAGCCGGCCGAGGAACCAGATGGCGACGTCGATGTTATGGACGTGCTGTTCGACGAGGTGGTCACCGGAAAGCTCGGTGAAGTTGAGCCAATTGCGGTTCATGTAGTCGGTGTCCGACCAGCCGTCCTGGCGCTGTTTGATCCATGGGATGCGGCCATTCCACTGGACCACGCCGCCCTTGATCGAGCCGATCGCACCGGCATCGATCTTGGCCTTGTTCTCGAGGTAACCCTTCTGGTGGCGGCGCTGGGTGCCGGCGACGACGCCGAGGCCCTTCTTCTTCGCCACTTCACCGGCGGCGATGACGGCGCGGGAGCCGACCGGGTCGACGGCGACGGGTTTCTCGATGAAGCAGTGCTTGCCGGCCTCGACGGCGGCGGCGAAGTGCACCGGACGGAAACCCGGAGGGGTGGCCATGATCACGTATTCGCAGTCGGTAGCGAGGGCCTTCTTGTAGGCATCGTAGCCGACGAACTGGCGTTCGGCGGGGACGCCATGCTTCTTGCCCAGGCCGGAGACCCGGTCCTGGAAGGCGTCCGCGAGAGCCACAATCTCCGGCTTGATGTTGAGGGTCTTGCAGGCCTGGATGAAATTCCCGAGGGCACCGGATCCGCGACCTCCGCAGCCGATCACCGCGACCTTGATGCTGTCACCGCTGAGATTGGATTGGGCGCGGAGAAGTGGGGCACCCGCGATGGCTGCGCCTGCAAGAGCGGTATTCGAAATGAAATGACGTCGATTCAGAGGGTCGTTCATGGGTCGTCGGAATGATTTGGTTGGGTGAGTCCGCATGCTTCAGAGCGGTGCACCGTGGAGGGAAACGTCGGTCGTGCGGTGAATGTTTCAGCAGCATGGTGCGGTTTTCCCAAGCGGGTGACGACTGGGGCGGACCGCTTTCTTGACGCTTCCGGGCCTCGATCCATACTTGCCCGGTCATGCCTGTCATTTCCCATGCTGTCGATCGGTTCAAATTGCTCAATCTCGGTTACTTGCGCGGAGGGAAGGGCCCCTACGTCATTCGTCAGGATGGGTATGCGCCTGGCAGCAGGACGATGGAGGAACACCGTTTCTACCTCCTCGAAGATGGGAGCTGGATGTTGAACTACGCATTTTTCCTCCTGCCTGCGGAGGAGCAGGAAAGGCATCTGTTCGGCAGCCTCAGTGAGGTGTTCAAGGCCATTGATGATCTGGCGGGTCAGAAGGTGGTGGTGCATGGTGAACTCCCTGAAGGAGCGACCAAGGAGAAGATCCTGGCGGGGATGCGCGAGACCGGGAACCGCCTGAACAAGCGGATCTACGATGCCAAGGCCGGCAACTTGAGTCGCTGAGCCCATCACCCGGTCCACTGCATGAATGCCATCGAACAACTCGGCTCGTTCTATTTGGGAAAAGAGTTCGATCTGGAGGCCTCGCGCCCGACGGATGACCTACTGCTCTACGATTCCAAGGACCTGGTGACCCACGGTGTGGTGCTGGGGATGACCGGATCCGGTAAAACGGGTCTGTGCATGGCCTTGCTGGAGGAGGCGGCGATGGATCACGTGCCGGCGATCGTCATCGACCCGAAGGGAGACATCGCCAACCTCATGCTGATGTTTCCTGATCTGGCGGCGGAGGATTTCCGCCCGTGGATCAACGAGGATGATGCGGCACGGAAGGGGAAGACCCCGGATGAATTTGCCGCGAGCACGGCGGACATGTGGAAGAAGGGGCTCGCCGACTGGGGTCAATCACCGGAGACAATCTCGACCTTGCGTGAGCGGGTCGATGTGAATGTCTTCACGCCCGGATCGAAGGCCGGCATCCCGGTCTCCATCCTTTCCTCGCTGGAGGCGCCGCCCTTTGAGGTGATCGATGACGGTGAGATGCTCGGTGAGCGCATCGAGTCCACGGTGTCGTCCTTGCTGTCGCTGGTGGGGGTGGATGCGGATCCCATCCAGTCCCCGGAAGCGGTGCTGCTGTCCTCGATCTTCGCCCACGAATGGCGTGCGGAGAAGGGGTTGACCCTGGAATCGCTCATCCGTCACATCCAGCAGCCGGCCTTCGACAAGGTCGGGGTGATCGATGTGGAGTCCTTCCTGCCGTCGAAGAAACGTCAGGATCTGGCGCTGAAGTTCAACAACCTGCTGGCGTCTCCGTCCTTTTCGACCTGGTTGGAAGGTCCACCGCTGGACATTTCCAAGATGCTCCACACCCCGGACGGGAAACCCCGGGTGTCGATCTTCTCGATCGCCCACCTGTCCGACAGCGAGCGGATGTTTTTCGTTAGCCTGCTGCTCAACCAGATGCTCGGCTGGATGCGTGCGCAGGGGGGGACCACCTCGCTGCGGGCCCTGCTCTACATGGATGAGATCTATGGCTATCTGCCGCCGACGGCGAACCCGCCGAGCAAGAAGCCGATGATGACGATGCTCAAGCAAGCCCGGGCCTTCGGTCTCGGCTGCTTGCTGGCGACGCAGAACCCGGTCGATCTCGACTACAAGGCGCTGTCGAACATCGGCAGCTGGTTCCTCGGTCGCCTGCAGACCGAACGCGACAAGCTGCGCGTGCTGGACGGACTGGAGGGCGCTGCTGCCTCGCAGGATTCCAAGTTCGATCGAGCGGCCATGGAGACCCTGCTATCGGGTCTCGGAAGCCGGGTATTCCTGCTGAACAATGTTCACGATGAGGCGCCGGTGCTGTTCCATGTGCGCTGGGTGATGAGCTATCTCGCCGGTCCGCTGACGCGGTCGAGCATCAAGCGATTGATGGATCCGAAGCGGGGCGTCTTCGAAAGTACGATACCTACCCGAGTTTCCAAGGCGGACCACCCGATGGGCATGCCGGGCATGTCCGGTCCGCCGAAGCAGACTGCTGCCCGCCCATCCGTCGGGCCGGGGGTGGTCGAGCACTTCGTTCCGGTCGCGGGGCCGACCGAGGATGCGACCTATCGACCCCACCTGCTGCGTCGAGGGGAGGTCCATTTCGCCCTGAAGAAGGCGGGCGTTGAGGGATCCCGCAAGATCGGCAAGGTCAACCCGATGCAGGACGAGGGAGTCGATTGGGAGGATGAGGTCGAGGTGCCGTTGAATGGCCTCGTGTCTGATCCGTCCTCCGGCGCCGGTTTCGATTCGCTGCCGGGCTTCGCGATGAATGCCGCCAACTACAAGACGGTCGGCAAGGAGTTTTCCGAGTGGATGTATCGCAACGAGAGGGCCGAGATTTTCCACTGCCCGGCGCTGAAGGCCTACGCAAACCTGGGTGAAAGTGAATCGGATTTCAGAACCCGGCTGGCACAGACGGCGCGCGAAGCCCGCGATGCCGCGGTGGAAAAGCTGCGCGACAAGGTGGAGTCGAAGTTGAAGACCATGGAGAACCGACTGCGTTCTGCCGAGGGCACGCTGGCTCGGGAGAAAGCCCAAGCGGATGCGGCGAAGGTCGATGCCGGCATGAGCGTTCTGGGCAGCCTGTTGGGTGGGCTTTTCGGCGGGCGTCGGCGCAGCGCCACTACGGCGGTGAAACGGTCGTCGCGAGCCTATCAGCAGCACCGCGACGTGGCGGCTGCCGAGGACAAGGTGGAGGCGATCGAGGAGGACATGCAGGAGCTTCAGGATGAGCTGCAGGCGGACATCGCGGAGCTGAGCGAGAGCTTCGATCCCGCGGCACTCGAGCTGGAAACCGAGACGCTCAAGCCGACGCGGACCAATGTGAAGGTGGATGAAATCGCTCTCCTGTGGCTTCCCTACGACGCGGACGATCGTCCGGCGTGGTGAGCTAGGGGAAGGGTGACTCCTTAAGTTTTAAAAACTTTTTGTAAAACTTAACAACTTTTGCTAGAAGGCCCACCGATGAAGGCTCTGACGCTCCTCTTGCTGCTCGCGACCGTGTTGGGTTTGACGTCCTGCGGTCGGCAGGTCAAAGCGCGGCAACCGGTTTCCTACCATTTCGAACCCGGTGAAACGGCGCTGCTTCAGGATGGACTGGCATATGCGCCGAAGAATGCGCCGGAGGCCGTGAAAAGGGCGATCCAAGCGGGCAATCGGCTGCAGGATAAACCCTACAAGTGGGGTGGTGGTCACGCGGTGCTGGATGATACCGGCTACGATTGCTCCGGAGCGGTGTCCTACGTCCTGCGTGAAGCGGGACTGATGAATGGGCAGATGCCTTCGAGCGGCTTCATGAAGTTCGGCGACCGTGGTGCGGGTGACTGGATCACGGTCTATGTGCGTCCGGGCCATGTCTTCATGACGGTGGCGGGTCTTCGTCTCGATACCGGCTGGGGTGGAGGCCGGACCGGGCCACGCTGGAAGCCGATGTCGCGCCCCGGCAAGGGTCATGTGATGCGCCATCCGGCGGGTTATTGATTTCCGGCCAGCGGCAGCCGGGATTGCGGGTGGTGGGATCGTGAGGTTGGTCGTCCCGACCATTCTCCTTGTCTGTCTTTCAGCGGCTGGTAGTCAGAGGGGTGATGCTGGGAAAAGTTGCTGCACTTTGGTGTGCGTGTGTCGTCTCGCTGTGCGCCGAGGCGGAATCGCTGCCGCCTTCCTATGTCGTCGAGTGGAAAGGCTCGGCTTTCGAGGATGGCGACGCCTTTTTGGTGACTGCGGAGATCGGGGAGAAAGCCGTTGAGGTGAAGTGGGATGGCTTTGCGGGGCCAAGGTTTGACTTCATGGACGAGGGGAAGAAGGAGAGGACTCGAAAGACCCTTCGGTTCAACGATCCCGGGACGGTGGGTGCGTTTCACGCCATCGCGCGAAACTCGGAGTGGGCGGACGTGGGTGGTCCCTCGGCCCTAGGCCAGGGAGTGTGCGTGGAGGCCGAGGTCCGGGGTGCTGGCGGCAAGCAACTGAGGAGCATGTATTATTTCGCCACCCGTCCCGAGTTCGTCATCGCCAATCGTTTCGAACAGATCCCGTGGGATGTGAAGCGGATGGTCGGCGCGGAGGAGGAATCGGTGGCGAGAACCCGCTTCACGACCTCACTGGAGTCCTTCGCTGATGACCTGAGGCAGTGTGGGGACAGCCTGAGGGCCATCGAGGAAGCGTACAAGATGAAGGAGGTTTTTCCCCATGAGGTGCTTTCCCGGGTGGCGGTCCTGCCGACCTATCAGGAGTTCAGGGAGAGCTATGGAAGCGATTATTCGCCCGCCGTCGAGAAGGTTGATGAGTTGTTGAAGATCGTCAGCGCTGCGCTTGGGGACTGTCTCGATCCAGCCCGCCGGATGGCACTTTTTGGAAAGGATTCGGCAGGTGGAGGATGTCTGGTCCGGGTGGATGTGGTGTCGATGGGATATGGAGACGAGGTGGCCATGGCACGGCTACCCAAGGATGGTGGATCCCTGCACTACCGCGTCATCTCGGGCCGGGTGGAAGAGCTTCTCCTCCGCTTCATTTCCGGGGGCAGGACACTCGGTCGGTTCCCGATGCCGATGAGCTGCAAGCTGCGGATGAAGAATGGTGTCATCGTCGTGGAGGAGGGGGCGCTGTGGTTTCGTGACGATGGTGTGTTGCTTGATCAGGAGATGAAGCTGCGGCTCAAATGGCTGAACGAGCAGAAGGTCTTCCAGCGGATGGCATCGGAATTGAAAGGGGGAGCTGAAGGCATGCTGGGACTCATCCCCTTCGCCGCGATCCGAGTGCACCCCGAGGATCCCAAACGGATCAAGTTCGATTTCACCTTCCGGGGCGAGGACTACGTGGTAGAGGCGAGAAATGAAGACGGTGAATGGACGCCTGGGAAGCGCTGGGCCAAGCGGGAGTACTACCTGCACAACGGGGTGTTCCATAACGGCACTCACTTTCGCGCCGACGAGCCGTAGGGGTGGGGAAACCACCGAATGGCCTAAATGGTCATGCCACATCACGTTCTCGAGTCCCTTCTTGTAGCAGCGCCGGTTGAGATCCCTCTGATTGGGGTTGGAGGAGCTGGAGAACCGCGAAAGGGGTGCGAAATGAGAGCTGCGCATGCTCTGCTGTTTGTGTGTGGAAAGGAGAGAATAGAGAGTGGAGTCGTGTGGCCGAAGGTGAGGGCGGTGCGAGGGCGTGTGAGTTGCGGCGGCTTGGAAAGCCGCGGTCCCTATTCGCTGGCATCGCTTGGCCCCTGACCCCTCAACCCCTGACCCCTTGGGCGGCATGGGTCGATGGGTTCGTCGAATGAATGGGGTCGTGTAGTCTTACACGCATGCTCTGCGGGGCCGGTGAATGGTTTGGGCTGGTCGCTGGGCGGGTGGGTTCCCAAAGTCACGCCGCGTTCGATGGATTTTGAGTTCTACATGGTGGCTACGGCGTTTGTGGTGGCGTTCCTCGTCTTTGGTGTTGGCTTCCTGGTCAGGTGGCGGACGGGTGGAGGTGCTGTTTCGACTCCGCCGCCGCTGCCCGCTGGTGTGGAACCGGTGACGTGGCAGTGTCCTACTGAGGTGACGACTCCGTATGCTCCCCCGCAGTCGGAAGGCAGCCAGCCGTTGGCCCGGCGTTTGGGGCTGAGCCTGAACCGGGTTTCCTGCAGGATCTACCGGCCGATGGATCTGGTGCTCATGGCCTTTTTGGTCGGGATTTACATGGTTCCGCTGCTGCTCGATTTGGTCGGGACGACGGGGAATGCGCCGGTTGAGATCGGCATGGAAGCGGTGATCGGGACGATCGTGACGCAGACGTTCATGGTGGCTCTGGTGCTGGGCATGGTGGTTTGGCGACTCAGTCCGGCTACCTGGCTCGGGCTTGGCTGGCCCCAATGGCGCTGGGTGTTCCTGCTTGCTCCGGTCGGGGTGCTGTCGACTTGGGCATTCATGGCCGGGCTGGAAGCATGGGGCTACAATCTGTGGCTTCAGGAGGCGATGGGGCTCGGTGAAGGAGAAGGACAGCAGGAGG
This sequence comes from Haloferula rosea, assembly GCF_016595525.1. Classification (GTDB taxonomy): domain Bacteria; phylum Verrucomicrobiota; class Verrucomicrobiia; order Verrucomicrobiales; family Akkermansiaceae; genus Haloferula; species Haloferula rosea. The sequence goes on from NZ_JAENII010000009.1 coordinate 39,472, forward strand.
TGGTGTCTGCGTTTTCGTCGGTCAAGGATCCGATCCTGCTGGGGTTGCTGTCATTTACGGCAGTCATCGTGGCTCCGGTGAGCGAGGAGGTCCTTTTCCGTGGCTACCTCTACCCGGTCAGCAAGCGATTCATCGGACGCGCTCCGGCGGTCTTGTTCAGTGCGTTGGTTTTCGCGGCGATTCACCACAATGCGCTGGCTCTGGTTCCGCTGTGCTTTCTCGCGCTGTTGCTGGCGCTGTCTTATGAGCTGACGGGATCGATCTGGGCTCCGATCGGGATTCACATGCTGTTCAATGGGGCGACGGTCGGGTTTCAACTGGCATCCAACTGGGGCTGGATCGCTCTGCCTGAGTCATGAAACGCCTGAAGGACATCGGTGAGGACGCCTTGATCGAGCGCTTGGTGAAAGGGTTCTCCCGCGAGGGTCTGGTGGCGGGTCCGGGCGATGATTGTGCGGTGGTGGATCCGGGTCGGGGGGCGCTGCGCTTGCTGAAGACGGATGCGATCGTGGAGAAGGTACATTTTCTCTCGGACGCGGTGCCGACGCAGGTCGGCTGGAAGGCAGCGGCGCGTGTGTTGAGCGATTTCGCGGCGATGGGGGGGAGGCCGGAGTATCTGATGGTCACGGTGGCGCTTCCCAGCACGACGACGGTGGTGTGGGCGGAAGGGCTCTATCGCGGGATCCGCCGGTGCCTGGAGGCTCATGGTGGCATCCTCGCCGGTGGGGAAACGACGAGCGTGCCGGAGGGGTCGCCGGCGGTGATCTCGGTGTCGGGCGAGGGGAGTGTGGCGCGCGGCAAGTGGGTCAGTCGCTCGGGTGGGAAACCGGGTGATGTCATTGCGGTGACTGGGCGGCTGGGCGGATCGATCCGCGGCAAGCATCTGCGGTTCACGCCGCGGCTCGAGGAGGGGCGGCAGTTGGCGGAGCAGGGTGCCTCGGCGATGATGGATCTTTCCGATGGGCTGGCGAAAGACCTGCCGCGCTTGGCAAAAGCGAGCGGCTGTGGGTTTGCGCTCGATGAAGCGGCGGTGCCACGGAATCGCGGATGCGGAATCGAGGATGCGATCGGCGATGGTGAGGATTACGAGCTGCTGGTGACAGTACCGGCGCGCAGGTGGAGGAAACTGGTGGCGGCCTGGCCGACGGCGTTTGCGCCCCTCACGGCGATCGGGGAGCTGACCGAAGGGGGGGGGGAACTGGTGGGAGGCTGGGAGCACTTTCGAGGAGGGGCGAGATGACACCGGATCATCACATCGTCTTGGTGGCGCCCGAGATCCCGCACAATGCCGGGGCGGCGGGACGGCTGGCGCTTGCCACGGGAGCACGGCTGCATCTGGTCAAGCCACTTGGGTTTTCCCTCGAGGACAAGCATGTCCGGCGGACGGGGCTGGACTACTGGCACAAGGTGGACCTGTGCGTGTGGGACAGCTTCGAGGAACTCCAAGCGGCCGCCGATGACGGTGCGAATTTCTGGTATCTGAGCACGAAGACGACGCGGGCCCACTGGGACGCGGATTTCCGAAAAGGAGACTATCTGGTTTTCGGCTGCGAGTCGCGCGGCCTGCCTGAGTCGATGGTCAAGGCGGCGGGCGATCAGGGGATCCGGATTCCCATGGTCGAGGAAGGCACGCGCAGCCTGAACCTGTCGACCGCGGTCGCGATCACGCTCTACGAGGCGGTCCGGCAGGTGCGTGGGTAGCCCTCCGTTGGTTGCGGGCTACTCCTGGGCCGGGAATACGATCTTACCTCCCTGCGGAGAGCCCATGCCGAAGTCGTCGACGACGTCCTTCGAGGTGACGTAGAGCATGATGCCGAAGAGAAGGAAGACGAAGCCGAGTTGGAGGACTTCGAGGAACTTCACATTCACGGGGCGGCGGGCGATGGCCTCCATGGTGGCGATGGTGATGTGACCACCATCGAGCACGGGGAAGGGAAGCAGGTTGAGCAGCGCGAGGTTGACGTTGATCAGCACCATGAAGCCGAGGATGCGGTGGAGCGGGTTGTCCATCAGCAGCGAGTAGTACTGGATTTTGCCGATGCCGACGGGGCCGCTGAGGTGCTGGATGCCGATGCTCGAGTTTGGTGAGGCGACGCTGGAAACGGTGATCCACATGGTGCGGAGGGTCTCGCTGACCTGCTGGAATGGACCGGGCTTCCGCCACTCGCGCACGTAGGGGTCGGGAGCATCGAAGGTGGCACCCACCATGTAGGGGAGTGGCGGTGCGTCGGCCGGCGCACCTTCCTGGCGCGGACGGACCGGGGTGAAGGTGAGGTCCTTTTGTTCGCCTTTGCGTTCGACGGTGAGGGTCATCGGTTTGCCTTCGCTGAGTTGGATAGCTTCGATGAACTGGTCATATTGCACGATCTTCTGGTCATCGAGTTCGAGGATGACGTCGCCTTTCTGGAGGCCGGCGAGTACTGCCGGGGCGTTCTCGTCTTCGACGAGGCCGGTGACGCTGATGGGTTGATCCGGGCTGATCGGCGCGATGCCGACTTCGCGCGTCTTCTTCCGCTGCCACCACTTGGTGGGTGCGATCTTGAACTCGGAAACGATTTCCATTTTCCCGACTTCGGGGCGGTCGATGGTGAAGTGGATCTTGTCGCGGCGGCTGACGGCGATCTGCATGAAGACGCTGTCGAGGGGGAGGTTCCAGCTGGTGACCGGTTGGTCATCGATGGCGAGGATCTCGTCGCCGCGTTGGAGGCCGGCTTCGTCGGCCGGGCTGCCATTCTGCACCCAGCCGATGGTGGTGGTGTGGATGACATCGACGGGCTTGCCGATCACGGTGAGGATGACGGCGGCGCCGAGGGCGAGGAGGAAGGAGAAGAGCGGGCCGGCGAAAGCGACGATGATCTTGTCCAGCGGGGAGATGGGAGGAAGCGGCTCGCTTTCGCGGTTGTCACCTTCGATGGCTTCCATGGGGGCCATCTGAGGCAGGGCCACGAATCCGCCGGCGGGGATCCAGCCGAGGCCGTATTGCACGCCGTTGATGGTCTTCGACCAGATCGGCTTGCCGAACCAGATTTGGAAGCGGTCGATCTTCAGGCCCCGCCATTTGGCAGCCCAAAAGTGGCCAAGCTCGTGGACGAAGATGATCAGATTGAAAATCATGATCACCAGGAAGATGAGCAGAGCGGTTGCGAAGGGTCCGGGGTCAGTCACGTCGGGCGGAGCGTAAGGCGGGTGTTTCAGGCATCAAGAAGTTAAAGCCTGCGAGATCACGTGGGTGGGAGTCCCTGAATGCGGGTCCTTGTCACATGATCGGGAAGGCGGCAGGGTAGCGATCACACGAGGAATGCAGCTACACGAACTGGAGGTGGAGAATTATCGGGCGGTGCGCCGTGCCCGGCTGAGCTTTGGTCACACGACGGTGCTCATCGGCGAGAATGACAGCGGGAAGTCCAGCCTGCTGGAGGCCTTGGTGCGCGTGCTCGATGGTGGGGCGGCGGAGGAACCTCCGAATTTTGAGTCTTTCCAGTTCCACCGGGATCCGGTGAAGCACGAGATCGTCGGCCCGATTCGGATTCGCATTGTGTTCCGCGAGCGGGAAGCGGGCGAGTGGGCCGGAGAGGTCTATGCGCCGATTCACGACTTGCTGCTCCGCGCCGGAGAGGATTGCCGGGAGGTGGCCTTTGAGCTCCGGGCGCAGCCGGAAGGGGAAGTAGTCTGGCGCTTGAAGTCGGGCAAACGGAAGACCTCGGATCCGGAAGTGCTGCGCTGGCTCCGCGAATTCACTCCGGCCATCCACCTGAGAGCGGGCATGCTGACCGGCTACGGCACGGAGACCCTGCCGTGTGCTCCAGGGCTGTGCCGGACGGGGGAAACGGAGCTGGACGAGAAGATCGCGGCGATCGAGGTGGCGGCCGAGCGATTGATTTCCAAGACGAGCCCGAATCAGGAGAGTGATCTTGAGGCTGGTTTCAAGGCGACCCGGGAATTGCTCCAGTTGGTCACCCTTCCTCGCGACCGGAAGGCTCCGAACCTGGCTCGCCGAGTGCGGGAGATCCTCGGGAAGGGGATCGATCTCAACAGTAGCCAGCCGACCCTGCCAGGGTCGAATACGAGTTCCGAAAAGTTGGGGATTCTGCTGCTGATTGCCGCCTTGCTGCGGGTGGCCCGTGGGGCCATGGCCAAGGAGATGGAGCCGATCTGGATCATCGAGGACCCCGAGGCGCACCTGCATCCCAAGTCACTGGCATCCATCAGTTATTTCCTCAGTGACATCCGCTGGCAGAAGATCATCACCACCTACTCGGGTGCGATGGTGGGTAGCATGCCGCTGAGCAATGTGCGGCGGCTGACGCGACGCCGGGGTGTGGTGACGGAGCACCGGGTCGACGTCACGCAGTTGTCCGGGGTCGAACTGCGTCGGATCGGCTATCACCTCGGAGCTCACCGGGGGGCGGCCTGTTTTGCCCGCATGTGGCTGCTGGTCGAGGGGGAGTCCGAAATGTGGATGCTGCCTCAGCTCGCGCGACTGTGCGGCTATGAGTTCGGGGTCGAGGGGATCGAATGTGTGGAGTTCGCCCAGTCGGGGCTGGCCCCCATGATCCGGGTGGCCGAGCAGTTGGGGATCGGCTGGCATGTGCTCGCGGACGGAGACAAGGCGGGTCAAACCTACATCGATACGATCCGGCGCACGGTCGCGACGAAGGATCGCCAGGGGAGATTCACACTGCTCAATGAGCCCGACATTGAGCACTGCTTTTACAAGCACGGCTATGCCAAGGTGTATCAGGAGCACGCGCGACTGGGCGGCAAGTCGACGCGGGACATGGATCCACGTCGGGTGATCCAGCGGGCGGTGCAGACGCTGTCGAAGCCGGACCTGGCGCTGAGGGTGATCGAGGCCGTGGCTGCGGATGGCTCACCGGGGGTGCCGGACGTCCTTCAGAAGATGATCCGGACCTGTGTGAAAGTGGCCCGCTCGCAATCGAAGTAGGCTTTCAGCCCCAGAAGCAGCCAGCGGGGTCGTCGGTCACGGCGTCGAGAAAGCCGTCGAGGTGCTTGGCTTCCGGCAGGAGATCGTAGCGCTGCCAGGCCAGGTCGACGCCCTGCCAGTAGATTTTCCATCGTTCATCGGACTTCACCCAGGTGGCCTTGGCGATGGAGTGTTCCATGGACTGGCTGGGGTCATCGAACTGCGGACGGATCTCGAAAATCTCCACGGACTGCCCGCTGATGCGATAAGCCAGATCGATCTGGGCGCGCAGTTCCACGGGAGGTCGACGGGCCTCGATGAATGCGGACGCCTTGGTCTCGACCAGTGCCTGTTCGAACTCGGTGAATGCCATGGAGAGGGAGGAAAATCGGGGGTGACGCGGGGCTGCCGTGTGGCAGGCAAATCCTCGGGCAATAACCGCCGGTCCGGCTGCATTCGCAAGGGCAGTGAATGCCATCCTTTGTCAGCATCATGTCATCCATGTGCATGAATGCCGACGACTCGTGAGAGCCGCCGGCATTTTTTCGCTTCGCAGCGGATGCGCCTGGCAAAGGGGGGGAGATGGGTTTGGTGGGGGGAGAGGGTATCGCTCAGAACTCCACGCCGCCTTTCAGGCCGACGTAGTGGGACTGGCTTTCGCTGCCCAGTCGGGCTTCGTAGTCGAGGATGACATTCCATCCACAGTTCATGAAATAGCCGAACCCGAGGCCGAGCACGGCCACGTCTTCGTCGATGGTTCCCTGAGGAAGGCCGGCGATGGTGCCGAGGTCGTCCTTGAACTCATGCTCCCAGGCAGCGCGTGCTTGGGGGACGAAGGTGCCGCTGCCCATGGGTACTGGATACGAGACTTGGTAGCCAAGCTGGGTGGCCAACGACTCGTAGTCGGTTCCGGGAATGGCGAGAGCACCGGGGCCGATTTCGGTGTAGGCGTCGATCTCACCGTCGAGCCAGCGGACCTGTCCGAATGGACCATGCACGAGGCCGGCATTGCGGAAATTCAGGCCGGTATTGAACTCGAGGGTGTGGAAATCTCCTTCCGGGCTGCCGGTAGCGGGGCCGGGCAGGCGGAAGGTGTCATAGTCGGTCATCCCGTAGCCGTAGAGCAGGTCGGCATAGAATCCCATGCCACCGAAATCCTGATAGTAGGAGACGTAGGGCATCAGGGCGAGGGTGTCGATGTCGGCACTCCCCACGAGGCTCATGTCAGCTTCGGCCCGGGTGCCACTGATGGCGAATCCGACGGCCCAGTTGCTGTTGAAGTCGTATTCGACTCCGACAGCGCCCCCATAGATGTCGATCGATGTGTCGGCCTGGATCAGTCTGCGGAAATTCGCGCCCGGTACGGCGAGTGTGGCATACTGGGCATCATAATCCTGCGTGGCCCAGTAGACCTTGCCCCAGACTTCCCATGGGCAGTGGGTGGTCATGACGATGGGGTTCTTTGGCATCCCGCCCTTGGCGCTCGTGGGCGCGGGAGTCTCGGTGACGATGGGTTCCGAGCGCACACCGGAGCGCATGCGGAACATCCGGTCGCCGACACCACGAACCGCGGTGCGTGCGGACATGATGGACGTCAGGCGCAGGGTCGAGGTGAGGATCCTGGCGGTTTCAATGATGTCTCCGTCGAATTCGCGGCCCCGGACTTCGCGCTCGATCTTACGTTGAATTTCCGGCTCGAAGTCCTCGAAAGTTGGAGCGACGGCGACGAAGGCTCCGTTACCGGCAATCACTTCGTCTTCATAGAATTGGGCAAGCGCTCCGCTCGGATCGCTTCCGATCACGATTCCATTGATGGTGTCCACGCCGTTGTTGATTGCGGCGTCGCGGGCTGCTCCGGGGCTGCTACCCGTGCCATCGCCGGCCACGTCGATGACGACGCGTGTGCCGTCATACATGTTCTGCCCGAACAGCGAGGCCGCGAGATTGATGCCGCTGCTGATGGACGTGCCTCCGCTGGAAGGTTTCGCTCCACGAAGAGCAAAGATGCTGTCGGCAAAGGCATCGGCCTCGGAAGCATTCGAGATCAGGGTGAAGGGAATACCTTCAGAGGCCGAGGAGTCGAAGAACACCAGGTTCACCGCGATGCTGCCGAGCGGTCCGCTCTCGATGGCGTTGATGAGGGATGAATTCCGGAAGGCGCTTTCGTAGCCGTCCATCATCAACTGGTATTCGCTGAGATCGACGCTACCGGACACGTCGGTAACGAGCGAGAGCTCGAGGTCGACGAGGATGTTCTGGGCCTCCATGGGCCCGAGTGGCAACCCGAACGCCGCTGCGACGGCGCAGGCATTCAATGTCTTGCTTTTCATCGTTCTGGGGGTTGTAGGCAACTCCCCGCCGAAGCATCTGAATCTGGCAGAAAAACTCCTTAGGGAGCGTCCTGTGTTTAGGGCCCTTGATAGAAGAAATCAACCCCATTCTTCAAATATATCTTTTGATTCAAGGTGTGATAACTCCAATTACAATTAACCTAACAGAAATAGGAATTCGGAGGCATGGTGTTCTTGGGTGATTTCGGTTTCCGGCGGTTACGCCAGAGTGCCTTCAGTGACGCCGAGTTTTTCCAGTGCGGCGACCTCATCGAGGAGTTCGTTGGCGCTGGCGGTGCCGTCGAGCAGTGCCTGGTAGCTCGAAAGGGTGAGTCGGGTGGTGGCGGCATCTTCGTCGAGCAGTTCGACCCGGAACTTCTTCAGGCCGGTCTTGCGGAGGGCGTCGTGGAAGCGGGCTCCGGTTTGTGCCTTGCCGTTGAAGAGGGTGTTGCGGCAGCCGACGTCGGCGTGGAGCCGGTGGAGTTGGCCGACCCGGTCGCGGAGATGGACCACGTGTTCCTCGCAGGGGCGCCCGCAGTCCTTGTAGCTGGTGCCTTCGCTCATGAAGGTGCAGAAGACGCAGTGCTCCATGTGGAAGAGGGGCATGTGCTGGTGCAGGGTGAGTTCGAACCAGTCGGTGGGCGCTTGGGAAAGGAGGTCGAGGACCTGGGAGATGTTCAGGTCGTAGGAGACGGTGAGGGTGTCCAGTGTGGCGGCTTCCTTGAGCAGCGATGCGGTGATCGGGTTCGCGATATTGAGCGAGAAGTCCGCGGTTTTGACGAGGTCGCTGCGGTCCTTGTAATACTGGAGCGAGGCGAGGTTGCGGAGGAGGAGCCCGTCGGGTTCCGCGCGTTCGATGAGTTTCAGGTAGCCGGTTTCTCCGGGCTTCAGAATGCGCGGGGTGGCGAGGTGAACCGTGGAGCTGGGCGCGGCACTGCTGCGGACGGCGGCCACGGCTTCCTTGTAGCGGCGCGGATCCTCGAAGTCGCAGTAGATCACGTGGATCTGCTCGGCCAATGCGGCGTCGACCTGCTCGAGGGTGCGGCACAGCACGGAGAGTCGGGGGCTGCTGGACGCTGAGTCGGCGATGGTGGATGGCTGGGGAAGGAGGTCGTCGAGGCGGACCTCGGTGGTGGTGATGGGCCTTTCCTGCGGGGCAAGGTCCGAGTCCAACTGGGCGATCAGCTCGCGGCGCAGTCGGTTGAGCGCGGAGATCGCGATGTGGCAGTCGCCTTCCAGTTGGTTGTCGAGGGACGCGAGTTCGTAGCGGGTATCGCCGAGGCGGGAGAGTTGTTTGGTGAGGGTCTCGGTCCCGAGGGGATGTTTGCTGGCGGGCTGAAGCGGGCTTTCGCTCGAGCAACTGGCATGTCCTGATGAGATTACCAGCGGGGCGCCGGGTTGGCCGGTGACCTTGACATGGAGGGGGGTCTTCTTCGGTGTGAGTTTGGCGTTTTGCCAGAACTTGCGGATCTCGGACTCCAGGGAGGGGTCGGAGGTTTTGTAGAGGGTGTTGCCGGGGCGGATGCGCTCGAAGTTGATGCCGCTGTAGGTGCGGTGGAAGACGATGCGCTTGCCCTCGATCTTCCAGATGCGCGCCCCTTGTTCGAGGTCGCGGTTTTCTCCGGCATCGAAGACGACGCCATCGCCTGCCTTCAACGGGGGATCGAGTTCGGCAAGGGGGGCGTCGAGCTCGATCCAGGTGCCGCCGCAATGGGTGATGGTGCCGAGAAGCGGTCCACGCTTTTTTCCAAAGCGACCGTGCGTGAGATAGGGGTGATCGGTCCCGGCGAGCCAGCCGCTGGTGAGCCCGCGGGAGAAGGTCATCTCGAGGCTGTAGCGATCGGCGGCGGTGACGGTTGAGTCACGCTGGGCCATGGCGTCGTCGAGTGCCTTACGGTAAACGCGGGTGACGGCGGCGACGTATTCGGGAGACTTCAGGCGGCCTTCGATCTTGAACGACTTGACGCCGGCGCGGACGAGGTCGGGAATGATATCGACGGCAGCGAGGTCCTGCGGGCTGAGCAGGTAGCGGACTTCCTCCATGTCCTGCGTTTTGCCATCGACGACGAGTTCGTAGGGCATGCGGCAGGCTTGGGCGCACTCACCGCGGTTGGCGGACCGTTGGCCGAGGCTTTCGCTGGTGAGGCACTGGCCGGAGTAGGCGACGCAGAGGGCACCGTGGACGAAGACTTCGAGGGGGGTGATCGTCTGGGATCGTGCGTCTTCGAAGCGACTGATTTCCTTCACCGAAAGCTCACGGGCAAGCACGGCTCGCTCGAGAGGGAATAAGGATTCGACGAATTGCAGTCCTTCGGGCGAGGTGATGGTCATCTGGGTCGAGGCATGAAGCTCGACGTCTGGGGCGATCTCACGGGCCATCTTTGCAAGACCGAGGTCCTGGATGATGAGGGCGTCGACGCCGGCTTCGGCCACCCGGTGAAGCTGGGCTTCAGCGGCCTTGAGTTCACTGGTGAAGATGAGGGTGTTCATCGTCACGAAGCCTTTGACGCCGTGCTTGTGGAGGAACTCCATGAGCTCCGGCAGGTCGTCGTTGGAAAAGTTGTCGGCCCGCAGGCGGGCATTGAAGGCGGGAAGGCCGAAGAAGATGGCATCCGCTCCGGCTGCGACCGCGGCACGGGCGCAGTCCCAGTTCCCGGCGGGGCTGAGGAGTTCAGGAGTGGAGTCGGTCATGGCGGTGCTGGGGGAGGAAACCATGGACTGGTGGGAAAGCACGGACGAAATGCGCTGACGACCGTCCGGCGACTTCCGGATTGATGAGCGAATGGGAGTGGCAGAGGGTGGGTGGATGAGCCCGAGGGGTGACCGAAGCCGAGCAGTGGTGCTGGTGTTGTTTCTCGGATTGCCGGGCTGGTTTTTCTGGGCCGGAGGAAGTGTTTGGGGGCTGCTCTTGGCATTCATTTGGCTGAGCGATGGGTCGGCGGGGTTGTGGCTGGGAGCTCATGATGAACCGGCATTTGTGTGGGTTCTCGGCGCTGGGCTGATGGCTCTGCTTGGACAGGGCATGTTGACATTCGAACGAATTCTTTCGGGCTGCCAGGGCGTCGGTGATGTCTCGATTCGGGGTAGGCGTTTCTTGATGCTGAAGCTGGCACGCGACCTGTGCGTGTCCTTTGGCATCGCGACCCTGGCGCTATTGATGATGAATACTCAGCCTGTGTTGCCGATATGGATCATCCTCGCGGCGGTGTGCGTGCTGGGTATCGCGCTGCATGGCATCGGTGAGCGGGCGGAGCAGCGGTGAGACGGCAGGGCTACGGCAGAAACGTGTGGGGGGATCGCAACTTTATCGGTGCGGGGAGGTTACCCACCTTGCAACCCAAGCGTACGACTCATCATGCTCCCCAAAGCGAAAGACGAATGGACGGTGGAAGAAGCGGCACATCTGGTGCGCCGGGCGGGATTCGGTGCGTCACCGCAAGATATCCGTGAGATTCATGAGCTGGGAAGGGAGAAGGCGGTGGAGAGCCTGCTGTTTCCAGATGAGCCGCTCGATGCCTTTGAGCTGCCGAGCTGGATGGATCCAGGGCGGCTCGCTGAACAGATGCGCGAGCAGATGGCGGCGAATCGCTCGATGCGGGACTCGGAGCGGTCGATGAGTCGGGAGGATGCCGCGGAGGCCCGGCAGAAGAAGCTGCGTGAACGTCAACGCGAGTCACGGCAGCGGATCGTCGAGGGATCCCAGTGGTGGTTTGACCGAATGATGACCACGCGTGCGCCCTTGCGGGAGAAGATGGTGCTGTTCTGGCACGATCATTTCGCCACCTCGGCGCAGAAGGTGAAGAATCCCGCGCTGATGCTGAAACAGAATGACCTGTTCCGTGCGCATGCGTTCGGGAACTTCAAGCACCTGACTCAGCAGGTCCTCAAGGACCCGGCGATGATGCTTTATCTGGACGTGCAGACCTCGAAGAAGGGCAAGCCGAACGAGAACTTCGCGCGTGAGGTGATGGAGTTGTTCACCCTGGGCGAGGGAAACTACACGGAGCAGGACGTCAAGGAAGCGGCACGGGCATTCACCGGCTACACGGTCAATCGGCTGAATGGGAATGTCGGTCACGCAGGTTTCCAATGGGACGGCGGCCGGAAGACGGTGCTGGGGCAGACGGGGCGCTTTGATGGCGAGGATGTGATCGATGTTCTGTTCGAGCAGTCGGCGGCTGCGGAATACCTGCCGTCGAAGCTGTGGGCGTTTTTCGTCGAGGATGAGCCTCCAGCGGTGATCGTGAAGGACCTGGCCCGGACGTTCCGGGAGGGCGGCTTCGAGATCGAGCCGGTGCTCCGTGAGATCTTTCTTTCCCGTGCCTTCTACGACAGCACGGTGATCCGGAATCAGATCAAAAGCCCGGTCCAGTTCCTGATCCAAATGTGCAAGGAGCTTGAAGTGGACGGCTTGCCGCGCGGATATGCGCTGACCTCGCAGGAGCAACTTGGACAAACCCTGTTCCGTCCACCCAATGTCGCCGGCTGGGACTGGGGGCGGGCCTGGATCAGCACGAACACACTGCTGACGCGCTACAACATCGCGGGAGCGGTGACCAAGGGGGCGCAGCCAGCGCAGGGGACCGAGGAGGACGGCGGAAGCATGATGATGGGCATGGCGAATGCTGGCGGCCGGGGAGCGATGTTGGAGCGGATGGTGCAGCGCTCGATGTCCCAGTGGGAAGGCCCGGACTACGAGAAGTTGGTGCCGCGATCCTTGCGGGAGGACCCCGAGGCCGTGGTGGATTCCCTGATCGAGCGACTTTTCCAAGCGGACCCGGGTCCCAAGCAACGCGCGGCATTCGTGGACTACGCGAAGGCCAAGAAGGGCGTGGTGTTCACCAATCATGAAGTCGCCGAGTTGTGCCACCTGATGATGAGCACGCCGCACTATCAACTCACCTGAGGCTCGCTGGAGTTTCCATCTACTAATCCTGATTTCCAAACATGCGATGAAAACGAGACGTGAATTTTTGAGGTCCACGATGCTGGGCGCTTCCTCGGCCTGGACGGTGCCGATGTTCGTCGAGCGGACGTTTGCCGACCTGCATGCCGGCGCGAAGGATCTCGCGACGCAGGCGGTCACCGGCAAGGATGATACGATCCTGGTGGTGCTGCAACTTGCGGGCGGCAATGACGGGCTAAACACGCTGGTGCCCTATGAGGACGATGCCTATTACAACGCCCGGCCGCGATTGGCGAAGCAACGGAAGGATCTGATCCAGCTTGGCGATGGCATGGGGCTCAACCGTTCGATGCCTTTCCTCGGAGAGCTCTACAACGAAGGGGAGCTGGCGGTGGTGCAAGGAGTCGGCTACCCGAATCCGAACCGCTCCCACTTCGTATCGACCTCCATTTGGGAAACCGGCGACACGGCGAATCGATCCAATACTGGCTGGCTTGGCCGCTATTTTGACAACGCCTGTGCGGGTTCCGATCCGACGGTGGGGATCTCGCTCAACAAGACGCAGCCGGAGAGTTTCGGTGCCATGCGGAACCCGGGTGTTTGCCTGAGTTCGCCGGAGCTTTACCGCTGGATCCACAGTGGGGGTGACAAGGATGGAGCGGAGCAGTTCTTCGAATCCCTGAATTCGCCTCAGGCGCCGGTCGACGGGGCGTCGATCGCGGAGCCCTCGGTGGGCAAGGTGGGAGGGATCGTGGGCGAGAGCAATCTGGCCTTCCTCGAGCGGGTCGCGATGGATGCTCGGGTGTCGTCGAAGAAGATCCTCGAGGTTGCTTCGAAGCACCGGAGCCGTGTCCAGTATGGTGGCACGCCGATCTCAAGGAGTCTCAACATGGTGGCCAGGATGATCGCCGGGAAGATGCCGACGCGGGTCTATTACGTCAGTCATGGCGGCTTTGATACCCACAACGGCCAAGCCAACTCGCATGACCGCCTGCTCGGCCAGCTGGACGAGGCGCTGAAGTCGTTCTTCGCCGACCTGAAGCAGCAGGGGAATGCGGACCGGGTGACCCTGATGACCTTTTCCGAGTTCGGCCGGCGGGTTTCGGAGAATGCCAGCGGGGGTACGGACCACGGCAAGGCCTCCTGTCTCTTTGTCGCCGGATCTCCGGTGAAGGGCGGATTCTACGGCAAACAACCGAGCCTGACCAAACTGGACCAGGGGGATCTCAAGCACGGGATCGATTTCAGGAGTGTCTACGCCACGGTGCTCGGAGATTGGCTGAAGACCCATCCGGGGCCGGTGCTGAAGGGGGATTACCCTTCCTTGGGTTTCATGGGCTAACAAAGGGATGGTCTGTTCATTTTGGATTGAACAATTGTCGAATCCCGTTTAGGGACGCCTCGTGCCTGAGATCCAGCAGGATGGAAATGCGCCGTCTCAGGTGCTCAGTTCCTTGGAGCGCCAAGTCGTCGATGTCTTCGTCGATGGGGTGCGTGTCCTCGGGCTACCGCGCTCGGTTGGAGAGATCTACGGCCTGCTTTTCATCAGCCGGGAACCACTCGCGCTCGATGACCTGGTGCAGCGCTTGGGGATCAGCAAAGGTTCTGCCAGTCAGGGACTTAGGACTTTGAAGGGGCTCGGGGCCGTGCGGGATTGTGAGGTGCCGGGAGCACGCCGGACGCACTACAAGGCCGCGGCTGATTTGAAAAGGCTCGTCGGAGGGTTCATCCGCGAACAAGTGCGGCCACACCTGGAAAGCGGTCAGCTGAAAGTGGGCCGGCTTCAAGAGGCGGTCGCGGCGGAGGATGACTCGCAGGCGAGGGAGTTTTACGACGAGAGAGTGGATAAGCTGGAGGGCTGGATGAAGAAGGGGCGGAAAGTGCTCCCCATTCTCCAGAAGATACTGGGCGAATGAGTTCGGATCCGGACGAAGCGAGGTGGTACTGCATCAAGACGCAGCCGAAGCGTGAACACATCGCGGCCGGGCACCTGCGGGAGCAGGAGGGGGTTGAGGTCTTTTGTCCCCGGTTGCGCTACAAAAAGGCCACGCGGAGGGGGAAGGTCTGGTGGGTTGAAGCCCTGTTTCCCGGCTACATCCTCGGGCGCTTTGTGCTCAAGGATTGTGAGCGATTGGTGACTTATTCTCAGGGGGTTAGGGGGCTGGTTCGCTTTGGAAACGTGATTCCGCCAGTGGCGGATGAATTCGTCGACGTGCTGCGGTCCGAAATGCATGCGCGCGACGAGGAGATCGACGAGGAAACCCTGACCGTCGCACCTCAGATTGACGTGGGGGAAGAGGTCGAGGTGGCAAGTGGACCCTTGGGTGGATTTCAGGGGAAAGTGGTGTCGGTTCTGCCCGCCAAGGACCGGGTCAAAGTGCTCCTTGATTTCCTCGGTCAACCGCAGGTCGTCGAGGTCGACTTGTTCTCGCTCTTGCTTCCGCGGAGACCGCTCCCGTGAGGGGAGGACCGAGATTTGTTCATTTTAGATTGAACAATATACGAAATCGCCCATGAACAGGGCGCTGCAGGACTTCTCATGAAGCTTACTGCCTCTCAGATCCCGACATGCTCCTGTGGTTTTGTTCGTGCATTGGACATCCGACCACGGGCGGCAGCGTGTCCAGCTTTGATGTGATCCCATGATTCAGGATACCTCCAACTACCAAGGAAGGATTGCGGTCGTGACCGGTGGCGCCGGCTTCGTGGCGTCTCATTTGATCGATCGCCTCCTCGCCGACGGCCTGAAGGTGGTGGCTCTGGATAATCTGGTGACCGGGGCGATGAGCAATCTGGCGCACTTGGAAAACGATCCGAACTTCTCCTTCATCGAACACGACGTGTCCGAGCCCTATGAGGTCGATGGGGACGTCGCCTTTGTGTTTCACATGGCCTCGCCGGCAAGTCCGATCGACTATGTCGAGATCCCGGTGGAGACGCTCAAGGCCGGCTCCTATGCCACCCACCACGCTCTGGATTTGGCGAAACGGAAGCGGGCCACCTTCCTCGTGGCATCGACTTCCGAAATTTACGGCGACCCCGAAATCCATCCGCAGCCCGAGAGTTATTGGGGCAATGTGAACTCGATTGGGGTTCGCTCATGCTACGATGAGGCAAAGCGCTACGCGGAGGCGGTGACGATGGCGTATCATCGCGCGCACGGCGTCGACACGAAGATCGTACGGATCTTCAATACCTATGGCCCGCGCATGCGTCTCGACGACGGGCGGGTGGTTCCCGCCTTCATCGGGCAGGCTCTGCGCGGCGAACCGATGACGATTTTCGGTGATGGTAGCCAGACGCGGTCGTTCTGTTACGTCAGCGATCTGGTCGAAGGCATTTGGCGACTCGCCCGCTCGGAGTTCCACGAGCCGGTGAATTGCGGCAACCCTCACGAGATGACCATCCGTGAATTCGCCGAAGCCATCGCCGGGATCTTTCAGGTGGAACTGAAGGTCGACGACCGTCCCCTTCCGCCGGATGACCCCAAGGTCCGCAAGCCGGACATCCGTCGGGCAAAGGAGCAGTTGGGCTGGGAACCTCAGGTTTCTTTTGCCGAGGGCATCGGCGAAACGATTGATTACTTCCGGGAAGTGGTGAACCCCGCCTGATCCTGTGGCGACTGAAGTCGATTTCCTGATTGTGGGTGCCGGGTTCTCCGGTCTTGTGATCGGGCAACGGCTCGCGTCTGCCGGCTGGAAATGCGTGGTGGTCGATCGCCGCGATCACCTCGGTGGAAATGCCTACGATGCGCCGGACAAGGCGGGTGTCCTGACCCACCAATACGGGCCCCACTACTTCCGTAGTAATTCTCAACGGATCGTCGACCATCTCTCGCAGTTCACCGGTTGGCATCCCGTCGACTACAAGATCAAGAGCTTCACGGACGGCCGCTACTGGAGCTTCCCGATCAATCTCAACACCTTTGAGGAACTCATCGGCAGGCCTTCAACGGCGGAGAAGTTCGAAGCGTGGCTGGGATCCAACAGGATTGCCATCGACAAGCCCGCCAACTCGGAGGAGATCATCCTCGCCCAGGTCGGGCGCGAACTCTACGAGAAGTTTTTCAAGGGATACACGATCAAGCAGTGGAAGAGGCACCCGCGCGAGCTTGATGCCAGTGTGTGTGGCAGGATTCCCATCCGCACCAACCGGGATGACCGCTATCTTCGCGAATCATTCCAAGCACTTCCGGAGAATGGTTACACGGCGATGTTCGAGCGGATGCTTGATGCCTCCCCGGGCCTCGAACTTCATCTGGGCGTCGATTTCTCCGAAGCACGGAAGCGTTGGACCTGCCGGCATCTGGTCTATAGCGGGCCCATCGATGAATACTTCGGCCGTCGATTCGGCGCACTGCCCTACCGGTCCCTTCGCTTTGAATCGGAGAGCTTCGACGGCGATTCACTCAGGGCGCGCAAGGAGATTTCCGGAAAGAAGGGGTTCTGGCAGCCAGCGATGCAGGTCAACTATCCGGACGAAAACGTTCCATTCACCCGAATCGTCGAGATCAAGCACGCGACAGGGCAGCGGATCGACGCGACCTCCATCGTGCGCGAGTTTCCGAAGGATTGGAGTGAAGGGGATGAACCCTATTATCCCGTCCCTGCGGATGACTCCGCCGCCATCTACCGGCAGTATGCTGAACTCGCTGCCCGGGAGTCCAAGGTGAGCTTCATTGGCCGCCTGGCGACCTACCGATACTACAACATGGATCAGGTGACCGGGATGGCGCTGGCAGAAGCTGAACGCCTCCTCAAGCGATACGGAACACCGATTCCACTCGACCAATCAGAATGAAGAAGCTCCCTCAAGATGCAACCGTTGGAGTCGTAGGTCTCGGCTACGTCGGCCTGCCTCTGTTGCTCGCCTACGCCAAGGCTGGGTACGCCGCTTTGGGCTTCGATGTGGATCCCACCAAGGAAACCGCGATCAAGGCGCGGAAGACCTACATCAAGCACATCCCGGACTCCGAACTTCAGGCGGCCTCCGAGGATGGGAAGTTGGATGCAACAACCGATTTTTCACGCGTCTCCGAATGCGATGCCCTGATTCTCTGTGTCCCCACTCCGCTGGACGAACACTTCGAGCCGGATCTGAGCTATGTCGTCGCGACGATCGAGTCGATCCTACCGGGCCTCAGGGCCGGGCAGGTGGTTAGTTTGGAAAGTACGACTTATCCGGGAACAACGGATGAGGAACTGGTCACGAGGATCGAGGATGCAGGCTTCAAGGTTGGCGAATCGATCCATGTGGTCTACTCGCCCGAGCGTGAGGATCCGGGCAATCCTGAGTTTACGGCCACCAACATCCCGAAGGTTGTGGGGGGAGTGACTCCGGCCTGTCTTGAGGCGGGCGTCGCCTTGTACGACGCCGTGTTCGATGAAGTCGTGCCCGTGAGTTCCTGCAAGGTGGCCGAATTGACCAAGCTGCTTGAGAACATCTATCGTTCGGTGAACATCGGTTTGGTCAATGAGTTGAAGATCGCTGCGGATCGCATGGATATCGACATATGGGAGGTGATTCGAGCGGCGTCGACCAAACCCTTCGGCTTCAAGGCATTCTACCCCGGACCCGGATTGGGTGGCCACTGCATTCCCATTGACCCCTTCTATCTCACCTGGAAGGCACGCGAGTACGGGGTCCATACCCGGTTCATCGAGTTGGCCGGGGAGGTGAACCGGAGCATGCCGAATTACGTGATCCATCGTACAATGGAGGCCCTCAACTCGAGGTGCAAGGCGGTGAAGGGGAGCCGGATCCTTCTTCTTGGCTTGGCCTACAAATCGGATGTCGATGACATGCGGGAGTCCCCGACCTTCGAGTTGCTCGACGGCTTCAAGCGGCTCGGCGCGGATGTTTCCTACTACGACCCTCATGTTCCAGTGGTTGGTCCGACCCGCGAGCACATGGAATGGGCGGGGCATGAATCGGTGGAATGGTCGGAAGAGGTGATCCGCGCCCAGGATTGCGTGGTCATTTCCACCCATCACCAAGTGGTGAACCTCGATGAACTTGCGAAATGGTCTGATCTCATCGTCGACACGCGGAATGCCATGGCTTCGGTCGTGACCCCGGAAGGTCTGGTGGTGAAATCCTGATCCGGGCGAGTCCACGTGGTCGTTGAAACCATCTAGTCGCGCAGGCAAGACAACAATCCTCCGAGAGTAAGGTCCGATGAAAAAAATCTATATCTCAGGTCACCGCGGCATGGTGGGTTCCGCTTTGGTGCGGGAAGCCGGGCTTCGCGGAGGATTTGATATTCTGACGGCGGGCCGCGATCGAGTTGATCTCTGCGACCAGACAGCGACCTTTTCGTTTCTGGAGGAAGAGCAGCCTGAGATCGTGGTGATTGCCGCCGCCAAGGTTGGCGGGATTCATGCGAATTCAACCTATCCCGCCGATTTCATTTACGAGAATCTCGCCATCGCTTCTAATCTGGTGGAAGGAAGCCGCCGGGCTGGTGTCGAGCGGGTGCTCTTCCTCGGGTCGTCTTGCATCTATCCCAAGCTGGCACCTCAGCCAATGCCTGAAGATTGCCTCCTGACGAGTCCACTCGAGGTCACGAACGAAGCCTACGCGATTGCCAAAATTGCAGGCCTCAAATTGTGCCAGCACTATCGTGCCCAGCACGGGTTGCTCTACCATTCGGCGATGCCCACCAATCTCTACGGGCCCGGGGACAACTACCATCCGGAAAACTCGCATGTGATCCCGGCGCTGATCCGCCGCTTTCACGAAGCCAAGGAGTCAGGAGCCGAAAGCGTGACGATCTGGGGAACGGGCACTCCCCGCCGCGAATTCCTGCACACCAAGGATCTCGCGGAAGCGTGCTTTCATCTGCTCGAACTCGATAACCCACCGGACTGGGTGAATGTGGGAGTGGGTGAGGATGTTACAATCCTCGAACTTGCCCAATGGGTCGCTCGGACAGTCGGGTATCAGGGCGAAATCCTGACGGACCCAAGCAAGCCGGATGGCACGCCCCGGAAGCTCATGGATGTTTCCCGCCTCAAGGGCACCGGTTGGGAGCCGAAGATCGGATTCGAAGAGGGTCTGGCTGAGGCTTACCGGGATTTTCAGGCCTCTTTGGCCGGAGGGAACGCACGCCTCTGACCGATTTTCGGTTTCGGCCGTTTACACTCATACCAATGCCGGTCGTGTCCGGCACCCCCCCAAAAAAAACATGAAGAAAGCACTCATTACGGGAATCACCGGTCAGGATGGTTCCTATCTGGCGGAGTTCCTCCTTGAGAAGGGCTACGAGGTTCACGGTATCAAGCGGAGAGCCTCGCTGTTCAATACGCAGCGTGTGGATCACATCTACGAGGATCCCCACGTCGAGAATGCCCGGTTCAAGCTCCACTACGGCGACCTGACGGATACATCGAATCTGACGCGGATTCTGCGCGAGGTCGAACCGGATGAGGTTTACAACCTGGGTGCTCAGTCCCACGTCGCGGTTTCATTCGAGGCCCCGGAATATACGGCGGATGTGGATGCGATCGGTACCCTTCGCCTGTTGGAGGCAATTCGCTTCCTTGGGCTGGAAAAGAAGACCCGATTCTATCAGGCGTCGACCTCCGAGTTGTATGGCTTGGTCCAGGAGATCCCCCAGAAGGAAACCACTCCCTTCTATCCCCGGTCGCCTTATGCGGTGGCGAAGATGTATGCATACTGGATCACCGTGAATTACCGGGAATCCTACGGCATGTATGCCTGCAATGGCATCCTGTTCAATCACGAGTCCCCGCGCCGTGGAGAGACATTCGTGACCCGCAAGATCACCCGAGGTGTGGCCAATATCGCCCAAGGTTTGGAGGATTGCCTCTACCTGGGCAACATGGATGCCCTTCGCGACTGGGGCCATGCGAAAGACTACGTCCGGATGCAGTGGATGATGCTGCAGCAGGAGAAACCCGATGATTTCGTGATCGCTACCGGCACTCAGATTTCGGTGCGTGAGTTCGTGAAGCTTTCCGCCACTGAAGCGGGAATCTCCCTTGAGTTCAGTGGATCCGGTGTGGATGAGATTGCTACGGTAACTGCCGTAAATGCGGATCTCGCTCCCGAGGTTTCAGTGGGTGATGTGATCGTGCGTGTGGATCCGCGGTATTTCCGCCCTGCGGAAGTTGAAACACTTCTGGGTGATCCCACCAAGGCCAAGGAGAAGCTGGGTTGGGTGCCTGAGATCACCGTCGAGGAAATGTGTTCCGAGATGGTTGCGTCCGATCTGGAGGTCGCGCGTCGCCATGCGTTGCTCAAAGCACACGGTCATCACGTGGCGGTCTCAAAGGAGTGATCATCATTCCGTTCTCATTTCAGGTGAATCCGGACGCTTCGAGCGACCAACTCCCCATCATTCAAT
Source organism: Haloferula rosea (assembly GCF_016595525.1). Classification (GTDB taxonomy): domain Bacteria; phylum Verrucomicrobiota; class Verrucomicrobiia; order Verrucomicrobiales; family Akkermansiaceae; genus Haloferula; species Haloferula rosea. Next base: position 60,000 of record NZ_JAENII010000009.1, read on the forward strand.
GACCAAGGTTTTCGTCAGTGGCTGCTATGACATCGTGCATGGAGGCCATCTCCAGTTTTTCGAGGAGGCGAGAGCCTTGGGTGATCATCTGACGGTGTCGTTCGCCTCGGAAGAGGTCTTGTGGATCCACAAACGCCGCAAACCGTCGATTCCCGACGAGCACAAGAAGGCGCTGCTTGATGGCATGCGGGTCGTGGATGCCGTGGTGATCGGAGACAGCCACGAGGAAGGCCTGGACTTCAAGGAGCATTTCCTTGCGATTCGTCCGGACATCCTCGCCGTCACGGAAGATGATCAGTATGCCGATCTGAAGCGTGCTCTCTGCGCGGAGGTCGGTGCCCGCTATGTGCGTCTTCCAAAAACGCCTCCGCGTTTCCAGCCGGTGTCCACGTCGTCCATCGTGCGCTGGGTGCAGGCTCCTACCGAGGCGCCACTCCGTGTCGACTTCGCTGGCGGTTGGCTGGATGTGCCGAGGTTTTCGCGCCCGGGGGAGTTCGTGGTGAATTGCGCGATCTCGCCCATGGTTTCGCTTCGGGATTGGAGCTACGAAAAGCAGTCCGGTCTCGGGGGGAGCGGTGCCTGGGCATTGCTGAACGGTCGCTGTGGTATCGAATCCGAGATTGATCTCGGTGTGGGTTGGCAGGATCCGGCGGTGATCCGGGAAACCGGACTTTGCGTGTGGCGATCGGGCGAAAAACCGTCCCTTGATTTCAAACAAAGTGGGGACTTCCTGCGAGGAAAGATGGCGATCCTCTGGACGGGCAAGCAGCATGACACTCCCGGCGTGGTGGGTGTTCCACGGGATTACGACCGCATCGCGGAATCCGGCCGCTTGGCTCGGACCGCGGTGATGGAATCCGATCTGGATAAGCTTGGTCAGGCCGTGGCCTTGTACCACCAAACCCAGTTGGACGAAGGGATGGATCGTCTGGAACCTGTCGCAAACTCGATCAGTCACAAGTACTGTGGCGGCGGCTATGGAGGTTATGCCTTGTATCTTTTCGCATCGGCGACCGATCGGGATCGTGCGGTCGGCGAGAATGAGAACGTTCAGGCCATCGAGCCCTTCATCCGCTGACTTCTGTTGGAATGAAGACCGTTCGTGTCATCGGGCTGCCACTGGCCTGCACCGACTACCAAGGGGCGGTGACCTGGATTTTCGAGAAGGCACGATGCGGTTCTCAGGCCTACGCGGTCGAAGCCGCCAATACGCACGTCGCGGCCATGAGCCGACACGAGCGCAGCTTCAGGGCGACGATGGAGCGTTTCGACCTGATCGTGCCCGACGGCATGCCCCTCGTCTGGTCGCTGAATCTCCAACTTCCTGAATCCGATCAACTCGAAGACCGTGTTTACGGGCCGACGTTGATGCTGGAAACGATCAAGGCGTCTGAGCGTCACGATGACTTGAAGCATTTTCTCCTCGGCGGCAAGGAGTCGACTCTCGAGAGCCTCCAAACCAACCTCGACGAACAGTTTCCCGAAGCGACGATCGCCGGCAGCTACTCACCGCCATTCGGTGAGTGGCCGGAAGATGAGTTCGAGCGGATTTGTGCGAAAATCGTCGAGTCCGGAGCCAACCTGATCTGGGTCGGTTTGGGGTGCCCCAAGCAGGAGGACTGGATCGCCCGTCACAAGGATCGGCTGCCGGCGGGGGTCTATTTCGGGATCGGTGCGGCATTTGCGTTTCACGCAGGTGAGGTGTCCCAAGCTCCGGCAGTCATTCAGAAGGCCGGGCTGGAATGGGCGTACCGCCTCGCAGCGGAACCCCGCCGCCTCTTCAAGCGCTATCTCGTCCACAACAGCCTGTTCGTGTGGTATTCTCTATGGGACCACGCACGGGCTCGGTGATCCGTCCGTCGGTCTGCGACGTCGACCTGCCACCGAGCCAGATTTCCTACCCCCATTTCCGACCATGTCAGCGACACACATTCATCCCAGCACGACGCTTCCACGGCACTCGAAAGAAGTCCTTCTGAAGCAAAAAGGCTGCGTACTCTGGCTCTGCGGCCTCTCGGGCTCAGGCAAGTCCACCATCGCCAACGCCCTTGAGCACGTCCTTCATGACAAAGGGCGATTTGTCGTCCGCTTGGATGGCGACAACCTGAGGACCGGTCTCAACAACAATCTCGGCTTCAGCGACGAAGACCGGCTTGAGAACATCCGGCGCACCGCCGAACTTGCCAAAGTGCTGGCTGACAACGGGGTGATCGTGCTCTGCTCCTTGATCACGCCCCGCGGTCACCTCCGCGACCTCGCTCGCGGTATTCTCGAGGACGATTTCGCCGAGATCTACGTGAAGGCCGACTACGCCACCTGCGAAGCGCGGGATCCGAAGGGGCTCTACGCCAAGGCCGCGGCCGGCGAGGTAAAGCAGTTTACCGGCAAGGACAGCAGCTTCGAGGAACCCCAGGAACCCGACCTGATCCTCGATACCGAGAATCTAAGCGTCCAAGACTCGACCTTTGAAGTGCTGGAGTTCCTTCGGAACAAAGGGATTGCGTCTTAACATTACCAAGTCACCCAATTAAGTAATTAATTCTTGCCAAAGTCGCGAGCAAGAGTGTTTCCTCCGCGCCGTCCGGCTTTCTGACAAGGGAAAGCCAAAGTTCTGCAACCACGGTTTCCCATGCCCAACTACCAACTTTCCCACCTCGACCAGCTTGAAGCTGAGGCGATCTTCATCCTGCGTGAAACGGCCGCCCAGTTCCAGAATCCAGGACTTCTCTTCTCCGCGGGTAAGGACTCCATCGTGATGGCGTGGCTCGCAAGGAAGGCGTTCCATCCTTCCAAGCTTCCTTTCCCGTTGGTCCACGTCGATACCGGGCACAACTTCCCGGAGACCATCGAGTATCGCGACGAGTTTGCCGAAAAGATGGGTGCCCGGCTCGTGATCGGATCGGTCCAGAAGTCCATCGATGACGGCAGGGTTGTAGAAGAAACCGGAGCCGATGCCTCACGCAACCGCCTCCAGACGACGACACTCCTCGACACCATCGAGGAACACAAGTTCGACGCCGTGCTCGGCGGAGGCCGGCGCGATGAAGAAAAGGCCCGGGCCAAAGAGCGCTTCTTCTCCCATCGCGACGACTTCGGTCAGTGGGATCCGAAGAACCAACGCCCCGAACTTTGGAACCTCTTCAACGGCCGCATGCAACCCGGCGAAAATTTCCGCGTCTTCCCACTGTCCAACTTCACTGAGATGGACATCTGGATGTACATGAAGCGTGAGGGCATCGTTCTTCCCAGTCTCTACTACGCCCACGAGCGCGACACCATCGTTCGGAACAACACCATCCTGGCGGTCAGTGAGTTCGTCCAACCCCGCGAAGGCGAAGAAGTGGTGAACCGGAGGATCCGCTTCCGTACCATGGGCGATGCCACCATCACCGGCGCCGTCGAATCCGACGCCGATACCATGGACAAGATCATCGAGGAAGTCGCCGCCGCCCGCCAGACCGAACGTGGCAATCGTGCCGATGACAAACGTTCGGAAACCTCCATGGAGGACCGTAAGAAAGAAGGTTATTTCTGAAGCCAGCCTCCGCCCTTCATCCACCAACTCAGGCACTTTCCACTTTTCACTTCACACTTGGCACTCCCGCTCAGCGGGCAATCACCATGGACCTTCTTCGTTTCACAACCGCCGGTTCCGTCGACGACGGCAAATCCACCCTCATTGGCCGCCTTCTCTATGATTCCAAATCGATCTTCGAGGATCAGATGGAAGCCGTGGAAGAGAGCTCACGCCGTCGCGGTGACGAGAACGTCAACCTTGCCCTTCTGACCGACGGTCTCAAGGCTGAGCGCGAGCAGGGCATCACCATCGATGTCGCCTACCGCTACTTCGCGACACCCAAGCGCAAGTTCATCATCGCCGATACACCGGGGCACATCCAGTACACCCGCAACATGGTGACCGGCGCCTCCACCGCCAACCTCGCCATTATCCTCGTCGATGCGCGCAAGGGCGTGATCGAGCAGACCAAGCGACACAGCTTCATTGCCAACCTGCTGCGCATCCAGCACGTCGTGGTGGCCGTCAACAAGATGGACCTCGTCGATTATTCGCAGGAGGTCTATGACAAGATCGTCAGCGACTACCAGGAGTTCGCATCCCGACTGGACAACATCGTAGACATCACCCCGATTCCGATTTCAGCGCTGAATGGCGACAACGTCGTCGACAAATCCGAAGCGATGCCATGGTTCCAGGGTTCGTCCCTCCTTTACCATCTCGAGAACGTCTATGTCGGGGGAGAAGAGAACCATGTTGATGCCCGCTTCCCGGTCCAGTGGGTGATTCGCCCACAGAGTGATGAGTGGCATGACTTCCGCGGATTCGCAGGTCGGGTCGCCGGTGGAGTCTTCAAGCCAGGCGATGAAGTCACCGCGCTACCGTCAGGTTTCAGATCGACCATCAAGGAGATCCACACTGCCGAAGGCAGCCTCGACGAGGCCTTTGCCCCCCAGAGCGTGACCATCACCCTGAACGACGAGATCGATATCTCGCGGGGTGACATGATCGTCAAAGCGAACAATCCCCCCGAGGTGGGCCAAGACCTGGAAGCAATGATCTGCTGGTTTTCGAACAAGCCGATGGGTCACCGCGCCAAGCTCATCCTTCGTCAAACCACCCGCGAAATGCAGGCGGTGGTGAAAGAGGTGAAATACCACGTCGACATCAACACCCTGCACAAAGTGGAAGGGATCGATGGTTTCGCGATGAATGACATCGGTCGCATCACCCTGCGCACCGCCAGCCCCGTCATCCACGACCGCTACCGCCGCAACCGTCACACCGGTTCCTTCATCCTCATCGACCCCGGCACGAACGAAACCGTGGCGGCGGGGATGATTGTCTGAGGCTCAAAAGGAGAGCGGACAATCCTACCCGCTAGGAAAAATTACCGGGATACAACCGGCTACCAGAACACCGGGTTTCCGGCCTCCTTCAACTTATCCCTCTTCGCCTTCCTCACTCCTTCCCTTTGCAATCCTGAGGAGTTTGCGATCTATTCCTAGGCATGAGGAACTCACTACTGATATCTCTGATGCTGATCCTCGCAGTGACTGCCTCCGATCTCGGTAAGTTGCAGGACTCCTTCATGACCCGCTATGATGCGGTCAATCAGGAACGTGATGCCGCACTTGAGAAGCTGACGGCGAGCTACCTTGGTGCGTTGGAGCGGCACATGCAGAAGGTGAAGGCGGGTGGGGACCTTGAGCAGGTTTTGCCGGTTCGTGACGAGATCAACGCCGTCAAACAAGACGCGGCCGCGTTGCCAGAACTGCCGCATAGCGTGGGGCGCCAGCTGCGTTCGATGCGCACCAAATTCTCGGCCGCACGGGCCACCATCGTCCAGATCCACGCGAAGTCGCTGGTCGATCTTGCTGACAAAATGAACGCAGCCCTTGCCAAGGAGGAAAGCGAACTGACCAAAGACGGTAAGATCGACGAGGCCCTATCGGCCAAGCGGATGAGGGAGACTCTGTCGATGGACGCCGGAATTGCGGCGGCCAGATCGAGTCAGAAAGCGGAGAAGGCAGCGATGGGGCGCGTGGAGTGGATCAACCTCGTGGATGGACGGATCACACCCATGGGACGTGCGACCTATCTCGGTCGGATCGGTGGCGAGGGCTACGAGAAATTGCATGAGAAAATGCGTGCTCGGTTCGAAGAGATTGATGACGGAGAAGGCCAGCTTTTCGTTGCCTTGGCACCAGTGGCTTTCGAGTTGAATTTTCCGCAACCCGTTTCCAAGTTGGAGGCCAAAGGTTTCGCGGCGAATCGGGGCGGGAGAGCCAAGTTCGAAGTCGAGGCACGCGGCGTCACCGTGGTTTCCAAAGAGGTGGACGCCGACGAGGACCCGACGGTCCGTCTGGATTGCGAATTCGAGCCGACGAAGCGTCTGCTGATTCGGGTCGATCGGATCGGTAAAACCGGTATCTGGACTGCACTGCTCGATGGTAGGGTGCGATGACCGGATGGGGGGAAGCCTCTCCGCGGAGCCACGAGGATAGGGAAACTGGTGCCTGAGTCGCCGATCCGTAAGATGTCTGCTCTTGTCTTTCTGCATATACCGAAGACCGCAGGAACAACTTTTCACAAAATCCTCACTCATCAATACCATCCAAGAGAGGTGGTCATTCGCCATGACTCGGAAGGCCCTCTCCCGAGTGACCTGATCGAGCGCATGACCGGATCCAACGCCCAGGTGAAGTTGGTCCTGGGTCACCTGAGTGCCCGGTTTCATCAGGTGCTTCCGGACGTCCGTTACTTGGTGTGCCTACGCGATCCGGTTGGTCGAATCCGCTCTCACCACGAACACGCCAAGGCCGATGCGTCGCATTACCTGCACGAAGCGGCGCGGACTATGAGCCTCGGTGACTATGCTTTGTCCGGTCTCTCGGGTGAGCTGCGGAATGGAATGGTCCGAATGCTGGCAGGCGTGGAAGACTTCGATCAAGCCGAGGTGGATCACAGCACCTTGGCAACGGCGCTGGAGGTTCTCAGGACTCGGACTCACGGATGTGTGCTGACTTCTGACTTCGATGAAACACTCCTGTCGCTTTCCGGACGGATGGGTTGGAAGACACCGTGGTACATTCGGCGCAAGGTCGGACGTGGAGATCGGCAACCGCTCGATCCCGGTGTGCGGCAGGTGATTGAGGAAGTGAACCGTTTCGATACTGAACTCTATCGATGTGCCCTTGAGTCGTGGAGGGCTGAGCAAGGAACTCTCGGTCCGGGCTTTGGGAAAGAGGTCGACACCTTCAGGCGCAAGAATCGCACGCTTGGTCGTGCCGTCTTCCTCGCTCGGGAGGCTTGTCGACGAATTGGTGCTGACTTCCCGGCCTGAGGAAATGGCCCTCGCTCTCTCAAAGATTCACAGGTTTCCCGATGTTGCCTCGCGAACTCGGACCTCCGAAGTCGGTCTGCCGGGTTGCAAGCAAAAGGGCAATTTTGAATCCGTGAAATTGCATGAAACTGGCCCTTCCTGCGCCCTATCCCGTCGGCAGCCTTGCCGCATTGGGCGGGTGCGAAGCACCCGGCCATCATGCCACGTGGTTGCCGCGGATCTCCCGGCTGCTGCAACGACATTCCGACTTCGAGATCCACTGGCTCACCTGCAGCAAGGAAGTGAGCGAAATCCGGGTGATCGAGGAGAATGGGCAAACCTTTCACATTCTACCTCGTGGAAGTCTTGGAATTCAGATGCTGAGTCGGTTCCGGCACGAGAGACGAGAGTTGTTGGCCTGTTTGAAACGCATCCAGCCGGATCTCGTTCACGCTTGGGGGACCGAGGAAGGATATGGCCATTTGGCAGTCGATTGGCCGGGCAAATCCGTTCTTTCGATGCAGGGCATCCTTACCGAATGTTGTCGGGCCGTCGCTCAGCCATTGTTGATGCGGGTCCAGGCGAAAGGTGAGCGGCATGTTATGAGCCGGATCATGAACCTGACAGTGGAGTCGTCGTGGGGCCGGGAAAAACTGCAGCGTCTGGCGCCCCAAGCCTTGATTCAGAGGCTTGAATACGGCGTGGCATCGGAGTTCTTTGATCTACGAAGGCAGCCTGCATCGAATCCCCTCGTTTTGTTTGTTGGCACTCTGTCGAGGTTGAAAGGAGTCGACCTTCTGCTTGAGGTGTTCCGCGACCGACGGCTGCGCCACGTTGAATTGGTGCTACTCGGTGACGGTCCGCTCCGACGGATGGAATCCAAAATGTCCGCGAACGTTCGTTTTCTCGGACATCGTCCTCGTTCGGAGGTGTCCGATTGGATGCGGCGCACATGGTGCTTGGTGCATCCAACCCGGGCCGACACGGCACCAAACGTAGTGAAGGAGGCTCGGGTCGGGGGCATCCCTGTGATCACCACCCCTACGGGAGGGCAGACCGACTATGTGGTGGACGGCCGCTCCGGATATCTTCTTCAGGCCGGGAATCGTGAGGGAATGATTGGAAAAATTCTCCAAATCACCAGCAGCCTTGAAGGCTCGCTGGCGATGGGGCGGACCGATCAGCAACGTTGCCGACGCATGCTCAACTTCGAAAGGATTTCCCGGAATCTTGGTGAGGTTTACGCGAACATCCTTCCCTCCGCGGCATCTGTCGACTAGCGTTCCGGGCCGCGTTTTTTGACGTGTTCCGCCCGACCGTGATCCGATGATCGGACTCTCGGTCACCCGTCTTGCTTCACACCTATGGACTCCACCAAGATCCGCGTGTTCTTCGTCGTCTTTCTGGCGGCGTGCTTCGCCTTGTACCTCGGGGTTGCGGCGGCCACGGCGCAGACCGAGGCGATCGCTTGGATGGTCGGAGGACTGGCGGTGGTCTTCGTGCTCGCCCTCGGGAAACACGTGTGGCTGCTGATTCCCGCTGGGGTTTCACTCAACGGTGGATTGAACTTCCTGCCCGGATCGCCTGCCCCGTGGTGGATCGCGATGATGATTACCGGTGGAATATTCTTCCTCCGCCTCGCGACTCGGAGAACCGGGGAATTCACTTGGCGGTGGAGCATACTGGACCTCGTGATTTTCATTCACATCGTGGTTCTGGCGCAGGCCTACATGCGGAACCCGGCTGGTTTCTCCATCCTGGGCGGCGCCGGGGGCACGGTGGGAGGCAAACCCTACTTCACCCATGGTGCCGCCATTGTCTGCTACGTCCTTCTATCCATGGTGAAAACCGACATTCGCATGTTCCGAACCGCCATGATCGTGATGATTGCTTGCGCCTGCTTCGATGGTTTCACTGTGTTGCTGGGGACCTTCGTGCCTGCGATTGCCGCCGTGGGGATCCAGTTTTATTCGGGCTTTTCGTTCACTGCGGCGAACACGGGGGCAGGGGCGGACGTGGCCGAGGGCCGGACGACGGAAGGAAAAAATGCCGGTAGAAGCCTTGGGCGCGCCGTGTTGACGATCTGGCGACCGCTCAGTGTTCTGAATCCCTTCAACTTCCTTCCCTTCTCACTCTTCATGGTGGCGATGGCGGCGATCGCGATCAGCGGATACCGTTCTGCCATGGGCCTGTTGGCGGTCTATTTCATTGTGTGCTCCTTGATCCGGCGAAAGGTGGCGGATGTCGTGGTTTGTAGCGCCATCGCCGTTCTGGGAATCTGCATGCTGCTTTTCATCGGCACGGAACGGCTTCCGAACTCATTCAACCGGATTCTGTCGGTCATCCCAATTCCCGGCTTAGTCGACGAGAAAATCAAGCAAGGGGCCGAGAAGAGTACTGACTGGCGGGTGGAGATGTGGATGCTGGCGCTGACCACCGACCGCTACATTTTCAACAAATGGCTGGGAGACGGCTTTGGCATCCGGAAGGACGAAATGGATGCCATGATTGATTCCGCTTATGGCGATAACCGACGAGCATTCGGTCTCGATATGCAAGAAGTCCTGATGAGGCGAGGCAGCTACCACGGCTTCCACGTCCAGACCATCCGTTCCTCTGGCTACATCGGCCTGTTTCTCGCCCTCGTGGTTCTTGGGGTGTTTTTCCGACATGCATGGAAACACATCCAGTTCTTCCGGGGACGACCGGAATGGGGCTTCGTGTTGTATGCCTGTGTCCCCTTCCTGATCTATCCATTCTATGCGATGCTGGTCTTCGGTGACTATCGTTTCGAGTTTCCCCGCTACATCATCGCAGCTGGCTTCCTCAAGATGCTCTGGAACATCAGGGCCCAGGAGGCCCTTCTGCCGAGTGCCACTCAGCCTTCCGCTGAGGATGAGTCGGGCACAGTAAGGAGGGCAGGCCCTGGCAACCGCCTGCCTGCTCCGGCCATGAGCAGACGCTGAGACGGGGTGGGCACGCCACGGTTGGTGAAGCTAGCTGCGAGGTAAAGGCCTCTCGAAATTGTGAATTAGCCCCTCAAAACCGATCCAATGAGCTTGATCAAGCGGCTGAGGCACAGCAAGGCAGGTCGAAACCTGGGGGCTTCGATGTTTGCCTTCATCTCGACCTCGTGCTTCGGCCTTCTTTCAATCCCGGTGGCGGTTCACTATCTGGACAAGGAGGAGATCGGGCTTTGGGCGTCGGTCAATGCGATGGTGGCCTACCTGATGTGGATGGACCTTGGGGTCGGAAACTCCACGGGGCGAAAGATCGCCGATGCGGTGGTTGCCAAGAGTCCGGCCCAGATCAACATCTGGTGGACGGCGACCCAGATTGCCCTATGGGCTTTAGGGGGATTGACGGTTCTGGTTGGAGTTTGCCTCACTCCGGTTTTCGTCCACCTCTTCAATGTTCCAGGCCATCTGACCGACGACGCTCTGATCCTGTTCATCGGATCGATCCTTTGCACGTCGCTGAACTTTCCACTTCGCGGAGTTCCGGGGCTTCTTACCGCGCAGGAGCGTTTCCACTGGGTCCCGATCTGCCAAGGCATCGCCCCATGGATGCAGCTGATCGTATTCTTCCTGATGTTGCGCGGTGGCCACGGGCTCGTCTCCTATGTTTATGGAACAGCCGCGGCCCAGGCTTTCGCCTTCATCTACTACCGGGTGCTCATCGCCACCAGCCCGATCCGACCGAGGCTTGACCGCGCGGGCGTGACCAAGGCTCATTTCAAGGAGCTGTTCGGCTTCAGCCTGAATGTGGCGGTGGTTGGATTCAAGGACACCTTTCTCAATACGCTGCCGGTGCTGATTCTTGCGCGAGCGGCCGGATTGCAGACCGTTCCACTCTATACCTTCAGCAGCCGCCTCTCGGGCATGCTCAAATCCCTGGCAGTCAGGATCAACCATGCCTTCCTTCCCGAGTTGATCAACCTCCATGTGGCAGGTCGGAAGGAGCTGTTCCAGCTGAAGCATCGAAGAAGCCTCATTCTGGCCTCCGCGGTGGCAATGGCAGGCGCAGGTCTTGTCATGCTCGGCAACCGGACCGTGGTGACGATCCTCGCGGGTCCCGAATATTACGCAGGTGACGAAGTGACAGCATGGTTTGCCGTTCTCGTCGTGGTCGCAACGATCGCCTCAACCTATCAGTCTCTCCTTCAGATTTCAGGCAACATGGGCAAATCCATCCCATTCGCGGTGTTCAACGTCGTGCTCGTTGTCGTGACCGCGTCTCTGGGTTACCGGTTCTTCGGAATGACAGGACTCGCTGCGGTCTTTGCGCTCCAGCCGATTCTTTACGGGATCTACGGGTTGTTGCGGGGTGCTCGCAACTGCCGCTACGCCTTGAGTGACTTCGCCAACGCCGGCATGCTGGCTGCCGTGGGAGCGGTGGTCGTGGTAGTGATCATCGGCCAATTCCTGGACTCTTCGGAGCCATTGGGTAAAGCGTGGCAGTTCTTTGGAAAGGATTTGCTTCTCCCGAGCCTCTCACAGGTTGTCTGCTCGGGGGTGCTGTGGGTCGTTGCGACGTCGGTCGCTTGGCTGGCGCTGCGCAAGGTCTCGCGGACTGCCTTGGTTCAGGAAGTGGCCGGCAGCGCCTGACCGGGTGTCGTCTCGAAACCAACCCGAAACCTTCCGGCCATGGTCAGCTAGACCTTAGGTCAATGAGCAATCAAAGTCCTGAAAATAGCGGAGAGAAGTGGGCAACTTGCAGCCCGAGGGACTTCCGGGGTTGTGATGTCTACGGGAATCGTGATGCCGGACTGGTCGCACAGGGCTATCGCGAGAACGGCTTCGATTGCCGATCAATCCTGTTGGGCTCACCTCGGGAGAATGATCTTCCGAGTATCACGCGCGCCAGCAGGAAGCAGTTGGAGTCTCCTGCTTGGTGGTCCGAGAACGTGGATCGGGGGGTCGTGTTCTACAACGCGCTCAAACCTTCCTATGGCCCAATTCTGATCGCGGCCAAAAAGGCTGGACTGCCGGTGGGTCTCAATGTGGACAGTACCGGCATCCTCGATTTTCAGTCCGGCCCACGAGACTTCTGGGCCCGCTCCGGGATGCATCATTCTCTCAAGGGGGGCGTTCCACGGATCATGTGCTCCCTCGCTGCAGTTGTGAAAAGCGGTATGCAGACGTGGCGGGGTACGCATCAGCGACTTGCCGCTCATCTGGCACTGGCTGACGTCATTGGCGGAGTCACCCCATCAGCAGTGGATAGATTGCGCCAATTTCTCCGGCGATACGGTGAGGATGCCGCGGCCCAGCGCGTTCACCTGATTCCGCATCCGATTCATTCCAGGTTCAAGCTACAAGGAACGAAGTCGTTCTCCGGGAAGGTCACTTTCGTGACCGTCGGAAGGTGGTTCGACCGGCCGCAGAAAAGGCCGGATCTGCTGATTCGGACCATTGATTTACTTTTGGCGGCCGACCCTGCTTTCGAGTTCCGGGTGTTTGGGAAACTTGTTCCGGAGATGGAGAGCTGGCACGCATCGCTGGAGGTTTCGGCAAGGCAGCGAGTCCGTCTGCACGGACTCGCTCCGAATGCCGAGCTTCTCGAAGCCTTTCAGACTGCCCATATCTATTTGTGTGTCTCTTCGTATGAGAGTTTCTTGATCGCAGGAGCGGAAGCGATGGGTTGTGGTTGTAGCCTTGTTGCCTGTGACTCGGCGGCGCTTCCGGGTCCTTCCTGGTTTGCCGAGGACCATCGCGGAACTCTGAGCTCGGGTCCCAGTCCCGAGGCGCTCCGTGATGCTGCACTGATGGAAGCGCGGGCCTGGCATGGTGGCCACCGCGACCCCGCGGGAATTTCTGCCTGGGCGGTGAAGCACATGCATGCAGGCCGGGTCGCAGCGAGCTATCGGAGATTGCTCGATTCGGAGAAGGCTTCGCGAGGTGCCGAGTCCTGAATTCCCTACGAGTCCGGTTACAGTCAGTCGCGCCATGAAATCGTTCATCAAGTCAGTTCGGGCGAGATTGCGCTATTATCACGAGTGCTATCAGGATGCGAAGCGGTTCATCGTTTCGATTTCTCCAAAGAAACTCGGGCCCGAGTTGGCCGTGGCCCGGATCGAAAGCGATATCGTCCGCCAATACCACGTGATCGAGAAGGGGCTTTGCATGCCGGACTTCCGTCCGGGATTTGGACAGGATGTCGTCCGTGGCCTCGTGCGTTCGCTGCAATCGCTTGAACAGCATCCCTTCGCCGGAGTCTGTGTTGGCGGTCAGATCGAGGCTGCTCGTGCGACCCTGCGCGAGTATGACGACCGTCATAGGAGCATCGGCTTCGATGTCTCGGAAATCCTCCGGGATGAGGATCGGCATATGTGGGCGAATGCACCTGAGCGGGAGGGTGGGATCCGTCCGTTCGAGCCATGCCAGCGCGTCGATGCCGGCGCCTTCGAGCGGGTGGTCCGCGGACGCGCCAGTGTCAGAGATTTCGATCCCGAGCGTATTCCCTCCCAAGACAAGATTCTGAGCTGCATCGAGCTTGCTCTGCGCGCGCCGTCGGTCTGCAATCGTCAGACGGCCAGAGTGCATGTGTTTGCAGGGCATTCGGCGCAGAAGGTGCTGTCTCACCAGTCGGGCAACCGCGGCTTCGGCCACAAGGTGCCGATGGTTCTCGTGGTTACTTCGGATCTCCGCTACTTCACGGGAACGGTTGAGCGGTATCAGGGCTGGATTGACGGCGGCATGTTCTCGATGCTGCTGCTCCTGGCGCTTCAGGCAGCAGGGTTGGGAGCGGTCGCACTGAACTGGTCGGTCCGGAATGAAACGGATCGGTCGCTTCGGGTGGACGCCGATTTGCCCGAGCATGAGAGGGTGATCATGCTCATCGGATGTGGTTATCCCAAGGAGGGCTGTCGGGTGCCCGTCTCCGCGAGACGGGCGGCTTCGGACGTCACCACGTGGAACCTGTGAGAGAACTGGACGGATGAGGAGAATTGGCATTCTGACTTTTCATAGGGGACCGAACTATGGTGGCTTTCTTCAGGCGTTTCACCTGAGGGAAATGATCCGCGAGCTTGGGCACGAAGCGGAAATCATCAACTACCAGAACCGCACCCATCACCGTTGGGAAAATCCGTTTTCGTCGATGCGCTTGACCCCGAAGGGGATCCGAACCGCATTTCGGAGGAGGAGCAAGGCGCGGCCATTCCGCGAGGTGGTTGCCGGCCTGACATCGGCGGAGTTCACCACTCGACCTGAGGCGGTCGACTGGAAGGCCTTCGACTCCGTGGTGGTGGGTAGTGACGTGGTGTGGGATTACTCATCGCCCCAGTATGGTGCGGACCCCTGCTTCTTCGGACAGCACCCAGTGCAGGATGGCGTCCGGTTCGTCAGCTATGCCGCGAGTTGCGGGCCGGCAGATACCGGAAAAGTGCCGACCTACGTCCGCGAGGGCATCCAGCGATTCGAGGCGATTGGTGTTAGGGACCGGAAGACGCTGGAGATCGCCCGGGGATGTGGGGGAGGAACTCCCGTTCTGGTGGCTGATCCCACCTGGCTCCGGGGCGACCCCCGGATCGAATGGCCCGATGCCCCGTCGGAACCCTATGTCCTCGTGTATGGCAACGCCCTGACCTCGAGAGATGACAATGAGGCGGTTCATCGCTGGGCCCGAGACAACGGCCTGAAGCTCGTGTCGGCGGCCAGCCCGGCGCTTCTCGTCGACCAACGCTATGATCGGCTCACCCCATTTCAATGGGTTGACCTCTACCGCAATGCATCCGCGGTGGTCACTGCGACGCTTCACGGACTGCTCTATGCGGTGAAGTTCCGGAAGCCGTTTGTCATGAAACTGCTGCCTCAAACCCGCGACAAGGCGATCACGACATTGGAAGGCCTGGACTGCATGGACCGGTTGTTTCCCCAAGGGGAGAGCGTGAGGGATCTTGACCTTGATCTGGCGCTCGGTTCTTCGCTCCAGAACGCGTCGGTGGTGTCCTCCCCCTTCTCCGAGGAGTCACGGCAGTTCCTCCAGGCTTCGATTGCACCCTAATTGCCAAATATGCCTGACTTCATCATCATCGGTGCCGCCAAATCCGGGACGACATCCTTGGCCCAGTACCTTGGTCAGCACTCCGAGGTCTGCATATCAAAGCTGAAGGAGGCCAGGTATCTCGCTTATCCTGAGGGCCCTCCCGACTACCGTGGCTACGGACCAAGAGGGGACGAGATCATGCGGATTTACCGTGAGACCATGCCTCGTAGTATGGCGGAGTATGAAGCGCTTTTCGATCAAGCGCTGCCATCACAGCTGACTGGCGAGGCGAGTCCAGCCTACTTGTATCTTGAGGGAACGGCCGCCAGAATTTCCGAACTGTATCCAGACACCAAGGTGATCGCGATCCTCAGGAATCCGGTGGAGCGTGCCTATTCCAGCTATCTTCATATGCGGCGGGAGGATGCCGAGGACGTCTCGTTCAGGGAGGCGCTGAACCTTGAACCGAGCCGGATTGCAGAAGGGGCAGGGCTCCCGTACCACTATGCTTCGATGGGATTCTACGCACGTCAGCTGGCTCCCTATTTCGAAGCATTTGATTCCTCCCGGATTGCCGTCTTCTTTTACGAGGATTTTGCCAGCAGGACGGCTGAGGTTCTCGCCGCGATCTGCAGGTTTCTTGATATCGATGACTCGGCGGCATTCGATTCAAGTGAGAGACGCAATGTTTCAGGAATTCCCGTGAATCGAAGTGCCTTCAATGCCTTCAATCGCCTCAAAGGCTCACTTCTGCCCAAGAGCTTCAAGCGGATCCTACCCGGCTCTCTTCGGTCCGGACTCAACAAAGCAGCGTCCAAGCGCCTCCTACGTAAGCCGTCGATTGGCGAAGAGGAGGCGAACCGCCTTTGTGAGCTGTACCGGAAAGAAAAGCAGGAACTTGCGGATCTCCTGGGAGTGAACCCACCCTGGCGAATCGATTGAATGGGTTGATTTGATTCCGAAGGAACGACACTTCATTCACCCATGAAAGTAGCAATCTTTGCGGACATCGCGGTCGACGCGTTGGCCGGACAGGCATCGGGTCGCGGGGGCGGTCATGCCGCCACTTGGCTTCCCCAGTTGGCCGACCGCTTCGAAGCTCTCGAGCACCCTTTCGAGATTACCTGGATTCGAACGAAGGCCCGTCGAGGTTCGGACGAGGACGTGAGAATCGGCAGGCAGCGCTTCATCACGCTCGCCGGATTCAATGCGAGGATTGATTTCCTCATGGCGAACCTCTGGGCCGCCAAGCGATTTCGTCGGGTGATCGCCGAACTTGAGCCAGACCTTGTCCATGCCTGGGGCACGGAGAAGCCATTCGGGGTGGTCCCGGGCATCTTCGAGGGGCCTTCACTTCTCTCGGTTCAAGGTTGTCTCACCGCCTTCTCCAAGGTGGCGAAACTACCACTGCATTTGCGGGTCGCTTCACGACTGGAGCCCTTGCGAGTTCGATCCGCCACCAGGATCACTTGCGAATCATCATGGAGCGCCGAGCAGGTGGTGAAGTTGGGTGTGAAGACCATGCCCGACGTGGTGGATTATGGGGCTCATCCCAAGTTCCTCGAAGCCGAGTGGACTCCTGATCCGGAGAAACCGGTCTTGCTCTTCTCGGGGGGGCTCGAACGGCGAAAAGGATTTGATCTGCTCATCGATGCCTTGCAGCTCATTCCTGATCGGAAGTGGGAGCTTCGGGTCCTTGGTGACGGGCCCCTTCGGGCCGAAGGAGAAGCAGCCGGACTACCCGGTATCACTTGGCTCGGAACGTTGCCTTGGAGCCGAACGATTCCTGAGATGAAAAAGGCATGGGGTCTGGTGGTCCCGACACGTGCGGACACCGGGCCAACGGTCGTCAAGGAAGCCCGTGTGATGGGTCTCCCGGTCATTGCCAGCAATCATGGAGGACTTCGTGACTACATTCTCGATGGGGTCAACGGCCTCAAGGTTGACCCGCTCGATGCGCCCCAGCTTGCTTCGGCGATGACACGGTTGATGGGCGATTTCGAACAGGTCCAACGGCTCGGCATGAGCAGGCTTCAGAAGGACCGGGAGCGTTTCGATCCAACTCTGACGGCCCGTTCCTTCCTTCGCATCTATGGCGAAATGCTTGCGCCCTCAGCCACGTGAATCGGCTGAACCGGAGTGCGCTCATCGGAGCCGATGCCTCATGAAAATGGAGCACAAGACGCGATTTGAGGCATTTTTGTGGGCGCTTCTTAAGATTTTCAGGAGTTATCAGTTACAGCCTATATTTGCTCCATCAGCCGATCATAAGCCTATCTCATCAGCTCTTGTCCAAGATTGATTTTTATAAGCATTTTCCACCACTCATTAAGTATTTTTCTCGATTTACTTGTTCCTTATCCGAAGCGCTTCCGGTGTCGGTTGTGTTTTACCATCTGGTGGAAATGTGGAGTATCAGGTATGGGAAATCTCTTTGGAGCAAATGGTTCGAAAAGCCGCTTTCAACCAGTAGTCGTGGATAAAGGTCAGTGTTTATCCCGATCTTGGCATTTGTCGCTCTGTCAATATATCAGCAGGTCTTGATAATGTTTTGGTTTATAGCGGAAAACTACAATCTCTTTGTCAAGGTAAGAACTAACAACGAAGAAGAAACTAACCACAAATCCCTCCAATTATCCAAATGAATACTGTGTTAAAACGCTCATTGCTAAAGATCCCTTTCGCTCCATCTGTTGCAGCGGTATTGGGGCTAGGAGGGGCTCGGTTGCGTGCACTTTCAGACCTTCCCAAAAGAGGCGTTGGTGCGGAAATAGGGGTCCACATCGGTGATTTCAGCGACGCAATATTGTCAGTTGCAAAGCCCAAAAAGCTTCACCTTATCGATCCTTGGAAGTGTTTCGAATCTGAGGAGTATGGGTCATCGTGGTATGGTAATCGAGTCGACCAGAATACGATGGACGAACGATACTCTGAAGTCTGTGAGCGTTTCAAAGATGGTATCACCAAAGGGCGCTTAGAAGTTCATAGAAATGAGTCGAGGATTGCTCTCGGAGAGCTTGAAAACAACAGCCTGGATTTTGTCTATATTGACGGCGATCATACGTATGAAGGAGTCAAGGGGGATCTCGAACTCTCGCTGGAAAAAGTGAAGGTTGGAGGGGTAATCACTGGCGATGACTATGGCCCTGGTAGTTGGTGGGAAGGAGGAGTAAAGCGTGCTGTCGATGAGTTCGGTTGGAATGAATCTGTGAAACTTTTATGGATAGAAGGAACTCAGTTTTTCTTCCGCAAATGCAAGTGATGCAACGTAACCGAGCCCTTTTCTCTGGGGCGTAAGTGCCTATGGATTTCTCTAGTTTGATGCGTATGGACAAATTAAGACTGCTTGCTGAGGCGGTGAGTAAGTCATGGGAGCGGCGTGCACCAAGGCCCTTCATTTGCGAGTCCCTCAAACTTCTTTATTATGTAGTTCCGAAGGCTGCTTCATCAACAGTACGACGTTACCTGATTGAACATGGCTACCCAGAGCGGCGGCCGAGTCAACTAACTCACGATCATGTACAACATTTTCAGTTCCCCCGAGTTACGCAGAGGGAAGCGCGCGATCTGGTTGAGTCGGGCTACCGAACGTTTACGGTGGTCCGCAATCCGTACGAGCGGATCGTTTCCTGCTATCGTGATAAGATCGTTGGAGCGGGTTCGGCTCCTGGTCCGAGTGCCGGCTTTCTGCGCTACAACAGTCTAACTGGGAGGCCAATGTTCCGCAACGACATGACGCTTCTTGAGTTTCTGCAGATTATCAGCCGACTTCCCGATTTCGCATCGGATGCGCATTTCAGATGCCAACGGACGTTCGTGCCAGTGGAGCAGGGAGAAGTGAGACTCGACCGCATCATCCAACTGGAGCGCTTTTCCGAGGCATTTCCTGAGTTTCTTGTGTGGGCAGGGCTCCCTGAGTGGCAGGCGAATCGCGAGAATCCGACCAAACGGAGTTCTGGGCTTCTCGCGGAGAACCCGGGTGCGGTAGAATTGATCCGGGAGCGATATGCGAGCTGTTTCAGGCTTTTCGGCTACGACTTGGAGGAGGTCCCCGATGTGTAATCTTCCGGGATTCGGCATGAAAGCCAAAGCAGTCACCCTCGTTCATCGTGGTGCCATGGAGATCGCCGTACATGCGGTCTCCTCGTTTGCCCGTCACTTTCGTGAATCCCATGTTCTTGAGATCCACTCCGATGGTAGTCTGCGCGGTGAGGATGAGAGACTGCTTCTCGAGGCTGCCGAAGAAATGGAGGTCCAGCTCATGGGTCCCGACGACCGGAAGGAAGCTCTGATGTCAGCTTGTTCGGGATATCCGGAGCTCATTCCGCTCTTTGATCGTGGCGGCTACTTTTCGAAGCTTCAACTCGCGGTGGCGATTCCACCGCCCTTCTTCTATTTCGACTCGGACATCGTGTGGCTCAGGCCAGTCGAGAACCTGGTTTCTGAATCAGCTCCGAACACCTTCTCCACCGAATCCTGGTCATGGTATTTCGGGGTTAACGATGACGCCAAATGGGTTCGTGAGAAGATTCCGAGGCGGGTGAACTCCGGCTTCTACCATCTGTCTGTCAACTTTCCAATGGATCGGTTGGCGAGGCTCTTCAGCGAAGAACTCTACACCCCGGACCATCGATATAGCACGGATCAGGAGATGATGGCGTTTCTCTATCCGGATTTGGATTATTATCATCCGGATGATCTCAAACGAAGCCGGAGGGGCATCGTCTATGATCTTCAGGCCGACCCCGCCGCGGCACTCCATTTCCCTGGGCGAATGTGGGCGGATCATATGGACCAGATTCGTGAACTGGCGAACACCGCCGGACGTGAAGCGGTTCGAATTCGGTATCAGCCGGGCATCCCGCTCGGGCGTGGTGAATTGTGGAGAATGAGGGCCAGCCTAGCGGCTGCGGCAACGCCCGCTCTGCAGATACCGATCAACTGTTTCCGTAGGGTCCGCTCACGGCTTCGATCTTCCACCTAGGCAGATGCAGCACGCTTTCGTTATTTCCGAACCTCGTAGCGGGAGCACTGTCCTCACCGCCATGTTGGATCGCCGTAAGGGCGTACTCAGCATGCCTGAATCTTCTTTCCCCCAAGTGCTCGGATACCTGAAGAAACACGAAAGAACGGATCCTCGCCGGTTGGCCGCCATCTATCTTGGCAGCACTTTTGTGCCAACTCCGCTGAAGTTCTCCGAGATCGAGTCCTGCATGACGGGGAATGATCGGGATGTCCTCAATCAACTGGCGGAGGCGACGGCTGGTGCCGTCGGGCGCGATCCGCGACAGTTGAACTGTGTGATCTGGAAGACGGTCCGTACTATTGGGATGCATCAGGTCCTTGAGGATCTGGATGCGAAAGTAGTGATTCTGCGGCGTCACCCCCACAATGTCTTCGAATCACAAAGTCGATTCAGTTATGGCGTCCGGAATCGGAAACCCTTTCGCTACGCCATCTTTCGACAGAGTTACGAGGCGGCATTTACAAGGCTCGCCGTGTCGGAGCGGCTTGAGATCGAATATGATGATCTGCCGGAGGCACTTTCGGATATCTGCGGATTCCTTGAGGTTCCCGATTTGGGGATCTGGCCTGACGATTCGAGTCACTTTGCTGAGGTTGCTGGGAACTGCAATTGGCTGAGCGAGGTCACCCGCGAGTTCCAGAACCGCGACCTTGAGAAGCGGGCTCGACTCGATGACTCTGCTTGTCGAACCCTTGATCACTGCCTTTCGATCACCCGTCCCCTGCGATTTGCGATCCATCCGCTGCGCCGCTTCTTCGATCGACGTTCATTGGGGCACGTGAGGCAGATTGCTGATCGAACCCTGAAAAAGGAAACTGCGCCTGAAGAGTAGGATCTCAACATGGACACAAAAAATCAAAAGTATCGACAAGGAAACGCCGAACAGGCCATCGCACTTGAGGACAGTTTCTCACTCGAGCGCTACAGGCAATTCGCGGCTCATCTGCCGCAGGGCAGTCTGAAAATTCTGGATGTCGGTTGCGCGGAGGGGCGTGGTGGTGAGGAATTGTGCCGCGTTCGTGCAGGTACTGAACTGTTTGGTCTTGATTGCGTCGGTGATCGACTTGCCAAGCTGCCTGCATGCTACGCGGGTGGGATTGAAGGATTAACATTGGAGATTCCTGCTGATGATCTCGCATTTGATGGCATCATTGCAGGGGAGTTTCTCGAGCATCTTTACCCTTCGGACGTGGATCCCACACTGTGTGAGTTTCAACGTGTTCTGAGGATTGGCGGAACTCTGCTGATGACGACACCGAACCCCCATTCATTGAAGATGAGAATGAAGGGTGGATCGGTTTTTGGTGTTGCCCACCTTACCCAGCATTTCCCATCTCTTCTCAAGAAGCGATTGATGCTCCATGGTTTCTCAAAGGTCCGGCTCTACGGATCGGGAAAAGCAACTCGATACCTTGGCCAATATTTTCCGTTACTCTCCGCTTATGGTAGCTATCTGGTCGTAGCCAGAAAGTGCTGAGGCTTGTCCCGCTTCAAGCCCATCAGGGAGAGTTCGACATGGCTTTTCAATATCGAGCCGCCGAATGGCATTTCCAATGATAACAAAGCTCAAAATATTCCTTCGCGACCGTTTTCCAGTGACGCGTTTACTCAAGTCCTGGTGGGTGGCTGCCATCGATTCACTTTTTGGAGTGCGCGAGAGCTATGCACAGACGGGAGAAGATCGCATTATTTCCAGAATTCTTGGGGAGGATAACATAGAAAGTAGCTTCTACATCGATGTAGGAGCAAATCATCCTACGAAGCTGAGCAATACCTATCGTCTTTATCGTGAGGGATTCAGCGGTCTGATTATAGAGCCGAATCGAAAGCTGGTGCTGCTGCACCGTATCTTCCGTTCCCGTGACATCCAGCTCGCCATCGGGTGTGGGGACGAAACGAAGGTATTGGAATTTCAGCATGCGACCTCTCACGTCCTGAGCGGTTTTCAAAGCGAAGGACTCAAGGCAAAGGATTTCAGTGGGACCGAACTCATGCCTGTCCTGCCCCTCGACTTGATTGTGCAGGGCCTTGATGTCGAGGAAATTGCTGTGCTTTCAATTGATGTCGAAGGGTTTGACTTGCAGGTGGTGAAAGGCGCGGCGGAAACTCTGGCCAAGACCCGGATCGTCGTTGTCGAGCACGACGAGGAAGACCATGAACTGATCCCTCTCATCGAGCAGGCCGGCTTCAAGCTGGTCGAACAAACCCGGCACAACGCGGTGCTTAAGCGGGTCCGGTCCGGGGTTTCGGCCTGACCCGATGCCCGGATCCTTTTCTTGGATGATACGGCCTTCCCATATGTTGGTTCTGATCGCAGCGATCCGACGGCCGCTGTATCGATGGTATGCGAAGATGAGGCGGGCGCAGGTCCATCCGAGCGTCGTGATGAACGGATGGCCACTCATCCGATGCGTGCCTGGTGGCGTCATGAAGCTTGGTAAGGACGTGCGAATCAACACTTCGGTGCGCTCGAATCCTGTGATCGGCCGGAAAAGAACGTCCCTATCGGTTCTGGTTTCCGGGGCGAGGCTGGAGATTGAGGACGGAGTGGGCCTCAGTGGGGTGTGCATTTCGGTCGCCACGTCCGTGAGGGTGGGCCGGAACACCCTTGTCGGGGCTGATGCCCTGATCTGTGACACCGACTTTCACACACCACTCCCGGATGGCTCGTGGTCGAATGATGTCGCTGCGAGTTCGAGGCCCATATCGATCGGGGAAGGATGCTTCATCGGTACCCGGGCGATCATTCTTAAGGGAGTGACGATCGGTGATGGAGCAGTTGTTGCCGCGGGTGCCGTGGTCTCCCGTGATGTCCCGCAGGCGCACTTGGCGGCAGGGAACCCGGCCACGAACCGCCCACTCCCGGAGCGCTGGCGACATGGCAGAGATGCATGATGAGGGTCGGTGATCCCCGCCATCCGATGTGACGCAAGCTTTCTTTCAGGCTCAATGAGCAGACGACTCAGGATCCTTCTTTCCGCGTATTACTGCTCTCCCTATCGGGGCAGCGAGTCAGCGGTGGGATGGAACATTGCCCGGCAGCTTGCAAGGCGTCACGACGTGACAGTGGTGACCGGAGACCTGTCGTCGGAGCTCCCGGCTCAAGCCGATTGGCAGCGGTGGCGGGAGGAGAACCCGGAGGGGATCGAGGGGCTCACCCTGGTCCATGTTCCGCCCGACCCGAAGACGATCCGTGTCCACGACTGGCATTCCCGCAAGGGACTCTGGTTTCTCTATTACGCAGCTTATCGGCGCTGGCAGAAGCTTGCTCTTGAAGCCGCCAGAATGCTTCATGAGGATCAGCCTTTCGACCTTGTGCATCATCTCACCATCATCGGCTATCGCGAGCCTGGAGAGCTTTGGAAGCTCGGTGTTCCATTCTTCTGGGGACCGATCAACGGGGCGGTGATGACGCCATGGAGATTCTTCTCCCAGTTCGGGAAAGCCGGCATCTATCGTCATATAACGCGTAATCTCCTCAACGGGATGCAGATGCGACTTCCTTCCCGTTCCCGCCGGACCGCTGCCCACGCCGCCAAGATCTGGGCAGTGACCGAGGAGGACCGGCGGATGGTCGAGGATGTTTGGGGATTCGAGGCGGAGACCATGATTGAAACGGGATCCACCCCGGACCCCCAAGCGGTCCCGAGGAAGCCCATTGCCGGTGAAGCGCTTCGGCTGATCTGGTGTGGGCTGGTCGAAGACCGGAAGGGCATTCCACTTCTGTTGCGGGCGATCGCAGGAATCGACGGCGATGCGGCCCCGATCCTTCATGTCGTTGGGGACGGTCCCGAGCGCAGCCGCTGCGAGGCGCTTGCCCGAGATCTTGGCCTTGGAGAGCGCGTCGTCTGGCATGGTCGGATCGACCACCACCTCGTCAGCGGTCGGATGGCGGATTCGCACCTGTTTGTCCACACGGCGATCAAGGAGGGCACGCCCCATGTGGTGCTTGAAGCACTCGCTTCCGGGTTGCCGGTGCTCTGTCATGACGCCTGCGGGATGGGCACGGCGGTTGACGAGAACTGCGGAGTGAAGGTCCCGCTCAGGGATCCGGAGTCCAGCATCCGCTCGTTTCGTTCCTCAATCCTCAGATTGATGGAGGATTCGGGAGAGTTGACGAGACTGAGCAAGGGTGCCATCGCCCGTTCGGTTGAGCTCAGTTGGGAGCGACTCGGGGATCGCATTGCGGATGCCTACGAAGCTGAAATTTTGACATGAGTGCCGTTTCCCGCATTAAGTTGGCTGTTAAGCACTTGCTCGGCCGCGATCTCTATCTCCGTCCGTCAATCAAGGTCCCCCTGACCTATCATGGCAGCCGCTATGAGGGATGGGCGGTCCCCGCCACTTGGGTGACGGCCGAGTCCGTTGTCTACTCCTTCGGCATCGGAGAGAATGCTTCTTGGGATCTGGAACTGATTGCCGAAAGTGGCTGTCGCGTCCACGGATTCGATCCGACCCCGAAATCCCTCGCTTGGGCTGAGCAAAATGTGCGAGAGCCCCGATTCGTCCTTCACCCTTATGGCTTGGCCGATGAGGACGGCGACATCGAGCTGTGGCTCCCTTCGAACCCTGACTTCGTGTCTGCAAGCTGTCGTCCTTCCGACACGACATCCGGTGAGTGCATCATGGCGCCGGTCCGTTGCCTCGGATCGATCATGGACGATCTGGGGCATGATCGTGTCGACGTGCTGAAGATGGATATCGAGGGTGCTGAGTATCCGGTGATCGAGGACCTGTGTCGTGATCCTGATCGACTCAGCCGGGTCCACGTGCTGTTGATCGAGTTCCACCATTGGATGTCTTCCTTCGACCTCGATGATACCAGGAATGCGATCAAGGCTTTGGAGGCGCGGGGGTTTTCGATCGCATGGACATCGGAGCGCGGGCATGAAGTGCTTTTTGTCCGAAGTGATAGTCATTCCTGAGTCGGAACGCGCATGGCTGACGTCGTCATCATTCAGGAGCACCTGCCCCACTACCGGGTGGCCTTCTTCGAAGGACTTCGAGCCAGTCTATTGGATCGCGGGCTAAGCCTCGCTCTGGTCTATGGCCGCAAGAGCGACTCGAGGATGATTACGACACCGCTGCCATGGGCGACAGGGGTCGATATCCGACGGTTTGGCCCCTTTGCCTGGCATGCACTTGCCGGGGCTTGCGCCGGCAGTCGTCTGATCATCGTGCCCCAGGAGATAAAATATTTGCGTTGTCACCTTCTTTGGCTCACCTCGAGATTCGCACGTCGCCCGGTCTTTGCCTATTGGGGACATGGTAGGAATTTTCAGGCGGAGAATCCCAATAGCGTTTCCGAGCGGATCAAGGCGCTTCTTTCCCGACGCGTCGACTGGTGGTTCGCCTACAACGATCTGAGTGCGGAAGTGGTTGGTGCTCTCGGATTTGATCCCGGGCGGATCACGGTGGTCGGGAACACGGTTGATACGGCGACCATCAAGTCGGTACGGGCCGAGGTTTCTGAAGCAGATCTCGTGACGGCCAGGGCAAAGCTTGGAATCGGGGACGGGCCGGTGGCACTCTATGCGGGCGCGCTGTACGATCGGAAGCGGATTCCCTTTCTCCTTGCTGCTGCGAAGCAGATAAAGGAAGCGATCCCGGATTTTCATCTGTTGGTGATGGGCGACGGCCCCCAAGCCGACATGATCAAGCAGGCTTCGGTAAGCCATCCTTGGATTCATCATCTGGGCCCACTTCGTGACCGGGAGAAGGCGGTGTATTGGGAGTTGTCCGAGTTGCTTCTGATGCCTGGCCTTGTGGGTCTGGTGGTGGTTGACACCTTTCTCTTCGGCGTGCCGATGGTTACCACGGACTATCCCAACCATAGCCCGGAGATTGACTATCTGAAGAGCGGAGTTAACGGGCTCAAGGTGGATTGTGGCGAGGACAGTGGGACTTACGCCCGTGCCGTCATCGACCTGCTCTCTCGACCCGAAAAGGTTGAGAAACTCTCGGCGGCTGCCCTTGAGTCCGCAGAGCAGCATCACCTTTCAGGCATGATTCGTCGGTTTGCCGACGGGATCATGGAAGCCCTCGAGGTTTCAGGAATCAAGGAGGCAGGTCATGCGTGACGCGGGAAAAGATGAGGATGGGCGTCCAGCCATGCTGATTGTGGGGCAGCTGCCGCCACCCTGGCATGGTCAGGCGATCGCCACGCGCATGCTGTTCAAGCACCATTGGCAGGGATTCCGGGTGTGTACGCTGAGGATGGCCTATTCGGGTTCGATGGAGGTGATCGGTCACTTCCGTCTCGGCAAGGTCATGCACCTCCTCCACCTGATCCGAAGGACGCGCGGCTGGCTGCGTGCCAACCCGGGATCAGTCCTGTTCTATCCCCCGGCCAGTCCACAGTGGGTTCCCTTCATTCGGGACTTCATCTATCTGAGTCTGACTCGTCGTCATGCGGGATCGACCGTTTTCATCTATCACGCGGGTGGACTGGCGGACTGGGTATCCACGTCCGCGCTCCGGCGGTGGATGGCATCCCGTGTCTATCATCGTGCTGACCTCAGCCTTGAAGTTGCCGACGAAACCCCGTCGCCCCGGGTCCTGTTCGAAGCACGTCGCGGCTTGTGGTGTCCCTACGGGGTCGACGTTCCCAATCCGCCCGAAGCCCGGCAGTGCGTATCGGACCGGTTCGAAGTCCTGTTTGTTGGTAGTCTGCAGGAGGGGAAGGGGGTTCTCGAGGTCATCCGGACCGCAGCGCATCTTGCCGAGAGAGGTGCGCGTGAGCGCTATCGCTTCAGATTGGTTGGGGCGTGGTTTTCTCCCGAATTTGAGGCTGAGGCCGAGGCCCTGATCGAGGAATGTGAAGTTTCGGACATGGTCGAGGTCGTGGGCCAACTCACAGGCGACGAGAAATGGGCGGCCTATCATCGTGCGGATCTGTTCTTCTTCCCGACCCACTACGCTTCGGAAGCCTTTCCGTTGGTCTTGATCGAGGCCCTCGGCTCAGGGTTGCCGGTGGTGACGACCCAATGGCGTGGGATTCCCTCGCTCCTCAAAGGTTGCGACCAGTCGACTCTCTGCCCGGTCAGGGACATTGCAGGCTTCAGCCGGGCGATCGAGACGTGGGAGCAACGTCGCGACGACAGAAGGGACACGGCCAAGTGTTCACAGAGCTTCTATCAGCAACGATACCTTCCCAGTCGGTTTCTCGAGCGAGTGGCCTCGGAGATTCGACGGGTGGTCGGCAACGGTGCCTCGCAAGTGGCTGCTCCCAGCGAAGCTACCCAGCGGAAGGCAAAGTGGAGAATCATTCAGGTTTTCAATCAGTATCTCGACCGCGGAGGGGAGGAGGTCTGGGTCAACGAGATGGTCCGCCTGTGCAGCGAAAGGTTCGAGATCCATGACCTTCGATTCCACAGTCGTGCCTGGGTCGGGCGAGGAAAGCCGAACCGGCTCGTCCAGGCGACCCGAATGTGGGACAACCCTCACACCCGGCGCATCCTGCGGGAAGCGGTGATCGAACACCGTCCCGACGTGCTCGTGTTTCACAACGTCATCCCGGTTGCCTCCCTCGGCCTCTACTTCGAGGCCCAGTCGTTGGGTGTTCCGGTCATCCAGTTCGCCCACAATTTCAGGCCTTTCAGTATTTCGGGAACCCTATGGTTTCAGGGAGCGGTAAGGGATGATGCGCTGAGAGGTAATACGTGGCCCGAGATCCTTCACGGTGCGTGGGAAGGCTCCATCATCAAGACGGCATTACTGGGTTGGCACTTTCGCCGGTTGAGACGAAAAGGGGGACTGGAGGCCATTCGAAGATGGGTCACGGTGTCCGATTTCATGGCGAGGAAATTCGTTGAGGCGGGGGTGCCCCCAGATCGTGTCACCGGGCTGCGACACTGCTGGCATTCGAGGGGGATCGAGCCGAGCGATTCCGAGGGTGACTACTATCTCTACATTGGTCGGCTTGTTCCGGAGAAAGGGATTGCCGTCCTGCTCGAGGCCTGGCGGCTGCTTGCTGACCGCCTGGGCACAAGCTGCCCGCCGCTTCTGATTGCCGGCTCGGGCCCGGAGGAGGCCAAGCTCCACAAACTGACCTTGAACAACCGCACGATCCATTGCATCGGTTTCGTCGACGGGGAGGCCAAGGATCGCCTAATTGCCGGAGCAAGGGCCCTGATCGCCCCTTCGATCTGGTGGGAGCCTCTCGGCCTGATTGTCTACGAGGCATACGAGCAAGGTCGACCGGTGCTTGCAGCGCGCTCGGGCGGGCTCGAGGAGACCGTGGTGCCAGAAGTGACCGGTTTTCTTCATGATCCCGGCGATCACCGGAAGCTGGCTGAGGACGTGATCCTTCTCGAGAACATGGGTCGGGAAGGCCGGAAACTGATGGGCAGGCAGGGTCATGAATGGCTCGTCAGAAATGCGTGTCCGGAAAGCTGGAAGGATGCCTTTGAGAAGATCGTCGCCGATGTGGCAATGAAGGACTAATGAGTGCAAGCCACCACGCTGCGGATTCAGAGGCTCTCGGTCAGATCGCCGTGCTTATGACCTGTCACAATCGCAGGGATCAGACGCTTCTGTGTCTCCGACGGCTGGCAGGCCAGAGGCTTTCTCCGGGCTGCCGCCTCAGTGTGTTCCTCGTGGACGATGGCTCCGACGATGGGACAAGTGAAGCAGTGAGGCTCGAGTTCCCCGATGCCCGAATCATCGTGGGCAATGGTGCGCTTTATTGGTGCGGGGGCATGCGGCTCGCTTGGAGCATCGCAGCCGAAGAGGATCCGGAGTTCTACCTCCTGGCAAATGACGACACCTTGCTAGAACCCGATGCAATTTCCATGCTGCTTTGCATGGTGCGCTCGGCGGAGGCCCGCGTTATCGCCGTAGCAGCGATCCACGATGGCAGGGAAGGCCGACCGACCTATGGAGGGATTCGAATGGGAGAAGGGCTTGTACATCCCACCGGGTCTCCGGAGCGGTGTGACACCTTCAATGGCAATGCGGTACTTGTTCCCCGAGCTGTATTCAAGGAATTGGGGATGTTGCACAGCACATACACTCATGGCATGGGCGATTTCGATTATGGCTATCAAGCTTCCAAGAACGGGGTCGAAGTTTTGCAGAGCCCTGGTTTCCTCGGGTCATGCGACCGGAATCCGATGACGGGCAGCTGGCGCGATCGCAGTCTCGGTCGCCTCCGGAGGCTGCAAATCCTGTGCAGTCCCAAAGGACTCCCGTTCAGGGAGTGGCTGGTGTTCAACCGTAGAAATTCAGGTTCCAAGTGGCTGTTGAGGACCCTCAGTCCTTATGTCAAGGTGATCCTGGGGCGATGAGGTGGAGGTTATTGAAAGGAAGGCGTCGGTTCACATGAGTCTCAAAGAGATCGCCAAGCAACTCCGGAAGCATACATGGGGTCCTGTTCGGCAGGGGATCCGAAGATCCCGATGGTATCCGCTGACGTTCAGGTCGTATTGGCATCACCGATTGAAAGGTGGGCGAGCTGTCGGCGGTCATCCCGATAATCACATGGGTGCGGTTCCGAGTCGGGGTGCCGGGATCGGGCACCAAATGGCGAATTGGATCGCAGGCTATTGGTGGGCGAAGCAGTTCGGACTTCGCTTTGCCCATTGGAGTTTTACGTCTCCCCGGTGGGAGCGGTTCCTCGGCTTCGGAGAGGATGAAGTTGGGGTTGAGGCACTGGTATCAGGCAAAGGATACCGGATCGTGAAACTCCCGCCCTTCCGCGAAGCGAACGGGGAGGATCTTGACCTCATCCGAAGGATCATTTCGTCCTACAGCGATGGGAAGGTCGTGTTCCAACTGCATGCGAACCAGCCTTACAAGGATCATATCGGAGTGATGGATGATCTTCGGAGAAAGTTCCACCAGGCCAAGGCGAGGCAGAATGATCGAGTCCAGTATTCCCCCGACAGTTTCTCCATCGCGGTCCACGTGCGCCGCGGCGACATCGTCCAAGGACAACTCGAGGGCAACTCCAATCACCAGCTCCGGTGGCAGGACAACGACTACTTCCGCAAGGTGCTGGGAAATGTGCTCGCCAACCTCAAGACCCAGAGGCCGATCGAGATATTTCTCTTCTCCCAAGGACAGGCCGAGGACTTTGCCGACTTCTCCGGATTCGAGAACCTTCGCCTCTGCCTCGAGATGTCTGCCGAGGAATCCTTTCTGCACATGGTTCACTCGGATCTTCTGATCACGAGCAAAAGTTCGTTTTCGTACAAGCCGGCCCTCATGTCGAAGGGAATCAGGGTGTGTCCGCGGGACTTTTGGCATGCCTACCCGGAGTCCGATCAATGGATTCTTGCAGAATCGGATGGAAGCATTGCTGAAGGATCGATGGTTTCGGCAGTTCGGTCCGTGGGTGGTCCGGACTGAAGTGGTTTTGGAGCGGACGATGAGCGTCACCACAGTTAGCGTCGATGGTTAACGACACTCCAAAGCCCGTCGAAGGCCTCAATCGAGGTTGCAAGCAACAATAGGCATCATGCTTTTCAACAGCTGGGAGTTCCTGATTCTGCTGGGGCTGGTCCTCGCCCTCTACTACGTTCCCGTAGGTTGGAGGGCTCGGCGGGTCTGGCAGGTGTCCGTCCTACTTGCAGGAAGCGCTGTCTTCTATGCTTGGGAGAACCCGCGTTTGCTTGCGTTGCTCGGGTTCTCCTGCCTGCTGAACGCGCTTGCGGTGGAGCGCATCCTGTCGTGGAAGGCCGTCGGTTCCGCTGGACAGTGCCGGGCGAAGCGTTGGCTCTTCGCCACCGTGATGCTGAATCTTGGCCTGCTAGCTGCCTTCAAGTATGCCGGATTCCTCGTTTCCTCGCTGCCGGACGGACTCGTCTCGGACGGGGTGGTCGATTGGCTCTCGGACATCCCGCTTCCGGTCGGGATCTCTTTTTACACGTTCCAGGGAATCAGCTTGGTGGTGGACGTGTGGAGGGGCGACGTAAGCGACACGACGGCCGAGCACCTCGGGAGACGTGGATCGGGGAGAATCGGAGCGGTTCGGGACGCCAGTTTCTACATTTCCTTTTTTCCCCAGCTCGTCGCGGGTCCCATCGTCAAGGCCCACGAGTTCGTCGATCAGATCGGGGCGAAGTGCTTCGGCGACGTCGACTGGCGGACGGTGCGTCGATGTCTCATCTTGGGCTACTTCCTCAAGATCTTCGTTGCCGACAACCTCGCGGAACATACCGTTCGGTTGTCGTCGCTGGGGCTTTCACTCGAGCGGTTCGGACCGATTGTGCTGTTGAGTTTGCTGTATGGCTACTCACTCCAGATCTTTGCGGATTTCGCGGGCTATTCGTTGATCGCGATCGGTCTTGGTGCCATGTTCGGTTATCGACTGCCCGAGAACTTTCGGTTTCCCTATCTCTCGACGAGCATCACAGAGTTTTGGCGGCGTTGGCACATGTCTTTGTCATCATGGCTCCGCGATTATCTTTACATTCCCTTGGGCGGAAACCGGAAGGGTTCGGGGCGAACCTATTTCAACCTGTTTCTCGTGATGTTTCTCGGTGGGATCTGGCACGGGGCAGCGTGGAAGTTTGCGTTGTGGGGAACCTTGCACGGCGTCTGCCTCGCCATTGAACGCGCCTGGCTGCGCCGTGCGGGACGGACCGGAACGTCGACGACCCAAGCCCGGGTGATTCCCAAGGTGTTTGGCTGGGCGGTAACCTTCAACGTCGTCACTTTCCTGTGGCTGACCTTCATGATGCCCGACATGGCAAGTATCTTCGCCTTCTTCAAGGGAGTGGGATCCGGCAATATGGGCTTTTCGGGGCCTCCGCCTTTTTCCCTTATCTTCTACGGAAGCTGGGTAGTCGCCTATCACGCGTGGGGTTGGCTCGACGAGCACAAGCCGATGGTCGCTGCCCGATTCAAGAGCCCTGCCTTCGAGGGCGGCATCCACGCGCTAATGCTCTTTCTCATCGTTACGAACCCTGGTGCGCCCCGCGGTTTCATCTACTTTCAATTCTGAGCCATGCGATATCTCGCGAGCTTGCTGTTCACAGCGGCAATCCTGTTCTCGATCCAGGGCTACGCGCTCTGGCGTGCGGATGGACGGCCCGGTAAGAACGAGTCGAACTTTTTTTCCTCGATTGGCCGGATTCAGGCTGGAATCAAGATCGAACCTCGAGTCATGCTGCTGGGATCTTCGCTGACCGGCAGGCTGCCGGATGAGAGCAACGGGTTTGAGGGGGTGGCGAATCTCGGTTGCGATGGAGGCAGTGCGGCCGATGCCCTACGGGCGATCGATCGTGGTCGACTGCCCGGTGCTCCGCTTCTGATCGTCGAAGGCAACACGCTCTACAAATCTGCGGGAGCGCCTCCATCCGAAGTTGCCAAGGCGCTCGATGGCGTCTGGTTTTCAATGGGACGTCGTTTCCCGCTCCTGAGTGCAGCGGCCCGACCCTCAGCCTTCTTCTACAGTGCGCTACTCGAGAGCCGGGTCGGAGCTTTTGACACCACAGAGAGCATGCCTCTACCAGTCGTCAGCTCCCCTGTTGTGCCTGTTTCGTCCGCAGACCTAGATCCGGACGAAGTCGAACTCGTGCTTGAGCTGGTTGATGTGATATCGCGCCTGAAAGTTAGGGGGATGGTTGTGGAAATTGTGATCCTTCCGCCAGGTGCACCGGAAGGAGCGCCTAATGTCGAGGTGCCGAGAGCCCTCGCCCGAACCGCTGATGTGCGATTCTGGGATCTTTCGAGAGGCTTGCCCGAGGGTGCCGTCAAACTAACCGATGGTGTGCACATGGACCGCGAAAGTGCGACCGCCACGCTCCGCTGCCTGCTTGCCGAGTTTGAAAGCAGTCCGGGGCAGGCGCGATGATGTCAGTTCCGGTCCGAATGAGATATGATGTTCCTGGCCCTTCGATCAATTCTCCGTGAGTCAGGTCTAAGGGTTCGCAGGCTCCGCACTGCGATTCGTAGCTGGCCGGTGTATCTGGAGGATAGGCTACGCTTCCGTTCGGGGGGGCTTGGGCAGGATTTTGCGTGGGGGAAAGAGCTTCCGATTCTCACGGAGAAGGAAGAGGCAAGTGGGGGATTTGGTGCATACTTACTTCAGGATGTGACAGTCGCTCGGTGGATCCTTGAAGCTGACCCATCCAAACATGTGGATGTAGGTTCGCGGATCGACGGATTCGTGACTCACTTGGCTGTCTTCCGTGAGGTTGAGGTCATTGACATTCGGCCAGCTCCCGGTGCGATTCCGGGGGTTCTATTTCATCACCTGGATTTGATGAGTGATTTGCCGGCAGAGTGGCGAGAGACGTGTGAATCGCTTTCTTGTCTCCATACCATTGAGCACTTCGGACTGGGTCGGTACGGTGACCCCATCGATCCGAAGGGATATCTGAAGGGCCTTGACCGGTTGAAGGAGATGGTGAAACCGGGCGGAGTGCTTTATCTATCGACTCCTATCGGTCCGCAACGTGTCGAGTTCAATGCTCATCGCGTCTTTGCGGCTGCCACCTTTCTGGGGTGGTTTGAGGAGGGTTGGGAGGTCGAACGATTCGTGGTGTTGGATGATGACAACCGACTGCTTTCTCCGGCGCTCTGCGATAAGGCCGGGGTGTCGAACCACTTCGGCTGCCACGCTGGGGTTGGCATTATCGCGGCTCGAAAGCGGGTCTCAGCTCCCTGAGCTACGATCGATGAAAAGCGACGAAGTCGACAACTCAGTCGAGACCGATCCATTCTATGCAGAGGATCTGCGGCAGATGGAGAGGGCAGTCAACTACCGCGATTGGCAGTTCCGAATGGTTGAACCTTTCCTTGGGGGCAGGGTGCTGGAGGTTGGAGGAGGGATCGGGAATTTCACTCCGCAGCTTGCCAGCAATGGCCGCAGTGTGACCAGCTTGGAACCCAATGCAGGTTGCTTCCGTCAATTGGTCGAGAAGACCCACGACCTGCAGGGAGTCATTCCAATCCGAGGCACGGTGGAGTCGTTGGGGAGTTTGCTGGATTCAGAGGAGCGCTTTGACACCATCATTCTGATGAACGTGCTCGAACACATCGAGGATGATCGTGCGGTTCTGATGGCTTTGAAAGGCAGGCTTGCTCCCGGTGGTTTTCTTGTTGTGCTTGTTCCTGCGGGGCCATGGGCATTTGGTCCCACCGACAAGCGATTGGGGCACTATCGCAGATACAGCAAGCGGTACTCTCGCCAACTGGCGGTCGCCGCCAAGCTAAAGATTGGGTTCATGCGGTATTACAACTTCATCGGAATCTGGGGGTGGTGGTGGAATGCGAAGATGGGAAAGATGGAAGGTCAGAGCGACACCCAGATTCGGATCTTTGATCGCTGGATCGTCCCCCTTGTTTCCCAGATCGAGCGCTTTATCCGACCGCCGGTGGGGCAGTCCATCCTCATCGTCCATCAAGACGCTGCATCATGAAATCCGAAAAACAGGCCATGAGCCAATCCATTGCTGTGGCCATCCCCTGCTATCAGGAGGCACTCACGATTCGGAAGGTTGTTGAGGACTTCCAACGGGAGCTTCCGGATGCGAGGATCTACGTGTATGACAACAACTGCACGGATGGCACGGCGGAAGCAGCCGCACTCCCGGGAGTCATCGTTCGTCGTGAGAAACGCCAAGGGAAAGGGTTTGTGGTGGCAACCATGTTCGAGCAACTTGAGGAAGACGTGGTCATCATGGTCGATGGTGATGACACCTATGATGCCTCGCATGTGCACAAGTTGCTGGAACCCATCCTGCTTGGAGATGCCGACATGACCGTGGCGTCACGGCTCACGAATCATGGCGATGGGTCTTTCCGGCCCATGCACCTAGCGGGTAATCGGATGGTCTGCGCCATTATCAACCGGGTGTTCGGGTCCAAGGTGACGGACATCTTCTCCGGCTACCGGGCGTTCAGCCGGGATTCCATCCGCCACATTCCGATCACGACAAAGGGCTTCGATGTCGAAACCGAGATGACCTTGCAGGCGCTGTATCGTGGACAGGTCATCCGCGAGGTTCCCGCACCCTATTCCACGCGGCCTGAAGGCAGCTTCTCCAAACTCAATACCTGGTCGGATGGATCACTCGTTCTTCTGCGATTATTCCTGATCCTCAAGTCATATAAGCCGCTCACCTTGTTTGGTGCGATGGGGTTGATCATGGCGATTCTGGGTCTTG
Organism: Haloferula rosea; assembly: GCF_016595525.1. Lineage (GTDB taxonomy): Bacteria > Verrucomicrobiota > Verrucomicrobiia > Verrucomicrobiales > Akkermansiaceae > Haloferula > Haloferula rosea. Next base: position 94,973 of record NZ_JAENII010000009.1, read on the forward strand.
CCGTGGGCTATCTGCCGACTCATGACTACTTCACCAATCCGGGCCACTATGTGGATCACGTTCCCAGCGCGATTCTAGCGGCGGCTCTTATGGTTCTTTCGATGATCTCGCTAAGTGTCGGGCTGATTCTCAACAGTATCAACCTGCGCCTTCTGGAGCTCGAGCGACTCACCATCCGTCGCAGCAAGTAGGATGTGGCTTGTAGTCATCCCGCTTTCAAACGCCAAACATGATGGAAACCACCAAGACCAAGGGAGGGCACCCTGCACTTCAGACAGGAGTCTGTCTGGCGATCTGTCTGGCGGTCGTGCTTGCCTGGTTCTCGCCTTGGTGGGCTGGCGGAAAGGTTATGGCTCCGCTCGACCTCGCCAATGAGATGATGCAGCCATGGCGGGGTGACGGTGAACCGGGAGTCGCGAAGAATCATTTCGTGGCGGACAACATTACGGTACTGTTGGAGTACCGAATTTTCGCCGCAGAGAGCTATAAGAATGAGGGTTGGGTGGGTTGGAGCGACTTGACCTACGGAGGAACTGCTCTCTACGCCGACACCATGGCATTGTTCGACGACTGGACGATGCAGCTCCATCGATGGTTTGATTTCTGGACGGCGTGGCATCTCGGTCTGATGGGGCAGGTGCTGATCGCAGCCTTTGGCATGGTCCTGCTCCTGCGTGGACGGGGCACGAACACCCTTTGGAGTGTTGCCGGGGGGCTCATTTACGCCGCGAACTCGCAGTTCGTGACCTGGATCAACCACCGTTTCGCGCTGGGTCCGTTTTGTTGGGCTCCGCTCATTATTTGGTCTATCGATCAATATCGTGCCGGCAAGCGGTGGAGTTGGGGGGTGGTGCCAGTGTTCATCGCATTGGCGTTCCTTGGCGGGACCCTACAACATGTCGCGATCGTAGCGCTCGCGGTGGTTGTCTGCTGGGGAAGCGAAGCTTGGGAAGGATGGAAGGTGAGTCGTCGCAACTGGGTGAACCAAGTATCCTTGCTGGGGCGTTATGCCGTCTGGGGTCTTTTAGGTTCGGGGCTTGCCGCACTGATGCTGATCCCATGCACGGATGCACTGATGACGAGCAACGAACTGGGCTTGCACACGGGGCTCCATGGCCATGCCGATGACAGCATCTATCCCCAAGGATTGCTCCAACCGCTGTTCAATCTCGCAGCCTATCCCTTCCAAGTCTTCCCCTCGGTACTCGGGCGATGCGACTCAATGGATGTGCTCAAGCTCTTCAAGAGTAACCTGTTCTTTGTCGCCTACATTGGGTTTCTACCAACACTGATCGGATTTCTGGCGATCGGCCGGCGGCAGACGGGAACCTTGGAGCGTTCACTGATTCTTGTCGGCTTGTTGCTGCCGCTGACCCCAGCGGTACGTTTTCTCTACCAGCGCTTGTTTCTCTTGTTTCTGTTGGGTGCAACGATGGCCTTCGCAGGCTATATGAGTCGATCGAGCGACGAGGCACGGAGAAGGCTGTGCGTAGTTGCCGCGTGGACGAGTGGAGTGTTGGCAGCGGGATGGCTGATTGGGAGTGCGGGGATGGCGTGGTTTGGTGGAGATTTCCTCGCTTCGTTGCAGGACCGTGTGATGGCTATTGGTGGAGATAGCTCGTTCGGTGGTGCTCATGCCTGGATGGAGATGAGGGTCAGCAATTTCATCGGCGACCTCTTTATCTGGAGTCCGCAGCAGTGGGTCCCGCTGACACTATTGGCATTGGGACTTTGGGGACTTGGGTGGACAGCGAGCAAGTCCTTGGGTCGACGGAGGACTGGATCAGTCATGTTGTTTTCGGCAATACTGCTTGAGGTCACCTGCTTTGCTACGCGGTGGATCACATGGTCTGATCCCGGCGAGTATCCACTGTTTCCCGTAACGCCTGAGGTAGCGGCGCTTCGGGAGCATGTCGATCGTGACGGCAGGGTGACGGTGCTGATTCATCCCACCGAGCACATGTCTCGGACTCCTTTTCTTCCGAACACACTTTCGCCCTATGGGATCGAGGCGATCACGGGCTATGGGAGTGTGGTGCCGGATGGCATGATCCTTCCCAATGAAACTCCCGGAGACGCGAAGAAGTTGGGCCGTTTCGGGGTCTCCCATCTCCTCACATGGCCCGGCAATCCTGACGTTCCCTTGGAATGGCGTGAGGTATGGAGCAGTCCCTCGATGGAACTCTATGCCAATACGTTGGCCTTGCCGCGGTATGTCGCGTTTCGGACGGACTCGCAGAAGGACGGTTTTTTGGCGGGGGAAGGCCGCAGTTTCTTGCCAGTGCGTGAGACAAGCGGAAAACAAAACACACGGGAGCTAGAGGTGCCTGCTGGGTCGAAGTGGGTTCGTATTGCCGAGAATCAAGCGGAGGGCTGGGAATACCGATCCAGCGAGACGTCGTCATGGCGTCCGGTGCTTCGTGCCGAGGATGCGAGCATGCTGATGGAACTCGAGCCCAAGGTGGCGGGGATGACGGTCCGCATGCGTTACCGTCCTCCTCTTAGATTGCTGGGCCTCAAGATCACGGGAGGCTCGATCATGCTCATGCTCTTGGGAACCCTTTGGGTGGTTCTCCGTGGGCGAGTAGGAGTGTGCCCGAGTCGACCCATTCCAAGCGTGACATGATACGCGTCGTGATGTTGGGGCGTTTGGGGAACAATCTTTTTCAGTATGCCTTTGGCCGCGTACTGGCTGAGAAATACAACGTGCCTCTCCTAATGGATGGGTCTTGGTTCAATGGCCGGACATGGCCATTCGTTGAGTCTTTTCGTCGACTACCCGGAGTGGTTGAGGGGAAAGCAAAAGTTGTCCGGCCGTTTTCCCTCGGATCGAGGGTGCTCAACAAGGTTTGCGGAAGGCATCACTGGGAGTTTCTCGGCCAGCCCATCGTGCGGGAGCCATCGGAGGATCATTCCTTTGATCGGAGGTTGCTGGACTCTCCCGGAAACTGCGTCGTTCTCGGCTTTTTCCAGAGTCCTCTCTATTTTTCCGCCATCGACCCCGTGCTGCGAAGGGAATTAGCAACTGATGGTCTTGGGCTTGAGACCGGATTCGAGGCACTTGCGGATCGTCTGAGGGAACCCTCTTCGGTGGCAGTGCACGTGAGGAGATCCGACTACGTGGGAAATCGCGACGTTGCCCGGCTCGATCACGACTACTACCTGCGCGCGATGAACCGGATTCGGGAGTCGGTCAGGGGGGCTCGGTTTCATGTGTTTTCTGATGACCCGGTATGGTGTTCCGGCGTGTTCAATGGCCGGGACGTCTCGGTGAATGAGCACTCGGATCCGTTCGCTCCGTTGGTGGATCTTCATCTGATGAGTCTGGCTTCACACCACATTATCGCGAACAGCACGTTCTCGTGGTGGGGGGCGTGGCTTGGAACCAAACCGGGACAGCAGGTCCTGATGCCCGACGTGTGGTTTGAGCGCGGAATCCACGCTCCGATCGAGGAAAAGCTGCTTGAGGGTTGGCAGTTGATGCCGGTGCGTTCCGGGTCGTCGTAGGTCGAAGAGCCTGCCCTTTACGAAAATCGGGTCTGCGGGCTCGAGAGAGCGTGCCGCCCGTCACCTCTCCAAGCCGGAACATTGATACTTCAGGACAGCTTCAATTTCCCGCGGACCCGTCGATGCAACCGGAATCTCGATCGATGCACTTTTCCATTGTCACACCCAGCCTGAACCACGGGCAGTTTCTTGAAGACTGCCTGAGCAGTGTTGCATCGCAACGGGACGTTTCATTGGAGCATCTCGTTCTCGATGGGGGATCGAGCGATGAGAGTGAGGAAATTGCCGCCCGCTTTCCCGGGGTGGAATGGCTTTGCGAACCCGATCGAGGGATCTCCCATGCGATCAACAAAGGATTTGGGAGGGCGAAGGGGGACTGGGTGATGTGGCTCAATGCTGACGATCGTCTCAAGGACGGGGTGCTTGCCGAACTGCTCGGCTTCCTGGCTTCCTCGTCCGCGGATGTCTGTTATGGTGATTGGGATTTCATCGACGCTTCCGGGAGGCATCTGAGGAGCGTCTCGGCAGCACGATGGTCGAACTTCGCCCACATCCATCACGAGTGTCTCATCGGATCCACCGCAGCATTCCTGCGACGCTCGAGCGTGATCGATGCGGGCTTTCGGCTGAGAGAGGACTTCAGATACGTAATGGATGGGGAATTCTATGCCCGCCTCGCCAACGCAGGACTGGAGCTTCGGCATGTTCCAGTAAAAGTGGCGGATTTCCGTATGCACGGGGACAACGCATCCCAGCGGCATCTCGGCAGAACGCGGGAGATGGATCGGATCATGGCGGCGGAACGTCAGCATGTGGAATCGCGGGCCATCCGAAGAGCGTATGGAGTCTCCCTGTTTCAGGATCCCTATCTGAACGGCCTGATGGACGGGATACTTTGGGTTGTGGCAAGGGTGTGGAAGGGCGTTCTGAAGCTTGTTCACTGATTGCCGGTTCGGACCGGCAGCGAGAGCAGGGATGAAACCAGGGTCAAACCCCGACGGTGGAGTGAAGTTCGCAGCAGTATTCGCAAGTTACAATCGGCGGGAGCTGGCGCTTGAATGCGTCAGGCGACTGCGCAGCCAGTCACGCCCTCCCGACATGGTGGTCGTGGCCGACAACGGTTCCTCCGATGGGAGTGTCGAGGCACTGAGTGGGCTCGGTTGGTCCGCGGTTCGCATCATCGCGACCGGAGGGAACCTCGGCAATGCTGGAGCGATCAGGGTCGCCATGGATGAAGCCTTCGGGCTCGGGGCCGATGCTGTTTGGATTCTTGATGATGACTCCTGGCCCCGATGCAAGGCTCTGGAATCTCTGATTGCCGGCGAATGGAGACCCCATGTCGTGAGACACGCGCTCCAGGTAGATCCGGAGTCAGGAAGTCTGACATGGCCCATGTGGGTCGAGGTGGCCGACGGCTGGAGGCTGGTCAACGAGGATCATGAGGTCCCCGAGAGTGACCGCTGCAGGAGCAGGGCCTCATGGACGGGTGCCCTGATCCCGAGAGAGGTCTGGAGTCAGGTTGGACCGGTCAATGGCGATCTGTTCATTCGCGGTGAGGACGAAGAGTATCCTTGGCGAATCCGAAAAGCAGGGTTCGGCTTCGAACTGGTGCGTGGATGCATTCTCGACCACCCGGGGCCGAAGGACCCTGTCCACTGGAGCTTTCTCGGCAAGCATTTCTTCTACGAGCGCGGGCTGGCTGATTGGAAGCTCTACTACAAGATTCGCAACATGGTTTGGTTGAAGAAGCGGCAATCGTGGCTGGGCGGAAGCCTGCTCATGGCGGCATGTTATTCCCTCGCGGCATGGCGCTTCGACGGACCACACCGGCTACCGCTTGTCAGGGAGGCGATTGTTGACGGTCTGTGCGGGCGTTTGGGTCCATGGAGGAATCAGCCCTCACAGGAATTGCCTATCCGCGACGGCGCTCGGGTATGATTCGATCCGTGGCGAGTAGCTTTTGCATCACCGGTTGCAGCGTCCTACTGAAAAAGGCTAGTCCAATGGCCACCCCAAGAAGGTTGAAGGCGAGATCCCAGAAGTCTGAGAGTTCCCACTTGAAGCCATAGGCCACCTGACTCCCTTCAATGGCGATGGCCAGCGCGATGGCCAAGCGACCGCCGCCCGGCATTCCAACGAGTGACGCCAAGCCCAGAGTGATGACTACGAACAGGCCGGCATGCAGGACGGGACGAATGGATCGAAGGCGGTGCTTCAGCCGGACGATGAGGGTGTCTCCACGATCGATCTTGTCGATTGGTGCGGGGATCGATTCCAGGCTCGCACTGCCGGCTTCGAAGGCAAGCTCGCCGCGGGTGGGAGCTAGTTGAAAGCCCTGCCCGATGGCACGATGGGGTTTCCACGGTCCGGGGAACGCAAGGGAGGCAGCGAGGTATAGGACAACCCCGGCTGCAAGCAAACGCCTGAGCCACGAGTTCGTTTCCCGCCCGGAGAGGACGAAGAACCACCCGAACCATCCCGCTGCCACAACCCACCGTCCGATCGTCCACCATCTGCTTTCGATCACCGGGGTGATGATGAGCTCGTCGATGCGCAGGAGCCCGGAAGATCCGAGGTTCTGAAACACAAGCTTCGCCTCGGCAGCGTGGTCGGGGAACTCGGCGACAAGTTCGAGGCCGTCAAATCTTTGGTCGAACTCGGCGCTGCCCAAAGGAATGGTGGACATCAACCGGTCGGTTTTGTCATGAAACATGATCAGCACTCGACCGCTCTCCCAGCGCTTCGACCCGACAACGAGATCGATTGCCTCGATCGAGATTCTTGAATGAAGAAACCTGGTGGTGGAACCGACCGGCAGGTTGATGGCATGGTTGATCGGAGAACTGCCGGGCAGGCGGGGCAGTTCAAGGCTTCTCGCATCGACGACGAACCGATGGAGCGGGGATGCCTGAGTTGCCTCGATATGCCTGAGCGGGTGAAATGCCGCGTTCTCAAGCGGCACAAAACGATGGTTCCAACAAATTGCTGAAGCGATGGTGAGTGCAACCAGCATCAGGGACAATACCGCCGCTCTCAACCACATGGTCTCCCTTACTCTTCCAGCCTTCCGATGACAAGAGCTGAGCGTTGGTGGACCTGCACACCTAAGGATTTCGAGGGGGACGCGGGCTTCTTCTCAAGGGACTCCGGTTTGCTCTGTTCCGGCTTCAGGCGGCTCGGGATCGATTCCAGAGTGGTGTTGCTCGGCGAAAGCCGCAGGACGGATGGCGCTCCGGTGATCAGGGCGTCGATGCGACAGCTGAGGTGCCCTAGCTGGTGGATCTCGCATGGACTCGATGGAGTGGTCCTGTATGCTTGGGGCAGGCCTGAGTTCACTCCTATCGTCGAGGCTGTTCGAGTCGCGGGAATCAAGGTGGTGCTAAGTCAGGACAGTGGGGGCCTTGTGAGTCCGCTCTGTGGAGCTCGGGAGTGGTTCACCGAGCGCTGGAGGGTGGGGGGACGATGGGGGGTGCTCAGAGTCCCTGGCGTGGTGCTTCAGGTGCTGAGAGCCCTAAGTTGGGGCATTGTGAGCCTTGACCTTCGAAGACTCGATCAGTTTGCCCTGGGAGACGGCATCGCCGCGGTTTCACCCGGTGCGCTGGCACGATACCGGCGCTATGTCCGGGCCTTTGGTCGGGAAGAGTTGGTGCGGAGACTATTTCTTCTGCCCCATCCCGTTTCACCAGACTGCACTTACGAGGACGGGCAACCACAGAAATCCTGCCAAGTGGTTGCGGTGGGGCGCTGGTCCGACGCCGCACAGAAGCGACCTGATCTGCTTATGCGGGTGATTGAAGCCGCCTCTAGGCGGCGGAAAGAATATCGCTTCGTCATCGTTGGTGAACCAACAACGGAGTTGGAGGAATGGCATCGTGCGTTGCCTCCGGCGATCCGGGAACGCGTCGAGCTTAGCGGCGTTGTCGCTCATGAAGAGCTCGTCGAAGTCATGAAGGAATCGAGGGTGCTCCTTGTGACGTCGGCCTTCGAAAGCTTTCATATCTCCGCTGCCGAAGCACTTTGTTGTGGGGCAACCATCGTTGGATCGCGAAGCCCCTGTCTTCCCAGCCTCCGCTGGTTCACCTGTGGCGGAAGCGGCACGCTTGCCCCGAAGCTCGGTGCGGAGGAACTCGGAAGGGCTTTGACCCGGGAGCTTGCCGAATGGGAACACGGGACGCGTTGCCCCGCCACGATCAGCAGACGCTGGGGAGATCAGCTGCATTCGGACCAAGTGGCCGCGAAGGTCATCACTTGGTCGAAATGCTCCTCTTAAGCAAAAGGAACCGATTGACGGAATCGGGGTTTGCCCCGCTCCGCTCAAGTGCTTACACCGCAGGCAGAACTTTTAACATGTCAATTGGTCGAAAGGAAGCCTTCTCCATCCAGAGCTTACAGATTGTTGATGCGGCCTTGGTTTGGTTTGCCTTTTATTCGGCAGACCTACTGCGTGGGCCTCTTCGACTGCTCATGGGTCAGCAATGGATCGATGCAGGTGGCTTGTCCCAGATGGCTTGGGTGCTCTATGTGGCGGTGCCTTTCACGCCATTAATTCTTGAGTTTCTCGGATTCTACCGTCGGCTACGCGCCAAAAAAATCGGGAACTCGATTTCGCAGCTGATTCGAGCGCTGTTCTTTGTCGGCGTGATTCTGGGAGGGTTGGCGATCTTCGGCCAGCTTCCGAGTGAAAGCCGGCTAGTTCTGGGTGTCGGCGGATTGTTGGTGTTTCTGTTCCTTCTGGCACGCGAGCGGGCAGTGCATGGGTATCTCGCCTCCCACAGGGTCAGGGATGAGTCAAAGGAGCGTGTGGTTGTAGCAGGCAGCGAGGTTTCCACCGAGGAATTCCTTGCGGAACTGGATCCCGATGTCCGGCAGGGCTTCAAGGTGGTGGGGAGGTTTGACATTGCTTCGAGCGAGGTCGGTGAACTGTATGACCTGCTTAAGCAGGAATCGGTTGAGAGGGTCGTTTTCGCCGCTGATGAGACGGGTTTTGCTAAGGTGGCAGAATGTGTGGAAGCGTGTGAAATTCAGGGGGTTGAGGCTTGGATTGCGGCTTCCTTCATGAGGACCCAGATCGCGAGGCCTACGTTTGACCTGATGGGTGACAAGCCTATGCTTGTGCTTCGATCAGCTCCTGACCTGTCGTGGGAGCTTGCGCTCAAGGCGGTATTCGATCGAGTTACGGCGGCGCTGCTTATTATCCTGACCTCCGTGCTCTGGGCTTTCGCCTGGGTTGGAATCAAATTGTCGAGCCCCGGAGCGCCTGCCTTCTTCTGTCAGCTTCGGGCTGGTCGTTACGGTAAACCTTTCAAGATGTGGAAGTTTCGGACCATGGTCCCGAATGCCGATCAACTTCTCGACGAGATCAAGAAAGAACATGGGAACCAAATGGATGGTCCGGTCTTCAAACTTGATCATGATCCGCGAGTCTTCAGGTTCGGAGCTTTGCTTAGAAAACTCAGTATCGACGAGTTGCCCCAACTGTTGAATGTGGTGAAGGGAGATATGAGCCTGGTTGGCCCTCGGCCATTACCATTGTATGAGGTCGATGCATTCGTGAAGTCCGAGCATCGCCGTAGGCTAAGTGTTAAGCCGGGTATCACCTGCGAATGGCAAGCTGGAGGCAGAAACAAGATTACAAGTTTTGAGGATTGGGTTGATATGGACCTGCGCTACATCGACAATTGGTCCTTTTGGTTGGATATCAAGTTGCTGCTCAAGACGATTCCTGCCGTGCTATTCGGTCATGGTGCCAAATAGTGGTAGATCGGCCAGGGGCGGCCAACATGGCGGTTGAAGACATGCCATGGAATGAATGATGAATTTCTTGCCGTCAGTCTTTCTCGGTGTCGCCCTCTTTCTTGGGGTTGTATTCGGTGCGCAAACCGAAGCGTGGAGCTGGGGTCCTGCTCTACTGGCCCTTTCGGGTGCTCTGTTGGCAAGCGGTCTCCTTAAGAATGATTGGCGCCGAGGACGTTTCCTGCCCATCGCATTGATTTCAGCAATAGGCTATATCATATTGCGTGCCGGATTCTCGCCTGTGCTGGACGCTGCCCGATCTGATGCAATGCTCGCTCTAGCTCTTCTCGGATGTGCTTGGGTTGTTTCGAGTAGTGGGGAAGAGCAGGGGCATTTGAAGAGTATCTATCTGGTCCTCTCACTGACCGCACTCGCGAACATTTTCGTTGCGTTGGTTCAGGTTGCCCACCCTGAGTTCCTCTGGCCGTACGAAAGCAAGCCAGCTTCGGCTCCGACCGGATTCTTTGGGCACTACAACTACTTCTCTAATTTCGTCGGCGGCGTCGGTCTATTGTGCCTCGCAAGGGCATTGTTTGGGCCGGATGCAAGGGTATTCAAACTACTATATGCAGCGACTTTCCTTGGGGCGCTCATCTTGATTCCGGTGTCGGGCTCACGAGGTGGATCCCTTGCTTTCGGTGTTGGGGCCTTCGTGCTCGTCGCCTCTGCCGGGGTCCTGTCATGGAGGAAGAAGTCCCGTGGAGCGGTGGTTTTTTTGCTGGCGCTCCCTATCATGGTGCTGGCGGTTGTCTTCGGAGGCTGGCTGGTGATGGGGAAAGCTTTGGATTCACGCGGTCAGGCGATGGATGCCCGCTCATTTTCAGCCATGGCTGACAACGGACGGCTTGAGTGGATCAAGCTCGCTACCAAGGTGGCGAAGTCCGACCCCATGGTGGGAGGAGGCAGTCGGGCGTTCTCGTGGCGACGAAATCATGCTTGGCAACTCGAGGAACTCGGTAGGGGGGTAGAGAATGAGAGTTTCGTCCACAATGAATTGGCACAGACTGTTACCGACTATGGTCTTGTCGGTGCCGTGCTCGTGCTTGCTGCTGTGGGCGGAATGCTCTGGAAGAGTCTTCTCCAGTTGTTCCTTGGGCTAGGTGAGCCTGAGCGACTCGGGGGGCATGATGCGATTGCGTCGGGGGTCTTGGCGGCTGGGTCGTTCATGTTACTCCAGTCGAATGTCAGCTTCGTGTTCCATCTGCTGCCGTCGACAATGGTACTTGGGGTTGTGTTCGGTCTTGCCATGCTTCTGCCCGCTGCGAAGCCTGAAGCGAGCACACGATCAAGATTCCTTCCGGCCGGGTTGATGTTCGTCCTTGCAGCGTCCCTCGGATGGTTCGGACTTCGAGCTACGATGACCCTGGTTTCCGTTTGGCCGGTTCTCTATGCGTCCGATCCGGGAAATCGTGGGGATTCATCAGTATCGATGATACAGCTAGAAAAGGCGGCGAAGTGGTGGCCGGGTTATCGTGTCCAAGAGGAGATTGCCCGCCTGTGCAGGATGTCCTCAAGTAATCCAAACGTTTCAGTTGGCGAGCGCAATGCTTGGAACAGCAGGGCGGTTGAGGCTTATCAAGAAGCGTCGGCGGCCCACCCGTTTCACCCGGGTTTGCAGGTGAATCTAGGGAACGCGTTGTCGGACTTGGGAAGCGCGCCGGAAGCGGAGTCCGCGCTGGCGAAAGCGATCGAACTCCAAGGAGGGCTGGAGGGAGGTTTTCGTGCTCGTTTGTGCCTGGCGCAGCATCTTTACCAGACATGGCAGCGCAGGTGGCAGGAGGATCGTAGGGCGGGTGAGGCGCTTCATGAGTTCCTTCGAGCTCGGGAGTTACTTGATGAATCAGATGTCCAGAGTCAGTGGGCGTATGAAGACAGCAAGATGCTTCGAAAGAGCCTGGATGCGGTTATCGACTTCCTGGAGGGTGCGCAAGTCACGCCGGTTGCTCCGAGCTCGGACTAGGCAGACACGCGGTTAGGATGAGATTCTGCCCCAGTTCACATTATTTGACGCCAGTTCCTTCAGGAGCTGGCGTATTTTTTTGTCCGCCATGGCCTGATCAGGAGGGTCGCCGAGGCCTCGTTCGTCGGATGGAACGAATGCCATGGTGGTGCTGATGTATGCCCATCGTTGGGCCTCTCCCTTGGCGACGCGATCGGTGATGTCCATCAGGGTGCGCTGGAGGTGACTGGCGGTCACCCTGTCATGTCCGATGAAGAAGTAGTAGGTGAGGTAGTCGACGGTGATCACCTTTTCTCCATCGGATGTCCGGATTCGTTGATCGCGTTTCGAGATGATGCGCATCAGGGGAACGGTCCTACCATCATCCAGTGTGATTTCAGAGGGCTGGGTGACGAGGTCCCGGTGACCCTGGGCCTGCATGCAGCGTTCCGGTCTGTGGATGGAGTTTGCGAGATCGTGGCCGGAAAGGACAATCGACAGGTCAGCAATGTCGATGGGGGCAGCGCCGGTGATGTAGGACATTTCTTCGACCCGCCGAAGCCCGCACTTCGCCTTCGAGAACTCGGTATCTGCCGCCAAGGTATCCAGTTCCGCTTTGGATGGAGGATAGGACTCGGTCTGCCAGGAACCCATGTAGGTGGGAATCGACATCTTGAGGGCGCTGTCGGTCTGGCGGAATTCCGGGAGCACGAAAATGAGCGACATGGTGCCTCCGAGCAGAAGGCCGAGAAGGAGGAGTCGTTTCATGGTGTCACGTGTTGGACGTGGTCGTGGGCTCGGTGACTGTGACAGTCGTCTGCTTGAGTTTCCTCAGTTTTGGAATGCCGCCTTCGAGGATTGAGTGAACGGCGAGCAGAAGCAGCAAGGAAATGGGGTAGAAGATGACCAGACCCGACCAATCGTGCCAGGTGTCCTTGGCGAAGTCAGGATCTCCGTATTCGGCGATCACGAAGATCGAGGTGAGCCGGAACATGTTCCCGATGATCGCGAGTGGGAATGCGGAAAGCATCAGGACGAGCTTTTTCCACAGGGGCATTTTGGCGAGATAGGCCCAGACCGATGAAATGAGAATGAGGGCCATCAGTGAGCGGATCCCTCCACAACCCTCGTCAATTTTCAGCGGTTCCCACTTCGAATCGACGGAGAAGATCTGTGTTCCCCGAACTTCGGTTTCGACTCCGAGCCAACCGCATCCGATCTCGGCGAGTTTGGTCGACAGCATTTGCAGTTTGTATGTGGCATGCTGGAATTGGGGGACGGGGATGGCGAGCCACAGAAGGAAGAGTGGAAAAAACGTCAGTCGCGCGATCGGCCATCCCCACAAAAACCAAGTGGACCCCCATAGAATCATGGGTAGGCCTCCAATGGCGAGCCGGGCTTGCCCCGTGCGGTAGGCGAGCACGAAGAACAGCGACCCCAAGACGGCGATTATCAAACCAACCCACTGTGATTTCTGCGGCGCCGTCACCTTGGAGGCAAGGGTCCTGAGGGTTCCCCATTTCCAAGCCAACAAGGCGAAGCAAATGATAGGCACGAGAATCCCATGCTCGAAATCGTTCTCTTCGTTCCACGAACGCTTCAGCCAGTGAGGCGATGAGAGATGCTGCTGGCCCCCGAAACCGGGAATGAGGAAATAGAAGCCGGCAATCATCAGCCCAATGATCAGCACGCCGGTCCATGGGGGCGGCTGCTGCGAGATCTGTGGGCGAGGGGAATTGCGTTCTTCCATGCTTCTGCGGTTTGAAGGGTTGCCGATCGGGTCAGGGGTGTCAACAATCGGCCTGCCGCACCTATGAAGCTGATCAGTGGAACCGCCCATCGCTCTCTCGCCGAGAATATTGCTACGGAACTGGGAACCAGGCTCGCGGACGTGCGGGTCACTGCATTCCCAGATGGCGAGACATTCGTTAAAATCAACGAAAACATCCGGGGAGCGGATATTTTCATCATCCAGCCCTCGTGCCCACCGACGAACCACAATGTGATGGAGCTCCTGATCATGGTGGATGCGGCGCGGCGCGCGTCGGCTGGTCGGATCACGGCGGTGATGCCGTTCTTCGGCTACGCACGGCAGGACCGGAAGGATCAGCCTCGGGTGCCGATCACCGCCAAGTTGGTGGCAAACCTGCTGACTTCGTCCGGCGTGGACCGGGTCCTGGCGATGGACCTGCACGCTCCGCAGATTCAGGGATTCTTCGATATCCCGGTCGATCACCTCTACGCGAAACCTGCTCTGATCGGCTACATTCGGGAAAAGGTGCCGGATCCCTCGAATCTGGTGGTGGTTTCCCCCGACGTCGGTGGCGTGAAGATGGCGCGCGCGTATGCGGACGCGATCGGCTCGGACCTGGCGATTGTGGCGAAGCACCGGGTGAGTGCCACGAAGGTGGAGGCGATGAATGTCATCGGTGAAGTCGAGGGGAAGGACGTCATGCTGGTCGATGACATGACGGAAACCGCCGGGACGCTGTGCGCGGCAGCGGAAATTCTTCACAAGAATGGAGCAAAGCGGATCTATGCCGGCGTTTCTCACGCCGTTCTGGGCGATCTTGGACGGGAGCGGATCAAGAATTCAGCCATCGAGGAGGTGATCACCACCGATTCGGTCCCTCAGGCGGCTGGCGACAAGGTGCACGTCTGCAGTGTGGCCCCGCTGTTGGCAGAGGCGATTCGCCGGATCGCCGGCGGGCAGTCGGTGACCTCCCTGTTTGACGTCAGCTGATCTGAAGCGCCCGGATCTCCGACGATGCCCCGGGGTCGAGGGCCTTGGAGGCGCCTCCGATTGCCGTGGGGGTGAACAAATTTTTGACATTCGGCGATTCCCCCGCTATTCCCCGCCCCCCGCCGTTGTAAGCGCGCGGGTTTTTCCAACCACACCACTCCGATTTCGTTATGGCCAAGAAGCACACACTGAAAGCCGAGTCCCGCGCCCGAACCGGCTCCGGACTGCTCAAACAAATGCGCCGCGAAGGCTGGCTGCCGTCCGTGATTTACGGCCGCGGTGCCGAAAACAAGAACCTCAAGGTGGATGCCAAGGCGTTCCACGAAATGATGGGCGAAAGTGAATCGGAGAACATCCTCGTGAACCTCGATGTGCAGGGTGAGGGCTCCAATCTTGCTTTCCTTCAGGACGTGCAACACGACCCGATGACCGGCGAGCCGCTTCACGCCGATTTCCTCGCTGTGGACAACAAGACCGAGCTCAACGCCAGCGTGCCGGTTCACCTCGTGGGTGAGGCCAAGGGCGTGAAGGCCGGTGGCATCCTCGAGCAAATGCTTCACACTCTCGATGTGCGCTGCTCGGTGACCAGCCTCCCAGAGATCCTTGAGTTCGATGTTTCGAATCTCGATGAAGGTGAGTCGCTCCACATTGGTGACGTGACTCTTCCTGATGGTGTCGTTGCTGCACTGAATGACGAGGTGGTGATCGGCCACGTCGGCAAGCCTGCCGCCGCGATCAGCGAAGAGGCTTCTGAAGGTGCTGCCGATGCTCCTGCCGCTGAGGCAGCTGCGGAAGCTCCTGCTGAAGCCTGAGCGATTGTTTTTTTTCCAAGCCCCGGACCTGCTTCGACAGGCCGGGGCTTTTTTGTGCCTCGGCCTCCGAAGGGGGTGGTTATGCGCGGGTGTGGCCGGATTTGGCCATTGAATCTTTCAGGCGGTGGGATGAGCGTCGGGCGTGGCATCCATTTCCTTGATCGTCGGCCTCGGGAACCCCGGGAAAAAATACGAAAACACGCGCCACAATGTCGGGTTCATGGCGCTGGACCGACTGGCTGCTTCCGAGGGGGTGGGCTTCGAATCCCGCCCGCGGTGGCAGGGCCACCTGGCGAAGTTGCCGGATGGGCGGCTGCTGCTGAAGCCGCAGACGTTCATGAATTTGAGCGGGCGATCGGTGCGCCAGGTGATGGCTTTCCACAAGTGGCAACCGGAGAACGTGCTGGTGTTGTATGACGATGCGGCCCTTCCTCTGGGTCGCTTGCGTCTGCGGGAGAAGGGGAGTGCCGGGGGGCACAACGGCATCAAATCGATGATCGAACATCTCGGGACTGATGGGTTTCCGA
Source organism: Haloferula rosea (assembly GCF_016595525.1). Lineage (GTDB taxonomy): Bacteria > Verrucomicrobiota > Verrucomicrobiia > Verrucomicrobiales > Akkermansiaceae > Haloferula > Haloferula rosea. The sequence continues at coordinate 110,294 of NZ_JAENII010000009.1, forward strand.
GGCTGAAGATCGGGATTGGTGGATCGGCGCCCGGGGGGATGACGGGACACGTTCTGGGGACCTTTCGGGAGGAGGAGCGCGAGACCCTTGAAAACACGCTTGCAAGGGCGGAGGCTGCCGTGCAGCTTGCGCACTCCCAAGGGTTTGCGGCTGCCGCAAACCGCTACAATGCACCTAGTCCAGCACCGGAAAACCAAGACCATGACTCGCAATTACGAAGGCCTGATCATCCTCAACACGAAGGGGATTGATGGAAGCATCGAAGATCTCATCAGCTCTGTCGGAAAAGAAATCGAAGCTGAGGGCGGAAAGCTCGATGAAGTTCAGCAACTTGGCCGTCGCCAGTTCGCCTACCCGGCCAAGCACCTCGATGGGGGTCACTACGTCAATTACCTCTTTGAAGCCGATTCGGCTGCGATCGAGAAGATTCAGTCCCGTCTGAAGCTCAACGATCACGTGCATCTTCAGCACTACCAGACTCGCTGAATGACCTGCTGTTCTCCCGAACAGCTTTTCAGCTTGACTTGCCACCTCCTTCAATCCCACACTGATCCTCGCCATGGCCAGCGTCAACAAAGTGATCCTGATGGGGAATCTCACGCGAGATCCCGAACTCCGTTACACTCCTAAAGGGACCGCCGTGGCGGATCTCGGCATGGCGGTGAACCGTCGGGTCTCCGATGGAAACGGCAACTGGAGCGACGAGGTGACTTTCGTGGATGTCACGGTCTGGGGAAGCACGGCGGAGAACGCCCAGAAATACCTCGGCAAAGGGCGGGGTGTCTTCGTGGAAGGTCGCCTGCAGCTCGATTCGTGGGAAGACAAGCAAAGCGGTCAGAAGCGCACCAAGCTGAAGGTCGTCGGAGAGAACGTCCAGTTCCTGCCGGACGGCAAGGGCGGTGGCGGAGGTGGAGGCGCCCGCTCGTCGGCACCCTCTGCGGGAGATCAGTCCTCGTCCGCACCACCGAAGGGTGGTTCGGCGGCACCTCCGGGTGACATGGACGATGAGGCGGACGACATTCCGTTCTGATTTGATGGAGGCCGCTCGATGAGCGGCCTTTCTTCTTGGGCGTGGGGATGCCGGGATGCGGTTGGTGTCTGGTGAGTCACTTCCAAGAAAGGCACTGCGGCGTGAACTTGCTTGTCTCGGGCGGAAGCGCTAGATCATGGGAATGAGGAAATTCGGACTGTTGTGGTTGGTCGGGGTGATGGTGACAAGCTGTGCGACGACGCGGAAGCCACCTGTCCCGGATCAGGCCATGGCGACGGCTGGGAAGGTGGATCTGACGACTTTGGAGCGTGGCCATACGGTTTACATGTCGCAGTGCACCCGTTGCCATGAGGCGATGATGCCCTCGGCGGTCTCTGGAGAGGATTGGCATGTGGTGGTACCTGGCATGGCTTGGAATGCGGGCATTTCAGCGGCGGATGAGGAGGCGGTGACCGCATACATCCTTGCGGCGCGCGAAGTGTCTCCTTGAGCCGGACGTTCCATGGTTCTGGATTTGCTGGCCTTTGCAGGGGTGATGGCGCTGGGGCAGTTCAGCCCCGGGCCTGACATGCTGCTGCTGACGCGGACTTCGCTCGCGGAGGGGGCGAGGCAAGGCGCGCGGATGGCGGCGGGTATTGCCACGGGATTGTCGCTGCACGCGGCGGTGGCGGTCGGCGGTGCGGCGATTCTTTTCGATCGAAGTCCATGGGTCAGAACCACGTTGTCCGTCTTGGCCGCCGGGTATTTGCTGTGGTTGGCGTGGCGGCTTTTCATGGAAGTCTTCGTGCGCTGGTATTCCGGAGCGAAGGAGGAGAAGGCGGAACTTCCTGCTCACGGTTCGGCGTATCGGAGGGGGCTGCTGTGCAATCTGCTGAATCCGAAAGTTGCCGTGTTTCTTGCAGCGGTGACCGCTCCCTTTCTGCAGGGACCGCGTCCGGGTTGGTGGCCGGCGGGGCTGTGGACGATCATCGTGGTGGAAGGCCTGGTTTTGTGGATCGGGTGGGCCTGGGTGCTGCAGTGGCGACCGGTGCGCGGAGCTTATCTGAAGGCGCAGCCGGTGCTCGATCTGGTGTTTGCCTTGGTTCTCGCCGCCCTGGGCGTGCTGATGATTCTTGGGGTTCGGACATGAAAATGCGTCCGACCTCTGGGAGGCGTTTACTGGTACTCCGGCGTCTTGTGGCGGGTGAAGTAGTCGTCGCCCAAGTAGTACTGCAGCGAGTAGTCGGGTAATGGACCGGCATCCGGTGGCAGCGGGATGTTTCCGTATTTGGCGTCTTCCGGCTGGGTGCTCGCGATGCTCACGGGGGTGCCGGTGGAGACGAGGCGGAAGAACTTCGGGGCAAGGTTCTCATGCATGCGGATGCAGCCGTTGGTGCATGGCGTGTGCTTCACCCACCCGGTGTGGAAGCCGTAGTTCGACTTGAATTCGCACCAGTAGGGCGTGGGCGTCCCCTTGAATGACCATCCGGACGGGCGATTGTCGATGTAGATGCGCTTGGCCTTGCTCCCGGAGTAGGCGATGCCGTGGTCGTTGGCACGGCGGTAGTGTTCCTTGCGATAGATGCGGAAGTTGCCTTTCGGTGTGGGCGTGCTGGCGGTGCCGACGGAGACGGGCATGACCAGTAGCGGGATGTCTCCTTCCATGACGTAGACGCGCTGGCGGGATGTCGAGACCTTGACCCGGACCTTGGATGGATTGCTGGGGAGCTTGGTGGGCCGATCATAGGCTTGATAGACGGCGACTCCGGTTCCAGTGGCAACCGGCACCTTGCAGCTTTGCAAGGCGAGTGCAGCGGCAGCGAGGAGAAGTAGGGCAGAGCGTCTCATGTCGGTGGTGGGGCATAGCTCACAACCGGCGGATCAGCAAGCTGGCGCTGTGATGCTGGAGGGCTTTCGCTACTGCACCCGCTCCCATTTGGTCACGCGGTCATTCCGGAACCAGACGGTGGCCTTCCGATACGGCACGTAGGTGACCTGCGGGGAAACCCCGTAGCCGTAGTTGTAGCCCCGACCGCGATAGCCTCGATAGCCGCGGTATCCCCCGTAGCCGATGCCGCCATAGTATCGGGTCGAGTAAACCGGTTGGGAACCGGCGTAGTCCCAGACGCGTGTCGGCGTCTTGCCGTCTGAGCCCATGTAGTCGCGGCTGGGCTTGCCCCATGCGATGAAGACGGCCTGAGGGGACATGCCTTCCTCGATCTGGCCTTGCTGAACCATTCCTTTCTGGCGTTCCGTGAGTCCGGCGAAGGCGGCCGGGTTGGCCTCGATCCGCGACTGTGGGGTCGATGGAGCGCAGGCGACCAGAAGCAGTGCAAGGGCAGCAGCGATGAGGCGCATGGGGGAAACATAGCCGTTCGCGACGGAAGTGCAATCAGGTGGATATTCGAAAGCCTCTTGCCATGGTTCGGCAGGAGGGGGCAAGGTGGAGTCAAACCCCTGAAAAAACTGATGTCCGAACTACTTGATCCATCCGAACGAGAAGAGTTGTCGAAGCGGTTCCCCGAGTGGGATATCGATGAGCGCCGAATGACCCGGACCTTCGAGTTTGACGATTTCATGGAAGGCGTCGACTTCGTCAACCTGCTCGCAGATGTGGCTGAGAAGGCGGGGCATCACCCGGACATCGACATCCGCTACCGCCGGGTGACGGCGGTGCTGACCACCCATGATGCAGGTGGTTTGACGGAGTCCGATGCCGAGATGGCACAGCGGATCAATCATCTGGCGGGATGAGGCACGGAGGAATCGCCACCGACTCCAGGCGATGGCTCCGGTCTGGGAGGGTCGCCGATTTCTACCTGGGCAGAAGCAGTTCGTCGTCCTTGTAGCCGGTGATCTCGCGGAGCCCTTTGAGAAGTCGCTGCAGGGTCAGGAAGAGGATGCCGAGCAAGGGGATTCCAATGACGGCGAAGCCCCATCCGGTGAGCTTGCCGATGATGCCATTGTAGACTTCCAGTGCGTCGTTGGCGGTGCGGTCGAAGCCGTGGAAGAAGAAGAGCGCCAGGAGCAGGTTGAGCGCGGAGCTCAGGAAGAACGAACCGGCGAACAGGGCGTTGGCCTGGTCGAGAAGCTTCTGGTAGGCGGCGTTTCCGTTCTTCGCCTCGACCTGTTTCTCGATCTTCGGGATATCGAAAAGCGAGTCGTTGTAGAGGAAGACGTTGAGCAGTGGTGTGGCACTTCGCCTCGAAAAGAACACGGCGAAGCCGAGGGCGAGCGGGATGGCGGCCTCCTTCAGGCCGAAGAGGATGCCGGCGTGTTCCTTGACGGTGCCATCCTTGTTCCAGAGGTAGAGGGTCAGGCAGCCGGTCAGCAGGACTGAAAAGAGACCGAGACCGGAAAAGAAGTTGAATTTGCGCGTCTTGACGAAGTGCCAGACGCCGTAGCCGAGCGGTAGGGCGAGTGCGACCCCCAAGGCCTTGATTGGTCCGATGTGCCAGAGTTTGGCGTCTTTTCCCATCTGCTCCTGCAGTGCCGGATCCTTGCTCAGGTAGCTGAGCACCATCACGGGGATGAGCACATTGATCAGGATATTGGCGAGCGGGTGTTCCTGGTGGGTTTTCGGGTCGGCCATGGTGGAGGAAAAGTCCGGGCGGTTTTGGCGGGGGAGCCTGGATACGGAAAGGAAAATCCCCAAGTCGGGGAAGGGGGAGGGGGCGGGTCGCCGGGTTGGGACGGGGGCGGGAATCGCCCGAATGTTTCCGATCCGGGCGCGAATCCGATTTTTGTGAGGTTTGTGTCCCAATGGGTAGGGCTCCAGCACCTTCTTGCTATGAGGGTAGGAGGCCTGAGCTTGTTCAAATCATCGCCATTGCAAAGGCCAGGTGGCCTCTCGAGGGCATAGGGATGTCGCAAAAATCAACTTCAGGTGTTAAGGTCTCCAAAATCGATATGCTTTACAACGTAGACACTTTGCATTCTCAATTCGTTTGGAAAACCCTATGAAATCCAGAATTTCCATTTCTCGATGCCGTCGGATCGGGCAGCGTCATGGTTTTGCCTTGGTGATCACCATCAGCTTGATGGTTTTATTGTCCCTGCTTGCGATCGGCTTGCTTTCCCTGAGCTCCGTGAGCATCCGCAATTCCGGTAGGTCGGAGGCCATGACCCAGGCGAAGGCGAATGCGCGACTCGGATTGATGATCGCCCTTGGCGAGATCCAGAAAACCCTCGGTCCGGACCAGAGTGCGGCGGCTCCGGCGTCCATGATCTCAGAGACGCCTGCGGAACCTCATGTGGCGGGAGTCTGGGAGTCCTGGACATGGGACCCCACCACCAATGCTTCCGTGCCGGACTACGCGAGCGAGAAAGGCTCCCGGTTTCAAGGCTGGCTGCTGAGCGACGATCAGGAACCGGGCAGGAGGCTCGATCTCGATTTTCCGGTCCAGGGCCCGAGCAACTCGGTGTTGCTCGTCGGGGAGGGCTCCGCGGAGGGGAGCGATGATGTGGAAGTGCGTGGTGGCGTGGTCGGTATCGACAGCGAGGACGGCAATGAGGGATTTGCCTGGGCCGCGCTTCAGGAAGATGTGAAGGCCCACGTGCAGCCGGGAGCGGGAGACGTACCCGATGGTGCGGCGGAGCGGTTCGCTTCTTTGTTCTCTCCTGATGAGAGCGGTTTGGCGTCATTGGATTTCGTCGGGGAACTCGAAGGGGACCGTGATCTGCGGCAGCGGGCGCTCACGACCTCGACTTTCTCGCTTGCAAGCGCATCCAGCGATGGAGGTCGCCAATCCTTCCATCACCTGAGTCCTTACCCGCTCGGGGTGCTGGCGGATGCGGCCCAGGGCGGACTCCGGCGTGACCTGACCACCGAGTTCGAGAACTTCACCAGCTCTTCCCTCAAGGATCAGCGGGTGCTGGATGCCCGCACCGGGGCGGAACCCTGGTGGGACCATCTGGCGGACTACTACAACCTCCACCAGCGGGTGGACGCCGCGGGAGGAGGGGAAAGCCCGATCAACCTCGACTCAGATCTCCGCAGCTTCACGGAGATCAATCGGAGCAACTCCGCCCCGAAGCGCGCGGTCCTGACCCCGGTCGTCGCCAAGGTCGACATTGTGTTCTCCCTGGTGACCCATGACCTGCGCAACCAGTATCAGAACAAGTACGCCCAGCAGGATCAGAACCGGACCCACTACTCGCCATGGCTGGTCTTCGAGCCGGTGGTGACGATGTGGAATCCGTACAACGTCCCGGTCGAGTTCTCCGAGCTGAAGCTGTATTTCGACAAGATTCCCGTCGGTTTCCGGTTCCAGAAGAAGGAAGGCCGGGGTGCGTGGACGGAGGTGCGCAATGTGTCCACCGACAACACGGAGTACTGGTGGCCGCTTTCCCGGTACATCTGGGGCGGAGGCAAGGAGGATGCGATCACCGAGTTCTTTGTCCGTCTCGTGGGCGGTGGTGCCGGCTCGCGTCCGGGCGGGGATGTGGTCCTTGAACCCGGCGAGACCCGGGTGTTCACGGCGAATGTCACGGCATCGGAGACATGGGGGCAGGTGAAGAACGATTTCATCATCACCGGTTCCAATGACGCCAAGAACAAGATTCAGGCAGGTGGGAACGGGGTGGAATATACCGGCGGGTGGAACCGCACCGGTGGGTTCCGCTTTGACCACTTGTCCCGCTTCCAGAGCTACCGGAATCCCTCGAGCCTCTACAGCTTCGAGCGGAGGATGAACAACCGGAACGACTGGCACTGGGTGGCGCTTCGTTCCAGTGATGGATTCCGTGTGCGGGCTCGATTGCTGGACAATGACAACCCTGACACGAACGAGTCCGCTGACGATGACCGTGACCGTTCCTTCTCGATGAAACTTTCCCTGATGACTCAGGACGCGCGGATGACGGATACCCGGAAGGTCATCCAGGACATGACCATCGAGGTGGATGATTTCCACAAACTCTACCGCGAGGGCGAACCGAAGATCATCGAGCACGACATCATCGCGGCGGAGGCTTATCAGGCGGAATCCGCCAGGGGACCTGGTGGGAAAAGCCCGTTTGCGGTCCTGAGCCTGACGGCCAAGCCCACCCGCGATCTACTCCATCCGACCAAGGGCTGGCTCTTCGGCAACCCGGCGACGGCGAACCTCACCGTCGACGAGAGCCAGGCGCCCTACTCGGCCCAGAGCTATGAGATGAGCTTCCTTGAAGTCTTCGGCTCGAATTCGTTCCCGATGGTCGACGTCGACATCGCCACGGGGACGCGGGGGTTCTTTGGTCCGGGGCAGACCAGTCAGTATGGGCTCACCGCGGCAACAATGTTCAGTCTGCCGCGCGAACCGATGGTTTCCATCGCACAGTTCCAGAGTGCCAATATCCTCGCTTCGAATGCCCTCCCGCACTTCAACTATCCGGTGGGGAATTCCCATGCCCACCCCTTGATCCCGTCCGACCGGGTGATGCAGAGCCGGATGTTCGACCATAGCTACGGGCTCAACTGGCGTCTGTGGGACAGCTTCTATTTCTCCTCCCTGTCGCAGGATGCGCCTGTGGATGCGGCCTCCTTCGTCGATGGCGAATCCCCCCTGAATCCCCGCATGATCTTCCACAAGCCCGGCGGCATGACTGACGGGGATGCCTTGGCGCGGATCGAGGGAGGCGACCCGTCCGAGCGGGGTCTGCGTGTGGCGTCCCATCAGTTGGTGCGCGGTGTGTTCAATGTCAACTCGACCAGCGTCGAGGCTTGGAAGGCGGTGTTGTCTGGTCTCAAGGGCCGCGAGATTCCGACCCGTGAAGGCGGTGAGCGAAGCTCCGATGACCAAACGCCCTTCGGGCGGATCATTCCGGCTGTCAGCCAGAACGACGAGGCACTCGCCGTGGGTGGCGGTGCGGGCAATGGCGGTCTGGAAGCCGCTCGAGCCTCAAGATGGGTCGGGATGCATCGACTCGACGACAACCAGATCGAAGTCCTGGCGCGCAAGATCGTGGATGAGATCAAGAAGCGGGGTCAGGAAGATGAAGCTCCTATTCTGACTCTCGGGGAGTTCGTCAATCGTCGCCCGGGATCCTCCACCGACCTGCATGCGGTCCGCGGTTTGTTGCAGACGGCCATCGATGAAGCCAATCAGGAGGCCCAGTTGTTCTCACTCGAGGACGGAGATCCCATCCTTCTCACGGACACCGTGGCGAACACGGCTGCCCTCGAGGGCAATACGGCTGAAGGCTCGCCGGCGGAGCTGCTCCAGGGAGATGTGCTGCATCAGATCGGAGCCTTCCTCACCACGCACAGCGACACGCTGCGCATTCGCAGCTACGGCACGGCCGGGCAGGACGGTTCGAAGGCTGAGGCATGGTGTGAAGCCATCGTCCAGCGGGTGCCGGAATTCGTCGACTCTTCGGACAATCCGGAGGTCGTCCCGGCCCCAGACTCGGTCAATGCCCGTTTCGGTCGCCGCTATCAGGTGGTCTCTTTCCGCTGGTTGACCCGCAATGAAGTTTGAATCCTTCCTCCTCATGAGAATCCTCCAGTTCCTTGTCGCAGCATTCGTTTGTCTCCCCTGGCTGCATGCCCAGGACAAGGGCCGTGCCATCAAGGTTCGGACCCTGTGCTTTGAAATGGTGCCTCAGGCTCCCCGTGATGTCGTGGTGAGTGGTGATCCGACTCTGGCGAATCGTGAGGATGTGGCTTTGAGTCGTCGCCTTTCCTCCGAGCAGACCAACCTGCTCCTGACGGGGAATACCGTGCGCCTCGGGGAGATGGGAACGACCGATGACGGCAAGCCGGTTCTGAATGCGATGGCCGAGGCGAAGCTCCCATCGTCTGGTTCGCAGTTCCTGCTGCTGCTCGTTCCGTCCGGCGAGAAGGAGGGGAAAGTGTATCGGTGCCTGGTGCTTCCGGACGAAGCGAAGGCCTTTCCCGCGGGTGCCTTCCGCTTTGTCAATCTGAGTCCAAGTCGACTGAGGTTCGCGCTGGGAGCCCGCCCGATCGAAGTCGGTCCGGGTGCGGTCAAGGTGATGGACGAAATCGGTGGTGTCAGGGAAGACGGCCGGTTTCCCTACGTGGCGCAGCACCACGAAGGGGGGGTGTGGAACCGCTTGAGCACCGGATATTGGACCAGCCATGAAAAGACCCGCTCGTTGCAGGTCGTCTATCTGGACCCGCGGACCAAGCGTTTGACCTTGCGTGGCTTTGACGACAAGTTGCTCATGCGAGATCGCTCGTGAATTCCCTCCATCGATCTGCGGAGGACGATGCGATGGCTGACTTCCCCGGAGGTCATCTACTAGTTGCGTAGTGGAAGTGGTGGTTGCCACGGAAAATCAGCCAGAAATCAAGTCGATGACCATTCCCATTTCCCAAGCCGCCGGTCATCCGAACTTCAGGACTGGTGGGCGGATGAGGCACCTGATGGCGGGTTTGATGTGGCTTGGCTGCGGTGGCGCGGGACTCTTCGAGTTGTCAGCGAGCCCGATCGTAGCAGGAGCCCATGAGGATCTTGATCCGGTGCTTGCGGGAAGGGTGCTTCTTTCGGAGCTCAACTGCACGCGGTGCCACGATGGGATTTCGGTTTCCAGAGGAGCCCCTGATCTGGCGGATGCCGGAGCCCGCATCGATCCCGGGTATCTGAAGGAATTCATCCTGTCTCCCCACGAGGCCAAGCCGGGAACGACCATGCCCTCGATGCTGGGAAAGGTGGCTGAAGCGGAACGCGGGAAGGTGGCCGATCTGCTCGTCGATCACATTCTTGGCATCAAGGGACCTGCGCCCGAACCCGCCACCGAACCGGCCCCGGATTCCGTGAAACGAGGAGCCGGGCTCTTCCACAAGATCGGCTGTGTGGCCTGCCATGCTCCGGAAGACGAGGCCATCGAGGGCTCGGTGCCGCTTCATCGGTTGGGTGAAAAATTCACCATCGCGAGTCTGGTGGCATTTCTGGAGGATCCACTGGCGGTGAGGCCGGGCGGGCGGATGCCGAAGTTTGCTCTCACGCATGCGGAGGCGGAGCATCTGGCGAGTTACCTCCTTCGGGACGCGAATCCTCGGCGGACGGTGGCGTCGGATCGTGAGCCCACCGGGGCGGGGAAGCGTTGGTTCGATTCGCTTCAATGTGCCCAGTGCCACGAACCAAGCCAGTCCGGTGCTGCCGCCTTGAAGGATCTGGATTCCGGGAAGTCGTGCACGACGGCGCAGTATCCCTTGTCCGAGGAACAGCAGGGATGGATCTCCGCCGCGCTGGATGCCCTGGACCGGAAGCTTGACCCGGCGGAGGAGGTGCTTGTCGAAATGGCTCGTCTCAATTGCATCGCGTGCCACCAGAGGGATTACATCGGTGGACCTTCCGCGGCACGTGATCCGTACTTCACGACCGAGAATCTGAACCTCGGCGAGCAGGCCCGGATTCCTCCTGACCTCACGGATGTCGGAGCGAAGTTGAAGCCCCAGGCTCTGCGCCGGATCCTGGCGGGGGATCGCATTCATCGGCCCTACCTCCATGCGAGGATGCCGGCATTCGGCTATCGGAACACCCAGCGCCTGTTCGAACTGCTTTCGGAGAACGATGAACTTCCCAAGGCCGAGTTCGAGCGGGTGACCGACCGGAAGAAGGCTCGTGAATCAGGTCATGCCCTGGTCGGGGACAAGTATCTCTCCTGCGTTGCCTGCCATACCTTCAATGGTGACTCGACCACCACCTTGAATGCGATCGATCTGAACTCGATGGCGGATCGCCTCACGGAGAACTGGTTCCACCTCTACCTGCGAAACCCGCAGGAGTTTCATGAGACCACCATCATGCCGAACTTCTGGCCGGGTGGGAAACCGGTGAGGCCGGAGATTCTGGATGGGGACAGTGGCAAACAGATCGATGCGATCTGGGAATACCTTCAGGCCGGGAGGGGAGCGCGCATCCCGTCGGGCATCAGGCCTGAGCCGATCCACTACGGCCCGCAGCATGGAGAAGCGGTAATGCTGCGGCGTCAGTACCGGGGGATTGGCAAACGGGGGATCGGTGTGGGTTATCCCGAGGGCGTCAACCTGGCATTCGATGCGGCGCAGTGCCGGCTAGGGTCAATCTGGGCGGGCCCGTTTGCCGAGATGTCAGGCGTGTGGCGGGGTCAGGGATCGGGCAATGTCCACGAGGGCGGCAAGGATGTGCTGAGGTTTCCGGTGGGCCCCGCCTTTGCGACGCTCGCATCGCTGGAAGCGCCGTGGCCGGTGCTGGAAGAGGCCGTGAAGGCAGAGGGGTTCCAGTTTCAGGGATACGCCCTCGATGAAGCTCAGCGTCCGACCTTCCGTTACTCCTTCTCGGGGCTGCAGATCGACGATCAGTTTTTGGACGATGCGGACGGGCCTTCGCTGACACGAGAGCTTCGCTTCGACCGTGATGCGCCGGAGGCTTTGTATTTCCGCGTGGCGGCGGGCAAGTTGCGGGCCGGTGAATCCGGCAAGCGCGTTTTCCGTCTGGGTGAACGGCTGGAGTTGCAGCTGTCCTCGGACGGCCTGCTGAGAAAGTCTGCCGGACAGAGTGAATTGTTGGTTCCCCTCGTGGAATTGAAGAGCCTTGGGATCACCTATCGATTTATTTCGCCATGAGAGCCTACATGTTTTCCGCTTTGCTGGCGCTTTGCAGTCTGTCTTCTTTTGCCGAATCGCTTGGCTCCAGCTGGGGCACCGGGGAGCGTGAGGCGGAGTATTACAAGATCACGCGGATTCGGATTCCCGAGCCGCTCTTCGTCGAAGCGGGGTGCTTCGCGACCCTGCCAGATGGAAGGGTGGCCGTCGGCACGCGGCGGGGTGACGTCTTCCTCATCGACGGGCTATCCGAGGCTCGTCCCGAGCCGGTCTTCCATCGGTTCGCGGCAGGAATGGACGAGTTGCTCGGGCTCAGTTGGAAGGATGGATCGCTCTATGCCACCCAGGCTGCGGAGCTCACCCGATTGACCGACACCGACGGGGATGACCGGGCGGACCAATACGACACGGTGAGCGATGATTGGGGCTTCGCGAATTATCACGAGTATGCCATGGGCTCGGATCCCGATCCCGACGGCAACATCTGGATCACGCTCGGGTTGTCGAAGTCCTACCATTCATGGGCCCCCTTCCGGGGATGGGCGCTGAAGATCACGCCCGATGGCGAGGCCATCCCAGTGTGCAGCGGGCTCAGGAGTCCTCTGGGTGTGGGACCGAATGGGAAGGGAGCCATGATCTACGCGGAGAGCCAAGGACCGTGGAATGGAGCGTGCTCGTTGAAGCATCTGAAGCCCGGTGGCTTCATGGGCCACCCGGTGAGCTACAACTGGTATGAACTGGCTCCGAACATGGGGCCAACCCCCGTGGTCCCCAACAGCCCGTCGCGGCTTGAGATCGAGCGCGAGCGCGTGAAGGAACTCGTCCCCTACGCCGTGGTGTTTCCATTCCGGCGGATGGGGCGGTCGATTTCCGGATTCGTGATCGATGAGACGGATGGAAAATTCGGCCCCTTCGGCGGCCAGATCTTCATTGGTGAATACACGCTGAGTGTCGTCATGAGGGCTACCATGGAGGAGGTCAACGGAGTCTGGCAGGGCGCGTGTTATCCGTTTCGGGAGGGGCTCTCGACCGGCATCCTCAATTGCCATTTCACCCCGGGCGGCCAACTTCTCACGGGCGGGACGAACCGCGGGTGGCCCGTCCGTGGATCCGAGGAGAACCTGCTGGAGCGCATCGACTGGACGGGCAAGACCCCATTCGAGTTGAAGGAAATCCAGGTGAGGTCGGATGGATTCCAGCTGTCCTTCACCAAACCAGTCGATCGAGCGCTTGGCGCCGACCCGGCCAGCTACGTTCTCGGCACCTTCACCCACATTTACCAGTCCGGCTACGGGAGTCCCGAGGTGGACCAGACGACTCCGGTCGTTCGCTCGGCGGAGGTGTCGGACGATGGACTTGAGGTGCGGCTGCGGGTCGATGGGATGGTCAAGGGTCACGTCCATGAGTTCGACGTCGCCGCCATCAGGTCCGGCGAAGGAGAGGAACCGCTTCACCGCGATGCCTACTACACCCTGAACGAGCTCCCATTGGAGTAGGGGGCATCCAGCGGAGCGCTGCGGTTGAGCAGGGGGTGCTGGGGCATTTTTCGGGGCAAATGGGAGGTTTCAGGCGCCGCATTCCGGGGTGGGCCGCAGTCCACCGCAAAAAACAACGGGCCAACTGTCCCAATCTCCCAGCGATCAGGGCTCTGTAATCTGGAACCCATGGCCTCCGGTCTGACCGATGCCATTCCGGAGAGCCATGTCAGGGGAATTGTCCTCTGCCTTGATCCCAAAAAAAGAACCAATGAAGACTTACCATTCCATCCCGATTCGAAACCGGGCATTGCTGACCGGCTTGAGCGCAAGCCTCCTGCTCTCGACCTACGGAATCACTCATGCCGCCACCATGAGCCAGATCCCTGACATTCCCACGACGGACATTCTCCTCGCTCGGGGGGATGAGGCGGGCAGCGGCGGAGGGTCCAGCCAGGCGACTTTCGGCTACCGCAATGCCGACGCCGCCAACACAGAGGGGACCCGTGGCCGTGGGCAATCCTTCGTCATCAATTCGGCACCGGGAGCCACCTACGACATTTCGGGGCTCAGCGTGGCGCTTGCCGGCGGTGCTGGCACGGCCATCCGGCCGGATGGTGATCTGTTGCTCACCGTCTTTGAGTTTGTCGGCACAGGGGCGACTGCCGCGGATCAGGCGAACGATACGGACGACGGGTCCGATTGGCGCACCAAAACGGGTGGCACATCGGGGACCGTGGTCTTCAGCGGCTCTTTTGAGGTTCCGGCCGGCACCTCGTTCAATGGCAACAGCCTGCTGAGTTTTGCGTTCGATCCGGGCGAACTCCAACTGGACGATGACAAGGCCTATGGCTTTTTCATGCAGTATGTCCTCGATGATGTCACAGGTCTCGGAGCGGACGTCACGATCGCTTTCAATGCGGACCTCAATGCTTCCGGTAATCCTGCCGGCACCTTGTTGAATACCAACCCGAGTGATGCCGGTCTGGGAACGGGAGCGAATGGATCTTCAACCACACGTGACCTGAACTACTTCATCCAAGGCGTCGTTTCCGGTGCGCCTTCCGCTCCGTCCATCGTGGCCTCGGACACTCTGATCGAGTTGGGCAACTCGGTGGATCTCGACATCACCTTTGATCCAAGTGTCGACACCGCGATCTTGACGATTCCGAGTGGTTCGGTGGACCTGGTCGCGCTCGACGACGGCATCACGAATGGTGATCCGGTGGCCGGAGACGGGGAGGTGTCGGTGACCGATTCTCCGACCAGCGCCTTCGACTACGTGGTGACCTCCACCAAATCCGGATTCCCCGATGGAACCGCGAATGTGGAAGTGCTCGTGGTGGATCCCTCCGCGGAGCCATCCGACAATGCGTTCAGCACCGCAATCAAGGGAGATTCACCACTCTTCTACTATCGGTTCGAAGAGGCGGCGGGTACCGGGTTCCTGCTGGATTCCTCCGGCAATGGAAATCATACGAGCGGTCTCGTGGGGGCCATCGTCCAAGGTGAAAGCCCGGGTGGGATGCAGTTGGCCGCCCGATCCGATCTGACCGGGGCGATCACAGTGCCGGCGGCTTCGGAAATGAGCGACTCGTTCACTTTCGCATCAGTCATCAACGTGGACAGCTTCGAAGGGGGAGCACTTCGCAACCTGCTTGCCATGGCGAATGATGGAAGTGGCGGCGTGGGTCGCTCGATCCTCTACTATGGCAATGGTGGCTTCACCACCTTCATCAGTGGTTCGGCGGTCAGTGTGACGGACGTCAATGCGGTGCTGCCGCAGACAAGCTGCCTGATTCACATGGTTTATGATGCCGATCCCGACGCGGATCCGGGCACCGACGACCAGGAAGTCCGCTTTTATGTCAATGGACAGCCTTATGGATCACCTGTGGCGCTGCCGGTATTTCCTGCAAACTTCGGCGAATGGGTTCTTTGCTCGAACAAGAATCTCGGTTCCCAGAGCCATGTGGGATTCATCGATGAAACGGCGATTTTTGATGCGGCTCTGTCGGACGTTCAGATTGCCGCCCACGGCACGGCCTTCCTGTCCGCGGCAGACCCGCTTCTCGGGTTCATTTCCGATACCGCGGAGATCACTTCGGGTGACTCGGTGTTGTTGACTTGGAAAACCTCGGATCAGGCATCCGTCGTCACCATCAATGGCACGCCCGTTGACGGAGGCGCAGCCGGAGGAGTCTACACCATGTCATTCAGCCCGACGGCAGACACCACCTACACGATCAATGTGGACGGCGTGACCCGTGATGTCTCCGTGACCGTGCTTGCTCCACCGGCTCCGCCGAGCATCGTCTCGATTTCCGTCGATGATTCGACGCCGCCCATGGTGACCCTCGTCATCAAGGGGGCACCGGAGTTCAGCTACGATGTCCAGGCTTCAGCGGACCTTGCCGATGGCTTCCCGACCAATGTGGGAACGATTGATACGGACATCAATGGAGATGGGAGCATCACCTTCGAAGGCTTCGGTCCCGCTGAGTTTTATCGAGTGGAAACCCCATGATCCTGCGCTACGGAGGGCGTCCAACTTCCGGCCTTTTCAGCGTCCTGCCCGTTTATGGGCAGGACGCTTTCGGTCCGTGTGGGTGGTCCCGGACCAGAGATCGTTCCCTCCATGGCCATGAATGTGAGCCCAATCTTCCCCATCATCATTCCATCGCGCCGACAGGATGATGGCGTAGTGTTTCCCTCCCGAACCCAGCGAAAACCATGAAACCCCAAGTCGTCATCCCGGTCATCGTCACGATGACTGCGGTCCAGCCGTCCTCTGCCGATGTCACCGTGTCGTCGACGGCACCGGGCGATGACATCTTGTCATCGAATGACTCCGGGGGCATCTGGACGAACCTCTTTGATGAGGACCGGAGCGAAGATCACGCCCGCGGACAGTTGTTCAGTCTGCCTGATGGCGTGGCGGGTGGATACGAAATCACGGCGATCACCGTGAACAAGCATGGCAACCAAACGTTTTCCAATGATACCCTCACGATGAGGGTCTTCGAAGGCACGCAGGCGCAGTGGGACTCCGGGACCGGTCACGATACGGCCACCGACGGCAGCAACTACTACGTTGATGCGACCGTGACCCCGATTCACACCGAAGCATTTACCCTCAATGGAACGATCAACGATGGTGAGTATGTAACGTTCGAGTTCGCCACACCGGTGATCGTCAACGAGGACTCCGACTTCGGGTTTCTCATGACCTATGATGAATCGACGGATGGCGAAGGAGGAACGAGTCCCGATTTCTTCAGATACAACGAGGGAAGCACCGGCGGCCGGATCTCCATCACGACAAGTGATCACCGAGTTTCCAGTCGACACATTCGTTATCTCATCAGTGGCCATCCCATTGATGCCGACACCGACAACGACGGGCTTTCTGACATCTGGGAAGAGCTGCACTTCAAGGATCTGGACGAGATTGGAACGGGTGACCCTGATGGTGACGGAGTCAACAACGAGGCCGAGGAGACCGCGGGAACTGATCCGAACGAACGCGACAGCGACAAGGATGGGCTCGATGATGATGTCGAGCTTGCCGGCCCAACGGACCCTCTTGATCCGGACAGCGATGATGATTCACTGCGGGATGGTGCCGAATCCGGAACGGGCACCTTTGTATCGACCGCAGACACCGGGACGGACCCGATGCTGAAGGACTCGGACCACGACGGAGTGGCGGATGGGATGGAGCTCCGCCTTGGCACGGACCCTACCGACGGCTCCGATCTGCCCACCGGTCAGCCCAACATCATCTTCATCATGATCGACGATGCCGACGTTCGCCAGGTGGGGGCATACGGGCAGGCGAGCTTGAAGACGCCCCGCGTGGATACGATGGCGACGCAGGGCATGCTTTTCACCGATTACTACACAGCGAGTCCGGTTTGTCATTCCTGTCGCTCCTGCCTGATGACCGGTCAGGACTCCCGCCGGTCGCAGGATCGGTACAACAATGGTGACGGAAGCGGCTATCAGGTTCCACTTGCTGCCGAACGGGTGACGATCGGTGAGGTCCTGCAGCAGGTGGGCTACGTCACCGGCTGTGTCGGCAAATGGGGGTTGGGTGGTCCCACCACGACGGGTGCTCCTTGGAATCAGGGGTTTGACTTCTTCTGTGGCTATCTTGGCCAGGTGCAGGCTCACGATGCGTTTCCGAAGTATCTGTGGAAGAACGACCAGAGGATCTATTTCAACACGGATCAACTGGGCCCGGGCGATTCCCTCTACGTTCCGGGTGCGGACAATCCCAATGTGGCTCTCCAGGACTGGGATGATCCATTTGGAAATGTCGCTTCGCATGATGTCGTGGTGGCTGAGGGGCTGCAGTTCATCGAGGACAACGCCGACAAGCCGTTCTTCCTCTACTGTGCGTGGACGCCACCGCACGCCCACAACTACCCGGCCGCGACTCTTGCCGCCCTCACCGATGAGGATGGCTTGGTTTACGACCCCACGGATCTCGATCAGACCCTGATCAATGAAGTTTATCCCGGCATGCCTTTCGGCGAGTCGACCACCCATCCGGGTTTGCCGGAGTATGAGGCGCACACCCATGCCTCCATGATGTCGGTCACCGATCGCGATACCGGGCGGATCATGGACAAGCTTGTCGAGCTCGGGATCGAAAACAAAACCCTGGTGATCTTTTCCTCGGACAATGGGGAGTCGGGCGACAGCGCCATTTTCCTCACGGAAGAACATCTGAAGCCCGGCTACTTCGACCTCCGCGGTGCGAAGAAGGACACCTACGAGGGTGGGATCCGCTCGCCGTTCATCGCCTGGTGGCCGGGGACGATCAGTCCGAACACGACGAGTGGGGTGATCGGGACTTTTGCTGACCTGCTGCCGACTTTTGCCGACATCGGCGGAGCCGCCACTCCCACTCAGGTCACCGGGCGCTCAATCCTTCCCGTCCTTCAGGGTGGTTTGGAAAGTGACCTGCAGCACCGCGATTACCATTACTGGAGCTTTCGTGAGACCAGCAACGGGCTGAACCGGCGCTGGCGGGCAGTGCGGTCAGGTGATTGGAAGCTTGTGCGCGACCGCGCGAACAATGGCAGCCCGCCAACCTACGAGCTGTTCGATCTTGCCATCGACCCGTATGAGACGACGGATCTATCCGGATCCGAGCCCGACATCCTTGCCCGTCTCATTCCACTCGTGGAGGGAACGCACGAGGTATCGGATTCGCGGTATTTCAAACCGGATGACGAGTTCTTTACCCAGACGAATCTGGCCGCAACTGCTTTCCAGATCGGAGTCCCTGATGGCGGCGGTGCCGAGAATGGATACCGCTTGAATCCAAGCGGAACGGGCAGTTGCTTCAACTACCTTCCGTTCAGCTCCGGCGTGAATGAGAACGCGGTGTTCAGCTGGACGATGCAGTTTCCCTCGGGAGGAGCCGCTTCGCTCCTGTTGGGTGGTACCAATGACCCTTCGTTGTGTCTCTCCGTCCGGATCCATGCAACCACCAGGGACCTCGTGGTGAGTCATGGTGGTGTCGCGGCTGCGAGCACCACACTGGCCGCGGAGGACATGCCTGCCGACAGGGCTGAGTGTACGATGAGCCTAGATCCGGTGTCCGGGTCGGGACAGGTGGTGGTGGGGTCGACCGTGCTTCTTTTCGACTTGGGCACCCAGGTTTCACCACTCCGTTTCTGGGGCTACGAGGTGGAAACTCAAGTCGTCGAGGTCAGCCGTCCCCACTGGCAGGTCGGCGGTTCCGGCGCCGGGGCTGTGCGTATTGCGAAGGGGGCTGGCGCGATCCGGGCAAGGTATGTCCTTCCCTTCACCCCGGGGCAGTCAGCGAGCACGCAGTACAGCACGGACCTCATTCATTGGCATGACGACCCTCCGGGTTTGATCGATACCCGATCGACCAATTCTCAGGGGCAGATCCAAGGTTCATGGTATCTTCCGTCGGACAGTCTTCTGCCTCGAAATCACAAGAAGATCTTTCTTCGTGCCCTCACGGAATGATGGCCGGCCCAAAAGAAGGAACCCTTCGATATTTTTCCCGTCTCCAGTGATAAACATACCGACCCACGTTCATGATTGATTCCAAGAAACTCGTTGCCGCCATCGTCGCGGTGGCCAGTCCCGTATTTGCCGGGACCGTAAGCACATCTGCCTCGGCGCCCACCGTTGATCTGATCTCGTCTTCCCCCTCGGGCGGCACTGATACCGCGTTGTTCGATGAGGATGCCAATGCGAATCATGCGCGTGGCCAGCTTTTCAATCTGCCTGACGGAGGAGGATCGGCGTACGAGATCACGGCGATCACGGTGAAGAAGAGCCAGACGCAGACCTACGTCAACGACACCCTGACGCTGAGGATCTTCGAGGGAACGGAGAGCGAGTGGAACGCCGGGACCGGTCACTCCACGGCGACGGATGGGAGTGACTACCTCGTCGATACGGAGGTTACCTTGATTCATACCGAGTCGTTCAATCTCAACACGGCAATCACGGACAACCATTACGTGACCTTCCAACTCGCGACTCCGATCGTCGTCAATGAGGACTCGGACTTCGGATTTTTCATGACCTACGATCAGGGTGGCGGCACGGAGGACCGCTTCCGTCATCGGGAGGCGGGCAGCGGTGGCGGACGCATTTCCATCACCACCACGAGTCATGGCACGTCAGGGTCGAGAAGGGTCGTTTTTTTCGTGCAGGGATCGGAGGTCACTCCGAGTGGGACCGTCACGGCCTCGGCTTCAGCTCCGACCGCGGATATCCTTGCCACGAAGGCTTTGGGTGCCACGGGGACCAACCTGTTCACGTATGCGGCGAACTCCAATCATGCGCGTGGCCAGTTGTTCTCGCTGGGCGATGGCAGTGGCTCTGCTTTTGAGATGCGCGCGGTGACCATCCAGAAAAGCGTGGCCCAGTCATTCGTGAACGACACGATGACCCTGCATGTGTTCAAGGGAACCGAGGCCCAGTGGAACTCGGGAACCGGACACATCGATACCAGCCCCAACTACTACGGAGGGACCACGGTCACCCCGATCCACACCGAGGAGTTCACCTTGAATGGAACCTATGCGGCAGACGAATTCATCACCTTCGAGCTGGCGCTCCCCATTGAGCTCGATGAGAACGAAGATTACGGTTTCTTCTTCACCTATGATCAGGTCGGCGGATCGGCGACGGCGTTCGGACATCTGGAAGCGTCGAATGGAGGTCGGATCTCCATCGATCAGGTTTCCCACAACACTTCTTCCCGGAGCATGAATCACTTCGTGATCGGTGTGCCCACGGGCACGGCTCCCGTGATCCTCACGCTGGGCTCACCCTTCCAGGACAGGATGATCCTGCAGCGGGACAAGCCCATCAACATCTGGGGGGAGGGGCTTCCGTCGACTTCGGTGTCGGTCAGCATCAATGGGACCAACGCGGTCGGGACCTCTGACGCCAATGGCGACTGGAAGATCGAGCTTCCGGCGTTGGCGAGCGGTGGCCCTTACGAGTTGGCCGTTACCAGCGGCGGGGAGACGGTCACCGTCAACGACGTGCTGGTCGGGGACGTCTGGTTTTGTTTCGGCCAATCGAACATGGTCTATACCCTCAATCAGATGGCGGCGTGGCACACGGCCTACGAGAATGACATCATCGCCAATGACAACATCCGCTGCCTGAAGATCGATCAGGATGGGTCGCTGGACGAAGAGGAGGAGGCTGGAATGAATTGGTTGGACAACTCCACGGCGGGCTCCTGGACGGCGGTGGGTTCGGTGTTCGCGCATCAGTTGAATGCTGCCACGGGAGTCCCGGTGGGGATTGTCTGGGCCGCCTGGGGGAGCAGTTCCATCGAAGGGTGGATGCCCCTCGAGATGACCGAGCGGCAGCCCTATTTTGCGGAGATGATGCAGCTGTATCAAAGCATCAGTGAGTACCGGAACGGCCAGACGACCTCGACGCGATTGCCGGCGCCCTACACGACGAATGAGGAGGGCATCGCCGGTCTCACCGCAAACGGCTGGTCATCGACGAATGATGACATCTTCATGCGGACCCGGCCGAACATCCTGTATAACAAGATGGTTCATCCGATCCGTTGCATGGGGATCTCCGGCTTCATCTGGTACCAGGGGGAGGCGAATGCGGGCACGGCGATCAATGCCGCCCAGTACGGGTTCTCCCTGCCGGACATGGTGACGGAGTACCGCGAGAGGTTTGGCCAGGGAGACCTTCCTTTCCTCGGTGTGCAGCTTCCTTCCTATGACACGAATGGAAACTCCGCCGCGAATTGGCCATGGTTCCGTGAAGCTCAAGCCCGGTTGGAGACGATTCCGAATGGGCATGTCGCGGTGACCATCGACACCGGAACCTTCGGCAACATCCACCCGACGGACAAGGAGCCGATTGGCATCCGTTTGTCCCTGCTTGCGCGGAAGTACCAACTCGGTGAATCCATCGTGGCCGATGGCCCCCGGTTTGATTCGATGTCGATCGCGGGAGATGAGGTGACGATCACCTTCGCGAATGGATCGGGGCTGAACTCGGACGTGTCGGCCGGGCTTTTCCAGATCGCGGGTCCGGGGAGCAACCCGACCTTTCATGAGGCGGATAGCATTTCCGTGAGTGGGAATCAGTTGACCATCAGTTCGACCTCGGTGCCGGATCCCGTGGAGGTCCGGTATGCCTGGATCCCGGTGCCCAACGCACTGACGACCCTCGAGAATGGTGACGGCCTCCCCGCCACCCCATTCAGGACCGATTCGTTTCCGTTGCCGGGCCTCGGAGCTGAGGCGCCCCAGAGCATCGACGATGACTACGAGGTGGCCCAGAATGGCACGCTGAATGTCGGCGCGGTCGGAGTGCTGGCCAACGACATCGACCTCAACCGGGATGTCCTCACGGCAACGCTGCTTTCGGATGTCAGTGACGGCACCCTGAGTCTGCAGCCTGACGGATCCTTCAGCTACATCCCGCACAGCGGATTCGCCGGCACGGACAGCTTCACCTACGAGTGCTCGGACGGGGCGCTGACTTCCGGCAGTGCGACCGTGACCATCACGGTCACCGGCATCCAGACCGGCTACTACACATGGCGTTCGGGCATGGCATGGAGTCCGGGTGATGATGAGACGGAGACGGGCGATCCGGATCTCGATGGCGTGGCGAACCTGATGGAATACGCACTGATGCTTGATCCGTTGGTGTCGGATGTTTCCGGTCTGCCGACCCTGACCCCGGCAGGTGCGGATTTTGTTTATGATTTCAACAACGGCCGGGAGGGGGTGCTCTACGAAGTACTACTTTCGCCCGATTTGGTGACTTGGAGTGATCCGGCTTTTGCCTCGATCACGAGCGGGTCCTCGATGCCTGTATTGATTCCCTCCAGCGAGGGGGTCAACGGTCGGTTGTTCGTCCGCTTGAGGGTCTCGGAGCCTTGATCCGGGGGCGTGAGCCATTCAGAGCCAGGGAACTTCAGGAGGCATCGTCACGAACTCTCCATCGATGCAGAGGGGGCGTCCGTCGAGGGTGACGCGTGAGCCTCCGGTCAGGCTGGCGATCAGGTCCCAGTGCAGGGCGCTCTTGTTGTGATTGCCGGTTTCGGGATAGCCGGCGCCGAAGGCAAGGTGGAAGGAACCACCCATCTTCTCGTCGAAGAGGATCTGGCCGGTCGGCTTGTTGATGGCACGATTCGTGCCGAATGCGACTTCGCCGATCCGGCGGGCACCATCGTCCTGATCGAGCATGGCAATGAGGAAGTCCTCACCCTCGTCGGCAGTCACTTCGGTGGCCCGGCCGCTCTCCATGACGATGCGGGCGTTGCGTACGGCATGGCCTTGATAGACGCATCGTTTGTCGAAGAACACGACGCCCTCGGCTCCTCCGTTGGGAGCATCGAGGTTGGGCCCGGAGTAGACTTCTCCGTCGGGGAAGTTCTTCCGCCCCGGGCTTGAAAGCCAACGCATCCCGCTGATGTCGACGGTGAGGTCGGTGCCGGCGGGAGTCTGGAAGTGCAAGGAGCGTCCGGTCATCAACTCTTCGGCCAGTTGGCATTGCCAGCGATCGAGATCCTGCCAGAAGCCCACCGGGTCCTGCTGATTCAGCTGGCAAGCACGGATGACGAATTGCTGGTAGTCGCGCAGGCTCATGCCGGCGTCCTGCGCATAGGCATCGGTCGGGAACAGGGTGGTGGACCAGAGGAGTGGCGTGTGCTCTGCAGCCAACCCCGGGTCATCCGCGGCGGCGGCCCGCTTGAAGAACAACTCGCGGCTCTTCTGGTTGGCCCGCGCGGCCCGCTGGGTAATGGCGGGGTCGAACTTGTCCATGGCCCGAAGGTTCGTGCTGGCACCGAGGTTGATGGTGGCATCCACGATTTCGGTCTCGAGCCGGGTGACGGGGTTTTCCCAATCCAGTTGATCGGGTTTGGCGAGCTCGAAGAAGGCTTCGTTGAGCGACTCGGGCCTGCAGTTCACGATGGGCATGCCTCCGGCTTGGAGCACCCGGCGATGGACGGCTTCCAACAAGGGGGTGGCGGCGGGCTGTGCGGTGATGCGCACGATCTTGCCCGGTCGAATGTCCGTGGCGTGACGGACGAGGACGTCGGCCCAGCGGTCGAGGTGAAGTTGGGTGAGCATGAGGGGAGGTTGGAGGAGGCTCAGGGTTGGATCGGCCAGGCGTCGGTCCGGAAGGAAGATGCGGGAAGGCCTTCCTTGTTGGCAAAGTTCGGGGCGTCGGCATTTCCCCACGCGAAGCGGACGGCGACGGGAGTGCGGACCTTGTCGCTTGAGACGATGAGGGTGTCGCCATCGATCGTGGCTTCGGCCGGAACGAATTTGCGGTCCTTGCCGGCGATGGTGAAGTGGCTCAATGGCTCTCCGTCGGAGCTGGCCAGTCCGCTGCCGGTTCCGGTGCACTTGATCCGGATCGACCCTGCCTGGACTTCGTGGTCCTGATAGAGCGGGCCGGAGTCGACGAGGTCGGAGCGACCGTAGTCCCTCGCCAAGGCCATGAGGGCAAGCCGCTCGGCGACGGGCTTCTTCTTCTTCGGGTGGATGTTGGTGGCATCCCCGACATCCATCGTCACGGCCATGCCCGTTCTGGGAAGCGAGAGTGTCTTCATTTGTGCCTCCCTGAGGAAGGCGACGGGGATGGGCTCCTGTTTGTAGTGGAACGGGGCGATCTGGACGAAGTAGAACGGGAAGTCGCCGGCTCCCCAACGCGTGCGCCAGTCCTCGATGAGGGCGGGGAAGAGGCGGGCGTATTGTGATGGGTTGCGGACGTTTGATTCTCCCTGATACCAGATGACTCCACGGAAGGCGTAGGGGATCAGGGGGTGGATCATGGAGTTGTAGAGAACGGCGGGACTCCGCTGGTTGAGGCCCTTTGGAACGCCCTTTTTACCCGCGTACAGGGCTCCTGACGACTCGGCGATGGCCGGGTAGCCGGCGAGCGTCTTGTCGAACTCGGGGAACTCGCGGCCGAGTTTCTCCGGGCTGATCCATGCTTCTGCAGAGGAGCCGCCCCAGTTGGTCGAGATCAGACCGATCGGAACATCCAGTTCCTGGTGAAGTCGCGATCCGAAGAAGTAGGCCACGGCGCTGAAATTCAGTACGGTCTGCGGGGTGCATGCCGACCAGTTGGCGCGCATGTCGTCCTGAGTCTCAAGAGCGAGGACCTGAGGGACCTGGCAGAAGCGGATCCCGGGATGCTTCGCTTTCGCAACGTCATCCTTCCAGTGATCGAGCCCGAACCCCCTCATCTTCCACTGCATGTTCGACTGTCCCGAGCAGATCCAGACTTCCCCGATGAGGACATTCTTGAGCTGGATTTTCGAAGAGCCGGATGTGATTTGGATTTGGAACGGCCCTCCTGCGGAAGGGGTGTCGAGGGTGGTCTTCCAGCGGCCGTCATGGCCTGTGGTGGTGGTCGTTGTTTCCTGATTCCAGGAGGTGGTGATGGTGACTTCTGCCTTGGCCGTCGCGGTTCCCCAGATGGGCGCCTTGGCTTGTTGCTGCAGGACCATGTGGTCCGCGAAAATGCCGGCGACCTTCAAACTTGGTTTCGGGGCTTTCTTCTCTGGCTCGGCATGGCCGGTGAGCAGCAGGTTGGCGAGGACCCCGAGGACGAGGGAGAAGGTTCTGGTGCTCATGGTTTTGATGATGGAATTCGCGGATTCAAGGGCCCCGGTAAAGGGAATCAGGGAAGGGGGAACAAGCAATATCGACCGTGATGCGCCTGAAATGAACTTATTGATGAATTCTATGATTTAGGTGTCCCGAATCCCTACGCATGACAACCACACCTATTGAACGAGAGGTGGAATCTGGCTGGTGTTTGACCCTACCGGGAGGCGAAGGAGAACTTCAGAAGGAAGCCCGTGGCAGGAGCCCATCACAGGAACTCATGAGGAAGCATTTTCAACGTATCAAACCCGTGTGGGCCGGTCTGGTCATGACGTGTGTGGCCCTGTTCGGAGCTGACCTCATGGCGGCTGAGGCATCGGGGCGGGAACGTCTGAACTTCGACGAAGGCTGGCTCTTCTTGAAAGGGGACCCGAAGGGGGGGGCGCAACCGGGGTTTGATGACTCGGCCTGGCGTCGCGTGGACTTGCCGCACGACTGGAGCATCGAAGGGCCCTTCGACAAGGACAACCCGAGTGGGCCGTCCGGCGGATACCTGCCATGCGGGACGGGATGGTATCGCAAGGTGTTTCATGTTCCGGAGGGAGATGAGGGGCGAAGGATCTTCATCGATTTCGACGGCATCCACATGAATGGGGAGGTCTGGATCAATGGGCACCTGCTTGGCAAACGACCCTACGGCTACCTTGGCTTCGGTTTTGATCTCACCGAGCATTTGGATTTCGGAAAAGAGAATCTGCTCGCCGTGAGGGTCGACAACTCGCTGCAACCGGCATCCCGGTGGTACACGGGTTCGGGGATCTACCGGCACGTGTGGCTGACCTCCACGGATCTCTTGCGCGTGGAACGTTGGGGCACCCGGGTCACCACTCCGAAGGTGGCAAAGGAGCGTGCGGATGTGGTGATCCAAACGGCGGTGGTCAACGGACATGAAGAAGGTCGCGGGTTCGAGCTCGTGCAGACCGTGATCGACGCTGAAGGCACGGCGCGCGGAAGCGTCTCGTCGTCGGTCGAACTCAGTGCCGGCGAGCGGCGGGAGATCTCCCAGCAGCTGGTCCTGAAACATCCCCGTCTGTGGTCGCCGGATGCTCCGAATCTCTATCAGGTTCGAACCGAGCTACGTCAGGGCGAGCGGCTGATCGACCGGTATGTCTCGCCGCTGGGAGTTCGTGAGGTGAAGTTTGATCCTGACCGTGGTGTGATTCTCAATGGAGAAGGCATCATCATGCGTGGGGTGTGCAACCACCACGATCTGGGCCCGCTGGGTGCGGCGTTGTGGGATGATGCGCTCGAGCGTCGTCTGCTGATGTTGAAGGAGATGGGCTGCAATGCCATCCGGACCGCCCACAATCCATCGAGCCCGGAGCTCCTGCACCTTTGTGACAAGCTTGGTTTCCTGGTGGTCAATGAAACCTTCGACGAGTGGCGCCGGGGATGGGCGTTCGAAGATGGCAAGCTGGTTTCCAGCAAGTCCAACAAGGGGAAGGCGAAGTATGGCTACAACAGACTCTTCGATGATTGGGCCGAGCGTGATTTGACGGACCACATCAAGCGGGACCGGAACCACCCCTCGGTCATCATGTGGAGCGTCGGCAACGAGGTGCCTGAGGCGCAGAAGCACGGTGAGCTCGACACGCTGAAGTGGCTGAAGGCTTTGTGCCATGATCTGGATCCAAGTCGGCCGATGACGGTCGGGTGCAACTTCATCGCCGGGGCCAACGAGAGTGGGTTCGCGGGCCTGCTCGATCTGGTCGGCTACAATGGCGGGGGAGGGTCCTGCTTCCAGTATGAGGAGGACCACGAGCGCTTTCCCGAGCGCTTCATCTATGCCTCCGAGGTGCCGCATTCCCTGCAGACCCGCGGTGAATACCGGACCCGCTCACGCTATCGCGAGCCGGAGCATCAACCGGCCCACCTGACCGAGGAGGAGGTCTTTCCTGAAACCCATCCCCGCTACGAGTCGTCCTACGACAATGCCGGAGTGAGGATCAGTTCGCGGGATTCCTGGCGTCTGACAAGGGACCTTCCCTTCGTGGGTGGCGAGTTCCGATGGACGGGGTTCGACTACCTCGGTGAATCCGGCGGCTGGCCCAGGGTGATCGGGAACTTCGGGATCATCGACATTTGCAACTTTCCGAAGGATACCTACTACTTTTATCAGAGTCAGTGGACGGATGAACCGATGGTGCATCTTCTCCCGCACTGGACATGGCCGGGCAAGGAGGGCGTCGAGATCCCGGTCTGGTGCTATTCGAACTGTGACAGCGTAGAGCTGTTCCTCAATGGCGAGTCACTGGGACGGCGTGAGTTCACCGCGGATCAGGACATGCACCTGCAATGGATGGTGCCTTATCAAGCCGGCGAACTGAAGGCGGTGGCGGTGAAGGACGGCAAGGAGGTCGCGGTGTCGCGCACCACCACGGCTGCGGAACCATCAAGAATGAATCTTTCGGCGGATCGATCGGTCCTGAGTTTCGAGGACCGTCAACTTTCCTACGTGACCATCCGCATTGAAGATGAACACGGGAACTTCGTGCCGAAGGCGGCGGTATCGGTCGGGTTGCAGGTCGAAGGGCCCGGTCGCCTGGTTGGGGTTGGCAGTGGGGATCCACTGAGCCATGAAGATTTCCAAGGCAGCACCGTGACTTCATTCAACGGGCTCGCGCTGGCGATCGTTGCTGCGACGGGGGAATCGGGGGAGATCATCCTGCGTGCCTCCGCTGAGGGAATGGCGACCGAACAGGTGAGGATTGCGGTGGAAGAGCCAAGCGCTCCGTCCGAGCTGTCAGCTGCCGATCGTGTGCTCGACAATCGATAGCGGTTTGTCCGACCGGATCTTCGCCCGCAGTTCGCTGGAGGTGATTTGCCCGGCTTCGACACGAAGCTCGAGGAGTTCCGGCAGGTTGACGGTCCGTGTCAGATCGAGGGGGCATGCCCGCAGGTCGAGTGACTGGATCATCAATCCGTCGAGGCTGAGGAGATCGACCGGGCCGTTGCTCTCGAGCCGGAGCGACTTGAGGTTGAGGTGACGGAGTACCGAAAAGGCCTGATCATAGGTGTCGAAGCGGAAGGGTGGCTCGAAGCGTACGGTGAGTGAGGCATCCTCCTGGTTGTAGATGAACCCCTCGGGGTTCCAGCCGGGATTGATGAACTTGAGGAATGTCTGGATGACCGGCCCGTAGTTTCCCGGGTCGCTACGGGCAAGCACGTCGTAGGCAAGCATCGTGTCGATGAAGGCCGAGGGCTCGGTGTCCTCGCGCGTGGGCCTTGTCTTCTCATCCACAATCTTCATGAACGAGATCAGGACGTCGGTGTCGGGACGTGAGTTCCGGTTGAATTCGTAGTCCTTGAAGCGCTGGGCAATCCATGCCTGATTCGGCGGAACATGCTCACCGACGACGGGGAGCAGTGCGTTCGCGGCCGCGAAGTTCATCTCGTGACAGGCCAGCCTGAACTGGAGGCGCTGGGTGGTCAGGCTCTCGGGATTCATCGCCATGGCCACGTCCGCAAGCTGTGAAACCTGTTGATGGGTTTCCAGGGGAGCGGTGCCACGGAGAAAGCTGTGGTTGAGATCCATGCAGGAACTCGCCAGGTCCTCCGCGAGTTTCACCCGTGCGCCATCGAGGGAGTCGATCTGCGCGGTCAGGTTCTCGGCGGTTTCCTCCAAGGATTGTGCCTTCGTGCGAAGTTCTTCGGCTCGCTTGCGTTCCAAGGATGCGAGTTCCCGATGTCTCTGGACGCCCTGGATGAAAAGGACGCTGATGACGGTCAGGCCGATCAGGGCGACCACCGAGACTGCGGAGGCGAGTTGGTTGCGCTGCACGAAGCTTACGATTTCGCGACGGAATCCGGGGTTCTCGGCGGTGGTGGTGTAGCCGGTGAGGTAGCGTGAAATTTCCTGTCTCAGTTCATCGACGCTCTGGTAGCGGTCGTTCGGATCAAGAGCGACGGCCTTCATCACGACGGCGTCGAGGCTGGGTGGGATCTTGCGGTCCGGGCAGCGCACCAAGGGCGGGATGATCTCACCCTTGCAGGTCTGCGAGAGGATTTCCTCGGCCGAATCAGCGGTGAAAACCGGGACCTTGGTGAGGATGGTGTAGAGGATGCAGCCGAGCGCGAAGACGTCGGTCCGTTCGTCCTTCACCTCGTCGGGATCGGCCTGCTCGGGTGCCATGAACCCGGGGGTGCCCTTGATTTCCCCGCTGAGGGTAAGCCCAACCCGGTCGGCGATCTCGGGGGTGACGGGGCCGATGTCC
This sequence comes from Haloferula rosea, assembly GCF_016595525.1. GTDB lineage: Bacteria > Verrucomicrobiota > Verrucomicrobiia > Verrucomicrobiales > Akkermansiaceae > Haloferula > Haloferula rosea. The sequence goes on from NZ_JAENII010000009.1 coordinate 139,663, forward strand.
CAAGTGGTTTCCTCACCGATGCGTTTGCCCATTCCCCAGTCGCAGACCAGAACCTCACCGAATCGGTCGACCTGGATGTTCTCGGGCTTGAGGTCGAGATGGAGGGTGCTGCGGGAATGGGCGTAGGCCAGAGCATGGCAGATCTTCACGAAGATCTCGAGCAACTCCCGATCGTTGGCGGGCTGCCAGTTTGCCGGGGCCCGGCCTGGAACCACATGACTGGCAAGCGTCCTGTCGGACTTCAGGTCCATGGTAAAGTAGGGCCTGCCCTCGGCATCCACTCCCGCATCGTAGATGTTGATGATGTTCGGGTGGACGAGGGAAGACGTCAGCCATGCCTCATGCACGAAGCGGTCAAGGTGCTCGGGTCCGAGGTCGGGGCGGGGTCTGGCCAGCGCGAGCCACTTCTTGGTCCGGCTGTCGAAGACCTTGGAGACTTCCTTGGATCCGCCTCGGGCCAGAAACGATTCCTCACGGTAGCGGGTCTCCGTTTCCGAGAGCTCGAGGTAGAGCGGGCAGATGGCCTCGATGGCGGCCTCGTCGAGTTGGTTGGCTTCGTGGTAGGCAGCGACCAGCCGCGGGTCGCTGAGACGCCGGGAGGTATCGGGTTTCATCCTGCGGCGGGCGGCTCGAGTTCAGCGGTGATGGCGCGGATCTCGAGATAGAGGCGCCTCTTGACGCGCTTTCGCAGAGTGTAAACGGAGGAGACCGTGAGCTTCGTGATGCTGGCGATCTCGGCCGCGGAGTGTCCATCAAGGAAGAGCTCGTAAGCTTCCATGGCATTGCCCCGGAAAGCGGGGCGCACGCGGTCCATGGCCAGCTTGCCGATGTATCCGGCCCACTCGTCCTCGATCATCTGGGTGATCTCGGAGGCATCGCGGCCATTGAGCCAATCGACCTCGCGGTCCTCGATGTAGTCGGCCATCCGTTTCTTGCGGTAGCGCTGCTTCGACAGGTGGGAAAGCGCGGCGTGCCGGATGACGGCGCTCAGCCAACTGCGGAATCGGCCTTTGCTCCGGTCGTAGCCCGGCAAATCACGGGTCAGGGTAACGAGGATCTGCTGGCTGAGGTCTTCGATCTCGTCCGTCGCGACATTCATCTCCTGGAGAATGTAGAGAATGAACCGTCGGTATTGTTCGACGAAATCCCTCCACGCGCCTTCATCCTGCGGGTTGCAAGCCCGCCGGATCAGGGTGTGCATGGTGGCATCTCGCTCGCTCATTCCTGCCTTTGCTAGCGGTTGCCGGGCCAGATGGCGAGGGGATTTGGGATTGGCGTGCGCGGGTTCTGCCCGACGAAGGTATGGTTGGAGAAGTCGGTTGAAGCTGTTTTCAGTGTCTTTGATGATTCAATCAGGCCGTCTCGGTCCGGGAGTTCATAAATTTTTCATGTGTCTGTCCCAATTTGTCTCCTGGGTTCGCACAGTGCTTGAAGGTCGAGTTGTTGATCTCAAGTTGTTCCGTTTGGAGCTGGCTCTGGAGATCACCTGTCGGCGGAGAATGAATGTCTACCCCCTACTGAATCCATTGCTTGCCGATATTCGCGATCGCCCGAAAGGCGTCTCGCGGGTCAGCACGGAAACTGAGCTACGAAACGATATGAAACCAACATTGACCCCCTACCTGGCCACCGCAGGACTCGCAATGGTGCTGGCAACCAACGCAAGTGCTGCATTGATCGTGGGCGCTGCGCCAACGACCAATGTTATCCACAACTCCATTGCCGGAGCGATCAACTCGAACATGCTCGATGAGGACGTCAACAGCAACCATGGTCGGGCAGACAGCTTCACCCTTGGGACATCCCCGAGTGGAACATTTGACATCACCTCGGTGACCTTGGCCAAGAATGGGAATCAGACCTTTGAGGCCGGTGACACCATGACTGTGTTCATCGCGACGGGAGGAGCAACCGAGTGGGCGAATGGCACCGGACACAACACCGCGGATGACGGCACGAACTACTTGGTCGATACCGGCATGGTCCTTCAGGTCCAAGAGGTCTTCTCTCTGGTTGGCCTGATCACCGGTGCGGATTTCGTGACCTTTGAGTTTGCCAGCCCTGTGACTGTGGATGACGACACTGAGTACACGGTGGGGTGGGTGTTTGAGGAAGGTTCTTCAACGGCTACCGGGCCTGATCGTTTCGGATACGACGAAAACACGAATGGAGGACGTCTTTCCATTGTGGACGGCGCCTATGGTGGTGCCAGTTCCCGTGGAATCAGCTTTTCCGTGCAGGGCGTCCCTGAACCATCGGTGGCTCTCTTGGGCGGTTTGGGTCTCTTCGGCCTGCTTCGCCGCCGGCGTGATTGAATGGTTGCTGCATCTTGAATTCACGAACCGGTGTCTCGATTGAGACACCGGTGTTTTTGTGCTACGACGATCTCCCCATGCCGAAACGTTCCCGCCAGCCCGTCTCCGTTCTCTTCCATTCTGATTCCGGCGATCCGGACATGCTCTACCTGAGTCGGTTTGATGCCTTCGATCCCTACCTGGCATTTTCGATCGGGAAAAAGAGGTTTGGCGTGGCACCGGACATGGAGTTCGGGCGGATGGTGAAGGAGTCGGCCTTTGATGAGATTCTGCTGCTCTCCGAGATTCGGAAAGGCGCTGCCCGGCGGTTCAAGGTGCCGAAGGGCAAAGCACCAAGCATTCCTCAGTTGATCCGGCATCTGGCCAAGCTTCATGGCATCCGGACCTTCCGTGTGAGTTCCCGCTTTCCGGCAGGGTTGGCCTTCGAGTTGAAGGATGCGGGGCTGAAGATCGAGGTGGCGGGCGATGAAGGGGTGTTCCCCGAGCGGGTGATCAAGACTGCGGAGGAAGTGGAAGCGCTGCGGAAGGGCAACCAGGCGAGCGCAGCCGGATTCCGGGCGGTCTCAAAGGCCCTTGCCGAATCGAAGGTGCGGCGCGGCAGGCTCGTTCATCAGGGGCGCACGCTGACGGCGGAGCGTTTGCGTGAACTCATCGCCCAGGCATCGATGGAGAAGGGAGCCATCGCGCTTCATACGATCACGGCTCCGGGAGATCAGGCGGTCGACTGTCACAATGCCGGCCATGGTCCGATCCGGCCGGGCGAGTTGATCGTGGTCGACATCTTCCCGCGTCGACCCGCTGATGGCTACTGGGGGGACATGACGCGCACCTTTCTCAAGGGGGAGGCAAGCGACGAGCAGAAGCGCCTGGTGCGGACGGTCAAGAAGGCCCATGCGCTGTCGCTGGAGATGATCAAGCCGGGTGCTTCGGGCGGGAAGGTCCACCGGGCGGTGGAAGACTTCTTCGCCAAGGAAGGTTACGAGACGACGAAGGACAGCAATGATCTGAAGGGGTTCTTCCACGCCTTGGGGCATGGGATCGGGTTGCAGGTTCATGAGAGCCCGGTGCTGCACGCCAAGGCGGACTGGCGATTCAAGAAGGGGATGGTGGTGACCACCGAACCCGGGTTGTATTACCGGGGTCTCGGCGGTGTGCGGATTGAGGACATGGTCCACCTCGTGCCGGGCGGCAACGAGCTGATCTCAAGGGCTCCCTACAAGTGGCAGATCGCCTGAGATCCTCTTTTCGATCGGAGCCGTGATGGTCCGGGCGGTGTCGCGTGCGCAGACCCTCGATGCGTCGAGGACCTTCCGCCCGCAATGACCAGGATCACCTGGGCAGGCTTCGGAGTTTGGGTGAATGGTCGGCGTTCTCGATCTTGGTGATCGTTTCCCGGACCAGCGCCAGGTTCTTGTCAGGGGTCGCCTTGCCCTTGTTCTTGTCGACGAGCATCTGCTCGATTTTCCGCAGTTCGGGAAGCTGGGATTGGGCTTCCTTGCCGTAGAGTTGGAGGGCTTTCAGGCATGGTGCCCATCGGCGCGCCAGCCCCCAGCGTCCGGGTTCGAGCACTTTCAGGCACAGGGGAATGCCTTCCTTGATGTGATGCTTGGCGAGGTAGTTCAGGCCGTTGAGGCGAATGAGGTCGCCGAACATGATGCCGCTCGGCGCCTGCTTCTCGACGGCCTCGTAGATGGCAGGCAGGAGCGGTTCAATTTCCTCGTAAGTGAGGTTGTTGAAGATGCTGGTGATGGTTCCGCGTGCGCGGCCGTCCTGATTCTGGAGGATGGCCTCGACCGCATCCTGGAGGTCGTCCCGATCGATTCCATCGAGTGACTTCGAGATCATGCCGGTGGATCTGCCGGCCATGGGTTTCTGGAAGAGCGAGAAGGCGAGGTAGCGCTGGGTCATGTTGCGCGGGTCATCCTTCGACTGCCCCGATGCGAGCTTCAGCAGGTCAGGAATGGCGACCCTTCCGGCGGGGCCGACGGCAGCCAGGGCCTCAGCGGCCTGAATCCGCAACCACATGTCATCCGACTTCAGTTTCTTACGCAGCAGAGGGACTGCTGAACTTGCGCGAGCTCCGAACTTCCGGATCGCCGCGCAGGCCCCCAGTTGTTCCTCGTAGGTGCCGGACTCGAGCATGGTGATCAACTGCGGAACCACGTCCGCCTTTCGCGATGCCAGCTCCTTGGCGCAGCGCAGGCGGAGTGTGGGTGACCAGCTTCCAAGTCCCTGGGTGAGGGTCTCGACGTCATAGCGCTTGTAGCGCTTCATGCCGTCGCGGCGGCTCCAGTCTTTTCCTGCGGCGATGACGAGGGTGGCCTCGGATTCATCGGCGGGGGGGATGCAGCTCGGCTTCTTGCCGGTCAGGCGGAGCGACCTACGATGCAAGGCGTAGCTCAACAGGTAGGCACCCGTGCTGTCCCAGCCGGCGAAGGAGTTGTCCTTCTTCGTCCGTCCGGGGTTTCCCTGATAGAGGTAGGTGCCGTCGTGGCGCCTTGCGAGGTCCAGGTACCAGCCGAATTCCTCCATCCATGCGCCGGTGGCATGGGGGCCGAGGCGGGAGACACCGGGAAGAGCCCACAGGATGTTGAGGTAGTTGCCGGTGTGCCCACCGTCGCGTTCGGCATTGTGCGAAGCCGTGGCCATCCGGGAGAAGAAGGCGGTGTGCTTCTTGTCGCCCATCAAATCGAACATCACTGCCGCGGCGCTGCACTTGCCGTTGTCGTCGTGCGTCTCGACCCACGGTTCGTGATCGCCATACGGAATGGCACCCTTGCCCGAGTAGAAGGAGAGGATGAGGTGGCTCTTCTGAATCGCGCGATCGAGAGCGGGATCGGACACTCCTGCCTCCTTGGCGAGGACGAGGGACATGGTCAGACTGAGGGCGGGGGCATTCATGGCGCCGTAGCCCATCAGGATGTGATCCGACTTGCGGGCGAAGGTGTGGCCCCAGGTGCCGACGATGCTCTGGCCATTCGCGATCTCGAGGGTGATGCGCTTGATGCCGGGCAGGACCGAACGGTCACCGGTGGCGAGGTAGTACTCGGTGAGCAGGAGGTTGGCATAGCCGTAGTACCATGATTGGAAACCCTTCAGTTCGGTGATCTTGTAGTTGGCCGCCCACTTGGCCTCTTCCGCGACGAGGTCCATGTATTTCTCTTCTCCGCTGGCGAGCAGGGCGAGGGCGTTCAACGAACGAATGATGGCGTTGCCGCGTTTGTTGGAGGAGCGCATCTGCTTGGCGAGCGCTTCGCATCCGCGCTCGAAGATGGCCTTGGACTTGGGACAGTCGTAGGGAGCGGTGGCCGAGTAGGTGCCCAGCACGGGCAGGGTGATCTTCACCTCCTCCACGGCGCCAGCCCTCCAGCGTGTGATGGGAAGTTCGCCGGTCTCGGCCTCAGCTGCGGAGATGGCCTTGCCGAAGGCCGTGCGTGCGTCGGAGTCGAAGGGCTTGCCGAAGGTGCCGAGGATGACATCGCCCTTCTTGAGGACCTTGGAGGCAGGTGAATTCGGTGCGACGGCGGTGATCAGGATCTGGCGTGATCGGGAGGTGTCGACCTGGTGGGCATGGATCCATCCGCGAGCGCCGGTCGGGCCGAGGTTCCAGTCGTGGTGCTGATCCCGTTTTCCACCGGCGGTCAGGTCGGGTGGCTCTGGGGTCGTTTCGATGGCGGGAGCGGCGTGCAGCCATGCGCCAAGGCAGAGCATGACGAGGCAGGCGATGGCGGGCATCGATCGGAGTGCCCGCTGGGATGGGGTTGGGTTCATGGTGTGGCTTGTTTCTTGAGGCTTCAGTTCGCCCAGTCGGGCGCTTCCTTCTGGATGCTGCTCCAGAGGGTATTCATCTTGGATTTCATCCGCTTGAGTTCGTCGGGGAGCTTGTCGTTGAGTTCGTAGGCCTGCGAGCGATCGATCCCAAGATCATAGAGGGTGAAGCGTTCGAGCTTGGTCGAGCGGATCCACTCGGAGGTGGCCTGCTTGTCTCCCTTGGGCGCAAACCATCCGATGAGGACCTGATCGCCATCCCGCATGGCCATGTTGGGAAGGTAGCGGGAATCGTAGTTGGCCGGATACATCCAGCAGGCGGGGATGGGGCGTTCGACTTCCCGGCCTTTCAGGGCGGGCAGGGCGTTGACGCCATCGATGATGCGGTCGCTCGGAGCGTCGACTCCCACCGCGTGGCAGAAGGTCGGGAGCCAGTCGGTGCCATTGACGAGTTCCTTCGAGATGCTTCCGGCTTCGATCTCACCGGGCCAGCGGACGATGCCGGGCACGCGGTGGCCGCCTTCCAGCACGTAGCGCTTCATGCCGTGCCAGGGTCCGGGTGTGCCGAAGCAGCGGTCGCGGATCGGGTCCTCCCACTGATTGCCGGATTCTTCGAAGGTAACGGGGGTTTCGGGTCCGTTGTCGCTGGTGAAGACGACGATGCTCTCCTCGGTCTTGCCCTGGGCCTCGAGCGACTCCAGCAGGCGGCCGACCGAGTCATCGAGCTGGGTGACCGTGCCGTAGTAGTATTTCTTGTTTTCCTCGATCGGGCGTCCAAGCGGGCGGTGGACCTGGCCGTAGTCGATGGCGGACTCGAGGGTGTCAGTACGAGGATTATCGTAGCGCTTCGAGTAGGACTCCGGGGGCAGGATGGGCGTGTGGGGTTCGTGGTAGGAAACGAGAAGGAAGAAGGGTTTCTCCGGGTCGGGGCGGGCCGCCATCCAGTCGATGGCCTCCTTGACGATGGCATCGCAATACCACTGGCTGACCTCGCCGACCTTGTCGCCATTGCGGACGAACTTCGACGGGCTTTCGGGGCCATCGAAGGCATTCACTTCCGTGGCGAACCAGTGGTCGAAGCCGTGGGCTCCCGGGTCGGGTTGGCCGGTGAATTTGCCGAGGTGCCACTTGCCGACGAAGCAGGTGTCGTAGCCCTTCTGCTTGAGCAGGGTGGGCAGGGTGATTTCCTCTTTGAGTAGGTGGCTTCCCCTTGGCTGGCCGGCGATCGAGTAGAAGCCGCTGCGGTAGGGTGTGCGTCCGGTGAGCAGTCCGGCGCGTGAGGGCGAGCAGACGGTGCCCGCCGAGTGGCAATCGGTGAGCCGGACCCCTTCGTTTGCCAGTGAGTCGAGGTGCGGGGTCTGAATGATGGGGTGGCCGTAGCATCCTAGGTCGCCGTAGCCGAGGTCATCGGCGAGGAAGATGATGATGTTCGGTGGCTTCGCGGCCGACAGTGCGGGTGCAAGGATCAGGAGTGAGGCGAGTGCCTGCCGGATGAGGTTCGGGATGCGACCGGTCTTGTGGAATGTGCCCATGCTCATGGTTCGGTGGATTTGGCCTTCTTCCGGTTCTGGTAGTCCTTCTTCGACTGATACGGAGGAATGTGGTGCGGTTGGAGTTCGATGAGGGTGTCCGAACGAAGGGGTGCGGGTGACTTGGGAATCATGGCGGCAAGTCTCCGTTTGGTGGCGGCGTGTTGTTCCATGCCGGCGAGGTTGTGCCACTCCTCGGGGTCGCTTGTGTGGTCGTAGAGTTCTTCGGAGTCATCGATGTAGCGGATGTACCGCCACCTCTCGGTGCGCACGGAATACTCGGAGTGATCGTAGGTGGTGATGGCCGGGTGGTCCCAAGGATGGGCCGGGTCCCGAAGCAGCGGGACGAGGCTGTTTCCATCGAGATCCTTCTTTTCGGGTAGCGAACAAAGGTCGACCAGTGTCGGGTAGATGTCCATCAACGAGGTGACCCGCTGGCAATCGCCTCCGGCCCTCGAGCCTTCGGGCAGGGCCGTGGTGCCGGGCGGGACCTTGATCATCATGACGCAGCGGGCGACGTTTTCCCAGAGGGCGAACTTGCGCCAGTGCTGCTTCTCACCCAATTGCCAGCCGTGGTCTGACCAGACGACCACGATGGTGTTGTCGGCATGCGGGCTTTTCTCGAGCGCGTCCAGCAGTCGGCCGAGCATGGCATCGGCAAAGGTGACGGAAGCGAGGTATCCCTGCACGGCCTCGCGCCACTGGCCGGCCTCGATGACATGCTCGTGGTAGCCGCCGCCGCGCGCGATGATGTCATGCGCGCGGTCGCCGAGGTCGTCGGCGTCGTCCTTCAGGATCTTCGGAAGCTGAACGGACTCCAAGGGGTAGAGGTCGAAATAGGACCGGGGGACGTACCATGGCAGGTGCGGGCGGTAGATTCCGCAGGCGAGAAAGAAGGGCTTGTCGTGAGTGCGGGCCAGTTGTTTCGAGACCCAGTCGACGCATTTGCCGTCCCCGGTCTCCTCGTCCGTGAGGGGGATGGGCGCCCAGTCGAAGTCGCCATACATTCCGTCGAAGCCCGGCATGCTTACTGTGGTCCCGGGTTTGGGATAGTGGAAGTCCGGCATCGGCTGCTCGATGGACGGATAGTAGTCGTCCCAGCACTCCGGAGCGACCTGGGTATAGTGGAAGATCTTGCCGGCGCCGGCTGAGAAGTAGCCGTGGTTGCGGAAGTACTCGCCGAGGGTCACGGCATCCGGCATGGCCTTCCTCCAATCCTGATAGTTGGAATACATGCCCGAGGTGGTCGGGTGGTATCCGGTCATCACCGCGGATCGGGACGGGTTGCATCCGGGCGACGGGCAGTAGTTCCTGGAGAAATTGACGCCTTCCTTCGCCAATCGATTGAGGTGGGGCGTCTTTGCCTGTGGGTGGCCTCCGAGGGGTTCGATCCAGTCGTTGAGGTCATCGATGGAAATGAACAGCACGTTGGGCGGTCTCGCAGTGACCTCGGATGCAGGCAGGCAACTGATCGCTGCGATCAGTGCAAGTGCCGGACGAAGGAGGTCGAAGGAAGGCCACATGATGGGTAGGGAGATGCGGTCGGGGTGGTGCTCTTCAGGGCCGACATGGCGGCAAGGGAGCACGAAAACCGACACCAGACAGAATGAACATACTCCCTTATAGCAAGGCATATTCCACCCGATTGACTCATCTTTGAAGGACTTGAAGATTCTCGAGAATTTGTGTCCCAAGTCGTGGGATTCATCCCCCATGTGATAATTCGGGCGGAGTTCGGAAGGCGGGGGTTGGCCCTGCTTCTCCGGGGGTGTTTGATCTGTCTGGATGCCTATGATGAAAACCCGACCAAGAGCCCGATGTCAGGTGGTGGCGATGGCCATGGCCGCCGTTTTCGTTGCGTCCGCCTCCGCGATGCCGGCCCCGCTGGTCGACCGGGTCGGCTGGGCGGAGATGCTGGGTCGGCATGATCTGGTCTGGGGATCGATGCCCAAGCGGTGGGATCAGGCACCATTCCTCGGGAACGGGGAACAGGGGACCCTGATGTACGAGATCAATCGGAGGAGCCTGCGTTGGGATGTGGGTTGCTCAGCGGCGCACGACCACCGTCCTTTTGAGAAGGATGACCTGAGCGAGAAGGGGGTGGCGGTGTTGAACCGGGGGAGACACTTCATTGGTCATCTGCGTGTCGAGTTGCCCGAAGACATGACGGGTGGTCAGGCACGCCTGGATCTGTGGAATGCGGAAGCGAGGGGAACGGTAGAAGCGAAGGGCGGGGAGTTGTCATGGCGGACGCTGGTGCATGCGCGTGAGCCGGTGATGAAGTTCGAGATGACGCCATCGGGTTCGCTCGCCGATGCGAAGTTCGTGTATGTGCCTGAGAAGGCGCGCAGTGCGAGGGCGGTGCGGGCCAAGTCACTGAGGAAGCCTGCCAATCCCGATGCGGTATCTGGAACCCTTCCGGATGGAGTGAGGACTTCGGTGCAGCATTTGTGGGCGGGGGGGCAAACGGCGGTCGCCTACCTCGAAAGGAATGACGGCGGTAAGAGGTCGCTGTGGCTGAGCGTTCAGCACAGTTTTCCCGGGAAGGAAGCGGAAGCCGCGGCGGTGAAGGCGGTCAGGACGGCTGCGGCGACGGATCAGAGTGCGTGGACCGACGCCCACCGGGCATGGTGGCACGACTACTACCCGGCCAGCTTCGTTTCGACGGGTGACCCTTACTGGGACTCCTTTTACTGGATCCAGCAGTACAAGCTGGCCTGCGCCACCCGGGACAAGGGGTGGATCATCGACAACCAGGGCCCGTGGTTGCAGCCGACGGCGTGGAACGCGACCTGGTGGAACCTCAACGTGCAGCTGTCGCACTCGGGAACCTACCAGGCCAACCGGCGAGGCATGGCTTCGGCCCTGAGTCATCGGCTCGACATCAACCGGGCGAACCTGAGGCTCAATGTGGCGGAGCCTTATCGGGAGGACTCCTACGCGATCGGCCGGACGGTGTCGGGGTGGGATCTGCTGGGGCACGCCGGACAACCGGGTGGCCGTGAACCGATGGACAGAAACATCGGGCGGGAGTGCGCGAACCTCCTCTGGGGTCTGCACAATGTGGACCTTGAGGTGCGATACTGGCAGGATGCGGAACTTCGTGACCGGGTGCTCTTTCCGCTCCTTGTCGGAGCGGTGAACTACTACTGCCACTTCCTTGTTGAGGAGGATGACGGGCTTCTGCACATCCCGAATACGCACAGCCCGGAGTTCCGCAATGCGGAGGACTGCAGCTACGACCTCGATCTCCTCAGGTGGGGGGTGGGCAGGTTGCTTGAGATTGCCGATGAGCGCGGGCTTTCCGCGGCTGATGAACCGCTGATTCCAAAGTGGAGGGAGATCGAGGAGAAGCTGGTCCCGACGCATGTCAACGAGACCGGGCGGATGCTCGGCAAGAATGCTCCCTTGAATGGCGGGCACCGACATTGGTCCCACCTGATGGCCATCTATCCGCTGAGGACCCTGACTCCTGAAGACAAGAAAGACCGGGAGCTCATCGAAAAGAGCCTGAAGCGCTGGCACAGCTTCGGGCGCGGGATCGCGGGCTATGCCTTCACCGGCGCTTCCTGCATGTCTTCCCTGCTTGGAGATGGTGAGGGGGCGCTGACGTATCTCAATCAGCTGAAGTCGTACCTCAAGCCGAGCACGCTGTATTCCGAGATTGGTCTGCCGGTGATGGAGACGCCGCTGCATGGGGCCACGGCCATTCAGGAGATGCTCTTGCAGAGTTGGGGGGGACGCTTGCGCGTCCTTCCCGCGGTGCCGGGGACGTGGCCGGACGTGCAGTTCTCTCAGCTGCGGGGTGAGGGGGCGTTTTTGGTTTCTGCCCGGCGTGGGGGTGGCTCGACGAAGTGGGTGCTGGTGGAGTCCGAGGTCGGTGGTGTGGTGGAGGTCGAGCCCCAGCTTAATGATGCCGCATGGGTGACCACGGAGGGGACGAAGGTAAGCAAGCTGAGCCCGGGCGTGTATCGCATCGACGCACCGAAAGGCGGCATGGCGATGTTCTGGCCGGAAGGGACGGAGCGCCCGGCCATGGAAGTCTCGCCGGTTCGCGCGAGGGGAGCGGTTCACCGCTTCGGTCTGCCAAAGGGATACCGTGAGCTGGCTGCGAAGCCGGAGTAGCGGGGCGCGGACCCGAGCTCAGACGACGTCTCCGTAGAGCGTGAAGCCAGTGGATTCCTTGACTTGGATGTCGAGGATCTCGCCGGTCAGCTTGTGTGGGTCACCTTCGAAGATGAGGATCTTGTTCTGGCTGGTGCGCCCCGAGAGCGTCTCCTTGTTGTTCTTGGAAGGACCTTCGCAGAGGACCTTCTGGACCGTGCCGACGACGGCCTCGTTCTTGGCCTTGGCGATGCGGTTGACAGCATCGAGGAGGATCTGGTTGCGCTCTTCCTTCACGCGCTCGGGGAGTTGGCCGTCCATCTCGGCAGCCGGGGTGTCCTTGCGTTTCGAGTAGCGGAACACGAAGGCGTTGTCGAATTGCAGTTGGTTGACGGTATCGACGGTGGCCTGGAAGTCCTCCTCGGTCTCGGTCGGGAAACCGACGATGATGTCGGTGGTGATCGCGAGGTCGGGACGGGCGCCACGCATCTTTTCGCAGATCTCCACGAACTTGGCGTGCTTGTAGGGCCGGCGCATCGCCTTGAGGATGCGGTCGGAGCCACTCTGCATCGGGAAGTGGATGTGCGAGCAGAGCTTCGGCAGATAGGTGAAGGCGGCCACGAGGTCGTCGCGGTAGCCGATCGGGTGGGGTGAGGTGAAGCGGATGCGCTCCAGTCCTTTCACCTCATGCACGGCCTCGAGCAGCTGGACGAAGGGGGATTTGCCGTCGACCTTTTCGAATTCCGTGCGGCCGTAGAGATTCACGATCTGGCCGAGCAGGGTGACTTCCTTCACACCGCCATCGACGAGTCGCTCGACCTCCTCGACGACTTCGGGGATGGGGCGGCCGCGCTCCTTGCCGCGTGTGTCCGGGACGATGCAGAATGAGCAGCGCATGTTGCAGCCCTGCATGATGGAGACGAAGGCGGTGGCCTGGTGCTCCTTAGGCGTGTGATCGCGGATGGTGTTCTGCGAGCCGGATTCCTCCTCGAGGTCGCAGACGGATTCGCCGGTCAGGGAGAGCTCCACCTCGTCCATCCGGCGCTCGAGCCGGCCTTGGAGGATGGAGTCCACGTACTGGAAAACCTTGTGGTATTTCTGGGTGCCCACGACGACATCGAGGTGGGGGATGCGCTCGAAGAGTTCTTCGCCGCGGGATTGGGCCATGCAGCCCATGAAGCCGTAGACGACGTGGGGCTTCTGCTTCCGGTGGCGGCCCATGATGCCCATCTTGCCCAGTGCCTTCTGCTCCGCCTGGTCCCGCACCGAGCAGGTATTGATCAGAATGGCGTCGGCCTCCGCCTCGGTGGGCGTCACGGTGTAGCCGCCATCACGGAACATTTCGGCGACCTGCTCGGAGTCGCGCTCGTTCATTTGGCAACCGTAGGTGCGAATGTGGACCTTGGGCATCGGGCGGCAAGGTCTAGGGGGAAATCCCCAATGATCAAATTTCAATTTTCGAAATCGCCGTCCGGGTCGATGGGGGAGACATGAAATGGTGGATTCCGCTTTTGGTTGTCGCACTGGCGTCATGTTCCTCTCTGACGGTGCCCGGCGAGGGCAAGCCCACAGCGGGTGCGCGGGAGGCGTCGGGCATCCTGGCCCGGTCGGCTGCGGCGCATGGGGACCCGGTGGGGAGCTACCGGGTGGTCGAGGTGTTCTATGCCGGCGAGTGGACCGGGGTGGTCAAGAGACTGCAGCCGGAGCTGGTGGATGCGGATTTCCGCAAGACCTCCGTGGAAACCTACAAGCCCCGTCAGGCCGTGGTGATACAAGAGCACCGTGGACCCGGTGGCAGCAAACGCGTGGAACGGACGAAGGAGGGCGTGAAGGTAAGTTACAATGGGACGCCGATCGGGGATGAGCCGAGACGTGATGCCTCGGCGCTGGTGGCGGATGCCTACACGGCATTCCTTTTCGGCTCGTCCTGGCTGGCGGAGAACGGGCGAGATCTGGCGGTGCTCTCACCGGTGTCCCTCGATGGGCAGCGTTGCCTCCGCGTGCAGGGTCGATTGACGCCGGGGTTCGGGTTTTCCGAGGAGGATCGCTTCATTGCGTGGATCGATGAGGAGAGTGGTCTGCTGCGGCGCCTTCAGTTCACGATTGATGGCTTGGAGAGCACGCGGGGGGCGGATGTGGACGTGACCTTTTCCGAATTCTGGACGGCGGCAGACAGTTCTGTCTGGCCGGGAAGGTTTGTCGAGTTGGTGCAGCGGCCGGTGCTCGTGAAGGCCCACGAGTGGTGGATGACCGGGTTGAAGGCGGACGGGCGAACGCTGAAGTCGCCGGAGAAGGCTCAATAGGCGGGCTGGATCGGCCCGATATCCTGGTAGGGCTGCACCGCTGCGGTGTGGACCACCCAGAAGAAGAAGGCGGCCAGAATGCAGAGCAGGAGGATGCCGGTTGCGAGCGTGAAGCGGCGTGTGGCCCACCAGAGCTCCGAGCGTTCAGCGAGAATGGTGAAGATGGTCCATGCGAGTGGCATGAGCAGCAGAGAGATGCCGAAGTAGCGGATAAAGTGGACCGAGGCCATCGGGAGCGCCCGGCTGTTGACGCCCATGTTGAGGGTGACTTTCGCGAATGCGCCGACGAGGAAGGTGCCTCCGACGATCAGGGCGCATTGCAGGGCGCAAAGGACGAGTTGAGCGCGGTACTCTTCTCCAAGCCGGATCATCTTTGGAAGATATCACTCACGCAGGGGGCGACCATCCCGGATTTCCGAGGCTTGCATGGTCGGCCATCGGGGTCGATGCTCCGCCGCATGTTCGACGTGATGGATTTCTGGCCCCTTTCCTACTTCCAGCCCAAGTGGAAGAAGGAGGCCAAGCATTTGCTGAAAGGGGCGAAAAAGTTCATCCATTACAAACGCGATTTGCTGAAGCCCGATCGCATTGCCGAGATCGAGTCCCGGCGTGCCGACCTGAGTGATGCCGTACGGAAAAAGGACCGCGAGGCAGCGGAAGAGGCGGGCAAACAGCTTCGGGCCACCTGTGAGCAGTCGCTTTCGTCCCACCTGCAGCAAACGTGGTGGGAGGAGAACGTAGAGGTGCTTTTCGTGGCTCTGGTGGTGGCACTCGGGCTACGTGCGTATGTGCTCCAGCCATTCCGGATCCCGACGGGATCGATGCAGCCGACCTTGAACGGGATCACCGTCCACCGTGCTCCGGACGACCAGAAGAAGCCATGGATCGGCAGGCAGGCCTTCGATCTGATCTGGCACGGTCGCCGGCACCTGACCTACGTGGCGGAGAATGACATGGAGCTGCGCCGTCGCCCCGGCTATGCCCCCGGCAGGCCGGCTTCGTGGTTCCTGTTCACGCGCACGGCGTATGACTTCACGGACGGCAGCACCATCAAGGTGCCGGCGGAATCGAACGAGTCGGCGAAGATCTTCATGCGCGACGGCGGGTTCAAGACCTCGTTCCAGCAGGGCGAGACGATCTTCAACGGCTGGATTGATACGGGGGATCTCGTACTTGTCGACAAGATATCCTACCACTTCCGCAAGCCGAAGCGGGGTGAGGTCTTCGTCTTCGACACGCGGGCGATCACGACCAGTGGCGACACCAGCCGGGAGCTGCGCGACCAGACGGGAGGCTCGCACTACATCAAACGGCTGTGCGGCGTGCCCGGCGACGAACTTCAGATCGAGGAGCCGAACCTGATCGTGAACGGCAAGATCGCCCAAGAGCCCTGGATTCGACGGGTGATGGAGCGGGAGGGCGAATACGGTGGCCCGACCCATCCGGGTTACGTGCTGGCCGATGCGCGCAATGCCGAGAAGTTTCGGAAGGCGCCGTTGGTGCAGCCGGGTTCGGTATTCAAGCTGAAGGACTCCGATGAGGTGGGCATGCGTGAGTATGCCGCCCTCGGTGACAATACGAACAACTCATTGGATTCCCGCTACTGGGGTGCGGTGCATGAGTTCAATCTGGCGGGGCCGGGATGGTTTTCGCTGTGGCCGTTCGGCACCGGACATTGGGGGTTCATCCGCTGATCCAATTTTCTCCGCTTGATCCATGAGTCACGCTTCGGACATCACCCGCCAAGCGAAGTCGAACCTCGCGTTCGCACTTCACATCCTGCCGAAAGAGCGGCGGGACGATGCGGTGATCTTCTACGCCTACTGCCGGGTCATCGATGATCTCGCGGATGATCTCGAGGTGCCCGAGGAGGAACGCGAACGGGCGCTGGGCGAGTGGAAGCACGGGCTGGAACACGGTTTCGATAACCCCGATGCCCTCCAGCAGGACGTGCTGGCGCTGAGGGAGCGCTTGGGGATTCCCACGCAACTGCTGGTCGCGGTGATCGACGGTTGTCGGATGGACCTGAGGCCGCAGCGTTTCGGCACGTGGGAGGATCTTTCGAAGTACACGTGGAAGGTCGCATGTGCGGTCGGTCTCGTTTCGATCCGCATCTTCGGAGCGACGGACCCGGCGACCGAGAAGTATGCGGTGGCGCTTGGCCACGCCCTGCAGATCACGAACATCCTGCGCGATGTCGGCGAGGACCTCGACAATGGCGTGAGGATCTATCTTCCGCTGGCGGACTTCGCGCGGTTCCAGTATTCCGAGCGCGATCTCATCGGTAAGGTCTATGATGGGCGCTTTGTCGCGATGATGGCCTACCAGGCGGACCGGGCGGAGGCCTATTTCAAGGAGGCGGAGGATCTGCTGCCGGAAACCGATCGCAGTTCGCTGGTGGCTGCGGAGGTCATGCGTGAGATCTACCACACGCTTTTGAAGAAGATGCGGAAGGATGGCTTCCGGGTGTTCGATCGTCGCTATCGGCTCTCGAAGGCGAGAAAGATGACGATTTTTTCCAAGCGCCTGCTCGCGCGGTGACGCTTTGATGAATAAGTTCGCCTGAAAGGCGTTTCAGAATCAGATGAATGTGAAGCAGTATGCAGCCTTGGGGTTGGCAATCATGGGGATGGCCTCGTGCACGACCTATCAACAGCAGGCGGGCTTGATTGGTGGTGTCGCCGGCGCGGCTGCGGGTGCCGCTTTTGGTGATGATTCACAGGATGTGATCGCGGGTGCGGCGGCGGGTGCAGCGCTGGGTGCCGGCGCGGCGGCGGTGCATGAGAACCATGTGCGCAAGCGGGATTACGCCCGCTATGGCATTCCCGCACCGGAGGACAATCCGCCTGCGGGTGGTTCCGGAGGGGCGCCACCGCCTCCGAAGCAGGAATCGACCGAGTATCCCGTGGCGCAGCGGACCAGCGATCCGAACGAAGTTCTGAGCCCGTATCCACCTCACCACCGGATCAATGTGGAGGGTTTCAAGTCGGGGCAACTGGCGCGCGACCCGAAGAACCAGAAGATTTTCCGCATTCCCTGAGCCTGTTGCCCGGCATGGGGTAAGGGCGTTCATGCGGGAATGGGGTGTTTGCGGTCGGCGTTCGGGTGCCGGATGAGGATTGGGCTTTGCATGTTGGGCAGGGCTGTCATTGACTCCGCGGCATGTCGATCACCCGCCCAGATGGCCGCCAATTGGATCAGCTTCGCACGGTTTCCTTCGCTCCCGGAGTCGCCCCCCATGCCGATGGTTCGGTGTTGGTGTCGTTCGGGAACACGCGGGTGATTTGTGCGGCGACCATCGAAAATGACGTCCCACGCTGGATGAAGTATCAGAAGGTCGCTGGCGGTTGGGTGACGGCAGAATACTCGATGCTCCCTTACTCGACGCACGATCGGAAGGCGCGTGACATTTCGCGTGGCAAGCTCGACGGACGCTCGTCGGAGATCCAGCGCCTTATCGGGCGGTCGCTGCGTGCGGTGGTGGATTTGAAGAAGCTGGGCCAACGCACGGTGTGGGTGGACTGTGACGTGCTGCAGGCGGATGGCGGCACGCGGACCGCATCGATCACGGGTGGGTGTGTCGCGATGGCGATTGCACTCAATCGCCTGATGGGTGAGGGCAAGCTGAACGATTTCCCGCTCAAGCAGCTGGTGGCCGCGATCTCGACGGGTGTCTATCAGGGCGAGCCTGTCCTCGATCTCAACTATCCGGAAGACCGCGATGCGACGGTGGATTTCAATGCGGTGATGACCGAGCGCGGGGAGTTCGTGGAGGTGCAGGGCAGCGGCGAGGAAGCCGTCTTCACCAGCGAGGAGATGACTTCAATGCTGGACCTCGCGAAGAAGGGAACGAGTGAGCTTTTCACCCTGCAGAAGGCGGCGATCCTTGAAGCGGATCGGCCGGACGGTGATGCGCTTGCCAGTTTGGCAGGATCCTTCGGGAAGTGACCGAGGGCGAGGGTCGTCGGATCGGGCGACTCCAGCATGAGCCCTTGGGGCTGGATGTTTCACGGCGGTTTCACCGTGGGTTCATGAGCTTGTCTCGTGACGGATGGAGGTTGGGTCAATTCCAACCACCTCCACCATGCACATCTTACCGATTCATCCCACCATCGGCGCCCTGGCGCTGAGCCTTTGCCCACTGGGCTTCGCCAATCAGCAGGACATTGCCGGCCACGATGATCGGTCGGAAGCACCGCACTTCGAGATCGCGGGCGGCGAAGAGAACACCGAGCGCTTCCCGCTGAAGTCGACGAACTTGGAGGCGCGGATCTCGGGGGTGATCGCCGAGGTGAAGGTGGAGCAAACGTATGCGAACACCGGGGACACCCCCATCGAGGCGACCTATGTATTCCCGGCGAGTACCCGGGCGGCGGTCCACGGGGTGGAAATGCGGATCGGTGAGCGCCGGGTGGTGGCGAAGATCAAGGAGAAGGAAGAGGCAAAGAAGGTCTATGAGGAGGCGAAACGCGCCAACAAGACGGCATCCCTCCTGGATCAGGAACGCCCGAATGTCTTCAGGATGAGCGTGGCAAACATCCTCCCCGGCGACGAGGTGAAGGTCACCCTAACATTCAGCGAAAAGCTGACGGCGACCGAGCGGGTCTATGAGTTCGTCTATCCGACGGTGGTGGGGCCCCGCTACTCGGGAGCAGCGACGGCGAGGGAGACGTGGGTGGGAAACCCGTATCTGGAAGAGGGGGTGGATACGCCGGCAACCTTCGCGGCGAAGATCAAGTTGCAGAGCGGGCTGCCGATTCAGAAGCTGAGCTCGGCAAGTCACCAACCCGAGATTTCCTTCAAGGATGAAAAGCGCGCCCTGGTGGTACTGCCCGCCAGTGGGGAGGCTGCGAATCGCGATTTCGTCCTTCGTTACAGGCTGGCGGACTCCGAGGTGGAGAGCGGGTTGCTTCTGCATTGCGGGGAAGAGGAGAATTTCTTCCTTCTGAACGTGGAGCCACCGGAACGGGTGCGTCCCGAACAGGTGCCGGCTAGGGAGTATGTCTTCGTGCTGGATGTCAGTGGCAGCATGAATGGCTTCCCCTTGGATACGGCGAGGATGCTGATGCGTGATCTGCTGGGTGGTCTGCAGTCCACCGACACCTTCAATGTCATGCTGTTCGCGGGCGAGAACCGGATGCTTTCCAAGCAGTCGCTGCCAGCCACGGCGGACAACATCCGTCGAGGCACGGATCTAACAGGATTGGCCCGGGGTGGCGGTGGCACGGAGTTGCTGCCGGCGTTGAAGCGTGCCCTCGCCTTGCCTCAGGATGAGGATACGTCGCGCAGCATCGTGGTGGTCACCGATGGATTCGTCGACATCGAGAGGGAGGCGTTTGACCTGATCCGCAGAGAACGGGGCAAGGCGAACCTCTTTGCCTTCGGTATCGGCAGCTCGGTCAACCGGTGGCTGATCGAGGGCATGGCCCGGGCGGGCATGGGTGAGCCGTTCTTCGTTCTCCAGCCGGGCGAGGCGAGCCGGACCGCTGAGCGATTCCGCGACTACATCAGCTCGCCGGTCCTGACGGGAATCCGGATCCGCTATGAGGGATTCAAGGCGTATGACACCCAGCCGCAGAGTGTGCCGGATGTTTTCGCCGACCGCCCGATCGAGATCGTCGGCAAGTGGAAGGGGAATGCCAAGGGTCGGATCATCGTGACGGGGCATGGTGGGGGAGGGCCGTATGAGCAGGTTTTCGAGGTGTCGACCGGGGCGGGGTCGGGACTTGAGAACCCGGCGCTTCGGCCGCTGTGGGCGAGGGAGCGGGTCCGGGTACTGGCTGACAATTCGATGGTCGGTTCGTCCGGCCGCCGTGGTGGGGTCGACGAGGAATCGAAGCGGGAGATCACTTCGCTGGGGCTCACCTATGGATTGCTCACGGACTACACCTCATTTGTCGCGGTCGATGAAACGCCGCGCGAGGTGCTTGAGAAATTGCGGTCGGTCCAGCAGCCCTTGCCGCTGCCCCAGGGTGTAGGGAACTCGGCCTTGGGCGGAGGTCAGGTGTCGGTTGGTGTGAGCGCGAGTGCTTCAGGGCTCACCGGCGCAGCTCCTGAGCCGGGGGCCATCGGTTTGATCCTGGTGACGGCAATCGGTCTGCTGATGCGTCGCCATCGCGTGCAGGGCTGATGCATTTCCCCATCTCGATGATGTCGATGAAGGAAAGGCTCCACCCGGCGCCTCGATGGGTTTCGGTTGTGGCAGGTGTGGGGTTTCTGATCACGCTGCTCCCGGTGCTGGGTTGGTATGTGCGGCGGGCGATGGATGGGTCCGACGAGCCACTGGGGGTGATCGCCCTCGTGGCGGCAGTGGTGCTCGGCGCGCTCGGCGTTTGTGGGGGTGGCCCGAATCGCATCCAGCTTCATCCTTGTCGACTGCTGCTGGGTGCCCTCGTCCTCGGGGTGATCCAGAACAGCGACCTCGTCCGGTATCCTCTGGCCATCGCGATGCTGGCGGTGGCGGTGATCTCGCTTTCGGTGTCGATGAAGCGTGGAAAGGCCGGCTTGGTGGCACTGCTGGTTCTTTCCATGCCGGTCATGGCGTCGTTGGATTTCTACGCAGGCTACCCGCTGCGAGTGGTGGCGGCAGAGATTTCCCATGGCTTGCTGACGGTTGCGGGCATTGAGGTCGAGCGGGCGGGGGTGATGTTGATCGACGGCGGGCGTTTGGTGGGCATCGACCCACCGTGCGCGGGGATTCGCATGCTGTGGACTGCGTCCTTCGTGGCTGCTTTTCTAGCAGCCCGGATGCGACTGGGTTGGACGCAGACGGTGGGGTTGATGTCCTTGGCGGTCGTCTGTGTGGTCATCGGCAATGGGGTGCGTGCCGCTTTAGTCTTTCTCCCGGAGTCCGGACGGGTGGAGTGGCCGGAATCGCTGCATTCGGCCGTCGGTTTGGTGGTCCACGGAGGGGTGTTGGCTGCCCTGTTCGGGCTGGCTTCGCGGCTGGATGCCCGAGGAATGCAGGACACGCAGGTGAGGCCGCTTCCATGGAGTCGGCGCGCGGCTGTGGTTGTCGTGGCCATGCTGCTGGTGCTTGGCGGCTCGCGGGTGGTGGGGAGGCATCCACCGAAGGCAGTGGTCGAAGGGGAGGTGCAGTGGCCCGCGACCTTGGATGGGATCCCGCTGGTCCCGCTTCAACTGGGGCCGATGGAGGTCCGCTTCGCGCGTTCGTTTCCCGGTCAGATCGCCCGGTTTCAATGGGGCGACGGGGAGGTGATCATGCGGCGAACGGACCGGGCGACGCGCATGATGCATCCGAGTGGCGACTGCCTTCGGGCTGCGGGCTATCGTGTGGAAAGTGAGCCCGTCTTCCTCGATGGCGACGGCCGCTGGTGGGGTGCTTCGACCGCGCGGCGGGACGGCAGGCAATGGGACGTGCACGAGCGCTATGTCGGCTCCGCTGGTGAGGCATCGCTTGATGCTTCCGCCTGGTATTGGAAGGCGGTGCTGCACCCGGAAGACGGTCCGTGGACGGCGACCACCGTGCTCATGCCCGCTTCCGGATCCGTGGCAGTCCTCGGGAAACGCTGAGGGCAATCCCGTATCGCGGCGTTACCGGTTCTGCCAGCGGGTATGGTTGGATCGTGCGTCCTTCTGAATCCGCGGGTTCTGAATCCGATCGATCGCATCCAGCGCGGCTTTCTCGTTGTTGCGGGCGTGAAGCGAACTCAGGGAGAATTCGGACAGGCTGTTGTCACGATGCCAGCCGGGCGGCAGATCTCCGATCCATTCCAGTGCCTCATCGGGAGAGTGGTGGATGTAGGTGCGAATGCCGACGCGATAGATGTCCTCGTATCGTTGCTGGGCCGGGATGGTGGTGGCCCAGGTGGCGAGGGCGATGGGATCCTTGGCGTGGACCAACTGGTTGTGGAGCCGGTAGGGCAATTCCTTGTGGTAGCGATCCCAGTCGCCCGCCTGAATGACGCTGTCGATCAGTGCGGTGAAGGCCAGTGGATTGTTGTCGATCTGCTTGATCGCTCCGTCGACCACCTCGGACCTCATGGAAGGGGGGACGAGTTGCAGTTGGTCGAATACCTGGTCCCGGCTGTTGGACGACTTGAATCGGGCAATGATGGCACTTTCGTAGATCTTCGCGAGACCACCTTCAGAGGCTTTCGCACCGTTGATCAGATCGATGAATGACTGATCGGCGAACTCGGCACCGAGTTGTTCGAAGACACGCTTGTTCTCCGGAGTGTCCGGAAGGGAGGCCAGATCGGAAATCCAGGCTTGGCGATCGGGATGGTTCACATGGTCCGGCCCCAGCAGTTTCTTGGCGACCATGTCGGTATCGAAGGCACCAAGCTGGGGGAGGTAGGCAATCAGGGCCCCCGGCTGGCTCTGTGAGACGACCTGGATCCAATGCAGGCGGGCGGTGCCGGTCATCAGGCCGAAGGACTCACCCTGGACAAGATTGAAGAAGGTCTCGGGATCATTTGCGATGCCCTCGTCGAAGGCGGAAAGCAGGCTTTTTCCGGTGAAGAATTGTTCGGTGACCATCGTGTCGATCGCGGCCCTGAGCGCCGCGGCGGGATCCTCCTCGTACCATTCACGTAGTAGTTCCAGTCTCGCCTGATGTCTTTCCTCGAGTCCGAGGTCGGTGAGGGCTTCGAGGGCGTTCCACTGCCCGCTCCGGGTCGCTGCAAGCTTGGCGATGTTCAGGCGCTCGCTCAGTGGTACGGGTCTGCTGTCGGCGCGGGCGGTGCCGCTGGATGGGCTCTGTGCGGTTCGTCCTGCTTCAGCCGTCCCCTGCGGGCTGGTGGACGTCGGTTGAGGGCGAACCATCCATGCGAGGGCGGCCCCGGCGAGCAGGCAGATCAGGCTGATGATGGCGGTTCTCATTTTCCGGGAGGGACGAAGTTCTTCGCCTTGAACAGGCGGGTGGCCAATTCCGGATCCTGACTGCGCAGGTCGTGGGAAAGGGCTCCGAGACCCATGTCCCGATCCACGCTGGTAGGCAACTGGATCAACCACTCGGCATAGGATTCACCGTATGTCCTGTAGGCGCCGAGCGTGGCGCCGGTCCAGCGCATGAAGCGTTGCTGGAGTGGCCCTTGGGACGGGTTGTAGGGGTAGGCGTTGAAGAGTTCCATCAGGCGCTTGGGGTCTCTAGCCAGGTTGCTGGCGCCAGTCATGATGACGGTGTGGGCATCCTCGGCAGGCAGGTCGGCGAGCCAGCCCACGGCTGCTTGAGGGTCCGCAGCAGCCAGGTGGGTGAACAGGTGGCGCTTGGTCTCCATGGGTTCTTCCTCGAGAAGTTTGTTGATGTCGGGCGGAAGGGCTTCGAGGAGTGCGTCCATGTTCAGCTCTCCCTTGGAGACGAGGGTCAGCGGTGAAGGATCTTCTTCCAGCCATGCGGAACGAACTTCCTCCACCTTGACCCGGAGTAACTGCTGCAACTCATCCCTTCGGACTTCTTCCGGTGCCTTTTTCGATGAACTCGACTGGACCAGGGCATCGAGCCTGGTCTTGAGATCGGTTTCGATGGGTGCGGCGTAGCGTGACTGCCAGAACTGTCTGGATCCCTCGATGAATGGCCTCGTTTCGGGATGGTCGGTCATCAGCCCATCCAGCCAGGTCAGGGCGTCGTCTCCTTGAGCGGCAGGGATGTTCAGGATCTGATGGAACTGGCCGGTGCCAATCATGAGTTCGGCCCATGCCCGGCTGTGTTCGTCCGGGCAGCGCCGTGTGGCGTGGGTCATGAACGCCTGGGCGGCGGAGAAATCGAGTTTTTCGAGGGTGGCCTCGATGGTTTCGAGTCCATCCTGCCAGCTCATCTCGGCCAGTTGATCAAGCAGTTGTCCTTGGGCATCGGACAAGTTGCGGGTGACGGGAAGGAGGGCCAGCTCCAGCAGGGCTTCGCGTGGGAGGGTTTCGCCATGTGACACGAATGCTTCTGCAAGGGCCGCAATGGCAGGTGAAGGGAGTTCGGCAATCGGCGGGATCGCATCGACCGCAGCTTCTTGGTCGGTCTTGAGTGCGCCGACCATGGCATCCGTCAGGCGGAACCAGTCGGAGTTTGGCTCCGTGGAAAGCGTCCGGATCAAGCCTGGCAGCGACTCTGAGAAGGGTGATTTTAACAGCTCACCCGTCGAAGGCGCGGCATCCTCG
Organism: Haloferula rosea; assembly: GCF_016595525.1. Taxonomy (GTDB): domain Bacteria; phylum Verrucomicrobiota; class Verrucomicrobiia; order Verrucomicrobiales; family Akkermansiaceae; genus Haloferula; species Haloferula rosea. The sequence continues at coordinate 163,795 of NZ_JAENII010000009.1, forward strand.
AAGTCGGGTTCGGGGGAGGATTCGGGCTTCGAGGGACGACCGTAGAGTCGCAGGTCCTTGCCGCCCGCGGTGCTGCCGGTCGGCTGGTCATGCTTGGCCCACTGCTGGGTTGCCAGGAAGCCGACCCCGAAAGCGACGCATGGAGGTAGCCAGTATTTCCAAGCTTTCATGATGATAGGTGACTATTGAGGTCGTGGTTTCCCAAGTCAATCCGGCAGTCCACGGCGATGTCTGGAGTCGAAATCGGGCCGACGGTGAGGCGGCTTCTCGGTCTGGTAGATGCCTTCGGGGAAGGGGCCGGAGCGATCTTCAGGCGAACAGGCTGATGGTGCCTGCGAGGAGGAAGATGACGAAGAGGATGCCACCCGCCAGTATGCGGGTGGCGTGGAAGGTGGAGTATTCCTCGTGAAAGCGGGGCAGCGCGAGGGTTCCAATCCCGAAGCAGATCATCCCTGCACCGTAGAGTCGGGCAGGGAGGCCGACGACGTCGGCACCGCGGATGTGGATCTCACCCGTGGCCAGTCCACCGGTGCCGTTCCAGAGGGCAAGGCAGGGAAGAAGGAAGGCGAAGACCAGCCACCCGATCACGGTGGATTCGAGTGGCTTGGTGAAGGCCTTGAGGCGCTTCATTGTCCGGCGCTGATCTCTTCAGAGCCGAAGTAGGGAACGAGTGCCTCCGGGATGCGGATCGAGCCATCGGGCTGCTGATACTGCTCGAGCAGGGCGACGTAGAGGCGGGGAAGCGCGGTGCCGGAGCCGTTCAGCGTGTGGCAGAAGCGGTTCTTCCCGTCGCTGTCCTTGAAGCGCAGCTTCATGCGGCGTGCCTGGTAGTCGCCGAAGCACGAGCAGCTTGAGACCTCGAGGTATTTCCCCTGCCCGGGTGCCCAGACTTCGATGTCGTAGGTCTTGGCTGCGGAGAACCCGAGGTCGCCGGTGCACAGTTCGATGGTGCGGTAGTGGAGGCCGAGTTTCTGCAGGGCGGCTTCGGCGTGACCGGTCAGTTCCTCAAGTACGGCAAATGACGTATCCGGATGGACGACCTGGACGAGCTCGACCTTGTCGAACTGGTGCATGCGGATGATGCCGCGGTTGTCACGCCCGGCGCTGCCGGCTTCCCGGCGGAAGCAGGGGGTGTGGGCGCAGAGGCGCTGGGGAAGCTTGTCTTCCGACAGCAGGGTGTCGCGGAACAGGTTGGTGACGGGGACTTCGGCCGTCGGCGCGAGGAACATCTGGTTGCGACCGTCTTCACCGGCGTCGGTGCCATACATGTCGTCCTCGAACTTCGGCAGCTGGCCGGTGCCCTCCATGCACTCGCGGCGCACGACGTGGGGCACGTTGACTTCCTCGTATCCATGTTCACCCGATTGGAGATCGAGCAGGAAGGAGATGAGTGCGCGTTCGAGACGGGCTCCCTTGCCGCGGTAGACGGCGAAGCCGGAACCGGCGATGCGGGTGGCGTCGTCGATGGAAATGATGCCGAGCGCTTCCGCGAGATCGAGGTGGTCCTTGGGCTCGGAGATATCGGGCTTCTCACCCCAGGTGCGCACTTCGGGATTGGCGGTTTCGTCGGCGCCGACCGGGCAGTCGCTGTGGGGGAGATTCGGGATGTTGAGCAGCAGGTCGGACTGGCGGGTGCCGGCGGCTTCGCCTTCCGCATCGAGTGCTTCGATCTTGCCTTTGATGTCGCGCACTTCGGCTTCGACCGCCGAGCTGTCCTCGCCCTTGGACTTGAGCATGCCGATCTGCTTGGAAATCTGTTTGCGCTGGGATTGCAGCGCCTGCTTTTCGGTCTCGGCCTTGCGGCGGGATTCGTCGCAGGCGAGGACTTCGTCGATGAGGGTCCAATGGTCGCCACCGCGCGCCTTGAGGCGCTCACGGACGGCGTCGGGGTTTTCACGGATCTCGCGGATGTCGAGCATGGCGGGGGGGCTTTAGAACATCGGACCGCGAAGGTCCAACCTTGAACATCGAATGTTTGCCGGGCGGAGGCGGGTGAGGTGGCGGGGTGGACACGAAAAACCCCGACTCCTGGGGGCAGGGAGTCGGGGTGGGAAAGGTTCCGGAAGCGGTGATCAGTTGTCGCCTTTGACGCGCTGGCGCTCGCGGATGTGGCTCAGTGCCTTTTCGGCGCGGTCGATCACGCGGTCGCTTTCGGATTCGTCGGCGAAGTATTCGATCACGGCGAGTGCCCAGTCGGAGGTCTCGTTCTTGGCGAGTCCACCGATGATGGTGTTCTGTTCGCGCTCGGTCTTGGCCTGGCGGGCGAGCATTTTCCAGTAGTCCTCGGCGTCCAGGTCATCGAGTTCACGGTCGTCGGACATCAGGAACTGGTAGCCGGCGTCGAAGGCCTTCGGGCGGAGCTGCTCGTCTGTCTGTTCTTCAAGGAACTCCATCAGGGTTTCGAACATGGACTCGTCGGCCCAGTTCTTGAGCGCTTCGATTGCGGCGAGCTTGTCGAGGTTGTCGTCGCCTTCGAGGGCGGCGGTGATGACTTCTTCGGCGGACTTGCTGCCGGTGTAGCCCATGAGGCGGATCATGGTCCGGCGGTTGTCATCGTTCACATTCTTGGATGCGGTGGCGAGGGTCGACCCGAACTGCTCTTTCTTGTCGGAGTCCTTGATGACTTCGGCGGTGGCCTTCTCTGCGGCGCGACGGACGGCGGCGGAGGGGCTGAACTGAATGACGTCGAGGAAGTCGTCGAATTCTTCTTCACCCCCCACTTCGATGACGGCGGTGAGCGCGGCGGCGGCGGCCTGCTCGTCATCGGTCTTGCGGGCGAAGTCGAGCAAGTAGGGTTTGATGGCCGGGTTGGCGCGCTTGCGCAGGACGCGGCTCAGCAGGGACACGCGGATGTCGACGGGCAGGGTCTCGGTGGTGGCGAACTCGGCGATCCTCGAGTCGATGTCGGTGCCATCGGTGGCCTTCGCGATGGAGAGTGCCTTGTAAACCGTCTCGCGGCTCTTGTTGCTGCCGGCGCGGGTCGAATTCAGGAGGATGTTGAGCTTTTCGGAATCGACGGCGATCTCGGTGGTCTCCGGCTTGGCGGCCTCGGCGACGAGTGCGTTGTAGACCTCGGCTTGGTTGTTTCCGCTCATCATCTGGACGAGCATGATGCCGAGTCCGATGACGAAGACTCCGAGGACACTGGCGATCGCGACCTTGGCGCCGTTGCCCATGCCTTGTTTGGCCTGGGGAGTCTGGATGCCGCTCGCGGGAGGGGTGGCTCCGGCGGGAGGCTGGGCGGCCATGGTCGATCCGGATGCTGGAGCGGGACGGCCGGCGAGTTGGACGGTCGAAGTCGCGGGGCTCGCCACCTTGGCGGTGGGAACCACGGCTGCCGGGGCTGGCGCTGCAGGAATGGGAACGGCGGCTGGGGCGGGTGCCGGGGCTGGAGCAGGCGCCGGAGCGGGTGCCGGTGCCGGGGTCGGGGCGGCTGGCACGACTGCGGGGGCTGGAGGTGGCGCGTTGGGTGCGGTTTCAGCGGAGGCAGCGGGTGCTTGTTGACCGGTGGTGTGGACACTCGGTGGTGCGCCAGCCGGAGGAGAAAGGGGTTGCGGGGCGGTCTGGGTTTGCACCGGCTCGGGACGCTCTTCGGCGGCAGGTGCGGGAGTCGGGGCCGGAGCGGGTGCCGGTTGGGCGGCGGGTGCCGGCGGAGTGGGCACGACGGGGACCGGCTGGGCGGCTGGAGCCGGCGCGGGTGCCGGTTGCGCAGCGGGAGCCGGGGCCGGCGCGGGCTGGGCGGCCTGGGGTTCTGAGGGGGCGGCGCCTGGGATGATGAGGCGGGGGCGTTTCGGGGCCTCGGGGGCCGGCTCGGTGGGTCCAGTGCTCATGGCTTGTGTGCTGGGGATATCGAGTTCGATGAAGTTTCGTAATGCCTCGCGGGCGTTGGCGGGCCGGTCGTCGGGCATGCGGTTGATGTGCCACATGATCCAGTCGGCGAGCCAGCTTGGGACATCCGGGCGCCTCTCTGCAAGGGCAACGACACGATGTTGCAAATGTGCAGCCATTACCTGCGGACCGGTGTCGCCCTGAAACGGGGTCATGCCGGTCAGGGCGTAGTAGTAGACGCAGCCGATGGCATACATGTCGGTGCGTGCGTCCAGTGGGCCGCGCTCGAATTGCTCGGGGGCCATGAAGAAGATGGACCCATAGACGGAGTCGTTCTGGTCGACGGTCTGCTCCTCGGGCTCCGGTGCGAACTTGGCGAGGCCGAAGTCGACCAGCTTGACTTGGAATTTCCCCGAGGGGAGCCAGCTGACCATCACGTTGGATGGTTTCAGGTCGCGGTGGACGAGTCCGAGGTCTTGCGCGGCGATGAGGCCTTCCTGGACCTGGAGGGCGAACTCGCGGAAATCCTCGGTGGTCAGCGGAGCCTTCTCGACGATGGCGTCGATGGTTTCGCCCTTGAGCAACTCCATGACGACGAAGGGGCCTTCCTCGTCATTGCCGACGTCGTAGATGGTGACGATCTGCGGATGTTGGAGGGCGGCGAGGGCGCCTGTTTCCTGAGTCATTTGACGAGTCGCCTCGTCCTCAAGTTTGTCGTCGTCCTGGGAACGCCGAATGCGCTTGATGGCGACTTCGCGGTTCAGGTTCTTGTCCCAGGCGGCGTGGACGGTGCCCAAGCCTCCTTGGCCGAGTTTCTCCCTGATCTCGTAACGTTCCTGTGCCATGGACTAGGAGACACAAGTGACGCGGCAGACGGCGTGACGCAATGAAGAATCGCGTATGCCCTAAGATGCCGCGTCCTGAATTTGCTCGCTTCTCCACCGGGTGGGCGAGCACCCCACGATGCGCGCAAAGCAGCGGTTGAACTGCGAGAGCGATTGATAGCCTACGTGGAAAGCGATTTCCGACACACGCTGGTCTGGTTTGAGCAACTCCTTCTTCGCCCACTCGACGCGACAACGGTTCACGTAGTCGGTCAGGGTCAGGCCGGTTGCTTCTTTGAAAAGTCGGCAGAAATGCGACTCACTGAGTCCGGCCACCCGTGCGACGGCTCCGAGTGGCAGCGGCGAATCGAGTTCCTGATGGATGTATTTCCGGGCCTTGGCGATCGCGGCGGGCTCGCTGCCTTCCTCGATGATGGCGAGGGACTCGGCGTGGTTGCCGAGTTGGTGGGCGAAGCTCTCCAACAGGGTGACCATGCTGGCGTAGCGATCGGGCTCGATCGTGCGGGTCTGGAAGTAGGCCTTGCGCAGGACTTGCTCGGACTCGGCGTCGAGCTGCTTGCGTCCGATCTTGCCCAGCAGGCTGTCGAAGTCGTCTTCACCGGGGATGCGGGAAAAGATCTGGCCGGTGCGGAGGAAGCCGACGGTGGTGGCTCCCATGCGGATGGGCACGGCGGTCGAGGTGAGGCCGGCGAAGCAGTGGCAGGTGCTCGGGCCGGTGGCTTCCGCTTGGGTCAGGAGGGTGCGGTTGGTTTCCACGCAGGCGGTGCAGGCGCTCTTGCACAGGTTGATGTGTTCGCAGAAGGGGCTGCGGTTGACCGCTTCGTCGTCGAGGCACCAGTTGTCGGGGTCGGCCCCGACCAATCTGAGGGGCAGTCCCGTCGCTGTGCGAAAGGCCTCTTGGTAGACCTTGAAGGTGTCCGACCTTTTGAGCCGCTCGTGGAGGTTGGCCTCAAATCCTTTTACCGCATTCGTCATAGGGCGCTGAACTCTAGGATCCGTGACTGGGAAGATCAACACTTTGCGGAGGAGGACGATTCGCGGCTGGAAAATGGACGGCTGCAGCGGACGGAACGGATGATTTTAGCAGGAAAGTGGGGGTGTCGGGCCTCTTGCCGGGCTCCTGCAGCGGGATGGGGGGCGGCCTGGTCCAGGGTGCTCCTGCCTCATCGTCCGCTGGATGCCGAAAATCGGATGATTTCCCCTGTCGAAGTATCCGCGGAATGGCTAAGTGTGAGGAGTGGCGAGCATCTCCGGTGGAGCGGGCGATCGAATGCGCCGCATTTCCCATACAACCCATGAAACTCACCCCGGAACGCATCAAGCGGTACGCCAAGGACATCGGCATCAGCGTCGAGGAACTTCAGTCATTCGTCGGCCTGGGCCGCCAGAAAGTCTACCAGGCCGGGGACTACCTTTTCCACGAATCGGCGCCGCGAAGGTGGTTCGGGATCGTCATGGAGGGAAAGGTCGACTTGCTCAGCGGACTATCGGGACGGCATGTCTCGGTCGGCTGTCTCGGCGAGGGTGCGATCATCAATGAAAGCATCCTGATGGATGAACTGGCCCACAGCGTCTCCGGCGTGGCGGTGGGGGAGGTGAAAATCTGGACGATCGGTCGCGACGTGGTCATGGACTTCCGCGAGGCCCACCCCGAAGTTTATTACCGGATGGTCAGCCGGGCGGCGCGGCGGATCGGCGCGCGCCTGCGTGAGACGACGTCGCGCTTCGCCAACTCGGAGCAGATGCGGGTCGAGGTCACGGGCTTCCGTCGTGAGCACGATTCGCTGGGTGATCGGGAGATCTCCAACAGTCACTATTTCGGAATCCAGACCTCACGGGCGGTGGACAACTTCCCCTTCTCCGGGATCCGGCTGTCTCACTACCAGCATTTCGTCAATGCGCTCGCGCTGGTGAAGAAAGCGGCGGCGGTCGCCAATGCGGAACTGGGTGCGCTGGATCCGGAAATTTCGAAGGCCATCGTCCAAGCGTGCGACCGGATCATTGCGGGCGAATTCCACCAGCACTTCGTCGTCGACGTGGTGCAGGGAGGCGCGGGCACCTCGACGAACATGAATGCCAACGAGGTGATCGCGAATGTCGCCCTCGAGATCCTTGGTCATCGGAAGGGCGAGTATGAGTTCGTCCACCCGAACGACCATGTGAACTGCTCGCAGTCGACCAACGATGCCTATCCCACGGCGGTGAAGTTGGCGGTGGTGGCGTCATTGAAGGAAACCCTGTCGGCCCTGAAGGTGTTGAGGAAGTCCTTCGAGGCGAAGGCGGTGGAATTCGATGATGTGATCAAGATGGGGCGGACGGAGAACCAGGATGCCGTGCCGATGACGCTGGGTCAGGAATTCTCCGCGTATGCCGTGATGGTTGGCGATGGCATCCGGCGCCTCGAACGCGCCAGCGGTGACCTCTGCGTGATCAACATGGGCGCGACTGCCATCGGCACCGGCCTGAATAGCCCTCCCGGCTACGCCGAACTCTGCACCAAGCGCTTGTCCGAGTTCAGTGGGGTGGAGCTCGAACTGGCGGGCAACTTGGTCGAGGCGACTCAGGATGCCGCCGACTTCGCCGTCATGAGCGGGGCGCTCAAGACCGCGGCGCTGCAAATTTCCAAGATCTGTAACGACCTCCGCTGGGCGTCGTCGGGCCCCCGCTGCGGGCTGAATGAAATCAACCTCCCACCGCTTCAGCCGGGGTCATCCATCATGCCGGGGAAGGTTAATCCGGTGATGCCGGAGGTGGTCAACCAGATCTGTTACCAGATCATCGGATCCGACCTCACGGTGTCGATGGCGGCGGAGGCCAGCGAGTTCGAGCTGAACATGGCCGAGCCCATCATCGCCTACAACCTGCTCAGCACGCTGATGCTGCTGAAGAATGCCGCCATCGCGCTGTCGACGCGCTGCATCGACGGCATCACCGCCAACCGCGAGCGTTGCGCCGACTACGTGAAGAACTCCATCGGGATCGTCACCGCGCTGAATCCGGTGCTCGGATACGAGCGGTCGGCATCGATTGCCAAGGAAGCCCTGAAGACCGGTCGCAGCGTCTATGACCTGGCGATGGAGAAGGGCTGGATGACGAAAGAGCAACTCGATGATCTCCTGCAGCCGCAAAAGATGGCCAATCCCTTGATGCCCGATGGAGTGACGGAGCCCGACGAGTGAATGCGGGCGGAAACGGGGCGGTCGTGGTTTGCCGTGGCTGGCAGCCCCGAGCTGCGGTTGAGCTTCAATGAGTCGTGGGAATTCCGGGTGTCAGGTCGGATTCGGCTTTTCCGTCCGGGCCGGCACAGTGCATGGTGCGGGGCATGCGTTTGGCGGTGCTTGGAAGCGGCAGTGGGGGGAATGCGGCGGTCATTGATGCCGGCGGCACCCGCTTGCTCGTCGATGCCGGGTTGTCCGCCAAGCAGATCCGCCTCCGCCTCGAAGCCATGGGGATTGCGCCCGACTCGCTCGATGGCATCCTGCTCACCCACGAACACGGCGATCACATCAGTGGTCTCCGCGTGTTCCTCAAGAACTTCGACCTGCCGGTGTATGCGACACCCGCGACCCGTCAGGTGGTGGCGGAGAACCTCGGGGCTGTGAACTGGCGGATCTTTGAGAGCGGTCGACGTTTCGAGATCGGGGAGGTGGAGATCGAATCTTTTCTCGTGCCGCACGATGCGGTCGAACCGGTCGGCTTCGTATTTCGCCGTGCCGAGCAGGTGCTGGGGATCGTCAGTGACAGCGGTCACGTCACGCCTGCCATCCTCGAGCGTTTGCGCGAGACCCAGGTGCTCTTCGTGGAAGCCAACTACGATGATGCCCTGCTCGAAGCCGACCAGCGGCGCCCCTGGTCGACGAAGCAGCGAATCGCTTCACGACACGGCCACCTATCGAACGCCCAGACCGCGGCCCTGGTGGCGGAGCTTGCCGCAGGCAGCTTGGAACGCGTGGTGCTGGGTCATCTCAGCCGCGATTGCAACACCCCCGACGTGGCGATTGATGCGGTGAGCTGCCCCGGTGTTCATGTCGCCTGTGCCATCCAGGATGAACCCAGTGGCTGGCACGAGACCCCGGCGCCTCCCTGCGACATCGCCTTTGCCAGCGACGAGTTGTTCGGAGGGTGAAGGTCGACTGTTAGGGGTCGCCCCATCATCGGGGGAGATGTGTGTTCCGGTCATGGATGCGGGGGATCACCTCATCAATGCCCGCCGGAGATTTCCAGCTACGGAGCAACCTTCGCACTTCGGTTCGTCGGGGTGGTGGCTCCCGCTATCGGGGAGGTTCCTTCGAGTCGGGTTGGCGGGTTTCGCTGCCATCCGGCTTCGGGACCGGAGGGCGGGCGGATTGGCCGGCTCCATCCCGTTCTTCATGGGTGGTAGATACGAAACGCGTTCCATCGAATCGATACTCCTGCCAAACATAAGTCTCGCGGAAATCCATGAAGTTCTCACGGCCCGTGACTTGAATCACGGAACCCTCTGGGGGAATCGTGTAGCCAAGGGAAATCCGCTTCTTCTGCGTTGGATATTTTAAATGGGCTTTGTAGTGATTCCGGTATCGATCGATCACGGCGTCCGCCTTGATCTGTGGCAAAATCTCATCGCCCTCACGAATCCAGCTGCCCTCACGAAATCGCCACAGTTGCGGATATCCGACGCTGATGTAATCCAGTCGTGCCTGCTTCCGCTCGGTGCTGCGAAAAATGGTTCTGGCGCCCCGGCTCCCGATCATGATCAAAGGTTCCTTCCCGCCATGAAAAACCCGGATCGTCACGAAGAACGCGCCGGCGTCGACCTGCGGTATGGTGAAATGGGCGTGTAGAAATTGGTCCGTAAGAGATTCCCTTTGGATGAAGGTGATCCGGCGCTCCACCGAATCCTCGATCCTGCCAAAATAGTGGCTGGCCAAAAGAAGATAGAAATCGAGAGCCGTACGCGGTGGATCGGAACGAGTTTCAAGAATCGCCCGCTCGCTTTCGTCCAACGTGACCGGTAGCCACACCCAATCCGAAACCTCTGAATCCTGATTGGTAAACCGCAATTGCCGCGAGGCATCTCCAGCAAGCAAGATGCAGGAGGCCAGCAAGAAGAACAGGGAGGAGAGAAAGGCAATCATCGGGGCGAAAGAATGAGAACAAGCGACCCGACCCACATGGAGGTTCGCCGATTCTCCTTGTCGCATTGAATCACCAAAAGCCGATCACAACAAGACTGCTGATCGTGGTGTCATCACCTTTCATTGAAGTCTAGGACGCGCTACTCGTCTCCAAACCGGATCGCAACCACCCCACTGTCCCAAGTGGAAAGGTAAACCCAGCCCTGCCGAATCGAGTCGCCCAAGTTTCATCAATCGGGGTGAAAAGCACGTAGAAGGAGAATGCGAGTGCTCAAATCACAAGCGCTAGCGAAAACTGGACGACTCTCGTTGTGAGGTATCGAAGCCAAGGTCTCTCCATTTCGTAGCGAACAGTATTGGTTCGTAGATGATCCGGACCGAATTTCTGGATCGTCCTTGTTAGGAGATCGAGGGTGGACTTGTTGATTTGGCAGGGGATTTCAAGCCGTCGAACTGGTTTAACAGGTCGTTGGAGCGGCGGCACCGAGTGGGGGTGGTCGGGGAGTGAGATGCTGGCTTTTGTCGATGACTTGAGCGGGGGATGAAGAGGGATGAAGGATGAAGGATGAAGGATGAAGGATGAGGGATGAGGGATGAGGGATGAGGGATGAGGGATGAGGGATGAGGGATGAGGGATGAGGGATGAGGGATGAGGGATGAGGGATGAGGGCAGTTGCGTGGTCCAGCGCAAGGGTGGTGCGAGGGCGGGTGAACTGCAGCGGCTTGGAAAGCCGCGCTCCCTAATCGCAGGCATCGCTTGGCCCCTGAACCCTCAGTCCCTGAACCCTTGGTCGGAGTGGGCTTTGAGGTTTGAAGAGTTGAGGGAACCGCGAAAGGGGCGCGAAATGGGAGCTCAGCATGCTCTGCGGTTCTTGAGTGGAAAGTAGAAAGTAAAAACTGGAAAGTGGGGGGAGCTCCGCTCTCTTTTGGGGATGCGCGACGGCGTCACGCGGTCCGGGTTTGGCTCCCTATTCGCTGGCATCGCTTGGCCCCTGATCCCTCAGTCCCTGATCTCTTGGCAAGGAAGGGGAGGCTCCGCGGTAGGGGGTGATGATGGTCGGCGATGTCCGCGCTTGGCGAGGTTCCTGCCCATTGATCTCTCACTTTCCACTTTTTACTTTCTACTTTTCACTACCCGACTTGGACCTTCGGCTTCGGACTTGGACCGGGATGGTGATGCGATGGGTCCGTGGTCGGGTCGGTGAATTCGATGGTTGGCAAGGGGTGCTGGGATCTCGGCAGGATGTGCGGAGGTTGGGAGGTTGGTGGTCGGGTATGGGTTGGGTGAATCGATGAGAACCCTATGCCTGATCCTGGTCATGGCGCTGTCCTTGCACGGTGCCGAAACTGCGGCGGAACGTGATGCACGCATGGAATGGTGGCGCGATGCGCGTTTCGGAATGTTCGTACATTGGGGTTTGTATTCGGGGCTGGCTGGAACGTGGAAGGGGAAGATGGTCAACGATCACGGGGGGATGGAGTGGATCCAGCAGCGTGTGGGGGCGGACCCTTACACGTATGCGGCGGAAGCGATTCCGAAGTTCGTGCCGAAGGAAGGTTTCGCCGAGGAATGGGCACGGATGGCGAAACGGGCGGGATGCCGCTATGTGGTGTTCACGACCAAGCATCATGACGGCTTCGCCCTGCATGACTCGGGGGTGACGAACTACGATGCGGGTGACGTGGTCGGGCGTGATCTGGTGAGGGAGATTGTCGATGCGCTGCGGGCCGAGGGGCTGAAGGTGGGTTTCTACCACTCGCTGATTGATTGGCACCACCCGCAGTATGACTTCAAGTTCATGAAGGCGCTGCCCTACACGAAGGGGAGTGCGAATGTGGCGGTGACGAAGCGTGACCATGGGAAGTATGTGGATTTCCTGCATGCCCAGGTGAAGGAGTTGATGACGGGCTACGGTCCGATCGATGTGCTGTGGTGGGACTATTCGAAGAAGGGTGCGGAAGGGGAGGCGTGGCGTGCCACGGAGTTGATGAAGATGGTTCGGGCGGAGAATCCGGCGGTGATCATGAACAATCGGTTGTATGGCATTCCGAAAATCGAGAAGCACGATGCGGTCGGTCGTTTGCTGAGTTTCAATCCGTCCCATGGGGACTTCACGACGCCGGAGCAGACGGTGCCGTCCCGTGGGGTGGCGGGCGTGGATTGGGAGCAGTGCATGACGATGAACACGACGTGGGGGTTCTCGGAGCACGACAAGGCGTGGAAGTCGGACGAACAACTGATCCGGCATCTCGTGGACATTTCATCCAAGGGGGGGAACTTCCTTCTCAACATCGGGCCGACGGGGGACGGGTCGATCCCGCCTGAGTCGGTGAAGGGACTTTCGGCCATGGGGGATTGGCTGAAGGTCAACGGGGAGTCGATCTACGGCACCACGGCGAATCCGCTGGAGGAGGTGTCATTCGAGGGTCGCTGCACGGCGAAGGGCGATGCGCTCTATCTCCATGTGTATGCGCGGCCGGAGGGTGGCACGATCTCGCTGGATCACTCGGGTCGGCAGGCCACGCTTCTTGATGGCAAGTTGGCACTGAAGGTTTCCCGCGAGGGCGACAAGTTGGTCATCCAGCTGCCGGAGGAACTGCCGGATCCGGTCGTGACAGTGATCCGTGTGGACTAGGAAGCAGGTCGGTCTCGGGGGCTTCGCGGTGGTCGTGGCGGTGGCCCACGCGTGGCCCATGACTGGAGGCGCGTGGCTCCGCCGACCGTTTTGTGGGGATTTGGGCGCATTCGCTTTGCAAATGGAGACAGAGGTCCTATTTACGGGTCCCTACCCACGAATCGATGCTTGTTTCCTGCCCCCATTGTTCCACTGGTCTTGACGTCGCTCCCGAGCACGCTGGCCAGACCCTCCAGTGCCCGGCCTGTCAGGGTCGGCTGACGCTTTCCAGTGAAGATCTGGCGCAGGAGTCTGCGGCGAGCAACCACCCGGAACGGGAGGGCTGGGCGGAGAAGGATCATGCGAACCCGAACTTCATCAAGGGGTTGCTCATCGGGATCGGCATCACGGTTGCCTTCCTCGCCTTGATGTTTCCCTTCAAGAGCACGCGGGTGGGGGCGATCTTCCTTGAGCGTGGCTGGGTGAACTTCGCCGAGACCTTCCTGTTTTTCTGGGGGCTGACGATCCTGGGGATGAAGTGGAAGATGAACCAGCGGCAGGAGCGCGCGGCCCTGTTGGATCTATTTCCGCAACGGCTTGGTCGCCAGATCGACCGGACAACGGTCTCGGGCTTCATCGACAACATCTATCAGGTGCCGTTGTCCCTGCGGGACAGTCTGATCGTGAACCGCATCCGGAAGGCGCTCGAGTTGTTCGAAGCGCGTCCGAACAACACCGAGGTGGCGACCTTCCTGAGCACGCAGTCCGAGTTGGATGCGAACCGGTCGATGGGTTCCTACTCCTTGCTGAAGGTGTTCCTGTGGGCAATTCCGATTCTGGGCTTCATCGGCACGGTGATGGGGCTTTCCACGGCGGTGGGCTCGCTGGCGGTGGGGGACAACAGCGACCCGGAAGCACTGATGGCTTCGGTGAACAACCTGACGGGCGGGCTTGGGCTGGCCTTCGACACGACCTTGCTGGGGCTGATCCTGAGCATTCTGATGAGCTTCCCGATGGCGGCGGTTCAGAAGAAGGAGGACGAGACGCTGACGATCATCGATGCCTTCTGCAACGAGAAGGTCCTGCCGAAGCTCAACGACAGCAAGCATGCGGGGACGGATGAACTTCTGGAGAAGGCGGAGAGCATTCCGCAGCTCGTGAAATCGCTGGCTCAGGCGCATGAGACGTTCCTGGTGAATCTCAATGAGAGCACGATCCAGCTGAAGGAGAGCGGACAGGCGCTGCGGAGCGGGCTCGACGAGCATCGCAAGACGGTGGAAACGAGCTTCACGGATGCGGTGAAGAAGCTGACCGACACGAGCAGTGAGATTTTCATCCGCTCGGATCAGGAATTGAACCGGACTTTCGAGAAGATTGCGACGGGCATCGATGTGATGAACCAGTCCCTGCGTGATCTTGGAGAGAAGCAGATTCCGAATGACGCGAAGCGCAAGCGCGGGTTGTTCCGTCGTTGAGTCATGCCACGCCGCCGATCCAGTTCCGAGGGTGGGGTTTCGCTATTCCCCTTCATGAGCATCCTCGCATGTCTCATCGGCATCCTGACGCTGCTGATCAGCGTGACGATGCAGGTGAAGAACATGGACCGGAAGGGACAGACGGAGGAGGAGCGGGCGCGGGCGGTGGAGAACCGGGATCTGAAGCGTGAGGCGAAGGAGCTCGAGGAGCAAATCAAGAAGCTGGAGGAGCAGATCAAGCGGGAGCGGTCGACGGTGGCGGAGCTCGAGAAACTCAAGGACCGTCAGGTCGTGCTGAAGGAAGAGCTAGCTGATCTGCGGAAGGCGGAGGATGAAACAAAGTCGGATGCGGAGCTGCAGAAGATCGCGGAGAACCTGAGGAAGGAGATCGTGGCCCTGAAAAAGGAACGTCCGCCGCTCAACAAGCAGCTCGAGGATCTGCGCAAGCAGCTGAAGGAGCGCAAGGAGGCACCCGAGCCACCGAAGTCGGTCCAGGTGCAGCCGGGGGGGGTGGGTTTGAACAAGGCGCGGAACATCTTCTTCGTGGAAGCGAACTCGACGGGCATCGTGCTGATGGAGGATGGCAAGGAGGGGAAACGGATTTCCAAAGGGGCGATCCCGAGCAACGGTGACTACAAGCGATTCCTCGAAAACGTGAAGAAGACGCGGGATTCGATGGTCCTCTTCCTGATCCGGCGAAGCGGCAACGAGTCGTATCTCTGGGCGGCCTCGGAAGCGGAGAACAAGTTCAATCTGACCACGGGCAAGTTGCCGATCCCGAACGACGGCAAGATCGACCTATCCCTTTTCGACTGAGTTCATGGCACGCAAGCGATCATCGGATGAAGCCGGAGTGAGTCTCGACTCACTCATGGATGCGCTGACCAATGTGGTCGCGGTGCTGATCCTGGTGCTGATCCTGGTGCAGGCGGACGTGACCCAGAAGGTCGAGGAATTCCTCGACAACCTGAAGCCGGCGACGCCCGAGGAGGTGCAGCAATCGAAGGAGCAGTTGGCGAAGGTCCGCGAGGAGCTCGAACGGAAGCAGGCGCTTCTCCAACAGGAGGCGCCGACGCCGGCGGCGATCGAGGAGGAGAAGCGGTCGATCGCCCTGTTGGAAAAGGAGCTGAAGGACAACAGCGAACTGCTGGCGGATCTGGATGAGCTCAAGAGGCTGGAGAGGAAACTGCGATTGGAGCGCGATGTGGAACAGGAGAAGACGTCGAAGATCGAAGAGGAGATCGCGCGCCTGCTCGCCCAGCTCGATGCGACGCCGGAGAAGGTGGCGAAGCCGGACATTGTGACCATTCCCAGCAGTCGGCCGATCCCGGCGACGGCGAAGATCTACTACGCGATCGTCCAACGGGGCCGGGTGCATCTGATTGATCCGTTCACGCCTGTCGAATTGTTTGAGGACGAGTTCCGGCAGGAGAAGCGGCACTGGCTGCTGGAGCGTGTGAAGCGTCAGGGTGCCGATCGGTACATCTACGACGGCCGGAAGATCGAGGCCCACTTCAAGGACTTCGATTTCAAGAACCGCCGGAACCAGCGGGTGACGTTGGTGGCGCCGCCGACCGGCACGCGGATGCGGATCGAAATTCGCCCCGATCTGAAAGAGGGGGGGACAACGACCGAGCAACTCGCCGAGCCCAACTCGCAGTTTGCCGCCAGTGTGAAGGCGCTATCGAGGATCCGTGGCGCGGTGCTCATGTTCTGGGTGCACCCGGATTCCTTCCCGACCTACCTCAAGGCCCGCCCGCTGGCCGATGCGGTGAATCTCCCGGCAGGTTGGGAGATCCGTTTCAACCAGATGTATGCGGTGACGCTGAGTGATGTGGAGATCCGCCGGCAGAAGGAACCTCCACCCGCCAAGCCGGACCCCAATCCGCAACCGAAGCCGCCCCGGCTCGGGCCGAAGCTGGACTGACAGGTGTGGGGGGAAAGAAAAAGACCGGGGAGCTTCCTTGGTCGCCAAACCCTGAAACTCCGCCGGTCCAATCGACCAGGGAGAGCGGATCATCCGCTGGTCTTGAAGAGAAAGTGACGTGATCTCCGGCCGATGGCCATGCCGTGATCGCGTAGCCGTCGGGGGTTTCTGTTAGTCAGGACGCTTCAGGACCCAGCCGACGACATCGGATTGGTAGTCGGTGTAGGTTTTCCATGGGCCGCGGAGCCAGAGTAGGACGGAGTAGCCTTCGCCCGCCACGATGATGGGCCTCAGGTTGGGATGGGTGGATTTCGACGTCAGTGGTTTCCAGGTGATGGTGGAGCGATCATCGTCGGTCCCGACCGTGGCCGAGAAGATCTCGTGGGTGCCGCCGAGGTCCTTGCCGGTGGATGGGTCGACATCGGTCGAGATCACTGCGTGGCTGGGATGGGTGGGATCCAGCGCGATCAGCCCGGTGTAGCTGCTTTCCCGTGGATAGAGGCAGGTGCCGGCGTAGGCGACCTCGCGATCCACCCATGTCTTGCCGTTCCAGTGGGCCATGCGGTAGCGGTGGTCGTCGTTGGTCAGATAAAGCGAGTAACCGATGTGCGGTCGGGAGGACTCATCGACGGCGATCGAGCTGGTCCATGCGCTGCGCTCGGCGCTGAGGGAATGGTCACCTGGTCCCTTGTTGCCACCGCCCTTGAAGATCAGGTCGGCTTCGGATGGGGTGAGGGGGCCATCCTCCAGCGCCTTGATGCGGGTGCCGTCGACACGGAAGAATGCTCCGTCCCGGAAGTCCGCGTAGTAGATGCTGTTGCCGAAGTTCCGTGGGTGGGCGTCGGTGAATGAGATGCCGACCGTGTTTTCATCGCGCTGCACGTAGCGCGGGTAGGGGCGGTTGACGCCATCGACCTCGTCGGAGATGAGGTGGTGGGGGTCACCCCAGGTCTCGCCATGATCGGACGAGCTGATGACGGACGGGTTGAAGCCGATGCCGCGGAAGAAGTTGTAGAGTTTCCCTTCCGACTTCGAGGTGTAGAGGTTCATGTAGGTGACGTTGGCCGCCTTCGGGTAGTCGTGGACGAACTTCTGGGGTTCGCCCCAACTGAGGAAATCATCGGGCGAGGAGATCCGGTAGTGGTGGACGCGGTCTCGGTTGTGCTTGGCATAGACGGCAAGGATGCTGCCGTCGGGACGGGCGTGGAGGGCGGGCACGTTGTGATCGTCCTTTTCGAATCCGGCGTGAAGGACGGTGGTGCCGAGGTCTTTCCCGGCCTCAAGGTCGTAAACGCTCACTTTGACGTCGCCGGTGGTCCCACTCAGGCCGCCGACGATGAGTTTCCCCTGATGGATGATGGCCCGGGGGTCCTGAAACCAGCACCATCCGGCATCTTCCATGAAGGTGGTGGGTTCGCGGGTCGAGGCTTCCGCCTGGGCGGGCTGGACCAAGCAGGTCAGCGCCAGCGCCGCCAGGGAGCCGATGGCTAGAATGGAAGGGCGGGAAGCTTTGGGGTGTCGGGCGCGTGAAAATCGATGGTTGGCCATGGGTGTTTCAGGTTCGCGGAGGATACGGGGTGGGGCGCTCCGGCTTGTCATCCGGCATGGGGTTTCCGGCTCGTGGAAATTCATCGAATTTGTGGACTAGCCGCGATGGGGAAGAGGGATATAGTGGCGTCGTGAACACACTTGCAGCCATTGAATGGTCCTTCATTTTTCTCATCGTAGGACTCATCATCCTTGTCGTCGCGGGCTTGGTCATCGCGATGTTCTTCAAGACCTGGTTGAGGGCAAAGCTGTCCAATGCGCCGGTGTCCTGGGGGAGCTTGATCGGGATGCTTCTGCGGAAGGTTCCGTTTGGACGCATCGTTGATGCGAGGATCACCGCAGTGAAGGCAGGCCTGCCGCTCACCGCCGAGCAGTTGGAAGCCCACTACCTCGCGGGGGGTGATGTGGAGAATGTCGTGCTGGCGCTGGTGGCCGCCGACAAGGCGCGCCTGGAGCTGCCATTCGACCGGGCATGTGCGATCGACCTTGCGGTGAAGGGCACGACCAAGACGGTGCTCGAAGCGGTGCGCACCTCGATCAATCCGAAGGTGATCGAGTGCCCGAACCCGGAAACGTCCGGAGTGAACAAGATCACTGCGGTGGCCAAGGACGGCATTGCGGTGAATGTGCGCGCCCGGGTGACCGTCCGGACCGCTCTCGATTCGTTCATCGGCGGTGCCACGGAAGAGACCGTCATCGCGCGGGTGGGCGAAGGCATCGTGACATCGGTGGGTTCCGCCGAGAGCTACAAGGCGGTCCTTGAGAATCCGGACAGCATTTCCAAGCTGGTGCTCAGCAAGGGCGTCGATTCGTCGACGGCCTTTGAGATCCTTTCGATCGACATCGCCGATGTGGACGTGGCCGACAACGTGGGAGCCCGACTTCAGACCGAACAGGCCGAGGCCGACAAGCGGGTGGCTCAGGCCAAGGCGGAAATGCGTCGGGCCGCGGCGGTCGCTGTGGAGCAGGAGATGTCCGCCCGGACGCAGGAAATGCGTGCGAAGGTGGTGGAGGCGGAAGCCCAGGTGCCTCAGGCGATTGCGGAGGCCTTCCGTGCCGGCAATCTGGGTGTGATGGATTACACCAAGTACAAGAACATCATGGCCGATACCGACATGCGTTCCTCGATCGCCACGGACGAGGACGGCAGCGGTCCCGAGAACCAATCCCTCTGAATGATTCCGCTGCTGGCCAACCTGGACATTCCGGCCGAGGTCATCTCGGTCCTGTTCCTGCTGCTCATCTCGCTCGCGAACTGGATCAAGAACCGGGCGCTGCAGAAGAAGCAGGAAGAGGAGCTCGAGGAGGAGGATCCGATGCGGGAGATCATCTGGCGGCGCCAGATTGGTGAACCGGTCGATGAGGATGTCTTCGAACCGGTCCGGGACCCGGTGCCGCCACCGATGCCCTCCCGTTCGATCCGGGTCGATCCACGACCTCCGGTGGTCACCGTAGCACCTGCTCCGGTGAAGCCGCCAGCGATGAAGGTGCGGCAGGTTTCCGAGAAGGAGGCCGCCCTGGCGACGAAGTTCGAGGATTCGCTGGGTCGGAAGCCGAGAAGACGGACGAGTCATCGATCAGAGGTCGACAAGTTGCTGCGCTCACCGTCGGCCGCGAAGAACGCCATCCTGCTGACCGAGATCCTCGGCCCGCCGCTGGCCCTGAAATCCCCGTCCGAACGATCATCCGCATGATCACGCGTGTCTTACTTCTGTTTCTGTTCAGCCTGTTCGCCCTCCACGCCGAGGAGGTTCCGGAGAAGCGGCTGATGGGGAAATCCGATGAGGTCAGTCTGGCGGACAAGGTGGTGGTGATTCCCATTGGTCAGAAGGACCTGATCAACAAGCAGGCCTTCCGGTTCTGGAACCGGACGATCGACCGGGCGGTGGAGGACAAGGCGAAGGCCATCGTCCTGGAAATCGATACGCCGGGTGGACTGGCCTTCGATACCCGCGACATCGTCACCGATGAGTTTTCCAAGCCCGAACTGCCGCTGATCAGCTGGGTGAAACGGGAAGCCCTCAGCGCGGGGGCTCTGATCGCGTTTTCGACCGACCGGATCTACATGGCCGAGGGAACGAGGATCGGGTCCGCCGGGCTCATCAACGGGACCGGGCAGGAGATCGAGAAGGTGACCCGGGCGAAGCTGGAGAGTGCCTTCGAGGCATCCTTCCGACCGGTGGTGAAGAAGAAGGGGCATCGCCTCGATGTGCTTCAGGCGATGATGTTCGTGGATGAGGACAACGAGCGGACCTTCGGGTCGGTGACGGTCCGCAAGGGTGGCCTGCTCAATCTAACGGCCAGCGAGGCCGTCGAAATCGTGGATGGCAAGCCGCTGCTTGCCGCGGGGATCGCGAACAGCCTGGAGGAGGTGCTGAAGGTGGAGGAGCTGGATGATTTTGAAGTCATCCGTCCCAAGCCGACCGGCTTCGAGTCCTTTGCATGGTGGGTCGCGGCCTTCTCGCCGCTGTTGATTGCGCTTGGCCTGGGCGCGGCCTATCTGGAGCTCAAGGCGCCCGGTTTCGGGGTGTTCGGCTTCGTGTCTCTGGGCATTTTTGCCGTGTTCTTCTTTGGCAACAGCGTGGCGGGGAATCTCGCGGGTTACGAACTGATGGCGGTGTTCCTGTTGGGGGTGGCGCTGGTGCTGCTTGAGATCTTCGTGCTTCCCGGGATGGTCGCGGGGGTGGTGGGCGCTCTGCTCATGATGGGCTCGCTGTGGTTCGCGATGGCGGACAAGGTGGACTTCGAGCGCTTGACCGATGGCGTGGAGGATGCGCCGACGGTGACCGATGTGCTGTTCAAGCCGGGTGCCTATCTGGTGTATGGCATGCTCGGTGGGCTGGGCATTCTCCTGCTCTTCATGCGCTATCTGCCAAGTATACCCCTGTTCCGTGGCCTGGTGGCGGAAGAGGAACTTCCGTCAGGCTCCGGGGACGACGGCCATGTGCCGGAAAGCTACGTTGGTGCCACGGCGGTGGTGGTTTCCGACCTGCGTCCGACCGGGACCATCATGATCGATGGGGTGCGAAAGGATGCGATTTGCGATGTGGGCCTGATCGAGAAGGGCGCTGAAGTGAAGATCGTGAAGGAAGGCATGACGTATCACGTCGAGCCGATCGACTCCGCGCGCTCCTGAGACGGGCTCAGCTGCCCTTGGCGTTCTTCGCCTCCTTGGCAGTCTCGTGGTCGAGGACGCCCCAGACCCGGGGCACCTTGTTGCCCGGTGAGGGAGGCGTGACGAAGAGGATCTGGCGGGCTTCCGGATCGTGCTGCCAGTTGGTGCGGCAGACGGCCTTGCGGTCCTTGCTGCCCTTGAGAATGCAGTCGATGGCGACTGGATAGGCTCCGAAGGAATCGCGGGGTGGCTTGACCACTCCGGTCTTGCCGGGTTTTACGGAGACGACCTTGTCGCCGAACTTTCCGACCATGGTGGCGGAGGACACGTTGTAGATGAGGGTGTCTCCCTTGGGAAAGCGAGCGGTCGAGCCGTCGACGGGCATGATCCGGGCCGGCACGACCGGGTTCTTCGGATCGGGGAAGAAAAGCAGGATGCAGCGGCTCCATGATTCCGGGATGGTCACTGTTGGTGCTCCTTCGGGTGGCGTGGCACCGGCGGCGAGGGCTTCGGGAAGCACGGCGAAGACCAGCTCGCCATTGGGCACCTTGACTTCAGGGGAGAGGCTGCGGCTGGGAAGCTCCAGCTCGAAGGACTTCTTGCCGGAATGAAGGTGGACGGTCTGGGGGGCGTCCTGCGGCGGCTGGATGAACATGGCGCGGATTTCGCGCGCGTGACTCATGCTGGTTGCCGCGAGGAAAAGGAGGGCGGCGCCGAGAGAGGCGTGGAGAGATCGGGTTTTCACGTGATGGGATTGACTTGGGTAGGGTGTCAGACTTCCTCTTGCTTGAGCCAGCGGAAAGAAACCACTTGGAAGCGTCGGCCGAAGCGTTTGTTGACGTCCGAAGTCATCTCGGTCGAGTGGGGTAGGACGGTGGCATCGTCGGCGGAGTCCACGAAGGATGCCTCCCGCTTGACGACCACTTCGCACCACGCCTTGGCGAGGATCTTGTTCGCGTCGTTCGGGTCACGTGCATCGCCGTAGGCGCGGATGGTGAAGGTGTCGTCACGGGCCGAGATGATGGGAGCGATGGGAGTGAGGATGTCTGCCTGACGAATCCAGCCGGGGACCCCGAAAGCGGAGGAACCCAGTGCGGCCTCGGGGAACTTGTAGTCGGCATTTCCCGGAGGAGCGGAGGTGATCTCGACGGATTCCTCCTGGAGCACCCGGTAGGGGTTCTCGCCGGAGGAGCGCTGGGAAAGGTTGTCGAGGGCCTTCTGGATGGTTCCGGCGATCGCGAGATCCTTGTCCGAGGAAACCTGGCGGTTGACGAACTCGGAGAGGGACAGGAATGGGCCCCGCTGGCGGATCTGCTCGACGATCTCTTCCGCCAGTGCGTCGATCTGTTCCTCGGTCAGGGTCCGGTGGCCGGCGAATTCGGCGGCGGCGGAGTAGAGCGGGTTGGATTCGCTGGAGTTGGAGTCCGTTGATCGATCGCCGGCGATGGAAGTTCGCGGGTAGCTGAAGGAGGACGGTGCGCCTTCGTTGGTGTTGCCCTTGCTGTCGAGGTAGGGGACTTCGAGGTCCTTGGCCTGGCGAAGCAGGGCTCTCCATGCATCGAGGGACACCGAGTTGATGTTGAACATGCCTTCGACCTCGAATTTCGACGCGATGGTCTGGAAGGAATACTTGTTGGTATCGCGGTCCTTGGAGGTGGAAGTGGCTTTCTGAACGGCTTCGGTCACGGTGGGCAGGTCGGCGCCGGGTGCCGGGATGTAGAAGCGGTTCGGCAGTGGCTGGGTGCCCTCGAGGTGCTCTTGGTAGACGTTGCTGATGCTGCGGTCGGTCCGGTTGCTGAAATCCCGGTAATCGTTCGCGACCGAGGAGAAGAACCAGTCGTCGAACAGCATATTGTTCAGGAAGTAGGCGTCATCGTTGCACATGCCGTTGTTGTAGTCCGTCTGCACGAAGAGCGAATCCGGAGCGAAAAGCGGATGGGCGGAGCTGTTGCCGATCAGATTGAACTGGAACGGAGGAATCGGGTTGTTGTTCCGGGCATCGAAGTGCTGCAGCTGGGCGAGGCTTTGAAGCGGGCGGGTGGGCAGCTCCGCCATGACGCAGCGGGTCAGGCCATTGCCTGCCTTCACGCCGGAGACGATGTAGCCGCTGTTGGAGGAGGGTTCGAATTGCGGGATGCTTTCGGTATCGTTCCATCCCTGGACTTCCTGGAAGACGAAGTCGTAGGGAGCATTGATCGGGTGGTAGACTCCCGAGCCTGCCATCGAGTTCGCGGCCTCGTTGTTGTCGGCGTAGCCGACCTCCGTGTAGTAGCACAGGGGGTTGGTTTGCAGCATGCCCTTGGAGTAGAGGTGTCGGTGCTGCGGCGCGCGGGAAAGGGGCGTGGCCAGGCGATATCCGAACACGGCGCTGGCGAAGGCGCGGCTGCGGAGGCCTTCGACTTCCCCGAGGGTGGCGGAGATCCTTGTCGTGAGTGGCGGATACAGGGTGTCGACCACGGTGTCGCCACCGAGTTCGGCCGAGGTGTAGGCCATCCGGTGGGCGGTGGAGGCATCCCCGATGCGGATGTTGTAGACGATGCCGATTCCTTCCTTGCCTCCCTCCTTGGTCTTTCCGTTGTAGGTGATGCTGTCGACGGAGATGGTGGCGTCGCTGCCTGCGTAGATCCGGTTTCCCTTGTTGAGCCCGTAGAAGAGGAATCCACCACCCGGCTTGTAACCGGGGGTCAGGACGACATTGCTGGCCTTGGAGTTCTCCTTGGGTTCGTTGTCGCTGAGCCCGAAGATCTGGGTGGCACCGGGGGCGAGGGTGATGCCGGAGTTGATGTTGAGCTTGAAGCGCGTGTAGCCGTCGCCCGCATTGGTGATCTCGGAGAGGGAGGTTTCGCTGTAGAGACGGCGTCCCATCCTGAACCGGAACGCGAGCGGTGCGGTCTCTTGGATGTCGATCCCGAAGTTGCTGATGGTCAGTTCGACGTTGTAGGGATTCCACAGGGTGACCACCGGGGTGATCATCAGGGCTGCCATGTAGCGGCCTTCGAGTGCGGCGGTGTGGTTGGGGTTGTTCGCGGAGTTCGACTGGGCGGAAGACAGCGAGTAGATCCAGTGGATGCGGGCGATCTGGGGAACGCGGCGGACCTGATCCTGAAAGTTGAAGCGCTCTCCGGATTTCAGACCGGCGTAGTTGGAACGCATCGCAGTCCTCGAGGCGCTGGTGGTGGTGAGGCGGGTGTACTGGGTGAGGTAATCGGCCAGGGCGGTCCACGAGCAGATCGGGGGGACCTGCTTCCATCCCGGCTGACCGGGGCTGCTGCGGTAGGTGGCCCATGGGTAGATCAGCGGGTTCGAAGGGTGGGAACTCGACTGGGCCTTGGAGAAGGTTTGTTCTTCGCCGGGGCGCAGGGTGAGGAGTGGCAAGCCTCTGGAGCTGAGACGGCTGTAGCTGTGCGCGAACAGGGACATGTCCCGTCTCCAGCCGGCGTTGGCGGTATTCGTCAGGAGACCCCGGCTGAAGCTGGTGAGATCATGGAAGCGCCGGAGTTCGGCGCTGGAGTTGACACGCTCAAGGGTGGAAACGGATGGGATGGTGCTTTTCCCGTAGAGCTCGTCCACATCGCCGAGGGCGAAGACACTGGCGTCGGGGCGGCCGTTGGAGCGCACCCGCTCCTGCCAGGCCACGGCTCCGCCGGGCTCGTCGTCGCGGTCGACATTGATCATCGACTTGCTGTTGTCCCCGCTGGTGAACCAGGCGATGGCGCCTTCCGATTCGTCGAGAAGGGTGGGTTTGACGCGAATCTGATCGTCGTTCTCGATCACGCTGCCCTCGCCAAGAAGCGTGGTGAAATCCGCACTTGCCGTGCCGCCGGTGGTGACACTGGAGAAGCTGCCTGCATCGGGATCCTCGCCGACGTAGGGTGAGGCGAGGTAGCCGAGGAAGCGGCCGTTGGTGGAGGCTCCCGGCTCATCGCCCGGATTGCCTGAGGTGAGCTTGGTCGAATAGTCCGGTGCCACGGGGCGGCCGGAGGCGTCCCGGTCGGTGCCTTCCCAGCTTCTCCAGACGCCGGTGAGCTTGGCGTTGCTGTCATCGAGCAGGCTGGCATTGGCGGTGACCCGGGTGTCCTGACCGGCCAGGGATTGCAGTTGTCCGATGGCGAGGTTCATGGCGAGACGCGCGTTCTGCCTGGCTTCCATGGCCGCTTCTCCCTGGGTGCTGCTGCGAAGTGAGACGGTGGAGAGTGAGAGAAGCCCGACGGCAAGCAGGGACAAGAGAACCATCAGGCTGATGGTGATGATCAGAGCGAAGCCGCCTTCGTGGCGCGCGGGACCGGTGGGTCTCGTGGATCGGGGTTTCATGGGTTTGTGGGATGATCGAGCTGGCTTGGGTAGGCCAACTCGTGCAATCGGTAACTATTGTAAACCTACTCATACAATGTGTTTACAAATGGAGTCCACGTCACGCTTGGGTTACCAAGTTGAACAAGGGGAAACGGAATCTCAGTCATTTCGAAGGATGCATCGTCAGATTGCTTGCGTGACCCGGGAAGCGGAAGTCGGGACCGAGGGGAAGGATTGGGTCAATTCGGCGGGCACTTGGGATTTGCATTGCCTCGGGTTCCCTTCAGCCTGAGGCCGATGCGCGGGGACACTCGGCAATGGATTGAATCCGACAAATCATGCGCCTGGCATCCGTTCACGCCTCAGGACTCGTGGACCGATCCCTCCCATGAGCCGCTGGTGCTGGTGAAGGGTGAGGGCGTCTGGTTGTGGGATTCGGAAGGGCGCAAGTATCTCGATGGGAATGCATCGATCTGGACGAACATCCACGGTCACGGTCACCCGCATGTGACGGGGGCGATCAAGGCGCAACTCGATGAGGTGGCCCACACGTCCTACCTCGGGTTTGCCAATCCGCGGGCCAGCGAGCTGGCGGAACGTCTGGTGGGCCTGTCGCCGGACGGCCTGGATCGGGTGTTCTTCTCCGACAATGGATCGACGGCCATCGAGGTGGCGATGAAGATGGCCGTGCAGTATCGGCTCCAGACCGGCGAACCGGAGCGCACCGGGTTCGTGGCATTCACGAATGCGTATCACGGCGATACGATGGGTGCGGCTTCGCTCGGCGGGGTGTCCCGTTTTTTCGAGCGCTTCCGTGGTCTCGGGGTGACGGCGGATTTCGTCAGATCGGTGGCGGAGCTGGACGCGCTGGATGCGGACGGCATGGCTGCGGTGGTCATCGAGCCGCTCATCCAGGGAGTGAATGAGATGCGGCCCTGGCCGGCGGGCATGCTGGGTGAATTGCGTGCCTGGTGTGATGCCCGCGGAGTCCATCTGATTCTCGACGAGGTGATGACCGGGTTTGGTCGCACGGGGACGATGTTCGCGTGCGAGCAGGAGTCCGTGGTGCCGGATTTCCTCTGCCTCGCCAAGGGGCTGACGGCGGGGTATGTGCCGATGGCGGCAACGCTGACGCGCGAGGAGATCTACGACGCCTTCCGGGGAGGTCCGGAGAACGCATTCTACTATGGGCATAGTTTTACGGCCAACCCCGTCGGCTGCGCGGCGGCGCTGGCCAACCTCGAGCTGTTCGAGCGCGACGAGGTCCTGAGTGGGCTTCCAGCAAAGATCACGCACCTGAAGAACTCGCTTGCGGCGCATTTTTCCGGCAACCCGTGGGTGCATGAGGTCCGGCAGTGCGGGATGATTGCCGGGATCGAGCTGCGCCACCCGGATGGGGTCGGCTTTTCCCCGGACGAACGGGTCGGGGAGCGGGTGTCGATCGCGGCCCGGGGACACGGAATGCTCTCCCGCCCGATTCGGGACACGCTGGTCTTCCTCCCACCGCTGTCGATTGCCCTCGAGGAGATCGAGTGGGGTCTTGAGGCATTTTCCAAGGCGATCGGAGAGGTTCTTGGGTGACGGGGTCGCTCCGGCTATAAAATCGCGCGGTTCCTCTACTTGATGGATTTCCGCGAAGTTCGTAGACCCTGAAGCATGAGCTCTCCCTCTCCGATGCCGCCCATGCCTGAATCTGCTGCGACTTCCAAGAAAGGCCTGCACCCGATGGCTTGGGTGGGGATCGGTTGTGGCGGTTTGCTGGTGGTCGCGATCCTTGCCGTGGCGCTACTCATCGGCTGGGGGAAGCGGAAGTTCAAGGAGGTGCAGCACGAACTCGCAACGACGGCACAGGAGTCGGCTGCGGAGATGCTGATCGAGATGAATTCTGAGCTCGAGATGCTTTCGGAGGATCCGGAAACCGGCGAGATCACCGTGCTGGTGGAGGGAACGGGAGAACAACTGACCTTTTCACCTGAGGAGCTGACCGAGGGCCGGGTGACCTTCAAGGGTCCTGACGGGATGAGCACGACGCTCGGGCAGGGCGACTTGGCGGACGTGCCGGCGTGGGTGCCCCGATATGCGGGCGCCACCGATGAGAAGGCGCTGTTCCATCGCGAGAAGGGCGCATCGATCAAGGGATTGCTATCGTACAGCAGCACGGATGCGGTGCAGGATCTCGAGGATTTCTATGACACTGAGTTGGGTTCATTCTCGAGTTCGGGGAGTTCGACCTTCACGATTGGCGATGTGGAGCAACGGACACTGAGCTATCGCGAGGCGAAGAAGGAGGTGGAGGTGGTGCTCGTGAAGGGCGGCGCTGGCAAACCGGTGGAAGCGACGGTGACCTATCGTCTCGATTGGCCCGAGGGTGTGGAACCCGGTGAATGACAGAATGAAAGCGAGTTGGATTCCCGTTGGGCTGTGCGCCTTCGGTGTGGGGTTTGCAGTGGCCTGGGCGGTCAAGCCGACGGCTGATGGCGGGCCGGGGGGCGACGGGACGGAAGTCGTTCCCGAGCGCAATCGTCAGAGCCTCTCCTCAAGAGCCCCGAGTCGTCCGCAGAAGGACTATGAGCCGCTCTTCGAGCGGATGCGTGAGAATCGGTATGACTCGGAGGGACTGGAGAAGGATTTGGATGAACTCAGCTTGTCGGAGATCCCGGAGTTCCTCGCTGCTCTCTCGGCGAAGGCGGGACTTGGAGGGCTGAGCTGGGAAGACGAGGACTTGTTGGAAAAGACCCTCAAGCGCTGGTATCAACAGAATCCGGAAGGGGCGATTGCTTGGGTGATGGCCTTGGAGAGTGAAGAGGATCGGCGGGAGCTGCTCATTGATTTCGTGAATCTGGAGGCCGAGGAGGACCTCGACGGGGCGTTGGCGCTGCTCGATGGATTCAATCAGCAGGTGGAGGGGAGAATGAGCATTCCTTCCTCGTTGATCCAGAAGGGAGCGGATCGTGATGTGGAAACCATGCTGCGTGTCTGCGCCGCGGGGCTGGGCGAGAGCGATGGCTCGAGTGGGAGTGGTCTGAAATACGCCACGGATTTTGATTTCGAGGCTGCGCTGAATGGTCTGGTGGAGTTGGAGGAGAATGCGGGAGAAGGCCGGAGTCTGTCTTCCTTGCCGTCGAACCTGCTTTCCGAGTGGGCGAAGCGTGACCCGCAGGCCGCCTTTGACTGGGTGCAGTTGGGCAAGGAGCTGAGTTTCAATTCGGGCCTCGATGAGTTCATCGATGGATACGCCGAGATCGCCAGCGACGAGGAGATCGGGTCATTCGTGGCCGAATTGTTCGACCCCTCGATGGATGAGCGGAAGCGCTACGATCAGGCCTGGGACGCCCTGAGCGAGGTGGCCGACGAGGACGCGGTGAGGCAGTTTCTAACCGACGTGGCGCCCCATGGTGGGGAGTCGGTGCATATCGAGGGTCTGCTGAAACGGTCGATGAGTACCTCGGGGGGAGGCTACGACACGACCCGGGCCATCCTGCTGAACATGATGGACAGCCAGAGCCGCTACGAGCTCTTCACTGCCGGTGGGGAGAAGAACCCCTTCCATCGCAGCTTCGTGCGGGACGATCTGGTCCCTGTGCTGCAGCGGCTCGGGCACACGCCGGCCGAGATCAGTGAGATGCTTCCTGCCAAGGACGGGGAGTGAACGACTATTTCTTGAGTCGTTCGTGGCACCACGCGAGGGCGGTCAGCGAGTAGCCGGTGCCGTACGGCTGGTGGTAGTCGTAGAGTGGATAGTCCCACCAGGAGCCGTCCTTTTCCTGACGATGGAGGAGCAGGGCGGCGAGTTGTTCTGCGTGGTGCTCCTGCCGCTCGCGGGGGAGGAAGCTGACGGATTCGGCGAAGTAGTAGATGCCGTAGTAGTAGAAGTAACCCGAGATGGAGAAGTGGGTTTCGTGGGGGATCGGCCGTTTCCGGCCGATGCTGAGGAAACCCTCGCGTGCGACGAAGCGGTCCGCCCAGGTTTCGATCACCTCGTTGGTCACGGCCTCGTCTCCGAAGGCGCGAAGGGCGGCGTTGCATGCCTGGCTGCGCGCGAGTGATCCCGCCGGCCGGTTGATGGCGACCCGGGGGTGCATGCGGTGGCTGTGCGAGTAGGTGTAGGCGAAGTCGGGTGTGCGCTGCCGGACGATGCTGTCGATCGAATGCTGGATGAGCTTGTCGTCGAGCTTCACGCCCATTTCATCCCGGGCCTCCTGCATGGCGAGAAGGACGGTGGCGGTGGTGAACGAAGTGGGGGTGCCGGATGGCTTGCGGGTGGTGAGACCGTCGAACAGGTCGAGGTATCCCCAGCCTCCGTCGATTTCCTCGTAGCGGTTCAGGAGGTCGACCTGGCCTTGGGCAAGGGTACGCCATTTCGATTTCTCGGCATCGTCCTTGGCGAAGCGATGGAGTGCGGTCAGGCATCGGAGTCCGTAGGCGTGGCCCCAGACATTGTAGGTCGTGGTCTGGTCGGCCCGGCGGAGGTTGGGAAGGTGCTCCTCCATCCATGCGGCTCCTTTTTCGACGGCAGCGAGCGTCTCGGGTCGGCGGTCTCCACTGTCGATGATGCCCGCCAGGGCGAGTCCCGAGCTGGCTGCGCGGAAGGCGTGGTGGGCGCCGGGGACAGGGGCGTAGATATTGAGCCGCTTGGTGCGTGTCGGCCCACCCCACGAGCCATTCTTGTTCTGTGTTTCGATGAGGAAATCGACGCCACGGGTCAGCGACGAGGCGATGGCCTCGGGGGTGACTTCGACGTCCGGTTTCTCCTGGCCGGGGAGGGCTGCCGAGCTGGCGAGGAGGAGGCTGGTGAGCAGGGCACGCATCACTCTCCGGGGGTGACGACGACCTGCCCTGGTTCGAGGCCGGAGAGGATTTCCGTCGACTTGTTGCTGACTCGGCCGCGGGTCACGGTGCGGCGCTCGGTTTTACCGTCCGCGAGTTTCACTTCGACGGTCCATGCGCCGTCGGCTCCGAGCTGGAGTGCGTTGGTGGGCACCTGAAGGGCGTCGGCCTTTTCATAGGCGACGACGCTGCACTTGATGGGGCTGGTCCAAAGGGCGGGAAGGTCGGCCGGCCACTCGGTGGTCAGGGTGACCGAATGCATGGACTCGATGCTCGGCTGGGCTGAGATCGTGCCGATTTTGCCGGACAGTTGGATGCTTTCGTGGCCTGGGATGGTGAGCGAAACGGCAGCTTCCGGAGCCAGCGTGCGTGCCACAGCGGGGCTCACCCATGCGGTCAGGCTCGGGGCGGCCCCGGCGGGAACGAGGGCGGCGATGGAGCGTTCGAGTGGCACCGAGGCGCCGACTTTGAGGACCTTGGCGAGGTCGCCGAGCTGCCAGCGTCCGTCTTCCAGCGAGCCGTGGACGAACAGGCCGTCGGCCGGGGCATTCCAGGTCAACAGGGCGCCATCCTTCTTGAGTCGTTCGAGCTCTAGCTTCTGCCGCTTCAGTCCTTCGCGGGCGCCTTCCAGTTCGAGTTCGGCGGTCTGCACCGATCGGGGCAGGTTCTTTTCCGCCTTGGCCAGGGCGATGGCGGCTTCGGCGGCGGCTTTCTTCAGTTGCTCGTGCTCACGTGGCAGGCCGAAGGTCCGCTTGGAGTCGATCGCCCGTTTTACCCGGGCGAGGGAGAACTCGGCGGAAGCGACGGAGAACTGCTGTCGCTCAAGGATGATTTCCTCGGTTTCCTCGGTCAGGTCGTCCGCGTCATACATCTGCTTGAGCTGCTTGAGCTCTTCCTTGGCGGCGGCCAGCCGGAATTCCGACTCCTTGAGGTCCTGAACCAGACCTTGCTCGGCGGCGGGACGGCCGATCTTCACGAAGTAGTCGAGGTTCTCGTCGGCCACCTGCTTGGCCTGCTGGGCGGCGGCGAGCTGGAGGGCGACTTCTTCCTTGAGTTTGGCAAAGTTGAGTTCCTGGGTGGCCAGTGCGAGTTCAGCGGCGGCGATGGCCCGGGTCTGGTCGATGAGCTTGCGATCGTAGGCTTCCCGTTCGAAGGCGATTAGCACGTCGCCCTTCTTCACGCTGCTGCCGTGGTCGGCGATGGACTCGATGGTGTAGGTCTTCCAGCTCTCGGGTCGGAGGGTGAGACCTGGGGCCTCGGCGGGGAGCACGGCCGCATCGAAGCTGTGTTGGATGCGGAAGGGCTCGGGTTTGACGGTCAGGTCACCGGCGCAGAGGGGTGTCGCGAGGAGCAGGGAAAGGTATCGCATGTCTGGGTGGAAGGAGCGGAGTTAGGAGACGTATTTGCCTTTCTGACCCAGCCAGAGGAAATGTTTTTTCGGACGTTTGGCATTCGGGACGGCGTCGATCTCGTGTCGCATCGGCGTAAGTCCGCAGCGCTCAAGCTTTTTCTCGATTCCGGGGAGTGGGGATGCCGAGGCGATGGCGACGAGTCCGCCGGTCTGCAGGGCGTCGTAGGCGGCGGTGAGCCAGCGCGGGTTGTCGAACAGCAGTTGGCTGCGCTGCAGCACCGGGGCGGTGTCGGCATGGACAAGGATGGCGTGCAGCGTGTTCGGGAAGGCGAGCAGTCCGTCGGGTCCGGCATCCTGTTGGATGACGACGGCATCGTCGTCGAGGAAATCGGTGTCCGGCAGGTGTTTCCGCAGCCAGATGGGCAGTTCGGCACATGGCTCGGCCACGATGAAGGTGGCGCGTTTCTGTAGCAGGGTCTTGCGGAGCCCCTTCAGCACCGAGCCGGTTCCCAATCCGGCGATCCAGACCTTCGGCTGGCGGGCGGGTCGGAAGGGTGCGCTGGCCAAGGCTCCCATTTCGGACTCGCTGACCCGGGTGGTCGGGCCGGCGGTCTGGATGCCGTCGACGGTCAGGTAGTGTCGCCCGTCATGTTCGTGGAGGACGATGACCGAGCCGTCGGGCAAGGTGGCTTGTTCTAGAATGACCCTTGGCTTCATGGTTTCTTGCGGTGCGCGGCAGGACTTAGTAGATATGCGCTGACATGTCCAACGAACCTGACACTCCCACACCTGAGTCTCCGACACCTGCGCCTCAAGATCCACCGACCCCATCGCCACAAGGGACGAAGAGCGAAAAGAAGCTCATCGCCGGCATTTTTGCCATCCTCCTGGGAGGACTTGGCGTGCACAAATTTTATCTCGGCTACACGAAGGAGGGGGTGATCCAGCTCCTTCTGGGTCTCGCTTGTGGTATTGGTTCGGTGATCGGTCTGATTGAGGGGATCCTCTACCTGACCAAGACCGATGAGGAGTTTGATGCCACTTATGTGAAGGGTCAGAAGCCCTGGTTCTGATCGACGGGCGGTCGATTCCGTTCATTTTGCACGAAAAACCCCGGCCGAGAGGCCGGGGTTTTCAGTGATTGGAATTGGTTTTTTGGTGCGTGGATCCGAAGGGCGAATCCCCGCAACTCACTTACAGAGAGCCTTTAAGGCTGGCCGATGCCTTGAAGCCGACGGACTTGGAGGCAGCGATCTGCATTTGCTCGCCGGTCTTCGGGTTGCGGCCCATACGCGCGGCGCGGTGTTTGACTTCAAAGGTGCCGAATCCGATGATCTGGACCTTGCCGTCACCCTGAATACCGGAGGTGATGGACCCAAGGACGGCGGCAACGGCATCTTCGGCGGAACGCTTGGTGGCGTCTTTTCCGAGGGCGTTCTGGACGGCTTCAACAAGTTCAGCTTTGTTCATGGCGACAACCGTAATGCGCCGGTTTGTGTAATTTGGCAAGCTAAAATAAACCTGCGTCGGGGCTTGGAATTCCTTTGCCAACAGGGGTTTCGGCCGCTAACGGGTAGATGATGACGGTGTGAATTACTGCGTTCGTAGTAGGTAAGCACGGGTTCATGTCGGTGATGAACGAAGTCCTTCCAGATGATCCGCGGGTCCGCCGGGCAGCCTCGACGGTCCTGGGGGTGTGGGAGGCGATCGACCGGGAGGTGCCGATCGAGGAATCCTTCGAGCGGGTCGATGTGGCGGAGTCCCGGGGGTATTTCCTCCCGGATGAGGATGAGAGGGTGAGGTTGCGATATGCACAGTATCTGGCCGAGCGGGCGGCCCTCCTTTCGGCACTGCAGGGGATGGAGGCGGTCTGCGGGTCCTCGGGGGAGGCCTGGGGTGGCCGCAGGCCGGCGTTTTTGGTCGCTTTGGCGGCATCCACGCTGCTGGTCCGGCGGACCCGTGAGCTTCTTGCCATTGCCGGGCGGTCGCGCCTGCTGCGCAAGAAGCTCGATGAGGCGGATGCGATCCATGGGCTGCCGCGGAAGACCTTCACCCAGCTGTATCGGGCGACGACGTCGATCCGCCGGCTGACGCGGCTGCGGGATGCGCTGGATTTCTACCTGGAGACCCGCCTGGAATTCGCGGATCAGGCCGGAGTGCCTCCCTTTGATGAGTTGATTCCCCGGCTGGAGGCGGAGGTGGAGCGGGCGAGGAACGACGGGGTCGGCGTGCGCCGGCGGCTGCGCTACCGTTGGTTTTCGTTCCGCAGGCGGCACCATTCGGCGTGGAAGCACTCGGTGTTCCGCCTGTTCCGGTGGTCGGGCAGTCTGATCGCCGATCTGAAGCAACCGGGGGTGAAGCCCAGCGGCGCACCGAAACGGGTGACTCCGGCGCTGCGCGAGGAGTTGGTGGCTCTGGCGCGGCCGGGGGATGTGTTCTTCACCCGGCACGACGATGCCATGAGCAACCTGTTCCTGCCGGGTTTCTGGCCGCACGGGGCGCTGTTTTTCGGCGATGAAGCCGAGCGGGGACGGCTCGGGTTGGCATTGGCGCCCGGGCTGGCGCGGCTGGCGGCGGATCCGGTGAGATTTCTCGAGGCGAAGAAGGACGGGGTGCGTTTCCGGCACGCGGAGGAGACCTTGGAGGTGGATTGTGCGGTGATCCTGAGGCCTCCGGTGAACGACGAGATCAAGGTGGAAGCGCTGAAGCGGGCTTCGGGGCATGCGGGGAAGCTTTACGATTTCGTGTTCGATTTCCGCTCGAGCGACCGACTTGCCTGCACCGAGGTGATTTACCGGGGTTACCACGGCCTGGGCGGGTTGGGTTTCGAGCTGCTGCCGACGGGTGGGCGGCTGTGCTTGCCGGCCGAGGCCCTGATTCATCAGGCGCTGGAGCAGGGGTTTCAGGTGGTGGCGACCTGTGGTGTCGGCAAAGGCGGGCTGCTGAAGGGGAGGGCCGCGGAGATGGCGCTGCACTCGACGCGCTGTGGGATCTGAGCTGGCGATGCGGATTGGTGGAGGAGGGGCGGGAATTGGTTGAAAGTCAGTCTGGTGGGAAGGATCGGGCGCATCCGGCTGAGTCGTTTCATGCTTGGGATTGGTGTCCCGACTGGGCGTATTTTGCTCAAGCACTTCAGTGTGGTTAACCACTGGAGAACCAAGGATTTGCCGAGCTTGTGAAAATTTTCACAAAAGGCTCTTGCTCCTGTTGGAATCCGTCTGCTAAACGCCCCCCGCGCTGCCGCAGGTGGCACTCTTTTTCCATGTTCCGCAGGACGACAATCACGACGACTCTTGCTGCCCTCGGCAGTATCGGAACGGCCGCGGCTGCGGGCGACGGTGAGCATCATGCCCTGCCGTTGTATGCGCCGAAGCTCAGCGAGTTCCTGCCCATCAGCAACTCCACCATCGCCGTCTGGATCGCAGTGGGCCTGATCGTCCTCTTCTGCAAGGCGGCGACCAAGGAGATGAAGCTCATCCCGACGGGTCTCCAGAATTTCGCCGAGTGGATGATCGAGACTCTTTACGATTTCCTCGAGGGTCTCCTCGGCAAGCACCTGACTTCGCGCACCTTCTGGTTCTTCGGATCGATCTTCTTTTTCATCCTCACGACCAACTACCTCGGTCTGCTCCCCGGAGTGGGCACGATCGGCTGGAACAAGGTGGACGCCGAAGGGCACGCCGAGTTCATCCCATTGCTCCGTGGTGGTAATGCCGACCTCAACATGACGTCGGCCATGGCCTTCACCTTCGCGATCCTCTGGTTCTACTGGGCGATCACGGAGAACGGCATGAAGAACTTCCTTGCCCACATCTTCGCGCCGAAGGGTGACTTCAAGGGTGGTCTTCTGTTGGCGATGATCCCGGTCTTCCTTTTCGTCGGCGTGCTGGAGGTGATTTCCATCCTGATTCGCCCGGTGGCCCTGAAGTTCCGTCTCTTCGGTAACATCTACGGCGGTGAGCAAACCCTGGAGTCGCTGATGACGCTGGCACCCAAGTGGCTCGCGTTCCTGCCGGCCCTTCCCTTCTATTTTGTCGAGTTGCTGGTCGGTTTCGTCCAGGCCCTCGTTTTCACTCTGTTGTGCGCCATCTTCCTCAAGCTGATCTGTGATCACGGCGACGAAGCGCATCACTAAAACCTTTCGTTGGTCTGACCATGGCAAAGACTGTGGGGGCCGCGGAAAACAACACTAATACAACCAACTAACATCATGGTATTCAGCAAAGCATTCGCAGTGGCTCTCGCAGCCATTGGTGGCGCACTCGGCATCGGCATCCTTGGTTCCAAGGCCGCTGAAGCAACCGGACGCAATCCGGGCGCTGCGACTCCGATCCTCGTGATCTCCATCATTCTTGCCGCGCTTATCGAGGGTATCTTCATTCTCTCGGCCTTCGCTGTCGGCTTCTAAAGTCTGATTCCGCTCCATGCGCCGAGGTTCGGCGCATGGAGCACCCCTTTTCTCTTTTCCTCTTCTCAACCTTTTTCCGACTCCGCCATGATTTCCCTGATTGCTGATTCCGCGACGCAGATCATCGCTGCCTCCGATGCGGGCGCAGCCACTTCTGAAGGAGGGCCCCTTGCTCCCTTCGGTTGGCATCCGTGGTATTTCCTGGCCCAGCTGATCAACTTCTTCCTGGTGATCTTCGTGCTCAAGAAGTTCGCCTTCGGCCCGATCCAGGAAATCCTGGAGCAGCGCCGCAACCGGATCGCCGAAGGTGAGGAGAAGCTGAAGCGCATCGAGCGCCAGCTCGCCGAGTCCGAGGAGACCACGGCCGCCGCCATCGCCAAGGCCAACGAGGACGCCCAGCGCCTCATCACCGAAGCCAAGGAAAGCGCCGCTGCCCTTTCGGAAAGCAAGGCCCAGGAAGCCGTGGCCCAAGCCCAGCTCATCCTGTCCAAGGCCGAAGCTGCGGCCAAAGCCGAGCGCGCCCAGATCGCTTCCGAGCTCAAGAAGGAGTTCGGTCGCCTCGTGACCAGCACGACGGCCCAGGTGACCGGCAAGGTCCTCACCGACGACGATCAGAGCCGCATCAATCAGGAAGCCCTCGCCAAGGTCGAGAGCTGATCCGTTTTTCCCCAATTTTCCCACGATCTCATCATGAAGGTTTCCAAGGTCGCAGCATCCACGGCACGTCGCATTTTCACGATGTGCCAGACCGATGGTCGTCTTGATGAAGAGAAACTCAGCAAGGCGGTCAAGATGGTCGCCACGCGGAAGCCCCGCGATTACCGCGGCGTGCTGGTGTCCCTGAAGCGCCTCGTGCGCCTCGAGCTCCAGCGCAACAACGTGCTCATCGAGAGCGCAACTGAACTCGACGAAGCGACCCGGCAGAAGATCCAGAGCGATCTGAATGCCAAGCACGGCGCTACATTCAACTTCGAATACCGGACCAATCCGGAACTTCTCGGCGGACTCAAGGTCCGCATCGGCAACGACGTCTGGGACGGCTCCGTCAAGGGCCGGCTCGATCGTCTCGCTGAAGCCTTCTAAACTCACCGATCATTCCCAACTCGCACTGATATGAGCAGCATCCTGCAGGAACTTGAAAAGGAGATCTCGAACGTCTCGACCTCCGTTGAAAAGACCAACGTCGGCGTGGTCCGCGAAGTCGGTGACGGCGTCGCCAAGGTCGAAGGCCTTTCGGACGTCAGCCTGAACGAAATGATCGCCTTCCCAGGTGGTGTGACCGGTCTGGCGATGAACCTTGAGGAAAGTGAAGTCGGTGTCGTGCTTCTTGGGGATTATGCCAAGGTGACCGAAGGCACCGAGTGTCAGACCACCGGCAAGCAGCTTTCCGTTCCCGTTGGTCGCAAGGTTTTCGGTCGCGTGGTGAACGCCATCGGTGAGCCCCTTGACGGCAAGGGCGAGATCGAAGCGGATGCCTCTTACCCGATGGAGAAGATCGCTCCCGGTATCATTAAGCGGAAGTCGGTTTCGGTGCCCGTGCAGACCGGCATCATGTCCATCGACGCCATGATTCCCGTCGGCCGTGGCCAGCGTGAGCTCATCATTGGTGACCGCTCGACCGGCAAGTCCACGATCGCCGTCGACACCATCATTTCGCAGGCCAAGCAGAACAAGGCAGCCGAGCAGGGCAAGCTGAAGAATCACAAGCCGCTCTACTGCATCTACGTCGCCATCGGCCAGAAGCTCTCCAACGTCGCCCGGATCCAGAAGACCCTGGAAGACGCCGGTGCCATGGAATACACGACCATCGTTTCGGCTTCCGCTTCGGACGCCGCCGCCATGCAGTATCTCGCCCCTTACGGTGGCTGCGCGATTGCGGAATACATGATGGATCAGGGTGAAGACTGCCTGATCGTGTTCGATGACCTTTCCAAGCACGCTGTGGCTTACCGTCAGGTGTCGCTGATTCTGAAGCGTCCTTCCGGTCGTGAGGCCTACCCGGGTGACGTGTTCTACCTCCACTCCCGTTTGCTCGAGCGTTCCGCCCGTCTTTCCGAGGAAGCCGGTGGTGGTTCGCTCACCGCCCTGCCGATCATTGAGACCCAGGCTGGCGACGTTTCGGCCTACATTCCGACCAACGTGATTTCCATCACCGACGGTCAGATCTACCTCGAAACCGACCTGTTCAACCAAGGTATCCGCCCGGCGATTTCGGTCGGTCTCTCGGTGTCCCGTGTGGGATCCGCCGCCCAGACCAAGACGATCAAGTCGGTGGCCGGCACGACCAAGCTCGACCTCGCCCAGTATCGCGAACTCCAGGCATTCGCCCAGTTCGGATCGGACCTCGACGCATCGACCAAGGCGAAGCTCGACCGCGGTGCCCGCATCGTGGAGCTCTTCAAGCAGAACCAGTACTCGCCGCTCTCCATGGAGCTCGAGTCGATCTATCTGTTCGCCATGCAGAACGGTTACTTCGACGACGTCGAAGTGGAGCGCGTGAAGGAATTCCAGGCGGCCATGGGTGAGTTCTTCGAAAGCCGCAAGAACGAGCTTCTCGACAAGATCCGGAACGAAAAGCCGGACCTGAAGAAGAACACCGAGATGGTCGACGCCGTGAAGCAGGCGCTCAACGACTTCAAGGGCACCTGGAAGTAATTCCTTTTTCCCGTTTTTTAATCACCCCGTTCGTTCGTTAGACCATGGCCAACCTCCGCGACATCCGCCGACGCATCAAGTCGGTCAAGAACACCGCCCAGATCACCCGGGCGATGCAGCTTGTCGCTGCGGCGAAGATGAAGAAGGCGCAGGACCAGGCCGTTGCCGGCCGGGACTATGCGGATCTTCTCAACAAGGTGTTGGTCAACCTGAAGGAGAACGCGGATGAGGAATCCCACCCCCTTCTCGAACAACGCGAGGAAGGGAAGGAACTGGTCCTGGTCATCTCGACCGACAAGGGCCTCTGTGGACCACTCAATACGAACCTCGGCAAGGCCGTTCGGAGTGACATTTCCGCAGATGCGGACATCGTCACCGTGGGTCGCAAGCTGCGCACGCAGCTCACCAAGCTCGGCCGCGATCTCGTGGCGGACTTCGAGGTGAAGGATCCCGTTCCATTTGCGGAAGCCCGCCCGATTGCGAAGCTCCTCACCCAGCTCTTCCTCGACGGCAAGTACTCCAAGGTCAGCGTGGCCTTCAACAACTTCGTCAGCACCCTGAATCAGGAGCCGACCGTGGTGCAGTTGCTTCCCATCACCAGCGACAAGCTCGGTGAGAAGCGCAGCTACGAAGGCATGGGCAACGACGTCAAGGTCGAGGAGACGGATCACGCCGCCGCGCTCTCGAAGGATTATCTCTTCGAGCCCAGCTCCCAAGGCGTGCTCGAATCGCTCCTTCCTCTCTACATCAACTTCCAGGTTTACCAGATGCTGGTGGAGAGTCGTGCGTCCGAGCACTCCGCACGGATGGTTGCCATGAAGGCCGCTACCGACAACGCCAACAAGTTCATCAAGGAACTCACGTTGGAATACAACAAGCTGCGCCAGGCAGCGATCACCGCAGAACTTCTCGAAATCACCACCGCCATGAAGGCGATGGAATGATCCCTCTCTGTTATTGGTTGTCAGTTTGTCTGATGACCGCACGCCAGACCCACTGATAACGATTAACGATTAACTGATAACGGAAATGTCCAACCAAGGAACCATCGTCCAGGTCATCGGCGCCGTCGTCGACGCCGACTTCTCGAAAGCCACCAAGCTTCCCGCCATCTTCAACGCCCTTGAAGTCACCTACAACTTGAACGGCGTCGACACCACTCTGGTGCTCGAAGTCCAGCAGCACCTTGGTGACGGCTGGGTTCGCGCCGTGTCCATGTCGACTTCGGACGGCCTCAAGCGTGGCATGGTCCTGACCGATACCGGCAAGCCCATCGCGGTTCCTGTCGGAAGTCAGGTGCTCGGCCGTATCTTCAACGTCACCGGCGATCTGGTGGACGAAAACAAGGCTCTTCCTGATGCGGATCATCGCTCTCCGATTCACCGCCCTGCTCCGGCCCTGACCGACCAGGCAGCGACTGCCGAAGTGCTCGAAACGGGCATCAAGGTGATCGACCTCGTGGCTCCCTTCCTCAAGGGCGGCAAGGTGGGTGCCTTCGGTGGTGCCGGTGTCGGCAAGACCGTGGTCATCATGGAGCTGATCAACAACATCGCGAAAGGCCACGGTGGTTATTCCGTGTTCGCCGGTGTGGGTGAGCGGACCCGTGAGGGTAACGACCTTTACTGGGAAATGATCGAAGGTGGCGTCATCGCCACCGAGAAGGACGAGAACGGTCATCCGAAGATGAACGACAACGGCACTCCGGTCCTCGCCGAAGGATCCAAGGTGGCCCTCGTTTATGGTCAGATGAACGAGCCTCCGGGTGCCCGTCTTCGTGTTGCGCTTTCCGCGCTGACGATGGCCGAGCACTTCCGTGATGAGGAGAACCAGGACGTGCTTCTTTTCGTCGACAACATCTTCCGTTTCTCGCAAGCGGGTTCCGAGGTTTCCGCGCTTCTCGGCCGGACACCATCGGCCGTGGGTTACCAGCCGACGCTTTCCGAGGAAATGGCCGGTCTCCAAGAACGGATCACCTCGACCAACAAGGGATCGATTACCTCGCTCCAGGCCGTTTACGTTCCTGCGGACGACCTTACCGACCCCGCTCCCGCGAACACCTTCGCCCACCTCGACGCCAACGTCGTGCTTGAGCGTTCGCTTGCGGAACAGGCCCTCTTCCCAGCGGTTGACCCGCTTGCCTCCAACTCGAAGGCGCTCGCGCCGGAAGTGGTTGGTGAAGAGCACTACCGTGTTGCCCGCGGCGTCCAGCAGGTGCTTCAGCGCTACAAGGACCTTCAGGACATCATCGCGATTCTCGGCATGGACGAGCTTTCCGACGAGGACAAGCTCAGCGTGTTCCGCGCCCGTAAATTGCAGCGTTTCCTGACCCAGCCGTTCCACGTGGCCGAAGTCTTCACCAACGTTCCCGGCGAGTATGTCTCCGTTGAGGACACCGTGAAGGGCTTCGCCCAGATTCTCGCCGGTGAGTGGGACGACGTGCCGGAAGGTAACTTCTACATGAAGGGCGGCATCGAAAGCGTGTCGCGCGATTGAACCGGGTTTGCAGGTTCTCAGCGTCCGGCATCCCTGGGGTGACCCACCGGAGCCGGCGCCGAAGACCAAGCCCCAGGAACTGAAAAGTCTATGTCACTCCACCTCGAAATCGTCACTCCCGAGAAGAAGATCTTCTCGGACACCGTTGGCAACGTGTATCTGCCGGGTGCCAATGGCGAGATGGGCATTCTCGAAGGCCACGCCGCCTTGGTGAGTGCTCTGGAGCCAGGTGAGTTGAGCTACGAGAAGGATGGTAGCACCTTTCTTCTCGCGGTGGGTTCCGGATTCGCCGAAATCACGCAGGAGCGCGTCAGCATCCTGACCGACATGGCGCTCGGTGAGGAGGAAATCGACGAGCATTCCGCGGAAGCGGCCATGAAGCGTGCCGAAGAGCAGCTCGCCGGCATGTCCCACGACCATGACGCGGAAGAGATGGCCCACCTTCAGGCTTCGATTGCCAAGGCGACCGCCCAGCTCAACCTGAAGCGCCGCACGCGCCACTGAGCCTGAGTTTTTCCCAGGCCCGCGCTTCCCTGCTTGGGAGCGCGGGCCTTTTTGTTTCTCTCCATCACCTTTGCGCTGGTATCAGTGGCAAGCTCCCACCGATTGGTGTATTCCCTTCCTGCGCATGTCCAAAGACCTGAGATACTGTCCTGATCTGCTTCACTACTCCCGCCGCGAGAGCCGGGAGGTCATGGTGGGCAATGTCGGAATCGGTGGGGGCAACCCCATCCGGATTCAGTCGATGATCACCGCGGACACCCGCGATACCCCGGCGTGTGTGAAGGAGACCCTCGACCTGGCAGAGGCGGGTTGTGAAATCGTCCGGGTCACGGCACAAACGAGGAAGTATGCCGAGAACCTGGAGAATATCGCAAGGGAGGTCCGGGCGGCCGGATGTGATGTGCCGTTGGTTGCCGATATCCATTTCAAACCCGACGCAGCACTCGAGGCGGCCAAGTGGGTCGAGAAAATCCGGGTGAATCCGGGGAACTACGCCGACAAGAAGAAGTTCGAGGTCCGCGAGTATACGGACGCGCAGTATGAGGAGGAACTTGAGCGCATCCGCGAGCAGTTCGCGCCTTTGGTCGACCTGTGCAAGGAGAAGAACCGGGCGATGCGGATCGGCACCAACCATGGCTCCCTTTCCGACCGGATCATGAACCGTTATGGCGATACGCCTCTGGGCATGGTCGAGAGCGCGTTTGAGTTCGCACGCATCGCGCGGGAGATGGATTACCACAACTTCGTCTTCTCGATGAAGGCATCGAATCCGAAGGTCATGATCGAGGCGTACCGTCTTCTTGTGGCGCGGCTGGAGCAGGAGGGGGGCGACTGGAATTATCCGATCCATCTGGGCGTGACCGAAGCCGGTGACGGTGAGGACGGCCGGATCAAGAGCGCGATCGGGATTGGTTCGTTGCTCGGGGACGGCATTGGCGACACGATCCGGGTTTCTCTAACGGAGGATGCGATCCATGAGATCCCCGTGGCGAAGAAGTTGGCGGCGCCGTTTGACAAGGTGGAGCGGGACGCTCCAGCCACCTGTCAGGGTCCGAAGCCGTCCTATGATCCCTTCAGCTACGAGAGGCGTCGTAGCGAGGTGATGGAAGTCGGTGGGCTCGAGCTCGGGGGTGAGCAGCCCATCCGGGTCTTCACTTCACAGGAGAAGTGGAATGCCGTTGCCCACAAGATTGCCAAGATGGGCGACTACAAGCCGGAGATCGTCATCGAGCAGTCCGGCGTGGTGGCTCTGGATCCGAGGGATGACGACAGGATCTCACAACTCAACGGCGAGGACTCTCCGGTCCTGGTGACCGTTGTCGATCATCTGGATATGCCGGTGGTCTTTGCCTTCCGGATGCTTGCCTTCAAGCTGGACCCCAGACACCCGATCCTGCTCAAGGACACGCTGGAGCCGGTTGATGGTGAGAATGATTTCACCGAAAGCCTGCTCGTCGGTGCGCGCCGGATCGGCTCGCTGCTCTGCGACGGGATCGGGGACGCGGTGATCGTGCAGGGGGAATCCGCGCCGGGACAGTCGCTGCGGATTTCTTACAACATCCTCCAGGCGGCGGGCGCACGGATCTTCAAGACCGATTATGTGGCCTGTCCGAGTTGTGGTCGGACGCTTTTCAACCTGCAGACGACCACGCAGAAGATCCGCGAGGCAACCGGTCACCTGAAGGGGGTGAGGATCGCGGTGATGGGCTGCATTGTGAACGGCCCGGGCGAGATGGCGGATGCCGACTTCGGATACGTCGGCGGAGCTCCCGGGAAGATCAACCTGTATGTCGGGAAGCAGGCCGTGAAGTTCAATATCCCGCAGGACGAGGCGGTGGATCGTCTGATCGATCTGATCAGGGACCACGGCAAATGGATCGACGCTCCTGAGGGCGAACCCGTTGAGGTTTAGCCAT
The DNA here is from genome assembly GCF_016595525.1 of Haloferula rosea. Taxonomy (GTDB): domain Bacteria; phylum Verrucomicrobiota; class Verrucomicrobiia; order Verrucomicrobiales; family Akkermansiaceae; genus Haloferula; species Haloferula rosea. Next base: position 206,712 of record NZ_JAENII010000009.1, read on the forward strand.
GTCGGAGAGTGAGACCTTGTTGCAGGATTCCACGGCTCTCGATCAGCCGTGGCAGGTGGTCGTTTACGACGACCCGGTGAACCTGCAGACCTATGTCACGATGGTCTTCATGAAGGTGCTTGGCTACGGGCGTCCGCGGGCGGAGGAGTTGATGCTCGAAGTCCATCAACTTGGACGATCGGTGGTGTGGACCGGCGGCCGGGAGAGGGCGGAACTCTACACCCAACAGCTCCAGTCGCATCAGTTGCAGACGGCGATGGAGAAAGCAGGGTCATGAAGGCGGCACCGACACTGGATGGCAGGGTCCGGATCGATCCTGAGTCCGAGCTGGATCTGATCGTGCTGCGCTCGATCATTCCCGATGCCCAGGGCAACGGGGAGGCGCTGGCTGCCCGGCTTGGAACTGGCATGGATCCAAGTGCGTCCGAAGATTGGGAGGATTTCGTGAAGCCGGATCTCGAAGAGCAATTCAACCAACAGGTATTGACGGTGGCCGGTGTGCTCGCCGAGGCGAAACCGGGGGTCCCGCTCTTCATTGGCAAGGAGGACTCGGATTCGTGGTATGGCGCGCTGAATCAGGCGCGGCTGGCGCTTCATGACCAGCATGGCTTCGACGATGAGGAAGAGCTCGAGGAAATGAGTGAGGAGAGGGCTGCGGCGCGGATCCGCTCGCATTTCTATCAGGTGTTGCAGGGCCTGCTCCTCGATGTGCTCATGTTTCCATGAAGGTCGTCAGCTCGTCGTGGACTTGATCGACCTCGAGCTCGAGTTGGCAGCGCAGGTCGAGAGCGCATCGATCGAGCAGGCAGGGTGAGCACTCGGCCTTCCGGCGGATGGAAAGGTGCTGTTTGCCGAGCGGTCGCGTCCGGCCGGGGTCACCGGGTCCGAAGAGCACCACGCAGGTGACTCCGAACGCAGCGGCCATGTGAGGAAAGGAGGAATCCGCCGCCAGGCAGTAGGCGTAGGCAGCAGTTTGTGTGGGGGACCGCGGTTCGACGAAATGAAGGCTTGTCGCTTCGGCAATCCGGCGGGCGATGGGGCCGGAGTCGTGAATGTGGATGCGCTCCCGGTCGAGGGGAAGCCGCTCGATCAGTTCCAACCATCGCTCGGCGGGCCATTGGAAGTGATCACCAAAATCCGAATCGGGTGAGAGTAGCCAAACCCCGGTGTGCTGATCGGAGGTGCCGGGCAGCGGGCTGAAGTGGCCGGGTTCAAGGGGACCGGCGCCGAGGTGGGCGACGGAATCGAGGAACCGACGGACTTGGTGCTCCGGAGGTCCGGGGCGTCGGGTGAGCGTGATCGGGTGGGTGAGCGATTTGGCCAATCCCTTCGCGGGGAGGCCGTGTCTGGCTTGAACCCCTGCGTGGATCATCGCCTGGGCACCGATGCTGTTCTCCCAGAGCAGGCATTGGGCGATCCCATCCAGTTCCTTGGCGAGCACCCGGGGTTTCGTCGATGGCTCGAAGGAGCGGACTTCCCGGAGACCGGTGGCTTCCCACAACTCGCGCTGGAAGTCCGGACAAAGGATGTGGACCGCCCGCTTCTCGGCCAAGGCGCGGGTGGCAGGCAGGGAGAAGCAGGCGTCCCGCCACTGGGCCGGAGCGACGATCCACAGCGGATCGTCGGAGAGGGGGCAGGAGGGATCAGCCACGATGGATGGACTTAGGAATTGGGCTCGGCTCCGGGCAAGCTGCCTTCGTGGACGCGGAGCGGAGTGAATGCGGCTGGGCGGTGGAAATCCGGTTCGCCTCCGCCGAGTGGAGCGGCGGTGAGGAATTGCTGGTCGGGTGAGTTGATGATGAAGGCCACGTTCGCGGTGGTGTCGGGGCCAAGGTGCAGTTGATCCTTCAGCGATTCGAGGGGGATGGCCATCGCGGCGACCCAGCCGCCATCCGGTGCGAGTTCAGCGAAGGTTTCGACTCCCGGCCACGGCTGGTCTTCCGGGTGTACACGGACCCGGGGGCTGGAGAACTCGCAACTCCACCACGCGCCATTCGGGGCGAGATTGAACTCCACGTAGTGCCCGCGGGCAGGGTCGTGAAGAAAGAGCTCGGCCACATCGTGCTTCCACAGCTCGGCCTGGAAGCGACCGGGTCGGGCCTTCGGGTGGAGTTCAGCGGGCTGGCTCCGGGTGGCGATGAACCAGAGTCGTTGTGGATCAACGGCGAGCGAATAGGCTGCCGGAGGTGACACGGGCGAGCCATCCCAATCCCGGACGATCCCAAGGAGTGAAACGTCGAGCTCGCCCCAGACCAATGGCTGGTCAAATCGCACAAGATGCATGACTTCGCATACCGTGTGCTTGACCGGTGGTCGAGCGCGAGATAATCCCTGTGTGCAGGAAAACCAGCCATTCTCTCTGCTCCAAGTCCTTTGTTTTGTAAGGGTTAGGCGTGGGCCTCATTAGGGGAAAGAGAAAATAAGAATTCCCGTATTGTATTTACTTCTCTGCCTGTTATTTGAGCTCTAAATCGATGTCCCGCAAATCGCGCAACTCTCTGGATACCATCGAGTATATTGGTCCTCGCCCGCAGAAACCGCAGGCGAAACGCCCGAATTTTCTGGGTGGCTGGGTCGTGCTTTTGATTGCAGCTGGCGCGGTCTATTTCTTCGGCAAACCGTTCCTGCCTCTGCTTCAGGCGCAGAACACAGCGCCCAACAGTGAGCGTGCCGATGTGCTCATTGCAGCGCTCCAGCCTTCCGCCCGTGCGGGGGATCGGCTCGCTGCCGCAGCGCTCCAGCGGACCCGCTTCGAAGTGTCTTACGAAGACGCCTACTATGCCATCGACTACCCGAATGGCGACATCCCGTCCGACAAGGGGCGGGCTGAAGATTTGATCGTCCGTTCCTACCGTGCGCTCGGGGTCGACCTGCAGCAGCGGGTGCATGAGGACATGAAGGGCCACTTCGCGGAGTACCCGCAGATCTTCGGGCGCAAGAGTGCGGACCCGAACATCGACCACCGCCTGACTCCCAACCTGCAGCGCTTTTTCCGTCGCTGCGGCGCCGAACTCCTCGTGACGAATGAGGATGGCGAAGAGGTTCCAAGCCGGAATGGCGAAGACTACCTGACCGGTGACGTCGTCACCTGGCGCCTTGCCGGTGGTCGTCCGCACATTGGCATCGTGGTTCCCGGACCCGGCGAGCACCGCGACTCCCCATGGGTGGTTCACAACATGGGCGCAGGTCCCGTGTGGGAAAACTGCCTGCTCGATTTCAAGATCACCGGTCACTATCGCTACGAAGGCGATGAGGCGATCGATCTGAGTGCGCTCCTGGGTGACTCATGAAGCTGACCGCCCGTCGGCGGTTTCAGCTCAACTGGTTTCCGCCACGCGCTGCGGGACCATGGCGGATTCCTGCGGATCCGGACCGCTTCGATCTGTTCCTTCTGATGGGGCAGTCGAACATGGCGGGCTTTGGGTGCGTTCGCTCCGACGATCCTTGGAGCCCCGGGGATTTTGATCCTGAGCCAGGTGTTCTGGTATTTGGTGGGCAGTCGAAGGTGCGTTCCGAGAGTCCTCAGGGTCGGATGGTTTGGCGTCCGGCGGCCCACCCCTTGCATTTGAATCAGAGGAGCTGTGGATTCGGCCTCGGCCTGCCCTTTGCGTCCAGCCTCAGAGAAGCCGCGCCAGAGCGCATGGTCGGGCTCATCCCGTGTGCGTGGGGAGGAGCGGCGATTTCGGAAATCCACCGCGGCACTCCCTTGTTCCGGAATGCAGTCCGCAGGGTCAGGCATGGCCAGAGGGTCGGCCGACTCCGCGGGGTGCTTTGGCATCAGGGGGAATCCGATACGCGCACGGCTGATGCCGCCGCGGTTCATGCAGATTTGCTCAGGGCGTTCATGGGCGATCTCCGAAGGGAGGTCGACCAAGCGGATCTTCCGTTCCTGATTGGTGATCTTGCCGAGTTCACGCAGACCTTCAAGAGCGAGCGAAACCCACCGATGGCCGAGTGGAATGCGCAAGTTCGAGCGGGACTGCGGGAGGTGGCAAGCACGGACCCGTTCGCAGCGTTCATCGAGAGCGAGGGGCTGACTGGGGTGGACGACGTCCATTTCGGTCGCCGTTCGCTGATCGAGTTCGGCAATCGCTATGCGCGGGCATGGCTGGAGTGGGGGAAATCCCCGGCGTCCTGAGCGCGAAGCCCGGGCTTTACTCCCCGCGGTGATTCTCTCATGGTCCCGGCCCTTTCGTCTTCAACGACTTCCTGCACCCATGACCGCCGCTGAAATCCGCCAGAGCTTCCTCGATTTCTTCCATGAGAAGCAGCACACTATCGTGCCCTCCGCGTCGCTGCTTCCGCAGTCACCGGGTCTGCTGTTTACCAATGCCGGGATGAATCCCTTCGTGCCGTATTTCCTCGGAACGGAGGAGCCTCCCTTCAGTCCGCCGCGGGCGACCGATACCCAGAAATGCATCCGCGCCGGTGGCAAGCACAACGATCTCGAGGACGTCGGCTACGATACCTATCACCACACCCTGTTCGAGATGTTGGGCAACTGGTCCTTCGGTGATTACTTCAAGAAGGAGGCCATTGCCTGGGCATGGGAGCTGGTGGTGGAACGTTGGGGTCTGCCAGCCAACCGTCTTTACGCGACCGTCTATTCTCCGGACAAGAGCAAGGGAGACCCCGGTGAGTTCGATCAGGAGGCATGGGACCTGTGGGCCGAGTTGTTCCGTTCGAAGGGATTGGATCCACGCATCCACATCGTCGACGGCAATGTGGAGGACAACTTCTGGATGATGGGTGAAACCGGTCCGTGCGGCCCGTGCTCGGAACTGCACGTCGACATGACTCCGGAAGGCGATTCCCGCGGGGAGTTGGTGAACAAGGACTCCGACCTGTGCATCGAGATCTGGAACCTCGTCTTCATCCAGTACAATGCCGAGTCGGACGGCACCTTCCGTGACCTTCCCGCCTGCCACGTCGATACCGGCATGGGCTTTGAGCGCGTGTGCTCGCTGATTCAGAATACCAAGGGCTTCACGGATTTCTCGGAGAAGCCGACCAACTACGCGACGGACGTGTTCACGCCGATCTTCCGCAAGTTGGAGGAGCTCAGTGGCAAGACCTACCACGACATCTATCCGGAGCCGGATGCGGATCGTTCCGCGTTCTCCGACGAGATGAAGGAGGCCATCGCCTTTCGTGTGATCGCCGATCACCTGCGGACGCTATCCTGCTCGATCGCCGACGGGATCCAGCCGGGAAACAACGGTCGGAACTACGTCCTTCGTCGTATTTTGCGCCGTGCCGTGCGCTACGGTCGCCAGCTCGGGTTCTCGGGAGAGAAGCCGTTCTTCGGTCAGTTGGTTGGCACTCTGGCGGCCCAGCTCGGCGATGTCTTCCCGGAGTTGAGGGACCGCGAGGCCTCGGTCCGGCTGACGCTCGAGCGCGAGGAGGGAAGCTTCAACGAGACCCTCGACCGCGGACTCAAGCGCTTCGAGGATGCCCTGCCCGCGGTGAAGGACGGCATCCTTTCCGGTGAAGTGGCCTTTCAGCTTTACGATACCTTTGGTTTCCCCGTCGACCTGACGCAACTGCTCTGCGAAGAGCGTGGCATCAAGGTGAACATGCAGCGCTTCGATGAGCTGATGGACGAGCAGAAGAAGAAGGCGCAGGCGGCACAGAAGACGACGATCGTGCGTGCCCTCGACATCAAGACCGATGCGATCACTGAGTTCGTCGGGTTCGATCAGGATGAAGCGGATGTCATGGTGCTTGAAGTGCATCCGCAGGAAGACGCGCTCTTCGTCATCACCGATGCCACTCCGTTTTACGCGGAGATGGGTGGTCAGGTCGGAGATACGGGTATTCTGGTCAAGGGGCCGCTGGCTCACGACGTCAGCGCGGTCCAGCAAATCGGACGTGCCCGCGCCCACGCCATTCCCGGGGATGCCGACGTGCAGCCGGGTGACAGCGTGAAGCTGCGCATCGACCACCGCCGCCGCCGCCCGATCGAGTCGCATCACACCGCGACCCACCTGCTTCACTGGGCGCTTCACGAGGTGGTGTCCTCGGATGTCGCCCAGCAGGGTTCGGCAGTGGATGAGGAGCGTCTTCGCTTCGACTTCAACAGTGGAGCGGTGAGCCGCGAGCAGATCGAGCAGATCGAGGAACTGGTGAACGAGAAGATCTTTGCGGATGTCTCCGTTTCCTGGAAGGAGATCCCGTATTCGGAAGCGAAGGACCGTGAGGACATCATGCAGTTCTTCGGCGACAAGTACGGAGATACGGTGCGCGTCGTACAAATCGGCGGGGAAGCCGGGAAGCTCGATGGCTTCGCCATGGAACTCTGCGGTGGAACGCATGTCGGCAATACGCGTGCGGTCGGCTTCTTCAAGATCAAGTCGGAGGGCGCGATCGCCTCGGGAGTCCGCCGGATCGAGGCGGCCTGCGGTGAACGGGCATGGGAATACCTCGTGCAGTACGCCGAGCAGTTGCGGGTTGAGGCGGAGGGCCTGACCGAGAAGCTGGCTGCCGCCAATGAGCGCCTTTCAGAGCTCGGTGAGGAACCACTCGAGGTGGGCAAGATGCCGCGGATCATGGCGGCCATGCTGGCCGAGAACCGGGATGTGAAGCAGATCAACGACACCTTCGGCGGTCTGCGCCGCAAGGTGGAGGAGTTGAAGGAAGCCGGCATCACGGCCGAGAAGAAGGTCAAGAAGCTGGAGGCATCCGCCGCTGCCAAGCAAGCGGACTCCGCGCTGGCCCTGCTGATCGAGAAGGGCGAGCCGATCGTGACCGCTTTGGAATCGAACGCCGGAGTGCTCCAGGAGTTGCTGAACGGACTGAAGAAGAAGCAGTTCGGCGAGGCCGCCTTCCTGGTCGTCGATGACGGCAGCAAACTGCATCTCGGAGTCTATTGCGGTGCCTCGGCATTGGACCGCGGTCTGAAGGCCGGGGATGTGCTGCGCGAGCTTTCCGCCATCGTCGGTGGCAAGGGTGGCGGCAAGCCGGAGATGGCGCGGGGTGCCGCACCGAAGTCGGACAAGCTGGCGGAGTTGGAAACCGCAGCCCGCGAAATGTTCGCTTCCTGACCGGGAATCAGCCCGGGTCGGGTGCCGCGGCTGGCGGATTCACCAACTCGCGGAACTGGGCTTCCCAGTCCCGTGCGTCGGTGTGGGTCAGGTTGTCCTGAAGGTGCTTCAGCATGTTGATGGCCGCCACCCTCTCATCCCCTGCGGCGAAGAGGTCGGCCTCCATCTGCCAATCCAGTTTCGGCTTGGTCTCGATGAGGAATTTTTCGCGTGCCTCGGTCATGCCGGGGTTTTTCTTGTCGATCGGCTCGCTGGACCAGAAGCCTGCCGCGAGTTCTTCGAATTTGATCCGTTTCTGCCAAGCGGCACGCAGCCCGGCGAAGTCGCGCTTCTCGCGGAGGGCCGGGAAGATGAGCTTCTGGAAAGGACCGTCCACCCGGATGCCGCGCTGGGTCTTCTCCAGGGGCGACATCGGCCAGTCCGGGACCTTGTAGCCGGTGAGACCGTAGGCGCGGGCGAAATACGTGCTGCTCACGGATTGCGCGAGCACCCCGGTGTGGGGGCGGAGTTCGGCGGGCACCTGATAGATGCTGTCGAGCATGCCGAGGGCCTCGTTGGCGAGGGAGTAGGCCTTGTCCGGGCTTCCTGCGGCTTTCATCGTCAGCACCGTCCAGCGAAGTTGGTGGCGCAGCGCGAGGGCATGGGCTTCGTCGTCCAGCCGGTCGTCGTGGCGCTTCCTCCAGTCGCGGAAGTCCGAGGCCTTCCGATCGCGCTCGATGAAGTCGACCTTTTCCACGCACTTCAGGTAGAGGGCGGTGGCGGCTTCCCCGCTTTGCATGCCTTCCCGGAATGCCTCGGAGGCTCCATCAAAGCGGCCGATCGCATGGGAGCGGGCTTCGTCGCGGAGCGTGTTGAGTCGTTCGATCAGTTCCATCCGGTCGACACTCGAGAGGGGCTCGGCAGACAACCATCCGGACGTGATGAGGAGCAGGACGGCAGGGATCGCGAATGTTCGGCTCATGGGCATTCTGATTGGGATTCGGGCTTGGGTTCGGCTCGTTTCGATGGATCGACCATTCGGTCGCGCTCCATGGCATACCCGCTCAGACCAGCCCGTCTTTCCGTGCCTGTTTCCAGTAGGCGTATTCCGAGCGATTGAAATCAATGTACTCGGGAGAGAAATCGCTGCTGTACATGTCGTAGTCGGCCTGGCCCTGATTCAGCGAGATATCGATGGCAAACTCCGGTTTCGAAGCGATGTCGCGGAGTTTTTGCATCGGGGTGTCGGTTTGCAGGCCACCGAGGCAGGCGGGGATCCCATCGTAGTGGATGTCGATCAACTCTTCGCGGATGCGCGCCCGGGAATACCCGACGGCATGGATCACGCGGCCCCAGTTCGGGTCCTCGCCATTCCATGAGGCCTTGACCAGGGCGGACTTGCATACTGCCTCGGCAACCTTCTGGGCGTCGGCAAAGGTGCGCGCGCCGTTGACCTTGACGTGGACGAACTTGGTTACCCGCTCGCCGTCGCGCACGATGTCCTTGGCCAGCTCGAGCATCAACCAGCGCAGGGCCTTGGCGAACTGGCGGCAGCGGGGTCCGCTGCGCCGTGCCGGAGTCATGCCGGACTGGCCGTTGGCGAGCACCAGCACGGTGTCGTTGGTACTGGTATCCCCGTCGATGGTGATCCGGTTGAAACTTTCGTCCACCGCCTCGTGGACCGAACGCTGCAGGCAGTCGCGCGGGATGTTGGCGTCGGTGGTGATGAAGCACAGCATGGTCGCCATGCTCGGGCAGATCATTCCAGCTCCCTTGACACAGCCGCCGAGCCGGACGCGGTGCTTGCCGATGTCGAAGGAAATGGCCAGCTGCTTCTCCCGCGTATCACTGGTCATGATGGCGCGGGCCACATCGTCGCCCTGCTTCCTCCCGAGACCGTTGACCAAGGCCTCGTAGTGAGGATCGATCCGCATCATCGGCATCGGCAGGCCGATCACGCCGGTCGAACACACGCCGACTTCGCTGCGCTTCAGGCCAAGGGGCTTGGCCACTCCGTCGGCCATGGCGCGGGCGTCGTGGACCCCCTGCAAACCGGTGCAGGCGTTGGCGTTCCCGGAGTTCGCGATGATGGTGCGGATTTCGCCCCGGCGCAGGTGGTTCTGGGTGAGCTTCACCGGTGCGGCCTTCACTCGGTTCGTGGTGAAGGTACCGGCCGAGGTGCAGGGGAACTCCGAGTGGATCAGGGCCAGATCGAGGCGCTCGACGTCGGGGTTCTTGATCCCGCAGGCGACCGCCGAGGTGGCGAAACCTTTTGGCGCGCCGACGCCGCCTTTGATTCGGGTGAAAGGGAAATCCATGGGAGTGGGCGATGAGCCTGACAACCTATCAGACAAATTGCAACCCAGCCGTCGGCTCAAGGCCAAAGATGAGGTTCAATGACTGCACGGCCTGGCTGCCCGCCCCCTTGCCGAGGTTGTCTTCCGCGCTCATCAGGATCACCCGGTTCGTCCTTGGATCGAAGGTCCAGCCGATGTCGATGAAGTTTGTGCGGGTCACGTTCTTGGTGTCCGGGCAGCTTCCTTCACCGAGGAGACGGACGAAGTCCATGGCGCCGTAAACCTCATCTAACACCCGGCCGATGGCTTCGGCAGAAGCGCCGTCCTTGAGCGTGGCGGTGGTCGTCGTCACGATTCCGGCATTCACAGGGATGAGGTGGGGGATGAAGCTGATGGTGACATCCTCTCCGGCGGCGATCGAGAGTTCCTGTTCGATCTCGGACAGGTGCCGGTGTTTCGGCACGCCGTAGGCGCGGGCACTCTCATTGCACTCGCAGAAAATCAGCGATAGATCCGCCTTCTTGCCCGCGCCGCTCACGCCGCTCATCGAGTTGGCGATGATGGTCGATGGCTCGAGCAGGTCCGCCTTCAGCAGCGGGACGAGCGGCAGGATGATGCTCGTCGGGTAGCACCCCGGCGAAGCCACCAGACGCGCGGCGGCAATGGCTTCACCACGCACTTCCGGCAAGCCGTAGACGGCTTCTTCCAAGAGATCCGGGGCAGGGTGGGGGTGACCGTAGAATTCCTCGTAGGTCGCGGCACTGCGCAGCCGGAAATCCGCGCTCAGGTCGATGACCTTCAGGCCTCGTTCGAGGAGTGCGCGGGCGATTTCCGCAGCCACTCCGTGGGGAAGGGCGAGGAAGGCCACTTCCGCTCCAGTGGCGGCGATCGCATCCGGGTCCGGGAGCATGAATGGCAGATCGGCGCCGTCGACCTTTGAAAAGCGGGGGAAAACGGCACTCAAGGCGCGGCCTTCTTCCTGGCGCGAGGTGGCAGCCACCAGTTCGACGTGAGGGTGGAGCAGGAGCAGCCGGAGCAGTTCCTGTCCGGTGTATCCACTGGCTCCGACGATGGCCGTTTTGATGCGCTTCATGCCTGTGGGCATCGCAGGATTTTCCGGACTTGCCAATCCGGATCTACCCTGATTGTCTGCGCGTCCGTTCACGGAAACGTAGCGGGCTGTGGCGCAGTCTGGTAGCGCACCTGCATGGGGTGCAGGGGGTCGTGGGTTCGAATCCCGCCAGCCCGACCAATCACCCCCCACCCAGCTTGTCTGGGTGGGGGGTGATTGGTTTCCAGCTGCCGGGAGGCAGTCCCAACCGGCGCATTGCGACGGTGGGTTGGAATTCGGCGGGAGCCCGAGGCGACCGAAGTCATCCTGCGAGCGGGGCGAGCGACACTTGAATCGCCGGAACGGAGTGGAGGCAATCCCGCCAGCCCGACCATCCGACCCCTCTCCCGGCCAGTGAGTCCTTCCGAACACTGGTGGGGGGCTTGAATGCGGGTGTCCATCCCAACCGTCCCTGCACGATTGGTTTTTTCAGCTCGTCCATGGATGCGCACCGTCCTCGAACGCGCTCGGATCGTGCGCTGTCTGGGCCAACGATGGCGATCACCGTAGATCAACGATGACGAGGATATCCCGCCTTGGAGAACGGCCGGGCTCGTAGTACTTGGGGTGCACTCTTGAACCACCTGTGGAGGGGGCTCCCTTCCTGTCGGGTGGTCTTGGGCGGAACCGACTCGCCATGAACTCCATCACCACCACTTGTCCATCCTGCGCCCAGTCCCTCAAAGTCGATGCCTCCATGATCGGGCGCAAAGGGCGCTGTGAGGTGTGTCAGACGAAGTTCATCATCGAGGAAACAAGGGTCGAGGAGGCGGTCGAAGCGGCTGAACCCGCTTCCAAGCAAAAGGCCTCCTCATTGCCATTGAACCGGGCCGTGCTTTGGTTTCTGTGCGTGTTGCTCTTGGCCGTCGGCGGATTCTGGATGAACTCGAAGTCGCAGAAGCCCGGGCCCGCGGAAGTGGCGGTCGAGAAATCAGAGAACCGCAAGCTTCCCGAAGCGGAGAAGCCGGTGGTCCCGCCTCCTGCAGGCACTGCAGCACCCGTCGAAACGCCCGTTGTTGTTCCGGCAGCTCCGAAGGAAGCCGCCACACCTCCCGAGGTCGCGGAGAATGTACCGGTAGACGCCCCGCCGACGAAGGAAGCCCCGCCTGCGCAGACGGAGGAACCTCCGACACCGAACGACGCGCCGCGCGTGCAGACCGAATCTCCTCCCGCCCCGGCGGGAAGTTTTCCGGTCAAGGTCGCGTTCGAGCGGATTGATATCGGCGAGTATCGGCGCACCTATCCGGCGGTGAATCAAGGGTGGATGCCCAATGGCGAGGACCAGGCTGAGCAGGCCAAGGCGTGGGGAAACTATCTCGGGCCCCTTGGAGTCCGGATCCGTTCCCACGTGCCCCAGCATCAATCCCGTCCGGCCTTCGCGAAGATCATCCCCCACAACATCCAGGCAGAGGATGGGTCGCTCGGACTCACCGCTGCGGAGGTGGTCCAGATCGCCCCCGGATCCCCAGCTGAAAACCACCTCCAGCTGGGCGACCTGATCATCGGCATCGAGGGCGAGGTGCTCCAGTCCGGCAATCAGTATCGGCCGGGATGGACCTTCATGCACAAGGATGCCCGGGAGCTCCAATTGATGTTCGGCGAGAAGATCGATCAGGCCCAGGCGCGGGGTGACATCAGGTTCACCGTGCTGCGTTTTCCCGAGGGGGAACAGCAACGTCTTCCAGTGCGGCGGCAGGAACTCTGGAGCGGCGAGGGCGGTAACAACTCGGTCGGCCTCCAATCCTTCGACATCGAGGTTCCCGGTGAAGGATTCATCACCCTGGAGTCCAACCAGTTTGATGACGTGATCCACGGGGATGGGACGGTCTGGCTCGATGTCACCCTCGAGGGTGACTACGGCACCATGAACCTGCTGGAGTTGCCGGCCGGAGCCATGCGCGCTGGATACGGCAAGCCGAGACTGCAGACCGATCAGCCCTACACGCTGAAGGGCAAGGAATACGCGCAAGCCCTCGACCTCCATGCCCAGGGCGCCGCCACGTGGCGACTCCCCGAAGGCACCAAGCGCATCAAGGGCAGCTTCGCCGCGCTGAGTTATGGCAAGGTGCAGCCCAAGGTGTTCCATACCAATCTGGCGTTGCCGCTGACCGGACTCCACCGGGACAGGCTGGTCGATGTCCGCTTCCCGATCGGGAAAACCGGGAGCTTCAGCGCGACCTATCCGAAGGACTGCGCCAAGACCGCCATCACGGTGAAACGCCACACGGAGTGGCTGGCTGCCCAGCAACGTGAGGATGGAAGCTGGCCACGGCTTGCCGGCTACACCCGCGACGGCTGGGATACCGCATGGTGCGGGCTCGCGCTGATGTCCGACGGGGACCCGAAGTACGACGAAGCCGTGCGCAAGGCGGCCTACCGGATCGCCTACGAGGATGCCCCCAGCGAGTGGACGGCCGAGCGGGCGATGCGTCTGATGTTCCTGAGCGAGTACTACCTGCGCACCAAGGATGCCGAGATCGTGCCGGGCATTCAGGCCGCCTATCACCAGTTGTTGGATTGCTGCAAAACCGACCACATGGCGGGCCACAAGGTGAATGGCTTCGGCTACGGCACCGCCGGCCAACACTACGGAACGGGACACCTGGCCCTTGCCATCGCGCTTGCCTCCCGCACCCCGATCACGGTGGACTCCACGCTGGTGAAGTCCATCATTCAGCACGCGGGTGAGGTCTGTGTGAATGGCACCTACGCCTATGGTCGGGGGCGTCGCATGGCGCGCAATGATTCCCGTCAGCACGGCGGCGGAAATGCCATGTCGGGCCCCGGGCTTCTCGGTGTGCAGATCGGCGGCGGACACCGCAGTGCGATCCAAGAGATGGTCGAACGCATGGATGCCTCGATTGGCGATGGCGACAACTCCCACGCCACCAGCTCGCTCGCGTTCATCTTCTCTTCGCTGGCCATCGCCGCCGCCGATGAGGAGGTGTTTCTCAAGCACATGCAGAATTTCAGATACAAGCTGACCCTCGACGACAACTGGGAGGGAGGCTTCCTGAAGTCCGCCTTCCCGCTCGACTTCCAGGGTGGCGAAGGAGTCACCGCCGAATGGATTCGCAGTGCGGGGAGCATCCTCGTGCTCAATGCCCTCAAGAAGAATCTCGCCATCACCGGGCGCAAGGAACTCTGGAGCAAGGAGAGCATCCCCACGGTCGCCGTCAGCGAATGGGGCGGGCAAGTCCACTCCTACTACCTGCGCAATTGGTGTCTCGCCGCCGAGCTGTTGGGACGCAGGGCACCCCATGAGTTATGGTCCGGCATCAGAGAGATGAATGTCCTTCCACGAACCACCGGGATGGTTCCCGGCACGAGGGCCATCGTTCTCAAACATGCACCCGGTCTGGTCAGGAAGATCGCCGCCGACCGGTCGCTGGATAAGGCGCAGCGGGCTCATGCCATCGAACTCATCAGCGGTCTGGATTTCCAGATCCACGACCGGATGAATGGCAGCGACCAACAGGTCGACCTGCAGATCAATCTGCCGCTTCACCAGCTGAACTGGCTCGATGAGGACAAGTCCACCATGTTCTCGAAATCGCCCTTCCCGCTACGGACGAAGGTCGAGATCAAGGCCGAGAACCTCGCTGAACCGATTCTCTTCGAGACCGAGGGGACCCAGGACTTCGATCTGGATCAGGGAACCCGCAAGCTGTCGGCAAGAAGGCCGCTCAAGGATGCTGGCCGCGCCCAGTTTGATGGAAGCGCCACGATCTCGTTCAAGATCGGTGCCACCACGGTGACCTACGATCGGCCTCTGAAATTCAACGAGGAATTCGCCCACTCGAACAATTACAATCTCCGCCGGATGAAGCTCAGATTGAGCATGGCACCGCGCGCCTACTATCAGAGCCAGCCCTTGGTGATCGCCGGGATTCCGTTCGACTGCATGTATCCTGCGGAACGCATGCTTGAGGTCCAGGGACCCGGGAACGGCGACCAGGTCAACATCCATGAGGGCGACGAAGTCATCGTGGACATCGCCAGCGAGAATTTCATCTGCCCCTGGGTGCATTCGCTTGAGTTTGATCAATCAAGCCAGGTGACCTTGTTCAAACCACGATCGGAAAAGAGCATTCGAGGCAGCGTCAACGGCAATAAGGATGACATCTACGACTTCGACCCTAGTACTTCGTGTGACTTCGTCAGCGAGGAGTCGAAGAGCATCATCGAGTATGACTTCGGCAAGGAGGTCACCCTGAACGGTCTCGACGCCAACTACGGCGGGTCCTGCTTCATCCGGGTCTGGTATCAGGATGGGGAGACCTGGATTCCCCTCGTCTGGGACAACTACTCGGTGAACACCAGTCATCATCCCACCTTCCCTGATACCAAGGCCGCGCTGTGGAGACTGGAAATCAAGCATGGGAGCCCGATGAAATTCCAGACCCTGCGTTTCTACCACAACCCGAACCTGATTTCCAAACGCGGCACCCTGCCGCAATCGGAACACCCGAAGTGCCTGCCGCCCATCCAGCCTCAGTAAGGGCCTGCCGAACCGCCGGCCTTCTGGCATGCACGCTGTTGGCCATCGGCTCATGCGAGCATGACGACCCCCGGAGCGTCGAAGCGGCTCCCGCCGATCCGCGAGAAGTCAGCCGGAGGCTCGCCGCAGAGTTTCCCCTGCTTCCCGTCATCGAGGGGACACTCTGGCGGCAACTCGAGGAGGCCGAGGACCTCGCCTCGAACCCCGGCTCCACCGCATCCCAACGCGCGGAAGCGACCGCCGGGATCCACCGCATCACCGACCGGTTGCAGGAGAAGCATCCCTTCCGACAGGAGGAGCAACGCACCATGCTCGGCGGCATCGTTCACCACAAGGAGTCGGGGAAGATTGAGATTCCCGTCGCCGTCTGTTTTCCGAAGGAGAGTGACAGTCGGCATCCCGGCGAACTCGAGCTGATCCTCTGTGCGACGACCGGGCGATCCCACGAAACCTTGTTCACGACCGATGCCAGGCCTCTGCATCTGGAACTGCTGATGCACCTCGCGGGCTACAGGAAGTCCCCACCGTCCAGCACCTTCAGGATCGATGTCGTCATCCCGGATCACGAGGTCATCCCCATCGAATCGCTCATCCGATCCGCGGATGGTGACCCGCTGCCGGAGCGTCTGCTCTGGGAATTCAGCGGCGGTGAGTTCACGGACCCTTATCTTCCGGACATGACGGGGGACTTCTTGATTTGCTGGCACGCCCACGAATCCGTGCTGCGCATCCGCCACGAGGGCATCGCCTCGGGCGAAATCAAATTGAAGCCCGTTGCTCATCCTGCCCTGAAGCAGAACCAGCCCGCGACGCTGATTCTATCTCCGGAATAAGCGAACTGTCTGCGAAGCCCTGCATCGTCGACCACGGGACCTTCCACCCACCCTCCATTCTGGCTCCGATTTGTCCTCACCCACAGTCACCGCCGGCTTGCACGGCAGGCGTGGCCGCAGGAGCACAGGTTTCCAATGTGGGCCGCAATGAGCAAGAGGCCGCCCAAGGTGGTGACGATGGCGGCAGGCGGGATGTGCAAGCTGGTGACTCCGGCTTCATCCACCTGCACGCTCGGACAGCATGGGTCGACACAGGCCGTGGTCGGGGAAGCCTCGTCCGTTGCCGCGATCCGATCGCTGCTCCCTCCCACGGCACTTCTTTCGCACGAAGCCACCGCCGGGTTCACGAGGTTCGTGGATTCCGCTGCACCGGGAACCCGGAGTGATACGGAAGCCTCGGTTTCACCGGACTGGCTGAAGGCGGGGAGCATCGCACCGATCAGCACCAGCAGAATCCCGAGGGAGGCGGTGATCGGAATCCACCGCTTCTGGTGCGTCCG
The DNA here is from genome assembly GCF_016595525.1 of Haloferula rosea. Classification (GTDB taxonomy): domain Bacteria; phylum Verrucomicrobiota; class Verrucomicrobiia; order Verrucomicrobiales; family Akkermansiaceae; genus Haloferula; species Haloferula rosea. The sequence continues at coordinate 222,976 of NZ_JAENII010000009.1, forward strand.
ATATCCCTTGCGAATCGAGAAGACCGCGAGCGGGACGACGAAGACTGCGACGAGAACATGGGAGGCCGGATGCGCCCACACCCGGCCGAAGCTCGGGAGAGCGATCAGCAGGATGGGGGCAAGCGCGCAATGGATCGCACAGAGGACCGAGGCCGCCACCCCGACCCGATCGGCTTTCTGCAGGGTGGGAGAGAGGGTGGCGGGAATCGAAGTCGTGGCATTCATGGGTCGGGAAAGGGGCAATGAGGGACGAAGCGAAGCGGGAGGTTTCAGCGGATGGCCAGCGGGTCGAATCGCACTAGGCATGGACGGCTTGGGCGTACTGCTTCGGTCGTCGAAGTTCGCCGGGCGAGTCGCGCAGGCACTGGAACCACTGCAAGGCAGCGGACGGCTCGACCCATTGCTTCGCTTTGGGAACCTTGCGGTACTGGCGGAAGTTTTCCGCTCGATAGGCAAGGCCGAAACGCGCGAGGACGGCATGCTCGTAGGCGATCAACCAGTCGAGGAAAGGAAGCGCCGCGTGGTGGAGCTCCCGATCCGTCCCGGATTCGAAAAGCTCCTTTTGCCATTGGCCCGGGATCGGGGTTTCCGTTCCCGAGGTCCAGAGGTAGCAGCGCCGGCGGGCCCGGTAGAACGTGAACCCTCCTTCCGGGCCATACCATCCGGCACACGAGCCATACAGCTCGACCAGGCCACCTTGCCAGGGCAGGCGGTAGCAACTTGTCCCCTTCAAACCTGGGGATGGACTCCGCACGAAGCCCTGGGCGGTGAGGAAGTTCCCGGTCGGTCGCAGAACATCCCGTCCCCAGAAGAACATCTGCTGCTGCAACCCGTCCGAGAGATCTCGCCGGAAACAGGAAGGAATGGCTGAAGCGTTCATTGATTAACGCAAGTAAATTGCAAAACCCACTAACGCAAGCAATTTGCGATAGCGGATCATGCTTCGTCTGGCTTCTCCCCCATGAATCGCGCCTTGGGAGCGCATCGGGCCAACGCCCCTTCGCGGTCGGTCGCAGCGTCATCGCCCCCCGCCACGGCGTGCTGCGCGAGCTCGTCATCTCTTCCTCACGGGGTGGCTCTACGAAGTGAATTCCGCCACGTGTCCCCACGATCCACCGGCGGGATGCACACGGCTTCCTCGTCACACCGAAAGCACACGTGGCTCCACCGACAGCGTCCCCACCTCCGGCTCTTCGACGTCCCTGACGCAGAATCAGCAAGGCTGTTTGGTACTTCTTGAAGTTCCTGGATTCCTGAAAAAGTGATATGCGAAATAAGACCTCCGGAAACGAAACCCATGCCATTCTACGTCGGTTCCCGATATTCAATTCGAGCTGAGTAGACCGCCTCCAATCCCCGAGGCTTCTTGACTTCGACCCATTCGAATGGCGGAATCTCGTCCTAATAAATCCCACGCATATCGGCTTGGGGTGTTACGAAGAAAACTGTTTGCTGAAGAACCATCTGTGTTGACTCTTAGCCCAGTTCAACGAACTTAAAGTCATGAACCCGAGGATCTCCATAGTTCCAGCAGTCTGTCACGGCAAGCCTGTGATAGCCGGCACCCGGGTGTTGGTCTCTACCATTCTCGGAGCCCTTGCTGGAGGGGATTCGGTGGAGATGATTCTAGAGGACTATCCGAATATCGCGCGGGAAGATATCGGCGCTGCCCTAGAATTTGCTAGCGCGCTAAGTGACTACCAAGAGACCGGCTACGAATCGGTCGCGTGAGGTTTTTTCTCGACGAGAATTTTCCGAAGTCCGCTGCTCTCCTGCTTAAGGCGGCAGGACACGACTGCTTTGACCCAAGAGGAACTGCGCTTGAGGGGGCTGAGGATGATGCTCTCCTCGCAGAATCCCGACGAATGCGCGCCGTGTTGCTGACCACGGATCGTGACTTCTACCATACTCTGCAACACCGCTTCCCAGACCACACGGGAATAGTGGTGATAGCGCTTAAGAAACCTAACCGGCAAGCTATTGTCGACCGACTCGACTGGTTCCTGAAGAACGTCGAAGAGCAAGAGATTCCGGGACGAGCGTTTCAACTGCGAGATAGTAAGTGGGTGGCCAGACCGCCATTGCCAAACAACTCCAGCGAACAAGACGGTGCTGAACAACCGCCTGCCCGCTGAGGGCTTCAACTCTTAGGGTGGCTAGGTCATCATGAGCGAAACCGAAGCGGCGCTTCCAGGCAGGCGGTGCCAGACCTCGGACCATCGGCAATAAAATCCGAGATTCAAAAATGAAGAAACAACTGACAACTATATTTGCAGTCGGCACAGTGTGTTCGTTGATTGCACTAACTGCATGTACAGAAAAGCATGTTCCGAGTGGTTCACCAGTAGCTCCCTCGCCGCCTGAATCACTACGGGGATCCTTTGATGTGTTCTACGAACTCCAGACAAGTCCCACGTCGACCGCTGGAACAGGCGAGAAACCAAAGAAAGTGAGCGCAATTCACTTTCATGAAAACTATATCGTCTTAGAAGAAGCGACTGGCGGTCGCGTTCTTCCCGTAGATAAAATCAAGGAATTCTGGTGGAGGTAGTGGCTGCGAGCCGTCTCCTCCGAGTCGAACCCCGAAGATGGCTGGTGAGCTTGCCTTACAGCGATCCGTTGTTGGACGGGCCGGGCCTTGTTGAGATCAGCGGGATGATCGAAGCCGATGCGCTATCGATTCGTGCCTGAGGTTCAGGCACTTGCGGTGGTGATCGGGTTTCGAAGTGATCTCTCGGCTCATTGGCAGGGGCCACGGTCTTTGCGTCGCAGACGCAGGGGCCGTGCAGGGCGCTTGTCGAGCGATGTCTGGGCGTGGTTGGGACCGACAAGAGCTTGCTACGGCGGAAACCGTAGTTTTTGACGACACGTTCCCAAGGGCCGAATGAGGATGGGCCTTTGCCGGGTAGTGGATGCCGAGGCGGCGGTCAATTCTCCGGCGCGGTGGAGACGGGCGAGTTGGCGCGCATCCTTCTTGCCTGGCCGTCCGTAGCCTTGGCGGGAGCGGATCGGTTTTGACCTTGTCGCCGGACTGGGAAGGGACCAGCGAGGGGGCAATCACGGTGCAGGGCACGCCGATCTTGTCGAAATGCCGGGCGATCCACATGCCGCATCCGCCGGCCTCGTAGCAGACTTCAAGGGCGTCCAGCGGGATCTTGTGTGCTTTGGCGATTCGCCGCACCACCCGCTCCAAGGCGGTGTGGGTGGTCGCGACCGAACCGTAATGGCGGACCTCCCCTCCGGCGCCGGGATCGGCGATGGCGACGGTGGTTTGTGCTTTATGGACGTCGAGTCCGAGGTAGGGTTTCTGCGGTGTGTCTGAGTTCGTTTTCATTCTTCGTAATGCATTGAATGTGGATAGGCCCCGACCTGTCGGGGTAGCCCCACGAGTTGAACCAGACCCACCACTTCTCTTACCAACCTGAACTCGGCCCGAAATGCTGCGCCCAGATCAACCGGCAGCCATAGGGTCTAGCCTAAAAACATGATCACTAAAGCACTTATCGTGACGCTCACCGTTCTTACGGGCTCGGCATCCGCCGACTTTGTGACAAAGAAGAATACAAAGGGCGCCTACTACGAGGTCCACAAGAACAGGGATGGTAGTCACTCGTTCTACCTGGTGCCGAGCTCCGGCAGCACCGGTGGACAACTTGGTTCCGTGACAGCGTGGAAGGATCAGAAGATCGTGTTCATGGCGGACGGCATCACCAATCACACGATCATGTCCCGAGCGGTAAGAGAGGGTAAGGTTCGTGACGCTGCTCGAGCATTCTGTGTGACAGTCAGGTTGGATCTCGTCGATAAGATTACCCTCCTGTGGGCGATTGTCGGACCGCCTGAGTCGGTGAGCGGCACTACTTGGGACACAGATCTACTGTGGCTTCTTGAGGAGGCACGCAAGGACGGCCGCTTTAGGGATTACACAACCAAGGCTAAGGAGACTGTCGGGAAACCCCAGTAGGCCCTTGAAGAACCAAGTTTTCTAAGGGGGGGCTGTGGAGGTCCGGTTTCGAGTGAATCGGGAGCAGATTCGATCTGGGATGCGCAATGGGGCGCTGAGGGGCGCTGATGTCCCTCTCTTTGGGGGTCACGAGGGCTTCTGAGCCGCCCTTTCATCCCCGGATCACGCCTTCAACCCCGTATTCCGGACGGTAGAGCGCGATTTTGCCGATGTTGTGCATGATGCTCCACAGTTTCCATATCACGGCCACTTTCTCGCGGCC